>NZ_JBEZYV010000009.1:140327-274966 GCF_040638905.1 Streptomyces virginiae | reverse complement strand
CCAGGAGTAGCCGGCCTCGGCCATGACCTCGTCGGCGATCAGGTAGCGGTCGGCGTGGACGTCGTCGTCGGTCATGGGGACCTCGCCGCGGCGTTGTCGTACGTAGTAGGGGAACCGTAAGAACCTTGACAGCGTACGGACAAGGTGGGCGCGCCAAAAATGATCACAAAGCCGCGCCGGACGGCCCGTTCGGGATGTCCGGCGGGTGCCGGAGGTGCCTCAGGCGCGCAGGCCCCTGATCACCAGAGCGGTGACCGCCTCGAACTCCGCGAGGATGGTGGGGGAGAACCATTCCGCCGCGTACTGCGGGTCGTGGAAACGGCCGGTGGCGTCGAAGACCGCGCGGGCCGCGGCCGGCACGTCGGGTGCCGCGAGGGAACCGTCGGCGACGCCCTGCGCGATGATCCGGGCCAACTGGTCGATCAGCTCGGTCAGATGCTGCTCCACCGTCCCGCTGTTCTCGGCGAGGAGCACCGTGTACGTCGCGAACAGCTCCGGATCGTCGCCGGCCTTGTGGCGCTTGGCCGCGAACAGCGCCTCCAGCCACGCCTCCAGCTTGGAGGGTGCGCTCTCGGCGGGGGCCGAGGCGATCCGCTCCAGCACGACGACGCTCTTGGCGAGCCAGCGGTCGGTGACGGCCTCGCGCAGCGCGGCCTTCGAGGGGAAGTGCCGGTAGACGCTGCCGTGGCTCACTCCCAGGGCGCGCGCCACGTCCACCACGGTCGCCTTGGTGGGGCCGAAGCGACGCAGCACCTCCTCGGTGGTTTCGAGGATGCGCTCGGGGGTGAGGGGCTCGGCGGCAGCGGGTGGCATGGGTACGACCGTACCGCCAGCTCAGTGCTCGCTGTCGAGGTGGGCCATCTGCGCTGCCGGATAGCGCTCGCCCGCCGCCGCACCGGCGGGCACGGCCTCCTCGACGGCGGCCAGGTCTGCCGGGCTGAGGGTGAGGTCCATGGCACCCAGTGCCTCGGTGAGGCGGTCGCGGCGCCGGGCGCCCACCAGCGGCACGATGTCCTCACCGCGCGAGAGCACCCAGGCTATGGCGATCTGGGCGACGCTCACGCCCTTGTCGTCGGCGACCTTGCGCAGGGCGTCGACGAGGTCCAGGTTGCGGTCGAGGTTCTCGCCCTGGAAGCGGGGGCTCATCCCGCGGAAGTCGCCCGGGGCCAGGGTTCGGTCGCGGGTGAAGTGGCCGCTGATCAGGCCGCGGGACAGCACCCCGTATGCCGTGACGCCGATGCCGAGCTCGCGGGCGGTCGGCAGGATCTCGTCCTCGATTCCGCGCGAGATCAGTGAGTACTCGATCTGGAGGTCGCAGATCGGGGCCACGGCGGCGGCCCGGCGCAGGGTGTCGGCGCCGACCTCCGAGAGGCCGATGTGACGCACGTGCCCGGCCTGGACCGCTTCGGCGATGGCTCCGACGGTTTCCTCGATCGGCACGTCCGGGTCCACGCGGGCGATCCGGTAGATGTCGATGTGGTCCCGGCCGAGCCGCTGGAGCGAGTAGGCCAGGAAGTTCCTGACGGCCTCGGGGCGGCCGTCATAGCCGGCGAAGCCGCCCTCGACCGTGCGCAGCGCGCCGAACTTGACGCTGGTCAGCGCCCGGTCGCGGGCCGCCGCGGACGCCGTGCGGAGGGCTTCGCTGATCAGCAGCTCGTTGTGGCCCATGCCGTAGAAGTCGCCGGTGTCCAGCAGCGTGTTCGTGCCCTCGGGGACGGCGTCCAGGTACGCGTGGACGGTCGCGATGGACTCGGCGCGGTCGGCTTCTCCGTAGAGGGCGGACATCCCCATGCAGCCCAGCCCGAGCGGAAAGACACAGGGGCCGGTGCTGCCGAGGCGCCGCGGGCGGGCCGTGGTCGTCGTGGTGGTGCCGACCGGGTCGGCGGTGGTCGCATCGATGCTCTCGTTCCTGGTCATGGAACGAGAATGGCAGGACGGGTGACAGATTTCAATATCTGTCACCCGTCAGTGTCGGTCAGGCGAGGATGCGCAAAGTCATTGCCGCCGCGGCGACCAGCGCGAGGCCGGCCGCCGGTGCGAGCTCGTAGTCCTTGACCCGCAGGTGGCTGATGACGGCGCCGATGAAGTAGAGGGTCACGCCGGCCGCGGCGGCCACGCCGAGCGGAGTGACCCACAGGCCCGCGACCAGGCCCATCGCGCCGGCGGCCTTGAGTGTGGCCAGTCGTGGCAGCCAGGAGTCGGGGACCTGGACCTTCCGCATGCTCGCGACGATCTGGTCGTTGCGCTGCAGGGTGAAGGTGGCGGAAGCGGCCAGCGCGAGGGCGAGCAGCCCGCCGACCACGGCGTAGGCGATGAGCATGAAGATCTCCAATGATTGAGAGTGTCAGATCATTGGATAGCATCAACGATCTGCCTGACGCAATCATTTCTCAGGCGCTACGATGTTGACCATGACGGCAGACCAGGACGGATCGCACCCCCCGCAGCGACTGGGCCTGCTGCTCGCCTGGCACGGAGCGGTCACCCAGACCCGCATGAAGCAGGCTCTCGGCGCGGCCGGCCTCACCCCGCGGCACGCGATGACGCTGATGCACCTCGAAGGCGGCCCCATCAGCCAGCGGACGCTCGCCGACCGGCTGGAGGTCGACCCGAGCGTGCTCGTCGGGGTCCTGAACGACCTGGAGGGCGAAGGCCTCGCAGAGCGCCGCCGCGACCCCGCCGACCGCCGCCGCCACAACGTGGCCATCACCCTCGCCGGGCAAGCCGCTCTGGCGAAGACGAACGCAGCCCTGGACGAGGTCGAGGACGGCATGTTCGCGAGCCTGTCGGTCCAGGAACGCGACCGTCTGCGCGCCCTTCTGGACCGGGTCAACACCTCGGCCGAGGACTTCGACTGCGGCGAGTAGAGGCCGCCGTCCGGCAAGGTCCGAAAGACACTGCCCATGGGCTGTCCCGTGAGCGCCGGTGGTTCAAGCGCGCGGCGTCAGACGCGGTGCATCGCAAGGCGCAAGAGCGTGCTGATACTGGGGCGTATCCGGGCGTTCCGACAACGCGGCGAGGTGCCGTGGCTGTCGTCGCGCGCCCGCCGGGACAGCCCTTAGCCGCGCGCAGACCCCACGGCCGCGGCGGGTCCGCTGGTCTCCTCCAGGGTGCGGGCCGTGCGTTCCGCCGTCCCGCGGGCCCAGGTGCCGCTCGTCGCCGCGCCCACGACCAGGACGAGCAGCCCGCACAGCGTGATGATCCACCAGGCCGGCTGGGCGGCCCCGGAGAAGTCCTGGCCGCCGGCCAGGCCGGCCGCCAGGACCGAGCCGATGACCGCGACGCCCAGTGTGCCGCCCGTCTGCCGGCTGGTGGAGGCGATGGCGGCCGCGACACCCGCCTGGGAGCGAGGCATCCCGGACACGGCCGTATTGGTGATCGGCGCGTTCACCATGCCGAAGCCGAGCCCGAACAGCACGTACCCGGTGAACAGGAGCGGGTTGGACGTCTCCGCCTCGAACAGGGCGAACAGCAGCCCGCTCGCCGCCATCGCCACTCCCGCGATCAACAGGCAGATCCGCGGCCCCCGGCTGCCGACCAGCCGCCCCGCCAGTGGGGCGAAGAGCACGGTCAGGCCGGCCATCGGCAGCATGTAGAGCCCCGCGTGCAGGGCGCTGAGCCCCCGGACGTCCTGGAGGTAGAGCGTGTTCAGGAAGAGGAAGCCGGCCAGCCCGGCGAAGGCGCTGATCGCGATCACCGTCGAGCCGCTGAAGGGCGCGCTCCGGAAGAACCGGAGGTCGATCAGCGGCTCCGCGCGCCGGGGCTCGTGGACCAGCAGGCCCACGAGCGAGGCGACGGCCACCACCGCGCACCCCATGATCAGCGGCGAGCGCCAGCCTGCGGCGGGCGCCTCGATGATCCCGTACGTCAGGCTGCCGAGCAGTGTGATCACCAGCACCTGACCCAGCGGGTCGGGGCGGCGCGGCCGGGCCGCCCGGGACTCCGGGATGTGGCGCAGGGTCAGCACGAGCGCCGCCAGGCCGATCGGCAGGTTGATCAGGAAGATCGAGCGCCAGCCCACGGAGTCCACCAGCACCCCGCCGATCAGGGGGCCCGCGGCCATCGAGATGCCTCCGACCGCGCCCCACACGCCGATGGCCCGGGCCCGCTCGGCCGGATCGGTGAAGGTGTTGGTGATGATCGACATCGCGACCGGGTTGAGCATCGCGCCGCCGACCGCCTGCACCATCCGGAAGACGATGAGCCAGCCGAGGCTCGGCGCGAGGGAGCAGAGCAGCGAGCCCAGCCCGAAGGCCAGCAGACCGGCGACGAACACCTTGCGGCGGCCGATCCGGTCGGCCGTGGAGCCCATGAGCATCAGCAGCGAGGCGAGGACGAGCGTGTACGCGTCGATGGTCCACTGCAGCCCCGCGACCGAGGCGTCGAGCTCGCGGCGCATCGACGGGAGCGCGACGTTGAGCACGGTGTTGTCGAGGCTGACGATGAGCAGGCTCATGCAGCAGATCGCCAGGACGATCGTGCGCTGCCGGTGACTCGGCTCGATCATGCGCCGATGCTACGTCCGCCCGTCCCCCTCGGCATGCGGGACAATGGGCGGATGACCACGCTCCCTCCGCCTCTCGCGATCGGCCCGCACACCGTGCAGCCCCCGGTGGTGCTCGCGCCCATGGCCGGCATCACCAATGCCCCGTTCCGTACCCTCTGCCGGGAGTTCTCGGGCGGCAAGGGGCTGTTCGTGAGCGAGATGATCACGACCCGCGCCCTGGTCGAGCGCAATGAGAAGACCATGCAGCTGATCCACTTCGACGAGACCGAGAAGCCCCGGTCGATTCAGCTGTACGGGGTCGACCCGGTGACGGTGGGCAAAGCGGTCCGCATGATCGTCGAGGAGGACCGGGCCGACCACATCGACCTCAACTTCGGCTGCCCCGTCCCCAAGGTCACCCGAAAGGGCGGCGGCTCGGCGCTGCCGTACAAGCGCAACCTGCTGCGCGCGATCCTGCGCGAGGCCGTTGCCGGGGCCGGCGACCTGCCCGTGACCATGAAGATGCGCAAGGGCATCGACGACGACCACCTCACCTACCTCGACGCGGGCCGCATCGCCGTCGAGGAGGGGGTCACCGCCATCGCCCTGCACGGACGGACCACCGCGCAGCACTACGGCGGCACCGCCGACTGGGACGCCATCGCGCGGCTCAAGGAGCACGTGCCGGAGATACCGGTCCTCGGCAACGGAGACATCTGGTGCGCCGAGGACGCGCTGCGCATGGTCCGCGAGACCGGCTGCGACGGCGTGGTCGTGGGCCGAGGCTGCCTGGGGCGGCCGTGGCTGTTCAACGACCTGGTGGCGGCCTTCGAGGGGCGGCCGGAGGACTTCCACCGGCCCACCCTGCGCGAGGTGGCCCGGAGCATGCACCGGCACGCCCAGCTGCTGGGGGAGTGGATCGGCGACGAGGCCCGCGGCGTGATCGACTTCCGTAAGCACGTCGCTTGGTACCTCAAGGGCTTCTCGGTCGGGTCCGAGATGCGCAAGAAGCTCGCGGTGACCTCTTCGCTGGCCGAGTTGGACGCTCATCTGAGCGAGCTCGACTTGGATCAAGCATGGCCGGAGAGTGCCGACGGTCCGCGCGGCCGGACGTCCGGAAACAACCGAGTTGTCCTGCCTGACGGCTGGCTGAGGGATCCGTACGACTGCGCGGGCGTGGGCGAGGACGCGGAACTGGACACCTCTGGAGGCTGACAAATCGCCCTCCGTGGTGCGTGATATACGCCACGCATGGGAGAGGTTTCGCTCAGATGAGCAGATAAGTCACGGGTAAGACTTTCAAAGGGTGGCACTGGGTGCCACCCTTTGTGTGTTCAATACTTGAATGCAAATGTATCGATGATCGCTCATCCGAGCGTGAACAAGCCTCAGTGGCCCCCTCTCCCTTCGGGACCTGAACGCTCTTGGTGCTTTCTGGTTACCCCTGAGTTACTTTCGATCTGCTGGCGCACGGGTGGTTACGGCCGCATGACGGCCAAGTGGACGTACCCAGAAGCCTTCGATCTGGGTATGTTCCTGGCCGTCAGGGCAGCCACCGAGCCTCGAGGAGTCGAGACCCGTGTCGGAAAACAAAGATCAGAAGTTCGTCTACGACTTCACCGAGGGCAACCGCGACCTCAAGGACCTTCTCGGCGGCAAGGGTGCCAACCTCGCCGAGATGACCAACCTGGGTCTGCCGGTCCCTCCCGGCTTCACCATCACCACCGAGGCCTGCAAGGTCTACCTCGAGAGCGGCTCGGCCCCGGCCGCGCTGCGCGACGAGGTCAGCGCCCACCTTGCGGCCCTGGAGTCGAAGATGGGCAAGAAGCTCGGACAGTCGGACGACCCGCTGCTGGTCTCCGTGCGTTCCGGTGCCAAGTTCTCGATGCCCGGCATGATGGACACCGTCCTGAACATCGGCCTCTCCGACGAGTCGGTCGCCGGCCTCGCCTCCCAGGCCGGCGACGAGCGCTTCGCGTGGGACTCGTACCGCCGCCTGATCCAGATGTTCGGCAAGACCGTCCTCGGCGTCGAGGGCGAGCTCTTCGAGGACGCCCTCGACGAGGCCAAGGCCGCCAAGAAGGTCACCGTCGACACCGACCTCGACGCCGCCGACCTGAAGAAGCTCGTCAAGGTCTTCAAGAAGATCGTGTCGAAGGAGGCCGGCCGCGAGTTCCCGCAGGACGCCCGCGAGCAGATGGACCTCGCCGTCGAGGCCGTCTTCAACTCGTGGAACACCGACCGCGCCAAGCTCTACCGCCGCCAGGAGCGCATCCCCAGCGACCTGGGCACCGCGGTCAACGTCTGCTCGATGGTCTTCGGCAACCTGGGCCCCGACTCCGGCACCGGCGTCGCCTTCACCCGCGACCCCGCCAGCGGCCACGCGGGCGTCTACGGCGACTACCTCCAGAACGCCCAGGGCGAGGACGTCGTCGCGGGCATCCGCAACACCGTGCCGCTTGCGGACCTGGAGTCCATCGACAAGGCCTCGTACGACCAGCTCATGACGATCATGACGACGCTGGAGAACCACTACAAGGACCTCTGCGACATCGAGTTCACGATCGAGCGCGGTCAGCTGTGGATGCTCCAGACCCGTGTCGGCAAGCGCACCGCCGGCGCCGCCTTCCGCATCGCCACCCAGCTCGTGGACCAGGGCCTGATCGACGAGGCCGAGGCCCTCCAGCGCGTCAGCGGCCACCAGCTGGCGCAGCTGATGTTCCCGCGCTTCGACGAGGGCGCCAAGACCACCCTGCTCGGCCGCGGCATCGCCGCCTCCCCGGGCGCGGCGGTCGGCAAGGCCGTCTTCGACTCCTACACGGCCGTCAAGTGGTCCCGCTCCGGCGAGAAGGTCATCCTGATCCGTCGCGAGACCAACCCGGACGACCTGGACGGCATGATCGCCTCCGAGGGCATCCTGACCTCGCGCGGCGGCAAGACCTCTCACGCGGCCGTCGTCGCCCGCGGCATGGGCAAGACCTGTGTCTGCGGCGCCGAGGAGCTCGACGTCGACACCAAGCGCCGCCGCATGACGGTCGGCGAGACGGTCATCGAAGAGGGCGACGTCGTCTCCATCGACGGCTCCACGGGCAAGGTCTACCTCGGTGAGGTACCCGTCGTACCCTCCCCGGTCGTCGAGTACTTCGAGGGCCGCATGCACGCCGGCGCCGACGACGCCGACGAGCTCGTCGCCGCCGTGCACCGGATCATGGCGTACGCGGACCGCGTCCGCCGCCTGCGGGTGCGCGCCAACGCCGACAACGCCGAGGACGCGCTGCGCGCCCGCCGCTTCGGCGCCCAGGGCATCGGCCTGTGCCGCACCGAGCACATGTTCCTCGGTGAGCGCCGTGAACTGGTGGAGCGACTCATCCTCGCGGACACCGACGAGGAGCGTGAGGAGGCACTGAGTGCCCTCCTGCCGCTGCAGAAGAAGGACTTCGTCGAGCTCTTCGAGGCGATGGACGGCCTGCCCGTCACCGTCCGCCTGCTCGACCCGCCGCTGCACGAGTTCCTGCCCGACATCACCGAGCTGTCGGTGCGCGTCGCCCTCGCCGAGTCCCGCAAGGACGCCAACGAGAACGACCTGCGCCTGCTCCAGGCGGTCCACAAGCTGCACGAGCAGAACCCGATGCTGGGTCTGCGCGGTGTCCGCCTCGGCCTGGTCATCCCCGGTCTGTTCAAGATGCAGGTGCGGGCGATCGCGGAGGCCGCTGCCGAGCGCAAGAACGCCAAGGGCGACCCGCGCGCCGAGATCATGGTCCCGCTCGTGGGCACCGTCCAGGAACTGGAGATCGTCCGCGACGAGGCCGACCAGGTCATCGCCGACGTCGAGGCCGCCACGGGCACCAGCCTCAAGCTGACCATCGGCACCATGATCGAGCTGCCGCGCGCCGCGCTGACCGCCTACCAGATCGCCGAGGCCGCGCAGTTCTTCTCCTTCGGTACGAACGACCTGACCCAGACGGTGTGGGGCTTCTCTCGCGACGACGTCGAGGCCAGCTTCTTCACCGCGTACCTGGAGAAGGGCATCTTCGGGGTCTCGCCGTTCGAGACCATCGACAAGGACGGCGTCGGCTCGCTGGTCCGGCACGCGGCCAAGCTGGGCCGGGCCACCCGCCCCGACCTCAAGCTCGGCGTCTGCGGCGAGCACGGCGGTGACCCCGAGTCCGTCCACTTCTTCCACGAGGTCGGCCTCGACTACGTCTCCTGCTCGCCCTTCCGGATTCCGGTGGCGCGCCTGGAGGCCGGTCGTGCGGCCGCCGAGGCGAAGGGCAGCGACAGCCGCTGACCCCGCCGGGCCCCCCAAGGGCCCCATAAGACCGCGCCTGTCCCCGGGTTCCCTGACTGCCCGGGGGCGGGCGCGCCTCAATTTGTTGTTCAATAAATCTTTACGCCAGCAGGCGGTGGACGGATCCCCACCCGTCCACCGCCGCTGTCATTCTGCCGGGCACGTCGGCGCTTCCCAGTGCGACCGACCGCCAGGCCCCGCAAAGCCCCCCACGGCCTTCGCGGAGCGTTTCGGTCGCACCGGAGTGTGCCCGGCGGAGTACAGGATTTCGGTTGTCACGCCCCTGCCGAAAGGGGTTTCAACTGTGGCCGAAAGGGCGTGGTGACCACGTGTGACTGCGTGCATACTCATGGGGCGGGGGGATTGCGGTTGCACAGGTGGGGGTTCGGTGCTGCGTATCCATTTCACTGGAGTGGACCTGGCACGCGTACGGATGGCAGGGCGTCCCGATGCGTTGTGGGAAACGATTCTCAGCTTTCACCGCTTAAGAGACCGGCGCGACGCCCGGTTGTTCGGTGAATGGCGTACGGAAACCCGGAGCAGGTTGAACAGTGAAACACGCACGCTCGGTATGCTCATACCGAGCCGCGGTTATTTCCCCGATTTCCTGACCCCTGTGGAGGGACAGTACGGGTGGGACGTGGGCCTCGACGCGCTGCGCGGGATCCGTCCCGAGCGCATGCGCCGCGAGCTCCAGCTGCTGGGCGCCGGAGCGCCCACGACACCGCGGCTGCGGGACTTCATGGAGGGCGGCACCAAGCAGCTCCCGAGGCTGATGGGCGAGCTGCGCGCCTACCACCGGGCCGCCGTGGAGCCGTACTGGACCCACATACAGGCCCAGATAGAAGCCGAACGGGCGGCACGCGGCCGCGCGTTGCTCGACGGCGGAGCCGACGAGCTGCTGGCCTCGCTGCCGCCCATGCTGCGCTGGCGGGCCCCGGTACTGGAATGCGATTACCCCGTGGACCGGGACGTACGGCTGCGGGGGCGCGGGCTGCTGCTCCAGCCGTCCTTCTTCTGCCGGCGCACCGCCGTGACCCTGCACGACCCGGAGCTGCCGCCGGTGCTGGTCTACCCGGCCGCCGCGCAGCTGGCCTCCGCGCCGGGGAGCGGCGAGGCGGCCCGGCCCGCGGAGGACCAGCGCCAGCGCACCCTGGGCAAGCTGGTCGGGCACACCCGCTCGGTCGTGCTGCGGGCCATAGGGGACGGTGCAACCACCAGCGAGCTGGCCCGCCGGGCCGGCGTCTCGCTGGCCTCCGCGAGCCAGCACGCCTGCGTGATGCGCGAGGCGGGCCTGGTCACCACCCTGCGCCGCGGCAACGCGGTCCTGCACACCGTGACGCCGCTGGGAGCGGCGCTCCTCAAGGGCGGGGCGGTGGCGTCGTGAGACGCCGGCGGCCCCCCGGCCCGGGGCGGGCCGGGGGGCCGCCGGGACGGCCGTCAGGTGCGGAAGGGGCCCGTCACCTCGTAGGTGATGCCGCCGGAGGAGCTGCCGCTCGTACCGCGCTGGCTGGAGAAGTAGAGGCGGTTGCCGGCGGGCGAGAAGGCCGGGCCGGTGATCTCGGAGGAGGACTGGCCGGTGATCCGCAGGAAGGGCGCCACCACGTCGTCCGGGGTGATCACGCATATCTCCATGTTGCCGCCGTCCTCGGCGACGTACAGGTCGCCGTACGAGGAGCCGGTGACGTTGTCGACGCCCGTCAGCGGGGCGGCGCCGCCGGGTACGAGCGAGTCGTCGTAGGCCAGCTCGTACGTGTTGTTCGCGAGGTTGAGCTGCCAGACCCGGTTGTCGCCCTTGGTGGTGAACCAGACGGTGTCGTTGGCGTAGTGGCAGCCCTCGCCGCCGTTGAACTTCTTGGAGCCGGAGACCTGGCTGCGGGTCACCGTCGGGGAGCCGTCCGGGTCCGGGACGTTCTGCCAGGTGAAGGAGCCGGAGGTGGCCGTTCCGGCCTTGAGCACCTGGAGGGTGCCGGAGGAGAGGTCGCCCCAGGTGGTGGGGACGAAGCGGTAGAAGCAGCCGCTCGTCTCGTCCTCCGTCAGGTAGATCACCTGGCGGACCGGGTCCGCCGCGGCCGCCTCGTGCTTGAAGCGGCCCATCGCCGGGCGCTGGACGGCCGCGTTCACGCCGTACGGGTCGGATTCATAGACGAAGCCGCGGTCGACCTCCTCGCAGGACAGCCAGGTGTTCCACGGTGTCTTGCCGCCGGCGCAGTTCTGCCGGGTGTTCGAGAGGATCCGGTACGCGCCGGTGACGGTGCCGGAGGAGTTGAACCTCACCGCGCTCGCGCCGCCGGAGGGGTTGATCTCCGAGTTGGACACGTAGATCCAGCCCGAGCCGTCGGTGTAACAGGCACCGCCGTCGGGTGCGCTGTGCCAGGTGTACGAGGTGCCGCTGACGGTCTGGCCCGAGCGGGCGATCACCCGGCTGGTGAAACCGCTCGGGAGCATGATGCCGTTGGCGTCGGCGGCACCGAGCGCCCCGTACGGGCCGGCCCCGGGCTGGGCGGGAGCCGCGTAGGCCGCCCCGTGCATCAACGTGCCGCCGAAGGCGGCGGCCGACGAACCGATCACTGCGCCGCGCAGGAAGGTACGACGTTCCACGGTCACTCCTGTGGGAGGAAGGCCCCGCGGCCGGTCGGACGCGGGGTCGCACGCGTCGAGGAACCTAGGAGACGCCAGTTGACGTGGCGCCAAATCCTCATTACGCCCGAGCGACCGGTCGGCGTTCAATCCTGCGGCGGGGATTTCCGCGCGCCCGCGGCTTTCTTTACCGAAGGCCTCCGGAACCCGGCCGCATCGGCGCCGGGCGGATTCGCGGGGTCGGACCCGCCTGCGGCGGACGGCGTTCGCACAGCGCCGCGTCCGCGAAGACCCCGTGCCCGGCCGTCCGCGGTACGGGCCGCCAGGCGGGCCGCACCCACCAGTTCCGGCCTGTCTCGGAGGCCGGGGTTTAGGCTCCCCCGCCCGGTGTCCCACCCGGTCAGGCCTGCTGGGCCCCGCGGTGCTCCAGCTGCGCATACCGCCCTGACCTGCGATGTCGTCGGTCCGGCAGGAAAGTTCAGAAAAACTTCGCGAGCGGCGATGAGTTTTCCCCGGTCCCGCGGTCTACCTCTCGAAAGCACCGATTGAACGCACCGACCGAGCAGCAGAGAGAGGGACCTCGATGTCCGCGACCATGATCTTCGTCAACCTGCCCGTCAAGGACCTGGACGCCAGCAAGGCCTTCTGGGGCAAGCTGGGCTACTCCTTCAACGCCCAGTTCACCGACGAGAACTGCGCCTCCATGGTCATCAGCGACACGATCGTCGCGATGCTCCTCACCGAGGCCCGCTACAAGGACTTCACCCACAAGGAGATCGCGGACGCCACGAAGACGTCCGAGGTGCTCCTGTGTCTGAGCGCCGAGAGCCGCACCGCGGTCGACGAGCTGGTGGACGGGGCCCTGGCGGCCGGCGCCACCGAACCCCGTCCGGCCCAGGACCACGGCGTCATGTACGGCCGTGCCTTCGACGACCTCGACGGCCACACGTGGGAGATCATGTGGATGGACCCGGCCGTGATCCAGAAGCAGGACTGACCGCCGGGCCCACCACCCCTCCGGTCAGGAGGTCGCGGCGGTCCGCACCGGGTAGGTGAGGACCGCCACCTCCTCGTCGTCCAGGCAGCGCCCCGTCTCCAGGTCGAAGCGCTGCTTGAGCAGCGGGGAGGCCACGAAGGGCCGGCCCGCCGCGGCCCCCACCAGACCGCGCGAGAGCACCTGCGCCCCGGTGAAGGGGTCCTGGTTGCCGATGGCGTACGCACGCCCCGCACGGTCGACGAACACCGCGGCCTGGCTCCCGTCGGGCAGCAGCGCCGCGACCCCGCGCCCGGGGATGAGCGCCGACAATTCGCACACCGTCAGCCAGCCCTGCGCCACTTGCAGTTCCACGGTCATCGGACGGCACCTCCTATGGTCAGGACGGCCAGGTCGGGCTTGACCTGGTCGCGCTCGGGGACGAACTGCACGGTCGGGTCGGGGGCGCCGGGCGCGTTCACGAAGGACACGAACCGGCGCAGCCGCTCCGGGTCCTGGAGCGTCTCGGCCCATTCGTCCCGGTAGTGGGCCACGTGGTCGGCCATCAGGGACTCCAGCTCCGCGCACAGCCCCAGCGAGTCGTGCACGACCACGTCCCGCAGGTGGTCCAGGCCGCCCTCCAGCCGCTCCAGCCAGGTGGAGGTCCGCTCCAGCCGGTCGGCGGTGCGGATGTAGAACATCAGGAACCGGTCGATCAGCCGGATCAGTTCCGCGTCCGACAGGTCCTGGGCGAGGAGGTCGGCGTGGCGCGGCGTGGCACCGCCGTTGCCGCCCACGTAGAGGTTCCAGCCGCTCGCCGTCGCGATGACCCCGAAGTCCTTGCTCTGCGCCTCCGCGCACTCGCGGGCACAGCCCGACACCGCCGACTTCAGCTTGTGCGGGGCTCGCAGCCCCCGGTAGCGCAGCTCCAGGTCGATGGCCATCCGCACGCTGTCCTGGACGCCGTAGCGGCACCAGGTCTGCCCCACGCAGGACTTCACCGTCCGCAGGGCCTTCCCGTAGGCGTGTCCGGACTCGAAGCCTGCGTCGACGAGCCGGGCCCAGATCCGCGGGAGCTGGTCAACGCTCGCGCCGAACAGGTCGATCCGCTGACCGCCGGTGATCTTCGTGTAGAGCCCGAAGTCGCGGGCGACCTCGCCGATCACGATCAGCTTGTCGGGGGTGATCTCACCGCCGGGGATGCGCGGGACGACCGAGTAGGAGCCGTTGCGCTGCATGTTCGCGAGGAAGTGGTCGTTGGTGTCCTGGAGGGCGGCCTGCTCCCCGTCCAGGACGTAGCCGCTCGCGCCGAGCGTCGCCGCGAGCGAGGCGATGATCGAGCCGACGGCGGGCTTGCAGACCTCGCAGCCGTCGCCGCCGCGCGCCTCGGGGCGGCCGTGGCCGTCGAGGATCTGCTCGTAGGAGGTCAGCCGGCGGGTGCGGACGATCTCGTAGAGCTCGGCGCGGGTGTACGGGAAGCAGCCGCACAGCCCCTTGTCGGCGGCGGCCGGGAGCAGCTGCCCGATGACCTTGAGGCAGGAGCCGCAGCCGGTACCCGCCTTGGTGCACTTCTTGACCTCGGGGAGGGTGGTGCAGGCGGTGATGGCCTTCTTCGTGACGTTGTGGCAGGAGCAGATCACCGCGTGGTCCGGGAGCGCGGACGGCCCGAGCGCGACGGGCGCGCCGACGCCCGCGGGCAGGACAAGCTGCTCGGGGGCGACGGGCGGGACGCTGCCGGTGAGCGGGCGCAGCAGGCCGTAGGAGTCGGCGTCGCCGACCAGGACCCCGCCGAGGAGGACCCCGTCGGGGGAGACCACCAGCTTCTTGTAGACGCCGGAGCGGGAGTCGGACCAGACGACGTCGAGGCTGTCGGGGGTGTTTCCGTGGGCGTCGCCGAAGGAGGCCACGTCCACGCCGAGCAGCTTCAGCTTGGTGGAGAGGTCGGCTCCGGTGAATTCTTTCTCCCGGCCCAGCAGGTCGTCGGCGGCGGTCTCGGCCATCTCGTAGCCGGGGGCGACCAGACCGTAGACGCGGCCGTCGACGGCCAGGGCGCACTCGCCGATGGCGTAGACGTGCGGGTCGGAGGTGCGGCAGCGGGCGTCGACCGCGATACCGCCGCGCTCGCCGACGTCCAGACCGGCGTCGCGGGCCAGCTGGTCGCGGGGACGGACGCCGGCGGAGAAGACGACGAGGTCGGTGTCGACGGTGGAGCCGTCGGAGAGCCGCATTCCGCTGACGCGGCCGTCCTCGCCGGTCACGACCTCCTGGGTGCCGACACCGGTGTGGACGGTGAGGCCCATGGACTCGATGGTGCGCAGCAGCGCGGCGCCGCCGCCCTCGTCGACCTGGACGGGCATCAGGCGCGGAGCGAATTCGACGATGCGGGTGGCGAGACCGAGGCCCTGGAGGGCGCCGGCGGCCTCCAGGCCGAGGAGTCCGCCGCCGACGACCGCGCCCGTGGTCCTGTCCTTCGCGTACTCCTCGATGGCGAGGAGGTCCTCGATGGTGCGGTAGACGAAGCAGCCGGCGGCGTCCTTGCCGGGGACGGGCGGCACGAAGGGGTAGCTGCCGGTGGCCAGGACCAGCACGTCGTACGGGAACACCTGCCCGGAGCGGGAGGTGACGGTGCGAGCGGCCCGGTCGATGTGCTCGGCAGGGTCGTCGAGGTGGAGGGCGATGCCGTGCTCGTCCATGAACCCGGCCGGCGTCATGGACAGGTCCTCGGGGGTGCTGCCGGAGAAGTACGAGGTCAGGTGCACGCGGTCGTAGGCGGGCCGGGGCTCTTCGCAGAGCACGGTGATCCGGTGCGTGGTGGTGACCCCGCGCTCGGCGAGCGCTTCGAGGTAGCGCTGGCCGACCATGCCGTGCCCGATGAGCACGATCGTGGGCAAGGGCTCGGTCATGTCAGTGGCCTCCGTCGTCGGTGAGCAGGTGGAACAGGTCGTGCGGTGGTTCCCCGCCCTCCCAGGTGCGGGCGAGGGCGCCCACCGTGGAGAGTTCGCCGAGCAGCACCCCGCCGACGAGGCGGTCGCCGCGCAGGACGACCTTGCGGTAGGTGCGCCGGGTGCCGTCGGTGAGACGGACCACGTCGTCGCCGGGCAGGGCGGTGGTCTCGCCGAAGGCGGCGAGGTCCAGGGAGTCGTCGCCGGTCCCGCCGAGGGTGAGGCGGGTGAGGGCGCGGGTGCCGGTGTAGGGGGCGGAGCCGCCCGTCAGGACCGCGGCGAGGGCGTCGGCCTGCTCCAGGGCGGCGCCGGCCAGTCCGTAGACCTGGCCGGCGTGTTCGGCGCAGTCGCCGATGGCGTGGATGCGGGGGTCGCTGGTGCGGAGCTCGTCGTCGACGAGGATGCCCTTGCGGGTCTCCAGGCCGGCGGCCTGCGCCAGGCCCGTGCGGGGGCGTACGCCGCAGGCGAGGACGACGATGTCGGCCTCCAGCCGGTAACCGTCGGCGAGCTCGACGCCGGTGACCTTGCGGGGGCCCGCCGCGGCGCCCGGGCGCGGCGCCGCTGCCGGGGGCGTTGCCCCGGCACTCCCGCTCCTCGAATGCCGCAGGGGCTGGATTTCCAGGCCGCGGGCCCGGCATTCCGTGTGGATCTCCACGCCGAGTTCGGTCAGGTGCGTCGCCAGCAGGGCGGAGGCTTCCGCGTCCAGTTGGCGTTCCATCAGGCGCTCGCCCTGCTGGGCCAGGACCACCACCGCGCCGCGCGCGGCGAGCGCCCGGGCGGCCGAGACGCCCAGCAGACCCCCGCCGATCACCACCGCCCGCACCCCCGGACGTACGGCCGCCGAGAGCGCCAGGCAGTCGTCCATCGTGCGGAACGCGTGTACTCCGTCCGGGAGTTCCCGCCCCTCGGGTTCGAACAGGCCGCGCAGCGGCGGGAGCACCGCGTTCGATCCGGTGGCCAGTACCAGCGTGTCGTACGGGGCCACCGTGCCGTCGTCGCAGTGCACGGTCCGGTCCGCGCGGTCGACGCGCACCGCCCGGACCCCGCGCCGCAGCACCGGGCCGGGGGCCGGGAGGGAGGTCACCTCCGGCGCGTACCGGCCCGCCAAGACCTCGGCGAGCAGCACCCTGTTGTACGGGACGTGGGTCTCCTCGCCGAGGACGGTCACCGTCGCGGCCGGGCCCAGCCGGCCCGCGAGCCGCAGGCCCGCGAGGCCGCCGCCGATCACCACCACACGCTTTTCCGAGGTCATGCCATGAGGGTGCGCGGCCGCTGTTTCCCCGCCGCATCGCCTCTGTTACCCGGACGGAACGCCGACCTCAGCGACCGGTTCAAGGGTCGGTGAGGCCCTCCTCAAGGCCGCCTTGAGGATCATCACGGCCTCCGCAGACCCTCGCCGGTGCGGACGGCGCCGGCCGTACTGGCCCGCGTACCCCCGGGCGGGGCGGCTCGCGGCGGGGCTGGGGGCGGCCGGCGTGCCGGCCGGCAGTGGCTCACCGCGCTCGTGGACCCGGCCGCTCCGGACCGGGCCCCGGCCCGGCGAAGCTCAACCTTTGCGCAACTTTCCGGCGATTGAATGGTCACTGCACCCGACAGCTCCATAGGGTCGGTACGTGCCTGACATATCTACGACCGTGATCATCGTGCTGTGCGTGGCCGCCGCGGCGGCGGGCTGGATCGACGCGGTGGTGGGCGGCGGCGGCCTGCTGCTCCTGCCCGCCCTCCTGCTGGGCCTGCCCAACGCGCATCCCGCCGCCGTCCTCGGCACCAACAAGGCGGTGGCCATCGTCGGCACGGCCGGCGCGGCCGTGACGTACGCCCGCAAGGCCCCCGTGGACGTGAAGCTCGCCGTCCGCATCGGCCTGGCCGCGCTCGCCGGATCGATGGGGGGCGCCGCACTCGCCGGCGGCATCAGCAAGGACGCCCTCCGACCGATGATCATGGTGGTGCTGGTGGTCGTCGCCGGCTTCGTGCTCTTCCGGCCCGGCTTCGGCACCGCCCCCTCCACCTCGCCCGTCAGCCGTGCCCGGGTGCTGCTCGCCATCGGTCTGGCCGGCCTCGGCATCGGCTTCTACGACGGCCTCATCGGGCCGGGCACCGGCACCTTCCTGGTGCTCGCGCTCACGGCCCTGCTCCACCTCGACCTGGTCACGGCCTCCGCCACCGCCAAGATCGTCAACTGCTGCACCAACGCGGGGGCGCTCGCGATGTTCGCCTACCAGGGCATGGTCCTGTGGCAGCTGGCCGCGCTGATGGCGGTGTTCAACCTGGCCGGCGGCATGATCGGCGCCCGGATGGCGCTCAAGAAGGGCAGCGGCTTCGTCCGCGGGGTGCTGCTGACCGTGGTCGGCGCGCTGGTGGTCAAGCTCGGCCTGGAGCAGTGGGGCTGACCGGCCGCAGTCGCCAGGGGGTGTCCTCGTCGAGGCCGGGCTCGCCCCGATCGACGAGAGACCCCTAGTAGGTCCCGGTGAGGTGGGCGAAGACGACCACGTTGCCTCGGTAGCCCGTCCGCGGTGAGAACCCGCCGCCGCAGGTGATCACCCGTAGCTCGGCGCGCGACGAAGGGCCGTACACACGGGTGTCGGGGAAGGTCCTGGCATCGTGGACCTCGACCGCGTGGACCGTGAACACCGCCGTACGGCCGTCCGCGCGCGGGACCTCGATCGAGGCGCCGCGGCGCAGCGCGCCCAGGTGGTAGAAGACGGCAGGCCCGGCGGAATCGTCCACGTGCCCGGCGATCACTGCGGTGCCGGTGGCGCCCGGGGTGGTGCCCTCGCGGTACCAGCCGGCGATGTCCCGCCGGTCGGGCGGAGGCACTTCGAGATGGCCGGCCCGGTCCAGCCCGAGCCCGATCAGCGGGGCGTCCACCCGGATGGAGGGGATCCTGATCCGGCCGGGCGGCGAGCCGGGGAGCGGGGCGATGCCGGGGCCGACGACGCCGGCGGCCGTCAGGGCGTCGGCGGGGGAGGGCAGCGGTGGTCCAACCGGCTCACGGGAACCGCTGGTCACCAGCCAGATGCCGATGCAGGCGGCGAGCGCGACGAGTCCCCCGTGGCGGGCGGTCGGACGGAAGTCGCCGGCCATGCGTACCCCCTCCGCGTCTCGTCCGAGGTGACTGGCCGTCGCCCGGCCCCGCGAACGGGGGGGACCTCGCGGGGCGGGCGACGGGGGACGGTACCGGTCGGACCGCGGCCGGAGCCGCGGTGGGCGTCCGTCAGCTCCGCGTGCCGCTCGCCCGGCGACGCAGGAGCCAGGTACCGCCGACGGCGGTCGCGGCCAGTACGGCCGCTCCCGCCGCGATCTTGGCGGGGTCGGTGGTGGTGGTCGTGCCACCGCCCACCCCGGTGTTGACGTGGCCCTGCGGGCCGCGTTCGGTGACCACCAGGTCGCCGGTCGCGAACTTGCCGTTCGCGCAGGTCGCCCCGATGCCGTAGGTGCCGGGACGGGTGCCGCGGGCCACCTGGAACTGCCCCACGACCACCTCCTTGTGGGTGCCCGGGACCAGCTTGAAGCGGCCGCCGCCGACCGTGGTGGCATCGCCGTCGGCGTGGCTGCCGGGGCCGCAGGCGGCGGTGTTCACGGTGACGGTCGCGCCGGGGGCGGCGGACTTCGGCCAGACCTCCAGCGCGGCGAAGTCCCCGGGCGCGAAGCCCACCATGCCGAGGTCCGCGGCGGCGACCGCGCCGGCGACCGGGCCGGTGAACGCGACGGCGGTCAGCGCGGTCGCGGTCAGCACGTGTGCGGTACGTCGGCGCATGGGACTCTCCCTGAGATGCGGGGTCGTGTATCCGAGGAAACCCGGCCCGCCCGCCGCCCGCCTGCTGATGTCCCGTCAGGTCGGCCCAGCCGCGCGCCGGCAGAGGGTGTTCTCACAGGTCAGGATGGGTGTGGGGCCATCCAGGCCGCCCGCGCCGTCCGGGTGACCGACTGGCCCGGACGGCCGCCGGCCGGAGCGGGGTCCGACACCGGACGGCCGGGCCCACGGGTGCCGGGCGGTTGCGCGACAGCGGTGCGTACGGTGGTGGGGCGCGTGAAGCCGGGACTTCAGGCCCGGCCGCGCGGCGCCGCGCCACAGCCGAGGGAGGGTCCGTGACATCGGTCGAACGGCCGCAAGAGACGACCACCGTTCCGCTCCCGTTCTTCGTGTACGGGACCCTGCGCCCCGGTGAGGTCAACCACGACCTGTTCCTGCGCGGCCGCACCGCCTCCGAGGAGCCCGCCGTCCTCCCGGACGCGGCCCTCTACGACGGCCCCGGCTATCCCTACGCTGTCCACCGGCCGGGCACCACCGTCGTCGGGGAGCTGATCACCGCGGCGCCGGGCGGCTACGGGGCACTGCTGGCCGCGCTGGACCGGCTGGAGGAGTACGAGGGCCCAGGGCGGCCGGGGAACGTCTACGACCGGATCGCCCGCGAGGCCCTGCGCCCCGACGGCACCGCCGTGCGCGCCTGGGTCTACCTGGCGTCCCCGCTGATCGGCCGCGACCTGCGGGAACGAGGGACCGAGATACCCGGGGGCGACTGGTTCAACCGCTCCGGCGATCCGTCCCGGCACTCCCCGCAACCGTGCCAGGAGGTGCCTTGCCGATCATGCCGGGCCGACGGCCTGCATGATCGACAAGAAAGCCCCTAGAGCCCTTCGGCACCGCGGTTGCGCAGCCGCTGGCCGTACTGCTGGAGGACCCACAGCTCCTCCTGCACCGCGGCCAGTTGCTCCGGCGGGGCCTGCGCGCCCAGCCGGGACAGGGTGCCCTGGATCTCGTGGACCCGGCGGTCGACCGCGCGCAGCCGCACCTGGACCAGCTGGACCCCGGCGTAGACCTCGTCGACCGTCTTCGCGTGGATGGCCTCGACCGCCAGCTCCGTGACGAGGGCGCGCACGGTGTCGTTCGGGGCGGCCTCGCGCACCCGTGCCAGGTAGTCCTCGGTGCCGAGCGAGGCGCCGCCCGCGTCCATGATCGCTTGGCGCACGGCGGCGTAGGGCGGGGCGGTGAACTCGTCCATCCCGTACGCGTCGAAGGCCGGGGAGACCAGCGCGGGCCGCTGGAGGGCCAGCTTCAGCAGTTCGCGCTCGGTGCGGTGGGCGGGGCTGCGCAGGTTCAGCGCGGGGCCGCCGGCCGGCTGGGCGGCGGGTGCCTCCGCGGCCTCGTAGGAGGGCCGGCCCCGCTGCGGACCGCCGCGTTGCGGACCGCCCCGCTGGGGGCCGCCGTGCTGCCCGCCCTGCGGTCCGCCGCCCTGGCCGCGCTCGCGCGCCCACCGGGCGAGCTGGGCGACCCGCTTGACCACGAACTGCTCGTCGCGGATGCCCAGCATGCCCGCCAGCTGGACCGCGGACTCGTGCTGGATGGCGATGTTCTTGATGTTGGCGACGACCGGAGCGGCCTCGTCCAGGGCGGCCGCCCGCCCGGCCGGGTTCTCCAGGTTGTGCCGGGCGACGATGTGGCGCAGCGCGAACTCGAACAGCGGAGTGCGGGAGTCCACCAGGGAGGCCACCGCCGCGTCCCCTTGGGCGAGGCGCAGGTCGCAGGGGTCCATCCCGCCCGGGGTGATCGCGATCGAGGTTTCGGCAGCGAACTTCTGGTCGTCCTCGAAGGCGCGCAGGGCGGCCTTCTGGCCCGCCGCGTCGCCGTCGAAGGTGAAGATCACCTCGGCGGTGGCGTTGTCCATCAGCAGCCGGCGCAGGATCTTGATGTGGTCGCCGCCGAAGGCGGTGCCACAGGTCGCGATCGCGGTGGTGACGCCGGCCATGTGGCAGGCCATCACATCGGTGTAGCCCTCGACCACCACGGCCCGCGAGGTCTTCGCGATCTCCTTCTTGGCCAGGTCGATGCCGTAGAGGACCTGGGACTTCTTGTAGATCGCCGTCTCGGGGGTGTTCAGGTACTTCGGCCCGTTGTCGTCGTCGCGCAGCTTGCGCGCGCCGAAGCCGACCACTTCGCCGCTGATGTCGCGGATCGGCCACATCAGCCGGCCGCGGAAGCGGTCGATCGGCTTGCCGCTGCGGCTGTCCTGGGCGAGCCCGGAGGTGATCAGTTCCTTGTCGGTGAAGCCCTTGCCGCGCAGGAAGCGGGTCAGGTGGTCCCATCCGGCGGGGCTGTATCCCACGCCGAAGTGGGCGGCCGCGGCCTGGTCGAAGCCGCGCTCCGCCAAGAACTTGCGGCCGATCTCGGCCTCGGGGCCGTCCAGCTGGTCGACGTAGAACAGGGCGGCCGCCCTGTGCGCCTCGACCAGCCGGATGCGCTCACCGCGGCCGCTGGTGCCGGCGGTGTAGCCGCCCTCCTCGTACCGCAGGGTGATCCCGGCCAGGCCGGCCAGGCGCTCGACCGCCTCGGAGAAGGAGAGGTGGTCGATCTTCATGACGAAGTCGAGGGTGTCCCCGCCCGCCTGGCAGCCGAAGCAGTGGTAGAGACCCTTGCTGGGGCTGACCTGGAAGGAGGGGGACTTCTCGTCGTGGAAGGGGCACAGGCCCTTGAGGTTGCCGCCACCCGCGTTGCGCAGCTGGAGGTAGTCGGAGACCACGGCGTCGATCGGGACCGCGTCCCGTACCGCCTTCACGTCGTCGTCGTTGATCCGTCCTGCCACCCGTGAAGTCTACGGCCGGGCGCGGACAAACCCGTCAGGCCCCCTCCGCCGGAACCAGCGAGGCAAGCGGAACCGACGGGTCCGCGAGGGCCTCGCGGTCCACGGGCGCCTTTGACCTGATCAGCGCCTGGATGTGCTCGGTGACGTCCCACACGTTCACGTTCATTCCGGCGAGGACCCTACCCTCCGACAGCCAGAAGGCGATGAACTCCCGCTTGCCGGCGTCCCCGCGGACCAGCACCTGGTCGTAGCCGCCGGGCGGGGCGTATCCGGAGTACTCCAGGCCCACGTCGTACTGGTCCGAGAAGAAGTACGGCACCCGGTCGTAGCTGACCGGCTGTCCCAGCATCGCCCGGGCGGCGGCCGGGCCGCCGTTCAGCGCGTTGGCCCAGTGCTCGACCCGCAGCCGGGTCCCGAGCGCCGGGTGGTGGGCGGCCGCCACGTCGCCGACCGCGTAGACGTCAGGGTCGGACGTGCACAGCGAGGCGTCCACGGCGATGCCGCCGCCGTGCTCCCGGTCGACCAGGGCCAGCCCGGAGGTCTCGGCGAGCGCCGTCCGCGGCGCGGCCCCGATCGCGGCGAGCACCGCGTGCGCGGGGTGCTCCTCCCCGTCGTCGGTACGGGCGGCCAGCACCATGCCGTCCTGGCCCACGATCTCGGTCAGCCGGGCCCCGAAATGGAAGCGCACCCCGTGATCGGCGTGCAGGTCGCCGAAGAGCCGGCCGATTTCGGGACCGAGGACGGCGTGCAGCGCGGTGGCCTCCGGTTCGACGACGGTCACCTCGGCGCCGTACCCGCGGGCCGCGGCGGCGACCTCCAGGCCGATCCACCCGGCGCCCGCGATCAGCAGGTGGCCGTTGTCCCTGCCCAGGCCGGCCAGGACGTGGCGCAGCCGCTCGGCGTGGGCCAGCCGGCGCAGGTGGTGCACCCCGGCCAGCCCGGTGCCGGGGATGTCCAGGCGGCGCGGCTCGGCGCCGGTGGCCAGCAGCAGCTTGTCGTAGTGCACGACCGTGCCGTCCCCGAGGACCACCCGCTTGGCTTCACGGTCGAGGTGGACGGCCGGCTGGCCGAGGTGCAGCTCGATGTCGGAGGCCGCGTACCAGGACGGCTCGTGGACGAAGACGCTCTCGCGCTCCTCCTTGCCCGTCAGGTAGCCCTTGGACAGCGGGGGGCGCTCGTAGGGATGGTCACGCTCGTCGCCGATCAGGATCACCCGCCCCGTGAACCCCTCCGACCTCAGCGTTTCGGCCGCCTTCGCCCCGGCGAGCCCCGCGCCGACGATGACGAATGTCCGGTGTGCGTCGACCACCTGATGCCTCCTCATAACCTCTACGCCACATGCGACCACATGCGAGCGTCCCGCACTGAGCCTGCCGCGTGAAGGGGGAGTGGCTCGATCAGCTCACCCTTCGGCGCGTCGGGTGCGCCGGGTGAGGCGTGCGTGAAGGGAACGGGCGGAAGCGTCGGTGAGACACGCGATCTGATCGATGACCGCGCGCTTTCGGGCCCTGTCGTCCGCGGCGGTGTCGAAGATGGCGCGGAACTGCGGGTCCAGGCCCTCGGGGGCGCGGGCGCTGAGCGCCTCGGCCAGTTCGGCCAGGACGATGCGCTGGTCGGCGCGGATGCGCTCCTGCTCGTCGCGCTGCATGACGTACAGGTCGGCGACCGCCTTGAGGACCGCGCACTCGTTGCGCGCCTCGCGCGGGACCACCAGTTCGGCACCGTACCGGGTGAGGCGGCCCGAGCCGTACGCCTCCCGGGTGGCTCCTTCGGCGGCCAGGCAGAAGCGGCCGATCAGCTGGCTCGTGGCGTCCTTCAGACGGGCCTGGGCGACGGCGGAACCGTCGTATCCGTGCGGCCACCACTCCTGCTCCATCAGCCGGTCCAGGGCGGCGCGCAGTTCCTCGGGGGAGGTGTCGGCGGGGACGTACCGGCCGATGGCGACCCGCCAGATCGCGGCCCGCTCGGGCTCGGCGAACAGGAGGTTGGGGTCGAGGTGCCCGGCGTGCAGGCCGTCCTCGAAGTCGTGGACGGAGTACGCGACGTCGTCCGCCCAGTCCATGACCTGGGCCTCGAAGCACTTGCGGTCGGCGGGCGCGCCGAGCCGCAGCCACTCGAAGACGGGCAGGTCGTCCTCGTACGCCCCGAACTTGACCGAGCCGGGGTCGGTCGGGTGGCCGCCGCGGGCCCACGGGTACTTGGTGGCGGCGTCCAGGCAGGCCCGGGTGAGGTTGAGGCCGACGCTGACCTGCTGCCCGCTCGCCGGGTCGGGCACGAACCGCTTGGGCTCCAGCCGTGTCAGCAGGCGCAGTGACTGGGCGTTGCCCTCGAAGCCGCCGCAGTCCTTGGCGAACTCGTTGAGCGCCTCCTCTCCGTTGTGGCCGAAGGGCGGGTGGCCCATGTCGTGCGAGAGGCAGGCGGCCTCGACGAGGTCGGGGTCGCAGCCGAGCGCGGCGCCCAGCTCCCGTCCGACCTGGGCGCACTCCAGGGAGTGGGTCAGGCGCGTACGGGGGCTGGCGTCCCAGTCGTACGAGCGGCTGCCGGGGGTGACCACCTGGGTCTTCCCGGCGAGCCGGCGCAGCGCGGCGGAGTGCAGCACCCGGGCCCGGTCGCGCTGGAAGGCGGTGCGCCCGGGCCGTTTGTCGGGCTCGGCGGCCCAGCGCTCGGTGTCGGCCGGGTCGTAGGGCGAGTAGAGGTCGTCTGCGGGGGCGTGCGCGGTGCCTTCCATGACAAGACGGTAACCGCAACGACTGACAAACCGGGATCAGGCGGAGACGAGTTCCGGCCGGGGGCGGGCGGCGGGACGGCCCAGGGCCTCGTCGTAGCGGCGCAGCAACAGCCGCGCCAGGGCCGGGTGGTCGCCCAGGGGGGCGGCGGCGAGGGCGGGCGAGGCATCGGCGGTCTGGGTGGCGAACCGGCCGGGAGCGGCGAAGTACGAGGCCACGGCGATCCGGTGGTGGCCGCGGGCGGAGAGGGCCCGGACCGCCTCGGGGGCGCTGGGCGCGGTGGCCGAGGCGTAGGCGGGCACCACCGGGACGCCGCCGAGTCGCCCGGCGAGCAGGGCGGCGGTGCGGCGGGTGTCGGCGGCCGAGTCGGGGTCGCGGGACCCGGCGGCGGCGAGCACCACGGCCGTGCCGGCGGTCCAGCCGGCCTCCACGAGCCGCTCGTACAGGGCCTCGACGAGCAGCGGGTGGGGGCCCAGCGGGGCGGCCACGCGGGTGTCCAGGTGGGTGGCCCGGGCGGCGGCCGCGGGGAGGTCGCGCTTGACGTGGTACCCCCGGCCGAGCAGCAGCGGGACGAGCACGGCCGCGCCGGACGTCGCGCGCAGGGTGTCGTCGAGCAGCGGCTCGTTCAGCTCGATGTGGCCGAGCCGGACGTCGAGGCGCGGGCGGAGCTCGCGGACCCGTTCGAGGAGGGCGAGGGCGGTGCGCAGGGCGCGCGGGTCCCGGCTGCCGTGGGCCACGGCGACGAGGGTGGGCTGCTGCATGGGCGGTCTCCCAGGGGGCGGGTGCGGGGCGGTCGCAGTCCGCTGAGCTGCGTGCCGAGTTGGGCGGTGATCCGGGTCAGCAGCTCGGCCGCGCTGCCGAACGGGAGGGAGGGGCTGTCGGGAGGGTGCACCGGCTCCGTCATGAACCGATCCTGCGGGTCGGACATTGCGGGTGCGTTGCGCGGGGGTGACGGGTGTTTGCGGGGTGCTCACTCGGTCGTTCGTACGAGTGAAAGGGGGCGGCGGCGGAACTCCGGGCCAGTCGGTGATCGTCAATGTGTGCGAACGGTGTGTGGTGCGGGCGGTGCACGGGAGGGGCGGTCATGGAGATCAAGGGCTGGGCGAGGGCTGTCGCGAGGGCTGTGGCGAGGTCGACGGCGCGAGCGAGGGCGGGAGCGAGGGCCGTGGTGGGCGCGGTGGCGGACCGGCGGCCGGGACCGCCGCGGCGGCTGCGGGGGGTCCCGGCCAGGCGGCTGGCGGTGCAGGCCGTCATGGCGGCCTGTGTGCTGGCGCTGCTCCCGTCGGCGTGGACGCACGCGTCGGCCGCCGACCGGCTGCGGACGACGGCCGAAGCGCCCGCCGCCGACGTGGCGGTGGTGTTCGGGGCCGGCCTGTGGCGGGGGCGGCCCACCCCCTATCTCGCCGACCGGCTCGACGCCGCCGCCGAGCTGTACCGAACCGGCAAGGTGAAGGTCGTCCTGGTCACGGGGGACAACAGCCGCCGGGAGTACGACGAGCCCGACGCCATGCGCAGGTACCTGACCGAACACGGGGTTCCCGACACCCAGATCGTCAGCGACTACGCCGGCTTCGACACCTGGGACTCCTGCGTGCGGGCCAAGGAGATCTTCGGGGTCGAGCGGGCCGTGCTGGTCACCCAGGGCTTCCACATACGCAGGGCCGTCGCCCTGTGCCAGGCGGCGGGCCTGGACTCGTACGGCGTGGGCGTCGCCGACGTGCACGACTCCACCTGGTACTACGGCCAGGCGCGCGAGTTCTTGGCCTCGGGCAAGGCGGCCCTGGACGCGGCCTTCAAGCCCGCACCGCACTTCCTGGGGCCGAAGGAACAAGGGGTGTCGCGGGCCCTGGCGGCACTGGGAGACTGACGCACCGCTAGATGGTGAAACACCTGACGGGCCGCTGACGCGTGCGGCGGCTCCCGCCCGCCGCACGCCCTGCCGCCCCGCCGGTCCTGCGGCCGCACAATCGCGTGCCTCGACGGGGGCGCCGGGCTACGGTCCGCCCTGTGCAACAAGACGACCACACCACCGCACCCCTGTTGCGCGACGTCCTCCCCGGGCTGAGCGCCGAACTCGTCCGACTGCTGGAGGAGGAGGGTGAACGCGATCTCGCTGTCTGCGCCCACGACCTCCGACTCCTCGCCGACTGCGGCTGCGGTGACGACTTCTGCCAGAGCTTCCGCACCGAGCCCCACCGGCCGGGGACGCCCTACGGGCCGGGCCACCGCAACGTGGCGCTGGTCCCGGCCAGGGGGTGCCTGATCCTCGACGTCGTCCACGGCCGGATCATGTTCGTGGAGGTCCTCGACCGGCCCGAGCTGCGGCCGGCCCTCGCCGCAGCCTTCGCCGCCGCCCTCACCGGGGGCGGCGCACCGTGCTGAGGTGGAGCACCCCGAGCCGTAACGCGGGGCGGCGGCGGGCGTAACACCCCCGACGCACGCTGGACCGTATGCACACCCCGGGAGCCACCACCGCCACCGCCACGCACTGCCCCTACTGCGCGCTGCAGTGCGGGATGAACCTGCGCCCCGAGCCGGGCGGCGCGGGCGTGACGGTGGAGGAGCGCGCCGACTTCCCGGTCAACCGAGGCGCGCTGTGCGGCAAGGGCCGCACCGCGCCCGCCGTGCTCTCCTCCCGGGTGCGCCTGACCGAGCCGCTCGTCCGCACCCACGCAGGGCGGCTCGAACCGGCCACCTGGGAGGAGGCCCTCGACGCCGTCGCCGCGGGCCTCGCCCGCACGGCCCGCGCGTACGGACCGGACGCGGTCGGCGTCTTCGGCGGCGGCGGGCTCACGAACGAGAAGGCGTACGCGCTCGGGAAGTTCGCCCGCGTCGCCCTGCGCACCTCGCAGATCGACTACAACGGCCGCTTCTGCATGTCCTCGGCCGCCGCCGCGCACCAGAAGGCCTTCGGGCTCGACCGCGGCCTGCCCTTCCCGCTGGAGGACATCCCCCGCACCGGCTGCGTGATCCTCGTCGGCTCGAACCTGGCCGAGACCATGCCGCCCGCCCTGCGCTACCTCACCGAGCTCAAGGCCAACGGCGGCACGCTGATCGTCATCGACCCGCGCCGCACGCGCACCGCCGAGCAGGCCGACCTGCACCTGGCCCCGCGCCCCGGCACCGACCTCGCCCTGGCCCTCGGCCTCCTGCACCTCGTGGTCGCCGACGGCCGCACCGACGAAGAGTTCATCGCCGCCCGCACCACCGGCTGGGAGGAGGCCCGGGCCGCCGCCATGGCCCACTGGCCCGAGCTGGTGGAACGGATCACCGGCGTCCCGGTCCCGGCCCTGCGCGAGGCGGTCGGCCTCTTCTGCGCCCCGGACTCCGCGATGGTGCTGACCGCCCGCGGCCCCGAGCAGCAGTCCAAGGGCACCGACACCGTCGGCGCCTGGATCAACCTGTGCCTGGCCACCGGCCGGGCCGGCCGCCCGCTCTCCGGCTACGGCTGCCTCACCGGCCAGGGCAACGGCCAGGGCGGACGCGAGCACGGGCAGAAGGCCGACCAGCTCCCCGGCTACCGCAAGCTCACCGACCCGGCCGCGCGGGCGCACGTCGCGGAGGTCTGGGGCGTCGACCCCGACAGCCTCCCCGGGCCCGGCCGCAGCGCCTACGAACTCCTCGACGCCCTCGGCACCGACGTGAAGTCCCTCCTGCTGATGGGCTCCAACCCGGTGGTCTCGGCGCCGCGCGCCGCACACATCGAGGACCGGATCCGCTCACTGGACTTCCTCGCCGTGGCCGACGTCGTGCTGTCCGAGACGGCCGCCCTCGCGGACGTCGTCCTCCCCGTCACCCAGTGGGCGGAGGAGACCGGCACCACCACCAACCTGGAGGGCCGCGTCCTGCTGCGGCGCCGCGCCCTGACCCCGCCCCCGGGGGTCCGCAGCGACCTGGACGTCCTGCACGGGCTCGCCGCCCGCCTCGGCGTCGAGAAGGGCTTCCCCACCGCCCCCGAGGAGGTCTTCGACGAGCTGCGCCGCGCCTCGGCCGGCGGCCCGGCGGACTACTCGGGCATCACCTACGACCGCATCGAGTCCGAACAGGGCGTCTTCTGGCCCTGCCCCGAAGGCTCGGCCGGCACCGAGCGCCTCTTCCTGGACCGCTTCGCCACGGACGACGGCCGGGCCCGCTTCGTCGCCGTCGCGCACCGCGACGCCGCGGAGGTCCCCGACGCGGAGTACCCGCTCCTGCTCACCACCGGCCGCGTGGTCGCCCAATACCAGTCCGGCGCCCAGACCCGCCGGGTGGACGAGCTCAACCAGGCCGCCCCCAGTGCCTTCGTGGAACTCCACCCGCGCCTCGCCGCCCGCATCGGCGCGGTCGACGGCAGCCCCCTGGCGGTCACCTCCCGGCGCGGCCGCGCCGTGGCCCCGGCGCGGATCACGGACGCCATCCGCGCGGACACGGTCTTCATGCCCTTCCACTGGCCGGGCGAGGGCCGCGCCAACACCCTGACCAACCCGGCCCTGGACCCCACTTCGCGCATGCCGGAGTTCAAGGTCTGCGCGGTCCGCGTCGAGCCGGCCTAGGCGAAGTCGTCGAACCACCCGTCGTCCACCGACGGGTCACCGCCGTACAGCACGAACTTCCGCTCCTGCGCGTCGATTCAGACCCGGACCGCGCCGGGCGCCGCGACCAGCGCGTCGTAGGCCGCCGCCGCACCGGCCCAGGCGTCGAGCCGCGCCGGCTCCGCCGCGTCCGCGCGCGCACCGTTCACGCGGGTTCCGTACGGAGACAGGGAGCCGACCACCTCGGACATGTGTCCGACCCGCATCGGGGTTCCCGGCGGGGGGTAACCATCGGTCACGCGCCGGACTCAGAAAGTGCTCGCACGCCCCTCGTGGCAGCGATGCGTCTTACCCCACACTGAATGCGGTGCCCCCGTCCTCGGAGCCCTGGAGGTCGCACCCGTGCAGACCCGGACCCTGACCGTGAACGCGAGCGAGTCCTCGGAGGCCAAAGCCGTGGACGAAGAGCCCGAGGTACTGGAGCTGATCGAGCCGGTGCCCGTGCAGCGCAGGCGGGACAGCGGCGAGAACGGGGGCGGAGCGGGACCCTCCGCCGACCTGTTCCGCCAGTACCTGCGCGAGATAGGCAGGATCCCGCTGCTCACCGCCGCGGAGGAGGTGGATCTGGCACGGCGCGTCGAGGCCGGGCTGTTCGCCGAGGAGAAGCTCGGCACCACTCCGGACCTCGACTCCCAGCTCGCCCTCGACCTCGACCGGCTCGTCGTCATGGGACGCATGGCCAAACGCCGTCTCATCGAGTCGAACCTGCGCCTGGTCGTCTCCGTCGCGAAGCGGTACGTCGGCCGCGGGCTCACCATGCTCGACCTGGTGCAGGAGGGGAACCTCGGGTTGATCCGGGCCGTTGAGAAGTTCGACTACGCCCGCGGGTACAAGTTCTCCACCTACGCCACTTGGTGGATCCGGCAGGCGATGTCCCGGGCACTCGCCGACCAGGCCCGGACCATCCGCGTGCCCGTCCACGTCGTCGAGCTGATCAACCGCGTCGTGCGCGTGCAGCGCCGCATGCTTCAGGAACGCGGCTACGAGCCCACCGCCGAAGAGGTAGCCGTCCACCTGGAGCTGACCCCCGAGCGCGTCCTGGAAGTGCTGCGCCTCGCCCAGGAGCCGGTCTCCCTGCACGCCCCCGTCGGCGAGGAGGACGATGTCGCGCTCGGCGACCTCATCGAGGACGGCGACGCCGCCTCCCCCGTGGAGTCGGCCGCCTTCTTCCTGCTGCGCGAGCACCTGGAAGCGGTCCTGTCGACCCTCGGCGAACGCGAGCGCAAGGTCGTGCAGTTGCGGTACGGGCTCGCGGACGGGCGGCCCCGCACCCTGGAGGAGATCGGCCGGATCTTCGGCGTGACGCGCGAGCGGATCCGCCAGATCGAGTCCAAGACCCTCAACAAGCTGCGCGACCACGCCTTCGCCGACCAGCTGCGCGGCTACCTCGACTGAACGACGGCAGAGGAAACGGCAAGGGGAACGGGAAGGGGAACGGGAAGGGGAACGGGAAAGGGCGCCCCGAAGGACGCCCCCACCCGTTCATGCCGTGGTCAGTCGACCTCGGCGACCGCCTGGGCGAACTGCGCCGCGTACAGCCGCGCGTAGGCACCGCCCGACGCCAGCAGCTCCTCGTGCGTGCCCTGCTCCACGATCGAGCCGCTCTCCATCACCAGGATCAGGTCGGCGTCGCGGATCGTGGACAGCCGGTGCGCGATCACGAAGGACGTCCGGCCGTGCGCGAGCCGCGCCATCGCCTTCTGGATCAGCACCTCGGTACGGGTGTCCACCGAGCTCGTCGCCTCGTCGAGGACCAGGATCACCGGGTCCGACAGGAACGCCCGGGCGATGGTGATCAGCTGCTTCTCGCCCGCGCTGACGCCCGCGCCCTCGTCGTCCAGCACGGTGTCGTAGCCGTCCGGCAGGGTCCGGATGAACCGGTCCGCGTGCGCCGCCCGCGCCGCCTCCTCGATCTCGGCGCGCGTGACCTCGCGCGAAGCACCGTAGGCGATGTTCTGCGCGATGGTGCCGCCGAACAGCCAGGTGTCCTGGAGCACCATGCCGATGCCGCCGCGCAGCTCCTCGCGGGTCATCTTGGCGATGTCCACCCCGTCCAGGGCGATCTCCCCGCCCGTGACCTCGTAGAACCGCATCAGCAGGTTCACCAGGGTCGTCTTGCCGGCGCCCGTCGGGCCGACGATCGCGACCGTGTGGCCCGGCTCCACCGAGAGCGAGAGGTTCTCGATGAGCGGCCGGTCCGGCTCGTAGCGGAAGGCCACCTTGTCGAAGGTGACCTGGCCGCGCAGCTCCTGCGGACGCTCCGGCACGTCGGCGTCGCGCTCCTGCTCCGGAGCGTCCAGCAGCTCGTAGACCCGCTCCGCCGAGGCGACACCGGACTGCACGAGGTTCGCCATCGACGCGACCTGGGTCAGCGGCATCGAGAACTGCCGCGAGTACTGGATGAAGGCCTGCACGTCACCGATCGACAGGGTGCCGGAGGCGACCCGCAGCCCGCCGACCACCGCGATCAGCACGTAGTTGATGTTCGAGATGAAGAACATCACCGGCTGCATGATGCCGCTGACCAGCTGCGCCTTGAACGAGGCCCGGTACAGCGCCTCGTTCTGCTCGGCGAAGACCGCCGCGGACTCCTTCTGCCGGCCGAAGACCTTGACCAGGTTGTGCCCCGAGTACATCTCCTCGATGTGGGCGTTGAGCGTGCCGGTCGTCTTCCACTGCTCCACGAACTGCGGCTGCGACTTCTTGCCGATCTTCGCGGCGACGTAGACCGAGACCGGTACGGTCCCCACCGCGACCAGCGCCAGCAGCGGCGAGATCCAGAACATCATCGCGAGCACGCCGACGATCGTCAGCAGCGAGTTCAGCAGCTGACCCATCGTCTGCTGGAGCGTCTGGCCGATGTTGTCTATGTCGTTGGTGGCCCGGCTCAGCACCTCGCCGCGCTTCTGCTGGTCGAAGTACGACAGCGGCAGCCGCGACAGCTTCGCCTGGAGCTCCTCGCGCATCCGGTACAGGGAGCCGTTCATGACGTGGTTCGACAGCCGGGTCGCGACCAGCATCAGCAGGCCGGCCAGGGTGAAGACCACCAGCGCCCAGATCGCCACGACCCCGACCGCGCCGAAGTCGATGCCCTGGCCCGGGGTGAAGGCGGTGCCGGACAGCATGTCCGCCATGCCCTCGTCACCGCGGGCGCGCATTCCGTCCAGCGCCTGCTGCTTGGTCACACCGGCCGGCATCTCCCGGCCGACGATCCCCGCGAAGACCAGGTCGGTCGCTTCGCCGAGGATCTTCGGTCCGACGACGGCGCAGGCGACACTGCCGACGACGGCGAGGACCATGCCCCACAGCTTGGCCCGGTCCTGCGCGAGCTGGGCCAGGAGCCGCTTGCCCGATCCCTTGAAGTCCAGGGACCGCTGGGCCGGCCCCATCATCATCCGTCCTCCGGGCCCGCTCATGCGGCCTCCGCCTCCGTCAGCTGGGAGAGCACGATCTCCCGGTAGGTCTCGTTGCCGGCCATCAGCTCGTGGTGGCGTCCCTCGCCCACGACCCGGCCCTCGTCCAGGACGATGATCCGGTCGGCGTCGCGGATCGTGGCGACCCGCTGGGCGACGATGACCACGGTCGCGTCCTCGGTCTCGCGGGCGAGCGCCGCGCGCAGCGCCGCGTCCGTCGCGTAGTCCAGGGCCGAGAAGGAGTCGTCGAAGAGGTAGATCTCCGGGCGCTGGACGAGCGTGCGGGCGATGGCCAGACGCTGGCGCTGGCCGCCGGAGACGTTCGTTCCGCCCTGGGTGACGGGGGCCTCCAGACCGCCCTCCAGCGCCGAGACGAACTCCTTGGCCTGGGCGACCTCCAGGGCCTGCCACAGCTCTTCGTCGCTGGCCTCCGGGCGCCCGTAGCGCAGGTTGGAGGCGACGGTGCCGGAGAACAGGTAGGGCTTCTGCGGAACCATGCCGACCGTCCTGGCCAGCAGTTCGGGGTCGAGCCGGCGTACGTCCTCGCCGTCGACGAGCACTTCGCCGCCGGTCGCGTCGAAGAGCCGCGGCACCAGGCCCAGCAGCGTGGACTTCCCGCTTCCGGTGGAGCCGATCACCGCCGTGGTCTCGCCGGGGCGGGCCACCAGGTCCACGCCGCGCAGGACCGGGGCCTCGGCACCCGGGTAGCCGAAGTCGGCGCCGCGCAGCTCCAGCAGCCCGCGGCGGGTGAGTTCGCGCACCGGGTCGGTGGGCGGGACGACGCTGGACTCGGTGTCCAGCACCTCCTGGATCCGCTCCGCGCAGACCTCGGCGCGCGGAACCATCATGAACATGAAGGTGGCCATCATCACGGACATGACGATCTGCATCAGGTAGGCGAGGAAGGCCGTGAGCTGGCCGATCTCCATGCCGCCGCTGTCGACGCGCATCGCACCGAACCAGATGACGGCGACGCTGGAGATGTTCACGACCACGATCACGGTCGGGAACATCAGCGCCAGCAGCTTGCCCGAGGCCAGGGAGACGCCGGTGAGATCGGCGTTGGCCTCCCGGAAGCGGTCCTTCTCGTAGTCGTCGCGGACGAAGGCGCGGATCACGCGGTTGCCGGTGATCTGCTCGCGCAGCACCCGGTTCACGGTGTCCAGGCGGTCCTGCATCTGGCGGAACAGCGGCCGCGTCCTGTAGACGATGGCGCCCACCGAGATCCCGAGTACGGGGACCACGGCCAGCAGGACGCCCGACAGCTGTACGTCCAGCGAGAGCGCCATGGCGATGCCGCCGACGCACATGATCGGGGCCGACACCATCAGGGTGAAGGTCATCAGCACCAGCATCTGGACCTGCTGGACGTCGTTCGTCGTACGGGTGATCAGCGACGGGGCGCCGAACTGGCCGAGCTCCCGGGCGGAGAAGCTCTGCACCCGGTCGAAGACGGCGCCGCGGACGTCGCGCCCGACGGCCGAGGCCGTGCGGGCGCCGTAGTAGACGGCCCCGACGTTGCAGACGAGCTGGATGAGCGACACGCCGAGCATCAGCGCGCCGAAGCGCAGGATGTAGCCGGTGTCGCCGTTGACGACACCGTTGTCGATGATGTCGGCGTTCAGGGTGGGCAGGTAGAGGCTGGCGCTGGTCTGCAGCAGTTGCAGCAGGACCAGCGCCGAGATGGGTTTCCGGTACGGACCCAGATGGGTCCGCAGAAGTCGTATGAGCACGCGCAGGCTCCGGTCGGCATGATCGAGGGGTTCACCCCATCTTCGGCCAACCGGCCCTGTGATCCCCACCGGATTTCGCAAAGGCCGGTCAAAAGGACCAGCCCCGCCGCGCGGGTCCTACGACCTTGGCGGCGGGGCCGGAAACAGCGTCGCTGCCGCTCAGAACGCGCCGGGGTGGATCTGCTCCCGCGTCGCGACGTACTGCTGGCGGACGCCCTGCCAGGCCGCGAACTCCTCGCCCGGCTCGAAGACCTGCGCCGCGGGGGCGGGCCAGACGGGCGGGGTGTGCGCGGCCAGTGTGCCCCGCGCCACGCCGAGGGCCCAGGCCGCCTGGCGGGCCGCGCCCAGCGCCGCGTAGTCGGCCGGCGCCGGTACGACGACCTGCGTGCCGAACAGCCCGGGGGCCGCCGCCTGCACGGCGGGCAGCTCGGCGGCCGCGCCCAGCAGGAACACCCGGCGGATCTCGACCCCGCGCGAGCGCAGGACGTCGAGGGCGTCCACCAGGCCGCACAGCATGCCCTCGAAGGCCGCCCGGGCCAGGTGCTCCGGCTTCATCGAGTCCCGGCGCAGGCCGCTCAGGGTCCCGGCGGAATGCGGCAGGTTCGGCGTCCGCTCACCCTCCAGGTACGGCAGGAGTACGAGGCCGTGCGCGCCCGGCGTCGACTTCAGCGCGAGCTCGGACAGCCCGTCCAGGTCGGTGCCGAGCAGCTCGGCGGTGCCGCGCAGGGCCCGTACGGCGTTGGAGGTGTTCACCACGGGCAGGTGCATGCCGGTGGCGTCGGCCAGGGAGGTGATCAGCCCGCCCGGCTCGGACAGCGCCTCGTGGTGCACCGCCATCACCGAGCCGGAGGCACCGAGGGAGACCACCGCGTCGCCGGGGCCCAGCCCCAGGCCGAGCGCCGCGGCCATCGTCTCGCCGGTGCCGGCGGATATCAGCAGCCCCTCGGGCGTGGTCCCGGCGGCGTCGGCCGGGCCGAGCACCTCGGGGAGCAGCGCCCGGTGCCCGAGCGCCAGCTCGACCAGGTCGGGGCGCCAGGCTCCGGCGGCCGCCGACCAGTAACCGGTTCCGGAGGCGCCGCCGCGGTCGGTGGTCCGCCGCGCCGGGCGGCCGAGCAGCTGCCAGACCAGCCAGTCGTGCGGGGACATCAGCACGGCCACCCGGCGGGCCGCCTCGGGCTCGGTGCGGGCCAGCCAGGCCAGCTTCGCGACCGGCTGCGCGGAGTGCGGGACCGAGCCCACCGCCTCGGCCCAGGCGTGCCGCCCGCCGAGGGCTTCGGTGAGGTCGGCGGCCGCGACCTGGCCGCGCTTGTCGTTGCCGACGAGGGCCGGGCGCACCAGGGTGCCCTGCGGGTCCAGCGGGAGCAGGCCGTGCTGCTGCGCGGAGACCCCGATGGCCTGGACCCCCTCCAGGATCCCGCCACCCGCGGCCTCGCCGAGCGAGAGCAGCCAGGCCTGTGGATCGGTTTCGTGGGGGCTGGCGCCGTCCGGTTCGCCCACGGGCTGTGGATGGGGTGCGTACCCCTGGCGCAGCACGGCGCCGGTCTCGGCGTCACAGACGACGATGCGTGTGAAGGCGGAAGAGCTGTCCAGCCCGGCGACTATCCCCATGCGGAGAATTCTGCCGCACGCGGGGCCGGTGTCGACCGTCCCGGAGCCCCTGAAACCTCATGGGTCCCAAGGGCTCCGGATGTGGCCCGTGGCACGTCAGGTGTTGCTGGTGCCCCACTCGTCCTCGGCGGCCTGGCCCCCGGCCCGGCCGCGCAGTCCGCGCACCCGGCCGGCGAGCGAGTCCGGTACGGCGTCGCCGACCTTCTCGCTCACGGCGGCGAAGGCCTTCCCGGCGTACTCGCGCCCGGTGTGGCCCGCTGTCTCGGCGGCGTTGCGCACCGCGGGGTTCTGCGCGACCTGCCGGGCGGACTTCTTCAGCTTCTCGTAGCGCTCGCGTCCGGCCCGCGTTCCGAGCACGTACCCGAGAGCCAGTCCGACCACGAACGTGACCTTGTACCGCATGCCTGTCACCCTTCGTCGTGTGGTGCCCGGCCTGCTGTCGATACCGATTGGCGGAGCACCCCCCTGCTTGCGCTAATCTATGTCTCGCAACGGGCGCTCGCCCCCCGGCAAGGCCGGAGGTGGGCTGTTCGATGCACCGCAGCAATCCCCTGTAGCTCAATTGGCAGAGCAGCCGGCTGTTAACCGGCAGGTTACTGGTTCGAGTCCAGTCGGGGGAGCGCAGTCCCCTGTAGCTCAATTGGCAGAGCATTCGGCTGTTAACCGGAGGGTTGCTGGTTCGAGTCCAGCCGGGGGAGCAAGGCAGAGAAGAGGGCCCTACGGGGTCCTCTTTTCTCTTTATCGGCCTTTTCGGGAACCGGGCAGCCCTCGGCGCGGTCTCTCTGAACAGGCGAAGCCGATCATGCGAGGCATCCGAAGCAGGAGATCGTATGAGCGGCTATGCTGCGGCAGACGGCGCGCACACGTGTACGCGCCACGCCGTGAAGGGGCGGTAGCTCAGCCGGTTAGAGCAGCGGACTCATAATCCGTCGGCCGTGGGTTCGAGTCCCACCCGCCCCACTGCGAGCCGCAGGTGCAGAAACGATCGCACCTGCGGCTTTGGCGTTTTCCGGGGGTGCCGGGCCGTCAGGCGCGCTCGCCCGGGGGCTGCGCCCGCAAGGGGCCGAGCAGGCGGCCGAGCGGGCGGCCGAGCAGGCGTTGACGAGCAGCGGCAGGACGTCGGGGGCGACGCAGGGACGCGGCGGGGCGCGTCGTGCAGGGTCTCGACCGGCCGCGTCCCGTCCTGAGGCGCGGGCGCGCCGACCGCGCGCCCGCGCCTTGGGGGTTTCCTGGGGAGCGGCCCGTCAGAAGTCCTCCGTTTCGTCCACGAGGTGGCGCAGGACGTCCGTCAGGTCCTGGCGGCGGGCGTAGGCCGCTCGCTGGCGGTGGGCGCCCGAGCCGTCGCGCAGGAGGGCGGCGAGGGTCTTGGCCGCATGGTCCAGGTCGCCGGCGGCGGCCAGTTCCGGGGCGACCAGGTCCAGCAGGGCCTCCGCGAGGTCGGCCGCCGGGAGTTCCGCGCCCGTGTACGGGTCGAGGCCGAAGCCCTCCAGGCCGTCGTGGGCCGCCCGCCAGCGCGCGAGGCGCAGTACGTCGTCCCGCACGGCCGGCTCGGGGCGCTGCTCGCGGATCTCGCGCAGCGCGGTGGCCACCAGCGCGCGGGCCAGTTCGGCCTGCAGGACCGCCGAGTCGACGTCCGGGGACATGTCCGGCGCCCGGAACTCCAGCGTCGGCCAGTGCCCCGAGGGGCGGAGGTCCCAATAGACCATCTTGGTGTCCAGGGCGGCCCCCGAGCCGAGCAGGGTCTGCACGGAGCGCCGGAAGTGGGCCGTGGACGTGAAGTGCGGAGGCGGGCCCGCCGAGGGCCAGCCGGACCAGGCCATCGCCCGCCAGCTGGAGTGGCCGGTGTCCCGTCCGCCCCAGAACGGCGAGTTGGCGGCCAGCGCGATCAGAGTGGGCAGCCATGGTCTGATCCGGTTGGACACCGCCACCGCCGTGTCCACGTCGAGCGTGCCGATGTGGACGTGGCGGCCGCAGCTGACCAGGGTGTCGGTGAGCGCGCCGAAGCGGCGGTGCTGCTCGCGCTGGCGCGGCTCGTCATCCGTCAGGTGCAGCGGCCCCTCCACCGCGAGGACCGGCGAGGGCGCGGCCAGGAGCCGGCAGCCGTGCGCGCGGGCCGCCCGCCCGAGGGTGCGCCGCAGCGTGACGAGTTCGGCGCGCAGCGAGGCCGCCGAGTCGGCAACCGGGGTGGATATCTCCACCTGGTAGCGGGTGCCTTCGGGGTGCATCTCGCCCGGCAGCCCGGCGGCCGTCGCCAGGACCAGCGGGGCGGCGGGGACCACCCGGAGCGTGCGGGCGTCGACGAGCAGGAACTCCTCCTCGACGCCGACGGTGAGGGGCACGGTGGGGCGCACCGTCTTCTGCGTCGTACCGGTGCTCGTGGTGCTGTTGCCAGGTTCGATCACTACGCCTCCCTGGACATACGAGTCTTTTCATCATGAGCTGAACCCGAGGGGAGGAGCGCACGCCGATTCGGTCAAATGTCCGGTGATAGTGGCGAGTTACCGGCAATAAGCCCTCTGCTCCGGGAGCCCGGAGCAGGGTGGGGCGACTGTTGCCGGTGTGCGAAGAAGGCGGACGGCGCCCTGGGGGCGCCGACGGGCTGATGCTTATCATCCGATGTGACTCGTACTACTGAGCCGACCCGCCCCCGGCGGCGAATATTCGCCGACCTCACCCCGCTGAGCGCGTCCCCGGACTACCGGAGACTGTGGCTCGGCGGAACGATCTCCTGGGTCGGCCAGGCGATGACCGCCCTCGCGATCTCCCTGCAGGTCTACGAAATCACCCGGTCCAGCTTCGCCGTCGGTCTGGTGGGGCTCTTCTCCCTCGTCCCGCTGATCGTGTTCGGTCTCTACGGCGGTGCCGTCGCCGACACCGTGGACCGGCGCAAGCTCGGCCTCTACAGCTCCCTCGGCGCCGCCGCGCTGTCGGTCCTACTCGCCGCGGCCGCACTGCTCGGCTACCACCGCGTCTGGTTCCTGTACGCCGTCGTCGCGCTCCAGGCCGTCTGCGGGGCGCTGACCGGACCGGCGCGCTCCGCCATGATCCCGAGGCTGCTGCCTGCGGAGCAGCTGCCCGCGGCCAACGCCCTGAACTCCGTGACCATGACCTTCGGCACGATGGTCGGCCCCGCCCTGGGCGGGCTGATCGTCGCCGTCGGGGGCTGCGAGTGGGCGTATCTGATCGACGCCGTGACCTTCACCGCCGCGCTCTACGCGATGTGGCGGCTGCCGTCGATGAAGCCGGACCGGGCCGAGGGCGCGCGGGGGAGGGCCTCCGTCGCCGACGGACTGCGCTTCCTCGGTACCCGGCCCAACATCCGGATGACGTTCTTCACCGACATGGCCGCGATGGTGCTGGCCCAGCCGAAGGCGCTGTTCCCCGCCATCGCCCTCCTCTGGTACGGCGACGAGGCGACAACGGTCGGCCTGATGGTGGCCGCGATCGCCGCCGGGGCGCTGATGGGCGGTCTGTTCTCCGGCTGGCAGTCCCGCATCCGGAGGCACGGGCTGGCGATCCTGCTCGCCGTGGCCGGATGGGGGTCGGCCATCGCGGTGTTCGGCCTCACGCGGAACCTGTGGCTCGGCCTGTTCTTCCTGGCCCTGGCCGGCTACGCGGACACCGTCTCGATGGTGTTCCGCACCACCATGCTGCAGGCCGCCACCCCCGACGACATGCGCGGGCGCCTCCAGGGCGTCTTCATCGTGGTCGTCGCCGGCGGGCCCCGGCTCGGGGACTTCCTCGCCGGGACCGCCGCCGACCTGACCTCCCCGGCCGTCGCCGTCACGTGCGGCGGACTGGCCTGCGTCCTGGTGGTGGGTCTGCTGGCCCTGAGATGGCGCAACTTCGCCCGCTACAACGCCGATTCGCCGCAGGCCTAGGGGTGTCGTCAAAGTGGCGTCGGCCGCCCGAAGGGCGGGGCAGGCCCCGCCGGGCAGGCGGGACTTTGACGACACGACCTAGCGGCTGGGTCCTGCTGGTCAGCGACGACAACGAGCCGGCCCAGCAGGTGCCACGGTCCTACCGGATCGAACTCCGGCTGCGGGCCCGCCCCTCTAGCGGGTGTCCTCCGGGCCGACGATGCCGCGGGCGACGCCCAGCGCCACCAGGTCCTGGGGCCGGATGCGGAGCTGGTCCGCCGTGGCGGGGGCGGCCGACGGGGGGCGCTTGAGGATGGCCGCGGCCAGTTCCGGGGCGATGACCGAGAAGTAGCTGTCCGGGGTCACCCAGGTGTTCCCCGGCGCGGCCAGCGCGAGGGCGCCGCCCGAACCGCCCTCGCCGATCAGGAGGGTGGTGACCGGGACGGTGGCCGCCGCCAGCGCCGCGAAGGTGTCGGCGATGGCGGCGCCCGCGCCCGCGTGCTCGGCGGCGGCGTCGTTGGCCGCGCCCGGCGTGTCCACCAGGGTGAGGACGGGGACCCCGAGCCGGTCCGCGAGGCGGACCACGCGGGCGGCCGTGCGGTATCCCGCCGGGCGGGTGGCGGTGCCGCACTGGGCGGCGTAGGCCACGGCCCGGCCCTCCCGCAGCCCGAATCCGCACAGCATGCCCGGATCCGTGCCGCCCGCCCGGTCCCCGGAGAGGTGCAGGCGGAGCTCGAAGTACGCGTCCAGGTACGCCTCGGCGTGCGGCCGGCCGGGGTCGCGGGCCTGCCGTACCGCGTCCCAGCCGGTGTCGGGCGGTCGTACGCCGGCCAGCGCGGCCGGCGGCTCGACCGGCCCGCCGGAGCGGGGCGCGGCCAGGACGCGGAGCCAGTTCGCGAGGGTGCCCGGCAGGTGGGCGGCGGGGACCACGGCGTCCACGTGGCCGGCGGCGTACTGCCCCTCGGCGGTGTAAGCCGCCGGGTCCGCGTCCGCCGGACGGACCCGGGACCCGGCGAAGCCGACCTGTGCGCCGGGCAGCGCGAGGACGACGTCGGCCCCGGCCCCGAGGGTGGCCCAGCCGCCGCCGGTGGTCGGATCGCGCAGCACGGCGAGCTGGGGGAGTCCGGCGGCCCGGGTCAGGACGCTCTGGCGGGCCACGCGCTGCAGCTGGGTCAGCGCGAGCATGCCCTCCTGCATGCGGGAGCCGCCCGTGGCGATGAGCGAGACCAGGGGGAGGCGCCTCTCGCGGGCGTGCGCGTACGCGGCTTCGAGCCGGTCTCCGGTGCGCCGGCCCAGCGAGCCGCCGAGGAAGCCGAACTCGAAGGAGACCAGGACGGCTTCGCGGCCGCCGATGCGGGCGGTGCCGGTGACGACGGACTCGTCTTCGCCGGTGCGCTCGGTGGCGCGGGCACGGGAGTCGTCGTAGCCGGCCCAGGCCAGCGGGCCGTCGGCGGGGGACTCCCCGCGGGGTGCGGGGAGTTCGGTGAAGCTGCCGGTGTCGGTCACGGAGGCGATGGCCGCGCGGGCCGAGAGTCGGGTCGTCGTCACGGGTTCACCCCAGGTCGGATAGGCCGAAGTCGTGTCCGGGCGACAGTACTTCGGCCGGAGCCCGTGCCGTCAGCGCAGGAACTGGACGGCGTACAGCGCCCGATGGCCGCGGCCGGGGAGGCGAGCAGGAGCCGGAGCGCGGTCTCGGGCAGCCGGGGCTGGAGCCGGGCGCCGAGGTGTCCGCCGAGCAGGCCGCCCGCCCCGCACGACGGCCCGAGGGCCCGGTCCGGGGCGACGGAGCCCGTGGCGGCGAGGGAGAGCAGTGCGTACGTGGCCGCGCCGACGACCGAGGTGACGAAGGCCGCGGCGGCGCGGCGAGCGCGGCGGGGGCGACGGTGGCGACCGGCGCTCCGCGGCCGACCAGGATCGGGCCGAGGAGGGAGCCGCCGCCGATTCGCGGGCCGGACGCCCGTCAGGGGAGGGGCAGGGCGATCTTCACCGCGTAGGCGGCGACCAGGCCGTAGCCCAGGCGGAAGGTCCAGACGCGGGCGGTGGCGGAGATGCGGGCGCCCGTGAGGGCGCCGAGGGCGACGAGGGCCTGCTGCCAGAGGAGGGAGGCCGCGCCGACGCCGACGAGGAAGGCGGCCCCCGCCGGGCCGGAGCCGAGGGTGGCGCCCTGGGCGGTGGTGAGGGCGGCGAAGTAGAGGGCGGTGGTGGGGTTGACCGCGGTCAGGGCGGCGTAGCGGGCGAAGGTCCTGGCGGGCCGGAGGCCGGTGGCGGTCCGCGCGGCGCCCGAGGTGCCGGCGGCCGCGCCCGGGCCGTCCGCCCCGGGCGCCGGCGGGACCGCGTACTTCGGGCGGGCTCCGGCGAGGCCGTGGGCCGCGATGGCCAGCAGGATCGCCGCCGAGGCCAGCCGGACCCACGCCTCGACCGGGGAGATGTGGGCGGCCACCCAGGGGCCGACGGCGGTGGCGAGGGCCGCGTAGCCGAGGTCGACCGCGGCGATGCCGGTGGCCGCGGCCATCGCGGTCCGGCGGTGCCGCATCGCCTCCTGGAGCAGCAGCACGCTCATCGCGCCCATCGGCATCGCCACGCCCAGACCGGCGGCGGCGCCCGCCAGAGCCGGCGTCATCAGTTCGCTCATGCGGGGAAGCGTCCTCCTGCACCCCCGCGGTACGAGCGCGAGTATCGGCTCGGACTGCGAGAATCGCGGCATGGACCGCCTCGACAGGGAAATCCTCGGCATTCTGCAGCAGGATGCGCGGATCTCGTACCGCGACCTGGGAGCCCGCGTCGGCCTCAGCGCCAACGCCACCGCCGACCGGGTGCGGCGGATGCGCCGGGAGGGGGTGATCCGCGCGTTCACCGTCGTGGTGGATCCGGCCGCCGACACCGCCGGCGGCCTCGTCGTCTTCATCGACGTCACCCTGCGCCAGGACACCACCAACGAGGAGTTCGAGCGCCAGGTCGCCAAGCTCCCCGGGATCACCGAGGTCGTCCACGTGACCGGCGCGCACGACTACCTCGTACGCGCCCGGGCGGCCGATCCCGCCGCCCTCGACGGTCTGCTGCGCCGCCTGAAGCGGGAGGCGGGGGTGGCCCAGTCCAACACCCGGATCGCCCTGCGCGCGGCCAACCGCCCGGGCCGGCCCTGACGCGGGGCCCGCGTCAGAGCGCCGACTCCCACGTCACCGTCGTGCCCCGCGCCCCCGATTTTGTCCGCCAGTACGAGGGCCAGCGCGGCCCGGGAGGCGAACTGCGAGGTGAGCAGACGGTCGACGGCGCTCGTCGGACCGGTCGGCGGGCCTCCCGTGCCCTTCGTCCGTCATCCGGCCAGCGGGTTGAGGACCATGGGGGCGATCTTCCCTTCGAGCATCGCGCCGAGACCCATGACGGCGCACACGTCGGGCCGTTCGGCGATGGCGACGGGCATTCCGGTGGCGTCCCGCAGCATCTGGTCCAGGCCCGGCAGCAGGGCGCTGCCGCCCACCATCATGATTCCCCGGTCCGTCAGGTCGGCCACCAGGTCGGGCGGGCAGTCCCGCAGCACCTTGCCGATCCCGTCGAGGACGGCGGTCAGCGGCGTGTGGATGGCGTCCCGCACGGCAGCGGTGTCCACGTGGACGGAACGCGCCAGTCCGGTGGCGACGTCACGGCCGTGGATGAGGGTGGAGGCCGGCCCCCCGGAGGTGAGGCCGTTGCCGTGCAGGGCCAGTTGGAGCGGTCGGACGGCCTGGCTGGGCAGCATCAGCTCGTGCGCGTGGCGCAGGTGCTGGACGACGGCGTGGTCGATGGCCTCGCCGCCGACGGGGATCCGCTGGGCGGTGACGATCGAACCGAGGGAGAGGACGGCGACCTGGGTGGCCGCGGCCCCGCACACCATGATCATCGTCGCGGTCGGCTGCTCCACGGGCAGTCCGCAGCCGACGGCCGCCGCGATCAGGGTGTCGACCAGTTCGACACGCCGTGCGCCGAGTCCGACCAGGGTCTCCACGGCCGCCCGCTGGGCGAGGGGGTCCGCGTCGTGCGGGGTGCAGGCGGCGGCTCGCAGCCGCGGCTTGCGCCGCAGGGCGCGCCGCAGCTTCTCGCCGAGGAGGTGGCGCAGCATCCGCTGGGCCATCTCGATGTCGACGACGGTGCCGCCGGAGACGGGGCGCACGACCCTGATGTAGTCGGGCGTGCGGCCGGTCATCCGCTCGGCGAAGGTTCCGACGGCGATGAGTGCGCCGGTGCGCGTGTTCACCGCGGCGACGCTGGGTTCGTCGACCACGAGGCCGGCGCCCTTGACGTACACGCGGGTCCTGGCGGCCCCCAGGTCGACGGCGACGTGGCAGCGGCGCAACTGCTCAAGACTGACGGTCACGGCAGAACCTCCCGAGAGCGCTGACGCAAGAGGACCGGCGGAAGTGCCGGTCACTTTTCATATCATCCCGGGTATTTCGGACTATGCGCCCGTTGGAATGCTCCGGCCGGGGGTGCGTCGCGGCTGCATGGGGGTGGATTTCTGTACCGACAGGCAGCAGCATGCCCGCACTGCACGCGCTACTCGCGCGTAACAAGGTAAGGGGGAACCGATGCTGACGGCCCGACAGGGACCGATCGTGCTCCTGGCGCTCTGCCTGGCGCTCTGCCTGGCGCTCGTGGCACCCGCCGCGGCCCATGCCGCCGGCCGGGGACCGGCCCCCGCTCCTGACCGGGCATCACCGCGCAGCCCGGTGGTCTTCGTGCACGGGTACAACGCCGGCCCGGGCGTCTGGGGGTCCCTCAGTGCCGACCTGCGCGCCGACGGGTACACCGACGCGGAGCTCTTCTCCTTCGGCTACGACACCCACCAGTCCGTCAACGAGGTCCTCGCCGGCCGGCTCGCCGCCTACGTCGAGCAGGTCCGCCGGGAGACGGGCGCCGCCAAGGTCGACCTCGTGGCGCACTCCTTCGGCTCGCTGGTCAGCCGCTGGTACGTCAAGTTCGGCGGGGGCGCGGCCGCCGTCGGCCACTGGGTCTCGCTGGCCGGGCCCAACCGCGGCACCTCCACCGCCTGGGCCTGCGCCCTGTGGGACCAGGCGTGCCGGGACATGACCCCCGGCTCGTACGTCGTGAAGAACCTGGGCGGCGGGGACCCGACCCCGGGCACGGTGAGGTACGCGACCTTCTGGTCGAACTGCGACGAGGTGATCAACCCCGACGACAGCGTCCCGCTCCTGGGCGCCAGCAACACGCCGGTCGGCTGCCTGGCGCACAACGACCTGCTCGGCGACGACGGCACCTCGGCCGCGGTGCGCGCCTTCCTCACCTCGTAGGCGCGCATCCGAACGGCCCCGTCCTCGAACTGGGACCGGAAGGTCCGGTCGTACCGGCGCCCGCCGGCTGCCCGGTCCCCGGGCGGGCGCGGCCCCACGCCCCGCCGGGGTCCTCCGCGCTGCTGGTCCTCGCCGCGCTCGGGTCCCTGTCGGTCGGCGCGGCGTACGTGACGGCCGGGTACGCGCTGTCGCCGCTCCGGCGGATCGCGCACAGCGCCCGAAACGCCCACCGCCGGGAAGTGTCCGCAAAGCAGCCTCGGCCGCCCGAAGGGCATGCGTGCCAGGCCCCGCCGGCCAGGCGGGACCATGACGACACGACTTAAGGGGTGTCCACGCGCTGGAGCAGGCCGTAGGTGAACTCGGCCAGGCAGGGCCGGCCCTGCGCGGTGAAGGCGAGGCGCCAGCGCGTCGGCGCGGTGCCCTCCATCGGCCGGACCGGCGCGAAGGCCCGCGCCACCTCGTCCACCGTCGCCGACCAGGGCAGCAGGTCGCCCGGCGACTCCAGTACGGGCCCCCGCGCACCCGGGGCCCGTACGAGCCACTCGTTCCACACCGCCCCGTCCGGAGCCGCCAGAACCTCGAACCGCAGGTCCGGCCAGAGCGGCAGCGGCCACAGCAGGGCCTCGCACTCCAGGTCGCCGATCGTGCGGTGCTCGGCCGACTCCGGTGCCCCGAGCACCGAGCGGTACCGGGCCAGCGCCCCGCGGGCGCGCGGCGAGCGCACCATCGCCTGCCAGCGCTTGTTCGCCTCCCGCTGGTCCGCGAGCGAGGCGCCCAGCCGGCGGCGGGCCTCGTCGGCGAGGTCGGGCTGGAAGTCGGCCATCCGCCGCAACAGCACCAACTGGAACCCGACCGGCCCGAAAAATGTCATGGAGGGAACGATTCCACACAGGATCCTTACGTTCTCGGGATCCGGATGTTGCCGCACACGGCGTAGCCTGCGGGCGCCATGAACTATTGCCACGCCTGCCGGAGGCACCTCAACGGCGCGCTGGCGTGCGCCGGATGCGGAACGCCTGCCGAGTACCTGATACCTGCCGCGCCCGCCGCCGCCGGGCCGCCCGTCGTGGAGGGGCCCGCCGCGGACCCGCCGGCCGCGCTGGCCGATGTGTTCGCGGACTCGCTCGTGGTGCTCTCCACCCCGAACGAGCGCAGGGCCGGCGCCCGGCGGCGGGCCGCGAACCGGCGCCGTCGCCGGACCGTGGTGACCCTCTCGCTGGGCGTGCTGCTCGCGGCCGCGGGCTCCGTGATGGTGGCGGGCATGGCGGCCGACGGGGAGCGCACCGACCGGGCCTCGACGGTGGTGCTGACCGACGACGGCCCCCAGCAGCCCGCCCCGCTGCCGGACATGCCGACGGCCGGTGCGCCCACGGGCTCCGGCAAGGCCACCGCGAAGGCCGGCGGCTCGACCACGAAGAAGTCGGGGACCGGGGTCCCTTCCGGCAGCGCCGGGCAGCCGGAGCCGACGGAGGCCGTGTCCGACCCGGGCCCCTCGGCGTCCGGGAGGGCCTCCCGCAGCCCGGGCCCGAAGCCCTCCGTACAGGGCGGCGGTTCCGGCTCACCCTCGCCGGGCGGCACCGGCGGCAGCCAGAAGCCGACACCGACCCAGTCCCAGAGCCCCGCCCCCACGCCCACGCCGACGAAGGACTGCTGGCTGTTCTGCTGGTTCTAGGGGCCGGCCGGTCAGGCCAGCATCCGCTTGAGCAGGTCGCGCAGCACGGCCCGCTCCGCCGGGGACAGCCCGGCCAGGGGCTCGCGCGCGAAGTCCAGCGACTCGCGCAGCCGCTCCGCCGTCCGCAGGCCCTCCTCGGTGGGGGCGGCGAGCTTGACCCGCCGGTCGGCGGGGTCCGGGCGGCGCTCCACCAGGCCCCGGCCCTCCAGGCGGTCGATGATGCCCGTCACGTTGGACGGCTCGCACCGCAGCTTCTGTGCGATGCGCCGCATGGGCGTCGGCTCCATCGCGAGCAGGTTCAGCACCTTGGCCTGGGCACCGGTCAGCTGATGGCTGGCCGCCGCGTGCTCGTACTCCATGTGGTACCGGGTCACGACGTCACCGATGAGTTCGACGACCTCGACGGTCACTGGGTCTACACGACGACTGGGCATGGATCCAGAGTAACCATTTACTTGACAACATGAAATATCCAGGCGCATGGTTGTTTCACCTAGTGAAGCAATTTCGTTCTTACCAGGAGCGCCGCAATGCCTGAGATTCCCGCCGTGAGCCGCGAGTGGCACCTCGTCCGTCGCCCGCAGGGGTGGCCCGTCGCCGAGGACTTCGCCCTGCGCGAGGTGCCCGTGTCCGCCGAACCCGCCGCCGGCCGGATCCTCGTGCGCAACCTGCACATGTCCGTCGACCCGTACATGCGCGGCCGGATGAACGACGTGAAGTCCTACATCCCGCCCTTCCAGCTCGACCGGCCCATGGACGGCGGCGCGGTCGGCGAGGTCGTCGCCTCCAACGCCGAGGGCTTCGCCGTCGGCGACCACGTCCTGCACGGCCTGGGCTGGCGCGAGTACGCGGAGCTCGACGCGAAGCACGCCACCAAGGTCGACGCCTCCCTCGCCCCGCTCTCCGCCTACCTCGGCGTCCTCGGCATGCCGGGCCTGACCGCCTACGCCGGCCTCTTCGAGGTCGCCTCCTTCAAAGAGGGCGACTCCGTCTTCGTCTCCGGCGCCGCGGGTGCGGTCGGCGGCCTCGTCGGCCAGTTCGCGAAGATCAAGGGCGCGTCCCGGGTGATCGGCTCGGCCGGCTCGGAAGAGAAGGTGACGCTCCTCACGGAGAAGTACGGCTTCGACGCCGCCTTCAACTACAAGAACGGCCCCGTCGCAGAGCAGCTGCGCGCGGCCGCCCCGGAGGGCGTCGACGTCTACTTCGACAACGTCGGCGGCGACCACCTGGAGGCGGCCATCTCCTCCATGAACGTGGGTGGCCGCGCCACCCTCTGCGGTGCGATCGCCCACTACAACGACACCGAGGTCGCCCCCGGCCCGCGCAACCTCATGCAGGTCATCGGCAAGCGGCTGCGCCTGCAGGGCATCCTGGTCAGCGACCACGCCGGGCTCCAGCAGCAGTTCGTCCAGGACGTCGCCGGATGGCTGCGCTCCGGTGAGCTGCGCTACGACGAGACGGTCGTCGAGGGCGTCGAGAACGCCACCTCCGCCTTCCTCGGCATGCTCCGCGGGGAGAACACCGGAAAGATGATCGTTTCCTTCACCGGTTAGGCTCACCCCACAACCGTCGTGACCGTGGGCGCGAGTCGCGGCGATTACCAGGAGGAACATTCTTCATGTCCATCCAGCAGTCCGACGTCGCGTACACCGCCGTGGCCACCGCCGAGAACGGCCGCGACGGCCGCGTCGCCACCAACGACGGCCAGCTCGACGTCGTCGTGAACCCGCCCAAGGAACTCGGTGGCAGCGGCGCCGGCACCAACCCGGAGCAGCTCTTCGCCGCCGGCTACAGCGCCTGCTTCCAGGGCGCTCTGGGCGTCGTCGCCAAGAACGTGAACGCCGACATCTCCGGCTCCACGATCACCGCCGAGGTCGGCATCGGCAAGAACGACGAGGGCTTCGGCCTGATCGTCAAGATCTCCGCCGTGATCCCGAACGTGGACGCCGCCACCGCCAAGGAGCTCATCGAGAAGGCCCACGAGGTCTGCCCGTACTCCAAGGCCACCCGCGGCAACATCACCGTCGAGCTCGCCGTCTGATCCGGCAGCCGCACGGCGGAGGCCGCACCCCGTTCGGGGTGCGGCCTTCGCCGTAGACTGGCGCCATGCGCGATCTTGCGGGGGGCTTCCGGTATCTGCTGGCCGGACAGCGATGGGTGCTGGGACACGGGCGATGGCTGGGCTTCGGGCTGCTGCCCGGCCTGGTCTCGCTCGCCCTCTACGCCGGCGCCCTCATCGGGCTCGGCTACGGCGCCGACGACCTGACCGCCTGGTCGACCCCCTTCGCCGACGACTGGTCCGCCCCCTGGCGCGGCCTCTTCCGCGGCTTCCTCACCGCCCTCTTCTTCGGCCTCGGGCTCTTCCTCTCCGTGATCACTTTCACCGCCGTCACCCTGCTGATCGGCCAGCCCTTCTACGAGTCCCTCTCGGAGCAGGTCGACCGCAGCGAGGGCGGGGAGGTCCCGCGGTCCGGCCTCCCGCTCTGGCGGGAGCTGTGGATCTCGGCCCGGGACAGCGTGAAGGTGCTCGGGCGGGTGGTGCTGTACGGCATCGGGCTCTTCGTCCTCGGCTTCGTTCCGGTGATCGGCCAGACCGTCGTCCCGGCGCTCGGGTTCTGCGTCTCCGGCTACTTCCTGACCCAGGAGCTCACCTCCGTCGCCCTCCAGCGCCGCAAGGTGGGGCTGCCCGAGCGGCTGGTGCTGCTGCGGTCCCGGCGGCTGCTGGTGCTGGGCTTCGGAGTGCCGCTGGTGCTGGCGTTCCTGGTCCCGCTCGTCGCGGTGTTCCTGATGCCGGGCGCGGTGGCTGGAGCCACCCTGATGGCGCGCGACCTGATGCGCACCGACGAGTCACCGGCCGCCGAAGCCACCCCCGCGGACTTCGGACCGCCGCCGGCCTTCTCGTAGACCGCCGGCCGCCGGCCGCCGGTCCGGTCGCAGGCCCGGATCGGCTACGGCTTCAGCAGCAGGATGGCCCCCGCCGTGTCCTCCCCGCCGTGGACCGCCGGGTCCGCCGTCAGCCGGCGGCGCATCAGGTCCAGGTAGGGGGAGATCAGCTCGGCACTGACCCCCTGCTCCTGCGCCGTGCGGAGCAGGGTGCCGCTGGCCGCGACCTGCATGGCGAGGTTGGACACCACCCCGGTGGTGAAGTCCCGCGACGTGAGCCGATCGGCGGCGTTGCCGACGAAGAAGCCCATCGCGCCCAGCCATTCGGACAGCAGCGGAGCCAGGTCCTTCGGGGCGATGTCCTCGCCCTCGGTCAGCGCGTAGGCGTGCGAGATGCCGGCGAACAGCCCGTACATCGCGCTGAGCAGCGCCACGTCGTGCAGGGCGGCGTGCCCGGGGTCCTCCCCGACGAAGCGGGCCCCGGCAGGGACCTCCAGCGTCGCGCGGTGGGTGTCGAACAGGGCGCGCGAGCCGCTGTAGAAGACGTACCCGCCGGCCTCCGGGACGCCGATCATCGTGGGGGTGGCCATGATCCCGCCGTCGGTGTACCGGGCGCCCCGGGCCTCGGCCCAGGCGGCCCGGGCGCGGGCCTCGGCGGGGGTGCCGGTGGTGAGGTCGACGAGGTCCTTGCCGGTCAGGTCGACGCCCTCCAGGGTGGAGCGGACGCTGGCGTCGTCCAGCAGGCAGGTCACGACCAGGGTGTTCGCCGCGACCGCGGCCGCGGCGCTCGCGGCGACGACGGCGCCCTCGGCGGCGAGCGGCCCGGTCTTGGCGGAGGTGCGGTTCCATACGGTCAGGGAGTGCCCGGCCGCGAGCCAGGTACGGGCGAGGGCGGTGCCCATGTCGCCGAGTCCGAGCAGGGTGAGCGATTTCTGCGGTGTGGTGTCGGTCATGGCGTTTAGCCTGGTAGCAGGCAGTGGGGCGCTCAAGTACGCACTTCGGAGTGGGTGGTTACCCCAAGGTGAGCGAGCAGGTCGGGAGGGTGCGCGATGGCGGTGGCACGAAGGCCCGGTGCGGATCACTGCGGGATCGCCGCGGCGATGTCCGTGATCGACGGCAAATGGAAGGTGTCGCTCCTGTGGGAGTTGGAGCAGCGCCCGCGCCGCTTCGGTGAACTGCGCCGGCTCGTCCCCGGCGTCTCCGAGAAGGTGCTCGCCGCCCAGCTGCGCGAGCTGGAGACCGACGGCATCGTGCACCGCGAGGTCTACGACGAGGTCCCGCCGCGCGTCGAGTACTCCCTGACCCCGCTGGGCCAGGACCTGAACGCCGCCCTGGAACCGCTGGGGGAGTGGGGCACCAAGCACCTCCTCCCGGATTCGGCCCAAGGGGCCGGGCCCGTAGGATGCATCCCAGCAAGTGCCAAGGCTGTCTCTCACTGCCCTTGAGTTCGCCCTGGCCCGGAGCTTCGGCGGGGGGCCGGAGTCGCGCAGCGGCTTGCCGCCAGGACCGGCCACCGGGCCGAGGACCGACCAGCAGTAGGGACACAGCAGTGACAGTCAGTACCGAGGGCACGGCGACCGTGCTGCCCCCGGGCGGACCGGCCGCGCCCGCCCGCCCGATACCGGCCGCCCGGCGCGGGCTCGGCTCACGCGGCACGCTCCTGCTCCTCGAAGCCGCCGTCGCCTTCGCCGCGGCGCTCGTGCTCCCGCTGCTGGCGCGCGGCTTCAACTTCAACCCCCTCGACCGGATCGCGCAGGTCAGCGGCCTCGCCGCGATCCAGCTGCGGTTCGCGCTCATAGGCCTGGTCTTCATCGGCGCGGTGGCGCTGGCCGTACGACTGCGCGGGGGCCGGCACTTCGACCTGGCCACCCGGTTCGCCTCCGCCGCCCTCGCAGGCCTGGCCAGCGGCTTCGTCGCCGCCGGCGCCGTCGTCGCCCTCCACGGGACGCCCTGGCCGATGTTCGGCCTCAACGGCGACAGCGGCCGCATCGTCGAATGGGCCCACGCCGTGGCCAACGGCCGCCCCTCGGGCTCGCCGGTCTACCCGCCGGCCCCCCTGCACACCCTCGGCCACTACGCCGAGTGGTTCCGCGGCGGCAACACCGCGTATGCCTTCAAGGACCTCCAGATCCTCGGTGCCGCCGCGTTCGGACCGCTGGTCTACCTCTCCTGGCGCATGCTGCTCGGTCCCGTCCGGGCCCTCGCCTTCGGCGTCGCCCCCGCCTTCGCGCTGATCGACGCGTACAAGCCGTACAGCCAGACCGTCCTCGTCGTGCTGGTGCCCGTCCTGGTGGCGATGGTGGTGTCGCTGAGCCGCAGCGGCACGCAGGGCTGGCGCCCCCTGCTGCTCAAGGGCGCGGGATTCGGCGCGCTGCTCGGCGTGCTCTTCCTCACCTACTCGGGCTGGTTCCTGTGGAGCGCGGCGGGTGTGCTGTTCGCCGCACTGCTGTACTTCCCGTGGCGGGACGGCCGGCTCGGCCGGATCAAGGGCGCGGCCTTCCTCGGAGCCTCCCTCGCGGCGTTCCTGGTGGTCGCCGGGCGCTACCTCATGGTCATGCTGACCGAGGGGCAGACCACCAAGGACTACAACTTCCGGTTCGACAACTTCACCGACCCGGCGTACTACCTCATGTGGCGCACGGACATGCCCGGCAAGGTCGGCGAGTGGCCGCTGCCCGGCGAGTACGGCGGGGTCGGGCTGTTCGCCCTGGTCACCTTCGTCGGCCTCGGCGCCGCGATCTGGCTGGGCATGCGCAAGCCGATGGTGGTCACCATCGCCGCCATGTTCATCAGCGCGTGGGTGATGCGCATGTACATCGCCTCGCACATGTACGAGACGCAGACCGTCCAGCTCTACACCCGCACGAACAACCAGCTGCTCTACTGCGGGCTGCTGCTGTGCGCGCTCGTCGTCCACCTGGTCTCGCAGCGGATGGCCGCGCGCCGCGCGCAGTCCTCGGCGGACGCCGAACCCACGGCGGCCACCGCGGACGCGGGGGGCACCGGTTTCCCGGGTCGCGAAGGCGCGGTGATCGGGGCCATGTGCGCCCTGCTGCTGCTCCTCGGCACCGTCTCCTCCTCGATGGCCGACCGCTACATGCCGGCCAAGGAGAACACGTACCGGATCCTGCCGTGGGTGTCGCACACCATCACGGAGCAGGACGGCAGCTGCCCGAAGTACGCGCCCGGCGGCACGTGCTCCAAGGACGGCGACCAGAGCTGGCTCAGCTTCATCCGATGACCCCGGGGGACCGATGACTTCCGCACTGACGCGGCTGGCCGACTGGTCGGCCAGGACACCCAAGCGGCTCTGGCTGATCTCGTTCGCGCTGTTCTTCACGCTCACGGGCGCGTGGGCGGCCGCCAGCCCGCTGGGCAGCTCTCCCGACGAGCACGCGCACTTCATCCGCGGCGCCGCCGTCGCCAGGGGCCAGATCGGCGGGACCGAGGTGATGGTCCCGCACACGGTCGCGGGCATCGATGGCCACTTCGCCGAGACCGGGGTGCAGCTCCCGGAGTGGTACCGGAACCTGCCCGCCGTGCACGAGTGCTACTCGTGGCGGCAGGCGCAGCCGGCGTCCTGCACACCCTCGCTCGGGAACTCCGAGAAGATTCAGCAGGCCACCACGGCCGCCGGCCGCTACCACCCGGGCTACTACCTGGTGACCGGCTGGCCGAGCCTGCTGGTCGACGGCCCCAAGGGGCTGTACCTCATGCGCTTCATGTCGGCGCTCCTCTGCTCGGCGCTGCTGGCGAGCGCCGTGGTCACGGCCGCCGAATGGCGGCGCCGGTCGCTGGCGATGCTCGGCGTGTTCGCCGCGGCCACGCCGATGACGCTCTACATGGCCGGCATGGTCAACCCCAGCGGCGGCGAGATCGCCGCCGGGATCCTGGTATGGACGGCCCTGCTGTCGATCGTCCTGTCACCCGACCCGGTGCTGCTGAACCGCCGGCTGGCCAGGCTGGGCATCGGCGGCCTGGTGCTGATCAACATCCGGCCGCTCGGCCTCATCTGGTTCGGTGGGGCGGTCGTCTTCTGCCTGCTGCTGACGCAGCGGCGCGGAGTGCTGGGACAGGTGCTGCGGCGCAAGGCGCTGTGGCTCTGGACGGGCCTGCTGGGCCTGGCGACGGCCGGTGCGCTGCTGTGGGCGGCGGGGCACCCCGACAACTCGAAGATCGACATCCCCGACTCGCTGACCACGGGCGTGGCCGCGAAGAAGACCCTCGGCAACACCGAGGTCTACATCAAGCAGATGCTCGGATTCTTCGGCTGGCTGGACACGCCCGCCCCCGCCCTCATGTACCTGGTGTGGATGGGGGTCCTCGCGACCGTCGTCGTGCTGGCTCTCGTCCACGGCCGCACGCGCGACGTGGTGGCGGTCCTCGGCATGCTCGCGGCCGTCGTGATGGTGCCGGTGGTCGCGCAGGCCTCCCAGGCGGAGCGGATCGGCATGGTGTGGCAGGGCCGCTACCTGCTGCCCTTCGCCGTCGGGCTGCCGCTGATGGCCGTGCTGGTCTGCGCCACGCGCGCCCCCGGGCACGGCTTCCCCTGGCGGCGGCTGGTCGGGTTCTCCGTCGCCGGCCTCGCCCTGGCCGACGTGGCGGCCTTCTACTGGACGCTGCGGCGGTTCGCCGTCGGCACCAAGGGCTCGTGGGTGGCGACCTCGGCGCACTGGGCGCCGCCCGGCGGCTGGGCCCTGTGGACCTGCGTGTACGCGGTGGCCGCCGTCGCCGTCGTGCTGCCCGCCCTGCTCCCCGACCGCGAGAACGCCGCCGCGCGGCACCCGGACCGCGCCGCCCCGCGTCCGGACCGCCACCCGCGGGTCCACGAGCCCGCCTGACGCCGCACGGCCGTAACGGCCTGACGCGACGCCGCACGGCCGAACCGGCCCGGCGCACCGAGGTCGAAGCGGCTCGGTGCACTGCGGCCGAGGCGGCCCTGCGCCGCACGGCCGTAGCGGCCGGGTGCACCGCGGCCGGGCGGCCCCGTCATTCGGCGGGGCCGATCTCGGCCGTCACCACCGACGGGGTGCGGTCGTCCGCCTCGGCGAGCAGCGCCCCGCCCGGCGCCCATACGGCCGCGCCGCCACAGCCGGTCCACGGGCCCGCCCGGCCGACGTGGTTGGCGAGGACGACGTACAGGCCGTGCCGCTCGGCGATCCCCGGGTACACGGTGGCGCGCTCGTGGATCCCGTCGCCGGTGCCGTAGAGGGAGCTCGCCAGGTGGACCCGGCAGCCGTCGGCCGCGCCGCGGCCCGGCACTCCGGGGAAGTGGTTGTCGTAGCAGACGCCCAGCGAGAAGCGGACGCCGAGGAGTTCGAAGCTCCCGTCCTCCGTGCCGGCCTCGAAGACGTCCTGCTCGCGGCGGAACAGGTGCTGCTTGCGGTACGTCGTCACGTGCGCTCCGTCCGCGTCGTGGACCAGCGTCGCGATGGCGGGCCGCGGGCCCTCACCGGGCAGGGCCACGTTGACCGCGGTGGCGATACCGGCGGCGCGCACCGGGTCCAGCCGGGGGTCGTCGGCGGCCGTCCAGAGGCCGGGGTCGCCGGCGAGCGCCTCCAGTTCGTAGCCGGTGAGCGTGAACTCGGGGAACACGACCAGCGCGGCGCCCTGCTCACGGGCCGTCACGGCGAGGGCGGCGGCCCGCGCGGCGTTCGACCGGACATCGGCGGGGACGCACGTCATCTGTGCGGCGGCGATCTTCACCGGCTCAGGATGCCAGTCCGTCCGCGGCCTCCTTCAGCAAGGCCAGCAGGGCCGCGGCGGCGGGGGAGGGGGCGGTACCGCGCGGGGTGGCCGCGTACACCCCGCGGCGGGGGGCGTCGTCCGGGTGCAGGGGGACCAGCGCGAGGTCGGGCCGTACCGCGGAGGCGGCGAGTTCCGGGACCAGCGTGACGCCGAGCCCGGCGGCGACGAAGCCCTGCTTGGCGATCCAGTCGGCGGCGACGAAGCCCGTACTGGGGCGGAAACCGCCCGCCAGCGCCGAGTGCATGAGGGTCTCCTCGGGGCGGGTGCCGGCGGCGATCCACTCCTCGTCGGCCAGTTCGGCCAGTCGCAGCCCGGCCCGCCCGGCCAGCCGGTGGCCGTCCGGCAGCGCCACGTACATCCGCTCGTCCAGCAGGTGGTGCGCGGTGCACTCCCGGGGCGGCCGGCCGGAGGTCTCGGCGACGACGGCGAGGTCGAGCTCCCCGGCCGAGAGGAGGGCGAGGTGCTTGGCGGAGGGACCCTCCGTACGGGTGACGGCCACGCCGGGATGGCGGGCCCGGAAGGCGGCCAGCGCCCGCGGCAGCAGCGCGGCGTCGGCGGTGGAGAAGGAGCCGATCCGCAGCCGCCCGGCGCCGAGGGTGCGCAGCGTTTCGAACTCGGCGCGGGCGGTGCGCAGGCGTTCGCCGACGGCCTCGGCGTGCGGGAGCAGCACGTGGCCGGCCTCGGTGAGGCGGACACCGCGCGGGAGGCGGTCGAAGAGCGGGGCGCCCCACTCGTCCTCCAGGGTCTGGATCTGCCGGGAGACGGCGGACTGGGTGTAGCCCAGGGAGCGGGCGGCGGCGGTGAGGGAGCCCAGGCGGGCCACGTGCAGGAAGACCTCGTACAAGCTCTGCGGAGTGGGCATGGCGGCCATGCTAGACAGTCGCTTGTCGCATGGACGGGCCGTGTCTAGCGTCGTGGGCATGGACACAGCGCAGAAGATCGCATTCCTCGGGCTCGGCAGCATGGGGGCTCCGATGGCCCGTCACCTGCTCTCGCGCGGCCACGAGCTGACGGTGTGGAACCGGACGCCGGAGAAGGCGCGGCCGCTGGTCGGGGCCGGCGCGACGGTCGCCGCCTCGCCCGCCGGGGCCGTCCGCGACGCGGACCTCGTCATCACCATGCTGGCCGATCCGGCGGCCCTGCGGGCCGTCGCGGAGAGCGTGCTGCCCGCGCTGCGGCCCGGCGTCCACTGGATCGACACCTCGACGGTCGGGCCGGACGCGGTACGGGAGCTCGCCGGGCGGCTGCCGGCGGGGGTGACGCTGACCGACGCGCCGGTGATGGGGAGCGTCGACCGGGCGACCGCGGGGGAGTTGTGGGTGCTGGCGGGCGGTGACCCGCTGCCCGGTCCGGTCCGGCGGGTCCTGGACAGCCTCGGCGGGGTCACCGTGTGCGGCCCGGCCGGTTCCGGCGCGGCGCTGAAGCTGGTGCTGATCAACGCGGCGGTCGGCGGGGTGGCCCTGGTGGCCGAGGTGCTGAGGCTGGGCGGCGCCCTGGGCCTGCCGGAGGAGCTGGTCCGCGGACAGCTGGCCCGCGGGCCGCTGGCGGGCGCGGTGGCCCGTGCGTACGCCGATGCCTCGGACTTCCCGGTCTCCCTGGCCGCGAAGGACGTGGCCCTGGCCACCGCCCACGCGGCGCTGCCGGTCCTGGAGTCGGTCCACGCCGCCCTGACGTCCCGTCCGGACCTGGCCGACCGGGACCTCTCCGCCCTCCGCGCCTGACCAGGCCGGGTCGGCGGGCCGGGACTTCGCCCCACGGTCCGGATCAACCTGCATAAAATGCCTGTGTGATCTTCATTGTGGTGAAATTCCCCGTCAAGCCCGAATACGTCGACGCGTGGCCCGACAAGGTCGCGCCCTTCACCCGCGCCACCCGCGCCGAACCCGGGAACCTCTGGTTCGAGTGGTCGCGCAGCCTGGAGGAGCCGGACACCTACGTCCTGGTCGAGGCCTTCCAGGACGGCGCCGCCGAGGCGCACGTCACCTCGGAGCACTTCCGCGCCGCACTGGAGACCATGCGGCCGATGGTGACCCGTACGCCCGAGATCGTCAGCACGACCGTCGAGGGTGCGAACGGCTGGAGCCGGATGGGCGAGCTCCAGATCGACTAGGCGGCGTCGGGCCCTCGCAGCAGGGTCAGGAAGGCCCGGAAGGCGGCGGGCATGTCCACGGACTCGGGGGCCAGCAGCCACTGGTACTGCAGTCCGTCCATGACCGCCGTCAGAAGCGGGGCAGCCTGCTCCGGGGTGAGCCCCGAGGGCAGGCGGTCGCCGAACTCGGCGCGCAGCACCGCCGCCATCTCCGAGCGGACCTGCGCGTAGCGCTCGGTGAAGAACTCCCGGGCCGGATGCCCCTCGGTGACGCTCTCGCCCAGCAGTGCCGAGAAGGTCTGCACGATGCCCGGGCGCATGGCGTTGTACTCCACCAGCGAGGCCAGCAGGTCGAGGCGCCAGGTGTCCGCCGCGGCGCGCGAGCCGCCGCCCGTGTCCCACCGGTCGCGTTCCTCCAGCACCGCGACGAGCAGCGCCTCCTTGGTCGGGAAGTAGTGCAGCAGTCCCTGCTGGGTCAGGCCCACGCGCTCGGCGACCGTGCCCAGGGACGCGCCCCGGTAGCCGCGCTCCGCGATCACCTCGACGGCCGCGCGGACGATCTCCCCGCGGCGTTCCTCGCTCCTCGCCCTGGCCATCGCCATGGCACTCCTTCCGTCCACTCCCGTCCGCAGGACCGTAGGAGGACCGTACGGCATTCGAACATCACGAAGAGATGACAAACCCGACCGTTCAACAGGCAACAGGTTCACGATGGGGGCACCGCACCGCACCGCACCGCACCGCTCCGCGCAACCGCACCGCTCTCGACGAGGAGGCTCGGCCGTGACCGATGCCGATCAGGTCCGCGACCAGATACGGGACGACGCCGTGGAGGCGGCGCTCGGCAAGCTCGATCTCGACACCAAGGCCCTTCTCCTGGCGGGCCGCGACATGTGGTCCCTGCCCGCGATCCCCGCCATCGGGCTGCAGTCCCTGGTCATGTCCGACGGCCCCGTCGGGGTCCGCGGCGTGCGCTGGACCGCCGACGACCCGTCCGTCGCCCTGCCCTCCCCGACCTCGCTCGCCGCCGCCTGGGACCCGGAGCTCGCCCGCCGCGCCGGCCGGCTCCTCGCCCAGGAGGCCCGCCGCAAGGGCGTCCACGTCCTGCTCGCGCCCACCGTCAACCTGCACCGCTCCCCGCTCGGCGGACGGCACTTCGAGTGCTACTCCGAGGACCCGTACCTCACCGGGGCCATCGGCAGCGGCTACGTCAACGGCGTCCAGGACGGCGGCGTCGGCACCACGGTCAAGCACTTCGTCGGCAACGACGCCGAGACCGACCGGTTCACCGTCGACAGCGTCATCGCCCCACGCCCGCTGCGCGAGCTGTACCTGGCCCCCTTCGAGGCCATCGTCGCCCATGCCCGCCCATGGGGCATCATGACCGCCTACAACCAGGTCAACGGCACGACGATGACCGAGCACCGGTACCTCGTGAACGAGGTCCTGCGCGGCGAGTGGGGCTTCGACGGCGCCAACGTCTCCGACTGGATGGCCGCCCGCTCCACCACCGGCGACATCCTGGGCGGCATGGACGTGGCGATGCCCGGCCCGACCACCGTCTACGGACCCGCCCTCGCCGAGGCCGTGCGCGCCGGGGAGGTCCCCGAGTCCGCCGTCGACGAAGCCGTGCGCAACGTCCTGCGCCTCGCCGCCCGCGTCGGGGCCCTGGAGGGCGCGCCCCCGGTCGTCGAGACTCCCCCGGCCCCCGTCGACGGCCAGGCGCTGGCCCGCGAACTCGCCGCCCGCGGGTTCGTCCTCGTCCGCAACGAGGACGGCGCCCTGCCGCTGGACGCCTCCGCCGGCCGTACCGTCGCCCTCCTCGGGGCGGCCGCGCGCGATGCCCGGGTGCTGGGCGGCGGCAGTGCCACCGTCTTCCCCGAACGGGTCGTCTCCCCGCTCGACGGACTCGCCGCGGCCCTCCCGGAGGGGGCCCTGAGCTACGCGGTCGGCGCCGACCCCTCCGAGGAACTCACCCCTGCCGACAAGGGCTTCGAGCTCGTCGCCGTGTGCCGCGACGCCTCGGGGGCCGTCCTCGGCGAGGGCGGCCTGCCCACCGGCCAGGTCCAGTGGATCGGCGACGACCTGCCCGCGGGCGCCACGTACGAGGCCATGGCGAGCATCGAGGTCCGCGGTACGTTCGTGCCGCGCGAGAGCGGTGAGCACGCCTTCGGCACCCGCGGACTCGGCGCCTTCGCCCTCGCCGTCGGCGGACGGCGGCTGTGGAGCGGCGTCCAGGAGATGGGCGACGAGGCCGACCCCTTCGAGGCCTTCTTCGGGGCGCCCAGCGAGCGCGCCCGCGTCACCCTCGCCGAGGGCGAGCCCGTCGAGGTGTCACTGACCTTCCAGGTCCCCGACATGAGTGCGCTGCCGCTCAGGGCGATCATGTTCTCGCTGCTCCACCTCCCCCCGCGGCGCGACCCCGACGAGCTGATCGCCGAGGCGGTCGAGGCCGCCCGCGCCGCGGACACCGCCGTCGTGGTCGTCGCCACCACCGAGCGCGTGGAGTCCGAGGGCTTCGACCGGAGCGACCTCGCCCTCCCGGGCCGCCAGGACGACCTGGTGCGGGCCGTCGCCGCCGTCAACCCGAACACCGTCGTCGTCGTCAACGCCGGCTCCCCGGTGGAGCTCCCGTGGCGCGAGGACGTCGCCGCCGTCCTGCTGACCTGGTTCCCCGGGCAGGAGGGCGGGGCCGCGCTGGCCGACGTACTCCTCGGGGACGCGGAGCCGGGCGGCCGGCTGCCCACCACCTGGCCCGCCCGGTTCGCCGACGCGCCCGTCACCGAGGTCGTCCCCACGGACGGCCGCCTGGAGTACGGCGAGGGCCTGTTCATCGGCTACCGGGCCTACGAGCGGCGGGGCGTCACCCCCGCCTACCCCTTCGGGCACGGCCTCGGCTACACCGACTGGGCGTACGAGTCCCTGGAGGCCACCGCCGAGACCGTACGGGTCCGCGTCACCAACACCGGCACCCGGCCCGGCCGCGAGGTCGTCCAGGTCTACCTGGCGCCCGTGGACACCGCGTCCGACGGTGCGTCCGACGGCGCGCGGAGCACGGCCGTCGAGCGTCCGGCGAGCTGGCTGGCGGGCTTCGCGAGCGTCGCCGCGGGCCCCGGCGAGAGCGTCGAGACCGAGATCCCGCTGCCCGCCCGGGCCTTCGAGGTCTGGGACGAGGAGGCCCGCGGCTGGCGCCGGATCGGCGGTGCCTACGAGGTGCGCGCGAGCCACGCGCACGGCGACACCCGGCTGACCGTGACGCTCGACATCGCGTGACACTCCGTATGGCCGGAAACCACCCCTGAGAACCGGTCCGGGGACGGGCCCTGACACCCGTCCCCGGACCCTCCGCGCACTGACGTCAACGCGGCGGCTCCGCCGCCGTCACCTGGCGGTGTGCCAGTTCCGCCAGCCGCGCCTGTCCGTCCTTGCCCGGGTGGAACCAGTCCCAGCGGCTCAACTGCTCCGCCGCGAAGGGGTACTGGAACACCGCGCCGCCGTCGTAGCGGCACAGCGCGTCCTTCCCGCAGACCTCGCGCAGCACCTCGTTGTACTCGACCACCCGTGCCCGCACCTGCTCGCGCCGGGCCTTGGCCCCCGTGGCCAGCGACAGCGGATCGGCGAGCATCGACTGGCAGATGCCCAGCTTCCACACCTGGCGCACCATCGGGAGGTCCTTGCCCTGCTCCCACAGCCGCTGCAGGTCCGGCACGCTGGAGACGTACACCTGGGAGGTCGGGGACGCGGCCCGCAGCTGCGCGAGGGCCTGCTCGAAGCCGGACCGGAAGTCCGCCACCGGGGTCATCGACGAAGCGGTGGGCCGGCAGGCGTCGTTCGACCCCACCATCACCGTGACCAGGTCGGGCTTGTGCGCGGCGGCCGCAGTCAGCTGGGCCGGCAGGTCCGCCATGCGCGAGCCGGTCACCGCGTAGTTCCAGCTGCGCTCGGGCACCGCGGCCTGCCCCAGCAGCCGGCTGGCGAGGGAGCGGACGGCGGGGTCGTTGCCGGTGGCCCAGGAGACCTCGGGGCAGTCGGCGAGGACCGAACAGGCGTCGAAACCACGTGTGATGGAGTCGCCGGCGGCCGCGACCGAGGTGGGCGCCGTGTTCCACCGGGGCCCCGACTGCGCTCCGCGCTCGCCGCGGTCGGGCGACCCGCCCGACTGACACCCGCTCAGAGCCCCGGCCAGCAGCGCGACCGCCGTGCCCGCGCCCGCGAGAGTACGGCGCGCGCGGCGTCCGGCGGCGGTGGTGCGCATGGGAAGGACCCCTCCTTGTGGCCCCCACGTCGACCGGGGGGCCTGGTGAGTGAAAGCTCTGTGTTTACCGGTCTTGGAGCGACCGTACGTCACACCATGACCCCTGGCGCACGGTAGCTTTTTCCCGTGGCGTTTCGGCCGCAGGTCCCGTAGCGCAATGTCAAATAATTTCCGTTACATTACATCACGTCACAAACTGTCCGTTTTCTGGAGTTTATTCCCGACCTCGTCCACCACTGGAGGTCCCGGTGACGACACGTGGAGTTCTGTACGTGCATTCCGCACCGCGCGCGCTCTGCCCGCACGTGGAATGGGCCGTAGCGGGCGTGCTCGGGGTGCGGGCGAACCTCGACTGGATCAGGCAGCCCGCCTCCCCGGGCACCTGGAGAGCCGAGTTCTCCTGGCAGGCCGAAGCGGGCACCGCGTCGAAACTCGCCTCCGCGCTGCGCGGCTGGCACCTGCTGCGCTTCGAGGTGACCGCGGAGCCCTGTCCGACCGCAGAGGGCGAGCGCTACAGCTCCACACCGGAGCTCGGCATCTTCCACGCCGTCACCGGTATGCACGGCGACATCCTCATCCCGGAGGACCGGCTGCGCGCCGCCCTGGCCCGGTCGGCGCGCGGCGAGACCGAGCTGGAGGCGGAGATCGCCAAACTGCTCGGCAAGCCCTGGGACGACGAGCTGGAGCCCTTCCGCTACGCGGGCGAGGGCGCGCCCGTCCGCTGGCTCCACCAGGTGGTCTGACCCCCCGTCCAACGCAGAAGGCCCACCCGGGATCACCCGGGTGGGCCTTCTGACGTGTTTCAGGGGCGCACTAGACCGTGCGGAACGCCAGGGTGACGTTGTGGCCGCCGAAACCGAAGGAGTTGTTGATCGCGGAGATCGGACCGTCGGCCGGCAGCTTGCGCGGCTCGCCGATGACGATGTCGGCGTCGATGTCGTCGTCGAGCGCGTCGACGTTGATCGTCGGCGGGGCCAGCCGGTGGTACAGCGCCAGCACGGTGGCGACGGTCTCGATACCGCCCGCGCCACCCAGCAGGTGACCGGTCATCGACTTGGTCGCGGAGATCGCGATGTGGTCGAGGTCGTCGCCCAGGACCTTGCGCAGGGCCTTGATCTCGGCCGTGTCGCCCTGCGGGGTGGACGTGGCGTGCGCGTTGACGTGGACCAGCTCGGCCGGGTCGAGACCCGTGTTGTCGAGCAGGTTCTGCACCGCGGCCGCGACACCGCGGCCGGTCGGCTCGGGCTGCGCGATGTGGTGGCTGTCCGCGGACAGACCCTGGCCCAGCACCTCGCAGTAGACCCGGGCACCGCGCTTGGCGGCGTGCTCGGCGGACTCCAGGATGACGACGCCCGCGCCCTCGCCCAGGACGAAGCCGTCACGGGCCTTGTCGTACGGACGCGAGGCCGTCTGCGGGTTCTCGTTGTTCTTCGACATCGCCATCATGTTGGCGAAGGCGGCGATCGGCAGCGGGTGGATCGCGGCCTCGGTGCCGCCCGCGACGACCACGTCGGCGCGGCCGGTGCGGATCATCTCGACGGCGTAGCCGATGGCCTCGGCGCCGGACGCGCATGCGCTGACCGGAGTGTGCACGCCCGCTTGGGCGTTGACCTCCAGGCCGACGTTGGCCGACGGGCCGTTCGGCATGAGCATGGGAACGGTGTGCGGGGAGACCCGGCGCACACCCTTTTCCTTCAGTACGTCGTACTGGTCGAGCAGTGTGGTGACACCGCCGATGCCGGAGGCGATCACGGTGCCGAGCCGGTCGGGTGCGATGGACTCGTCCTCGCCGGCCGGGGCGGTGTAGCCGGCGTCGGCCCACGCCTCGCGGGCCGCGATGACGGCGAACTGCGCCGAGCGGTCCAGCTTGCGGGCCAGCGGCCGGGGGAGGACCTCACTCGGGTCCACGGCGACAGGGGCGGCGATGCGTACCGGGAGTTCGGCGAAGCGCTCGCCCTCCAGGGGCTTGACGCCGGAACGGCCGGCGAGCAGACCTTCCCAGGTCGAAGCGCTGTCGCCACCCAGCGGAGTGGTTGCGCCGATACCGGTGACGACCACGGTGCGATTGGTCGGGCTCACAGGAATTCTTTCTCCACGTCTCAGGGGGTGCTGAATTGTCACGGCGCCACCGCCGGGTGGCGACAAACGCTCGTCAGGCTCAGGCCTGGTTCTTCAGGATGTAGTCCGCGGCGTCGCCGACCGTCTTGAGGTTCTTGACGTCCTCGTCCGGGATCTTGACGTCGAAGCGCTCTTCGGCGGCGACGACGACCTCGACCATGGACAGGGAGTCGACGTCCAGGTCGTCGGTGAAGGACTTGTCGATCTCGACGTCCTCGACCGGGATGCCCGCGATCTCGTTGACGATCTCGGCGAGGCCCTCGACGATCTCTTCCTGCGTGGCGGCCATGTGGCGCTCCTTCTCTGGTAACTGGGTAGGAAGACCGGGATGTGGATCCCGGCCCTAGGGGAGGGTAACGACCGTGGCGGCGTAGACGAGCCCCGCCCCGAAGCCGATGACGAGCGCGGTGTCGCCGCTCTTCGCCGCTCCGGTCGCCAGGAGCCGCTCCATGGCGAGCGGGATCGAGGCGGCCGACGTGTTGCCGGTGGTTTCCACGTCGCGGGCGACCGTGACGTGCTCCGGCAGCTTCAGAGTCTTCACCATCGAGTCGATGATCCGCATGTTCGCCTGGTGCGGGATGAAGACGTCCAGGTCCGACGCGGTGATCCCGGCGGCGTCGAGCGCCTGCTGGGCCACCTTGGCCATCTCGAAGACGGCCCAGCGGAAGACCGCCTGACCCTCCTGCGTGATGGCCGGGAACTTCTCTCCGGCGTCCTTGCCGAGGTACTCGTCCCACGGCACGGTCTGCTTGATCGTGTCGGACTTGTCGCCCTCCGAACCCCACACCGTGGGGCCGATGGCAGGCTCGTCCGAGGGGCCGACGACCACGGCGCCGGCGCCGTCGCCGAACAGGAAGGCCGTCGCGCGGTCCTCCAGGTCCGTGAGGTCCGAGAGCCGTTCCACGCCGATGACGAGGACGTACTGCGCGGAACCCTCCACCACCATGCCCTTGGCGAGCGTCAGGCCGTAGCCGAAACCGGCACAGCCCGCGGAGATGTCGAAGGCGGCGGGCTTGACGGCGCCGATCCGGTGCGCGATCTCGGTCGCGACGGCCGGGGTCTGCTTGAAGTGCGAGACCGTGGAGACGATCACCGCACCGATCTGCTCGGGGGCGACACCGGCGTCGGCCAGCGCCTTGCCCGAGGCCTCCACCGACATCGCGGCGACGGTCTCCTGGGGCGAGGCCCAGTGCCGGGTCGCGATGCCGGAGCGGGAGCGGATCCACTCGTCGGACGAGTCGATGGTCTCGAGGATGACCTCGTTGGGCACCACACGGGTCGGGCGGTAACCGCCGACACCGAGGATGCGGGCGTAGGGGGAGCCCTTGGCCGGCTTGATCTTGGACATGCTGTGTGGGCTCCTTCTCTCAGGCCGTCAGTTCGGCGACCAGCGCCGCGGCCTTCTCGAGATCGTCCGGGGTCTTCAGCGCCACGCTCGGTACGCCCTTCAGCGCGCGCTTGGCCAGACCCGTCAGGGTGCCACCGGGAGACAGCTCGATGATCCCCGTGACGCCCAGCTCGGCGAACGTCTCCATGCACAGGTCCCAGCGGACCGGGTTCGCGACCTGGCCGACCAGGCGGGCGACGACGTCGGCGCCCGTGGTGATGACGAGGCCGTCCTTGTTCGAGACGTACTTCAAGGCGGGGTCGGCCGGGGAGAGGGCCTCGGCGGCCTTCGCCAGCTCGGCGACCGCGGGGGCCATGTGGTGCGTGTGGAAGGCGCCCGCGACCTTGAGGGGAACGACCTTCATGGAACCCTCGGGCTTGTCGGCCTGCAGGGCTTCGATCTGCTCCATCGTGCCGGCGGCGACGATCTGGCCCGCGCCGTTGATGTTGGCCGGGGTCAGGCCGAGGTTCTCCAGGTGCGCGACGACGACGGCGGGGTCGCCGCCGAGTACCGCGGCCATGCCCGTCTCGGTGACGGCGGCGGCCTCCGCCATGCCCAGCCCGCGGGTCCGGACGAACGACAGCGCGTCCTCCTCGGGCAGCACGCCGGCGATGGCCGCGGCGGTGATCTCACCGACACTGTGGCCCGCGACGGCGCCGAAGGCCGAGGTGGAACCCAGCGCGGAGGCGGACAGTAGGCCGGCGGCGACCAGCAGGGGCTGGGCGACCGCGGTGTCGCGGATCTCCTCGGCGTCGGCCGTCGTGCCGTAGCGCGCGAGGTCCAGCTTGATGGCGTCCGACCAGGCGGCGACGCGGTCAGCGGCACCGGGGAGGTCGAGCCAGGGAGTCAAGAAGCCGGGCGTCTGAGCGCCTTGGCCGGGAGCGACGAGTACGAGCACCCTCACACTCTCTCTTGTGGATGGTCCCTGCCGCCCGTGGGGACAGGGACCAAGAACCGTCGGGGTAATTGTTGATGTCCCACAAAATCTTAGGACTGGGTATCGCCGTCAGCCAGACGCCCCAGAATCAGGGCGATCCGCAGCGTGAACGCCGACCGGACATCCGACGGCGACCAGCCGGTGACGTCGGTCACACGTCGTAGCCGGTAGCGCACCGTATTGGGGTGCACGAACAGCATCCGAGCAGCCCCTTCGAGGCTGCTCGCCTGCTCCAGATAGACGCTCAACGTCTCCAGCAGTGCCGACCCCGCCTCCTCAAGCGGTCTGTAGATCTCCTCCACCAGCTGTTCCCTGGCAGCCGGATCGGAGGCGATCGCGCGTTCCGGCAGGAGATCATCCGCCAGGACCGGCCGCGGCGCGTCCTGCCACGCCGTACAGGCCTTCAGTCCGGCCGCCGCGGCCTGCGCCGACTTCGTCGCGTTCAGCAGGTCGGGCACCACCGGGCCGGCCACCACCGGGCCCGCCGCGAACGGCCCGATCAGGGACTTGGCCACCTGCATCGGGTTGTCGCTGCCGCCCGCGATGACGACCAGGCGGTCCCCGAGCACACCCGTGAGGACCTGGAGCTTGTGGTGCCGGGCCGCGCGCCGGATCGCCTCGACCGTCAGCTCGCTGTCGCCCTCCGGGGCGGTGCCGAGCACCACGCACACGTGCTCCGGGGAGTTCCAGCCCAGCGCCGCCGCCCTCGACAGCGCGCCCTCGTCGGCCTCGCCGGACAGCACCGCGTTGACGACCAGGGACTCCAGCCGCGCGTCCCACGCCCCGCGCGCCTCGGCGGCCTGCGCGTACACCTGGGCGGTCGCGAAGGCGATCTCCCGCGCGTACACCAGCAGCGCCTCGCGCAGGATCGACTCGTCGCCGGGGGCCGCCACCTCCTCGATCGCGGTCTCCATGACCTCGATCGTGGTGCGGACCATCTCGACGGTCTGACGCAGTGTGATCGCCCGGGTCAGCTCGCGCGGAGCCGTGCCGAAGACGTCGGTGGAGATCGCCTGAGGAGTCTCCGGATGCCGGAACCACTCGGTGAACGCGGCGATACCGGCCTGCGCGACCAGGCCGATCCACGAGCGGTTCTCGGGTGGCATCGCCCGGTACCACGGCAGGGTCTCGTCCATGCGCGCGATCGCGTTGGCGGCGAGCCGGCCGGAGGACTTCTCCAGGCGGCGCAGCGTCGCGGCGTGCGGATGGGCGGGAGCGGGATGCGCGGCGTGTGTGGCGGGCGAATGCTCACGTTCGGGTTGAGGCACGGGACAAGACTGCCTTATCGGGAAGGCTGCGCCGAGTCCGGTCCCGCGCCGGGCCCCAGTCCGGCCGCTACGGTGGCCCTCATGATTGATGTACGCCGCGGCGCCGACCGGTACGAGGGAGGGGACCCGGCGGCCGGGATCACCACCCGCCACGCCTTCTCCTTCGGGTCCTTCTACGACCCGGACAACCTGCGCTTCGGCCCCGTCCTGGCTTGCAACGAGGAGACCCTCGCGGCCGGCGCCGGCTTCGACGAGCACCCGCACAGCCACACCGAGATCGTGACTTGGGTGATCGACGGCGAACTCACCCACCAGGACAGCACCGGCGAGAAGAGCACCGTCCTGCCCGGTGACGTCCAGCGGCTCAGCGCCGGATCCGGGGCACGCCACGTCGAGCGCAACGACGGCGACCGGCCGCTGCGCTTCGTCCAGATGTGGCTCTCGCCGCTCGCCGCGGGCGGCGACCCCTCGTACGAGGTGCTGCGCGGCGTCCCCGACGGCACGCCCTACGAGGTCCCCGCAGCCGGCGCCGCCCTGCACGTACGGCGTCCCGGCGCGGGCGAGCGGGTCGCCGTACCGGCCGCCGAGCGGGTGTACCTGCACGTCGTGCGCGGGGACCTGCGCCTGGACGGCGCGGAGCTGGGACCCGGGGACTCGGCGCGGATCACCGCCGAGAAAGGGCTGGAGATCATCGCCGGGTCCCCGGGGGAGCTGCTGATCTGGGAACTGCCGGCCTAGGGGAAACCTAGAGGGAGCGGAGTTCGGCCAGGACCGCGTCGGTGAACGGCGTCCAGGCCTCGACCGCCCACGGGCCGAAGGGCCGGTCCGTGAGCGCCACGCACGCGGCGCGCGCGTCCGGGTCCACCCACAGGAAGGTGCCGGCCTGCCCGAAGTGGCCGAACGTGCGGGGCGAGGACGTGCTGCCGGTCCAGTGCGGGGACTTGCGGTCGCGGATCTCCAGGCCGAGGCCCCAGTCGTTGGGGGACTGGCTGCCGTACCCCGGCAGGACGCCTTTGAGCCCGGGGTGGACGACGGAGGTCGCCTCGGCGACCGTACGGACGTCGAGCAGCCGGGGCGCCTGCAGTTCCGCGGCGAAGCGCAGCAGGTCGGCGACGGTGGAGACGCCGTCCTTGGCGGGCGAGCCGTCCAGCGTGGTCGACGCCATGCCCAGCGGCTCGAAGACGGCCTGGTGCACGTACTCGGCGAAGGGGATGCCGGTGGCCTTGGCGATGTGGTCGCCGAGCACCTCGAAACCGGCGTTCGAGTACAGCCGGCGCGTGCCGGGCGCGGCCATCGCGCGGTGCTCGTCGAAGGCCAGGCCGCTGGTGTGCGCCAGCAGGTGACGGACCGTCGACCCCTCCGGTCCGGCCGGCTCGTCCAACTCGATCGCGCCTTCCTCGTGGGCGACGAGGGCGGCGTACGCGGCGAGCGGCTTGGTGACCGACGCCAGCGCGAAGCGGTGGTCGACGGGCCCGTGCGAGCCGGCGAGGCTCCCGTCCGCACGTACGACGGCCGCCGCGGCGGTGTCCACCGGCCAGGTCTCGATGATCCGCAGGCTTTCCATGCCGTTGACGGCCTCCTTGCTGTCCATGCGGCCGAGCCTACTTGCTTGGAGTGCACTCAAGGGTTTTAGCGTGGGGCCATGAGCCAGAGCCTGAGCCTGACGCAGACGCGGTACACGATCAGCGAGGTGGCGGCCCGGACCGGTCTGAGCCAGCACACCCTGCGCTGGTACGAGCGGATCGGGCTGATGCCGCACGTGGACCGCTCCCACTCGGGCCAGCGCCGCTTCACCGACCAGGACCTCGACTGGCTGGGCTTCGTGGGCAAGCTGCGTGCCACGGGGATGTCGGTGGCGGACATGGTCCGGTACGCCGAACTGGTCCGCGAGGGCGAGCACACCCGCGGGGAACGCCGTGAGCTGCTGGAACGGACGCGGCGCGAGGTGCGGGCGCGGATCACGGAGCTGACGGACGCACTGGCCGTACTTGACTACAAGATCGACATGTATGCGGGCACACGATGAAGACGGTTTCGCGGAGGGGACAGCGATGACGGATTACGGCAACACCCTGGACCGGGCCGAGCTCGGCAAGGGCGGCCCGAGGGTCGGCGTCCAGGGTTTGGGCTGCATGGGCATGAGCGAGTTCTACGGCGACACCGACGAGGCAGCCGCCCGGGAGACCCTGGAGGCGGCGCTGGCCGCCGGGGTCACCCTCTTCGACACGGCCGACGTCTACGGCCGCGGCCGCAACGAGGAGTTCCTCGCCCCGTTCGTGGCGGCGCACCGGGACGAGATCACCCTGGCGACGAAGTTCGCCATAGAGCGCACCGACGACCCCGCCCACCGGGGCATCCGCAACGACCGCGCGTACGTCCGCGGTGCCGTCGAGGGCAGTCTGCGCCGGCTCGGCGTGGACGTCATCGACCTGTACTACATGCACCGGCGCGACCCGGCCGTGCCGCTCGCCGAGTCGGTGGGCGCCATGGCGGAGCTGGTGCGGGAGGGCAAGGTGCGCCACCTCGGGCTGAGCGAGGTCACCGGAGCGGAGCTGCGCGAGGCGCACGCCGTGCACCCGATCGCGGCGCTCCAGTCGGAGTGGTCGCTGTTCAGCCGGGACGTGGAGCGCAGCGCGGTGGCCGCGGCGGCGGAACTGGGCGTGGCCTTCGTGCCGTACTCCCCGCTCGGCCGGGGCTTCCTGACCGGGTCCTTCGCGGACGCGTCCGCGGAGCTGTCGGAGAGCGACTTCCGGCGCCACCAGCCGCGCTTCACCGGCGACAACGCAAAGACGAACGCGGCACTGCTGGCCCCGGTCCGGGAGATCGCGCGGGAGCTCGGGGCGAGCCCCGCGCAGATCGCCCTGGCCTGGGTCCAGCAGCGCGCGGCGGTGCACGGGCTGACCGTGGTCCCGATCCCGGGCACCCGCCGGGCGGAGCGGCTGCGCGAGAACATCGCGGCGACCCGGATCGCCCTGACGCCCGCGCAGCTGGCCCTGCTGGAGCCGATCGCCGCGCAGGTCGCCGGCGACCGCTACCCGGACATGACCTTCACCTCGGCGGCGCGGGAGGCGTAGAGGCGGGCCGCGTCATGGGTGCCGGGCCCGCAGTACCGCGAAGGCACCCCAGAGGGCGAGGGCGGCCAGGACCAGGACCGCGGCCGTCTCGATGGACTGGGTCGGCCAGTAGTGGCTGACCGGGTGGTATTCGACGTACCACCCGGTCACGTTCAGGTCGGCGGGGCACTGGTTCAGGCTGTGGGTGTGCCGGAAGCAGGCCCACTCGGGCAGCCGTCCGCCCGAGGCCGTGGTGAGTCCGAGGTCCATCATGAAGGCGTCCTTCGGCAGCTTCGGGGTTCCGGAGCCCAGGGGCGCGGTGATGGTCTGCACGGGCAGGAAGGACCATCGCAGGGCGCCCAGCACCAGCATCACCAGGCCGGTGACGAGGCCGGTGGCGGCCATGGCGGGGAGGGTGCGCCGCACGAGCTGGCCCACGAGGGCTCCGGTGGCCACGCCCAGCAGGCAGTACGCCACCACCACCGTGCCGGTCGACTCGTACGGTCCCCGGTCCGGCCAGCTGAACCGGTACGTGCCGCCGAGCGGGATCAGGCCGAGGCGGTACACCCCGACCAGCCCGGCCGAGCAGGCCGTGGTGGCCGCCGCAGCGACCGTGATCTTCGAGGCGAGCCAGGCCCTGGGCGTCGACGACTGGGTCAGGGCGAGGCGGTAGGTGCCGCTCTCCAGTTCGCGGGCCACCATCGGACCGGCGACGAAGGCCCCCGCCAGCAGCGGCAGGAGCAGCATGGCGGTGCCGGCGGCATCCATCGCGGACCGCAGCGGGCCGTCCGGGTCGGCCGGGTACAGGTCGGCGGCGTTCTGTGCCCACCACCGCAGCGCGACGACGCCGGCCAGGCTCGCGGCGACGACGGCGGGCAGCGCCCACAGCGTGCGGCGGTGCTGGCGGACGGTGACCCAGCGCGGGCCCTTCAAGGTCAGCATGCTCATGCCCGCACCGCCTCGGCGGCGCGGGGGCCGATGGCGAGGGCCGGGGCGTCGGGGGAGCGCAGATGGGCGAGCAGGAGTTCCTCCAGTGACGGGTGGGTCGTCTGCCAGGTGTCGGTGGCGAGCGGGCCGTTCGGCCTCGCGAGCGCCGTGAGCAGGCGGCCGGTCGTCCGTGACTCGACGACGGTATGAGAGGCCAGGTCGGCGAGGGCCGCCGCCGGTCCGGTGATCAGCCGGTGTGCCGCGACGATGTCGTCGACGGGGCCGGACAGGCGGACGCGACCGCCGTCGACGAGCAGCAGGTGGTCGCAGGCGCCCTCCAGCTCGGCGACGATGTGCGAGGACATCACCACGGACGTGCCGTTCTCCGCGGCGTCGGCCATCAGCGCGCCCATGAGCCGGTGCCGGGCCAGCGGGTCGAGGTCGGCCATCGGCTCGTCCAGCAGGAGCAGGCGGGGGCGCTTGCCGAGGGCGAGGGCCAGGGCGACCCGGGTGCGCTGGCCGCCCGAGAGCGACCGGATCCTGGCGCCGGCGTCGAGCCCGCCCTCCCCGACGATCCGCGCTGCGCTCTTCGTGTCCCAGCGGCCCGGGTTGAGCTCGCGTCCCATGCGCAGGGTCTCGTCGACGGTCAGCTGCGGGTAGAGGGGCTTGTCCTGGCCCACGTACGCCGTCTCCTCGCGCGGCGGCGCGCTGATGGTGCCCTCGGTCGGCCGGAGCAGTCCCGCAGCGAGCGCCAGCAGGGTCGACTTGCCCGCGCCGTTGGGGCCGACGAGCGCGCAGACGCGGTGGGCCGGCAGCCCGAAGGAGCAGTCGCGCAGGGCCCAGCCGCGCCGCCGTGAGTAGCGCACGCCCAGCCCCGTCGCCTCAATCACCGGATCGTCCGTCATCTGTCGTCCCCCTTGAAGTGTTGGTCCAGTACTGCGGTGAAGAGTGCGGCCACGTCGTCCCGCTCCATCCCCGTGGCGCTCGCGCGCCGTGCCCAGTCGGCCAGTTCTTCTCGCAGGGGCGAGTCGGCCGGGGCGCCCCCCAGGGACCTGCGCACGAAGGTGCCCATGCCCCGGCGTGCTTCCACGAGGCCCTCGCGCTCCAGCTCCCGGTAGGCCTTGAGCACCGTGTTCGGGTTGATGGCCGTCGCCTCGACGACTTCGCGCGCGGTGGGCAGCTTGTCGCCCGGTTCCAGCAGTCCCAGGCGCAGGGCCTGTTTCGTCTGGTGGACGATCTGCAGGTAGGTGGCCATGCCGCTGCGCCGGTCGATGCGGTATTCCAGCACGTGCAGCCCCCTTTCACTAGTTAAGTAGTGAAAGGGTGCTGCACGCCGCGTCACATGTCAACGGGCGCCTTTGTCGGGCGGGTTGGGGACCGGGCCGTCTAGCGGGACTCGGCGGTGAAACGGTCCCGCAGGGCGGCGTACTCGCCGTCGGTCAGCAGGCCGGCCGAGTAGAGCTCGCTCAGGTGCCGCAGCCGCTCGTCGCCGGAGCGGCCCCGTGCGGCGGCGACCGGGGTGCGGCTGCGCGTGGCGGCGAGGACGGCCGCGGCGAACGGCAGCGACTCGTGGACCGCCCCGTAGCCGACGCTGAAGACGGCCGTCGCGAGATCGTGGTCCGGGCGGGGGTCGGGCGGGGTCTGCTGGGGTTCCCGCAGCAGCAGGCGCAGGTGACCGCCGGTTCCGCCGGGGGAGCGCCACTCGACGCCGGTGAGCTCGGCCAGCGGGTACTGCTGGTCGCCCGCCTTCCACTTCGTGCCGGTGGCACCGGTGCGTGACCAGTGGAAGCCGACCGACGAGCCGTCGAAGCCCACCCGTGCGTCGTACGCCTTCAGCTGGAGCGGCGGCTGCGGGACGTCGACCAGGAAGCGCGGGGCGGGCTCGGCGGCGTCGGACCCGAGCCGGGAGCGCAGGGCGGCGGCGAACGCGGCGGCCGACGTCGCCCGCTCGCCCGGCAGCACCATCCGGTACGGGTCGCAGGCGTCCTTCAGCTGTCCGGCGGCGGCCTCCATCAGCGGGTCGGCGCCCGGCCGCGGCACGGCACGCAGGACCACCGTGTCCCGCCTTCCGGCGGTCACGGTCACAGCGGACACCGCTTCCAGGGGGATCCGGCGCGAACCCAGCGCTTGCCACAGTCTTGGCGTTCGCATCCCCCGAGCGAAGCGGATGAGCACCGAGTCCGAGTCGAACTCCCAGACGGCATGGTTTCCGGCCAGTACGTCACCCATGCGCCACATGGTAGAGGGCTCCGCCCCCGCGCGTCCCCCTCGAAGCGGGAGCCGTTTTCCGCGCCTCTACGCGCGTCAGTCCCGCTCTGTCCCGGAAATTCCCTGCCGGCACGTGTCGTCGCCGGTCGCGCACACAACGGAAGCGAACGCCCCGGTTCCGATCTTGGCGAAGTTGGCCACCGAGTCCGTACCTGGCGCGAAATAGCCGGTGTGGCTCTTGGCCCTGGCCGAGGACAGCAGCCGCGCGCCGAAGTCCGGGGACACCGGATCGGCGCCGTGGCCCAGCCCGCCGACCTCCAGGTGCGGCACGTCCGCGATCCAGTCGCCCTCGTCCCGCGTCGCCCAGACCCGTGCCGAGGTGCGCAGACCCGCGACGTTCTCCGCCCGCATGCCGGGGCTGCCCGCCACCACCACGTCCGTCACCCGGTTCGGCAGCTCGTGCGCGGCCACCCCGCACACCACCGACCCGTAGCTGTGGCAGAACAGCGCCACGCTCGAATTCCCGGGGAGGGAGACCGTCAGCGCCTTCAGCCGGACGGCGCCGTCGAAGGCCATCCGGCCCGTGGCGGCGTCCATGCCGACCCCGGTGGGGGCGGTGTAGTCGGCCCAGGCGATGACCGCCGTCCGGCTGTTCGGCGCGGCCGCCCGCTCGGCCGTGTGCAGCGCCTCGGCCATGCCGACCGGGGAGGTCAGCCGGCGCTGGGTGCGCTCGAAGGTGAGGAGGTCGGTGTCCACGCCGGGAACGATCACCGAGACCCGCTCGGCGCCGGCGAGGTCGCCGAAGACCTCGGCCACCCGACCGCCGCCGGTGGGGTCGAACGCGAGGATCTGCCGCCCCGGTTCGGCCAGCGAGGCGAAGCGGTGGGAGCGCCGGGTGGCCTCGGCCCGGTCGGCCGGGGTCAGCGCGACGTCGCGACTGCGGGCGTCCTCCACCAGGCGGGCCTTCTCCAGGCCGTGTCGGTTGGCCCGGTAGCGGGTGGCGATCGGCGCCCCGTCGAGGTTGCCCACGACGAGCGGGTAGCCGTCGGCGAGTCGGGCCCGCTGCGCGCCGTCGAGGCCGGCGAAGAAACGCGCCACCGTGCGCACGGGGGCGTCCGCCGGCGGCACCGGACGGCCGTCCAAGCGGGCCTTGGACCAGGCGTCGAGGGCCGCGGCCCGCAGCGGCGGGCCGCCCTTCGGCCGGTGCACGGCCGTCCAGCCGGTGGTCGCCAGCATGATGAAGACGACCGCCAGCGCGAGCAGGGCGCGCAGGGCGGCCGGGCGCGGGTCGGCGCCTGGAACGGTGGTGTGGGCGAGGCCGGGCAGATTCACTGGGATCAGCGTAGGAGACCGATTCCGGGCGCGCCGCGCCGGGTGACGGGGTTCACGCCCGACCGTGGGACCCCGGGCGGGGCGAACGGGCGGCCGCCAGGGCCTGGGCGAAAGATCCGGAATGCGCGTTTCGGGAGTGGCTCAGTGCCAGCGCCCCGCCAGAGCTGGGCCGATGCCGTCGAGGTAAGTGTCCGTCAGCCGGCGGATCGCCTCCACGCTGGTGTCGTCGCCCCGTCCCCAGAGCCGCCCCGTGACCCTCATCACGCCGAAGAACGCGGCGACCGCCACCCGGGGCCGCGGGTCGGCGTCCACGTCCAGGCCCTCGCGGGCGGCGATCAGCCGGGAGATCCGCTCCTCCAGGCACGTGGAACGCCGCAGGTGTACGGCGAGCAGGGCCGGCGTGGACTCGATCAGCCGGTAGCTGCGCATGTAGAGGTCGACCGGGACCACCTCGCGGAGGGCGTCGTCGACGGTGTCCCACACCGCGAGCACGGCGCCCCGCATCGCTTCCAGGGGCCCCTCGGCCGCCGGCCGGGCCTGCAGTTCGGCGACGAAATGCGATTCCACCAGGTCCTGGACGGCGAAGACGACCTCTTCCTTGTTGGCGAAGTAGCGGAAGAAGGTGCGCTGCGACACCGCCACGGCCGCCGTGATCTCGTCGACGGTGGTGCGCTCGTACCCCTGGGAGACGAAGAGCGCGAGCGAGGCGCGCAGCAGCGCGCTCCGCGTGCGCAGCTTCTTGCGTTCGCGCAGTCCGCCCACCGGCGCCGCCGGCGCCGTCCGCTTGTCGATCGTCACCGCCGGGCTCCTTCCTGACGCCGGGTGGGCGGTCAGATTACCCGTGCCCGACGGCGCCGCGGCCGATCCGTTGAGCCGTTTTGCGAACGGCCGGCAGGCACGGCCGCACGCGAACGGCGGGTCGCGCATGACACGTTCGGGTCGGCCACGGGGAGCGCCCGCAGCTCCAAGGGGGCGGGCGCGGGCTTCCGAGCAGGCCCCGGACGGGTCAACTCCGCACGGGGCGAAAGGCCCGCCGGACGGTTCCACCGGGACTGTCGCCTATCAGGGTGGACCCTCCCCGGGCCCCTTCCCCTCAACCGTCACCGCAGGTCAGCGTGGTGTCGGCGGAGCACCGGAAGCGGTCCGGGCGCCCGCCGTCCACAAGGAGTTGACCCGTCATGCGTACGTGTGGAACCACGCGCGTCACCACCACCCTCGCCGCGACCGCCCTGGCCCTCACCGCCCTCATCCCGAGCACCGCCGCCACGGCGCACGCCGCGGGCCCGCCGGGCCTCGGGGCCTGCGCGAGCGGACAGCTGTGCCTGTGGGCGAAACCGGACTTCAAGGGCACCCGGCAGACCCACGAGCTGAGCACCCTGGACATCAACAGCTGCACCGCCCTGCCCGCCGGCACCAGCGCCCAGTCGCTGGTCAACCGCACCGGGCGCCCGGTCACCACGTACCAGTCGGCGGAATGCGCGGAGACCGGCGAGTTCCAGACCTATCCGGGCGACGGGGTCTGGCTGCCCCAGTCCCCTTACCAGGTACGGGCCTTCAAGGTGTGGGAGAGGTAGTCCCACGCTGCGCGGCGAGGTCGCCCGGCCCGGCGGCGGCCGCCGGGGCGGTGGTCACCTGGGCGATGACTGCCGGGGCGGTGGTCACCTGGGCGATGGCTGCCGGGGCGGTGGCCGTTTCCGCGGCGCCGCCCAGGCGGGCGACCTCGCCGCGCAGCGCCCGTACCTCCGCCTGGAGCTCCCGGATCGCGGCGAGCTGGAGCCGCTCCGCCTGGTCGTCGCGTTCGAAGCGGGAGATGAACCACGCGGCGATGTTGGCGGTCACCACACCGAGCAGCGCGATCCCGGACAGCATCAGCCCGACCGCCAGGACACGGCCGAGGCCGGTGGTGGGCGAGTGGTCGCCGTAGCCGACCGTCGTCATCGTGGTGAAGGACCACCACACGGCGTCGCCCAGGTTCTTGATGTTCCCCTCGGGGGCGTCCCGCTCCACGCTCAGCACGGCCAGCGAGCCGAACATCAGCAGTCCGACGACCGCCCCGGCCACGTACGTCGTCAACTGGATCTGCGGGGCCATCCGGGCCCGCCGGCCCACCAGCATCAAAGTGGCGACGAGCCGCAGCAGCCGCAGCGGCTGCACCAGCGGCAGCACCACGGCCGCCAGGTCCAGCCAGTGGGTCCGCACGAACCGCCGCCGGTCCGCCGAGAGGGCCAGCCGCACCAGGTAGTCGACGGCGAAGGCGCCCCACACCACCCACTCCACGGAGGTGCAGGCGCCGTGCACCCGCGCGCTCGCGTCCGGAGCGACGATGGGCACGGCGTACGCCACTGCGAAGGCCACGGCGAGGACGAGCAGCGGGGTCTGGGTCCGCCGCTCCCACAGCAGCTGGCGGGATGGTTCCTTCATGCGCAGCATCGTAAGCAACGCATAAAAGGGCGCGGGCCCCGGCCGGAGCCGGGACCCGCGCCCAGCACCGCTCACGCGGCGTCCAGCCGTCGGCAGAGGGCGGGCGGGGTGAGGCCCGGGCTCGACCGGCCCGCGCCCACCCCGTCCGTCGGGCCCCCGGCAGGGGTCAGGCGTCGCCGCCGGCCGCGCCCGGGTCCGCCGCCGCCACGTCCAGCAGCCGGTACTTGTCGACGGCCTGCTTCAGCGCCGAGCGGTCCACCTTCCCCGCCTTGGCCAGCTCGGTCAGCGTCGCCAGTACCACCGACTGGGCGTCGATGTGGAAGAAGCGCCGGGCCGCACCGCGCGTGTCCGCGAAGCCGAAGCCGTCCGCGCCCAGCGAGGTGTACGCGCCGGGCACCCACCGCGAGATCTGGTCCGGAACGGAGCGCATCCAGTCCGAGACCGCCACGAACGGCCCCTCCGCACCCGACAGCTTCCGCGTCACGTACGGGACCTGCTGCTCCTCCTCCGGGTGGAGCAGGTTGTGCTCCTCCACCTCGACGGCCTCGCGCCGCAGCTCGTTCCACGAGGTCGCCGACCAGACGTCCGCCCTGACGTTCCACTCCTCGGCGAGGATCCGCTGCGCCTCCAGCGCCCACGGCACGGCCACACCGGACGCCATCAGCTGGGCCGGGATGGAGCCCGACGCGCCCTGGGAGACCCGGTGGATGCCCTTGAGGATGCCGTCCACGTCGACGTCCGCCGGCTCCGCCGGGTGCTGGATCGGCTCGTTGTAGACGGTCAGGTAGTAGAAGACGTCCTCGGCCTCGGGACCGTACATCCGGCGCAGGCCGTCCTGGACGATGTGCGCGATCTCGTACCCGTAGGCCGGGTCGTAGGCCACACAGCCCGGGTTCGTCGAGGCCAGCAGCTGGGAGTGACCGTCCGCGTGCTGCAGGCCCTCACCCGTGAGGGTGGTCCGTCCCGCGGTGGCACCCAGTACGAAACCGCGCGCCAGCTGGTCGGCCATCTGCCAGAACTGGTCACCGGTGCGCTGGAAACCGAACATCGAGTAGAAGACGTAGACCGGGATCAGCGGCTCGCCGTGCGTCGCGTACGCCGAGCCCGCGGCGATCAGCGAGGCCGTGCAGCCCGCCTCGGAGATGCCGTCGTGCAGCATCTGGCCGGTCGGGGACTCCTTGTACGCGAGCAGCAGGTCGCGGTCAACCGCCTCGTACTGCTGCCCCAGCGGGTTGTAGATCTTGGCGCTCGGGAAGAAGGCGTCCATACCGAAGGTCCGGTACTCGTCGGGCGCGATCAGCACGAAGCGCTTGCCGATCTCCTTGTCCCGCATCAGGTCCTTCAGGATGCGGACGAAGGCCATCGTGGTGGCGATCGACTGGTGGCCCGAGCCCTTCTTCGCGGCCGCGTAGGTCTTCTCGTCCGGCAGCTGCAGCGGCTTGGCGCGCACCACGCGGGTCGGTACGTAGCCGCCGTGCGCACTGCGCTGGTCGTGCATGTACTGGATCTCGGGCGAATTGCGGCCCGGGTGGTAGTACGGCGGCGCGCCGCTCTCCAGCTGCGCGTCCGTGATCGGGATGTGCAGGCGGTCACGGAAGCGCTTGAGGTCGTCGACCGTCAGCTTCTTCATCTGGTGCGTGGCGTTGCGGCCCTCGAAGTTCGGGCCGAGCGTCCAGCCCTTCACCGTCTGCGCCAGGATCACCGTCGGCTGGCCCTTGTGCGCCTTGGCCGCCGCGTACGCCGCGTACACCTTCTTGTGGTCGTGACCGCCGCGGCCCAGGTGCTGGATCTGGTAGTCGGTCATGTTCTCGACCATCGCGCGAAGCCGCTGGTCACCGCCGAAGAAGTGCTCACGGATGTACGCGCCCGACTCGGTGGCGTACGTCTGGAACTGCCCGTCGGGCGTGGAGTTCATCTTGTTGACCAGGATGCCGTCGCGGTCCTGCGCCAGCAGCGGGTCCCAGGAGCGGTCCCAGATCAGCTTGATCACGTTCCAGCCGGCGCCCCGGAACTGCGACTCCAGCTCCTGGATGATCTTGCCGTTGCCGCGCACCGGGCCGTCGAGGCGCTGCAGGTTGCAGTTCACGACAAAGGTCAGGTTGTCCAGACCCTCGCGGGCGGCGATCGACAGCTGCCCGAGCGACTCAGGCTCGTCCATCTCGCCGTCGCCCAGATACGCCCAAACGTGGGACTTGGAGGTGTCCGCGATCCCGCGCGCCTCCATGTACCGGTTCATCCGCGCCTGGTAGATCGCCCCGAGCGGGCCGAGGCCCATCGAGACGGTCGGGAACTCCCAGAAGTCCGGCATCAGCCGCGGGTGCGGGTAGCTGGAGAGGCCGTACGGGGCCTTCGACTTCTCCTGGCGGAACGCGTCGAGCTGCTGCTCGGTGAGCCGGTCCAGGAGGTAGGCGCGGGCGTAGATACCGGGGGAGGCGTGGCCCTGGAAGAAGATCTGGTCGCCGCCGTCGCCCTCGTCCTTGCCCCGGAAGAAGTGGTTGAAGCCCACGTCGTAGAGGGATGCGGACGAGGCGAACGTGGCGATGTGGCCGCCGACGCCGATCCCGGGACGCTGGGCGCGCGAGACCATGACGGCCGCGTTCCACCGGGTGGCGTTGAGGACCTTGCGCTCGATCTCCTCGTTGCCGGGGAAGAACGGCTCGTCCTTGGTTGCGATCGTGTTGACGTAGTCCGTGCTGCGCATCTCGGGCACGGCCACGCGCTTCTCGCGCGCCCGCTCGATCAGGCGCAGCATGAGGTAGCGGGCCCGCTCACGGCCCCGCTCGTCGACCGCTGCGTCCAGGGAGTCGAGCCACTCCTGCGTCTCCTCCGGATCGAAGTCCGGGACCTGACTCGGCAGGCCGCCAATGATGATCGGATTGCGATCGGATGCGGAAGCCACGCTGTTCCTTCGCTGTCGGGGGAGTCGTGCCTTGTGTTCGCCGCCTCCCATGGTCTTACGCTCGGCCGTAATCGTCATCCGTACCACTGGGTAATCCCTGCGATCGGCGGGGACACCCGGCAGGTGCGGCCGGGTCCGGTTCCGCGGTGCGGGGTGGCGGGTGCGACCAAATCGCAACCTTACGCCCAAGCCGGTCAGCGGCCCCGGGAGGCCGTTCGTCCCTCAAACAGGTAGGAAAGTCCTCATGCGATGCGAATGAGCTGGAATGGTGTGGGATGAATCACCAGAGGTGCACACGGGCACCCTGAAAGTTGCGGCGAGACGGCCGCAATCGTCACCGTTTCGACGGTCTCGGCGGCCGGGTACTTGCGCGATCCGCCGCGCCCGTGTGGACTACGCCCAATGCTGCGCGTACGCGCGCCGCCGAAGAACATTCACCGAACATGAGCAGGAGGCACCCCGTGAGCGCGACCGCGGACCACGCGGAGAGCCTGGCCGCCCGGCTGGGTTTCCAGTCCGAACAGGTGGTCCAGGAGATCGGCTACGACGACGACGTCGATCAGGAATTCCGTGACCTCGTCGAGGAGCACGTCGGCGAACTCGTCGATGAGGACTACGACGACGTCGCCGACGCGGTGCTGCTGTGGTTCCGCGAGGACGACGGCGATCTGACGGACGCGCTGGTCGATGCCACCGAGCTGGTCGAGGACGGCGCACTGATCCTGCTGCTGACCCCCAAGACGGGCCGTGACGGCTACGTCGAGGCCAGCGACATCAGCGAGGCGGCCGAGACGGCCGGTCTCTCGCAGACCAGGAGCGTCAGCGTCGGCAAGGAATGGGCCGCCACCAAGCTGGTGACGCCCAAGACCGCCGCCAAGTCCAAGCGCTGAGCCGCGCCCGCTGCCGAGCGGACACGCTTCCACACCCCGTCGACCAGGTAGAGCCCGGTTGGCGGGGTGTGCGCGTTTCACGGCCCGGGCACGCTGGGACGGATCCGGGGGCCGGGCAGAACACCCCATAGGCTTTGACTCACCCGAACAGCCCAACGCAGGGATGCGGGAACGAAGGGATGCGAGAGATGGCCATCGAGGTCGGCGACAAGGCCCCGGACTTCGAGCTCAAGGACAACCACGGCGCCACCGTGCGGCTCTCCGACTTCCGGGGGGAGAAGGCCGTGGTGCTGCTCTTCTACCCGTTCGCCTTCACCGGTGTGTGCACCGGTGAGCTGTGCGAACTGCGCGACCAGCTCCCGCGCTTCCAGAACGACGATGTCCAGCTCCTCGCCGTCTCCAACGACTCCGTGCCGACCCTGCGGGTCTTCGGGGAGCAGGAGGGCCTGGAGTACCCGCTGCTGTCGGACTTCTGGCCGCACGGCGAGACCTCCCGCGCGTACGGCGTATTCGACGAGGACAAGGGCTGCGCGGTCCGCGGCACCTTCATCATCGACAAGGACGGCGTGGTGCGCTGGACCGTCGTCAACGGACTGCCGGACGCGCGTGACCTGAACGAGTACATCAAGGCGCTCGACAGCCTCTGAGCGCCTCTGCGCGGGCCGTTACGCGCAGTTCCCTGCGAAAACCGCTTACAGGCGGGAACCCGTCACTAGGATCGAAACGTTGATCCGGTAGCAACCGCACGACGGGGCACCGCCCCACACAGAACCCAATGGAGGACCCGTGGGAGTCAGCCTCAGCAAGGGCGGCAACGTCTCGCTGACCAAGGCCGCGCCTAACCTGACGGCGGTCATCGTCGGTCTGGGCTGGGACGCTCGCACCACCACCGGTGTCGACTTCGACCTCGATGCCAGCGCGATCCTGACCAACGACCAGGGCAAGGTCGCCAGCGACGCGAACTTCGTCTTCTTCAACAACCTGAAGAGCCCCGACGGCTCGGTCGAGCACACCGGTGACAACACCACCGGTGAGGGCGAGGGCGACGACGAAGCGATCAAGGTCAACCTCGCCGGCGTCCCGGGCGACGTCGCCAAGATCGTCTTCCCGGTCTCGATCTACGAGGCCGAGACCCGCCAGCAGAGCTTCGGCCAGGTCCGCAACGCCTACATCCGCGTGGTGAACCAGGCCGACAACACCGAGCTCGCCCGCTACGACCTCTCCGAGGACGCGTCGACCGAGACCGCCATGGTCTTCGGCGAGCTCTACCGCAACGGTGCGGAGTGGAAGTTCCGTGCCATCGGCCAGGGCTACGCCTCGGGCCTGCGCGGTATCGCGCAGGACTTCGGCGTCAACGTCTGAGTCTGAGAGCAGCATCCGTCCGGCGCCGTGCACTGTGTGTACGGCGCCGGACCTGCTTCGTACGCTCCGGCACCCCACCGCTTGACCGCTCGACCGCTCGACCGCTCGACCGTCACATCGCCACACCGTCGTCCGGGGAGGACCACAACATGGGCGTCACACTCGCCAAGGGGGGCAATGTCTCCCTGTCCAAGGCCGCACCGAACCTCACCAGGGTTCTGATCGGTCTCGGATGGGACGCGCGCTCGACCACGGGAGCCGACTTCGACCTCGACGCCAGCGCGCTGCTCTGCAACGGCGGCCGGGTGCTGGGGGACGACTACTTCGTCTTCTACAACAACCTGACGAGCCCCGACGGCTCCGTCGAACACACGGGGGACAACCTCACCGGCGAGGGCGACGGCGACGACGAGTCGATCATCATCGACCTCACCCGGGTGCCGGCGAATGTGGACAAGATCGTCTTTCCGGTCTCCATCCACGAGGCGGACACCCGCCGGCAGAGCTTCGGCCAGGTCAGCAACGCCTTCATCCGCGTCGTCAACCAGGCCGACGGCCAGGAACTGGCCCGCTACGACCTCTCCGAGGACGCTTCCAGCGAGACCGCGATGATCTTCGGCGAGGTCTACCGGTACGGGGGCGAATGGAAGTTCAGGGCGGTGGGGCAGGGGTACGCGTCAGGGCTCCGGGGCATCGCTCTAGACTTCGGGGTCAACGTTTCGTAAAGCCGTACACAGACGCATGGGGTGCCAGGTGCCAGTGGTTCTGAAAACCTTCGGCTGGTCGTTCGCCATCACGGCGCTCGGCCTTGCCTTTGCCGCGTGGCAGTGGGGGTGGGAGGCGTTCGGGGTCGTGCTGATCCTGTCGGTCCTCGAAATCTCGCTGTCGTTCGACAACGCGGTCGTCAATGCCGGAATCCTGAAGAAGATGAATGCCTTCTGGCAGAAGATCTTCCTGACCGTCGGCATCCTGATCGCCGTCTTCGGAATGCGGCTGGTCTTCCCGGTGGCGATCGTCGCCATCAGTGCGAAGGTCGGCCCCATTGAAGCCATCGAACTGGCCCTGGACCAGCCCGAGCAGTACGAGGCCCTGGTCACCGACGCCCACCCGGCCATCGCCGCCTTCGGCGGAATGTTCCTGCTGATGATCTTCCTCGACTTCATCTTCGAGGAGCGTGACCACAAGTGGCTCACGTGGCTGGAGCGCCCGCTCGCCAAGCTCGGCAAGGTCGACATGCTGTCGGTCTGCATCGCCCTGATCGCGCTGCTGGTCTCTGCCATGACCTTCGCGCTCAACGCCCACACCAGCACCGGACACCAGGACAAGTCCGCCACCGTGCTGCTCGCCGGCGTCGCCGGCCTGATCACCTACCTCGTCGTCGGCGGTCTGTCCTCGTACTTCGAGGACAAGCTGGAGGAGGAAGAGGAGCGCGAGCACGAGGAGGAGGAGAAGGCCAAGGCCGCGGGCAAGCCCGTCTCCGCCGTCGGCCTCGCCGGCAAGGCCGCGTTCTTCCTCTTCCTCTACCTGGAAGTCCTCGACGCCTCCTTCTCCTTCGACGGGGTCATCGGCGCCTTCGCCATCACCAACCACATCTTCTGGATGGCGCTCGGCCTCGGTATCGGAGCGATGTACGTCCGTTCGCTCACGGTCTACCTGGTCCGCCAGGGCACCCTGGACGACTACGTCTACCTGGAGCACGGCGCGCACTACGCGATCGGCGCGCTCGCGGTCATCCTGCTGGTCACCATCCAGCACGAGATCAGCGAGATCATCACCGGCCTCATCGGCGTGGTGCTGATCGCCGCCTCCTTCTGGTCCTCGGTGCGCCGCAACAAGCGCCTGGAACTGGAGGGTTCCACCGCCGAGGCATGACCGCGGCGTTAATGCGGAACGCTCCAATGCGGGGCGGTCCACCGGGTTCACGGACCCGGCGGGCCGCCCCGTTTCCGTAGGCTTCGCGGGGACCAGGGGACCAGGGGATCAGGGGGGTAGGGGATGGGCTTCTTCGACGGCATCATGGGCAGCCGTGCCGTGCAGTTCCAGTCGGGCAGTGCCTCGTCGAACGCGATCGAGCTGACCAAACGCCAATCGACGGTGTCGCTCACCAGGCAGGGCGCCGTCCACGGCAACCTGCGCGTCAATCTGTCCTGGCGCATGCGCACCTCGGACATCGGCGGCCGCTCGGGCCAGAGCGGCCAGCTCTTGCGCCACCCGTTCAAGCTGTTCAAGCCGGACATGGTGCAGGCGCACACGCAGGGCATGGTCAACGTCGACCTCGACATGGGCTGCCTGTACGAGCTGACCGACGGCACCCGCGGCGCCGTCCAGCCGCTGGGCAATCTGCTGGGCGACCTCAACGACCCGCCGTTCGTCAAGCTCAGCGGTGACGACCGGTTCGGATCGGGCTCGGGGGAGACCCTCTACATCAACCTCGACCACGCCGACGAGATCAAGCGGCTGCTGGTCTTCGTCTACATCTACGACCAGACCCCGGCCTTCGACCGGACGCACGCCATGGTGACGCTCTTCCCCGTGACGGGCCCGCGGATCGAGATCCCGCTGGACGAGCGGCACCCGCAGGCCCGCTCCTGCGCCGTCGTCTCCCTGGAGAAGGCCAAGGGCGAGCTCGTCGTCAGGCGCGAGGTGAAGTTCGTGTACGGGTTCCAGTCCGAACTGGACCGGCTGTACGGCTGGGGGCTCCAGTGGGGGCGGGGCTACAAGAGCACCAAGAGGTGACCGCAGGAGCCCCCGGAACGCTTGCGCGCCCGGGCCCGCGCCCGGGGCACGTGCCCGTGCCCCGCCCGCGTCCTCAACGCCGGATGAATTGGGGTCCCTGCACCGGCAGCCGGAAGGACGGGTCGCCGCCCGGACCGGGCACCGGAGCCGGGGACACCGGCTGCGGGTACCCGTAGGCGGGCTGGGCGGTCGGCGGAGCCTGCGTCGGCGGGGCCATCGCGGTGGTCTGCTCCGAAGCCGGCCCCCCCGAGGAGGCAGCGGGGCCGGAGGCGGCGCCCGTGCCCGCGTCGGGCTCGGCGGCGTTCTCGTCGACCGAGATCCCGTGGTCGGTCGCCAGGCCCACCAGGCCGTCGGAGTAGCCCTCGCCGAGCGCCCGGAACTTCCATCCGTCGCCCCGGCGGTACAGCTCGCCGCAGATCAGCGCCGTCTCCGCACCGGTTTCCGGCCGTACGTCGAAGTGGGCCAGCGGCTCGGCGCCACCGGTCGCGGTGGCGTCGTACAGGAGGATCCGCAGGTCGCGGACCCGCTGGAAGGGGACGTCCTCGGCGGAGGCGACCACCAGGATCCGGTCCACGGCCGGGGTGACCGCCCGCAGGTCCGCCTGGACGGCGTCGGTGATCGCGTCGCCGACCTGCTTCTTGCCGAGGCGCCACACGGCGCCCGAGGGGTGCCGGGGCTGGTTGTAGAAGACGAAGTCCTCGTCCGAACGCACCCGGCCGTCCGGGCCCACCAGCAGCGCCGAGGCGTCCACGTCCGGCACCTCGGGGCCGCCGGTCCAGCGCAACACCGCCCGGACCGCCACGGGGGCCACCGGGATGTTCGAGCCCTTCTGCATCGCGTGCGTCATGCACGTCATCCTGCCCTCCCGGGGTGGAGCGGGACAATGCGGCCCCCCGTAGGGTCTTGTACCGATCGCGAGAGCTGGGCATGGTGCAAGAGGGTTACCTGAACTTCATGTGCTTGAGGAACTCTTGACTCACGTTCGTACGTACTATTACCGGCCATGCCAGTTGGGCCGCCGAGGCAGTACGGGGGAAGCACATGCGTCACTTTGGGCACGTATCGCCCACGATCCGTAAGGACCTCTTCCACCAGGAACCGGCGGAATTCACCGGGGCCTCGCCCGCCCGCGTCCTCGCGGCGGCCCTCGGGGCCACCCTCTACAGCCCGGCCACCCGCCCCGCGCTGGCCGCGGACATCCGCAAGCAGGCCGGCCGCGGAGTCGTCTCCATGGTCCTCTGCCTGGAGGATTCCATCAGCGACTCCGACGTCGTCGGAGCCGAGGAGAACCTCGTCCGCCAGTTCGCCGACCTCGACGGCGACAGCGCCGGCGGTGCGGCGGACGGTGCGGGGCTCCCGATGCTCTTCATCCGCGTCCGCACGCCCGAGCAGATCCCGGACCTGGCGCGCCGCCTCGGCCGCTCGGTGCGACACCTGGCCGGATTCGTACTCCCGAAGTTCGACGAGCGGCGCGGCATCCCCTTCCTCGAAGCCGTCGCCGACGCGGAAGCCGCGAGCGGCCGGGCCCGGCTGTATGCCATGCCCGTCCTGGAGACGCCGGAGCTCCTCCACCTCGAAACCCGCGTCGAAGCCCTCGCCGGCATCTCCCGCACGGTCAACAGCCACCGCGAGCGCGTCCTGGCGCTGCGCCTCGGCGTGACCGACTTCTGCTCCGCCTACGGGCTGCGCCGCACCCCCGACATGACCGCCTACGACGTAAAGATCGTGGCCGGCGTCATCGCGGACGTCGTCAACGTCCTCAGCAGGGCCGACGGCACCGGCTTCACCGTGACCGGCCCCGTCTGGGAGTACTTCCGCAGCCAGCAGCGCCTCTTCAAGCCCCAACTGCGCCGCAGCCCCTTCCTGGAGGAGGGCGTCGAGGAGCTGCGCACCGCGCTGATCGAGCACGACCTGGACGGACTGCTGCGCGAGATCGAACTCGACCGGGCCAACGGGCTGCTCGGCAAGACCTGCATCCACCCCGCCCACGTCACGCCCGTGCATGCCCTGTCGGTGGTCTCCCACGAGGAGTTCTGCGACGCTCAGGACATCCTGCGGCCCGAGCGCGGCGGCGGCGGAGTGATGCGTTCCGCTTATACGAACAAAATGAACGAGGTGAAGCCCCACCGGGCCTGGGCCGAGCGCACCATGCTGCGCGCCGAGGTCTTCGGTGTGGCGAAGGAGCAGGTCGGCTTCGTCGACCTGCTCACGGCCGGGCTCCAGGTGTGAGGGGGCCGGTGCCGAAGCGGACGACGAGGAAGGACAAGACGATCGACGAGGTGTGGTCGGGTACGTGGGTCGCTGGCCGGCTGGGAGTCGGCCTGCACGACTCCGAAAGGGGCCCGCGGCTGAGCCCGCGGCTGACGGAGCTGCTCGGGCTGGCCCTGCGGCGCAACCCCAAGCGAGCGCACCTGCTCGTCTCGCAGGTGCTGGGCAAGCACGTCCCGCAGTCCCCGCGCACGGTGTACGCCGCCGGGTACGGCCTCGGGACGCGCGTCCGGGCGCTGCTCGGCGAGGACGGCGCGGCCGCGGCCGTGGTCCTCGGCTACGCCGAGACCGCCACCGGGCTGGGGCACTGCGTCGCCGACGGCCTCGCCGCCGCCCCCTACCTGCACTCCACCCGCCGGCCCGTGCCCGGCGTGGCGACGGCCGGCGGCTTCGAGGAGGCGCACTCGCACGCCACCTCCCACCTGCTGCTGCCCGAGAACCCCGAGCTGCTCGCGGGCGACGGGCCGCTGGTCCTCGTCGACGACGAGTTCTCCACCGGCAACACGGTCCTGAACACCATCCGCGACCTGCACTCCCGCCACCCCCGCTCGCACTACGTGGTCGTCGCCCTCGTCGACATGCGCTCCGCGGCCGACCGCGACCGGCTCACGGCCTTCGCCGCCGAGCTGGGCGCGCGGGTGGACCTGATCGCCCTCGCCTCGGGCACGGTGTCCCTCCCGGACGGAGTCCTGGCCAAGGGCCAGGCCCTGGTGGAGGAGTACGAGACCGCCACCGCCGCTCCCGTCACCGCCCCCGCCCCGGCGGCGCAGGTGCCGTCGCCCGTCGTCCGGGTCGACCTGGACTGGCCGCACCGGCTGCCCGACGGCGGCCGACACGGCTTCACCCCCGCGCACCGGCAGCGCCTGGAAGCCGCCCTGCCGGACCTCGCCGCGCAGCTCACGGCCGCGCTCGGCACCGAGCCCGGACGGGTCCTCGTGCTAGGCAACGAGGAGCTGATGTACGCGCCGCTGCGCCTCGCGAAGGCGCTGGAGGAGGCCGGCGCGGCCCGCGAGGTCCGCTTCTCCACCACCACCCGCTCCCCGGTGCTCGCCGTGGACGATCCCGGCTACGCCATCCGCACCCGGCTCGTCTTCCCCGCACACGACACCCCCGCCGACGGTCCCGGCGACCGCTACGCCTACAACGTCGCCCGCCCGTCCGGCGGCGCCGGCTTCGACACCGTCGTCGCCGTCGTGGACTCGGCCGGCGACACCCCCGAGCTGTACACGGGACTCCTCGCGGCCCTCGCCCCGCACACCGGCCGCATCGTGCTGGCCGTCCTCCCGTCCTACACACCGCCCCTGGCGTCCCTCGCCTCCCTGGCGTCCATACCTTCCCGCACGCCCGACCACCGGCAGGAGCCGATCATGACCGAGCCCCTGCGCGGCCCCGCCTTCTCCTCCTACGCCCCCGAGGACGTCGGCTGGCTGCTCCAGGACCTCTCCGGCGTCCGGCTCGAAGCCCCGACCGAGGAGCGCGAGGAGGCCATCCAGGCCGGCGGCGCGCACTACGCCGAGTCCCTGCCCGTCGAGTACCAGCCCTCGCCCCAGTACCAGGAGCTCTACCGCAGCGCGCTGGCCGCCTCGGCCGCCCGCGTGGCCCGCGCCGTCGGCACGGTCACCGAGACCGTCCTCGCCGAGCGCTCCCCCTCCCCGGTCCTGGTCTCCCTGGCCCGCGCCGGCACCCCCGTCGGCGTCCTGATGCGCCGCTGGGCCCGCGCCCGCCACGGCCTGGACCTGCCGCACTACGCCGTCTCCATCGTGCGCGGCCGCGGCATCGACGCCAACGCCCTGCGCTGGCTGGCCGCCCACCACGATCCCGCCGACGTCGTCTTCGTCGACGGCTGGACCGGCAAGGGCGCCATCACCCGCGAGCTGAAGGCCGCCCTGGAGGAGTTCCCGGGCTTCGACCCGGAGATCGTCGTCCTCGCCGACCCCGGCTCGTGCGTGCCCACGTACGGCACCCGGGAGGACTTCCTGATCCCGTCCGCCTGTCTCAATTCCACCGTCTCCGGTCTCATCTCGCGTACGGTTCTCAGGTCCGACCTGGTCGGACCCGCCGACTTCCACGGCGCGAAGTTCTACCGCGAGCTCGCCGGATCCGACGTCTCCGTCGAATTCGTCGACGCCGTCGCCGCCCACTTCGACGACGTGGCGGACGCCGTCGACGAGGAGGTCAAGGAGCTCCTCGCGGCCGACCGCACGCCGACCTGGGAGGGCTGGGCGGCGGTCGAGCGGATCAGCGAGGAGTACGGCATCCACGACGTGAACCTCGTCAAGCCCGGCGTCGGCGAGACCACCCGCGTACTGCTGCGCCGGGTGCCGTGGAAGATCCTGGCGCAGCGCGGCGCCGGGGCCGACCTGGACCACGTACGGCTGCTCGCCGAGCAGCGCGGGGTCCCGGTGGAGGAGGTCGACGGACTGCCCTACACCTGTGTCGGCCTCATCCACCCCCGATACACGCGCGGCGCCACCGGCGCCGACGGAAAGGCTGTGGCCTCCAAGTGACCGTCCTCGTAGCCAGTGACCTCGACCGCACGCTCATCTACTCGGCGGCCGCCCTCGGCCTGACCATGCCCGACCCGGTGGCCCCGCGGCTGCTGTGCGTCGAGGTCCACGAGAGCAAGCCGCTGTCCTACATGACGGAGACGGCCGCGGCCCTGCTGGCGGAGCTCACCGAGGACCCGTCCGTCGTCTTCGTCCCCACCACCACCCGCACGCGCAAGCAGTACCAGCGCATCCGCTTCCCCGGCCGCCCCGCCCGGTACGCGATCTGCGCCAACGGCGGGCAGCTCCTCGTCGACGGCGTGCCGGACCGCGACTGGCGGCGGCAGGTCGCGGCGCGCCTGGCCGAGGAGTGCGCCCCGCTGGAGGAGGTCCACGCGCACCTGCTGGCCGCCGCCGACCCGGCGTGGCTGCGCAAGGCGCGGCTCGCCGAGGACCTCTTCGCCTATCTCGTCGTCGAACGGGCCCTGGTCCCCGACGAATGGCTCAAGTCCCTGACCGAGTGGGCCGGGGCCCGCGGCTGGACGGTCTCCCTCCAGGGCCGGAAGATCTACGCCGTTCCCCGTCCGCTCACCAAGAGCGCGGCGATGCACGAGGTCGCCCGCCGGACCGGAGCGACCACGACCCTGGCCGCCGGCGACTCGCTCCTCGACGCCGACCTGCTGCTGGCCGCGGACGCCGCCTGGCGCCCGGGTCACGGCGAACTGGCCGACGCGGCCTGGACGGCGCCCTCGGTGACGGCCCTGCCCGCGGCGGGCGTCCTGGCCGGCGAGGAAATAGTGCGCGCATTCGCCCGCGAGGCCGGGCGGCTCGGCAGACTGGACGCATGAGCAAAGGCAACAGCACGAAGATCACGGACGAGCTGTACCGGTACATGCTCGACCACAACCCCCCGCTGGACGCCGTCCAGCGGGGGCTGGTGGCGAGGACGTACGCCACGTTCCCCGACGTCGCCGGAATGCAGTCCGCGGAGGAGCAGGGGCCGCTGCTGGCCTTCCTCGTCCGCCTGACCGGCGCCCGGCTCATCGTCGAGGTGGGCACCTTCACCGGCTTCTCGGCCCTGTCGATGGCCCAGGCACTGCCCGCCGACGGCCGCCTCATCGCCTGCGACGTCTCCGAGGAGTGGACGGCGTACGGCAGGGAGGCCTGGGAGGAGGCCGGCGTCGCGGACCGCATCGAGCTGCGCATCGCGCCGGCCCTGGAGACCCTGCGCGCGATGCCCGCCGAGCCCCACATCGACATGGCCTACGTGGACGCCGACAAGGAGAGCCAGATCGACTACTGGGAGGAGCTCGTACCGAGGCTGCGCACCGGCGGACTGATCGTCACCGACAACACGCTGTACCACGGCACGGTCCTCGACGAGTCGGCCACCGGCTCGGCGGCGGGCGTGCGCGCCTTCAACGACCACGTCGCGGCGGACCCGCGCATGGACTCCGTCCTGCTGGCGATCTCGGACGGCCTGACGCTCTCGCGCAAGCGGTAGCGGCAGCCCCAGCAGAGGCGGCGGGATGGCGCGGGGTGTCGGCGTCCGGGCTTTCAGGCCGGCCCGGGCCGGCGGTCAGCCGCAGCCGCCGCCACCGCAGCAGCCCCCGCCGCCTCCGCCGCCCATGGGACGGGCGGGCGCGGGGGCGCTGCTCGACCCGCCCACGGCGACGGCGGACAGCAGCTTGACGGTGTCGGCGTGCCCGGCCGGGCAGTCGGCGGGAGCGGAGGACTCGGCCATGGGGCGGCTGACCTCAAAGGTGTCGTCGCAGGTCCGGCAGCGGAATTCGTAACGAGGCATGCGCACAGGCTAAGCGCGCCCGCCGCCCGTCCGCTACGGCTCTAGACGGTGTCGGGCCGCACGAGCCGTCCGCGCGCGGCGCGTGCCCGGTCCTCCCGGGCCGCCTGCTCGGGGTGGCGGGCCCGCCAGTACGGATTGTCGTGCGGCAGCGCGCTGCCCACCCGCCCGTACATCCCGAACCACATCAGCATCACGCCGACGACGAAGCTGAACAGCACGTTCTGGATCTTGAAGGCCAGGAAGTTCAGCTCCGTGTCGAGCAGGGCGAGGTTCACGAACCCGCTCGCGATGAACAGCACGCCCAGCACGATGTTCAGCGTCGAGGCGAAGGTCCCGCCCACCACCATCCCGACGATCAGGAGGCCGCCGATGCAGATCGACAGGACGCTCAGCGCGCCGTTGGTGTTCAGCGCCAGCACCGTGTCGCCGCCCGTGTCGAAGAACCCGATCCGGTCGACGAGGCCCAGGATCCCGAACACCACCAGCAGCAGGCCGGTCAGCCCCGCCCCGACCCGGTACACCTGGCTGAGCTTGTGATCTGCGGGCAGATGCTCGTCGAGCCGGGCATTGACGGGATGCAGGGCGCGCTGCACGCGCCGCCCGATGGGGTGCGGGTCCGGGGGCACGCTCGTCTCGTACGGCTCGTGGGCCACGTAGGGCGCGTAATGCTCGTGGGGCTCGGTGCACCCGTACGACGCATGAGGCACGTACGGCGCGCGGGACGCGGGTGGGGGCGTCTGGGACGCACGCGGCCTGTGGAAGGTGTGGGCAGCCATGGAGGCCTCCTCTGCTCCGTCCCGTACCCCCAGCATCCGCCGCAGGCCGTCCCGCGACAACCAGTACGAAGAACGCCCCTGGATCGTCTCCTTCCGCCTCACAGGCGGAGGAGCCGGTGGACGTACTCGGCAGCCCCGACACTGCGGCGGGGCGCGGTACCTTGCCACGCGGACCCGGCAACAGCCGAAAGAGACGGCCCAAGGGCTGTCCCGTCATCCCCGGCGGGCGCACGACGGCAGCTGCGGCACCTCGCCGCCTCGTCGGAACGCCCGGCTACTGCCGGTATCACGCTCCTCCGCCTTGCGACGCACCGCGTCCGACGCCGTGCGCCGATCCACCGGGGAATCACGGGGACAGCCCTCAGCCGTGGCCGCGCTCCTCCCGGATCCCGCTCACCACCCGGTTCACGGAAGCCCTTACGGCCTCCATCTCCTGCAGGAACGCCCAGTAGTCCGGGTGCCGCCCCTCCAGCCCCTCCAGCGCCCGGCCCACCCGCGCCACCGCATCGTCCAGCGGCCGCGCGTGCCGCGGATCGGGCACGCTGCGGCCCGCCATCGCCAGCCGCTGCGCGTCGCGGATCGCGAAGCGGGTCCGGTCGACCTCCGCCCGCGGGTCCCGCGCCACCGCCTCCAGCCGCGACAGCCGGTCCTGCGCCGCCGACACCGCCTCGTCCGTCGCGTCCAGCGCCCCGCGGACCGCGTCGATCAGCGTCCCCACGTCCGCCCAGCGCTGCTCGTCACGGGCCACGCCCGCCTCCCGCAGCCGCTCCTCGGCCCGCGACACGTCCCGCACCGCCTCGTCCGGCACGTGCTGGAGGTCCTGCCAGCACGCCGCGCTGAACCGCCGCCGCAGCTCGCTCAGCACCGGATCCACCCGGTCCGCCCGGTTGCGCAACGCCTGCGCCCGCGTCCGCAGGCTCACCAGCCGCCGGTCGATCTCCGCCGCCCGCTCGGGCAGCCGCGCCGCCTCGGCGCGTATGGCCTCCGCGTCGCGCAGGATCCGGTCGGCGCGCTGGACCGTCTCCTGCACCCCGTGCAGGGCCGCGCCCTGGTTCAGCTTGGTCAGCTCCGGCCCCAGCGCCGCCAGCCGCGCCGCCAGGTCGTCGGCCCGCATCCCCTTGGCCCGTACGGCGTCCAGTGCGTCACTGGCTCCGATCAGCGCGGCCCTGGCCCGCTCCCGGGCCGGCGCGACCCGCGCGAGCTGCGTCTCGGCCTTGTCCAGCAACGGCTGCAGGCCCTGCGCGAACCGCTCCAGCTCCCCCTTGACCCGCAGCAGTTCATCGCGGGCGCGGGTCAGCTCGTCCCGCGCGCGCGTGGCCACCGAGGCCTCCAACTCCGCCCGGTCCAGATCGTGCGCGTCGACCGCCTCGATGTAGACGTGGCTGACCTGGTCGATGCGCTGCCCGAGCGCGGCGAACCCCTCGGTCGCCTGCCGCGCGGCAGGCGACCCGTCGGCGGCGGCGATCGTCTCGATCGAGATCCGCAGGTCCCGCTGCGCCGTGTCCAGCTCGTAGAACGCGGCCGCGGCGGCATCCTTGGCCGCCTGCGCATCCGCCCGCCGACTCTCGTCCCGCCCACCGAACCACCGCCGGGATGCCGTCGTCACAGTCCCTCTCCCGTACGTGTCCGCCATGCCCCGGTCCATTCTCTCCCACGGGAACCGGTTTGCGTGGGGGGTGTGCCCGGCATGTAGGCTGTCCACTCATCCACGGGTGCGTAGCTCAGGGGTAGAGCGCTGCTCTTACAAAGCAGATGTCGGCGGTTCGAAACCGTCCGCGCCCACCAGCGAAAAGGCCCCCCGCCGATCACGGCGGGGGGCCTTTTGCGTCCGACGCCGAGGCGGTCAGCAGCCTTGGGGGGCAGATGCCAGGGGCGTGCGACCCTCGCATCTTGATTTGCGGCACCATGACGGGCATGGATTTTGAGGGGATAGGGGCGGTGTCTGCGGCCGTCGTGGCGGGCGTGGCGATTCCGGCGAGCATGCTGGTGGGCCGATGGCAGATGAGGGCCGCCCTGCGTACGGCGGAAGCCACCGGTGAGGCGGGGCTGGCGCAGGCCGAGTCTGCGTATCGTTCGGCGTTGGATGCGGTTCGCGCCCAGGCGAATGCTGCTCACCTGCAGTGGCGTCGAGGATTCAACGGGACGCCTACGCCTCTTTCCTCCTTGCGGCGAACCGCGTGCAGGAGCTGGGCGAGCGATTCGTCGGGGACAACGAGGCGGACCTGTCGCCGGAGACCGTCAGAGCCGGGGAGGCCGAGATGGACGACGCCCTCGTGAGCCTCAAGGCGGCTCAAACAGTCCTTGAGCTGGAAGGCCCTGACGACGTGGCCGCCCCTGCCGCAGGAATGACGGACGCCGCCCAAGTGATGGGGTATCACCTGGGGAAGCAGGCTGTCTACGAGCGAGCGTTGGGCAGGCTCGGCCGAATGCTGGATGACCAGTCACCCGGTGTAAGTGCTGCTGCCGAGAGGCTCATGGACGCGCTCGCCGGCCTCCGCTCCAATGGCCCCTCGGAGCAGGACGTGCCGACGGGGCGGAACACTCGGTCCTGTAGTGACGCACGGGACGCGCTTCCACCGGGCACCCTGGACGACGGCGAGTTCAGAGCCCTGCTGGAGGGGTTCACATCCCGTCCCCCGGCCCTCAGCAGCTCGTACCTCGATGCCGTTCAGCGCTTCCGTGAGAACGAAGAGCGCTTCGTGCGTGCCGCCAAGATCGTGCTGCACGCTCCACCCGGTTCGTAGGGGCCAGGCTCACTCTTACGCCTGGCCCCAGGGGGTGTTGCGCCGATCAGGCCGGGCTCGCGGGGTCGGGGCCGCCCAAGTCCAGGCGGAACGGAGGGTACTTGTCGGTCATCAGGGAGGCGTAGGCGAGTACGCGCAGCGTCCAGCGGACCAGGCCCATGAGGAGGTCGAACAGGCCCCGTGGGTAGCGCCCGGTGAAGGCCAGGATCAGCACGGCGACGAGGGAGAGCAGGCCGATGAGGCCGGAGAACGGGCTGTAGTCCTCCATGTACCGGTACGCGCTCCAGCCGCTGGTGATCAGCATGCCGACCACCAGCAATTGCGGGATGACCAGGAGCCACTTGACCAGGACCAGCCGGCGGGAAAGGCGGACCGGATATTCCACGTCCACGCGGACCGGGTATTCCGGAACGTCCTTGAGGGTGAACGGCGGGTATTTGTCGGTGGCGAGCACCATGGAGCAGTAGTACTGGACGCGGGTGCTCCAGCGTATAACGCCGACGCTGAAATCGAAGAGGGGCCGCGGGTACCGGCCGGTGACGAGGATGCAGAAGAACGCGACCACGCTCACCAGCAGGAAACCGACCTGCAGGAAGAGCAGCACGATGTAGTGCGGGATGGCGAAGATCCACTTGACCAGCCACATCCATCGGGTGAGCAGGGGATCCGGCGTCGCCTCGACGCGCAGGGGGTAGGCGGGAATGGAAAGCACGGCTGTCACATCATTTCTTGCTCGCGGGGACGGTTGTTGCTTCTCCGCCATTAGGCCCCGCGGTACAGATGTGCGTCATGCCACTGGAACGCGTGGCAGGGGAATCCGTGACTTGACGAGTGCGCATTCCGCTGAGACGCGAAGACCCCCGGCCCGGAGGGGGTCGGGGGTCTTTCGGACGGCTCAGGCGTTGGGGCGCTTGCCGTGGTTGGCCTTCTTCTTCTTGCGGGCCCGCTTCTTGTTGCCTCGCTTGGCCATGGTGACAGTCTCCCTACTCTCGGTGACCTTCATGACGCCGCCAGTCTAGGCGCGGGCCGGGACGTCCGCATCAGGGCCTCTTGGCCGGTGCGGCAGGGCGTGGGATCGTCGGGAGATGGGCGAGTGGCTCGCATGGGGTGCGGTGGGCGGGGCGGTGGTCGTGGCCGTGCTGGTACTGGCGATGACGGAGCGCTCCCTGGGGGCGGGCTTCGAGCGGAAACGGGACGAGGAGCGAGCCCGACTGCTCGCCCACCTCGCCGAAGCGCCCGGCCCCGAGGCAGGGCCGCCGACCGCCGTGCCGGGGTCCCGGAAGTTCGAGGACGTCGGGGGCGGCCGACGTCCGCACGCGCAGCTCGGTGACCGACGGGACGACTTCACCCCGATCCTCGTGGAGTACTACGCCTACGGGCTCACGCAGGCGCGCAGCAGCTTCGGGACGAGCCAGCGGTTCGCCGGCGCCGGCGCGGCGATCCTGCTCGTCGGCATCGGGCTCGCCGTCCGGAAGGCCGAAACCGGCGGGGAGCTGTACCTCGGCATCGTCACCAGCGCGACGGGCCTGGTCACGACCCTGATCGGGCAGCTCTTCCACCGGCGGGCCGACATCGCACTGCGGCACATGGCCGACCAGACCGCCGCGCTTCGCGACGACCGCCGGGCCGCCGAGACGACCCAGCAGGCCATCGGGCTGCTGGAGACGGTCGACGACCCGGAGCTGCGGGCCCGCCTCCAGGCCGGATTGATCATGAAGCTTTCCGGGGCCGAGCTGCCCCGGTAAGCGGGATAGTGGAGACATGTGCCGATCGATTAAGACCCTGCGCCCGCCCGCCATCCCCGAGAAGGCGACCGAGGAGGAGATCCGGGCCGCCGCCCTGCAGTACGTACGGAAGGTGTCCGGGTTCCGGGTGCCCGCCGCACACAACCGCGAGGTGTTCGACGAGGCGGTGGACGCCATCGCCGAGGCCACCGCGGCCCTGCTCGACGGCGTGCACGTACGGGGGCAGGCCGCCTCGGTGTGACCCGGGGGCGCTACCCGGCGGCGGCGCGCCGGCGCAGCACCCACACGCCGCCGATCAGGGCGCCCACGGCGAGGGTGCCGCCGATGGCGATCTGGGCCGTGCTCATCGAGCCGACGCTGCCGCCCGTCCCGCCCCGCGCCGCGCCGGAGGCGACCTGGAGGGAGGCGGTGACGCGCTCGCCGCCCGGACCGCCGCACTCGAAGAGGACCCGGTGCGTGCCGGGGCCGGCGTTGTTGAAGACGGTGGCGCTGCCGAAGAGGTTGGTGGCCTCGAGGTTTCCGGGGGCCAGCCGTACTTCGCTGAACGCCGTCGACGTGACCCTGGCGACCTTGGTCCCGCATCCCTCGACGTTCAGGGCGACCCGGCCGCCCGGGGCGACCGTGGTGGGGGAGACGGTGGCGGAGGGGGCGGCGTAGGCGAGCGTGACGGGTGTGGCGGCGGCGACGATGAGGGCGGCGGCCGCGGCGGTCATCAGACGGCGCGGAGCGGCGGACCGCGAACGGGGCGCGGTGGCCGGCGGCTGGGCGAGCGGCGTGGCGGGCATGGAGAGAACTCCTCGGCTCCTCGAAACGGTGCGGCCAGGCCACGGATGTGACGCGGATTCGGTTGCGCACCGTCCTCTGGACGCTAGGAGCCCATCGCGGAAGCGGCGATCGGGGCCGGGTGAACGGGTGAGCCAATGCTCCACCCGGGGGAGCCCGCCGGCCCGGAAGCCGGCCCGGAAGCGGCCTACGCCGACGGGGTCGCGGCCACAGCCGAGGGCGGCCGGCGCACCAGGAACGCCGCGAGGGCACCCGCGGCGAAGAGCGCGACGATGGACACGGCCGTGCCGAGCCACTGCGTACCCAGCCACTGGGTGCCGAAGTAGCCCAGCGCCACGCTGTACCCGGCCCATGCCATGCCCGCCAGGACCGACCAGGGCAGGAACTCCGCCACCTTGCGCTGGGTCTTGCCCGCGCCCAGGGACACCACCGAGCGCCCCGCCGGGGCGAAGCGGGCGATCACCACCAAGGCGCCGCCACCGCGCGCGAGGGCCGTACCCAGGCGCTCCTGGGCACGCGTCAGCCGACGCGAGCGGGCGATGGCCCGGTCCAGCCGGGCCCCGCCGTGCCGGGCCACCCGGAACGCGGCCATGTCACCCAGCACCGACGCCGTCGTCGCGATCACGAGCAGCAGCAGGATGTCCGGCACCTGCTCGGGCCCAGGTACCGGCACCGGGGCGGCCGTCCCGGCCGCAGCCGCCGCTGCCGCCGCGGCGGTGATCACCAGAACCCCGCTCGGCAATACCGGAAGGAAGACGTCGAGCACGATGGACGCCGCCACCAGGGCGTAGATCCATGGGCTCGCGGTCAGCGACCCCAAAGTCTCAAACAAAGCGGGACTCCCCAGTCCGGTTGACGTGCTGCGGCATGAAGCGCCGCGACGTCGCGGGGGAGCGGCAGGGGCGGCTGACAGCCATACAGCGTACGCCCGGCACTCCTGCCCCGGGAGTCCGGGGCGGACCGTGCACCACAGCAGTGTCCACTCCACCGCCCCCCCGCCCGGCCCCGCCGTCCGACCCCGACCAGGCCCCGTCATCCGGCCGGAGTCATTCCCCTACTCGGCCGCCGTGAGCTCCCGGTCCAGCACCGGCACCAGACGGGCCCCCTCCCGCTTCTTGCGCGCCTGGTCCAGCCGCAGCCGAGCCGTCCGCCCGGACAACGCCAGCGTCATCAGCTGGTTCCCGAACCAGGGACCACCCGTACGACGCCAGTTCAGCGGCGGCCGACCCGTCCGCCCGTGCAGGGAGAAGCCGCGCCCCAGCCACCGGCCCGTCCGCGACCAGCCCAGCCGAAAGCCCCACTTCACCACGGTGTGAATGGAATTGTGAACCGGCGAGCAGGTCAGTTGAAACACCCGCGCCGTGCTCGGTATTCGGGGCTCGGCCACATACGCGTGGTGCACGTCCCCCGACAGGACGCACACCGTCGCAGGCGCCCGAGGCCCCGTCCCGACCTCCTCGACCAGATCCGTCAGCGCGGCGAACGACGCAGGGAACGCCGCCCAGTGCTCCAGATCGCTGCGCCGCCGCAGGTCCTCACCGATCCGGGCCCACCGCGGCCCGCGCTCCCCGCGGCACAGCGCCGCGTTCCACGTCTCCGCATCGTGGATCAGCGGCGGCATCAGCCAGGGCAGCGAGGACCCGATCAGCAGATGGTCATAACCCCCGTGCCCGGCGAGGGCGTTCTCGCGCAGCCACTGCTGCTCCGCCGGATCGAGCATCGCGCGCCCGTCCTCGGCCAGCACCCGCCCGGCGCGGGTGTCCACCATCAGCAGCCGCGTCCGCCCGAAGTCGCGCCGGTAGCTCCACCGCACCGACGCCGGATCGGCGTCCGCCGCGGACGCGAAGGCCCGCAGCGCGTCCGTGCCGTCGGGATCCGCACGGACCGCCCCGTACAGCCCGTCGGCCTCCAGCTCGGCGGGCGAGAGATTGCCCAGGTGCTGGTACACCCAGTACGACATCAGACCGCTGAGCACCCGCTCGCGCCACCACGGGGTCGCCCGCATCTCCGCGAGCCACGCCGCGCTCGTGTTCCAGTCGTCGATGACGTCGTGGTCGTCGAATATGTGCAGGCTCGGCACCGTCGACAGCAGCCAGCGGATCTCCGGGTCGAGCCACGACTCGTAATAGAGCCGGGTGTACTCCTCGTAGTCCGCGACCTGGGCGCCGGGCGCCTCCCGCAGATCCCGGCGGGCGGCGAGCCACTGCCGGGTCTCCCGCGACAGGGCATCGGCGTACACCTGGTCTCCGAGCAGGAGCAGGAGGTCCGGGCGCTCCGACTCCGGGTCCGCGGCCAGCCGCGCCGCGAGGGTGTCGAGCGCGTCCGGGCCGTGCGGCCCGCGCCTGCCGGCGGGCGGGGCGGCCTGACGGCAGGAACCGAAGGTGATGCGCAGCCCGGACGCGGGCCGGCCCGGTCCCGCCACGACCGGAGTGGTGACCGTGCTCGGCGGGAAGCCGCTTTTGGGCAGCGGCCACACCTGCCGTCCGTCGAGCAGCACCTCATAGGCCGTCGTGGCGCCCGGGGTCAGGCCGGTCACCTGCACCAGCGCGTAGTGGTGTCCGGCTATCTGGAAGGTCCGCGCGCTGCCGCCGGCCCCGTCCGCGCACCGCACTTCGGCCGTGCACGGGCGGTCGGCCTCGACCCATATGGTGGCCGCTCCGCCCGTTTCCCAGTCGACGTGGCGCAGCAGCGGCCCCAGACGCAATCCGGCCATGCAACTCCCCCTCCTCCGTAGCCCCTTGGATCACGGTACGACGGAGAGGGGGAGCGACGCCTCCCCCTGGCGGGGGAGAGATCGACGGGCAGGGCCGGCAGTGGGCGGACGGCGGACGAAAAGTGGTCCGTCAGCAGCCGTTCAGGACGTTCACCAGGGCGGTCTTCTCGCCCGAGTCCATGCTCAGACCCCAGTACTGCTTCACGTCGACCCACATCCGCGCGTACGTACAGCGGTAGGCGGTCCGCGGCGGCAGCCACTTGCCGGGGTCGAGGTCACCCTTGGCCTGGTTGACGTTGTCGGTGACCGCGATGAGCTGGGGGCGGGTGCGGTCGTTGGCGAACTGCTGGCGCTTGGACGTGGTCCAGGAGGAGGCGCCGGAACGCCAGGCCTCGGCGAGCGGGACGACGTGGTCGATGTCGAGGTCGCTGGCGACCGTCCACGTGGCCCCGTCGTACTCCGAGTACCAGCTTCCGCTCACCGCGGCGCAGGCGGAGTCCTGGACGACGTTCACGCCGTCCCGCTTCAGCACGGTCTCGCGGGTGTTGCAGGAGCCGGAGACGGTGCTCCAGTGCGGGAAGAGGTCGCGGCTGTACCCGCTGGTGGATCCTTCCGTCTTCGGCGTGACCGTCGCCAGGTACGCGCGGGCGGCCGAGGCGCTGATGGGGGTGGGCGGGGCGGCCGCGGCGGTGGGGGCGTTGACGAGGGAGGTGAGCGCGGCCAGCGCAGCTGCTGACGCGAGCACGCCAATTCGACGCGCGTAGACGGTGGGTATGAGTGCCATGAGGGGCTCCCTGGGTGCGGGGGGTGCGGCCGTGTCGCCCCGGCGGGGCGTGGCCATGCTGGCGCCGCCGGGTTGCGAGGGGGTGGGCGCCAGATGACAGCGTGGCGACATGGGCACGTCACATCAAGCCACGCAAGGGCCCAGATTTAAATAGAAGTTGAGATTCCGCCATGGCCGGGCGGCTCGAACGGCGCTGGGGGGCGGCCGAGGCCGGGGCAGGCCGGGACACGGCGGGACCAAAGGCCCATTCCGGCCCGCCACCGGCGTCGCGTACCCTGTTCGGAGCAGAAGGGGAGTAGCTCTTCGCCGGAACGTCGACATACTGCTGGGTCACCCAGCCGGCGCCCGGAGGCAGACCGCCCACAGCGGTCGGCCAGCGAGACCTTCGGCCGCAGTGTCCTGTCCCGGCGTGGGCGCGTTCCGTACGCGCACGCGCATGCCAGGGCGCCGCCGAGCCGAAGCGACCCCTGACACACCCCAGGTCTCTCGGTACCGGTGGCGCCCTGCCCGACCGATTGAGGTTCCACCCCCGTGTTCAGCTTCAGCATCACGGCGATCGCCTTCGGCGTCGTCTTCCTTGCCGAACTCCCCGACAAGACGGCCCTCGCCGGCCTGATGCTCGGCACGCGCTACCGCGCCTCCTACGTCTTCGCGGGGGTCGCCGCCGCCTTCGCCGTGCACGTCGCGCTCGCCATCGCCGCGGGCAGCGTGCTCACCCTGCTCCCGCACCGCCTCGTCCAGGCCGTCGTCGGCGTCCTCTTCCTCCTGGGCGCGGCCATGCTGCTCCTGAAGAAGGACGACGGGGACGAGGAGGTCAAGCCGCCCGCCGACCAGTCCTTCTGGAAGGTCTCGGGGGCCGGCTTCATGCTGATCCTGGTCGCGGAGTTCGGCGACCTGACCCAGATCATGACCGCGAACCTGGCGGCACGGTACGACGACCCCGTCTCCGTCGGCATCGGCGCCGTGCTGGCCCTGTGGGCGGTCGCGGGCATCGGCATCCTGGGCGGCCGCACGCTGATGAAGTACGTACCGCTGCGGCTGATCACCAAGGTCGCGGCAGCCGTGATGGCGGCGCTGGCCGTGTTCTCGCTGTACGAGGCCGTCGCGGGCTGACATCCCGGGGTGCGGTGCGGGTGTGCGGGTGCCGGTACAGGTGCCGGCCGGTGCCGGTGGCGGAAACTCCGTTGCGGACGGCGGGGCCGGGGGGCACGCTCGGCGCGTGATCGACTCGACCTCCCCCACCGGCCCCGGCCCGGCCTCCGGCCCTGGCTCCGGGCCCGCCCCGGACCGCCGTTTCGGCTGGTCCAACATGTTCGTCCACCCCGACGAGGACACGCGTGCCGACGGAGGGTTCCGGGGTGAGCGGGACGTACTCGCCGGCTACCTGCGCGACCAGCGGATCACGCTGGAGCTCAAGTGCGCGGGCCTCGACGCGGAAGCCCTGGCCAGGCGCTCGGTGGAACCCTCCGACCTGTCCCTGCTGGGTCTCGTACGCCACCTCGCGGGCGTCGAACAGTATTGGTTCCGGCAGGTCATGGCGGGCCAGGACGTACGCCGGCACTACCGCTCGCAGGAGGAACCGGCCGGGGAGTTCACCGGCGCGGTGGCCGACCCGGCGCTGGTGGCGGACGCGTGGGCGACCTGGCGGACCGAGGTCGCCTTCGCGGAACGGCTCGTCGCGCAGGCTCCCGGCATGGACGTCACGGGCGGTTGCGGCGGCGAGCCGATGGAGCTCCGCGAGGTGCTGGTCCACATGATCGAGGAGTACGCCCGCCACAACGGCCACGCGGATCTCTTGCGGGAGCGCATCGACGGGCGCGTGGGACAGTAGGTCTGCGTCGGCGTGCCCCTTCGGGGCGTGCCGCTACCGTGCGGGCGCGTCCTGGGGCTCAGGCCGCACCGTGATGCGGATCGAGCCGTCGGGGTCGGTCGTGACGGCGAGGGATGTCAGGTCCGGGACGTGCACCGTCGGGCCGTGCTCGGCGGCGCGGGGGCCCACGCCGATCACGCGCATGCCCGCCGCCCGGCCGGCGGCGATGCCCGCGGCCGAGTCCTCGAAGACGATGCAGTCGGCCGGGTCCACGCCCAGGGCGGCGGCACCCGTGAGGAAGCCCTCGGGGTCCGGCTTGCTGGCGCCTACGGACTCGGCCGTGACCCGTACCTCGGGCATCGGCAGCGCGGCGGCCGTCATCCGGGCGGCGGCGAGGGCGGCGTCGGCGGACGTGACCAGGGCGTGCGGCAGCCCGTCGATCGCGGCCATGAAGGCAGGGGCGCCGACGACGGGGACCACGCCGTCGGTGTCGGCCGTCTCACGCGCGAGCATCTCCGCGTTCTCGGCGAGGTTGACCTCCATGGGGCGGTCCGGCAGCAGGACGGCCATGGTGGCGTAGCCCTGGCGGCCGTGGACCACCTTCAGGGCCTCCTGCGGGTCCAGCCCGTGGGAGACCGCCCAGTCGCGCCAGCAGCGTTCGACCACCGCGTCGGAATTGACGATCGTGCCGTCCATGTCGAGGAGCAGGGCCTTGGCGGTGAGGACTGCGGGTGCGGTGGTGGTGGTGCTGGCCGGCATCGACGGGCTCCAGACGGGCGGGAAAAGAGAACAAGTGGTTCCGTCCACCGGTCAGGGAGTGAGGACGGAACCACTTTGTTCCATCACGATACAAAACTCGGGGCGGTCTGCGCCACTCGCGGGCGTGTGACCCCTGTCGCCCTGTTCCGGCCCCTGGCCTGCTCGCCCCCGCCGCCCGCGGCCTACCCCTCCAGTGCCTTGCGGGTGATGGGCCCGTACACGCCCCACTCCTGCGCGTCGATCCCGTGGTCGTACTGGAACTCCGACAGGGCTTCCTCGACCCTCCAGTCGAACTTTCCGTGGAACCTGCCCCGGTACAGCCCCTGCGCCGCCAGCAGCCGCTGGAGCTTCTCCACCTCCGGACCGGAATCCCCGTAGCGGAGGACCGGTGCCTGCGCGGGCGGGCTGGAGGAGCGGCTCGCGCTCGGCGAAGCACTCGGCGACGGGGGCCCGGAGGACGCGGAACGGGACGCGCTCGGCGAGGCGGACGGCGACGCCGATTTCGAGGCGGTCGGCGACTTGGACGCCAACGGGGACGCGCTGCTCGCGCTCGGGCTGCCGGACGGCGCGAGCGGAGCGGCGCTCACGGCGGGCGCCGAGGCCTTCGCGTCCAGCAGGGCCGTATCGCCGTCCGTGGAAGCGGGCAGCACCCACACCGCCACGGCCGTGCCGCTGAGGGCCACCGTCGCCGCGGCTCCGATCAGCAGCGCCAGCGGCCGGCGGCGGGAAGCGGAGCCGGACCGCTCCTCCGGGCCCCCGCCCCCACCCCACTCCCCTTGTTCTCCGCCGTGGACCGGGCCCGACGCGAGGTCCGCCGCTGGCACCGTGCGGAGCTGCATCGTCTCCGCCGGGTGCGGCGTGTGCGCCGGGCCCGCCTGCCGAGGGCCGTCCTGCCACGGCCCGGCCGCAGGCGCCACGGGTAGCCCGTATGCCGGAGTGTCGTCCTCCGCCTCCGTCGCCGGGTGCGGCGCAGGTATCGGCGGGGGAGTCACCACAGCGGACACGGGTTGCGGGGACGGCTGCTCGGCCCCGGCGGGAAGCTCGCCGGGGTCGGACAACGTCACGTACGGACGGATGCGCAAAGGGTTGAACCCCACACCCGGCGCACACCCGCAGGCGGCGCCGGCAGCGTCGCAATTTGGACAGTGCTCACCGTTCACTGGGACTCCCTCCCTGGCTTATTGCCTGCGATTATGCAGACCCGCCGCGGCCCTCCCAACCGCCCGAGAGGCCATAACCGGACACACCGCTCAGGATGGAGATGTTGATCCGGCCGGAGGAGGAATCGATGGCTCAGGACGCGACCAAGGGTGCCGTGGACCCCCTTCCCGGCCCGCAGAAGACCGGCCCCGCCGGCGAGCACAGCGCCCGCGAGGTGCTCGTCCCCATCGGCGCACTGCTCCTGGGCCTGCTGATCGCAGCACTCGACCAGACCATCGTCTCCACCGCCCTGCCGACCATCGTCAGCGACCTCGGCGGTATGGCCCACCTGTCCTGGGTGGTCACCGCCTACATGCTCGCCGCCACCGCCGCCACCCCCCTGTGGGGCAAGCTCGGCGACCAGTACGGCCGCAAGAAGCTCTTCCAGTACGCCATCGTCCTCTTCCTGATCGGGTCGGCCCTGTGCGGACTGGCCCAGGACATGCCCCAGCTCATCGGTTTCCGAGCCCTGCAGGGCCTGGGCGGCGGCGGGCTGATCGTGCTGTCGATGGCGATCGTCGGCGACCTCGTCCCGCCCCGCGAACGCGGCAGGTACCAGGGCCTCTTCGGCGGTGTCTTCGGCGCGACCAGCGTGCTGGGCCCCCTGCTGGGCGGCGTGTTCGTCGACAACCTCTCCTGGCGCTGGGTCTTCTACATCAACCTCCCCATCGGTCTCGTCGCCCTCGTCGTCATCGCCGCCGCGCTGCACATACCGGCACGCCCCTCGAAGCACACCATCGACTACCTCGGCACCTTCCTCATCGCGTGCGTCGCCACCTGCCTCGTGCTCGTCGCCTCCCTCGGCGCCACCTGGGGCTGGGGCTCGGCCCGGATCATCGGCGTCGCCGTCCTCGGCGTCGTGTTCCTCGCCGCCTTCCTCCTCGTCGAGCGCAAGGCCGCTGAACCCGTCCTGCCGCTGGGCCTTTTCCGCATCCGCACCTTCACCCTCTGCTCGGCGATCAGTTTCGTCGTCGGCTTCGCGATGTTCGGTGCGATGGTCTACCTGCCGACCTTCCTCCAGATCGTCCAGGGCGTCTCACCGACCATGTCCGGCGTCCACATGCTGCCGATGGTCATCGGCATGCTGATCTCCTCCACCGCCTCCGGCCAGATCGTCAGCCGGACCGGCCGCTGGAAGATCTTCCCGATCACCGGAACCGCCGTCACCGCCATCGGCCTGCTCCTCCTCCATCAGCTGCACCGCACCAGCTCCACCTGGGAGATGAGCCTCTACTTCTTCGTCTTCGGCGCCGGGCTCGGCCTGGTCATGCAGGTCCTCGTCCTCGTCGTGCAGAACGCCGTCAGCTACGCCGACCTCGGCGTCGCCACCTCCGGTGCCACCTTCTTCCGCTCCATCGGAGCCTCCTTCGGCGTCGCGATCTTCGGCACGGTCTTCACCAACCAGCTCGACGACAAACTGGCCACCTCCCTGGCCGGCGTCACCCTGCCCGCCGACGCCGGCATCCCCCAGCTGGAGGCGGACCCCCGGGCCATCGGCGCCCTCCCCGCCGATCTCCGCCCGCGCGTCCTCGACGCCTATGCCACCGCCATCACCGACGTCTTCCTCTACGCCGTCCCCGTCGTCCTGCTCGCCTTCCTGCTCGCCTGCTTCCTGAAGGAGGACAAGCTCCGTGCCTCCGTCACCGCACCCGACGCGACCGAGACCCTGGCCTCCAACCCCGTCCACCGCTCCTCCCACGACGAGGTCGCCCGGGCGCTGACCGTCCTCGGCACCCGCGAAGGCCGACGCCACGTCTACGAGAAGATCACCGAGAAGGCCGGCTACGACCTGCTGCCCGCCTCCAGTTGGCTGCTGCTGCGGATCAACAAATACGGCTCCGCGGAACCCGCACTGCTGGCCGAGCGCGTCAACGTGCCGCTGAAGGTCATCACGGACGCCGCCCGCCAGATCGAGGAGCGCGGACTCGCCGTCCGGGAGGGCCTTCCGCTGGTCCTGACCGAGCGGGGCAGCGAGGCCGCCGCGAAGCTCAGCGACGCCCGGCAGGAGTCCCTCGCCGAACTGCTCGGCGACTGGTGGGGCCCCGACCGGCCGACCGACCTCGTCAAACTGGTCGCGGAGATCAACACAGAGCTGTGCGGATCCGACGCCGAGGAGCCCTACGACGCCGAGCCCCGGCGCGACCACGCCGCCCGCTAGGCGGTGTCTCGACGGTCGGTCCTCAGACCAGGCGCTTCTCGAACCAGTGCTCCGCATACGGGCCGGAGTTGTACGCGGGTATCTCCGCATAGCCGTGACGCGCATACAACGCGCGGGCCTCCACGAGGTCCGACCGGGTGTCCAGCCGGATCCGCTCGGCGCCCAGCGCACGGCTCTGCGCCTCCAGGGCGCCGAGCAAGGCCGCCCCGCCGCCGGTGCCGCGGGCGCGCCGGTCGACGTACACCCTGGTGAGCTCGGCGGTCACCGCGTCGAGCAGGCGGATGCCGCCGCACGCCAGTGCCTCGCCGTCCAGGCGGCCGACGACGAACTGGCCCGTCGGCGGTTCCAGCCCGTCGTCAGGGAAGTCCAGCAGCCCCTGGTCGATCTCGGCCTCGGTGACCTCGCGTTTCCAGTACCGGCCGGCGACCTCGGCGTAGTAGGCGCGGCGCAGCCGGGTGGCATCGCTCGTGCTGAACGGTTCGGGGGACACGGCCCAGGCGGGTGAGGGGGTGCGCTGTTCGCTGTGAGTGTCGCTGTGAGTGGTCATGGCGTCATTGTGGAGTTCGCGCGCGATGTCCCGCGTGGAATATCCACATGGGCGGGCCGATGATAGGAAAAACGGCGCTTACTGACCCGGAGGGTGTGAAACGCCATGGCAGAGCATCCGGACTGTGCCCTGATCCGCCGCGGCTACGAGGCCTTCGGCAACGGCGACATGGACGCGCTGGCCGCGCTCATGACCGCCGACGTCATCCACCACGTGCCCGGCAACAACCCCATGTCCGGACACCACAAGGGCCGGGAGCAGGTCCTCGACTTCTACCGCCGCCTCGGCGAGGAGACGAAGGGCACCTTCCAGGTGCACCTGGAATCGGTGCTCGCGGACGGCCGCGGGCACGTGATGAGCTTCCACACGGCGCGCGGTGACCGCGGCGACCGCGGCATCGAGATCCGCGAAGGACTCTTCTTCACGATCGTCGGCCACAAGATCACCGACATCGACCAGTGCACCGCGGACATCGACGAGGAAGACGCCTTCTGGAGCTGACCGGCCCCGATCCCGCGGCCCGTGCCGACCCCGACGACCGTCCGTACCCCCGGGCCCCCGTACGCCCGCCCGCCCGCCCGGGGTCCTGGCAGCGCCTGAGCGTCAGGCCTTCTTCGGCGCCGCCTGCTGCACGACCTCGAACGACCACACCGTCGAAGCCGAGGCCGCCGGCTTCGGCCGCTCCGCGCCCGCCGGCCCGCCTTCGCCGTCGCCACCCTGGTGAGCGGCCTTCATCGGCCCCTCCATCCACGCCTGGAAGTCCTCCTCCGACCGCCACCGCGTGTAGACGAGGTACTGGTCGGTGCCCTCCACGGGGCGCAGCAGCTCGAACCACTCGAAGCCGTCCGAGCTCTCCACCGCCCCGGCGCGCGAGGCGAAGCGCCGCTCCAGGACCTCCCGCTGCTCGGCGGGAACCGTCAGTGCGTTGATCTTCACGATGCTCATGGGAGCCATCCTAGGGACCCTTCGGGGGATATCGTCGTGCGGGTAACGGAGCGCGGCAGCCAGGCGAAGTCGGGGTTGCGGTCAACACGGCGGGAGGCCGGCGAGGCGTGGCGAACGCGGCAGAGCACAGCACAGCGGACGGACATGCCGGGGTCATAGGCGGTAACAGCAGGCTCGGCGCGGCGCGTCTCCTCCTGTGGGCCCTGGCCGGCGCCCTCGCCGTCAGACAGGCCGCCGCGGTGCTGCGCGTGCCACCCGCCGAGTGGCTGGGCGGCCTCCACCTCCCCGGCAGCCTTCCGAGTTCGGGCGGCGGCTCCGGCGGCGGCGCGGTCACCTCGGTCTACGACGTCGGACAGTTCGCCGGCACCCCCTTCGCCGGACTGGTCCTCAAGCCGCTCGTCGGCCTCGCCGCGCCCTCCCTGGAGGTCGCCTGGACCTGCGTGACGCTGCTGTTCGTCGCCGCCATGGGGCTCGTCGCCGCCCGCGGCCTGCCCGACCCCGTGCCGCGCCGCACCGCGCTGCTCGCCGCGCCCGTCCTGACGGCCCTGATGATGGTCTCGCTGCCCGTCCGCGAGGCCGCCTCACCCGGCCGGACCGCCGTCGTTCCCGTCCTGCTGGTGCTCCTGGCCGTCTTCCGCGTCCCCGGCGACCGGCCCGCGGGCTTCCTCGTCGGCCTCGCAGCCGCGCTCCAGCCGGCCCTGCTGCTCTTCGCCCCGCTGCTGTGGCTGACCGGACGCCGCCCCGCCGCGCGGACCGCCGCCGTGACCTTCGCCGCCGCCACCGCGCTGTCGTGGGCGGCCCTGCCGCGCGACTCCTGGACGTACTGGGTGCACCACCTGGCCGGCACCGGCCTCGGCGGCGCCCCCGACGGCCTCGCCAACCAGTCCGTGCACGGCGCGCTGCTGCGCCTCGGCCTGACCGGGCCGGCCGAGGTCCTGCTGTACGCCGCCCTCGCGTGCCTCATCGTCTGGTCCGGCCTGCGCCGCGCGGTCCGCTACGCCCGCGACGGCCAGCTGCTGCTGGCCGTCGCCGTCACCGGCTGCGTGGCCGTCGCCGTGTCCCCGACCGGCTGGCGCCACCAGCTGCTGTGGGTGCTGCTCGCCGTCGCCGGCAAGATCGGCAAGCGCGCCGCCGACCGGCGCGTGTGGCCGGTCGCCGTCGTCCTCGCCATGACCCTGCCGAGCACGGTCCTGCTGCCGAACCTGACCGCGCTGGCCCCCGTACGCGACAACGTGCTGCTGCTCACCGCGGTCGCCGCGGCCTGCGCGGTGCCGTTCCTGCCGCGCTCGTCGCCGTACTGGCGTGACCCCGTCCCCACCGACTACGGGCGGCCGGCGCAGGCCCGCTGGTCGCGCGTGCCGCTGCTGCCGTTCTGGCGGCGCGTGCTGTCCCGCCCGAACCTCCTGCTGGAACTGCTGCTGATACGGGTCGGCTACTCGCTCTACTCCCACATCCGGGCCGCCGCGCCCACGAGCCGCTCCCTCGCCGAGGGCAACGGCAGCGAGATCCTGGGCATCGAGCGGGCGCTGGGCATCGACATCGAGCACGCCGTGAACCACGCCGTGGTGGACACACCCTGGTTGGAGGCCTTCTTCGACTTCTACTACACCTCCTTCCACTTCGTGGTCCCGCTGACGATCCTGGCGGTCCTGTACTGGCGGCGCCCCGGCGACTACCGCTGGGCCCGCGCCTCCCTGGGCCTGGCCACCGTCCTCGCCCTCGCCGGCTTCTGGCTCTACCCGCTCGCACCGCCGCGCCTGATGCCGGGCCTCGGCTTCGTCGACACCGTGCACGGTCCGCAGGACCTCGCCAACCCGTCGTACGGGGCGATGACCGCGATCTCCAACCAGTACGCGGCGATGCCCTCGCTGCACTTCGGCTGGTCGCTGTGGTGCGGGATCGTGATCGTGGTGTTGGCCCCGAAGGGCTGGCAGAAGCTGCTGGGGGCACTGCACCCGCTGATCACGGTGTGCGCGATCGTCGCCACCGCCAACCACTGGGTGCTGGACGCGGTCGGCGGAGCAGCCGTCGTCGCCGCCGGCTTCGGGCTCGTCCACGCGCTGTCCGGGCCGCGCGGCCTGCACGTGAGCGTCCCGGCGCAGCGCGCCGACGGCGTGGAACGGGAGGCGCCCGACACGCCCGACACGGCACCCGCCGCCCAGCCCGTTGCGGGGTCGCGCCCCTGAGGGCAGCCCGTCAGCCACCGCCGCGCCGTCTGCGCAGCAGCGTGCGCAGCGGCCCCGGGCTCTCGTACCCGACCCGCCGGGCTACCGCCGCCAGCGGCAGGTCCGTGGTGCGCAGCAGGTGTTCGGCCTGTTCCACCCGCAGGTCCTGCACCAGCCCGACCGGCGTGCGGCCGAGCGTACGGGCGACCGCGCGCTGGAGGGTGCGCTCGCTGACGCCGAGGTCCCGGGCCGCGTCCGCGATCGGAGCCGGGTCGGCGAGGCGGGTCCGCGCCCACTGCTCGAAGGCGGCGACGAGCGGGTCGTGGCGGGCCAGCGCGCTGGGGATGGCGTACGCGGCCTGCGAGGCCCGGTCGTCGACGACGAGGTAGCGGCGGACCAGGTCCGCGAGGGCGGGGCTGCGCGCCCCGACGATCGACAGGGCCAGGTCGAGGTGGCCGAACGCGGCGCCCGCCGTGGTCACCCCGCCGGAGCTGACGACCATGCGCGTCTCCTCCAGCGTGACCCGGCGGTAGCGGTCCCGGAAGAGGGGGGCCAGCCACCAGCTGGTCGTCGCCCGCTGCCCGTCCAGCACTCCGGCCTCGGCCAGCAGGAACGTTCCGGTGCAGGAGGTGGCGAGCGGGGTGCCGCGCTCGCGGGCCTCCGCCAGGATCCGGCGGGCCGGGCGGTACGCGGCCGACGCGACGGCCTCGACCAGGGCCTCCGGGCGGCGTTCCCTCAACGCGGGCACCACCAACAGGTCCGCGTCCTCGGCCACGGCGGCCGGAGCGGTGTCGATGCGGTGGCCGAGGCCGGTGCGGACCCGGCGCCGCACGCCCACCGTCACGATGTCGAAGGCCGGCGGCGGTGCTCCGGCCACCCGGCGGCGCAACGCGTCGGCCGTGTGCAGCACGTCCAGGACGGCCGAGATGCCCGAGTCGAAGACCCCGTCGAGGGCCAGTACGGCGATTTTCACCGCTCCACGGTAGCGCCGGCCACCTCCTGCCGGGCTGTCGGAATCCGTACGGAAGCTGCCGGATCCGACACTCCTCGTTCGGCCGGGCGGCCCCTAGGGTCGTTGCCATGACCACGTATGACACCAGTGCCCCGCTCCGCAGCCGTACCCACAGCTGGCAGCCGAGGCCGGACATGACCCCGGAGATCCTCGGCATGAGCGGCCTGGAGATCCTCCGGGCGAGCCTGAAGGGCGAACTGCCCGGCGCGTCGATGATGAGCACCCTGGGGTTCCGGCTCACCGAGGCCGCCGAAGGCGTCGCCGTCTTCGAGGGCGACCCCGGCGACCACCTGCTCAACCCCATGGGGACGGTGCACGGCGGCTTCCTGGCCACCCTGCTCGACTCGGCGCTCGGCTCGGCCGTGATGACCATGCTCCCGGCCGGCACCGCCTACACCACGGTGCAGCTCGGGGTGCACATGATCCGGCCGGTCATGGCGGACACCCCCGCCCTGCGCTGCGAGGGCACCGCCCTGCACGTGGGGCGGACCACAGCCACCGCCGAGGCCCGGGTCACGGGCACGCACGACGGCAAGCTGTACGCCCACGCCACCACGACCTGCGCGATCCTGCGCACACGCTGATCCGGGGCGCGCCCGGCGCGGGCCGAAGGGGCGCCGGGGCACACCATGCCCCGGCGCGCCCCTTCGGCCGGATCGCCGCCGTGAGCGAGGATCACCCCGGTCGGTGGGTCCGCCACTCGAACGGCGGGGCCGGGCGACCGGGGGACGGCAGGGGCCGGGGCGTGGGAGGAGCGGCCCCTGCCGTCCTGGGTCACCGGTCAGCCGTGGCTGACCCGGAGCTCCTTGATGCCGTTGAGCCAGGCCGCGCGCAGGCGGCGCGGATCCTGCCCGGCCATCCGCAGGTCGGGCAGCGCGTCGGCCAGGGCGTTGAAGATCAGGTCGATCTCCATCACGGCGAGGGACTTGCCGAGGCAGAAGTGCGGGCCGCCGCCGCCGAAGCCCAGGTGCGGGTTCGGATCGCGGGTGATGTCGAAGACGTCCGGGTTCTCGAAGACCTCCGGGTCGTGGTTGGCGGAGGAGTAGAACATCCCCACCCGGTCGCCCGCCTTGATCTTCTGGCCGCCCAGCTCGGTGTCCTGGGTGGCGGTGCGCTGGAAGGACACCACCGGGGTGGCCCAGCGGACGATCTCCTCAGCGGCCGTGGACGGCCGGGTCGCCTTGTACAGCTCCCACTGCTCGGGGTGGGTGAGGAAGGCGTGCATGCCGTGGCTGATGGCGTTGCGGGTGGTCTCGTTGCCCGCGACGGCCAGCAGCAGCACGAAGAAGCCGAATTCGTCGGAGCCGAGGTTGCCCTGGCCCTCGGCCGCGACCAGCTGGGTGACGATGTCCTGGGCCGGGCACTCCTTGCGCTGCGCGGACAGGTTCATCGCGTAACCGATGAGCTCCATGGCGGCGTTGGAGCCGACCTCGGCCGTGATCGCGTACTCCGGGTCGTCGTAGGCGATCATCTTGTTCGACCAGTCGAAGATCTTCGCCCGGTCCTTCTGCGGTACGCCGATCAGCTCGGCGATGGCCTGCAGCGGAAGCTCGCACGCCACCTGCGTGACGAAGTCGAAGCTGCCGTCGGCGGCCGCCGACGCGGCCTCCTCGACGATCTTCCGGGCCCGGTCGCGCAGGGCCTCCTCCAGGCCGCGGATGGCCCGCGGGGTGAAGCCGCGCTGCACGATCTGGCGTACGCGGGAGTGTTCCGGCGGGTCCATGTTCAGCATGATCAGCCGCTGGGCATCTATGGCATCACGCTGGATGTGCTCGTTGAAGCGGATGATCGCGGTGTTGGTGGTCGAGGAGAACAGCTCGGGGTGCGTGGAGACGTACTTGACGTCCGCGTGCCGGGTCACGGCCCAGTAGCCCTCGTCGTCGAAACCGGTGACCCCCCGCCGCTGCGGGCACCACCACACGGGTGCGGTCTGCCGCAGCTGCGCGAACTCCGGGTACGGGACCCGGCTTTGGAGCAGGTCGGGGTCGGTGGCGTCGAAGCCGTCGGGGAGCGCGGGGCAGGACATCGGGCAACTCCAAAGTCTGACGGACCATCAGAAGTTGGCTCGAAGGTAGTAACGAGTTCTAGAAGTGACAAGGGGCGGCGCGCCAACTGTTGCGTGTGGAATCCGTGCAGGCCGCGTGCAAGACCCTTGCGTGCCGGGGCCCCAGGTCATAAGACTGCGGATAGAACTAGAACGCGTACTAGTTCGGGGCGGGGCGCCGGGACGGCCCGCCGCGCTGGCGCTGTGCAGGAGAGGACGAGCTCATGGCCGCGGAACCCGTCATCGTCGAAGCCGTACGCACACCCATCGGCAAGCGCGGAGGCGCGCTCGCCAACCTCCATCCCGCCTACCTGCTCGGTGAGACCTACCGCGAACTCCTCGCCCGTACCGCGATCCAGCCGGACTGCGTCGAGCAGATCGTCGGCGGTACCGTCACCCACGCCGGCGAGCAGTCCATGAACCCCGCCCGCAACGCCTGGCTCGCCATGGGGCTTCCGTACGAGACAGCGGCGACGACCGTGGACTGTCAGTGCGGCAGCTCCCAGCAGGCCAACCACATGGTCGCCAACATGATCTCCGGCGGTGTCATGGACATCGGCATCGCCTGCGGGGTCGAGGCCATGAGCCGCGTGCCGCTGGGCTCGGGCTCCAAGCACGGCCCGGGCAAGCCCTTCCCGGACGAGTGGAACGTCGACCTCCCCAACCAGTTCGAGGCCGCCGAACGCATCGCCCGCAACCGCGGCCTGACCCGCGAGGGCGTCGACCGCCTCGGGCTGCAGTCCCAGGAACGGGCCCGGACCGCCTGGGCCGAGGAGCGGTTCAAGCGTGAGACCTTCGCCGTGCAGGTGCCCACCACGGAGGAGGAGCAGGCCGCCGGCCAGGGCATGTGGCGCCTGGTCGACCGGGACGAAGGCCTGCGCGACACCAGCATGGAGGCCCTGGCCCGGCTCAAGCCGGTCATGCCCACCGCCGTGCACACCGCGGGCAACTCCTCGCAGATATCCGACGGAGCCGCCGCCGTGATGTGGGCCTCGCGCAAGATGGCCCGCGCCCTCAAGCTCAAGCCGCGCGCCCGGATCGTCGCCCAGACGCTCGTCGGCGCCGACCCCCACTACCACCTGGACGGGCCGATCGACGCGACGCGGGCCGTGCTCGGCAAGGCCGGGATGTCGCTCAAGGACATCGACGTCGTCGAGATCAACGAGGCCTTCGCCTCCGTCGTCCTCAGCTGGGCCAAGGTCTTCGACCAGGACCTGGAGAAGGTCAACGTCAACGGCGGCGGCATCGCCCTCGGCCACCCCGTCGGCGCCACCGGCGCCCGCCTGATCACCACCGCACTGCACGAGCTGGAACGCCGCGACAAGGAGTTCGCCCTGATCACCATGTGCGCCGGCGGCGCACTGGCGACCGGGACGATCATCCAGCGCCTCTGACCGCGCACGCGCGCACACCCCCGCGCGCAGGCGCCCGCGATCCCGTGGGATGGGATGCAGAAGGCCCCGGGGGCCGGACCTGGGGAGGCCGGCCGCCGGGGCCTTCGAACGTCTTGCTGCTGCTGCTGCTACTGCTACTGCTACTGCTGCGGCAGCGTGTGCTGCGGCTTAGTACCAGTGGTTGGCCTGCCAGAAGTTCCACGCCTGGACCGGGCTGCCGTAGCGCTCGTTCATGTAGTGCAGGCCCCACTTGATCTGGGTGGCCGGGTTCGTCTTCCAGTCGGCGCCCGCGGAGGCCATCTTCGACCCCGGCAGAGCCTGGACCAGGCCGTACGCGCCGGAGGAGGCGTTCGTCGCGGACGGGTTCCAGCCGCTCTCGTGCGAGACGATCTTGTCGAAGGCCGCGAACTGCGCCGGGTCCTTGATCATCTGCTGCGCGATCGCCTTCGCGCCCGTCGGAGCGGCCTGCGCGGGGACCGCGGCAAGCATGGAACCGGCGACGCCCAGGGCGAGGACGGAACCCGCGAGGGCCTTCTTGGAAGCGGCGATGCGGCGGATGACGGCGTTGGACACGGATGAACCTTCCGAAGGGGGCAAGGGCGGTCGCGGGCATGCCGAGGACATGCGTGAGCCACTCACGCGAGGGAGAGGGGTTCGTCGGCGGCGGGTGGAGTACCCCTGCCGCCCTGCGACTCATCCAGTTCTACAGACGCCCCGACGCCCTGGCAAAGACGCCGTCTACTAGCCCACCCCGCACTTCGGGACCGTCGACCCCGCTCAAACCGGGCGAATGCGCCCTTACCGGCCCTGTAGGGGTCCACTACCCGCCCTCGTATGTGACCTGCGTCCTGTGGGCCGCCTCACCGGCCAAGTCCCCGGAACTCACCCTCCGTGGTCGGCTGCACCCCCGTCGGTGGCAGGTTCACGGGCCCCCACGCCCCCGGAATCGAAGGAGCCGGCAGCGTCGAAGGCAGCTTTGCGAGTCGCCCGCCGCAGTGCCCTGAGCAGGGTGCCGCCGAGCGCGAGCGTCAGTACGACCGTGAGCGTTCCCCGGCCCAGGTCCCACCCCAGCGAGGTCGCCAGGTAGTACGCGACGAACCTCGCGAGGTTCGCGGCCAGCGGGTCCCCCGGATGGAAGGAGATGCCCAGCGTGAGGTCCTGGATGATCACCCAGCCCTGCAGGTTCATGACCGCCCCGTACGCGAAGGAGCCGGCGAAGCCGTACGCGGCCAGCATCAGCAGCTCCGCCCGGCCCCGGATCCGCTCCGGGCCCGGCAGCAGCCCGGCTCCCAGCGAGAACCAGCCCATCGCCAGCATCTGGAACGGCATCCACGGCCCGACCCCGCCCGTCAGCAGGGCCGAGGCGAACATCGTCACCGAGCCCAGGACGAAACCGAAGCCCGGACCCAGGACGCGGCCGCTCAGCACCATCAGGAAGAACATCGGCTCCAGCCCGGCCGTGCCCGCGCCCAGCGGCCTCAGAGCCGCCCCGACGGCCGCGAGCACGCCGAGCATGGCCACCGCCTTCGCGTCCATGCCGTTGTCGGCGATCGTCGCCACGACGACGGCGACGAGGAGCGGCAGCAGCGCCGCGAACAGCCACGGGGCGTCCTGGGAGTGGGCCAGTCCCGACTGGCGGTCGGCGAGCAGCGGCCACCCGAAGGCCGCGACGCCGATGAGCGAGACGAGGATCAGGGCGGCGGCGGCCCGGGGGCCGATCCGGACCGGGCGGCGCGCGAGGCGGCTCATCGGGTCCGCTCCGCATCGAGGGCCGAGGCGACCTGGCGCACCGTGAGCCAGTGGCCCGGCGCCAGCACCTTCGCCACCTGGGGGGCGAAGGCGGGCGAGGAGACCACGACCTCCGCCGTCGGGCCGTCCGCGACGACCTCCCCGCCGGCCAGGATCACCACGCGATCGGCCAGTTCGGCGGCGAGCTCCACGTCATGCGTGGCCAGTACGACGGCGTGCCCGTCGGCGGCCAGGCCGCGCAGGATCTCGATCAGGCGGGCCTTGGCGGCGTAGTCCAGACCGCGGGTGGGCTCGTCGAGGAGCAGCAGGGCGGGGCGGCCCGTGAGGACCAGCGCGAGGGCCAGCGCCAGGCGCTGCCCCTCCGAGAGGTCCCGGGGATGGACATCGCCGGGCACCCCCGGCAGCAGGCCGGCGACGAGGTCGCGGCAGGTGCCGGGGGGCGCGCCGGCGTCGGAGTCGGCGGCGGCGCACTCGGCGGCCACGGTGTCGGCGTAGAGCAGGTCGCGCGGCTCCTGCGGGACGAGGCCGACGTGGCGCACCATCTCGGGCGGCGGGGTGCGGTGCGGGGTCCGGCCGCCGACGGTCACCTCGCCGGTGGCGGGGGCGAGGCTACCGACGAGGGCGGCGAGCAGGGTGGACTTGCCGGCGCCGTTGCGGCCCATCAGGGCGATGGTCTCGCCGGGCGCCACCGTGAGGTCGACGGCGCGCAGCACGTCGGTGCGGCCGCGGCGGACGCCGAGGTTCCGGGCCCGAGCGGTGTCGCCTGCGGCGGGCTCGGCGGTTTTCGGCTTGCTCCGGCCCAGCAGGCGGCTGAGCAGACCCGGTGCCGCGCCGCCGCCGGGGGCGCCGCCCCCGGACCCCCGCGCCTCAAACGCCTGCGGGGCTGAAAGGCCGGGGCTCCGCCCCGCACCCCGCGCCTCAAACGCCGGCGGGGCTGGGTTGCCGGGCGCGGAGCCCGCCGTGTGCGACAGGCGGTCCCGCAGGGGTGCGGACAGGCGGCGGGCGTCGCGGACCGACAAGGGGAGGGGGGACCAGCCCGCGAGGCGGCCCAGGGAGACCACCGGCGGGCAGACCGGGGAGACGGCCATCGCCTCCGCCGGGGAGCCCAGGACCGGGGCCGCGCCGGGGGCGGGCAGCAGCAGGACGCGGTCGGCGTACTGCACCACCCGCTCCAGCCGGTGCTCCGCCATCAGCACGGTGGTGCCCAGGTCGTGGACCAGCCGCTGGAGGACCGCCAGGACCTCCTCGGCCGCCGCCGGGTCCAGCGCGGACGTCGGCTCGTCCAGCACCAGCACCTTCGGGTGCGTGGTCAGCACCGACCCGATCGCGACCCGTTGCTGCTGGCCGCCGGACAGCGTCGTGATCGGCCGGTCGCGCAGCTCGTTCAGGCCCAGCAGATCGAGGGTCTCCTCCACCCGGCGCCGCATCACCGCGGGCGGCAGGCCCAGGGACTCCATCCCGTAGGCCAGCTCGTCCTCCACCACGTCCGTCACGAAGTGCGCGAGGGGGTCCTGGCCCACCGTGCCCACCACGTCCGCGAGCTCGCGCGGCCGGTGCGTACGCGTGTCACGGCCCGCGACCGTGACCCGGCCGCGCAGGGTGCCGCCCGTGAAGTGCGGGACCAGCCCGGAGACCGTCCCCAGCAAGGTGGACTTGCCGACCCCGGACGGGCCGACCAGCAGCGTCAGCTCGCCATCCGGGACCACCAGGTCGACGCCCTGCACCGAGGGGCCTTCCGCTCCGTCATAGGTGACCGACACCTGCTCGAACCGGATCACTGCGACGCCTCCTTCGGCGGTACGGGGGCCACGAAGGCGGGCAGCAGGCCGATCAGGACCGCGGCCGCCGGCCACAACGGCAGCGTGGGCGCCACCAGCGGGACCACGCCCGGGTGCAGACCGGCAGGGTCGACACCGCCGGCCCGGATCAGCAGGCCCGCGACGGCCGCCCCGGAACCGGCGACCAGCCAGGCGCGCGCACCCCACCGGTCGGGCCGGTAGCGGGTGCGCACCGACCGGCGGCCGCCCAGCCGCAGACCTGCCAGGGCAGACGCCGCGCCGATGCCGAGCACGGGCAGCCCGTACGAGGCGCCCTGCGCGGCCAGCAGACCGTACGTGCCCGCGCACATCCCGAGCAGGCCGCCCAGGGTGAGGACGGTGGTGGTGTGCCGGACGGCCGGCGGTACCTGCGCCGTACGGCCGTAGCCGCGGGCGTCCATCGACGCCGCGACGGCGACCGAACGCTCCAGGGCGCCCTCCAGGACCGGCAGGCCGATCTGGAGGACCGCCTTGATCCCGCCCGTGGGGCGTCCGCGCAGGCGGCGGGCGGTGCGCAGGCGCATCACGTCGGCGACCATGTTCGGCGCGAAGGTCATGGCGACGACGACGGCGACCCCGGCCTCGTACAGGGCGGCCGGCAGGGACTTCAGGAGCCGGGCCGGATTGGCGAGGGCGTTCGCGGCGCCGACGCAGACGAGGAGCGCGGCGAGCTTCGCGCCGTCGTAGAAGGCGAAGACGAGCTGCTCGGCGGTGACCCTGCCGCCGAAGCGGATGCCCTGCGCCCAGGCGGGCAGCGGCACCTCGGGGAGGACGAAGAGGACGTGCGTACCCGGGATGGGCGAGCCCAGGAGCATCGAGAAGAGCAGGCGCAGGGCGACGACGACCAGGCCGAGCTTGAGGAAGGCCCCGTAGGAACGGGCCCAGGGCGCGTCCGTGCGGCGGGCCGCGACCACGAAACCGGCGACGCCGACGATCAGCCCGAGGACGAGCGGGTTGGTGGTGCGCGACGCGGCGGTGGCGAGCCCGAGGGCCCACAGCCACCAGGCCCCCGCGTGCAGGGCGGTGGCGCGGCTGCCCTGCGGCGCCTTCCATCGTTCGTACGACGACCGGCGCGGGGAGTCCGCCGCCCCGGGCCCGCTCCGGCGGGCCGGGGGCACGGGGGCGGGTGCGGCTCCGGTGGGTCCTCCGGCAGGTCCGCCGGCGGGTCCTGCGGTCGGTTTTCCGGCGGGTCCTGCGGTGGGGCCGGTCGCGGGGTGCGTCATCGGCCCCGGCGGCGGGACTGCCAGACGCCCGCGGCGGCCAGGACCGCCACCAGGGCGATGCCCGCCAGCAGTCCGGCGGACGGGCCGCCGCCACCGCCGCCCGGGGCGGACCCGGACGGTGCGGCGGACGGCTGCGCCGCACCGGTGTCGGCCATCTGCTCACCACAGCCGTGCTGCGGGTAGCCCGCGATCGCGCACAACAGCGCCGCGCTGTTGTAGCGCAGCGGCTTCGCGACCGCCGCCAGCGCCTCGGCCGTCGTGGCCTCCGGCGCCACCTGCGCGCATGCCGTGCGCGGGGCCTCCTGCGGTGCGACCTCGCCCGACGGGGCGTCCGCCTGCACACCGAAGTCGATGACGAGGGCCACCCGCTTGCGGCCCTCGACCGCAGCGGTGGCCCCGCACACGGCCTGGAAGTCGGCCGCGGCCCGCGGCTTGGCCGCCTCGGCCGCGGCGTCCTTGCTCACCGCGAAGCGGAACCCCTGGACGGAGCCGTCCGCGGGGCGGGCCAGCGACGGCCCCTGCGTGGCGTACGACCACTGGCCGCCCGCCGCGCCGTCCCAGAACGACCAGTAGCGGTAGCCGGCCGCCAGGGCCGGAGCGGCGGCCAGCAGGGCCAGGACGATGCCGAGGGCGAGGGTCGCGGCGGGCAGGCGGCGGCGCATCAGAGCCGGTTCTTCTTCCGGCGGCCGCTCAGCAGGATGCCGATGCCCACACCGGCCGCGGCGCCCGCACCGATGATCCACCACAGGTTCTGGCCGCCGGAGGGCTCGGCCTTCTCGCTCTCCACCTCGGTCGCACCGGTGTCCGCGCCCTGCGGGGCCGGGCCCGTCGCGTTCAGCGCGGCCACGAGGTCGGTGCCGCCGAAGGACTTCGGGTCGGTGCCCGTGGCGTGCGCGGCCAGGATCAGAGTGCCCAGACCCGCCGGGGAGTCCTTGGACCACTCGGCGGAGTTCGACTTCAGCCACTCCAGCGCGCCCGCCGCCGACTGCTTGTGCCCGGCCGCGGCCAGGGCGATCACCGCGTCGACGGTGTTGCCGGTGTCCGCCGTCGGCTGGTCCGCACCCGGGGTCACGGCCGTCAGGTGGCCGTCCTTCTTGAGGGCCTCGGCCAGGTAGCCCGCCGCGCCCTGGGCGGCGGCCGCGGCGCCGGCCGCCGGGTCGGCGCCGGCCGCTGCCGGGCAGGTCAGCGGGGTCGCGGGGGTGTCCGTACCGGACGGGACGACGGCCGTGCCTGTGCCGAGGCCGGCCAGCGTCGCCGCTGCCGTGGCATCGGCGTTCGCGAGCAGCTTGCCGTCGACCGGCTGGAACGCGAAGGCGCCCCGGTCGGCGGCCGGCTCGGCGGCGCAGCCCAGCTGGAAGGAGAGCAGCGCCTCGTACGGGGACTTGCCCGCCTTCGACTTCGTCTCGGCCGGCTTCTCGCCGGCCGCGGTCAGGGCGCTGATCACGATGGCGGTCGAGTTGGCGTCGGTGCCGCTGTCCATGGCGCCGCCGGGGTTGGAGCTCCAGCCGCCGTCCTCGTTCTGGACGGACTTCAGCCAGCCGACGGCCTTCTTCACCGTGTCGTCGTGGCCGCCGAGCGCGGTCAGCGCCTGAACGGCCGCGGCCGTCGCGTTGGAGTCGATGTACGCCGTCGCGTCGCAGTCCTTGGTGGTGTCCGCGCGGAAGGCGGCGAAGGAACCGTTCGCGCACTGCTGGCCGACCAGCCAGTCCACGGCCCGCGCGGCGGGCTTCACGCCGACGGTGTCCTGGGCGAGCAGGGCGAAGGACTGCCGCCACACGCCGTCGAAGCCGGGGTCCTTCTTGCCATAGAGCCCGGAGGGGATGACCGGGGGTGCGGAGGGGGAGGGCGGGGCGGTGTCGGCGAGGGCTGCGGGGGCGGCACCCACGCAGAGCACGGCGGAGGCGGCGAGCGCGGCGGCGCTGCGGCGGACGGTCATGGGGAGGGTGCCTCTCCTGCTGGGGAAACCGGGGCAGGCACGCACAGGCACCGGGCTCCGGCTCCGTTTTCCTCGACGGTGCCGGCCGCCGGGAGGACCGGCGGCACGAGCCGCGCACTCCGGTACGGGGCATTCCGGCTTCCCGCCCGGATGGTGCCGGGGGCGGGTCACGGTTGCGGGTCAGCGCCGGAATCGCACCGGCTTCCCCCCGTACGGGGTGTGGACGACCGCCTCACTCTACCGGCCCGTAGCCCCCGGGCCCGGGGGGTGTCGGCGGGATCACGGCCGGGCCCGGTGCCCGGGCACCGGGCTCGGGCGGCCCGGCCGTGCCGCGCCGGCGGCCCCGGCCCCGGGGGGCCTCTCCTCCGGTCATGCCGGGCCCGGCGTGGCATGCCGGCGGACCGGCAGGATCCCGCTCAGACCGCGCGGTACGTCACCGGGTCGGTCCCCGGGACCGCCTCGGCGCGGCCCTGCTTCACCAGCCGCCGCAGATGCGCCTCCGCTTCCGAGACGGCGATGTTGCGGGAGCCGTACGGGATCTGCTCCCAGGGCCGGTTCCACTCCATCCGCTCCGCGAGCCCCCACGGGGTCAGCGGCTCGGCCAGCAGCGCCCACAGCCCCGACAGGCGTTCCTCGTGGTGGTCCAGCAGTTCCCGGACGCGGGCGGGCGCGTCGGTGAAGGCGTGCTGGTGGGCCGGCAGCACCTCGGCGGGCGCCAGGCGGCCGATGCGTTCGAGGGAGTCGAGGTAGTCGCCGAGGGGGTCGGTGACTCGGGGGTCCTCGGGCGCCTCGTAGAGGCCGATGTGCGGGGAGATCCCGGGCAGCAGGTGGTCGCCGGAGAAGAGGCGGCCGTTGCCGGGGAGGTTCGCCGGATGCTCTTCCTCCAGGTGCAGGCAGACGTGTCCGGGGGTGTGGCCGGGGGTCCAGATCGCCCGCAGCCGGCGTCCGGCGAGGGGGAGCAGCTCGGCTGGGACGATCTCCCGGTCGGGGACGGCGGCGCGCAGTCCGGGCAGGGTCCGTGCGCGGCCGCTCGCGCGGGCGGCGCGCAGCGGGGCGATGTGCTCCTGGGGGGCTCCGGCGGCGGCGAGTTTCGTGCTCATGTAGTCGAACCACGCCCCGGGCTCGGAGGACCGGGTGCGTACGACGACCTCGGTGTCGGCGGCGTGCATGGCGATCCAGGCGCCGGACGCCTCGCGGACCTGGCCGGACAGCCCGTGGTGGTCGGGGTGGTGGTGGGTGATGACGACGCCGTGGACGTCGGCGATCGCGATGCCGAGTGCGGCGAGGCCGGCGACGAGGGTGTCCCAGGACTCGGGGTCGTCCCAGCCGGTGTCGACGAGGACCGGGCCGCGGTCGGTGTCGAGGACGTGGACGAGGGTGTGTCCGAGAGGGTTGTCGGGGATGGGCACCTTGATCCCCCACACGCCTCCGCCGTGATCGGTGACCTGTGACGTGTCCTGCGCCATGAGCCCTCCGCCTGTCGACCGCCGTCCTCAGACGAGAACGCGTTCCAGTAGTAGCCCAAGTCGACCATCTTCTCGGGATTCTGGCCAGTCGTTGGATCTTTTCGCTCTTCCGTCCCGGCCGTGGACTCCTGGAACTAGAACTGGTATCAGTTCGGGAACGCCAAGCCGCAGGAGGCCTCAGCCATGACGGAGCTCGTGGAACACGGAAAACTGTTCATCGGCGGTGAGTGGACGGATCCGCTGGGCACCGACAGGATCCGGATCGTCTCCCCCCACACCGAGCAGGTCATCGGCTCCGTCCCGCACGCGTCGAAGGCGGACGTCGACCGCGCCGTCGCCGTCGCCCGCAAGGCCTTCGACGAAGGGCCCTGGCCGCGGATGACGCTGGAGGAGCGCATCGCGGTCGTCTCCCGCATCAAGGACGCCATCGCCGTCCGCCACGAGGAGATCGCCCGCTCGATCAGCTCCCAGAACGGTTCCCCCTACTCCTGGAGCGTCCTGGCCCAGGCCCTCGGCCCGATGATGGTCTACGACGCCGCGATCACCGTCGCCCGCGACTACCCCTACGAGGAGCACCGCCAGGGCGTGCTCGGCCCGATCCTGGTGCGCCGCGAGCCCGTGGGCGTCGTCGCCGCCGTCATCCCGTGGAACGTCCCGCAGTTCGTCGCGGCCGCCAAGCTGGCGCCGGCGCTGCTCTCCGGCTCCACGGTGGTCCTCAAGCCCTCCCCGGAGGCGCCGCTGGACTCCTACATCCTCGCCGACATCGCGCGCGAGGCCGGGGTGCCCGAAGGCGTGCTGTCGATCCTGCCCGCCGACCGCGAGGTCAGCGAGTACCTCGTCGGCCACCCCGGCGTAGACAAGGTCGCCTTCACCGGCTCGGTCGCCGCCGGCAAGCGCGTGATGGAGGTCGCCGCCCGCAACCTCACCCGGGTCACCCTCGAACTCGGAGGCAAGTCCGCCGCCGTCGTCCTCCCCGACGCCGACATCGAGACCGCGGTCGCCGGGATCGTGCCCGCCGCCTGGATGAACAACGGCCAGGCGTGCGTGGCCCAGACCCGCATCCTCGCCCCCCGCAGCCGCTACGAGGAGGTCGCCGAGGCCCTCGCGGCCGCGGCCGGCGCCCTCGTCGTCGGAGACCCGCTCGACCCGGCGACGCAGCTCGGCCCGCTCGTCGCCCGGCGGCAGCAGCAGCGTTCCCTGGACTACATCCGCATCGGCCAGGAGGAGGGCGCGAAGGTCCTGGCGGGCGGCGGCCGCCCGGCGGGACTCGACCAGGGCTGGTACGTGGAGCCCACGCTCTTCGGCGACGTCGACAACACCATGCGGATCGCCCGCGAGGAGATCTTCGGCCCGGTCGTCTGCCTGATCCCGTACGGGGACGAGGCGGAGGCCGTACGGGTCGCCAACGACTCCGACTTCGGCCTCAGCGGCAGTGTCTGGACCGGCGACGTCGAGCACGGCATCGACTTCGCCCGGCGGATCCGCACCGGCACCTTCAACGTGAACACCTTCAGCCTGGACATGCTGGGGCCGTTCGGCGGCTACAAGAACAGCGGGCTGGGGCGGGAGTTCGGCCCGGAGGGCCTGAGCGAGTACCTGGAGCACAAGATGATCCACCTGCCCGCGGGCTACGAGGCGGGTGCCTGATGGGCGACCGCTGGCAGGTCGAGGTCGACCGGGGAGTGTGCATCGGCTCGGGCATGTGCGTGAACCACGCCCCGGACGGCTTCGTCCTGGACTCGGCGCGCCAGTCCCACCCGCGCAGCCCGCAGTCGGACGCGAGCGAACCGGTGCTCACGGCGGCGGAGGGCTGCCCGGTCGAAGCCATCATGATCACCCTGGCCGGCACCGGCGAACCGGTCTTCCCGCCGGAGGAGTAGCGTGGCCGTAGGGCGGGGGCGGGGCCCCCGCCCTACGGCCGGGGCCGTCAGAGCCCGTACGGGTACACCTCAAGCCGGGGCGGCACGAAGGAGATGCGCCGGCCGATTCTCAACCCGGCGCCACGGCAGGTGACTTCGACCAGCAGAACGTCCGAACCGACCCTGAGTACCACCACGGGGTCCCCGTGCCCGCCGACCCTCAGCACCTCACCGGTGACGACCACGCCGGCCGGACCGAGCTGCAGGTCGCACGCGGCCGTCGGCGGCGCGGGACCCCACTCGGTGAGGGGGCCGGGGACCGTGAGCTCCACGAAGGCGTCGGTGCCGGGTGCCGGAAGCCGGTCGCCCATCCAGTGGGCGACCGCGCTTCCGTGCCCGTCAGTGCAGCGGAAAGCGACCCGCCCGTCCTCGACGACCCGGTTCACGAAGACGCGCACGAGGGGTCACTTCCGCTCCGCGGCGCTCCGCTCGACGCAGAACTCGTTGCCCTCGGGGTCGGCGAGCGTCACCCACCCGGTCCCATCCGGCCTGCGGTGGTCGCCGACGACGGTGGCGCCCAGGGCGACGATGCGCTCCACCTCCTCGTCGCGCGTGCGGTCCTGCGGCTGGAGGTCCACGTGCACACGGTTCTTGACGCTCTTGGCGTCGGGAACCGCCACGAAGAGCAGCGTCGATCCGGGAGCCATGACCAGCGCCTCGGGGTCCCCGGGGAAGTCGTCGTCGGCGAGAGAACCGTCTAGGACGGCGGCCCAGAACTGCCCGAGGCCGTAGGCGTCGGAGCAGTCAACTGTGATGTGTCGTACGAGAGAAGCCATGGGCGGGACTATCGAACAGCCCGCCGACCCCTGTCCACCGAGATAGCACGCTCGGCGCGCGAAGCCCCACCCTCTCCCGGCGGACCAGGGGTCAGAGACGCCGGACGGGCGCGGCGGCTTCCGCCGACCCGTCGGCTCGGCCATGCCGGGCGCGCCGGCTCCACACCGTGTGTCCGACGAGAGCCACGGCGGCGACGCATGCCCCGACGCGAGTCACGTTCCAGGTCAGAGCGAATACCGCCCCCTCCGAGTCGGCCTCCACCCTCAACCGCTGAGTCGCCTCGAAGAAGGCGGTGAGAGGAACAACCAGACGGAACAAAAGGCCACCGACTCCGGGCGTTCGCGCTACGTTCCCCATGAGTCCCACGGGCGCGCCGAACACGAAGGCTGCTGTTCCCCACAGAAGAATCTTCCCCTGGCCGGAGGTGTCAGGCTCCATTCCGGCCGGAACGGAGGTGGCTGCTTCCATTCCCGCAGGAATGGTGGGATTCATATCCTTGAAAACGTAGTACGTGACCACGCCGATGGCCAACCCCAAAGACGCCAGCAATGCCGACTCGATCTTGGATCGACGGGAATAGCCCACCATCAATGCGTAGCAGGCCCACGGCCAGCCGCTGGAAAAGACAATACTCACGGCGACGCAAAATGGATTGTCCCATTTCCCGGCAACGGGGCCCACGAGGCCAAGTAGAAGACCTGCTCCGAGAGACGCGGCGACCGGCGCGACGCGAGCACGGGTCAAGCGTGTGATTGTTCTTCCCCCGTTCGATGGGTGAGCCCGACGTGGAGGTGGCGTCACTCCGGGCTGCACGGGCAGCCGAACAGCCCCGGAGTGACTCACCAACCTATCGCACACTCCGAAGAGTTGCTGCTTGGTGCGGCGATCGGAACCTCTGCCCGGGCGTGACGCGTACCGCCCGTAAGCTTCACCGTGGCGAGCGCCTTCGTCTGCTGGTAGTAATTCAAGTAGCATTACTTGTCGATTACCCCGGGGCTGACCCCTTTCGAGTACCAGCCGTAACGCAGGTGTCACCGTTGGACGGGCTGAGGCGTGCATGCGACTGCCGGCCTATGCCCTGCCACAGGGGCCCGCGGGCGCCGTCTGACAGGAGCGCGTAGCGATTGATGGCGGCTTATGACCAGCCACACGGGCTCGCTGACGCCGTTGTCGGGGAGCGCGTTGCGATTAGTGGCGCCCTGCGCTCTGCCCGCGCATCGCTGGCCGCCCCGTCTCTTGCTCGATCCCCCGGCCCGTTCCTTTGGGGGCTTGCCGGCAGTCTTTCGGATTTCCGGGGCGGGACGGTCGGTCAGGGGTGGAGCGCAGCGACATCACGTAGTGACGCGACGAAGGAGCGTCCTTGAGGGACCGGCCCGACACGGAGAGACGATGGGACTGACGGGAAATCCCCAGGACATCTCTGATCCCGACCGACGCGGACACCGACCCCCACAACCGCCGCCGCGCCTTCCACCCCCCGTCCGGCCGGAGCCCCCGCCCCCGCCCCGCCCTCCAGCGGTCGGTTCAGGACTTTTCCGGCGACGTCAGGTCGATCAGGCGGCAGACCGTTTCGATGTCGATCTTGACCTGGGCGATCGAGGCGCGGCCCGACAGCCAGGTGATCAGCGCCGAGTGCCAGGTGTGCTCGATGACCCGGACCGCCGAGAGCTGTTCCGCCGTCGGCGGGTGCTCAAGGCCCATGGCGTCCAGGATGATCGCCGTGGTCAGGCGGGACACGGTGTCGACCTCGGGGCTCACGCTGCGGTCCGCGAAGGTCAGGGCCCGCACCATCGCGTCGGCCAGTTGCGGCTCCCGCTGGAGCGCGCGGAAGGCGCGCATCAGGGTCTCCGCGACCCGGGCCGCCGGTTCGTCACCGGCCGGCGGGCGCTTGCGCAGCGTGGTGTGCATGTGCTGGAGCTGGTCCTGCATGGTGGCGACCAGCAGGTGCACCTTGGACGGGAAGTAGCGGTAGAGCGTGCCCAGCGCCACGCCGGCCGCCTCCGCGACCTCGCGCATCTGGACGGCGTCGAAGCCGCCCCGGCTGGCCAGCTGGGCACTCGCGTGCAGGATCCGGCGGCGGCGTGCCTCCTGGCGCTCCGTCAGGGGAGGCGACGCCGGTGTGGTGACGGCCTTCACTTCCGCTGTCATGTGTCCCGTTCCGTGTCGTTGCGCGGGCTGTCTCCGGGGTGATCCGCAGCCAGCATGGCAGGCGCCGCAGTCGTGGCGTGAATCACCTGCTCCACCTCTTACGGTGTGGTTTCCGGCCGGTAGATTCAATGCTCTTGGACGGATCAAGTCTGAAACTTGTTCTACATTATCCGAGCGGTTACGCTCCGGCGAAAGTGCAGCGAGAAGGGGGCCGAGAGTGACCGCTGAGGCCGTGGTGACGAGCCCTTTCGCGGGTTCCGCCGACGACGGCGAGCGTCCGCTGCGCATCGCCCTCCTCACCTATAAGGGAAACCCGTTCTGCGGCGGCCAGGGCGTCTACGTCCGGCACCTCTCGCGCGAGCTGGTCCGCCTGGGGCACTCCGTCGAGGTCATCGGCGCACAGCCCTACCCGGTGCTCGACACGGGCGCCACGCTCACCGAGCTCCCGAGCCTCGACCTGTACCGCAGCCCCGACCCCTTCCGTACGCCGGGACGCGACGAGTACCGGGACTGGATCGACGCCCTGGAGGTCGCGACGATGTGGACCGGCGGCTTCCCCGAGCCGCTGACCTTCTCGCTGCGCGCCCGCCGCCATCTGCGCGAGCGGGCGGGACAGTTCGATGTCGTCCACGACAACCAGACCCTCGGCTACGGCCTGCTCGGCGACCTCGGCGCGCCGCTGGTGACGACGATCCACCACCCCATCACCGTCGACCGCAAGCTCGACCTCGACGCCGCGCAGGGCCGCGTCAAGCGAGCTTCCGTACGCCGCTGGTACGCCTTCACCCGCATGCAGGGCCGCGTGGCCCGCAGGCTGCCGTCCGTCCTCACCGTCTCGGGATCCTCCAAGCTGGAGATCGCAGACCACCTCGGCGTCCAGGACGAGCGCATCCACGTCGTGCACATCGGCGCCGACACCGACCTGTGGTCGCCCGACCCGTCGGTGGCCGAGGTCCCCGGCCGCATCGTGACCACCTCCAGCGCCGACGTCCCGCTCAAGGGCCTGGTGTTCCTCGTCGAGGCGCTCGCGAAGCTGCGCACCGAGCAGCCCGACGCCCACCTCGTCGTGGTCGGCAAGCGCGCCGAGCAGGGCCCCGTCGCCCGCGCCATCGAGACCTACGGGCTCCAGGACGCCGTCCGCTTCGTCAAGGGCATCACCGACGCCGAGCTCGTCGACCTGGTGCGCAGCGCGCAGGTCGCGTGCGTGCCGTCGCTGTACGAAGGCTTCTCGCTCCCGGCGGCCGAGGCCATGGCCACCGCCACCCCGCTGGTCGCCACCACCGGTGGTGCGATTCCCGAGGTCACCGGTACCGACGGTGAGACATGCCTCGCCGTGCCGCCCGGCGACGCGGGCGCGCTGGCCGCCGCGCTGGGCCGGATGCTCGGCGACCCGCAGCTGCGGGCCCGTGTCGGCGCCGCCGGACGCGAACGGGTCCTGACCCGTTTCACCTGGGCCGCGGCGGCCAAGGGCACCGCCGCGCACTACCGCGCCGCCATCGAGCAGGCCGCCCGCGCCCGCCGCGCGCGGTGACCTTCCGCCCCACCCACACCGTCCCCACCCCCGTACACCCCCGCGACCGCGAAGGCAGGACCCCGTGCTGACCGTCGATTTCTCCCGGTTCCCGCTCGCCGCAGGCGACCGCGTACTCGACCTTGGCTGCGGCGCAGGCCGGCACGCCTTCGAGTGCTACCGGAGAGGCGCCCAGGTGGTCGCCGTCGACCGCAACGGCGAGGAGATCCGCGAGGTCGCCAAGTGGTTCGCCGCGATGAAGGAGGCCGGTGAGGCCCCGGTCGGCGCCACCGCCACCGCGATGGAGGGCGACGCGCTGGCGCTGCCCTTCCCCGACGAGTCCTTCGACGTCGTCATCATCTCCGAGGTGATGGAGCACATCCCCGACGACAAGGGCGTGCTCGCGGAGATGGTCCGCGTCCTCAGGCCCGGCGGTCGGATCGCCGTGACCGTGCCGCGCTACGGCCCGGAGAAGATCTGCTGGGCGCTGTCCGACGCCTACCACGAGGTCGAGGGCGGCCACATCCGCATCTACAAGGCGGACGAGCTGCTGGGCAAGATGCGGGCGGCGGGTCTCAAGCCGTACGGCACGCACCACGCACACGGGCTGCACTCGCCGTACTGGTGGCTCAAGTGCGCCTTCGGCGTGGACAACGACAAGGCGCTGCCGGTGAAGGCGTACCACAAGCTCCTGGTCTGGGACATCATGAAGAAGCCGCTGGCGACGCGCCTGGCGGAGCAGGCCCTCAACCCGCTCATCGGCAAGAGCTTCGTGGCGTACGCGACCAAGCCCCACCTCCCCGTCGGCGCGACCCAGTGAGCTCGCCCGGGCGTACCGAACACCTCGTCCTGGACGGCGTACTGACAGCGGAGCAGGCCGCCGAGACGGTCGCGGGCATCCTGGAGGTGCAGCGCGACGACGGTGCCATCCCGTGGTTCCGCGGTCACCACCTCGACCCGTGGGACCACACCGAGGCGGCGATGGCGCTGGACGCGGCCGGCGAGCACGAGGCCGCCGAGCGGGCGTACGCCTGGCTGGCCCGGCACCAGAACGAGGACGGTTCCTGGTACGCGGCCTACGCCGACCGGCCCGACGGTGTGGACACCGCCGAGCCGCAGGACGCGAGCCGCGAGAGCAACTTCACCGCCTACATAGCCGTCGGCGTGTGGCACCACTACCTGTCGACCGGTGACGACACCTTCCTCGACCGGATGTGGCCGTCCGTGTACGCGGCCGTGGAGTGCGTGCTGTCGCTCCAGCAGCCCGGTGGGGAGATCGGCTGGAAGCGTGAGGCGGACGGCACGGCCGTCACCGACGCGCTGCTGACGGGCTCGTCCTCCATCCACCAGGCGCTGCGCTGCGCGCTGGCCGTCGCCGAGCACCGGGAGGAGCCGCAGCCGGACTGGGAGCTCGCCGCGGGCGCGCTGCGGCATGCGATCCGCCGTCACCCGGAGCGGTTCCTGAACAAGGACCACTACTCGATGGACTGGTACTACCCGGTCCTCGGGGGCGCGCTGACGGGCGCGGAGGCGACGGCGCGGATCGAGGCGCGCTGGGACGAGTTCGTGGTCCCGGACCTGGGGGTCCGCTGCGTGCTGCCGAACCCGTGGGTGACGGGCGGCGAGTCCTGCGAGCTGGCGCTCGCGCTGTGGGCGACGGGGGAGTCGGACCGGGCGCTGGAGGTCCTGCGGTCGATCGGGCACCTGCGCGCGGACAACGGCATGTACTGGACGGGGTACGTCTTCCAGGACAGGGCGGTGTGGCCGGTGGAGCAGACGACGTGGACCGCGGGGTCGCTGCTGCTGGCCGTCGCGGCGCTGGGCGGGGACGAGGCCACCACGGAGGTGTTCGGCGGGGGTTCGCTCCCGGCCGGGCTGGAGCCGGACTGCTGCGGCTGAGCCGCGCCCGGACGCGAACGAACGGGGCCCCTCCCGCCGGACGGCGGGGGAGGGCCCCTTTCGTCGCGCGCGTCAGCGGCGGTAGAGCCAGCCGGCGATCGCGTGGCCGACCAGGACGTACACCACGGCGGCCAGGCCGTAGCCGATGACGACCTGGACCCATTCGCGGCTGAAGGTGAACAGGTCGTAGGACCAGCCGGCCAGCCAGCTCGCGGAGTCGTGGATGAAGTTGACGAGCTCGTTGCCCTGGTTGGCGTCCAGGAAGTAGAGCAGGATCCACAGGACGATCACGAAGGCAAGCACGTCCGCCACCAGAGCGACGGCCCGGCCTGCCTGACTGCTTCCTCGGGTGCGTACTCGCGTGTGTGAGGTCATGCTGCGCGTGTTGCCGCCCGGGCGCGTCGCAAACCCGAACGGGTCCGCCGGGTGGCGGGGGTGTGGGTGCGGGGTGAGGCTGCTGGGGACGCCCGAGTCCCCGGAGGAAACCGTGTCCGTACCCACGACCGTCCGATTCCGTCGCGCCCTCACGGCGGTGGTCCTGTCGACCGCGTTGCTGGCCGGTGCCACCGCCTGTGGCAGTGGCGGCGGTAGCCAGCGGGAGGAGCTGTCCGCCGCCTCGATGGGGGAGCTGGCTGCGCTCGCCGCGGCGGAGCCGGCGGCGGCGGAGGCCGACGAGCTGGCCGCCGCCACCCCTTCGCCGACCACGTCCGCCGAGAAGCAGAAGTTCGCCAAGACGCGTTTCGTCGCCAACGCGGGTCTCGCGGCGGGCGCGACCTACCAGTGGATCGTCAAGCCGTACCGGGCGGGCAAGTTCAAGAAGGGCGCGAAGGGCCGCACCTTCGCGCTCATCAAGGCGGGCCTGGCGGGCGCGTTCGCGTACAACCGGCTCAAGGCGGCCGCCGACAACGCCAAGGGCGACCCGCTGCTGTCGAAGGCGATGGCGCCGCTGACGGCGGGCATCGAGTCGCTGAAGGGGCTGGGCAGCAAGCTGCGCAAGGGCCAGGCGGGTGACGCCGACATCTCGTCCTTCGACGACGTCATCGGCAGTGTGAAGGAGGCCGGCAAGAGCGCGGGCGCCACGGTGACCGACAAGGTCCCCAGTACCTCCCAGCTCGGCGGCTAGCCCCGCCTCTCGGTCGACGGCTCCATGGTCGGGGCGGGCGTCACGGCCCGCTCGACCGTGGGGCTGTTTCAATGGGGCGTGTGATCGAGTACGTGTTGCTTGCCGGTGGGGTCGTCGGGATCGGGTGGCTGGTGCGGCGCAAGCATCTGGCGCGCGTGGGGGCCGGGCCCGTGCCGGGGATTCCCGGGATGGCGCGGATGCCGGCCGGGCAGGGGCGGTGGCGGCCGGGGCGGGTGTACGCCGACGGGGGCGCGGCCCGCTGGGTTCCGGAGCGCGGGGAGGCCGTGGCGCTGCCCGGCGGGCGGGCCACCGGAGTGCGGGTGCCGTCGATGAAGGAGGGCATCTCCATCAATCCCGCGTCGCGGATCGTGACCTGCTCCTACGACGGCGGGGGGAGCATCGAGATCGCCGTGATGCCGCTGGACGTGCGGGAGTTGCTGGAGGCCGTGCCGCAGGCGGACTGACTCGTCCGGCGTGGCGCCGCCCGCCGCCCTCAGCTGTTGAGTTCCGCCAGGACGCGCAGGGTGTGCGGGTCGGGGGCCGTGACGAGGAGGTCGGTGACCGGGCCCTTGCGCCAGAGGTCGAGGCGTTCCGCGATCCGCTCCCGCGGGCCCACCAGCGAGATCTCGTCGGCGAAGGCGTCCGGGACGGCGAGTACCGCCTCTTCCTTGCGTCCCGCGAGGAAGAGCTGCTGGATGCGGTGGGCCTCGTCCTCGTAGCCCATCCGGGCCATCAGATCGGCGTGGAAGTTGCGGGCCGCGTGGCCCATGCCGCCGATGTAGAAGCCGAGCATGGCCTTGACGGGGAGGAGTCCCTCGGCGACGTCGTCGCAGACCTTGGCCCGGGCCATCGGCGCGATCATGAAGCCGTCGGGGAGGTCCGTGAGCGAGGCCCGGTAGACGTCGGTGCGGGTCGGCGACCAGTACAGGGGCAGCCAGCCGTCTGCGATCCGCGTGGTCTGGGCGATGTTCTTCGGGCCTTCCGCACCGAGGAGGAGCGGCAGGTCCGCGCGGAGCGGGTGGGTGATGGGCTTGAGGGGCTTGCCGATCCCGGCCGCGTCCTCGCCCCGGTACGGGTGGCTGTGGAAGCGGCCGTCCAGTGCGACCGGGCCCTCGCGGCGCAGGACCTGGCGGATGACGTCGACGTACTCGCGCGTGGCGGTCAGCGGGCTCGCGGGGAACGGGCGCCCGTACCAGCCCTCGACCACCTGCGGGCCGGACAGGCCCAGGCCGAGCATCATCCGGCCGCCGGAGAGGTGGTCCAGGGTCAGGGCGTGCATGGCGGTCGCGGTCGGGGTGCGGGCTGCCATCTGCGCGATGGCGGTGCCCAGGCGGATTCGCGAGGTGTGCGCGGCGATCCAGGTCAGCGGGGTGAAGGCGTCGGAACCCCAGGCCTCGGCGGTCCACACCGAGTCGTAGCCGAGGTTCTCTGCCTCGGTGGCGAGGTCGAGGTGGGCCGGGGAGGGGCCGCGGCCCCAGTATCCGAGTGCGAGTCCGAGGCGCATGAGCGGGTCCCTCCAGCCGGAAGTGACGATGCGTCAGGTGACTGTAGGGCAACGGCCCCCCGCCGGGAAGGGCGGGGGGCCGTCGCGCCGGGCCCGGCTACTTGCTGAAGTAGCCGGTGATGTCGGCGATGAGGTCGACGGTGCCGGCGTTGTTGTAGAAGCTGATCTTGCCGTCCACGACGGGGACGATGACCAGGTTG
>NZ_JBEZYV010000009.1:0-140227 GCF_040638905.1 Streptomyces virginiae | reverse complement strand
GTGGTGAAGTTGAGGTTCGAGGCGCTCGTGCGGGTCGTGCCGTGCGGGTAGACCGACACGTGGCCGGCCGTGCTCGGGTTGGTCGCCGTCACGTTCAGGATCACCGCGGTGACGCCCTCGGCCGGCACGCCTTCGACGCCCGCGACGGTCAGGGTGACGACACCGCCCGCACCGACCGGGGCCTTGGCGACGCCGAGCCCGGAGCGGGTGTCCATCAGGCGCTTCGGGCCCGCACCGGAGTGCTTGGCGCCCTGGCCCGACGTGGTGAAGTAGCCGGTGATGTCGGCGATGAGGTCGACGGTGCCGGCGTTGTTGTAGAAGCTGATCTTGCCGTCCACGACGGGGACGATGACCAGGTTGGGGATGGTCTGTCCGGTGGTGAAGTTGAGGTTCGAGGCGCTCGTGCGGGTCGTGCCGTGCGGGTAGACCGACACGTGGCCGGCCGTGCTCGGGTTGGTCGCCGTCACGTTGAGGACCACCGCGGTGACGCCTTCGACCGGCACGCCCTCGACGCCCGTGAGGCCCGAGACCTGGAGGTCCAGGACCTGACCCTGGCCGACCGGGGCGACGGGGGCGCCGCCCGTGCCGTCCCGGGTGTCCAGGATCCGCTTCGGACCGAGGTTCATGTGGGTGCTGCCCTCGCCGCTCGCGAGGAAGTAGCCGTTGATGTCGGCGATCAGGTCGACGGTGCCGGCGCTGTTGTAGAACTGGATGATGCCGTCCTGGACAGGTACGACGACCAGGTTCGGGATGGTCTGCCCGGCGGTGAAGTTGAGGTTCGAGGTGCTGGGGCGGGCCACGCCGTTGGGGTAGACCGACACGTGACCGGCCTCCGTCGGGTTGGTCGCCGTCACGTTCAGCGCCACCGACGTCACGCCGTACGCGGGGATGCCCTGGACGCCCGCGACCTTCAGGATCGCCACTTCGCCCGGTCCGACCTTCGCCTTCGGCACGCCCACGCCCTCGCGCGTGTCCATCAGGCGCTTGGGCAGGACCGGGACGTACTTGACGTCCGAGACGTCCGCCTCGACGGTGACCGGGAGGCTCGTGGACACCTTGCCGTTCTTGGCGGTCGCCCGGACCTGGACCCGGTGGCCGCCCAGGCTCAGCATGGTGGCGGCGCGCGTGGCGTCACCGCCGACCGTCGCGACCGACGTACCGTCCACCAGCAGCTCGAACGAGCTCACCAGCGGCGCGGCCGTGCTGGTGGAGAAGTCGACCACCAGCGGCCCCGGGGTCTTCGCCGTGCCGCCCGGCACGACGGCCTTCTCGTTCACGGCGCCGATCTTCAGCCGGGCCGCGGGGCCCGACTTCCGGATCGTGTCCAGCTGCGGGTACAGCTGGTGGCCCGGGCACTCGGTGTTGAAACCGTCGCGGTGACCGGAGACGGTCTTGAACTGGTAGGGCTGCCCGGCGGTGAAGCTGGTGCCCGCGTAGTTCTTCTGCGTGGCGCCCGCGGTCAGCGTCGTCGTGCCGTCCATGTCGGCGTCGTACTGGCCCAGCTTGTACGCCGCCATCTTCGAGATGCCTTCGAGCGCCTCGGGCGAGGCCCCGGCGGTCGTGTGGTCGCCGAGGACCGCGACGCTCGTCGACTCCGAGTTGAAGCCGTAGGTGTGGGCGCCCATCACCGGCTGGTCCACGCCGCCCTGACGGCCCTCGAAGAGGGTGCCGCACTTGTCGACGAGGAAGTTGTAGCCGAGGTCGCGCCAGCCGTTGGTCTTCACGTGGTAGACGTGCAGACCTCGGACGATGGCCGCGGAATCCGCGCACTCGTACGGGGCGGCGGCCGCCGTGTGGTGCACGAACAGAGCCTTGATCTTCCCACCGGCGAGGTAGATCGGGCCCTCGTTGTTCAGCGACTCGTCGGCGCCCCACTGGGCGCGCGTGACGACGTCCGGTCGGGGAGACGTCGACTCCGGCCCGGGGGCCACCGCGGCGGCCGCCGCGCGGGCGCCCGAGGCCGGCGCGGACTTCGCCGCACCGCCGCGCCCGGCCTTGCCCGGGTCCACCAGGTCCAGCTCCAGGCCCGCCGGCAGCGCGGCAGAGCCGCCGCTCACCCGCACCTCGGCGCCGTCGGCGGAGCCGACCCACACGGGCTCCGTGGCGCCGCGCGCACCCGGGCGGACGCCGTCCAGACCGGCCTTGAGCGGCTCCAGCTCGACCCACGGCGTCCACGCCCCGGTCACGGCGTTGCGGCTGCGGGCCTCGATCTTCCCCTGCACCTCGGCGGAGGCGTCCTTCCAGGACACGCCCATGAGCCCGAAGCGCTCGGTGTTCCGCGCGGAGACGGCCGCCTCGGTGGCGCTCCTCGACTCCAGCGCGAGCCTGCGGACCGTGCCCTCCACCGGGCCGCTCGTCCCGGCGGAAGCGCTGCTGCCTGCCCGGTCCGGACCGGGTCCGGCGGCCGCCATGGCCACCCCCGGCAGGCACAGCGTCGTCACGACGCCCAGCGCGGCGGCAAAAGCCGTACCGCGCATGCGACTTGCTATCACGTGTTCCCCACCCGTTTGCAACTCATCGAATATGAGTACTGGTTGGGTCGATGCTACTGATCCGTACCGACACGGGCGCACACGCGCGTCGCCCCACCGGAGAACCGGTGGGGCGACGTGGGGGACCTACGCATGCGTACGCGGATCAGCCGCGCTGGATGCCCGAGGTGTCGCTCAGGATGCCGCGACGGCCGTCCTGGGTCTGCGCGACCAGGGCGGCCGCGCCGCGCTGCTCGACCGCCAGGTACCAGGTGCCCGGCGCGAGTTCGGCGATCTGCGCGGACGAGCCGTCCTCCGCGAACAGGGGACGGGCCACCGGCACCGCGAACCAGAACGGGCTGAAGTCCGCCGCCGGAGCGGGCGTCGGGGCCGCCTGGTGTCCGGCACCCGAGTCGTGCTGGCCGGGCGCGGGGGTCGGCGTGCCACCGTACGGAGGGACCGGCTGCGGGGTGGAACCGTAGGGCTGCTGCCCGGCCGGGTAGCCGTACCCGGCACCCGGCTGCGGCTGGCCGCCGTACGGCTGCGGGGCGGCGGGACGCGCCTCCGGCACCAGCGCACCGGCGAGCGCCGGGACCTTCGCACCGAAGAGGGCCACGCCGGCCAGGGCCAGCGTGGCGAGGAAGGCGATGACGGCGCCCGCGCCCAGGTCGAATGCGCTCGGGCAGGTGATCAGCGCCCACAGCGCGGACCAGGCGGCCGAGACGGCGAGGACCGTACCCCACGCCGACAGCGGGATGCCGAGCACCTTGCGGCTCTCCGGCTGGAAGCGGCCCGCGATCAGCAGACCGGTGGCGATGAAACCGAGCAGGAAGACGCTGGGCAGCGCGAGGAAGTAGGCATTGGTGTCCCACGCGCTCGGCAGGTCGGCGCCCGTCGTGGAGTAGAAATCGAGGAACGAGGCGATGAACAGCAGCACCGCTGCTCCGATCACCACGCCGTCGCCTCGAGTGAGGGAGCGGATGTTCACGTCTTAGGTGTCCTTCTCGGTCTCGGTCGTCTCGTGGTGCCGCGGTCGCAGCGCAGATCGTGCCTGCAGCAGGGCGGGCGGCACCATGGTACGGATGTATCCCGCAACCGAGAGGATCGGGGCGGCGGGCCTCCCGGCGGGAGGCCCGAGAGGGACTACCCGCCCAGGAAGCCGACGATGCCGTCCGCGATGCCCTGGGCCGCCTTCTGCCGCCACTCCGGACTCGTCAGCTGCGCCGCGTCCTTGGCGTCACGCATGTTGCCGCATTCGATGAACACCTTGGGCCGAGTTGACAGGTTCAGTCCGCCCAGATCGTCGCGGACCACCAAGCCGGTGCCGCCGCCCAGGTAGTTGGCGGGCGCCGAGCCGGTGGTGCGGGCGAAGTTCCCGGCGATCCGTTCGCCCAGCTCGCGCGAGGGTCCCACGATCTTCGCGGTGTCCGCGGCCCCGCTCTTGACCTTGGCCGGGAGGATGATGTGGAAGCCGCGGTTGCCGGCCGAGACGCCGTCGGCGTGGACGGACACCACCGCGTCGGCGTTCGCCTCGTTGCCGATGCGGGCGCGCTCCGTGATGCACGGCCCCCAGGCGCGGGCGCCCGTCTCGTGGGTCAGGACCACCTTCGCGCCCTGGGACTCCAGCGCGGTCCGCAGGCGCTTCGACACGTCCATCGTGAACTCCGCCTCCATGTAGCCGGAGTTGGTGGTCGTGCCGGTGGTGTCGCACTCCTTGCGGTTGGTGCCGATGTCGACCTGCTGGTCGATCTCGTCGGTGTGCTTGAAGTTGCCGGTGTTGTGCCCGGGGTCCACGACCACGGTCTTTCCGGTCAGCGGGCCCGCGGGGGCCGCCGCGGTCGTCGTCGGGCTCGTGGTCGGGCTCGTGCTCGGGGTGGAGCCCGGCTTCGCGTCGCGCTGGCCCGGCGCCAGGGACGAGTGCGAGGCGGGCTGCGCCGCAGGGCCGGACCGGCTCGCGTCCGGCCCGGCCCCGGACAGGGTCTGGGTCAGGACCCAGCCCGCCAGGCAGGCCGGGGCGAGTGCGGCGATCCCGACCACGAGCGTGGAGCGTCGGGTGAACCAGTGCCGGTCCGGATCGGCCGAGGAGCCGGACTCGGGGGGCGGGGGGCTGTCGTCGTAGCGCACGTCCGCGATGCTAGACCGCTGCCCGCCGGCCCGGCCGGTACTGGGCCATCCGGGGGCGTGGTGCGCTTATATGAAGGGTGGGGTCAGATGCCCGGGCCGGTGCGGCGCAGTACGCGCAGGGAGTCGGTGACGGAGATCTCCTCGAAGGCGCCCGAGGCGAGGGCCCGCAGGTAGATCCGGTACGGGGCCTGGCCGCCGTCGGCCGGGTCCGGGAAGACGTCGTGGATGACGAGCGTGCCGCCCTCGGCCACGTGCGGGGCCCAGCCCTCGTAGTCGCCGATCGCGTGCTCGTCGGTGTGGCCGCCGTCGATGAAGACGAAGCCCAGCTTGCCGCCCCAGGCCGCCGCGACCTGCGGGGACCGGCCGACGATCGCGATCACGTGCTCCTCCAGCCCGGCCTTGTGGAGGGTCCGGCGGAAGGTGGGGAGGGTGTCCATCAGCCCGACCTCCGGGTCCACGACCGTCGGGTCGTGGTACTCCCAGCCCGGCTGCTGCTCCTCGCTGCCCCGGTGGTGGTCCACGGTGATCGCGGACACCCCGGCCTCACGGGCCGCGTCGGCCAGCAGGATCGTCGAACGCCCGCAGTACGTGCCGACCTCCAGCAGCGGCAGCCCGAGCGCCCCGGCCGCGGCGGCGGCCTCGTACAGGGCGAGGCCCTCCCGTACGGGCATGAACCCCTTGGCGGCCTCGAAGGCGGCGAGGGTCTCCGGCTTGGGCGTGGCCATGCTGTTCCTCCTGCTGAGCTGCGTGTGGCGGCCCATGCTGCCCTACCGCCGGGTAGCGGTCCATGGGTGGGGTCGCCTCCGACCGGCCCGCCGGTTACGGCAGCGGCCCGAGGTCGCCTTCGAGGACCGTCTGGACGATCCGGGGCCGGCCCCAGAGGCCCAGGATCTCGTTCGCGACGGCCACGATCGGCAACGGGTCGTGATCGCTGTGCGCCCTGATGGCCGCGGCCGAAAGGCTGCGCGGTACGGCTCCGGCGTCCAGGAGCACCCGCCACTCCTGCGGGCCGAGTTCGAGGTATTCCAGCCCGGTGAGCTCCGCGATCTCCAGCGGGTCGGCCAGGGTGCCGGGGTACGCGGTCAGGGTGCGCAGGCGGGGCAGGCCGACGACGGGGGCGAGGCTGAGCGGTGCGTCGTCCCACACGCCGATGGACAGGACCTCCAGGCCGGGATGCACGGCGGCCTCGACGCTGCTCAGGCGCGCGACGTTGACCCGGGCGACGGCGGGCGGCCGCCGCTGCCCGGACCCGCCGGGCTCCGCGCCGAGCCGGCCCAGCACGAGGTCGGTGAGGGAGTCGGCGACCAGCTCGGCGCCGACGTTCTCCTCGTGGGACAGCATGATGATCTGGCCCATGTGGCCACGGGGGCCGGGTGTCAGGTCGACGGCCAGCCGGTCTCCGCCGCCGTTGTCGCCGAAGGCGATCCAGCCGGGTGAGCCGACGAGGCCCTGCACCATGGCGTCGGGTGAGGTGGTGACCGCCTCCATCGCCGCGAACTCCCAGCGGCAGTACCGCGACGCCGCGTCCGCGACGTACAGGCCGTCGAGATCGAACAGCTCGAAGCCGACCGCCGTGCACGCGTCCATCACCGCTTCGTGGTCGCCACCCAAGTCCTCCCACCGGGCCCGTGTCACCCGGTAGAGGACCTTGAGCTCGTCGGGCAGGGCCACGCCCAGACGCGCTTCGGCCGCGGCGATCTCCTCCTCCGTCGCGCCGATGGCGTGCGGCAGGCGTTCGCGCAGCGTCCGCTCCAGCAGCTCCGGGTCCGCCGAAGGCGCCGGAGCCGCCCCCGGGAACGGTTCGGGGAGCCGGCGCCAGGGCTCGGGGAGAGCACCGTCGACCAGGATCAGCGCTCCCGGGTGCGGGGTGCCGATGCCGGGCTCCACGGCGGGGCTGGGCCCCAGCAGGCGCAGCGTCGTCCTCCCGGTCGCTTCTATGCCCGCGGTGAACGAGACGTCGTCGACTCCCGCGTCCGCGAGCGCGCTCTGCACCCGCTCCACCGCCTCGTTCTCCTCCCGCGTGTCCTCCACTTGCGCGGCCCGGCCGGGGGGCGGCATCCGCCGGGTGAGTGCGAGACTCCAGCCGTGTCGGCCGATGCGTCCCGCGACGCGGACGGGCTTGCCTGCGGGCTCCCGCGCCTTTTCGGCCCGTAGGAGTCGCAGCACCGGTGCCCAGGTCGCGAAGTCGTTCATCGATGCGTCGGAGAACCCCTGATCAGCCATGGGCAGACATGCGGGGCCGCTGACACCGACGCCGTGCGGGGGGTTCCGGTCGAATCGGGTCACCGAGCGGTGTGCGGATGGCTACGCTCGGCCACGGAACCGGCAACTGGCTTGGGGGTGACCGTCCATGGTCGGCGTGCGCGATCTCGATCCCAGCGCCTCACCGCTGGACTACTACGGCTCCGAACTGCGTCGCCTGAGAGAGGACGCGGGCCTCAACCAGGCGCAGCTCGGCAGCATCGTCTTCTGCACGGGCTCGCTGATCGGCCAGGTCGAGACCACGCGGAGGGTCCCGACGCGGGACTTCTCGGAACGGGTGGACGCGGCGCTGGGCACGGGCGGGGTGTTCTCACGGCTGGTGGGGCTGGTGCTGCGGCACCAACTGCCGACGTGGTTCCAGGCGTATGCGGAGATGGAGGCACGGGCGGCCTATATCTCTACCTTCCAGGCGCAGTTGGTCTACGGACTGCTGCAGACGGAGGAGTACGCGCGGGCGGTACTGGGCGTGCGGGGCGAGGGGGACCTCGATGCGAACGTGGCCGCCCGGATGGAGCGACAGCGCATCCTCGACCGTGAGAACCCGCCACTGCTGTGGGTCGTGCTGAGCGAGGCCGTACTGCACCAGGAGATCGGTGGCCGGAACGTCATGCGGAACCAGCTCGCCCACTTGCTGGACCTGCGGGGGCGGGAGTGGGGGCGGGTGCAGATCCTGCCGTTCGAGGCGGGCGCCCATGTGGGGCTCGACGGTTCATTCACCGTTCTGAGGTTCGACGACGACCCGGACATCGTCTACACCGAGGACTTCGTGCAGGGCCATATGACGGCCAATCCGCAAGCTCTCAGGGAGGGTTCGCTCCGATACGATCATTTACAGGCCGCTGCGCTCCCCCTGGAGGACTCGGCGGCGCTGATCGCCCGCGTATTGGAGGAGCGCTATGGAGACCAACCAGCACCTGACGGGCGCGAAGTGGCGTAAGTCCTCGTACAGCGGTACCACCGGCGGGGAGTGCGTCGAGTGCGCCCCGCTCGGCGCCCTGGCGTGGCACAAGTCCTCATACAGCGGTGACACCGGCGGGCAGTGCGTCGAGGTCGCCGCACAGCCCTGCCTCGTCGCCGTTCGGGACTCCAAGGACCCCGAGGGGCCCGTGTTCACCGTCCGCCCCGCCGCTTTCGCCGCGTTCGTGAGGGCCGTCTCGGTATGATCCGCTCCCGACTCGGGGAGTAGGGGGGCGGGGACATGGAGCAGGTGGGGCCGGGCGGTCCGACGCACGTCGGGCCGTTCGAGGTCGTCGGTGTGCTCGGGCAGGGCGGGATGGGGCGGGTGCTGCTCGCGGCCGGTCCGGACGGGCGGCTCGTCGCCGTCAAGCAGGTCCTCGCGCACTTCGCCGACGACGAGGGCTTCCGGGCCCGTTTCCGCCGTGAGGTCACCGCCTCGCGCAAGGTGTCCGGGGCGTATACGGCCGCCGTGATCGACGCCGATCCGGACGCCTCGACGCCCTGGCTGGCCTCGGTCTTCGTCGCCGGGCCCTCCCTCGGCGCCGTGGTCAAGGCGGGCGGGGTGCTGCCCGAGGAGGTCGTACGCCGTCTGGCCGCGGGCCTGACGTCGGCCCTGGCCGAGATCCACCGGGCCGGGCTCGTCCACCGGGACCTCAAGCCCGACAACGTGCTCCTCGCGGAGGACGGCGTCCGCGTCATCGACCTCGGCATCGCCCGGGCCACGGAGGGCGAGGCGGAGGGCGATACCGGGCTGACGCGTACGGGGTTCGTCGTCGGATCGCCCGCGTACATGTCGCCCGAGCAGGCGGAGGGGCATCCGCTCACGCCCGCCAGCGACGTCTTCTCCCTCGGTTCCGTGCTGGTCATGGCGCTGACGGGCCGCAGCCCCTTCGCCGGGACCTCCACGCTCAAGACGCTGTACGACGTGGCGCACGGCGAACCGGACCTCAGCGCGGTACCGGCGGGGCTGCGCGACCTCGTCGCCCGCTGCCTGGCCAAGGACCCGGAGGCCAGGCCGTCCCCGGCGGAGCTGCGCGAGCTGATCGGCCCGGTGACCGCGGCGGGACGCCAGTGGCCCTCCGCCGTGTACGGGATGCTCACCGCCCAACGGGCTCGGATCGACGAGCTGCTGGCCGGCCCTCCGGCGGCCGGCGACCCGGAGCCGGGACCGGCCCCTGAACCCAAGGGCGCTCCGGAAGCCGTGCCCGCTCCGGAGCCGGGGCCCGTCCGGTCTCCCGCGCCCGAGTCCGTGCCGGTCCTCCGGCCGGAGGCCGATCCGGTCACGGTGCCGACGCAGGACACGCCGGCGCTCGTCCCGAAGGTGCCGCCGCTGCCGCCCGTGCCCCCGGAGGCCACCCGTCGCGCCGGTCCGCTGCGCACCCGGCGACGCCGGATCGCGGCGCTGGTGGCCGCCGGGGTCCTCCTGGTGGCCGGTACCGGCGGTGTGCTCTACGTACGGGACCGCATGAACGCCCCCATCGTCTACACGGCTGTCGCCAGTTGTGAGGTGGCGCGCGAGAAACTGCCGCTGGAGTTGCGGCCGTCGACCCTGGACACCTGGTCCGGGACGGTCGATGGCGTGCAGACGAGCTGCAACGGGGGCGGCGGTACCGCCGCGTCGCCGACGGCAACGGTCCGGTGGAACGTGAGTCTCGGCGGCGACGCGGGCGCCAACGCGGTCACGCGCAGGCGCCATTTTCAGTCGGAGGCGGCCGGTCAGCGCACGGCGTCCCGTCTCGGGTTCGGCACCGAGGGCTATTGGGAGGCCTCCAGTGCCGACTGGACCTGCGTCCTTGCCGTGCGTGAGGGCAATCTCTCCGTCCGCGTGGGTCTGCGGGCGGCGCCGTACTCCAAGGGTGCCTGCGAGACGAAGGCGAAGGACGTCGCCCGCGCCGCGCTGAAGGCCGCCCCGCGCCGCTGACCCGCGCCGCCCGGCCCGCCCGTCACCCCCAGCGGACAGCGGTGAGCACGGCGGAGGCGATCTCCGCGATCGAGCCCGAGGTCGCGTCGCCGGTGCAGCCGTCGATGCCTGCCCGGTCGGGGGTGCCCGCCAACTCGCCGGAGCGGTCCGGATGCCACTGCAGCGACGCGGGGTCGTGTCGCGCGCCTGCCCAGCCGTCGGTGGAGCACCGCCGGTTCGGCGCGGAGCCGGCACACCGACGCTTCGGCCGTGATCGTACGGCGCGGTTCGGGCGGGCCGAGAAGAACACCCGCATCTGACCTTCCGTCAGATTGGAACGTGTTCTAGTCTGCCGCGCATGGGCATCGGAATCACACAGGAGCAGCGGGAGTTGGCCGAGGCCGTGCGCGGCTGGGTGGCGCGGGTCTCGCCTCCCGAAGAGGTGCGCAAGCTGCTCGACTCCCCGCCGCGGACCGGGGTGCGGCCCGGCTACTGGGACGCGCTGACCGCGTCGGGGCTCCTGGAGCCGCATCTGGAGGGCGGGACCCTGCTCGATCTGGCCGTCGTCGTCGAGGAGGCGGCCCGGGGGGCGCTGCCCGGCGCGTACCTGCCGAGCGCGCTGGCCTCCGTACTGCTGGACCGGGCCGGCGCCGAGCCGCTCTCCGGCCGGGTCGGGGCGGTCGCGCTGGGCCCGGGGACCCTGACCGCCGTGGCCACCGAGGGCGGCGGGCACCTGATCGACGGGCTCGCGCCGCCCGTGCTCGGCGCCGGGGAGGCCGACCTCGTGCTGCTCGCCGCGGAGGCCGCGCACGGCACCCGCTGGTTCGCCGTGGACGCCGGCACGCTGGACATCCGTACGCACGAGAGCGCCGACCCGACCCGTCCCACCGCCGAAGTGCGGGCGCGCGGCACGGTCGTCCCCGCCGGGCGGCTGCTGGAGCTCGACGCGGCCCTCGTCCGCGACCTCGCCTGCACGCTGTTCGCCGCCGACGCCTGCGGCACCGCCGCCTGGGCCCTGCACACGGCCGCCGAGTACGCCACGGTGCGCGAGCAGTTCGGCCGGCCCATCGGGCAGTTCCAGGGCGTCAAGCACCTGTGCGCCGACATGCTCGTACGCCTGGAACAGGCCCGCGCGGTGGCCTGGGACGCAGCTCAAGCCATGGACGAGCCCGCCGGCGTGCGCTCGCTCGTGGCGGCCCTCGCCGCCGGGACCGCACTGGACGCCGCGTACTCCTGCGCCAAGGACTGCATCCAGATCCTCGGCGGGATCGGCTTCACCTGGGAGCACGACGCCCACATCCACCTGCGGCGGGCGATCGTCGCCCGACAGGTGCTCGGTCCCGGCGACGGGCACCGCCTACGGGCCGTGCGGTGCGCGGCGGGCGGGGCGCGGCGCGAGCTGCGCCTGGAGTTGCCGGCGAAGGCCGAGGAGTACCGCGCGAAGGCCCGGGCCGCCATCGAGGACGCTCGCGGACTCGACCCGGCCGCCGCCCGGCGGATCCTGGCCCCCACCGGCTACGCCGCCCCCCACCTCCCGCCGCCCTACGGACTCGGCGCCGGGCCCGTCGAGCAGCTCGTCGTCCAGCAGGAGCTCGCGGCCGCCGGGGTCAAGGTCTCCGACCTCGGCATCGCCACCTGGATCGTGCCCTCCCTGCTGGCCTACGGGACGCGGGCACAGCGCGACGCCTACGCACTGCCGACCCTGCGCGGGGAGATCACCTGGTGCCAGCTCTTCTCCGAGCCGGGCGCCGGCTCCGACCTGGCCTCGCTGCGGACCCGGGCGGAGCGGCGGGAGGACGGCACCTGGCTGGTCAACGGGCAGAAGGTGTGGACGAGTTCCGCCCACAGCGCCGACTTCGGGATCCTGCTGGCCCGCACCGATCCGGACGCGCCCAAGCACAAGGGGCTCGGCTACTTCGTCGTCGACATGAAGAACACCCCCGGCATCGACGTCCGGCCGCTGAAGGAGATCACCGGCGAGGCCCTCTTCAACGAGGTGTACCTCGACGACGTCGAGCTCCCGGCGGACGCACTGGTGGGCGCGGCCGACGGCGGCTGGAAGGTGGCCCGCAACACCCTCGGCAACGAACGGGTGCACATGGCGGACCAGATGACCTTCGACACCGGACTGGAGGCGCTCCTCGCCCGCGCCGCCGACCTCGACGGCGCCCACCGGGCCCGGATCGGCGCGCTGGCCGCCGAGGCGCACGCCCTCGCCTGCATCGGGCTGCGCACCACGCTCCAGCAGGTGTCGGGGCTGGAGCCGGGCGCGGGGGCTTCCGTACGCAAACTCGTCCAGACCCCGCACCAGCAGCGGACCGCCGAGCTCGCGCTCGAACTGCTGGGGCCGGCGGGCGCGGTGCGGGAGGGGGCGGGGGAGCGGGCGGTGCACGGGATGCTCATGTCCCGCTGCCTGACCATCGCCGGGGGCACCACGCAGGTCCAGCTCAACGTGGTCGCCGAGCGGATTCTCGGCCTTCCCAGGGACTAGGAGTCATCGGGCATGAAGTCGTACATCGTGGGCGTGGGCATGACGAAGTTCGAGAAGCCCGAGTCACGGGACCGGCCGTACTGGGACATGGCGAAGGAGGCCGGGTCCGCGGCGCTCGCGGACGCGGGCGTGGCCTACGGGCTGGTGCAGCAGGTGCCGGTGGGCTACTGCTTCCAGGCCTCCACCGCCGGCCAGCGCGCGGCGTACGAGCTGGGGCTGAGCGGGGTGCCGGTCTACAACGTCAACAACAACTGCGCGACCGGGTCGACGGCGCTGATGATGGCGCGGCAGTTCGTGGAGGGCGGACTGAGCGACTGCGTGCTGGCGCTGGGCTTCGAGAAGATGAAGCGCGGCGCGCTGGGCGGGGGTGCCGATGGCGGCGCCCGCGGCGGAGCCGCTGGTGAATCCTTCACGACCTCGCCGGTGGCCCGGCACTACGGGATCATGGCCGAGGGCCACGGCTTCGAGATGTCCCCGCCCACGGCGCAGATCTTCGGCAACGCGGCGCGGGAGCACATGGAGCGCTACGGGACCACGCCCGCACAGCTGGCGGCGGTCGGCGCGAAGAACCACCGGCACTCGGCGGACAACCCGAACGCGCAGTTCCAGGACGTGTACTCGGTGGAGGAGGTCCTCGCGGCGAAGGAGATCCACGCACCGCTGACGAAGCTCCAGTGCTCGCCGACCTCGGACGGCGCGGCGGCGGCCCTGGTGGTGTCCGAGCGGTTCCTGGTGGCGCACGGGCTGCACGACAAGGCGGTGGAGATCGTCGGGCAGGCGATGACGACGGACACGGAGGAGTCGTTCGCGTCGGGCTCCTGCATCGATGTGGTCGGCAAGCCGATGAGCGCGGCGGCGGCCCGGCAGGTGTACGAGGCGTCCGGGCTCGGTATCGAGGACGTGGACGTGGTGGAGCTGCACGACTGCTTCTCGATCAACGAGCTGCTGACGTACGAGGCGCTGGGCATGTGCGAGGACGGGGCCGCGGGCAAGCTCGTGGAGAGCGGGGCCACGACGTACGGGGGGCGGTGGGTGGTCAACCCCTCGGGCGGGCTCATCTCCAAGGGCCACCCGCTCGGTGCGACGGGGCTGGCGCAGGCGGCGGAACTGGTCTGGCAGCTGCGGGGCGAGGCCGGCCCCCGCCAGGTCGCGGGCGCGCGCACCGGCCTGGCCCACAACATCGGCCTGGGTGGCGCGGCGGTGGTGACGATGCTCAGGCGCTGACCGCGCGGCCCGGCCGCCGGGGGTGCTGCCGCCGTGCCCGGGCCGCCCGCCGGCGCGGCACGGGCTCCCGGGGGCTCCGCCCCCGGACTCCCGCGCCTCAAACGCCGGCGGGGCTGGATCCGGCAGGCGTCAGCCGTTGGGCACCACCGGTACTTGACGGTGGAGCCCGGCCAAAATCAGCCCCGCCGGCGTTTGAGGCGCGGGGACTCGGGGGCGGAGCCCCCGCAGCGGCGCCGCGGCGTACGACGAGCCGCCGCCGGACCCCCGCGCCTCAAACGCCGGCGGGGCTGGTTGTCAGGCCCGCTTCAGCTCGCAGCGGTCGCCCCCGCACTCCCGGCGGAGCCGGCCCCGGGAGACGGTCTCGGCCAGGCCGATCGCCCAGCACATCGGGCAGCCGCGCAGCGCGACCAGACCGGCCGGGGCCAGGAGCAGGGTGGCCGGGCCGAAGACCGGGAGGAGGGCGAAGGCCGCGATCAGCGCGCCGAAGCCCAGCGCGCCGCGCGCCAGATGCCGCGGCACCGACGCGCTCGCGAAACCGGAGGCGGTGTCAGTGGTGGACACGGGTGTCTCCCAGGGTGTGCTGGAGCGCCGCGCGCGCCCGGTGGAGCCGCGACTTCATCGCGGCGGTGCTCAGGCCGAGGGCCTCGGCGGCGGCCCGGCCGCTGTGCCCCTGGACGTCCCGCATGATCAGCACCCGCCGCTGGTCCGCAGGCAGCTCGGCGATGGCCTCCGCCACCCGTCCCGCCTCCAGGCGCCGCAGTACCTCGTCCTCCGCCGACATGACGGCCGTGTCCGGCAGCGGCGGGCGCTCCCGGGGCATCAGCCGGGCCCGGCGCAGGCATTCGTTGCGGACGATGCGGAACATCCACGACGCCAGCGCCCCGGACGCCCTGAGCATGCCGATCCTGCGGTACAGGATGATCAGCGCCTCCTGGGCCGCGTCCTCGGCGTCCTCGCGGGACGCGCACAGGGAGTGGGCGAAGCGCCGTACGTTCGGATGCGATCCGGCGACCAGGGCGGTCAGCGAATCGAGGTCACCGCCCTGCGCGGCGACGATCAGGGCCTCGCCCGGCCAGTCCGTCCGATCAGCCACGGGCCCGGCCCCGGCGGCGCAGGACGGCGACGGTGCACGCGCAGAGCAGGACGGCCGCGCCGGCAACGATGACAACAGTGATCACGTCAACCTCCAGGTCAGGTGCCGACCTCGGCGTCGGCAACATACACAAGAGGCGCGGGCACCCCGAAAGGATTCACCCCAGGGCCGGATCGACCACCGTCTCGCCCGTCGAGGCGCGGCGGACCGCGTCCGCCAGGTCCTCCACCCGGCCGTCCCGCAGGACCAGCCCCGCCGCGCCGGCGGCGAGCGCCGCCTCCCTCAGACCCGGGTGCGCCGAGCCCGTCATGACGAGGATCCGGCACTCCGGATCGTCCTCCAGCAGGGCGGTCACCGCCGCGAGCTCCTCCACCAGGGCCACGGCCGGGCGGGCCGTCGGGTCCCGTACGACCTCGATGTCCGGCTGGAGGCCGAGCTGGAGCGCGAGGGCCGGATTGTGCGGGTCCAGCAGGACCCGCAGGGCACGGGCGGCCGGGCGGTGTTCCACGGGCATTTCGTCCACCCGTCAAGCCTATCTGACGGCCAGTCAAGAGTCTTCCCAAGTGCGGAGGCGTGCGTTATACATTCCCTCACCGGCCGACCCTAGAACGCGTTCTAGAACCGGCCGCCCCGCATACGACCTCGGTGCGGCCGACGGTGCGGACGACCGCACCGAGGTCTTCCAGGCAGCGATTTTCCAACGACAGGGAGCCGCGTCCTCATGCCGATCGATGCCGCCAGGGCCCTCGCCGCAGACCCCCGCCGGGGGGACATCGGCTGGGACCACAAGGACATCCAGCTCTACCACCTCGGCCTCGGCGCGGGCCTGCCGGCGACCGACCCGGACGAGCTGCGCTACACCCTCGAATCCAAGCTCCACGTCCTCCCCAGCTTCGCGACCGTGGCCGGCGCCGGCATGGCCATGATGGGCGGCCTCGCCGCCCCCGGGATCGACGTCAACCTCGCCCACGTCCTGCACGGCGGCCAGTCCATCGAGCTGCACCGGCCCATCCCCGTCAAGGGCAACGCCACATCCTCCGCCAAGGTCGCCGCCCTGTACGACAAGGGCAAGGCTGCCGTGATCGTGTTGCGCACCGAGGTCGCGGACGCCGCCGGGCCGCTGTGGACCAGCGACGCGCAGATCTTCGTGCGGGGAGAGGGAGGCTTCGGCGGTGAGCGCGGCCCCTCCGCCCGGGAGGAGTTGCCCGCGCGCGCCCCCGACCGGGTCGAGGAGCGGCACATCCGCGATGACCAGGCGCTCCTCTACCGCCTCTCCGGCGACTGGAACCCGCTGCACGCCGACCCCGAATTCGCCAAGCTGGCCGGCTTCGACAAGCCGATCCTGCACGGCCTGTGCTCGTACGGGATGACCCTCAAGGCCGTCGTCGACACGGCCCTCGGCGGGGACGTCTCCCGGGTCCGCGCCTACCGCACTCGCTTCGCCGGGATCGTCTTCCCGGGCGAGACGCTGCGCATCCGGATGTGGCAGGAGTCCGGCCGCGTCCTGGTGTCGGTGACCGCCGTCGAACGGGACGACGCGCCGGTCCTCGCCGACACCGTCGTCGAACACGCGTAACACTCCACACCACCGACAGGAGCCGCACCGTGCGCGCAGCACTGCAGAGCGAGATCGGCCAGGACAAGCTGGAAGTCGTCGACGACATGGAGGCCGTGGGCTTCGGCCCCGGCAAGGTGAAGATCCGGATCAAGGCCACCGGCCTGTGCCACTCGGACCTGTCCGCGATGAGCGGCGTGCTGCCGCAGCCCGCCCCCTTCATCCCCGGCCACGAGGGCTCCGGCGTGATCACCGACGTCGGCGACGGCGTCACCGGCCACGCGATCGGCGACCGCGTCCTCGTCTGCTGGCTGCCGCCGTGCGGCCACTGTCCGTCCTGCAGGCGCGGCCAGGGCCACCTGTGCCTGGAGGCCTTCGGGAACGTCGCCACCCCCAACTTCAAGCGGGGCGACGGCGACATCTTCGGCTTCGCCGGCACCGGCACCTTCTCCGAGGAGATGGCCGTCCCCGCCGCCTGCGCCATCCCGATCCCCGACGACCTCCCCTTCGACATCGCGGCGCTGATCGGCTGCGGCGTCACTACCGGCCTCGGCGCGGCCATCAACACCGCCGAGGTGGAGGCCGGTTCCTCGGTGGCTGTCATCGGCTGCGGCGGCGTCGGCATATCCGTCATCCAGGGCGCCAAGGTGCAGGGCGCGGCCCAGATCGTCGCCGTGGACCCCGTCGAGTCCCGCCGCGAGGCGGCCCTGCGGTTCGGGGCCACCGAGGCGGTCTCCCCGGAGGAGTTCGCCGACGCCAAGAACCGGATCACCGCCGGCGAGGGCTTCGACTACGTCTTCGAGGTCGTCGGCAAGTCCGCGACCGCGCAGAAGGCCTACGAGATGACCCGGCGCGGCGGCTCCGTCGTCGTGGTCGGGGCGGGCGCGCTCGACGACAACTTCCAGATCAACATGTTCTCGCTGTTCTTCGACGAGAAGAAGATCCTGCCCTCGATGTACGGAGGCGGCGACGTGCTGCGCTCCTACGAGCGCACCATCGCGCTGTGGCGGGCCGGCCGGATCGACCTCGCCAACCTGATCACGCACCGGGTGAGCCTGGCCGAGGTCAACGACGCCCTCGACCAGATGCGCACGGGCGTCGCCCTGCGCACCTGCATCGAACTCTGACCGCTCCGCCGGATCCGACCTGCTCTGAGAGGAACGCTACGGATGTCACTCCCACTGGAAGGGCTCAGCGCCATCGTCACGGGCGCGGGCCGCGGGCTCGGCCGGGCTGAGGCGATCGAGCTCGCGCGGCTGGGCGCGAGCGTGGTCGTCAACGACTTCGGCCAGCCCGGCCGGGACGGCTCGGGCGAGGCCTCGGCCGCCCCGGCACAGCAGGTGGCCGAGGAGATCCGCGCCGCGGGCGGGCAGGCCGTCGCGCACCTCGGCGACGTCGCCGACTTCGGGCAGGCGCGCGAGCTGGTCGAGCTGGCGGTGAGCACGTACGGGAAGCTCGACGTCCTGGTCAACAACGCGGGCATCCTGCGCGACCGGATGATCTTCTCGATGTCGGAGGAGGAGTGGGACTCGGTGATCCGCGTCCACCTCAAGGGCCACTTCAACACCACCCACTTCGCCTCCGCGCACTGGCGCGAACGGTCGAAGGCCGCGGGCGGCCCGGTCTACGGCCGGATCGTCAACACCTCCTCCGAGGCCTTCCTCGGCGGCTCGGCCGGCCAGCCGAACTACGCGGCGGCCAAGGGCGGCATCGTGGGCCTGACGACCTCGACCGCCCTGGCCCTGGCGAAGTACGGGGTGACGGCCAACGCCATCTGCCCGCGCGCCCGCACCCGTATGACGCAGGACGTCTTCGCCGGCTTCGAGGTCCCGGAGGACGGCAGGCTCGACGCCCTCGCCCCCGAGCACGTCGCCCCGCTCGTCGGCTACCTGGCCTCACCCGCCTCAGCGAAGGCCAACGGGCAGCTCTTCGTCGTCCACGGCGGCATCGTGGTCGTCATGGAACGCCCGAAGGTCGCCGCCAAGTTCGACACGGGCAAGGAGTCCTTCTCCTACGAGGAGCTCGACGAGGTCCTCACCCCGCACTACGACTCCCGCCCGGCGAACGAGACCTTCGCCGCGCCGGAGGTCCTGGGCCTCAAGCACGGCTGACCCGCCGGGGCACGCCCTTCGGGCGGCCGGCGCCGCTTCACGTACACGCCCTACCGCCCCGCCAGCGGAGCCTGCTGCAGGGGGACCGGCCGCGGTGAGGGCGGGGGCGGCGGTTCCACAGGGACCTGCGGGTCCACGCGGACCTGCGGGTCCCTGTGGACCTGCGGGTCCACGCGGACCTGCGGGGGAGGGCACGCGGGAAGGGTCATCCCGACGATCCCGCAGGGCACCTCCGGGACCGCGTACGGGAGGTGCAGGCGGCCCTGCGGGCTCCACAGGCCCGCACCGCCGAGCCACCCCGCCGGGGCGGGCAGCCGGAAGACGCGCCGGTCGGCGGGACGCCACAGGCCGATGTCCCCCTCGGGCAGCCGCAGTGCCACCCCGCAGGTCTCCGGCATCAGGGCCTGGCCCGGCTGGACGGCGAAGGGCACGGCGTCCCCCAGCCGCAGGCACTCGGGGAAGCGGACCGGACGCGAGCTGCCCAGCACGCCCCAGCCCAGGCGCGGTTCGCCCGGGGCGTCGGAGCGGATCAGCAGCAGCCCGCTGTCCGGGTCGGCCAGCAGCAGCCGGTCGTCGCTGTCCTCGGTGATCTGCAGCAGCGGGGTGACCCTGCCGTCGCCGCCCAGGTCCACGGCGACGGCCTTGGTGGTGGTGCCCTCCAGCTCGCGGTCCAGGGCCAGCAGCCGGCCCGTCCGGTCCAGCCACACTCCGCCGGAGCAGCGGCCCGGGATCCGGGCCATCCGCTGCGGCCCGAAGGCGCACCCGGCCACCTGCCACAGCGTGCTCACGGTGTCCGACGCGGCCACCGCGAAGGCACCGGAGCCGTCCGGGGCCGGCGGGAGCAGGAAGACCCGTACGCCCTCCTCCGCCTCCACTCCGCCCAGCTGGAGCTCCCCGGTGCGCGGCCCGGCCGCGGCGCCCGTCGGGTAGAGCAGGGCGAAGGCGTGCCGGTCCGCGACCCGGCGGTGGATCAGCACGCGCCCGTCGGTCAGCGGGAGGAGCTCGCTGTCCGCCTCCTCGGGCTGTGCGAGGGGCAGCGGCACCGCGTAGGGCTCGGGACCGGCGAGGGTCCAGCGTTCCGCGTAGCGCGCTTCGCCGTCCCCGGCGAGGCGGGCGGCGTACGACCCGTCCGCGGAGATCGTGAACGGGGCCGTGGTCGTCATCTCGATGGCACAGACAGTCATCCGGGCCGTCACCTCCGGTGAGGAAGCTAGTTTTCGGGATTCCTGCCGAACAACACCACCAAGGCGGCTTCACACGTAAGGGTGTCCGGGCGGCGATTCGTCTGTGATGGGCGGTGCGATTGTGCTGTGCGGCATCGAAAGGCAGGCGCCGCGGGCGGACGGCGGACCGCTTCGCAGGTACCGGTGCTGACCGGGCCGGCCGCCACGGACGGTAGCCTTGGCCCGTGCCCCGTCTCTCTGAAGTCATCGCCGCGCTGGACGCTCTCTGGCCGCCCTCGCGGGCCGAGCAGTGGGACGCGGTCGGAACCGTATGCGGCGACCCCGACGCCGAGGTCGGCCGGGTCCTCTTCGCGGTGGACCCCGTCCAGGAGATCGCCGACGAAGCCGTGGAACTGGGTGCCGACCTGATCGTCACCCACCACCCCCTCTATCTCAGGGGCACCACCACGGTCGAGGCCGGCACCTTCAAGGGCCGCGTCGTGCACACGCTGATCAAGAACGACATCGCGCTGCACGTCGCCCACACCAACGCCGACACCGCCGACCCCGGCGTCTCCGACGCCCTCGCCGGCGCCCTGGACCTGCGGATCACCGGCCCGCTGGTGCCGGACCCGAGCGACCCCGAAGGCCGCCGCGGCCTCGGCCGGATCTGCGAGCTGGACCGCCCCGAGCCCCTGCGGGAGTTCGCCGCCCGCTGTGCGGCCTGGCTGCCGCCGACGGCCCAGGGCATCCGCGTCGCCGGCGACCCGGACGCGATGATCCGGCGCGTCGCCGTCAGCGGCGGCTCCGGCGACAGCCTCTTCGCCGAGGTCCGCGCCGCGGGCGTGGACGCGTTCGTCACCGCCGACCTGCGTCACCACCCGGTGTCCGAGGCCCGCGAGCAGAGCCCGCTGGCCCTCGTCGACGCCGCCCACTGGGCCACCGAATGGCCTTGGTGCGAGCAGGCCGCCGCGCAGCTCGACGCGATCTCCGAGCGCCACGGCTGGGGTCTGCGCACCCACGTCTCGCGCACGGTCACCGACCCGTGGACGGTGCACGCGCCGTCCGTACCCTCCCCTTCTATCTCTGGAGCCCCCAACTGAACGCCGAGCCCGCCGACCAGATCCGACTTCTCGATGTCCAGGCCCTGGACGTCCGGCTGTCTCAGCTCGCCCACAAGCGCAAGTCGCTGCCCGAGCACGCCGAGCTCGACACGCTCACCAAGGACCTGACGCAGCAGCGCGACCTGCTGGTCGCCGCCCAGACCCAGGCGAGCGACACGGCCCGCGAGCAGACCAAGGCGGAGCAGGACGTCGACCAGGTGCGCCAGCGCGCGGTCCGCGACCAGCAGCGGCTCGACTCCGGCGTGGGCATCTCGGCCCGGGACCTGGCGAACCTGCAGAGCGAGGTCGTCTCCCTCGCCAAGCGCCAGGGCGACCTGGAGGACGTGGTCCTCGAGGTCATGGAGCGCCTGGAGGCCGCGCAGGAACGCGTGTCGGAGCTGACCGAGCGCGTCTCCGGCCTGGAGACAAAGGTCGCGGACGCCACCACCCGCCGTGACGCGGCCACCGCCGAGATCGACGCCGAGGTCGCGAAGGTCACCAAGGACCGCGAGGTGATCGTCACCTCCATGCCGGCCGACCTGATGGCCCTGTACGAGAAGATCCGCGTCAAGCAGGGCGGGGTCGGCGCGGCGCGCCTCTACCAGCGCCGCTGCGAGGGCTGCCGGCTGGAGCTGGACATGGCCGAGGTCAACGAGATCAAGGCCACGGCCCGCGACCAGGTCGTCCGTCACGAGAACTGCGGCCGCATCCTGGTCCGTACGGCCGACTCGGGCATCTGATGCCGCGTTTCGTCGTGGAGGCGGACGGCGGGTCCCGGGGCAACCCGGGGCCCGCGGGCTACGGCGCCGTCGTCCTCGACCCGGCCTCTGGCGAGACGCTGGCCGAACGCGCCGAGTACATCGGCGTCGCGACGAACAACGTGGCGGAGTACAAGGGCCTGATCGCCGGGCTCACGGCGGCCCGTGACCTCGCGCCCGACGCGGTGGTCCTGGTCCGGATGGACTCCAAGCTCGTCGTCGAGCAGATGTCGGGCCGCTGGAAGATCAAGCACGCGGACATGAAGCCGCTCGCGGCCGAGGCCGCGCGCATCCTGCCGCGCGCGCAGGTCACCTACGAGTGGATCCCGCGCGAGCGGAACAAGCACGCGGACCGGCTCGCCAACGAGGCGATGGACGCGGGCAAGCGCGGCGAGCAGTGGGAGCCGTCGGCCTCCTCGGCCGCCTTCACGACCCCGTCGGCCCGCCCGGCCCCGTCGGGTCCGCCCGGTGACGCCGCCGCGGGTGCGGCGGCGGCGCGGGCGGCCCTGGCCGCCGCCCGGTCCGGCCCGGACACCGCGGCCGCCCGCGGCATCGCCCGCGCCGACACGCCGACCGGGATGCCACCTCGTACGTCGGCCACCGCGCCGGTGTCCGCGGAGGCAGGGGCCGACACCCTCTTCGCCGAGGCAGGGGCCGACACCCTCTTCGCGGAGCCCGGCCCCGGTACGGCCGGACCGGTCCCGTCGGCGGCACCGGCGCCCGGCCGGGCCGATCAGGCCGATCAGGAGCGGACGGCCACCGCCCCCGCGGGCGGGCAGGGCTGGGCCCCCGACATGGGGGCGCCGGCCACGTTCGTGCTGCTGCGCCACGGCGAGACCGCGCTCACCCCGCAGAAGCGGTTCTCCGGAAGCGGAGGCAGCGACCCCGAGCTGTCCCCGGCCGGCCGCCGCCAGGCGGCGGCCGTCGCCGAGGCGCTCGCCGCGCGCGGCACCGTCCAGACGGTCATCAGCTCCCCACTGCTGCGCTGCCGGGAGACCGCGCAGGCCGTCGCCGACCGCCTCGGCCTCGACGTGACGGTCGAACAGGGCCTGCGCGAGGTGGACTTCGGCGCCTGGGAGGGCCTGACCTTCGCCGAGGTGCAGGAGCGCTTCCCGGACGACCTGCAGGCCTGGCTGGACTCCCCGAAGGCCGCCCCCACCGGCGGTGGGGAGAGCTTCGCGGCCGCCACCCGCCGGATCTCGGCGACCCGCGACCGGCTGCTGGCCGCACACGCGGGCCGCACGGTCCTGCTGGTCACCCACGTGACCCCGGTCAAGATCATGGTCCGCCTCGCGCTCGGGGCCCCGCCGGAGTCCCTGTTCCGCATGGAACTCTCGGCGGCGTCCCTCTCGGCGGTGGCCTACTACGCGGACGGCAACGCCTCGGTCCGTCTCCTGAACGACACCTCGCACCTGCGGTAGGCCCCGCCGACGGCGGTCAGGGCGCGGGCTCGGGGCGGCCGAGGGCCTCCACCGCCCGGTCCAGGGAGCGGACCATGTTCCGGGCCTGGGCCTGGGCGGACTGGACGGCGCCGCGCGCCTGCCGCGGGTTCGGGCGGGGCCGTGCTCCGTCCGGGGCGGCCCAGTCACCGTCGTCGGTCCGCCCGATGTGGCGCTCCAGATGGCTCAGCACGTCCTGGAGGTGGCGGGCGACGTCGAGCAGGCTCCCGGTCACGGAAGCGATCTCGGCGGGGCTCGCGTAGGCGTCGCGCGGACCGGCGGTCGCTTCGGCCAGGTCGCGCATGCGCGCGGCAGCCGCGGCCGCGCTGGCGGGGTGGTCGCTCATGAGCTGAGAGTGCCGCATCATGCGGACCACCGACAGGTGTCGGCACCGACCGACGGAAATCCGGCGGACGGTACGGCGACGCCCCGGACCGGAGGAGCCCGGTTCGGGGCGAGGGATGGACAGACGAGCCGGCCTGTACGCCGGGTTCTGTCGCCCGGTGACCTCGCGGTCGCCGGGGAGACGGCCATCCATCTAGGACCGGCGTTGCCGCCGGCCTCGTGCGGTCTACCCGCGAACTCGGGCGGGCAGCCCTCAAGCGTTCGCGCAGACCCGTCCGGGGACGGATCCTCTTGACCTTGCTCCGGGTGGGGTTTACCTAGCCGCCTGGGTCACCCCAGGCGCTGGTGGTCTCTTACACCACCGTTTCACCCTTACCGGAGGCCGAAGCCCCCGGCGGTCTGTTTTCTGTGGCACTGTCCCGCGGGTCACCCCGGGTGGGCGTTACCCACCACCCTGCCCTGTGGAGCCCGGACGTTCCTCGGCGGGACCCTGGGGTCCCGACGCGGCCGCCCGGCCGACTCGTCTGCCGTGGCGCCCATGTTACCGGCTGTGCCGTCGCCGCTTGACCTTGCCGCAACGGCAGGGCTTCTACGCTCGGCGCCCGCGCGACGGCCCGCACCGTCCGCTTCCGCGCCGACGACCCCCGCACCCTGGTCCCGGCCCTGCGCCGGCGGGCGTAGCCGGGCGGGGCCGGCGGGCGTCTAGGCTGGCCGGGGGGCCGCATCCCCTGCGTCGTGTCGTATTGAAGGAGAACCACCGTGCTCGTGCTGCTGCCGCCCTCCGAGGGAAAGGCCGCCGGCGGTTCCGGCGCACCGCTGGAGCCGCGGGAGCTGTCGCTGCCCGGTCTGGCGCCGGCCCGGGCGGCGGTGCTGGAGGAGCTGGTCGAGCTGTGCGCGGGCGACGAGCTCAAGGCCCGTGAGGTGCTGGGTCTGAGCGAGGGCCTGCGCGGCGAGGTCGCCAAGAACGCGGAGCTGCGCTCGGCGGCCGCCCGCCCGGCGGGGGAGATCTACACCGGCGTGCTCTACGACGCGCTGGGCCTGGCCGATCTGCCCGAGGCGGCGCGGGCGACCGCCGAGGATGCGCTCCTGGTCTTCTCGGGGCTGTGGGGTGCGGTGCGGGTCACCGACCGGATCCCCTCGTACCGCTGCTCGATGGGCGTGAAGCTGCCGGGGCTGGGCGCGCTCGGCGCGTACTGGCGCGGGCCGATGGCCGAGGTGCTGCCCGCGGCCGCCGCGGACGGGCTGGTACTGGACCTTCGTTCGGCGGCGTACGCGACCGCGTGGAAGCCGAAGGGTGAGGTCGCGGGCCGGACCGCGACCGTACGGGTGCTGCACTCGCAGCTGGTGGACGGCGTGGAGAAGCGGTCCGTGGTGAGCCACTTCAACAAGGCGACCAAGGGCCGCCTGGTCCGGGACCTGCTGGTGGCGGGGGCCGTGCCCGGCTCGCCGGCCGAGCTGGTGACGGCCCTGCGGGACCTGGGCTACGCCGTCGAGACGGAAGCCCCCGCGAAGGCGGGGCGGGCCTGGTCCCTCGACGTGGTCGTGACGCAGATCCACCACTGACGCGCCGTGGCCGTGGCCGGGGGCACGGCCCTCGGCGCCCCGCGCCTCAACGTCCCAGCGGCCAGGCCACCGTGGCAGGGGCGCGGTCGGAGGTGTCCGCATACGCGGCGCAGGCGTCGGTCAGGGTTTCCAGGAGGGTGAGCGGGTCCGGGAGGGGGTGCTCCATGCCGCGGATCCAGGTCACCGCCTGGTCGCCGGGGAGGGCCGCCGGTGGGACCAGGACGTAGCTGCCGCGGCAGTGCCAGCGCAGGCCCGGGTGTTCGTCCATCGTCTCGGGGTGGCAGTCCAGCGCGCACGGCCACCACTCGTCCTCGTCCTCGGGAGTGCCGCGGGTGGCGGTGAAGAAGAGCATCCGGGCCTGGTCGCCGTTGCCGCCCGATTCGGCGACGGGGCCGACCTTGATGCCGGCCTCCAGGAGCCGCGCGAGGGCGGCGGCGCCGGCTTCCAGCGGGACGTCGAGCACGTCGTGGACCATGCCGGTCGCGGTGATGAAGTTGGCGTCGGGCTCGTTGCGCGCCCACCGCTCGATCTGCGCGCGGTCGGTGGTCGACTGCGTCTGCCAGGCGAAGGAGACCGGATGTCGGGCCGGGGTCGGACAGCCGATGCGGTCGCACGAACATCGGTAGCCGACGGGATGGGCGGCGGGGGCGAGCGGCAGACCGGCGGCGGAGACGGCCAGGAGGAGCGCCTCGCGTTCTCGTGCGGGGTCCTCGGCGGTGGGTTTCTGCCGCCGGCGCAGCCACTGGGAAATCCTGCTCTGCTCGCCGCGTTTGACGCGGCCGGACTCAGATCCCATCTATCCCCTCACCTCACCGTTGCCCCGGCAGACCTTCACATGGTCCCACCATCCTGGGCCCCGGGTGACCGCTCTCGATGACCGGGGGGCCGGGGATGGGTGAGTGCCAACGCCAACATACCCACCGAATCGGGGCAAACATTCCCGGGTGAACGCAGGTTGTCGGGCGGCTAGCGGGCGGTGACGTTTGCCACCCCGCCGAGCACCCCGTCCACCAGTGAGTCGGTGTACGCGTGCGTGAGGGGCGCGGTGCGCAGCAGCCAGCGGTACGTCAGCGGCCCGAGCAGCATCTCGACCGTCAGCCGCAGATCCGTGTCGGGCGCGAGCTGGCCGGCTTCGCGCGCCGTGCGCAACCGGGCTTCGTACAGTGCGAGCTGCGGCTCCAGCAACTGCTCGGTGAAGCGGGCGCCGAGCTCGGGGTCGGTGGCTCCGGCCGCGGTCAGGGCGCGCGCGGGGGCCTCGTACTTCTCGTCGTTGAACTCGTCGACCGTCGCCCGCAGTACGTACTTCAGGTCGGCGGCGAGGTCCCCGGTGTCGGGGAAGCCGGTCCACTCGGCGTCCGCCTCCGCGTCCCCGGCGAGGGCGAGGGAGGCTTCGAGGAGGACGGCCGCCTTCGAGGGCCACCAGCGGTAGATGGTCTGCTTGCCGACGCCGGCGCGGGCGGCGATGGCCTCGATGGTCAGCTTGTTGTAGCCGACCTCTCCGACCAGGGCGAGCGCGGCGTCGAGGATGGCGCGCCGGGAACGGTCGCTGCGGCGCGTGGCGTCAGGGGACTTGGTCATGCCCGCAAGTATCGCAGCGAGACGTCTCGTCTCCTCGGCTTCCGCGGCGCCCCTCGTTTTCGTAAACCACCCCATCGGTCCACTGCGCCGTACCGGTCCAGGAGAGACGATTCCTTCCAGCACTCGTCTTGAGTCGTGAAAGTCGTGAGGAGCCTTCTTTGCGCAGAGACGCCACACCCCGGCGCTACCTGATGTGCCCACCCGCACACTTCAAGGTCACGTACTCCATCAACCCGTGGATGGATCCCACGAAACCGGTGGACCTGCCCCTCGCCCAGGCCCAGTGGGAAGACCTCAGGGACCGGTACCTGTCCCTGGGCCACACCGTCGAGACCCTCGTACCCGATCCCGCACTGCCCGACATGGTGTTCGCGGCGAACGGGGCGCTGGTGGTCGACGGCCGGGTCCTCGGGGCCCGGTTCGCCTACCCGGAACGGGCGCCGGAGGCCCGGATCCACCTCGAATGGTTCCGCGACCACGGCTACCAGGACGTCCACGAGCCCGCCCACGTCAACGAGGGCGAGGGCGACTTCGCCGTCACGGCGAGCTTCGTCCTCGCCGGCCGCGGCTTCCGCTCCAGCCCGCTCTCGCACTCCGAGGCCCAGGAGTTCTTCGGCCGCCCCGTCATCGGGCTCGACCTGGTCGACCCGCGCTACTACCACCTGGACACCGCGCTCAGCGTCCTCGACGGCGACGAGGTCATGTACTACCCCGACGCCTTCTCGCCCGGCAGCCAGGGCGTGCTGCGGCGGCTCTTCCCCGACGCGCTGATCGCCGACGGCCGGGACGCGGCCGCCCTCGGCCTGAACGCGGTGTCCGACGGCCGGCACGTGCTGCTCCCGCAGGCGGCCACCGGGCTGTTCGGCCCGCTGCGGGACCGGGGCTTCGAACCGGTCCCGATGGACCTCGGGGAACTGCTCAAGGGCGGCGGCAGCGTGAAGTGCTGCACCCAGGAGTTGCGGCCCCAGGAAGTGCCGTCGAAGTAGCGCCGGCCGCCCGAAGGGCGGGGCAGGCCCCGCCGGCCAGGCGGGACCTTCACGACACGACCTAAGGCGTTTCCGCAGGGCGTGCCCGGATCCGGCCCTCCGGGGGCGGCGGCCAGGCCTGGCCCCAGTCGGCGTCCCGAGCGGCCTTGTAGAGGCCGCCGTGGCGCTTGGTCACGTTGACCCGGGTCAGGCCTGCCCCGTCGCCCTCCTCGGGGCCGCACAGCTCCAGCAGGACGAGACCCTTGCGGATCTGCGGCTTGCGCGTGATCCGGGAGGCGGCCGGCTCCACCGGGAAGCGGGTCGCGGCGACGTAGCTGAACTTCTCGTCCTCGTACGGGAGCGAGCCGCCCTTGACCTGCCGGTGCAGGGAGGAGCGGCTGACCCGCGCCGAGAAGTGGCACCAGTCCTGGCCGACCTCGATGGGGCAGGTCCCGTCGTGCGGGCACGGCGCGGCGACCCGCAGTCCGGCCGCGATCAGCTGGTCGCGGGCCTCGCGGATGCGCAGGTACCCCTCCGGCGTGCCCGGCTCGATCAGCACCACCGCCCGGCCGGCCCGCGCCGCCTCGGCGACGACGGCCGTGCGGGCCTGCCCGGTCAGCTCGCCGAGTACGTACGACACCGTCACCAGGTCGGCGTCGGGGACGGCCATCCCGGCGCCGATGACGGCCCGCCGCCACTCGGCGCCGCGCAGCACGGGCGAGCCGGAGGCCGCCGCCAGCTCCCGGCCGAGGGCCAGCGCCGGCTCCGCCCAGTCCAGCACCGTGGTCTGCCGGGGGCCGTCCCAGGTGGCGTCCACCGCCCACGTCGCGGCGCCGGTGCCGCCGCCCACGTCCACGTGCGAGGCCGGCGCCCAGCCGGGCGCCGCCTCGGCCAGCGCGTCCAGGGCGGCCCGTACCGCCTCGAAGGTGGCCGGCATGCGGTAGGCCGCGTACGCCACGACGTCCGAGCGGTCGCGCAGTACGGGCGCGTCGGTGGGGGTCCGCCCCCGGTAGCTGGCGATGAGCCGCTCGACGGCGGCCGAGGCCTGCTTGGGCGGGAGTCCGTCGAGCAGCCCGCCGAGCGTGCTGCGGAGGGTCTCGGCGGTGGTGGGGGCGGAGGCGTTCACCTGCGAAGTTTACGCCGCGGGCGAATGCGCCCCCGCCGCCCGGGCCGCGCCGGACCCGCGCCCCGCGTCTGTGCGCCTCAGAGGCCGGCGGGGCGGGAGGCGCCCTGCCACGGCCGGCACAGGGCCAGGAAGCAGCTCGTCGAGAGCACCGCGCACACCAGCTGCACCACTGCCATCGGAACGGCGGTGTCCTCGCCCGCGATGCCCACCAGCGGCGAGGCGATCGCGCCGATCAGGAACGAGGAGGTGCCGAGCAGCGCGGAGGCCGATCCGGCCGCGTGCGGGGTCCGCATCAGCGCCTGCGCGTTGGTGTTCGGCAGCACGATGCCCATCGCCGACATGAGGACGAACAGCGCGGTGGCGACGGGGATCAGCCCGACCTCGCCGAAGACGCCCGTGGTCATCAGCAGCAGGGACACCGCGGAGGCCAGGACGACCGCGAGGCCGACGGCCAGCACCTTGTCCAGGCGCACCCGGCCGACCAGCAGCTTGCCGTTGATCTGCCCGACGAGGATCAGGCCGACGGAGTTCAGCCCGAAGAGCAGGGAGAAGGTCTGGGGCGAGGCCCCGTAGATCTCCTGCACCACGAAGGGGGAGGCGGAGATGTAGGAGAAGAGGACGGCGAAGGCGAAGCCGCCGGTCAGGGTGTAGCCGGTGAAGACCCGGTCGCCGAGCAGCCCGCGCATGGTCCGCAGCGCGGAACCGACACCGCCGGTGTGCCTCCGCTCGGGTGGCAGGGTCTCGCCGAGGCCGCGCCAGACCATCAGGGTGAGGACCGTGCCGACGCCGGTCAGGACGACGAAGACGCCCCGCCAGTCGGCGAAGCGCAGCACCTGGCCGCCTATGAGCGGCGCGACGATCGGGGCGGCCCCGGATATGAGCATCAGGGTGGAGAAGAAGCGGGCCATCTCCTCGCCGTCGTACAGGTCGCGTACGACGGCGCGCGCGATGACGACACCGGCGGCCCCGGCCAGTCCCTGGAGCAGCCGGAAGGAGATCAGCAGCTCGGCGGTCGGGGCGAGGGCGCAGATCGCGGTGGCCAGGACGTAGACGGCCATGCCGGCGAGCAGCGGGCGGCGGCGGCCCCACCTGTCGCTCATCGGGCCGATGACGAGCTGGCCGAGCGCCATGCCGGCGAGGCAGGCGGTGAGGGTCAGCTGGATCGTCGCGGCGGGGCTCTTCAGGGCGTCGGTGACCTGCGGCAGGGCCGGCAGGTACATGTCCATGGAGAGCGGCGGGAGGGCGGTGAGCCCGCCGAGTATGAAGGTGACGAGCAGGCTCGTACGGCGTGCTGCCTTCAGGGGCGCGGTGGTGGACGCGGAGGGCGATTCGGGCGACGAGTCGTGCGAGGGTGCCGTCGCGGGGCCTCTCTCCGACATGCGGTACTCCAGTCTTCTCATCTGCTCTTATGCACCCCTGACCGACCCATGCTCTCAGCAATCGGAACGTCCGGGGACCGGAGCGCGCTGTGACGTACCCTGCGGCCCCATGGACGAACGTACGAAGAAGATCGCCGTGGTGACCGGCGCCGGCTCCGGAATCGGCCGCTCCGTGGCCCTGACCCTGGCCGGGGCGGGATGGGCCGTGGCCCTGGCCGGCCGCCGGGCCGAACCGCTGGAGGAGACCGCCGCCGCGGCCGGGGCCGACGCCGACGTGCTGTGCGTGCGGGCCGACGTGAGCGACCCGGACGACGTGCCTCGGCTGTTCGAGTCAGTGCGCGCCCGGTACGGGCGCCTCGACCTGCTCTTCAACAACGCGGGCACCTTCGGGCCCGGCGGGGTCCCGCTGGAGGACATCACCTACGAGGCCTGGCGCTCCGTCGTGGACGTCAACCTGACCGGCTCCTTCCTGTGCGCGCAGGCCGCCTTCCGGCAGATGAAGCGGCAGGACCCGCAGGGCGGCCGCATCATCAACAACGGGTCCATCTCCGCTCACGTGCCCCGGCCGAACTCGATCGCCTACACCGCGACCAAGCACGCGATGACCGGCCTGACGAAGTCCCTGTCGCTGGACGGGCGGCCGTACCGGATCGCCTGCGGCCAGATCGACATCGGCAACGCGGCGACCGAGATGACCGAGCGGATGCAGACCGGAATCCTCCAGGCCAACGGGCAGCTGGCTGTCGAACCGGTCATGGACGCCGCCGACGTGGCCCGCACGGTCCTGCACATGGCCGAGCTGCCGCTGGAGGCGAACGTGCAGTTCGCGACGGTGATGGCCACGTCCATGCCGTACATCGGCCGCGGCTGAGCCCTTCCCGGATCTCCACAGCCCCCGGACCTCCGCAGCCCCGGATGGGCCTCCGCAGTCCCGGGCCTCCGCCGCCCCTGGATCTCCGTTGCCACCGCGTGGGGCGGGCGTCGATCATGACGGTATGACCGATACCGACGTACTGCGCTACACCGCCTTCTCCAGTGACCCGGACGGCGGCAACCCCGCCGGGGTCGTGCTCGACGCCTCCGGGCTGGACGACGCCGCGATGCTGGAGATCGCCGCCGGGCTGGGCTACAGCGAGACGGCCTTCCGCACCGGCCCGCCGGAGGGGCTCGGAGGGCAGGAGGGCCGCTCCTTCACCGTGCGCTACTTCAGCCCGAAGGCGGAGGTCCCCTTCTGCGGCCACGCCACCATCGCCACCGCCGTCGCGCTGGCGGAGCGGATCGGGCCCGGTGACCTCCTCCTCGCCACCCGGGCGGGCACCGTGCCGGTGTCGGTCACCGCCGAGGACGGCCGCCTGCGGGCCACGCTGACCAGCGTCGAGCCGCACACCGAGGAGATCGGCGCCGCCGACCTCGCCGAGGCCCTCGCCGCGCTGGACTGGCCGCGGGCCGACCTCGACCCGGCGTTCCCGCCGAGGATCGCCTACGCCGGAGCCCGCCACCTGGTGCTCGGCGCCGCCACCCGGGCCCGCCTCGCGGACCTCGACTACGACTTCGCCCGCCTGGAGGCGCTGATGCGGCGCCTGGACCTCACCACGGTCCAGCTGGTGCACCGCGCGGGCCCGGCGGAGTTCCACGTTCGCGACCCGTTCCCGGTCGGCGGAGTCGTCGAGGACCCGGCGACGGGGGCCGCGGCGGCCGCCTTCGGCGCGTACGCCCGGGAGCTCGGCCTGGTTCCGGACGAGGCCGAGCTGACCCTCCACCAGGGCGCGGACATGGGCCGCCCGGGCGTCCTCACGGTCGCACTGCACGCGGGCGACCCCCGCGTCCGCGTCGGCGGCACGGCCGTTCGCATGGCGTGAGCGCACCCGTCCGGCACGAGGCCCTGCACGGCGCGAAGGCCGGGGGCTCTGCCCTCGAACCCCCGCGCCTCAATCGCCGGCAGGACTGGTTCTGCCGCGAGGAATGCGCCCGCCCTTCTCCGCCCCGCCGGCGTTTGAGGCGCGGCGTCCGGCGCGGAGCCGCGGCGGCGGCGCGTCCGCCCGCCATGCGTGGAGCCGCAGGGTGAGCGCGGAGCTGCGGGTGGTCGGCTTCGCCGAGGCCGACGTGCCCGCCGCGCTGGCCGTCCAGGTCGCCGACCTGGAAGCGGAGGCCTGGCCAGGCTGCACCCCGGGTCATGATCCGGCGCTCGAACCCCGAGCCCTGCTGCTGGTGGACCGGCACGGGACGGTTGCCGCCGCCCTGGCGCTGCTGTACAAGGAGATCCCGCTGGCGGGGCGCACGTACCGCGGCGCCGGGCTGAGCTCCGTCGTGACGCGGACCGCGGTGCGCGGCCAGGGGCTCGGGGGGCGGCTGGTGGCCGCCGCCCTGGCGGAACTGGCGGCGGACCGGGCCGTGGACCTGGCGCTGTTCAGCTGCGACCGGCCCCTCGCGCCGTTCTACGAGGCGGCCGGCTTCGCGCCGCTGCCCGGCACGGTCCTCGTCGGAGGCACCCCCGAGGAGCCGCTGGCCACCGACGCCCCCGGCTTCGACAAGGCGGTGATGGCGGCCTTCTTCACCGACGCCCCGGCCGGGGACCGCCAGGCCTTCACCGGCGTGCGGGTCCCGCTCCACCCCGGGAGCGTCGACCGGCTCTGGTGAACCGTCAGGCGGCGGGGGCGGCGTTCGGGGCGTCGGAGGGCGTGGGCGTGCTCGCCGGGCGGCGGCCGCCGCGTTCGGCGAAGAACAGCACCAGCACCGGGACCGCGTACAGCGCCCACACGGCCAGCTGGAGGACGGTCGGGTCCGGCTGGAAGTTGAAGACTCCCTTGAGCAGGGTCCCGTACCAGCTGTCCGGCGGGACGGCCGTGCTGATGTCGAAGGCCCTGTCGTTCAGGCCGCCCAGGAAGCGGGCCTCCTGGAGGTCGTGGACGCCGTACGCGAGCACGCCCGCGGCTACGACCACCAGCATCGCGCCGGTCCACCGGAAGAACTTCGCCAGGTTGATCCGCACGGCGCCCCGGTAGAACAGGTACCCGAGCACGATCGCCGTCGCGATGCCCAGCAGCACCCCGACCAGTGGCGCCGAAGAGCCCTCGCCGCTGGCCCGTACCGACGCCCACACGAACAGCGCGGTCTCCAGGCCCTCCCGGCCGACCGCCAGGAAGGCGGTCGCGACCAGGGCGCCGGTGCCCATGGCGAGCGCCGAGTCGAGCTTGCCGTGAAGCTCGGCCTTCAGGTGCCGCGCGGTGCGCTTCATCCAGAAGACCATCCACGTCACCAGCCCCACCGAGATGATCGACAGGCTGCCGCCCAGCAGCTCCTGCGCCTCGAAGGTCAGCTCCTGGGAGCCGAATTCGAGCAGCGCGCCGAAGGTGAGCGAGAGCGCGCACGCGATCCCGATGCCGAGCCACACCGGACGCAGGGCGTCCCGGCGGTCCGTCTTCACCAGGTACGCGACGAGGATGCAGACGACCAGGCCGGCCTCCAGCCCCTCGCGCAGGCCGATCAGATAGTTGCCGAACACGTTGGTTCTTCCTCTCCGGCGGATCTAGGCGAACAGCGTCCGGCCCCACCAGTCGTCCTTGTCGCGGACGCCCGGCGGGACGGCGAAGACGGCCGAACCCACGTGCTGGATGTATTCGTTGAGGACATCGGACTTCGCCAGGTTCCGCTGGATCGGGACGAAGCCCGTGCGGACGTCACGCTGGTAGGCGAGGAAGAACAGGCCCGCGTCGAGGCGGCCGAGACCGTCCGTGCCGTCGGTGAAGGAGTAGCCGCGCCGCAGGATCGTCGCGCCGTTGTTGGTGTCCGGGTGCGCGAGGCGGACGTGCGCCTCCGGCTTCATCGCCTTCAGGAAGGGCTCGTCGCGCTCCTTGGACTTGCCCACGGGGGCTCCCTCGCCCTTGTCGCGGCCGAAGATGTCCTCCTGCTCCTGCAGCGGGGTCCGGTCCCAGGTCTCGATGTTCATCCGGATCCGGCGCGCCACCAGGTAGGAACCGCCCGTCAGCCAGTCGCTGCCGTCGCCCGCGCCGACCCACACGTGCTTGTCCAGGGCCGCCCGGTCGGTACCGGAGATGTTCCGGGTGCCGTCCTTGAAGCCCATCATGTTGCGCGGGGTCTGCTCGTCGGGCGTCGTCGAGGAGGTCTTGCCGAAGCCGAGCTGCGACCAGCGCACCGCGACCCGGCCGAAGCCGATCCGGGCCAGCTGGCGGATGGCGTGCACGGCGACCTGCGGGTCGTCGGCACAGGCCTGGACGCACAGGTCGCCGCCGGAGCGTGCCGGGTCCAGGTTGTCACCGGGGAAGAGCTCCAGGTCCACCAGCGCCTCGGGGCGCCTGCCCTCCAGCCCGAACCGGTCCTTGGCGAACAGCCCGGGCCCGAAACCGACGGTCAGGGTGAGCCGGGAGGCCTTCAGGCCCAGGGCCTCGCCGGTGTCGGTCGGCGGGGCCTCCGGCAGGCCCTCGTACACGTCGCCGACCGGGAGGCCCGCCGTCATCAGGCGGGCCGCCGCGGTCCACTCCTTCAGGAGCTTGACCAGCTCCGCGCGGTCCTTCGTCTTCACGTCGAAGGCCGCGAAGTGCAGGCGGTCCTGCACGGCGCTCGCGATACCGGCCTGGTGCTCGCCGTGGAAGGGCACGGCCGCGCCGGCGGCCGCCGCCGACACCATGTCCGAGCCGCCGCCGAAGGCCGCGGCCGCACCGCCGGCAGCGGCGGCGCCGAGCGCGAGCCCGGCCCCGCCCCAGCCGAGCACCGCACGTCGGGAGGGGGCGGCCCCGGGGGCCGCGGCGGGGCCGCCGCCGTCCTGCAGGGGCTGTCCGGAGGCCGCGTCCGACTCGGTCATCGTCTACTCCCGTCTGATTCCGTCTGCTTCCCGGTGGGCCGTTACTTGGCGACCGCGGCGGCGAGCTTGGAGAGCGGCTCGGCGAGCGCGTTCACGCCGTCCGAGAGCTCCTTGCGCTCGGCCTCGCCGACCTTGTCGTACGAGGTGAACTCGTAGGAGGCCTTGTCGGCGCGGTACTTGTCCAGAAGGGTGTTCAGGGCGGCGAACTGGGTGTCCAGCTGCTTGGACAGCTCCGGGTCGTTCTTCTCGGCGATCGGCTTGAGCAGCTCGTACGCCTTCTGCGCGCCCTCGACGTTGGCCTTGAAGTCGACCAGGTCGGTGTGGGAGTAACGCTCCTCCTCACCGGTGACCTTGCCGGTGGCGACCTCGTCGAGGAGTTCCTTGGCGCCGTTGGCGATCGAGGTGGGGGTGATCTCCGCCTGGCCGACCTTCTTCTGCCAGTCGGTCAGGTCCGTGATCAGGGTGTCGGCGAGCTTCTTGTCGTTGTCGTCGATCTTGTTGTCGGCCCACAGGGACTTCTCCAGGCGGTGCCAGCCCGTCCAGTCCTTCGCCGGGTCCTGGCCGGCCTCCAGGCCGTCCTCGCGGACGTCGACCTTCGGGTCGATGTCGCCGAAGGACTCGGCGACCGGCTCGGTGCGCTCCCAGCCGATGCGGGAGGGCGCGTACGCCTTCTTCGCGGCCTCGACGTCGCCGGCCTTGACCGCGTCCGCGAAGGCCTGCGCCTTGGGGAGGGTCTCCTCGGCCTGCGCGACGACGTACGCGCGGTAGGCGGCCACGGCGGCGTCCGCTTCGGGGCTGCGCTTCTCGCCGCCGTCCTGGGCGCCGGTCGCCTTGACCTTCTTGGCGATGCCGTCGCCCTTCATGCCGGGCTTGCAGACGATCTCGTAGTCGCCCGCCTTGATCTCGGCGGTGATGGACGCCTTGGTGCCCGGGCCGATGTTCTCGCGCTCGGTGACGATGCGGGCGTCCGGGAAGAGGACGTAGACCTCGGTGACCTTGGAGCCCTTGTTCTCGACGTCGATCTGCACCTTGCCGGCCGGGAACTCCGTCTTCGACACGTCGCAGGCGCTGTCGGAAGCCGCCACGCGGATCGCGTCGTCGCCCTTGTCGCTCTTCTCGGAGCAGCCGGTGACGACGGTCAGGGCGGCCACCACGGAGGTGGCGACGACGGTGAGGCGAGCGGGGCGCATAGGAGGCTCCTGGGCGTCGGGCGAGGGCCGTCCCAAGGGGGAGAGGCCGGTGAGGCGGACCTAACTTAACCGAGCCTTACTTGACCCATACCCCCTCGTGCAGTGATTCAGCTCTCACGTTCCGGCCCCGGACACAGCGGCGTCACGGACGCCACACGACGAGCCCATGGGGCGGTCAAGCGGGGGTCAAGAGGGCAGACCGTCCGGCATGCGGTTGGCGTGCGCGGCGCGTACGGGGACCACCAGCGGGGCCCCCGTGCGCGGATGAGGGAGCACCTCGACGGGCTGGCGGTAGACGCGGCTGAGGAGGGCGTCCTCGAACACCTCGGCGGGCGGGCCGTCCGCGGCGATCCGCCCGTCGTGCAGGACGGCGGCCCGGTCCGCGTAGGCGGCGGCCAGCCCCAGGTCGTGCAGGACGACGACGACCGCGTCCCCGGCCGCGGCCCGCTCCCGGCAGATGCGCAGCACGAGTTCCTGGTGGCGCAGGTCGAGGGCGGCGGTCGGCTCGTCGAGCAGGAGCAGCGGGGCCCGCTGGGCCAGTACGCGGGCCAGCGCGACCCGGGCCCGCTCGCCGCCGGAGAGCGCGGAGAAGGGGCGCCCGGCGAACCCGGTGACCTCGGCGGCGGACATCGCGGTGGCCACGGCCTCCTCGTCCGCGTCGGCGAAGGGGGTGCCGGCCCAGGGCGCGCGGCCCATCCGTACGACGTCCTCCACCGGGAAGGGGAAGGACAGCGCGGCCGACTGGGGCAGGACGGAGCGCCGCAGCGCCAGGTCGGCGGCGCTCCAGTCACCGACCGGGCGGCCGTCGATCCGCACCTCGCCGCAGGCGGCGGGCAGGTCGGCGGCGAGTGCACCCAGCAGGGTGGACTTGCCCGCGCCGTTGGGGCCGACCAGGGCCAGCACCTCCCCCGCGCGGGCGGTCAGTTCGATGCCGGCGAGCACGTCGCGCTGCCCGAGCCGGACGTGCAGGCCGACGGCTTCGGCGAGGGCCGTGCCGGGGAGCGGCCGGGCCGGGACGGTGCGGCGGCCGCGGGAGAGGAAACGGGCCGGCGTGGCCGCGGTGCGGGTGGTGGGGGTGGGGGGTGTACGGGTCACGCCCAGCCTCCTTGCTTGCGGCGGGTGCGACGCAGCAGCCAGAAGAAGAAGGGGCTGCCGATCAGGGCGGTCAGAACGCCGAGGGGGAGCTCGGCGGGCTGGGCGAGGTTCCGGGCGGCGAGGTCGCCGGCGACCAGGACCACAGCGCCGGCGAGGGCGCTGCCGGGGACCAGGAAGCGGTGGCCGGGACCGTTGGCCATGCGCAGCAGGTGCGGGACGAGCAGGCCGATGAAGGTGATGACGCCGGCGACGGCCACGGCGGCCGCCGTCAGCAGCGCGACGACCAGGATCAGGGCGAGGCGCAGGCGTTCGACGTCGATGCCGAGGTGGCGGGCGGGCCGCTCGCCGAGGCAGAGGAGGTCGAGCCGGCGGGCGTAGAAGGGGGCGATGAGCAGGCCGGCGACGGCGCAGGGGAGGACCGCGAGCACCCTGGGCCAGGTGGCCTGGGCGAGGGAGCCCAGCTGCCAGAAGGTGATCTGGTTGACCTGGCCGCTGTCCGCGAAGAACAGGAACAGGCCGATGAGGGCGCCGGCGAAGGCGTTGACGGCGATGCCGGTGAGGATGAGCGTGACGACCTCGGTCTTCCCGCCGCTGCGGGAGAGGAGGTAGACCGCGCTGACGGTGATCAGCCCGGCGACGAACGCGCAGACGGTGACGGTCCAGTTGCCGAAGAAGCGGAGGCCCAGACCGATGGCGGCGACCGCGCCGACGGCGGCGCCCGCCGAGATGCCGATGACGCCGGGCTCGGCGAGGGGGTTGCCGAAGACGCCCTGCATGAGCGCGCCCGCGCAGCCGAGGCCGGCGCCCACGAGCAGCGCGAGCACGACGCGGGGGAGGCGGACGTTCCACAGCACGCTCTCGCCGACGCGGTCGAGCGGTGCACCGCCGAGGCCCAGGCGGTGCTGGGCGGAGGCGAGTACGTCGGCGGTGGGGATGCGGTAGGCGCCGGTGCCGGCCGAGATCAGGGCGAGGAGGAGCAGGGTGGTGAGGAGGGCGAGGGTGAGGCAGAGAGCCTTCCGGCTGCGCCGTACGCCTGCGGCGGGCTTGGCGGGCTTGGCGGGCTTGGCGGGCTTTGCGGGCTGGGCCGGCCGGGTGGGCTTGGCGGGGTCGGGCGTGGTCGCGGGGGCTTCGCCGGGGGCGGTGGCTTTGGTGGGGCCGGGCGCGCGCCGGGGCGTCTCCTCGGGCGCCGAACGGTGCTCGGGGTCGGACCGTGCGTCGGCGGTGCGTTCGGCGCCCTGCGGGGATCGCCCCGACACCCTCCCGGCCCCGGCGGATTCCTGCGAGAGGGCCACCTCAGGCTCCCTTGCCGTAGAGCTGGGTGATCAGGGAGGAGAGGACCTGGTCCGTGCGGGGGCCGTAGTTGAGGAGGACGCCGTCGTCGACCGTGACCACGCGGCGGTCCATGCCCGCCGGGGTCTGGGCGACGCCCGGGATCTTCACCAGGCCGTCGATGCCGCCGACCGATTCGAGGCCCTTGGACATGACCAGGATCGCGTCGGGGGCGGCGGCCGCCAGGGCCTCGCTGGTGATGGGGGTGAAGTCCTTGCCGAGGCCGGACTCCTTGCCGGTGTCGACCGCGCCGGCCGCTTCGAGGAGTGAGGCCGCTCCGGAGTCCGAGCCGCCCAGCAGGTAGACGGAGGCGGTGCCGCGGAGGTAGAGGAAGGCCACCCGGGGCTGTTTGCCCGTGGCGGCGGGAACGTTCCCGCGGGCGGCGGCGATTCGCTCCGCGGTGCGCTGGTTCAGCTGCGTACCGGCGTCCTTGACGCCGAGCGCGGCGGCCACGGTGTCGATCCGCTTCGGTACGTCGTCCAGCCCCTTGGCGGGAGCGACGACGAGTACCGGGATGCCGGCGTCGCGGATCTGCTGGACCGCTTCGGCGGGGCCCGTGGTGGTCTCCGCCAGGACGAGCGTGGGGCGGAGGGAGAGCACGCTCTCGGCGGAGACGTCGTGGCCACGTGTCACCACCGGCAGCACGGCGGCCTGTTCGAACGTGGCGGTGATGTCCCGGGCCACGACCTGCTTGCCGAGGCCGAGGGTGTGGACGATCTCGTTGAGGCTGCCGGTCAGCGGGATCACCCGGTCGACGGACGCGACAGTGACCCGCGTGCCGTCGGCCGAGGCCACGGTCGCCGGCAGGTCGGGCTGTGGCGTCGCGGCGAGTGGCTCCACCCGGTCCGGGGCGGCGGCGGGCGCGGGGGCGGATGAGCCCGAAGGGGTGGCCGTACCTCCGCAGGCCGTCAGCGCGAATGCCAGTGCTGCCACGGCAACTGCGAGACGGGGAAAGCGGTGTGACGCGGCGGGCGTAGGCACGAAGCACCGTCCTGATCGTCCGACTGGGGTTCTGGGGCCGGGGGTTTCCATCCGGTCCCGGTTAGCTTAGGTTAGCCTAACCTTGCTTGACAGATCTGGAGGGGGCATTCATGCCCGCGAGACCCGTCCGTACGCTCACCATCGCCCTGCTGGCGGGCCTGTTGGGGGCCCTGCTGTCGGCGAGTGCCACTCACGCGGGCGCCGTACAGGGGGGCCGGCTGGACTGGGGCGTCAAGTCGTCCTTCCAGAGTTATGTCACCGGCCCGGTGGCAAAAGGCGGTTTCAAGCTGAAGAGCGGAGCCGCCACGGTCGGCGGAAGCCAGTTCCGCTTCCATTCGGCGACCGGCTCCTACGACCCGGGGCCCGGCACGTTCGAAGCCTCGTACACGGGCGGAGTCACGTTCCAGGGTCATCAGAAGTCCGACGGCGTGTACGAGCTGGACATGACCGTCAGCCGCCCCACCGTCAAGATCGGCGATGGCGGCGGGACGCTGTACGTGGACGTTTCCAGCAAGGCCAAGGACACCGGCACGGTCAGCAACCAGAGCCAGGTGCCCTTCGCGACGCTGGGCGTCGGCGGGATCAACATGAAGGGCGGCGCCACCCCGCTGACCCTCACGAACATCCCGGTCACCCTCACCGCCCAGGGCGCCCGGGCGTTCGCCGGCTACTACCCGGCCGGTGCACAGCTCGATCCCCTCTCCCTGTCCGCATCCCTGTCCGCCGACGTGAAGACGGCCCCGGCCGCGGAGTCCTCGCCGCCGGTGGCCCCGCAGCCGAGCGCCACGGCCCAGGCGTCGCAGGCGCCGGGCGCCTTCACCGACGCCGCCGTCGACTGGGGGGTGCGCCGCACCTTCCGGGAGTACGTCACCGGCTCGATCGGCCGGGGCAAGTGGACCCTGGCCGAAGGGGCCCAGGACGGCGGCGCGCTGTTCCGATTCCCGCAGGGCAGGGGTGCGTACGACGGCGAGAAAGGCACTCTTGAGGCCGCTTTCGCCGGCACCGTCCGGTTCACCGGCACCCACCTGGACCTGAGGCTCGGCAAAGTGGGCGTGAAGGTGGATAACGGCAAGGGCGTGCTGTCCGCGGACGTCACGACCGCGGGCACGACGAAGAACGCCGTCGCGCTGGTGGAGTTCGATGCCAAGGGCCTCAAGGGCGAGGGCGCGCTGGTGACTTTGACCGAGGCCCCGGCCACCCTCACCGAGGGCGGCTCCCACGCCTTCAACTCCCTGTACAGGGCGGGAACCGAGATGGACCCCGTCTCGCTCGCCGTCGCCCTCGACGCGACCGCGAAGCTGCCGGCCCTGCCCGACCTGGGCTCCACGGCCTCGCCGTCGGCCGCGCCCGCTCCCGCACCGTCGGCGGGCGAACCCGCTCCCGCCGCGGAGTCGGGCTCGTCCTCGAGCACCGGCCTCTACGCCGGCCTGGCCGCGGCCGTCCTGCTGCCGGCCGGCGCCGGAGCCCTCCTGATGGCCCGCAAGCGCCGTACGGCAGCCCCAACGGCCGCCGCCTCCGCCCCCGCTGCCGGTGCGGCTCCCGCCGCCCCGGTGCCCACCCCGACCCCGGCCTCCGGCTCCGCCGCCGGGGCCCCTGCCACAGAGCCGGCGCGGTCTTCCGCCCCGCCTCCGGCCGCGGAGTCCGCTCCGGGTTCGGTCCCGGACCCGGCACCGGCTGGGGCCGCGAGGTCGGGTTCGGCCTCGGCCTCGGCTCCGGCCACGAAGTCCGCCCCCGCTCCGATCCCGCCGCAGGCCCCGGCTCCGGCTCCGGCCACGGCTCCGGCGACGGCCCCGGTCCCGGCCGCGAAGTCCGCTCCGGGCTCGGCCCCGGTCCCGGGCTCGGACCCGGCGACGGGATCCGCGCCGGGGGCGTCTGACGGACCGGATGGGCCGGGGGCGAAGGCGCCCGCACCGGCCGGGGCCGGTGCGGATGCCGACGGGCAGGACGCCCAGTCCGCCGACGCGCCGAAGTAGCGAACCACCCCCTTCCCCTTCCCCTTCCCTCTCCCAGGAGTTCCCGCCATGTCGTCCATCCGCCGCCCGATCTCCCTCGCGGCCGCCGTCCTGACCGCCGCCGCACTCGGCGCCACCGCCTTCGCACTGCCGGCCACCGCCGCGGGCGGCCCCCCGACCGGGCCGGTGAAGATCGTCGGAGGTTCCCTCGACTGGGGCGTCCTCGCCAGCTACCGCGCCTACGTGACCGGCATGGCCAAGGGCACCATCACCGTCGCCGACGGCGCCCGGCAGAACGCGGACGGCACCCTGCGGTTCGTCGAGCCGACGGGCCAGTACGACCCGGCCGGCGGCCACGTGGTGAAGGCGGCCTTCAAGGGCAGCGTCATCTTCTCCTCGCCCGCCCCGCCGACCGGCCACGGTTTCGAGGTCAAGCTCTCCGACATCCGGATCGACACCGGTACCAAGAAGCTGACCGCGGACGTCACCAAGTCCGGCGCCACGGCCCAGGACGTGCCGCTGGCCACGGTGGCCTTCGCCGGCCAGTCGATGACAGGCCTCGCGACGACCCTCACCAAGGAGGCCGCGGACGCACTCGGTTCCCCGGGCTACGAGGGCAGGGCCGGCGACCCGCTCACCGCGAGCCTGAAGTTCGAGGAGCCCCCGGCCCCCGAGCCGACCCCGACGAAGCCGACCCCCACCAAGGACCCCGCCCCGCCGGCCGACGGGACGCAGAAGGCCCTCAACGGCAAGCTGACGTGGGGCGTGAAGGAGTCCTTCCGCCGGTACGTGCTGGGGGCGGGCTCGATCACCCCCGCCGGCGGCGCCGCCAAGAACGGCGACCTCTTCGACTTCGCCTTCGGCAAGGGCGAGCTGGACGTGGCGAAGCAGAAGCTGAACGCCTCCTTCGAGGGCAACCTCCGCTTCCAGTACGCCGCCCACGGCATCGACATGACCTTCGCCAACCCCCGCGTCGACACCACCGGCAGGACCGGCACCCTCTACGTCGACGTCAAGAACTCCGCCGGCAGCAGGACGGGCGTCGCCTTCGCCACGCTCGACCTGTCGAAGACCGACTACAAGACCAAGAACGGCGTGCTGGCGCTGAACGCCGTACCCGCGGCCTTCACCGCCGACGGCGCGGCCGCCTTCGCCAACGACACCACCGGCTCCATGTACAAGGCCGGCGACGCGATCGATCCGCTCACCTTCGCGGTGGCGGTGGACAAGGACGCGACCCTGCCGTCCACGGGCGGCAGCACCGACGGCGGGGCCACGGGCGGCAGCGCCGGCGGCAGCTCCGGCGCAACCGCCGGAGGGAGCGCCGGCGGTACGGGCGGCACCGCGGGCGGCGGTTCGGCCGGGGGCGGCTCCGTCGGCGGCAACCTCGCCGACACCGGGGCCGAGATCCCGGCCGGGGCCCTGCTCACCACCTCCGGTGTCGTGATCGCGGCCGGCGCGGGCGCGCTCCACCTCGCACGCAGGCGGCGTACGGCCCACGTCTGAACCGTGCTTGAATTTCCGCGTGAACGATCTCGATGTGCTGAGGGTCTTCTGCGCGGGTGACGGCCGGTACGGCAACCTGCTCGGTGTCGTGCGCGACGGCCGGACCTGCCCCGACGACGAGTCCCGGCAGGCGCTGGCCGCCGAACTCGGCTACAGCGAGACGGTGTTCGTCGACGACCCCGAGCGCGGGGTCGTCGACATCCGCACCCCCGGCACGCGGATGTCCTTCGCGGGACACCCGCTGGTCGGGGTCGCGTGGCTGCTGGACATCGAGGAGCTCCAGCCGCCCGTCGGCTCCGTATGGGCCCGTGACGACGGCGAGTTCACCTGGATCACGGCCCGGCCCGAATGGGTCGAGGGCAAGCGCACCCGGCAGTACGACAGCGTCGCCGAGGTCGAGGCGCTCCCGGCGCCGCCGCAGGGCGAGGGCTGGCTGTACGCCTGGGCGTGGGAGGACGAGGCCGCGGGCCGGGTACGGGCCCGGGGCTTCCCGCGGCGCCCCGACGGGGTCATCGCCGAGGACGAGGCCACCGGTTCGGCGGCGATCCTGCTGACGGCCGAGCTCGACCGCGCCCTGAACATCACCCAGGGCGCCGGTTCCCAGATCCTCACCGCCCCCGGTGCGGACGGCACCATCGAGGTCGGCGGCCGCGTCCGCTTCGCCCCGCCCGCGACCCCCTAGGGCTGTCCTGTAATTTCCGGCGGGCGCACGACGTACGGCACCTCGCCGCGTTGGCGGAACGCCCGGATACGGCCCAGTATCAGGACGCTCCTCCGCCTGGCGGTGCACCGCATCCGACGCGGCGCGCCGACCCACCGGGGTTGAGGGGACAGCCTTCAGGTACCCCGTTAGGTACCCCGTCCGGGAGAAATGAGTACGCGGGCCCTGACGCGGGCGCCGGTCGGCGTCGTGCAATGGCGTCATGACGACGCCGACGACCCCGACGACCCCGACGCCCGCGCACCCCGACGAGCGGCGGCCGTGGCTGCCGGTGGCGGTGATGTTCACCGTGCTGGCGCCGGCCGCCGCGTGGCTCGGCCAGGCGCTCTCGTACGGGCCGGGTGCCCCGGGCCCCTACGCCCTGTTCTACGTCGCGCCGTTGGCGCTGGTGGCCGCCACCTGGATCCCGCCGCGGACCGGCGCGCAGCGCAGGCGGCGCCTCGCGCTGGGGAGCGCCGGCTGCCTCATGGCCCTCTTCTACCCGAACGTACTGCTCGTCACCTGGCTCGTCCTCTGGGCGCTCACGGCGGGACCCTGAAACAGCCGCGGGGCCGGGCCAGGTGCACTGCGCACCCGTCCCGTACCCGTACCCGTTCCCCTCCCCGGGGTCACGCGCTGAGGGGGAACTCCTCGCCCAGCTCGCGGAAGACCGCGCCGTTGAAGTCGAAGGCGCGCTTGCACTCGTCGATGATGCGCTGCTTCTCCAGGTCGTCCGCGGCGATCGCGTCCAGCAGCTCGCGGTAGGTCCGCTTGAAGGCCGCCGGGTTGGAGATGTCCGCGAAGACGTAGAAGCGGACGCCGTCGCCCTTGCGCTCGAAGCCCCACGTCCGCTCCGCCTTGTCGCGGATGATCTGTCCGCCGGAGAGGTCGCCCAGGTAACGGGTGTAGTGGTGGGCGACGTACCCGCCCGGCCACTCGGCCGCGCACTGGGCCACACGTGCGGCGTAGGCCTCGGTCGCGGGCAGCGCCACCACGGTCTCGCGCCACCGCGGGCCCAGCAGGTGCGCGAGGTCCCGCTCTATCTCCGCGACGCGCATCAGCTCGGGCCGGATGAACGGGCCTGCCACCGGGTCGTCCTTGAGGGACTCGGCCGCCTCCTCCAGGGCCCGGTACACGAACCACAGCTGCTCGGTGTACCGCGTGTACGCGTCCACGCCGAGCCGTCCTCCCAGCAGGTCGCTCATGAAGGTCGACGTCTCGGCCTCGGTGTGCTGCTCGTGCGACGCGACGCGGATGACCGTAGAGAAGGCGTCCAAGGCGGACCTCCAGAAAGAGGAAACGGGCGTGGCGGCAGTGCCGCCACGCCCGATACTCCTACTTAGGCATGCCTAAGTCAATGAGTTCCCGACGTGGTGTCGGTAAAAAATCCGGTCGGGTAACCGGCTAGGGAAGGGTCAGGATGTCCGCCCCGGAGTCCGTCACCACCAGGGTGTGCTCGAACTGTGCGGTGCGCTTGCGGTCCTTCGTGACGACCGTCCAGCCGTCGTCCCACATGTCGTAGTCGTGGGTGCCCAGGGTCAGCATCGGCTCGATCGTGAAGGTCATCCCCGGCTCGATGACCGTGGTCGCGTGCGGGCTGTCGTAGTGCGGGATGATCAGGCCGGAGTGGAAGGACGAGTTGATGCCGTGGCCGGTGAAGTCCCGGACCACGCCGTAGCCGAAGCGCTTCGCGTACGACTCGATGACCCGGCCGATGACGTTGATCTGGCGGCCCGGCTTGACGGCCTTGATCGCCCGGTTCAGTGCCTCGCGCGTGCGCTCCACCAGCAGGCGCGACTCCTCGTCCACGTCCCCGCACAGGTAGGTGGCGTTGTTGTCGCCGTGCACCCCGCCGATGTATGCCGTCACGTCGAGGTTCACGATGTCGCCGTCGCGCAGGACGGTGGAATCGGGGATGCCGTGACAGATGACCTCGTTCACGGAGGCGCAGAGCGACTTCGGGAAGCCCCGGTAGCCGAGCGTCGAGGGGTAGGCGCCGTGGTCGCACATGTAGGCGTGGGCGACCCGGTCGAGCTCGTCGGTGGTCACCCCCGGCGCGATCAGCTTGGCGGCCTCTTCCATCGCCTGGGCGGCGATCCGGCCGGCGATGCGCATGGCCTCGATGGTCTCGGGCGTCTGCACCTCCGGTCCGGTGTACGGAGTGGGCGCGGGCTTGCCGACGTACTCGGGTCGGCGGATGTTTCCGGGAACGGAACGGGCGGGAGAGAGCTCGCCTGGTACGAGCAGCGACTGACCGGACATGCAAGCGAGTGTATCCAGCGGGGATGGGGCAGCATGGCGGGATAGAGCGGCACACAGCGGCTTGCGGAGGCATCGAGAGGAGCCTGGACGGCGATGGCCCTGTTCAAGAAGCGCCAGGTGGGCAAACCCGGCGAGTGGTACTACTGCCTGGTCCACCACAAGGTCGAGGAAGGCCCCGAGTGCCCGGCCAAGGACCGGTTCGGCCCTTACGGAACGCCCGAGGAGGCCGCCCACGCCATGGAGACGGCGCAGGAACGCAACCTGGAGTGGCAGAACGACCCCAACTGGAACGACAAGACCCGCGAGGAAGAAGAGGGCACGGGCACCGCCGGCTGACGGGCCCGTAGGCGGCTACCAGCGGCTGGGCGGCGGCGCGGTCAGCCGGTCGACGAGCCCCGCCAGCCGGTCCCGCAGTCGGCGGGACCCGCGCGGCGCCGGCGGGCCGTTCTCCCCGGCCGCCGCGCTGACCAGGTGCTGCACGGTGTCCAGGTCCAGCTCGGCGCCGCCCTCCGGCACCGACAGGGCGTCGTGCGCGAGCGCGGCCAGGTCCCGGTCCCCGCCGTCCAGGGACAGTACGGTCGCCCCCGCGCGCCGGGCGTCGTGCACGCGCTCCAGCAGCCCTTCGCCAGGCTCCCGGGGCGCCACCACCAGCACCGTGTGCCCGCGCCCGGCCGCCGCCAGCCGGCCCAGCCCCACCGACAGGTGCGGCGGCTCCCCGGGCCGTACCCGGTGGCGCACGAGCGTCGGCGACAGCTCCGGGCTGCCCGCCCAGGCGGCCTCGTCCACGAGGTGCGCCGCCAGGTGCCACGGCTCGTAGCCCTCGGTCCCCACGAGCAGCAGGTTCCCGCCGGCCGGAACGACGGACCGGCGCAGCGAGCCGGCGAAGCGGCGGGCGTCGCCCGGCCACTGCGTACCGGCGAGCACCTCGCGCAGCAGGGCGACCCTGACGGCATCCATGGCGGCATCCTGCCGCATCACGCCGACACGGGGGGCGCTTCCCCGCTCTTCGACCGTGGGCTACCCGGCAGTACCCTCGCCCCCATGACTTCCTCAGACAGCACGCAGAAGCCGCCGGCCAAGGACCCCTGGGACCTGCCGGACGTGTCCGGCCTCGTCGTCGGCGTCCTCGGCGGCACCGGCGACCAGGGCCGGGGCCTCGCCTACCGGCTCGCCCGCGCCGGCCAGAAGGTGATCATCGGCTCCCGTGCCGCCGACCGCGCCCGGAGCGCCGCCGACGAACTGGGGCTCGGAGTGGAGGGCGCCGACAACGCCGAGTGCGCGCGCCGCAGCGACATCGTCATCATCGCGGTGCCGTGGGAGGGCCACGCCAAGACCCTCGAAGCGCTGCGCGAGGACCTCGCGGGCAAGCTCGTCGTGGACTGCGTCAACCCGCTCGGCTTCGACAAGCAGGGCGCCTACGCCCTCCAGGTCGAAGAGGGCAGCGCCGCCCAGCAGGCCGCCGCCCTGCTTCCGGACTCCCGCGTCACCGCGGCCTTCCACCACCTCTCGGCGGTCCTCCTCCAGGACGAGTCGATCGACGAGATCGACACCGATGTCATGGTCCTCGGCGAATCCCGCGCCGACACCGACGTCGTCCAGGCCCTGGCCGCCCGCATCCCGGGCATGCGCGGCATTTTCGCGGGCCGCCTGCGCAACGCCCACCAGGTCGAGGCCCTCGTGGCGAACCTGATCTCCACCAACCGCCGCTACAAGGCTCACGCGGGCCTCCGCACGACGGACGTCTGACCGGTCCGTACCCGGCCGGGTCCTTTACGGCAGCACTGCGGGGCATGGGGGACACTGGAGGGGCTCGACCCCCTTACGTGTTCCCGAGGAGCTCTTCCCATGCCCCGCCTTGCCGTCTTCGCCGTTGTCGTCTGCGCCCTTGCCGTGGCCGCGGCCGTCGTCGCCTTCGTGGAGGGCAGCTTCCTCGGGATCGTGTGGGTGCTGCTGGCGGGCCTCACGTCCAACATGGCCTGGTACTACATGCGCAAGGCCAAGGCCGAGAAGGCCGCCACCGCCCGCAACGTCTGAGCCGCGGCGGCCGCCGCCGCTCAGTGCAGCCAGAAGAAGACGGTGTCCTCGGTGCGGCCCGCCCTCTTCGTCCGCTCCCACTCCTCGGCCTCGACCCGCATGGGCCCCAGGAGCACTTCCGCCGTCTCGCGCACCTCGGGGTCGAGGCGGTCCAGGACCGCCTCGTACGCCCGGACCAGCTCCGCGGCCCGGGAGGCCGGGAAGGTGCCCATGGACGGGAGGACGTCGCCCGGGTGCGGGAGGCGGATCGGCGGGCCGGAGAAGAGGAGCGCGGCGGGCGCCAGGTCGGCCGGGACCCCGTGGCGGGTCATCTCCTCGTCGACGGTGTGGAACCAGGAGGGCCGCCGCCAGTGGCCGAGGTCGTAGGTGTCGGAGAAGTTCACCGCCACCAGCGCCTGGAAGGCGTACCTGTAGCCGGGCCCCATGTCCGTGCTGGGGCCGTCGGCCAGCAGTTCCTCCAGCGCCTGGGCGACCGGCACGCCCAGTGTGATGCCGTGGTCGTCGAGGCGGGCGTCGATCCGGGCGCACCGCTCCCGCGCGACGGCCAGGACGCGGTCCTGTTCGGGCGTCCGCTCCACCGCCGTCAGCAGCCGGATGACGACCCGCATGTCGCCGGTGCTCATCTCCAGGTTTCCCATGGCTCCATTCCGTCCGTATGTCGGCGACGTTCATGATCGCCGACTGTTGAGGTCCGCAGCCCTCAGTCCTGCGGGACCTCGCACAGGCCGGTGCCCTCCTGCCAGAAGCGGTAGAGGTCGCGGCCGCAGTAGGTCTCCAGGTCCGACACGCCCAGCGCCGACAGCACGCCGTCCACCGCGTCGAAGAAGACGGCGTTGACCGCCGGGATCCACAGCAGCGCGAAGACGGCGATCAGGCCGAACGGCGCCAGCGGCTCCACCTCGCGCCGCACCCGGTACGACAGCCAGGGCTCGATCACCCCGTAGCCGTCGAGGCCCGGCACCGGCAGGAAGTTCAGGATCGCCGCCGTCACCTGGAGCATCGCGAGAAAGCCCAGGGCGTAGCGGAAGGCGAGCGGTACCCCGTCCAGCGCGTCCAGCCAGAACGGCGCCGTGCAGACGACCGCGAAGACCACGTTCGTGAGCGGGCCCGCCGCCGAGATCAGGCTGTGCTTCCAGCGGCCCTGGATCCGGTCCCGCTCGATGAAGACGGCGCCGCCCGGCAGACCGATCCCACCCAGGATCACGAAGACCACCGGAAGGACGATGCTGAGCAGCGCGTGCGTGTACTTGAGCGGGTTCAGCGTCAGGTAGCCCTTGGCGCCGACCGTGAGGTCGCCGCCGTGCAGGGCGGTCCGGGCGTGCGCGTACTCGTGCAGGCAGAGGGAGACGATCCACGCCGACGTCACGAAGAGGAACACCGCGAGCCCGGTGCTCGTCGAGTACCCCGTCCACACCGCCCAGCCCGTGACGGCCATGACGGCGAAGATGCCGAGGAATACCGAACTGATCCGCCGCTCGTGGCGGGCACCCTGATGACCCATGCGGGGAAACCTATCCCGGGCCGCGTACGGAAAACGGTTCGGGGCCGAGCCGGGGTCCGGGGACAATGGGCCGGTGCGTTATGCGATTCTCGGCTCCGCCCAGGCCCACCGCGACGACGGGACCCCCGTAACCGTCGGCGGGGCACGCCTGCGTGCGCTCCTGACGGCGCTCGCGCTGCGCCCGGGGCGGGTGGTGCCGGTGCGGCTGCTGGTCGACGAGGTGTGGGACGCCGACCCGCCGGCGGACGCCGTGGCCGCCCTGCAGGCACTGGTCGGCCGGCTGCGCCGGGCGCTGGGGCACACGGCCGTACTGTCCGCCGAGGGCGGCTACCAGCTGGCCGCCGAGCGGGAGGACGTCGACCTGTACCGCTTCGAGCGGCTGGCCCGGGCCGGCGCCGAGGCGCGGGACCCGGCCGAGGCCGCCGCCCTGTACGAGGAGGCCCTCGCCCTGTGGCGCGGCCCGGCTCTCGCGGACCTGCCCGACCCGGCCGCGGAGGCCGCGCGCTGGGAGGCCGTACGGATGGACGCGCGCCGGGGCCGGCTCACGGCGGCCCTGGCCCTGGGCCGGCCCGAGCAGTGCCTGCCGGAGCTGACCGCGCTGTGTGCGCGGCAGCCGCTGGACGAGCCGCTCCAGGCACTGCGGATCCGGGCCCTGCGCGACGCGGGCCGCCCGGCGGAGGCCCTGTCCGCCTACGACGAGGTACGCCGGGACCTGGCCGACCGGCTCGGCACGGACCCCGGACCGGCCCTGCGCGCTCTCCACGCCGAACTCCTGGACCCGGCGGATCCCGCCCCGATGACCTGGTCGGCGGCTGCGGGGCCGAGGTTCGCACCCGCCGGCCCGGAACACCCGGCCGACGCCCCGGACCGCTCCCCGGCCCCGACCCACGGCATGGCCCCGGGCCATGGCACGGCCGAGGGTCAGGCCCATGCCCATGCCCATGCCCAGGGTCAGGCCCCGGCCCCGAGCCACGGCACGGACCCGGCCCCGGCCCATGGCCCGGCCATGGCCCATGCCCAGGCCCCGAGCCACGGCACGGCCTCGGGCTATGGCACGGCCCCGGCCCATGGCCCGGCCCCGGCCCATGGCCCGGCCATGGCCCACGGCACGGCCCCGGGCCATGGCACGGCCCAGGGTCAGGCCCATGCCCAGGGTCAGGCCCATGCCCAGGGTCAGGCCCATGCCCAGGGCCAGGCCCATGCCCAGGGCCAGGGCCATGCCCAGGGCCAGGCCCATGCCCAGGCCCCGAGCCACGGCACGGCCTCGGGCTATGGCCCGGCCCCGGCCCATGGCACGGCCCCGGCCTATGGCACGGCCCCGGGCCCGGGCCACGGGGCGGCCGGCGGCCGCGGTCCCGCCTCCCCGGCCCCCGGCCCGCAGACCGGGCCCGGTGCGGGCAGGGGCACCGGATCCGCGCCCGCCCCCGCAACCGCCCCCGCCCCGCCCGGCCAGGGCAACGGCAACGGCAACGGCAACCTGCGGGCGCGGCTGACCACCTTCGTCGGCCGGGAGGACGACATCCGCGTCATCGGGGACGATCTCGCGCGGGCGCGGCTCGTCACGCTCCTCGGACCCGGCGGCGCCGGCAAGACCCGGCTCTCGCAGGAGGCCGCCGAGGCGCACGCGCCACGCGGCGGCTGGCCCGACGGCGTGTGGCTCGTCGAGCTGGCCCCCGTCGACGACCCGGAGGACGTCGCCGAGGCCACCCTCGCCGCGGTCGGCGCACGGGAGACCAAGCTGCGCGGCGCCGCCGCCGAGGAACTGCGGGCGCTGACCGACCGCAAGGGCGACGACCCCGCCACCCGCCTCGTCGAGCACTGCGCCCACCGCAGCCTGCTGCTCGTGCTCGACAACTGCGAGCACGTCGTCGAGGCCGCCGCCGAGCTCACCGAACGCCTCCTCACCCACTGCCCGGGCGTCCAGATCCTGGCCACCAGCCGCGAACCCCTCGGCGTGCCCGGGGAGTCCCTGCGCCCCGTCGAACCGCTGCCCGACCCGATCGCGCTGCGCCTGCTCGGCGACCGCGGGGCGGCGGCCCGCGCCGGATTCACCGTGGACGAGGACCCGGCCGCCGCCGCGGAGATCTGCCGCCGTCTCGACGGGCTGCCGCTCGCCATCGAGCTGGCCGCGGCCCGGCTGCGGCTGCTGACCCCGCGGCAGATCGCGGACCGGCTCGACGACCGTTTCCGGCTGCTGACCAGCGGCGCCCGTACCGTCCTGCCGCGCCAGCAGACCCTGCGGGCCGTCGTCGACTGGTCCTGGGGCCTCCTCGACGAGGCCGAGCGGACCGTCCTGCGCCGCCTGTCCGTCTTCGCCGGCGGCTGCGACCTCGCCGCCGCCGAAGCCGTCTGCGCCGACGGGGACGCCGACGGTGACGCCGACCGGGACGCCGCCTTCGACGTCGCCGACACCCTCGGCTCCCTCGTCGACAAGTCCCTCGTCGTCGCCGCCCCCGGCCCCGGCGCCTCCGGCATGCGCTACCGCCTCCTGGAGACGGTCGGCGAGTACGCCGCCGAGCGCCTCGGCGAAGCCGGCGGCGACCGCGAGGAAACCGCCCACCGCCACCTCGTCCACTACCGCGAGCTCGCCCGGACCAGCGACCCCCTGCTCCGCGGTCGCCGCCAGCGCGAGGCGGCGGAGCTGCTCGCCACCGAGTACGAGAACCTCCGTACGGCCCTGCGCCGGGCCGTCACCACCCGGGACGCGGACGAGGCGCTGTGCCTGGTCCACTCCCTGGGCTGGTACTGGCACCTGCACGACCAGCGGACCGAGTCCCGGCACTGGGCGGAGGCGGTCGCCACGCTCGGACCCAACCCCTTCGTGGCCCCGGTCGTCCCCGCCGAGCCGGTGTACGGGCAGCTCGTGGACGCGCCGCCGCCCTACACCGGTGAGGTGCTCGCCGAGGCCTGGCGCGCCCTGCACCTGGTCCGGCTGGCGGCGCGGGACCAGACCAACAAGGACTGGGACGACCCCGAGGTCCGGGCCCTGGTCGACGGGGTGATCGCCACCTACCGGCCCGGACTCCCGCAGACCTGCCGCACGCCGGCCTCCCTGTGGATCTACGCCGTCATGATCGCGGGCGACGCCGGGCTGCTCAAACAGGTCGTCGACGCGACCGTGGCCACCACCCGTGCGCTCGGCTACCGCTGGGAGCTCGCCTCCGCGCTCCAGCTGCGCGCCAACATCCTCGCCAACCGCGCCGACTGGGCGGGCGACGCCTCCCGCGACGCCGACGAGAGCCTGGAGCTCTTCCGGGAACTGGGCGACGACTGGGGCTGCGCGGAGGCGCTGTCCGCCCGCGCCGAGTCCCGGGAGCGGCGCGGCGAGCACGCCCTGGCCGCCCGCGACTACCGCGAGGCGATCGCCCACGCCGAACGCCTCGGTGCGAAGGCGCAGGTGACGGTGTTGCGCGTCCGGATGGCCGGGACGCTCACCGAGAACGGCGAAATGGCGGAGGCCGAGCGGATCCTCAACGAGATCACCGCCACGGTGCAGCGGTTCGGCAACGAGGCGATGCCCGCGGCCCGGATGTTCCTCGCGGGCATCCTCGGCCGTACCGGCCGGATCGCCGAGGCCCGCGTCCAGATCCAGGTGCTGCGCGAGGAGTTCGCCTACGGCGCCTACGCCATCTTCGACGTGTTCCTGCTGGCCACGTCGGCCTGGCTGGACAACCAGGACGGCCGCTACGAGGACGCCCTGCAGGGCATCCGGAACGCCGCGGCCGCCTTCCGGCACCCGCTGGCGCTGATGGTCGCCCCGCACCTGCCCGCCACCTTCCTGCTGACGGCGGCCGTCTCCCTCGTGTCGCCCGGCGGCCCGCGGCGGGAGTACGACGGCGCCCGGCTGCTCGGCGCCTACCGAGCCCTGCTGCCGCCCGACCACTTCCCGGTGACCACGGAACGCGAGGACTTCGCCCTCGCCGAGAAGCTGGCGCGGTCGGCGCTCGGCGACACCGCCTACGAGGCGGCGTACGCCGAAGGCGGCGGCCTCACCCTGGAGGAGGCCACCGCCCTCATCTGACCCGGCTCCCGGCCGGTGCCCGTCCGGGACGCGATCCGGAGTGGACCGGTCCCCGGGTCAGGTCTTCTGGCGGAACTTGCGCACCGCGAGCGGCATGGTGACCGCCGTGATAACCAGCGACCAGGCCAGCGTCATCCACACCGAATCACCCACGGGCGTCCCGTTGATCAGGGCCCGGGCCGCGTCCGCCAGGTTCGACAGCGGGTTGTAGTCCGTGAAGGTCTGCAGCCAGCCCGGCATCGTGGACGGCATGGCGAAGATGGAGCTGCCGAACTGGAGCGGCATGAGGACCATCATGGCCATGCCCTGGACGGCCTGCGCGGAGCTCAGGGTGAGACCCAGCAGAATGAAGATCCACATGAGCGAGGCGCCGAAGACCACCGACAGGCCGATGGACAGGAACAGGTCCACGATCGAGCCCTTGATCGTCAGGCCCAGGATGAAGCCCATGCCCAGCAGGATCGCGATGGCGACGAGCATCCGGCCGATCTCGACGACGATCTTGGCGAGGAGTACGGACGATCGGGCGATCGGCATGGACCGGAACCGGTCCATCACGCCCTTCTTGAAGTCGTCGTTGACCCCGGTGCCCACCGCCATGGCGATGTTCATGCCCATCATGGCCATGAGGCCCGGGACCAGGTAGCTGACGTACTGGCTCTGGTTGCCCTTGCCGGAGACGGCGCCGCCGAAGACGAACACGAACAGCAGCGTGAAGATGATCGGCATGAACAGGACGTCGAACATCGACTCCGGGTCCTGCTTGATCTGCAGGGCGTTGCGGCGCACCAGGGCGCCGATGTGCCGCAGGTTGGCCCGCAGGCCGATCCGGCCCTCCCCGCGCGGGGCGGCCACCGAGGGCTGACCGGGCGCGGTGGGCGCGGGCTTCGTCGTGGTTACGGTGCTCATGCCGCGACCTCCTCGGTCTTCTCGGTGGGGACGGAGTCCTCGACGAGGGTGGGCTTCTGGCCGGTGATGGCCAGGAACACCTCGTCGAGGCTGGGCAGGTAGGTGCCGAGGTCGGCGATCGCGTACCCGCGGGCGGCCAGCAGGCCGACCACGGCGGTCAGCTGCTCGTCGCTCAGGATCGGTACGAGGAGCACGCCCTCGTCCGGCACGGCCTGGGAGCCGGCCACGCCGTCCAGTCCGGCCTCGGCCAGCGAGCGGGCCATGCCCGGCAGGTCCGAGGAGGACACGGGACGGACCTTCAGGGTGCGGCCGCCGACGCGGGCCTTCAGCTCGTCGACCTTGCCCCTGGCGATGACCTTGCCGCGGTCGATGACCGTCAGCTCGCTCGCGAGCTGCTCGGCCTCCTCCATGTACTGCGTGGTGAGCAGCACGGTGGCGCCCTCCGCGACCAGGCGCTGGACCTCGTCCCACACCTCGTTGCGGGTGCGCGGGTCGAGACCGGTGGTCGGCTCGTCCAGGTAGATCACGGCCGGGCGGCCGATCAGGGAGGCGGCCAGGTCGAGCCGGCGGCGCATGCCGCCGGAGTAGTTCATGGCGGCCTTCTTCGCCGCCTCGGTCAGGGAGAAGCGCTCCAGCATCTCGTCCGCGCGGAGGCGGGCGTCCTTGCGGGAGAGGTCGAGCAGCCGCCCGATCATGTAGAGGTTCTCCCAGCCGGAGAGCTTCTCGTCGACCGAGGCGTACTGGCCGGTCAGGCCGATCGTGCGGCGCAGCTGCCGCGGCTGGCGGACCACGTCGAAGCCGGCGACGGTCGCCGTCCCCGCGTCGGGGACGACCAGGGTGGAGAGGCAGCGCACCAGCGTGGTCTTGCCGGCGCCGTTGGGCCCGAGGACCCCGAGGACCGTGCCCTCACGGACATCCAGGTCGACACCGTCGAGGGCCTTGGTCTCGCCGTAGTGCTTGACCAGCCCCCGCACCTCCACGGCGTTGGGGTTCTTGTCGTTTCGCGTCATGCCCACCATGGGACCAGGCGCCACTGACAAAGCACCGACAGGCGACCGACAAACGTACGACAGACATACGACAGCCCGCCGACGCGCGGTCGGCGGGCTGTCGGAGCGGTCACCCCACGTCAGCGGGGCGCTTCGCGGGGCGCTTCACGGGGCGCTTCAGTGGAACGCGTGCTGCTCCTGCGGGAAGGTTCCGCCGACGACGTCCTCGGCGAAGGCCTTCGCCGCGTCGGTCATCGTCTCGCGCAGCTTCGCGTACTGCTTGACGAACTTGGGCATCTTCCCGCCGGTCAGGCCCATCATGTCGGTCCACACCAGGACCTGCGCGTCGCACTCCGCGCCGGCGCCGATGCCGACCGTCGGGATGTGCAGGGACCGGGTGACCTCGGCGGCCAGCTCGGCCGGGACGAGCTCCAGCACCACCGCGAAGGCGCCCGCGTCCTGCGCGGCCTTCGCGTCGCGCAGCAGCTGGTGCGCGGCCTCGTCGCCGCGGCCCTGCACCCGGTAGCCCATGGCGTTGACCGACTGCGGGGTCAGACCCAGGTGGGACATGACGGGGATGCCCGACTGCACGATCAGCTCGGTCTGGGCCAGCGAACGCTCGCCGCCCTCCAGCTTCACGGCGCCCACTCCGGCCTCCTTGACCAGGCGCGTCGCGCTGCGGAGCGCCTGCACGGGGCCTTCCTGGTACGAGCCGAACGGCATGTCGCCGATGACCAGCGCACGGCTGGTGCCGCGCACGACGGCCGCCGACAGCATGGTCATGTGGTCCATCGTCACCGGGACGGTGGAGTCGAAACCGAGGTGGCAATTGCCCATCGAGTCGCCGACGAGGATGACCGGGATGCCGGACTCGTCGAAGACGGAAGCGGTCATCGCGTCGTAGGCGGTGAGCATGGGCCACTTCTCGCCGCGTTCCTTGGCGAGGGTCAGGTCGCGGACGGTGATGCGCCGGGTGCCCGTGCCTCCGTACAGGGTGGGGGAGGCGGCGGCTGCGGGTTCGCGGGCAGGCGAAACGGCGTGCGTCATTGCAACTGCTCCTTGTGTCATCTCGAGGCACCCTCACGGTGTCCCCGGACTCACCCACCATGGTGGCATCCCCGGGGGCGTGGGCGGAAGTGGTCCGCAGGGCCCGCCGGTCCGGTGGCGCCAATGTGCGCGTTTCGTGACAAGCGGAACCCCTTGCGTTCAGCCGTTCGTCCTCCCGTACGTGCGACCGTGACGGACGGTCGTGACATACGGCACGGAAGGCTCCGCTTCATCGCCTAGGGTCAAGGGGCGGGGACGGAGCGCGAGCACGGCAGTGAGGGCAGTGGCATGGCACAGGCGTACAGGACGGAATCGGGGAACGGCGGCTCGGAGCCCGAGCCCTCCGAGCCCCGCTTCGTGCGCCGGTTGGCCGAACTGGGCGGGGACCCCGGGATCTGGCGGCGCGGATGGGTGCTGGCGTCGATCGCGGCACTGCTGTCGCTGATCATGATCTTCCACGCCGAGCTGCCCAACGACGTCGGCAACCTCGGCAGCCTCACCGAGACCTTCCTGCCCTGGCTGGGCCTGGCCGTCCCGGTCCTGCTGGGCGGCGCAGTCCTGCGGCGGTCGGCCACCGCGCTGATCGCGGTCGTGCTGGCCGCGGTGGTCTGGCTGAACCTCTTCGGCGGTCTGGTCTTCGACAAGTCGGGCACCGGCGGCAACCTCGTCGTCGCCACCCACAACGTCGACGCCGACAACCCCGACCCGCGCGGCACCGCCGCCTCGGTCGCCCGCTCCGGGGCCGACGTCCTGGCCCTCACCGAGCTCAAGGGCGGGGTCGTCCCCGTCTACGAGAAGGCCCTGGCGAGCACGTACAAGTACCACTCGGTCGAGGGCACCGTCGGGCTGTGGAGCAAGTACCCGCTGAGCGGCAGCGCGCCCGTCGACATCCGGATGGGCTGGACCCGGGCCATGCGGGCCACCGTCGCCACCCCCCAGGGCGACGTCGCGGCCTTCGTCGCCCACCTGCCCTCGGTCCGCGTCAAGCTGAACGCCGGCTTCACCGCCAACCAGCGCGACGACAGCGCCGACGCGCTGGGCGCCGCGCTCGCCGCCGAGCCCCTGAAGAAGGTCGTCCTCCTCGGCGACCTGAACGGCACCATGAACGACCGCGCCCTGTCCGAGGTCACCTCGCAGATGCGCTCCACCCAGGGCGCGGCGGGCGACGGCTTCGGCTTCAGCTGGCCCGCGCAGTTCCCGATGGCCCGCATCGACCAGATCATGGTCCGCGGGATCCGGCCCGAGGCGTCCTGGACCCTGCCCCGCACGGGCAGCGACCACCTGCCGGTCGCCGCGCGGCTGCAGGTCCACAAGTAGCGGCGCACCCGGAACGCGCCAGGGGCCTCACCACGACGGTGGTGAGGCCCCTTCCTGCGCCTGCCGCGGTTCCTGCCTGCCCGCGGTCCCTACGCCTGCTCGCGCCAGCCGTTCGTGATCGGCAGCCGGCGGTCCTTGCCGAAGCCCTTCGCGGAGATCTTCGTACCCGGCGGGTACTGGCGGCGCTTGTACTCGGCCGTGTCGACCATCCGCAGGATCTTCGCGACCAGCTCGGCGTCGAAGCCGGCGGCCACGATCTCGTCCAGCCCGTGGTCCCGGTCCACGTACAGGGCGAGAACGGCGTCGAGCACCGGATAGTCCGGCAGCGAGTCGGTGTCCACCTGCCCCGGGCGCAGCTCGGCGCTCGGCGGCTTCACGATCGAGTTCTCCGGGATCGGCGGGGTCTCGCCGCGCTCGGCGGCGGCCCGGTTGCGGTACCGGGCGAGCCGGAATACGTCGCTCTTGTAGACGTCCTTGATCGGGCCGTACGCGCCCGCCGAGTCGCCGTACAGGGTGGAGTAGCCGACGGCCAGCTCCGACTTGTTGCCGGGGGCCAGCACGATGTGGCCCTCCTGGTTGGAGACCGCCATCAGCATGGTGCCGCGCAGCCGGGACTGGAGGTTCTCCTCGGCCAGGCCGGTGAGGCCCAGCGAGCCCATGTAGGCGTCGAACATCGGCTCGATCGGCACGGTGCGGAAGTTCAGGCCGGTGCGCTCCGCCAGGTCGGCCGCGTCGCCCTTGGAGTGCTCCGAGGAGTACTTCGAGGGCATCGAGACGCCGTACACGTTCTGTGCGCCGATCGCGTCGCAGGCGATGGCGGCGACGAGCGCGGAGTCGATGCCCCCGGAGAGCCCGATCAGGACCGAGCGGAACCCGTTCTTCTTCACGTACGCGCGCAGGCCGACGACCAGCGCGTCGTAGACCTCCTCGTCATCGTCGAGCCGGTCGGCGTAGCCGCCGGGCACGACCGGCTCGTACGGTTCCACCGGCTCCGCGGACAGCACGACGCGGTCGATGCGCAGCCCGTCGTCGACCACGCCCTCGGGGGCGTCCGCCCGGGCGGCCGGCAGGTCGAGGTCGACCAGGACGCAGCCCTCGGAGAACTGCGGGGCGCGCGCGATGACCTCGCCGTCGGCGCCGACGACGATCGAGTCGCCGTCGAAGACCAGCTCGTCCTGGCCGCCGATCATCGCCACGTACGCGAGGGTGCAGCCGGCCTCCTGGGCGCGCTTGCGCACCAGTTCGAGGCGTACGTCGTCCTTGTCCCGCTCGTACGGTGAGGCGTTGATCGAGACCAGCAGCCCGGCCCCGGCGGAGCGGGTGGCCGGGACACGGCCGCCCTCCTGCCAGAGGTCCTCGCAGATGGCCAGGGCCACGTCGACGCCGCGCACGCGGATCACCGGCTGCGTGTTGCCCGGCACGAAGTACCGGAACTCGTCGAACACGCCGTAGTTGGGCAGGTGGTGCTTGGCGAAGCGGAGCACCACCCGGCCGCTGTGCAGGACGGCCGCCGCGTTCTCCGGGGAGCCGGCCGGGCGCCCGAGGCGGGGCGCGGCCTTCTCGCTCCGGTCGAGGTAGCCGACGACGACCGGCAGCTCGCCGAGCCCCTCGGCGGCCAGCCGCTCCGCGAGTTCGCGCAGTGCGCTGCGGGAGGCCTCGACGAAGGAGCCGCGCAGGGCGAGGTCCTCGACGGGGTACCCGGTCAGCACCATCTCCGGGAACGCCACCAGGTGGGCGCCCTGCTCGGCGGAGTGCCGGGTCCAGTGGACGACCGAGTCGGCGTTGGCGGCGATGTTGCCGACGTGCGAGTCGATCTGATTCAGAGCGAGGCGTAGTTGAGGCACGGGGCCCAGTCTAATCGTCTTTCTGACGCGATGTCCTGGGCCCCGCGTGTTTCCGGGGTTTCCGGCGTGCCGCCCGGGCCCGCCGTACGGCTGTGTCAGCCGATCGGGCCGACGTACTTCACGTCGTCGAGCAGTGTCCCGGCGGAGATGTCCGCGGTGATGCTCTTGGTGCCCTCGGGGATCTCGAACGCCACGACGCCGCTGGCGGATTCGCCCGGCAGGATCGATCCCTTCACCATCTTCGGGACGCTGCTCCCGCCGCCGCTGTCGAAGACCATCTCGGCCGTCATGCCCTTGTCGTCGCGGACGTTGGGCACGGCGTAGATCACCTCGTGCGGTGCGTTCGAGCCGTTGGTGATGGTGATCGTGAGCTGGATCGCGTTCTTGACCTGCTCGCGGGCGATGATGCCCTTCGGCTCGTACTTCTTCGGCGTCGACAGGCTCACCTTGACGCCGTTCGGGTACGTGAAGGTCTCGCCGAACAGCAGTGCGCTGGTCAGGCCGGGGACCTGGGAGGGTGAGGGAGACGCCGAGGGCCGGGGCCCCCCGCTGGGGTACAGGCCGTCCAGGTCCGGCTCGTTGTCCTCGATGCCCGTCTCGACGCGGTCGGCGGCCCGCTCGAAGACGGCGACGGTCAGGAAGAAGCCGCCGATGGAGGCGAGGATGCCCGCCCCGGCGAGAACGGTGCCGACGATGGCCATCGTCTTGTTCGGGGCGCCCTTGTTGGCGCGCGCGATGGCGCCGATGCCGAGGCCCACGCCGATCAGGGCGAGGATGCCGCCGAGCCAGAACAGCAACGGTACGAAGCCGAAGATGATGCCGAAGCCGCCGACGATCAGGGCGGCGACGGCCAGGCCGTTGGTGGCCGGGGCGGCGGCCTGCGGGTAGCCGGGGTACGGGGCGGCGCCGAAGCCGGCGGCCTGCTGTCCCCACGGGTTCACGGGGCCGCCGGGGCCGGGAGCACCCGGAGCGGTGGGCGCGCCGAACGGCGCGGCCGGGGTCGCGAAGGCAGGGGCGGGGGCGGGGGCGGGCGGGGCGAACGCCGAGGGGGTCGCAGCCGATTCGGCGGCGGGGCCCGCGGGGGCGGCGGGCCGGGCCGCTTCCGGCTCGGGGGTCGGTTCGGAGGTCCGCCCGGCCGGCTCCGCGGCAGGTTCGGCGGCAGGTTCGGCGGGTTCCTCGGCAGGTTCGGCGGCGGGGGTCTTTTCGAGCGAGAGCGGCTGCGCGGGCGCCGGTATCGGGGCCGCCCCGGAAACGGGCGTGCCCGCCGGTTCCGTCGGCGGGCCGGTGGGGGAGCTGGGCGTGTTCGGCGGGGTGGTCATACCGGCGGAAGCGTCCTTTGTCGCGGCTGTCGTGATCAGAGCAAGGGTGCCATGCCGGTGGCGAACGCCCTTCCGAATTCGCGTGCGGTCCCAGGTCGCTCCCGGGCCGCCCCTACGGCTGGTAGCCGATCAGACGTCGTGGCAGTGCGGCAGTGCGCCGTCCGCAGCCCCGGGTTGTCGGCGTCGAACACTCCTTGTCGTAGGAGAGCGGCTCCTTCGGGTCCTCGACGATCACGGGGCGTACGGGCCGCGGTCCCGCTGGACCCCGGTGTGCGGGCCGCATCGGCCCCGGGCGGCCCTCGCCGGCTCCGGAGCCGGTTCCCGGGCAGGTCCCCGCATCTGCGGCAGGGCGGCCGGACTGTGGTGAGCACCACCGCGCACGGCCGCACCGGGAGCCCCGGCCGAGGCAACGCAGCGGCTCGCGGACACGTCCTCCATGGCGTGGGACTCAGTCGGACGGCCCGGGGACAGCATGGTGACGGTGCCCAGCAGCAGCGCGGCGAGCAGCAGCAGCTTGAAGCCCCGGGGCGACTCGCTGAGCCCTGCGCGTCATGGCCGGAACCCTACCCGGGGTGGGTATCCGATCGGAGGATCGCCCCCGGGCCTGCCTAGGATCAGTCACACTATGTCCCCACATGGGCTCACGGAGCGCACCGCCTGGCCGGTCGCCCTCCTGATCGGCCTCGCCGGCGCGGCCTACACCGCGTGGGTGCTCGAAGTCGTCCTCTCCACGGGCCTCAACCCCATCGAGACGTACGTCAGCGAACTCGCCGCCCAGGACCAGCCGCTCGGCGGCCTCTTCCGGGCCACCGACTTCACCGCCGGGCTGTTCGCCTTCGCCGGAGGCCTGCTGGCCCTGATCCGGCTGCTGAAGTACGCCGAGTCCCGCCGCATCTGGGCCGTCGTGGGCTGGGCCGGGGTGACCCTCTTCGGCGCGGCCACCGCGGCCGACGCCTGGCTCCCGCTGAGCTGCACGCCCACCGCGGACCCCGAATGCGCCGCCCGCGAGACCGCCGGGCTCGTCCCCGCCACCCACCAGGCCCACGCCGTGAGCAGCACCCTCGCCATGACCGGGGCCCTCGTGGGGCTGGTGGCCCTGACCGTCGCCGCCCGCCGCTACGGCTGGTTCACCCCGCTCGCCCGCTACGGCCCCGCGCTGGTCGCCCTGGAGCTGCTCGCCACCGCCTGGACCCTGTCCTCCATCGCGATGTTCACCGCCGGACGCGGCACCTGGGCCCTGGGCGCCGGTCAGCGGTTGCAGGTCCTGCTCGTGGCGATCTGGCTGGGCCTGCTCGCCCACTCCGTCCACAAGGAACGCCGCACATGACCGCGCCCGAGCCGCCGAACCCGCGAAGCGCAGGAACGGGCCGAACGGGCCGAACAGGTCGAACGGGCCGAACAGGCCGAACGGGGCTTTTCGTGCGCGTCGACGGAACGGCGCTGCACGTCCTCGTCGAGGGCCGGGGCCCCGTCTGCGTCCTGAGCGCCGGACTGGCCATGGCCTGGTTCGACTGGGACGCGGTCGCCGCGCTGCTCGCCGCCGAGGGCCGCACCGTCGTCCGCTTCGACCGCCCCGGCCACGGCCTCAGCGGCCCGGCCACCGCACCGCCCACCACCGCCGGGGAAGCCCACCGGATCGCCGGCCTGCTCGACGCGCTGGGGTACGGCGGGCCCGCCGCCGACCCGGTCACCGTCGTCGGGCATTCGATCGCCGCCTTCCACGCCGAGGGATTCGCCCGCCTGTACCCGCGCCGCACCGCCGGCCTCGTCCTCCTCGACGCCAGCGTCGAGGAGGACCCCCGTACGTTCCTGCCGGCCGCGCTGCGCACCGCCGCGGCCCGCGCCCTCGGCCGGGCCGTGACCGCCGCGGGGCTGCCGGCCGCGCTGGGCCCCGCGGCCCGCCGGGCCACCGTACGGGCCTCACGCACGGGCGGCGGCGACCCGGCCGCGCGGGACCTCGTACGCCGCTGCTACCGCACCGGCCGCGTCTGGCGCGGCGCCCTGCTGGAGAACTCCCGATACCTGGACATGGCCGCCGAACTGGCGGCGCTGCGCCGGACCCGCCCGCTGACCGCCCCCGCCACCGTCCTCGCCGGTCACGACGGATCGGCCGGCCGCGGCGCACTGCGCTGGCTGGGCCGCCAGGCGGACCTCGCCGACGGGCTCGGCGCCCGCTTCGAGGTCGCCGAGCCCGCCGGCCACCTGGTCATGCACGACCGCCCGGACCAGGTGGCCCGGGCGGTCGTGGAGACGAGCGAGCGGAAGCGGCGGGACGGCCGGCCGGCCGGTCCTGGTCCTGGGCCGGGCCCTGGTCCGGGTGCCGGTCCTGGTCAGCGCCGGGCGTAGACCTTCTCGACGAAGCCGGCCAACTGGTCCTCGGACAGGTGCTGGGCCAGATCGGCCTCACTGATCATCCCGACCAGCCTCTTGTCCTTGATCACGGGCAGCCGCTTGATCTGGTGGCTCTCCATCTCGTCGAGCACCGCGGTCACGTCCGCGTCGGCGTCGATCCAGCGCGGAGTGCCCCGGGCCATGTCCCCGCACGTCATCTTCGACGGGTCCAGGCCCTTCGCCACGCAGTTCACGACGATGTCGCGGTCGGTGACGATCCCGCACAACCGCTCTTCGGTGTCGCTGATGGGCAGCGCACCCACATTGAGCCGGGCCATCAGCTCGGCGGCCCGGTCGACCGTCTCGTGCGCCGGTATCCACTGGGCCCCGGGGTGCATGATCTCTGCGGCGGTGGTCATGACCGAACCTCCTGAGCGCGCCGTTCACGGCCGGGTGCGGGCGCGCCCGGCCCGGCGCCCCCGCCGGAATGCGGCCGTTCGGCCCACCCGACCGCCCCAGGACGGGAACCCGGACGGTGCCCCGGGCGGGGCCCCGAACGGCGGAGCACACGCCCGTACGGGTGAGAGGGCGCCTCTCCCCACCGTACGAGCGTGTCCCGTCACCCGCGCGGTGTGGCTCCGCGCTGCTTGAGCATGTCCGCCATCAGCGTGAGCTCCGAGCGCTGCCCGTCGACCATCCCCTGCGCCAGCTCCCGCTCGACGGGGGTCCCGCACTGCTGGGCGCACCCCTCGGCCATCGTCACGCCGCCCTTGTGGTGGTCGGTCATCAGCTGGAGGAAGAGCACTTCCGCGTCCCGCCCGGAGGCGGCGCCGAGCTGCTCCAGCTCCTCCTTGGTGGCCATGCCGGGCATCAGCGCGCCGGGCTTGGCGGGGCCGTGCCCGGCGTGTCCGCCGTGGCCCGCGGAGCTCCCCATCCACGACATCGGCGGCTCGTCGGCCACCACCTTCGGCAGTCCCCACAGGTCCAGCCAGCCGAGCAGCATGCCCCGCTGGTTGGCCTGCGTGTTGGCGATGTCGTAGGCGAGGGTGCGCACCGCCTCGTCCTGGGTGCGGTCCCGCACGATGAAGGACATCTCCACCGCCTGCTGGTGATGGACCGCCATGTCCCGGGCGAAGCCGGCGTCGGGGGAGTGCAGTCCCGGCGTCCGGGGCGCGGCCGCGGGCGGGGCCGCCGATCCGCCGTTCGCCGCGGCGACCGTGGCCGCCGCCGCGAACAGCAGCGCCAGCAGCACGGCCGTGCCCGCGACCCAGTACGTACGGGGGACCGCGCGGCTCACTTGGCCGCCAACCCGTTCGTGCAGGCCGCGCCCGGCTCCGGGGTCTGCTCGCCCTGCACGTACTTGGTGAAGAACTGCTTGACCCGGGGGTCGTCCGCGCTGTCCACCGTGAGCTGCTTGCCCCACGCGCTCAGCATGATCGAGCCGCTCTGCTCCTTGACCGGGCTCATCAGCGTGTACGGGGTCTTGCCGACGGTCGCGGCGAGCTTGTCCACGTCGGCCGGGGCGGCCTTCTCGTTGTACGTCACCCAGACGGCGCCGTGCTCCAGCGAGTGGACGGCGTTCACCTCGGGCAGCGGGGTCTTGTAGACGTCGCCGTTGCAGTTCATCCAGCGGGGGTGGTGGTCACCGCCGACCGGCGGGTTCATCTCGTACTTCACCGGCGTCTCGACGTGGTTGCGGCCGAGCTTCTTCGCGTCCCAGAGCTGCTCGCCCTCGACCGGCTTCTTGCGGATCTCCTCGGCCTCCTTGCGGAGCTGCTCCGCGGCCTCCTGCTTGCGCTGCTCGGCCTGCTTCTGGTCGATCAGCACCCACGCGCCGAAACCGACGAGACCGACGACGACGGCCGACGAGACGGTGATCGCGATCGCCTTGTTGCGACGCTCCCGGGCCTTCTCGGCGCGGCGCATCTCGGCTATGCGCGCCTGGCGGGAGTTCGGGTCGGTGTGCTGGGGGGTACTGCCGGACTTGCTGGCCATGTGCCCTGGTTCCTTCTTCTGATGAGGGGGGTGGACGGAACGCAAAACCGGACCCGTCAGGTCCGCAGCACCTGGAGAACATGCAGGTCGGGGGCGCGCGCCAGCGGCTCGGGCGGCCGGATCCGCCCCGCGGCCCTCGTGGGGGCGCAGGGCAGCGGCCCACCGCCGCCCGTCACGGTCACGGCGGGCGGCGGCACGGGCAGCACGGCCGGGGTCACGTGCGCGAGGGGGGAGCAGCCGGGCAGGTCGTACGGGGCCACGCAGACGGCGCGCTCCGCACCGTGCGTCGCACGGTATGCCGCACCCGGAGCCCGGGCCTCGGAGGATACGTCCGGATCACCGGATCGCGCGCAGAGGAACAGCGCGCCGGTCAGCGCTGCGAGCACGGTCAGCACGGCGGCGCGGCGGAGCACGGAACGTCCCCGACGCCTCCGCTGCGTGTACTGCCGGCCCCCCATGGGCGCAGATGGTAATGCTCATGACCGGGCCGAGGTCAGTGCGGGGGTGCCGTGAGCTTTCCCGGGTGCGTAATGTGGCGGAAACCACCACTGGCGATACTGGGTCGACCCGACTGTGCCGCGGCCCTTCAGGCGGTGGTGCACAGGCCGTCTGAACTGCGAGGATGAAGGCATGGACAAGCAGCAGGAATTCGTCCTCCGGACGCTTGAGGAGCGCGACATCCGCTTCGTGCGCCTGTGGTTCACCGACGTACTGGGCTTCCTCAAGTCCGTCGCGGTCGCCCCCGCGGAGCTGGAGCAGGCCTTCGACGAGGGCATCGGCTTCGACGGCTCCGCCATCGAGGGCTTCGCACGGGTCTACGAGTCCGACATGATCGCCAAGCCGGACCCGAGCACGTTCCAGATACTGCCGTGGCGCGCCGAGGCACCCGGCACCGCCCGCATGTTCTGCGACATCCTCATGCCGGACGGCTCCCCGTCCTTCGCGGACCCGCGCTACGTCCTCAAGCGCATCCTCGCCAAGACCTCCGACCTGGGCTTCACCTTCTACACCCACCCGGAGATCGAGTTCTTCCTGCTGAAGGACAAGCCGCTGGACGGGACCCGCCCGGTCCCGGCCGACAACTCCGGCTACTTCGACCACACCCCGCAGAACGTGGGCATGGACTTCCGCCGCCAGGCGATCACCATGCTCGAATCGATGGGCATCTCGGTGGAGTTCAGCCACCACGAGGGCGCCCCGGGCCAGCAGGAGATCGACCTGCGCTACGCCGACGCCCTCTCCACGGCCGACAACATCATGACCTTCCGCCTGGTCATGAAGCAGGTCGCCCTCGAACAGGGCGTCCAGGCCACCTTCATGCCGAAGCCGTTCTCGGAGTACCCGGGTTCGGGCATGCACACCCACCTCTCCCTCTTCGAGGGCGACCGCAACGCCTTCTACGAGTCGGGCGCCGAGTACCAGCTCTCGAAGGTCGGCCGCTCCTTCATCGCGGGCCTGCTCAAGCACGCCGCCGAGACGGCCGCGGTCACCAACCAGTGGGTCAACTCCTACAAGCGCATCTGGGGCGGCTCCTCGCGCAGCGCCGGCGCGGGCGGCGAGGCCCCGTCGTACATCTGCTGGGGCCACAACAACCGCTCGGCCCTGATCCGCGTCCCGATGTACAAGCCGGGCAAGATGGGCTCCTCCCGCATCGAGGTCCGCTCGATCGACTCGGGCGCCAATCCGTACCTCACGTACGCGGTCCTCCTGGCGGCCGGCCTCAAGGGCATCGAGGAGGGCTACGAACTCCCGGCGGGCGCCGACGACGACGTCTGGGCCCTCTCCGACGCCGAACGCCGCGCGATGGGCATCGAACCCCTCCCGCAGAACCTCGGCGAGGCCATCTCCCTGATGGAACGCAGCGAACTGGTCGCCGAAACCCTCGGCGAACACGTCTTCGACTTCTTCCTCCGCAACAAGAAGCAGGAGTGGGAGGAATACCGCTCGGAAGTCACGGCCTTCGAACTCCGCAAGAACCTCCCGGTGCTGTAACCGCAGGCCAGCGGCGATACTCCAGTCACACGGCACCCCGGGCCGACGGCACTCAGCCGTCGGCCCGGACCCGTTTCAACCCTCCTGGGCCGTCTGTGGGCCGTCAGGCGCCGGATCGGCCGCCCGGTAGACCTCATCGACGGCCCGCAGGGTGCGCTCGTGGCTGCTCGGCATCAGGTGCGTGTAGACCCGGAGCGTGAAGCCGGGGTCGCCGTGTCCGAGGTACGTGCTCAGGGCCTTGATGTTCTCCCCGGAGTCCAGCAGGACGGACGCGTAGAAGTGCCGCAGCGCGTGCATCCCGTGCTCGCGCGCGGCCTGGTGGCGCTCGCCCGGCCGCGGCTGCGGAATGACGCCGGCCTGCACGAGGGCGAACTTCCACACGCGGGTGTTGAAGTCGGTGCGCCGCACCGCGCCCCCGCCCGGGAGGGAGAACAGCAGTCGCTTGGTGACGAGCGGCCCGTCCGGCTTCAGCCAGGGAAGCGTCACGTCCACCGGAGGGAACTCCTCGCGGTGCTCCCGCAGCACCTGCCCGATACGGCGGGGGAGCGGCACATCCCGTTCCTTTTCCCGCTTGGGCGGACCGAAGACGAGGTGCCCGTTCGCCACCTTCACCTGATTGGCCACCCGTAGCCATTCACCGCGGAAGTCCTCGGGGTCGTCCTGCAGGCCGAAGATCTCACCCTGCCTGAGCCCCAGTCCCCCGCCGGCATCGGCCACCGCCCGGTACCGCTTCGGCAGCGCCGCCCGAACGGCGAAGAGTCGCTCGGTTGTCCACGGCCTGACCCGCGGAGCGACCGGCGCAGGCGCCCGGACTGTACGGGCCTTGCACGGGTTCTTCGCTAGCAACTCGTCATCCACCGCGGCAGCGAGTACGGCGGACACACTCGCGAAGATGACGCGCCGGTACGAGGAGACCGGCAGGACCTGCTCCAGTTCGCTGAGCCAGTCGCGGATGTGCTCCGGCCGGAATGAGTCGAGCGGCCGCGTGCCGAGGTACGGGAACGCGTGCTTGCGGATCTGCACCTCGACAGACGACCGCGTGGTCATGTCCGTCGTCAGCGACGCGAGCCATTTCTCTCCGTACTCCCGGAACGTGATTCGGCCGGCGGCGGGATCGATGTACTGCCCCCGGGACATGTCCGCCTCGATGTGCGCCAGCCACTTCTCGGCGAGCCGCTTCTGCCTGTCGGGGAAACTCTTCGACTTCTCCGTGCCGTCCGGTCCGATGAACCGGGCGCGGTAGCGCATGCCGCTGCCATAACGGTCGGTCTTGATCCGACGGGGCTTGCCGTCGGATCCCTGCTCGGTCTTGAACCACCGGTCTTGGATGTGGCCTGCCACGTATGGGCCTTTCTGGGCAAGCGCCGAGGGCGGGCCCGGGTGTGGGCCCGCCCTCGGCGGTGGTGTGGGTGATTAGGCGGCTTGGCTGATGTCCTTGCGCTTCTGTTCGGCGATCCAGTCGTAGAGGTCGGCTGGGTCGTAGCGGGTGTGCTTGCCGACGCGGAATCCGGGCGGGCCGGTCCGCTTCTTGCGCCACTGGTAGAGGGTCTCCACCGGGACGTCGAGGATCTCGGCGACGTCTTCGGGGTTGAGGTAACGGTCGGGGAGTCCGCCGCGCAGGATGGCGCGGGGGTCGCTCTGAGCGGGCATTGCTCCTCCGGCGGGTGTGTGTCCGAAGTCCGGATTTCTGCGTCATCGCGTCGTCTGGGTCATCAGCTGTTCTGACCTGCGGTTTTCGATGACGTGGTAGCTGGGCTGTGTGTCACCGGCCTGCGTCACCGTCACCGGGGTGACGCGGGCCGGTGACGCGGGTGACGCGTGATGACGCAGCCGTTGGTCGTTTGCGTCACCGGTGTAGCCGCAGGTCACGGGCCGTTTGGAGCCTGGTGGTGACGTGGGTGACGCAGCGTCTCTTCTCTTAGGAAAAAGAGAGGGTGGTGTCTGTTGTGGTGCGGTGCGTCTTCGAGCGTGAAGAGGGGGCCGCTGCGCGGCGCGTCCCTTGCAGCGGCGGCATGCCGCCGGAACAGCAAGAGGAGCACGCCCCCCGGGTGGCGGGTGCTCCTCTTGCTTGTGCCGGGGACCGGTCGTGGTGGCGCCGGTTAGAACGCGGCTTCCTGCTGGCCGGGCGGTGGGGCGGCCGGGCGGGTCATCTCGATGTAGCGGGCGGTCCTGGTGCGGCCCCAGTCGACGAGGACGCCGCGGGCGGCGAGGGTGGGCTGGAGCCGCTTGAGGCGATCGGAGAGGACCTTGCCGGTGGTGGGCCAGCCTTTGGGCAGGGTGCGGAAGTCGTCTCCGGTGTAGAGCTGGGTGAGGGCGTGCAGCAACTCGGTCGAGGTCATCCGGACCTCGTCGCCCGGGCCGAGGCCTGCGGCGTGCTTGAGGACGGTCTGGGCGAGGAGGTCGCCTTCGATGACGTCGTCGTTGAGGTCGTCGAGGCTGGCCCGGTAGGCGGTCAAGGATCCGAGGCCGGTGGCGGTGTCGAGCTGGGCGCAGAGGTGGGCGAAGTCCGCCATCCGCAGGTCTGTGGGAATTTCGGCCTCGGTCGCCCGCACCTTGACGGCGAGGTCCAGCAGGGAGCCGAGGATGACCGGCAGCACGCTCTCGTACTCCGCCCACAACTCTGCCTCGGTCCGCCGTACCCGGGGCCGTTCCAGGCGGAGGGGGAGGAGGCGTTCGGCGAGGTCGGGGCGGATGACGCCGACGTCGATGCCAGTCAGCAGGAGGGGGCGGCGGTAGCGGGAGCGGTAGACGTCCCCGTCGCTGAACAGCGCGCGCTTGATGCTCTCGGCGCCGGTGACGATGCAGCACAGCAGGTCGGACAGGTCCGGGGGCAGGTGCGAGAGGTTGTCCAGGGCGGTGACCCATCCGGCGGCGACGGCCGTGATCAGGTTCTCCTCGTCCTTCGGTGCGCGGCGCAGGTCGCCGGTCATGCCCTCGATGATCCGCACCAGCATCCGCCCGCCGGTGGACTTGCCAGCGCCCTGCGGGCCGGTGAGGAACGGGGCGGGGACAGGCATGGACGGCTCCAGGCAGCCGATCAGCCACGCCACGGCGAGGCACTCGCTCTCGGCGTTGGCGAAGTTGCAGAGCCTCAGCAGAGCGTCGATGCCCTTGCCGTCGGTGTCCTTCTCGGGGAGGGACAGTTCGCCGGTGAGCTGGGTGCGGCGCCAGCACACCTCGCGCGGGTCGGGGGTGAGGATGTCCCAGCCGGTGGGGTGGATGCGGACGGACTTGCCGTCGTCGCGGCCCAGGTCCAGCCAGGTCGCGCCGTCGAATCCTGGGGCGACGCGGATGTGAGTGGCTTGTACGTCCTGGCTGAGGGCGAGTGCTTCGATCAAGTCCAGTGCCTCCTTGAGGGCGGAGCCGTTGAATGAGCCGAGTCCGTCGTTGTAGAGGCCGACCATGAGTTCCTGCCGGTGGCTGCCGGTCGTGCCCTGCGAGCGGATCGGACGGGCGACGGGGTGGCCGTTGCGCTGGGCATAGACGGTGCCTTCGGTGGTGCGGAAGTACCGGAAGTGCGCCTGCGCGTAGTCCGTGATGATCTGGCGTGCCGGAGTCTTGTCCTCGTCGGTCACGGTCACATCCCCAGCGTGGTGCGGGCGTTGGTCCAGGCATCCTCGCAGTGCCGCAGGGACTCGCCCTTGGCCTGCGCGGCGGTGAACAGGCGGCCGATGTGCGCATCGGTGAGGCAGCCGCACCGGCCGTGCGCGGACAGGACCGCGAGGAACATCCGGTACACGGCCGTGTGGATGCCCTCCGAGGCCTCCTCGATCCGCTGCTCCGCCATGGCGATCCCGCGTTCCAGGTAGGCGGGCGAGCGGTGGGGGCACCGCCCACCCCCGGCCGGCGCCGAGACGATGGTGGCGCCTGATACAGGTCGGCCCGCTGTGGGCTCCTTGGCAGCGAGCGCGCGCACGACGTCCGGCAACAGCGCCATGGTGCCGGTGCCGGTGCCGGGACCGAGCCACCGGGCGTAGGACATCAGGGACTTGATGTCGACGCCGGGGCGTACGTCGTTGCGGGAGGCCATGGTGCCGAGGTAGATCCAGTGCTCCCCGCGGGTGCTTGGCACGGTCCGCGTGATGGGCAGGCTCTGCCGGGCCCAGGCGATTGCGTCGGCGTTGTCGAGGTCGACCACGGTGACCCCGGCCCCGCCGGGGTGGTAGGCGACGGCTCCGGCCCGCCGCCAGGCCGGGGCCCAGGCGGCAGAGGTGAGGGTGTGCGGGTCGATCGTGGCGGCGGCCCAAGCGTGGCACGGCGCCGCGCACGCGCAAGGTCCGGGGGTCTTCATGTTCGGTCGGCCACCGCAGATGTTCTTCTGGCAGGCGCGGCAGTTGCCCATGGGGCCCTTGTCCTCCCGCAGCGGCATCACGGGCAGGCCCCGTTCGGCGAGCGAGAGAGCTGTGGCCAGGTGCCGGGGCACTGTGGGGCAGTCGTACAGGTTGCGAGGTAAGGGAAGCCCCTTGGCCCGGTGTGCAACGGGCTTGAGGTGGGTCATGCTTGGTGTCTCCTGTCTGTCTTCGGACGGGGAGGGAGAGCCGCGGCGGCGGGCGACCTTGGTGGGGAGTCCCGCCGCCGCGGGCGGAGTTACTGGCGCCGGATCCAGCAGGCGTATTCCTCGCGGGCGTAGCCGCGGGGATCGCGGATGCTGTCCGGGTGGTCCGGGGTGTACGGGCCGTCGGCGTAGCCGCTGGGGCCGAGGCCGGCGGAGTCGTCGATGGCGATCAGGCGCCGGGCCGCTTCGACGGCGAGGGTGGCGGCGTCGCTGTGGGGGTCGTTGTCGGTGAGGGCGATCCGGTCCAGGAGTGCGGCCTTGCGGAGCCAGAACTCTCGGACGTGGATGCCGTGCAGGCAGTCCCGGGCTCCGCTGGCGGTCCATCCGATCTCGCTGATGATGCTCGGCGCGGTGGCGTATGCGACCTCGGGCGCCGGCCAGCAGCTGGGCTGTTCCTCGGCGGTCAGGTAGAGGCGGACGCGGTCGCCTCCCCGGGTGGGGTGCTGGCGGACCGGCCCAGTCTTGAACGTCGCGGACAGTGCCTTGGCGATGCCGTCGGCTTCGGTCGGGGTGCAGATGACGCGGATCTCGAACACGTCGGCTCCTCAAATGTGGAAGTGGTTGCGCTTGAAGACGGCCCGGCGGATGTTGACGACCGTTCCGCGGTCGCGGCCGTGGTGGCTGCCGAGGACCTGGGTGGCGATGAAGCCGCCGAAGATGACCGCGGCGAGGATGAGGAGTTGCTGGATGAGCGCGGCAACGGCGGAGATGAAGGTGGTCAGGAGCATCAGGCCGCCGCATGCGGCGGCGAAGCCGATCCCGCCGAGTGCGATGTTCACCGCGAGCGGGCTGATGACCGGGCGCGGCCGGTGCGGCTCGGGCTCCTTGACGGGGGTGAGGGCGTAGCCGGTGATGAGGCGGCCGTCGGGCAGCTGCACGGTCTGGACGTCGGGCAGGGAAGGCGGCTGGAACGGGACGACCGGCGCGGCGGGCGGGGAGAGCGGGATCGGGTTGTGGACGTGTGTGGGCCTCTGGTCGTTCACGGCTGGCTCCTAGTCGGCGAGGTCGGTGAGTGCCTGGGCGGTGGACTTCACGACGTTGGCGATCGGCTCGTACGCGCCGGTGCCGGCGGCGAAGAAGCCGAAGAGGAACAGGACGATGGCGGCTCCGGCGCCCGCGGCCTTGGTCTTGAGCGCGAAGAAGGACGCGGCGCCGAAGAGGAGCACGGCGGAGATGGTGAAGGTCATCGGGACAGCTCCGGTCTCGTTGGCGTGACGGGTCAGCGGGTGCCGGCGCGGTAGGTGCGGGCGGCGCGGTTGTAGAGCCAGCGGCCGAGCCGGATGCGCTTGCCGTGGCCGTCGCAGCGGCGGCAGTGCTTGCCGCGCTTGAGGCGGCCCTTGCGGTCCGTGGTGAGGGCGAAGCCGAAGCCTCGGCACTTGCGGCAGGTCCCGAACGGCGAGGCCGCACACAAGCCGATGTAACCGAAAGTGATGGCGAGCAGGCAGGTGATAGCGAGCAGGGCAGGGGTCATGAAGGGCCCTCCCAGGCTGGTTTCAAGGCTTTCCGCAGGTGGGCTGCTATGCGCTAGTGGCCTGATCAAGTGCGGTGTGGTGTGCTAGCGGGGGTGCTACCGGTAGCGGGTATGCGTGCTACCGGTAGCACCCCTCCGGCGCTATGCAGCGCCGGGCTTTTCGCTACGCTCCGCAATCGCCTTGGCGACGTCGGCGCGGAGGATGCCGCGGCGGGTGGTCCGGTTGCCGTCGTCGCTGATGCCGGCGACGTCGCGCGTCCTGATGCTGTGGGGCTTGAGGGCGCTGGTGACGTTCTCGCCCTTCCAGCCGTCGTAGACCTCGGGCCGCAGTTCGGCGAGGCGGGCGGCGATCCGCTCGTTCCACACGCGTTCCTCGGCTGCCGGGACGACGGCGAGGACGTCGGCGAGCAGGTCGTACGAGGGGCCGGTGACCTGCTCCGGGCTCTCGCCGAGGGCGTGGCCGGTCAGGAGCCCGGCATCCTTCCGGACCTGGCGGGCCCGGCCGGCGATGGTCTCGGCGCCGGGGGCGTCGACGTAGGTGGAGGCGACGATCCGGGCGTCGGCTCCTTCACCCATGAAGTAGTGGATGCCCTTGTCGCCCCAGGCGAACATCGTCGCGCGTACTCCGCGCTTGTACGACGAGGTGCCGAGGACCATGTCGTTCTCGGTCTGGCCCATGACCTTCAGGCACCAGCGGGCCGAAGCGTTCGCGGAGATCCCGGTGGGCAGGGATTTGGCGTCCGGGCGCTGGGTGGCCAGGAGCAGCACGATCCCGGTGGCCGGGCCGCGCTTGACCAGGTCGGTGGCGATCTCCTCGAACTCCTTCCCGTGCTCGGGGTGCTCGAAGAGGACCTGGCATTCGTCCACCCCGATCACGATGGGGTGCAGGCCGAGGGACCGCTTGTCCGCGAGGAGGCTGGTGACCTTGTTCTCCGGGCAGATATCCCGCGGCAGAGAGCGGATCACCTTCACCCTGCGCCGCAGCTCTTCCCGAAGTTCGCGGAAGTCGGCGAGCGTGTAGGAGACGGACTCGTCGTCGTCGCCTGCGGCATGTCGGTGGGAGACGGCGTTGCCGACCGGGTCGAGGTCGCCGGTGCCCTTCATGTCGTACGTGTGCAGTTCGGCCCGCGGGTCCAGCGCGGCGATCAGCAGGAGCAGGCGCAGCAGGAACGTCTTGCCCATGCGCGGGATCGCGCCGATCACCCCGGCGATGTACATCAGGGTCACGTGGACCCAGCGTCCGCGCTGGTCGGTGCCGTAGGCGACGGGCTGGAATAGGTCCACCACCCCGCTGACCAGCAGCGGCCACTTCGGCTTTGTCGCCTTGGTCATGTCCTGGTCCCCCACCCACAGAACCATGTGGCCGGTGTGCTCGTCGGGCACGGCCTCGGGCCACACGCACCCGAGCGGCCGGCGCAGGCCGGAGGCGAGCTTGTCGCGACGCTCGATCACGTCTGTCACGGTCACCCCGTACGGGAGGTCGCCCTCGGCACGCCACCCGGGACCGTCGCGGGTGATGGGCGCGGTGAAGGTGAAACCGTTTCTGCCCTTCGCCTGAGCCTGGGAGATGGGAGCGATACCCAAGGCGCCGAGGGCTCGCAGGACGATGTCCGAGGTGAGCTTGGGCGCCTTGGTGACCTCCACCGCACGGTGGACGACCGGGGCGTCCGCGTGGCCGCCGGCCGCGCCGAGCGCCAGGAGCACCGTGCCGAGGGAGACGGCCTGGAGCCAGCCGGGCGCCAGGACGTACAGCGCAAGCGCAGCCCCGAGGCCGACCACGGCGGCGAGCGCGGCGACCAGGGTACGGAGGCGGACGCGGCCGTCGCGCTGGCGGGACAGCTTCAGGTACTCGCCGACGTCCTCGCGCCGGACGGCGGCCAGTCGGACCGGTTCGCCCTCGCGGTCGGCCACCCACCGCAGGCTCCCGCCCACAAACCTGGCGGCGCCGCGCGGGGCCTGGAGCGCGAGGCGCCCGGCGTAGACCGGCGAGCGGAGGGCGTGGTACCCGGCCAGGTGCGCGTAGTGCCCGGTGACCCAGCGGGCCGCGGCCTTCAGTTCCGTGGTCGACTGCAGCCAGGCCGGGACGATCGCCCGCCGCTTCGCCCCGGCCAGTCGGCCGAGGTATCCGGGGCCGGCGACGTCCGGCCCGTCGACCAACCGGCGGGCCGACGGGTCGTCCGACCCGTCGTGGTCGGCGTCGGCCGCCGAGTCGGGGGCGGTGCCGGTGATGGAGTCGGGCGACTCGGCGCGGGCGGAGCGTGCCTTGCCGAGGTCGACGACGTCGGCGCCGAGATCGGCGGCCATGTCGGCTTCGAGTCGGGAGAAGAGTTCGTTCTCGTCGTCGGGGTGCTTCACTGATGGTTCCTTCCAGCGTGAAGGGAAAGGCGGGCCCGGCCGGCGCTGTGAGAGGTAGGCGGCCGGGCCCGTGAGGTCAGGCTTCTCGGGGTCGGGGATCAGTCGGCGTGCGGTCGTCGGGGTAGGCGCAGGACACGCACACGCCGAGCGAGGACGGGATGACGTACCCGGCGTCGGTGCGGCAGTTCGGGCAGGTGCGGCGGGCGAGCATCGCGAGGGCGAGTGCGCCCCATTTGCGGGAGGTCATCGCCCGCACGGGCTTGGCCCGGTCGATCCGGTAGAGGTAGGCAACCAGCGGCTCGCGCCGGTAGCGGGGGCGCAGCAGCTGTGCGGCGATGGGCTGGCCTCCGGGGCGGAGGCCCTCGGCGCGGAGTTGGCGGCGGGTGGCCAGGCCTTCGGGGGCGTAGCGCCAGGGGTACGTCGGTATCCCGTACGTCGCGCCGGTCGGGTCGAAGCACTGGGTGAGCGTGACGGCGGCCATCAGGCCGCCGCGCCCGTCGCCGTCGTGTCGGTACGGGCGCCGCTACGGCCGGCGCGGCGCCCCGCCATCGTGGCGAACAGCCGTCCCAGGCCTGCCCGCTTGACACCGGCGCGAGCCTGCTTGGCCGCGTACATGGCTTCGTCCGCGCGGCCGAGCAGCTGAGAGAGGTCCTCGCCGGGGAAGTCCGCGGCTCGCACCCATCCAAGCGAGACCGTCGTTCGGAGCTCCGGGTGGGCAGGGTCCGCGGGCCGAGCGAGCACGGCGTGGAGTGCGGCGAAGAGGTCCTCGGCCGTGCCGTGCGGGTCGAAGATGACGGCGGCGAACTCATCTCCCCCGAGGCGGCCAGCGACACCGCTGGCACCGACGTAGTGGGCGAGTCGGTCCGCGGACGCCTTCAGGAGCATGTCACCAGCGGCGTGGCCGTACCGGTCGTTGATGTGCTTGAAGTCGTCCACGTCGGCGAGGAGGACGATCGCGCGCTCCTTGCGCAGCAGATCGGCCGCGCGGTGGGTGAAGCCGTCGCGGGTGTGCAGGCCGGTGAGCGGGTCGCGGCGGGCGGTGTGCAGTCGGCGCCGGAGCCACAGCACGTGGGCGGACCAGCCGGCCGCGAGGGGTAAGACCGCGGTGAGAGCGGTGGTCAGGGTGTTCATGCTGCGACCTCCTCGGGCGCCTCGGCCGCAGCCTCGTCGGTGTCGGCTTCGATCGGGTTGAGGGGCCGGGCGTGGGCCCGGTCGGCGAGGAGCTGGTCCCGCAGGGTGCGGGAGCTGGCGGCCGAGCAGTGCAGGTGCGTGCGGATGGCCTCGGCGTTGATGGCACTGTCGGGCCACGCAACCGTGGCCTCGCGGGCCTCGGCGAGGAGCGCCTCAGCGGTCCGTGGCGCCTTCTTGGCCTTGGAGCGGGCGGGCCGCTTCCGCGGCGCCTTCAGTTCCTTGGGCGGTTCTTGCTGTTCGGGTGTCGGCGCGGGTGGCTCCTCGACACCCTCGGGGGCGAGTTCGCCGAGCCGCAGCAGGACCCGTTCGCGGCGTGGGGTCTTCGACCGCCACCGCCACCCGTACTCCTCGCGCAGGTCGGCGCGGGCGAGCTGGCGCTCCTTCTCTCGCTCCAGCGCATCGGCGTATGAGGTGATCTCCCAGAGCGTCATCCGCCGCCAGAGAGAGAAGGTCGAGGGGAAGGCGAGCAGCCACCGTGAGGCGCGGATCTTGTCCATCCGGCGGCCGGTGGCGGCTCCGATGCGAACGGCGTAGATATGGGCCCCGATCTCGGAGAAGACCACCCACAGGAGCGGCATCGTGCCGTGGGCGACTTTGGCCCACAGTCCTTGCCCGGCGGCGATGTTCAGCCCGCATGTGATCAGGGTGAGGACCCAGGGAACGAACCGGACCCAGACCAGGGCCATGTCCATCCTGATCAGCAGCAGGTTGGCCACGGTGAACACCGGGATCGCCGTGTCGATGCCAACCGGCAGCATCCACGGTTCACCGAATCCCCAGCGGCCGGCGGCGGCCGAGACCGCGTCGAACGAGGAGATCAAGCCGAGCGCCCCTACACCGGCGGCCGCGAGGGCGCCGACCCCGGCGAGACCCATCTCCGGGCGGGTGAGCGGCGGCACGGACGGGCGCCCAAGGCCCACGGCCTCGTACGGTCCGGCGGTCACGCTGCCCCCTTGAAGGCGACGGCGCGGCGGCCGGCCGGGCGGCGCGGGCCGACCGGGATGACGTTGAACAGCTCCGGCGCGTAGGCCTCGATCACCTCGGCCGCGACCCGACTGACGTCATCCGGCATGTTGGGGTTCTCGGCGAGGATGTCGCGCGCCGCGGCCATCCGGGCCGCGCGCTCCTCCTCGGTCTCGCCCTCCACCCCGAGCCACAGCTCAACCGGGGTTCCCAGGGCCAGTTCCACGAAGTCGTTGGCACTGACGGCCTCGTGGCCGCCGATGTACGTACGCATGAATGCGCTCCTGAATCGGAGGGTCAGGGAGAGCCACGGCGGCGGGCGACCTTGGTGGGGAGTCCCACCGCCGGGCAGAGAAACGTGCTGATGGAGCTCCAGCTCCCCGCACCCCGCCCGTACGAGACGGGCGGGGGAGGCAACCGGCGCGGCCGGCGTGACCGCGGAAGGGTTGGGGTTGCGCTGTACCTCACGCGGAAGACCCGCGTGGCCGCCTACTTGGTCGAGGAGAGGCGGCGTGATCCCCATTCAGTTGTCAAAGAACCGGCGCTTCCTTAGAGCCCTCTCAGGCCCTCCGGGCACACGTCCGTCCAGGTCAGGGCGGCCGTAGCCGTCCCTAGCAGCAAGAGATACATGCTTGAACGTGTATCTCACGATGGAGCGCTCGATTGCGGCTGTCAAGTCCTTCGCTGCTTTCGGGCCCTCCTGGGGCGTGACATCAGAGTGGCTCACACCCCCGGGACGAAGTCACCACCTCCCTGGACGACTTGGGACGTCCTCGGTAGCGTTCGGGGAGTCGAGTACGTCCCTGGACGTCCCTGGGAGCTGGGATGGCAAACGAGCGGTTACGGTCGGCGATGCTCACGCACGGCGTCACGATCGAAGTCATGGCCGAACACGTCGGCGTGGACCCGAAGACCGTGGAACGGTGGATCACCCAAGGCCGGGCACCGTACCGCCGCCATCGCCTCGCGATAGCCGCCTACCTGCGCGAGGACGAGGCCTACCTCTGGCCGAACGGTCTCCCAGAAGGGCAGCGGCAAGACGCTGCCGATGCCGAAGTCCTCAAGGTGTACCCACACCGCTCCTACGTCCCACCCGAGCTCTGGCTCCAACTCTTCGGCCGGGCCGAGCGGGAGATCGGGGTTCTGGTCCACGCCGGCGTGTTCCTTGCCGAGAACCCACGCTGGCCGCAACTGCTTCGTCAGAAGGCGGCGGCTGGCGTACGGGCTCGCATCCTCCTGGGGGATCCGGACAGCCCGGAGGTCCAGCGGCGGGGACAGGAAGAAGAGATCGGCGAGGGGGTGGCCTACAAGGTGCGGGAGGTGATGAAGCTATACCGCCCGCTGTACGGGGTAGCAGGCATTGAGTTCCGCATGCACCGGTCCACGCTGCACAACTCCTTGTACCGCTCGGACGACGAATGGCTGGTGAACACCCAGGTCTATGGCGTGAGCGCACCCTTGACCCCGGTCCTGCACCTTCGTCGTGTCGCGGGCGCCGAGCTGGCCTCGACGTACCAGCAAAGCTTCGAGAAGGTCTGGGACGAAGCCGTTCCTATCGAAAGGTCCTCATGAGCCGCCGCACCGACTACTTCGACGACCCGGACGCCCCCAAGGCCAACAGCATCGTGCCTGCGGTAACGGCATTCGTCGTGAACGACACCGGCGAAGTTCTCCTCGAACGACGCTCCGACAACGGCCGCTGGGGCATGCCTGGCGGCGTTCAGGAGGTCGGGGAAAACATCGCAGGGACGGTCGTGCGTGAGGTCCTCGAAGAGACCGGCATCCACGTTGAAGTGATCGGTCTGGTGGGCATCTTCACGGACCCCGGCCACGTCATTGCCTTCGCTGACGGCGAGGTCCGCCAGGAGTTCTCCCTCTGCTTCCGCGCCCGGCCGGTCGGTGGCGAGATCAAGGTCAGCTCGGAGTCGTTCGCCGTGCGGTGGGTGCCTCGGTCGGAGCTGGATGACCTGGACATCTCTCCGACCACGCGCCGACGTCTAAATGAAGGCTTCCGAGATGTGCCGATTCCGGTGATCAGCTGAGCCGAGCCGCCAACGCCTCGGCCTGCCGCTCCCGTACTCGGTCCACCCGCTCCAGTAGCTCCGGTCGCGCCGCGGACACGGCCCGGAAGACGACATGGTCCGGCCCGTACCGCTCCAGCACCTCGGCGAGCCGATGGGATGGGTCGACGAGATCGCCGACAGGACTGCTGGTCAGGTCGCAGTAGGTGATGGCGTCGACCAGCTGGGGTTCTGCAGGCCCGAACTCGGCGAGCGCATCGGCCAAGCCGAGCTCGGAGGCCTCCCAGGGCGAGGAGGTGTGGAAGGCGACGATGCTGCACAACCGCGGGTCGGCCCCGACCACGTCCCGCAGGTACCGGGCGCCGTCAATCATGTGCTGACCGGTGTCTACCGCCCGCTCGGCATACCCGACGTCGTGCGCGATGGCGGCGGCGGCCAACAGCTCGGCGTCGGCACCAAGCGCCGGCGCCAGTGCAAGGGCCTGTGCGTAGACCCGCTGGGAGTGAGCCCACCGCCGTGGCAGGTCCTTGGCGAGCAGCGACTCGGCGAGATCGTGGGCCCACTTGGCCAACTGCATATCCAGCGCCTCCGAGAGAGTCAGAACCAGGAGTTCAAGCTTCGGGTTTCAAGAAGAGGAGCGAACGAACCGCCCCACGCCGTGCCGAGCCTCGACGTGCCCGGAGGTCTCCAGCTCGCGCACCGCACGGCGCACGGTCCCACGGGCAACCGCGTACGTCTGGGCGAGCACTGCCTCGCTCGGCAGCTGGGCGCCGGCGGGAAGCTCCCCGCTCTGAATCTGCCCCAGCAGGTCATTCATGATCCGCTCGTACGGCGGAGACTCGGCACTCCCCGCCACAGCACGTCCAACGCCGGCCACGGACTTGACGGCCCCCGCCTCTTCGAGGGCCCGCAGCGCGCGCCGCACGGTCGTACGCGCCACGCCGAACTCCCGCCCGATCTCCGCCTCGGACGGCAACCCGTCGGCGTAGTCACCAGCAGCGATTCGGTCACGCAGCACCTGCGAGATCACCTGATACGTCCCACGCGGGCTGGGGCTCGGCACGCGCTCCTCCTTCAACTGGGGTCGCGATCCAGCTTCGCACGGGTGGCCCGGCGCGAGGAGTGTCGCGGCTGCTGGTGCGCGCTGACCAGCATGAACGCCCGAACAGTCTCACGAGGATTGTCCGGACTGTCCGACGTGGTGGCGGGACCCCAGTTTCGGCGGGATGGCTGACACTACGAGCGAGCTCCCATAAGATTACCCTCTGTTGCTAATCGGGTACGCAGTGAGGGGGAAGTGTGACTCCCAGGCGGAAATTGTCAGAGATTCAAGTGCGGGGCCTCCTTGGTCGCTTTGACCATCAGATTTCCTTTCCGGAACCGGATGAGTTCATCATCCTCCACGGCCCAAATGGCGTCGGCAAAACCATGCTCCTAGAGCTTATCCGCGCGTTGTCCGGCCCGTTGCAGCTTTACAGTCTTTTCCGGGTGCCATTTTCCGAGGTGATTCTCGGCTACTCTGACGGTTCCTCCCTGAAAGTGTGTCGGCGCTCGCAGCAGCAGCCCACACTCCTGCCAGACGAAGAGCCTGAGGCCACTACCCAGCACTTGTTTTTCACGCTGACGCGACCTGGACTTCCTGAAGTTGACAGCCAAACCGTATTCGATACCGAAGAGTATAATTCACCGCGATTTCGCGATTGGGCGTCCAGGATTCTTGGGGTCGAATCCGTGGACCGAAATAACTGGATGATCGGAACAGGTGAGATCGTCTCTACGGTTGACCTCGTCTATCGGTATGCGGAAAGGATCTCCGCCCGCTCGCCTCGATGGGCAGGGGAGAAGGTGCATCCAGAGATCAGGAAGTTTGTGGGTCAGAATGACGTGCATCTAATCGAGACCCAGCGCCTCCTGACTTTGCCGGCCCCCGAGCCGGGTGAGTATAGAAGGTCCGCACAATCAGCCGCTACGAGCAAAGTTGAAGAGTTCGGGAGAGATCTGGCTCGACGCTTGGCTGAAGCGCTGGCAGAAAACTCTCAGACTTCACAGGAATTGGATCGAACTTACCCGAGGCGCGTGCTGCAATTTCGATCAGATTCGCCAACCGAAGAGCAAATTCGGCAGCGCTATGCCGAGCAGAATGAGTTGAGGAAGTCCCTCTCCGCAATCTCCCTGCTCGATGAGAAGGTCGGAAAGATTGACATTCCGCAGAAGATGGAGGCGTGGCAGAGGAATGTTCTTTGGACATACTTGGAAGATACGGAAAAAAAGCTTTCTACGTTCAGTGATTTGCTCGCCAAGGTAAGCCTACTGCGAGAGATCGTTAACGCCAGGTTTCTTTATAAACGGCTTGAAATTGACAGGCGGCGTGGATTGCGGCTGGTGAGCGACGAGGGTTCCGAACTTGGCCTTTCTATGCTCTCTTCGGGGGAGCAGCATGAGCTGGTACTGCTCTATGACCTGCTCTTCAACGTTCAGCCCGGCGCCCTGGTGCTCATCGATGAGCCTGAGATCTCTTTGCATGTTTCCTGGCAGAAGCGGTTCATTGATGACCTGCGCAGGATTGCTAAATTGGTCAAGTTTCGGTCCGTAGTGGCAACGCACTCTCCTCAAATCGCCGCGCGTTGGCGAAGTCGCATGATCTCTCTAGGTCCCGACGCGGATGCGGCTGAGTAGGGGGAGTCGTTGTTCACCGAGCTCACGGGCGAGGATCTCTACGCCGAGATCATTATGCAGCGCACGAACGATCGTAGGAACTTCCTCATCGTTGAGGGGGATGGGGATATATCGATCTTCGATCGCTTTCTTGAGGCCGAGCTGTTTGTGGCTATTCCTGCCTCCGGGAAGAAGAGTGCCAGGGAGGCTCTAACCCTGGCATTTGAAGACGGATTCCCGGGTGTCTATTCGGTTCTCGATCGCGACTGGAAGGATCTCATTCCGGGGGAGATTGATGACTGGCGGATCGTCTACACTGATCAATATGACTTGGATATGTGCGTCTTCTTTTCCGGCGCGTACTCTGCTGTGGCTAGCGGATACTGTGTAAGGGGCGGGTACAGGGCCGCTGGAGAGGGGTGCGCCGAAAAGGACATTCAGAAAATATGCCTTGATATGGCGTTCCCGGTGGGTGTCTTGCGTTTCGTTTCCGAGCGGGACGGTTTCCAGCTCCGGTTGCGGGATTTCCCCCTGCATGAGGTCGTAGATCCCGGGGGGCTGTTCGTGGATCTGAGTGCTTTGGTCTCCGTGGCTCTAAATCGCTCTAAGCGATGCCAGGTTCCGGCCAGTGAAATCCTTGCGGCCTTGACGGAAGAAATGGAACAGATCGGTGATCAAGCTCGATACTGTTCCGGGCATGACGTTGCCAGGGCCTTCGCGATTCTGATGAGAAAGAGGTGGTCCACCGTTATGTCTGTGGATCACGTGGAGAAGGCCGCGCGGACGGCTGTCCATTGGGGAAGGTTCAAGAATTTCTCCGTCTATGCCGATTGTGCACTTTGGTTTGATGGTGACGCCACACAGGTGTGGCGCTCGGAGGATGCCACGCTCTAGTGGTCGCCACGATGAGCGAAACGCTGGCGCCTTTTTGTCGCGACCTAGCCAAGGTTGCGCGTGTGGAGCGGCACCGTTGAGTCCTTGTCATAACCCTGCCGTAGTCTCGTGTGGTTGATCTCCTCGACCCAACGGGGGTGGGCATGGCGACGTGGCTTCTGGCGTGCAACCAGGAGATGTTTGAGCTCGACAGGTACCGGCAGGATGGGCACGACCTCAGATCCTGGAGCGTCGGGCGGCACCTCAAGGAGCTGGCCGCCGGTGACCAGTTCGTGATGTGGGTGACCGGGCCCCGGGGCGGCCTTGTCGGCAGGGGGCGTATCACTGGCGTCCCGACGCAGCAGGCGAGCGCCCCGAATGAGTACTGGCAAGAGGACCCCGGCACCCGCTGGTACGCGCCCCTGGTCATGGATGAGTGGCTCAAGCAGGCGATCCCGCGGCAGCGTTTCCAGGAGGATGCGCGCTTTGAGGAGCGGTCGCCGCTGCGCTCCCTGTTCGCTACGAACCCCCACAGGGTGACGGAGGAGCAGTGGGGTGCCTTCGAAGAGGCCTTCGCAGACGAACAGGCCGAGGACACCGGGCCCGCGTGGCATCTTCTCCCGGGCCAGACCATCAAGCGCAAGGAGCTGCACGACCGGTACGGGGGTAGCCGCCAGGGTGGCATCAGCAAGTGTGCCAAGTCGGACAACATCTTGCTGTTCACCGATCCGAAGACGGGCCATCAGCACGGCTACTTCGACAAGTGGGCAGAGGACGGCACGTTTCACTACACGGGAGACGGGCAGACCGGCCCGCAGACCTTCGACAGCTTGGGGAATGGTTCCACCCGCGACCATGTGAGTCTGGGGCTCGCGCTGCGGCTCTTCGAAGGGTCGCGTGGTGTGGTTCGGTACGTCGGGGAGTTCGCGGTGGACCCGGACCAGCCGTATTCATGGGGTGAGGCGCCGGGGACGGGCGGAGGGCCGCTCCGGAAGGTCATCCGGTTCCACCTGGCGCCGGTCGGTAGTACCACTCAGCCGGCTAGCGTTCCGATCGGTTGCGGATACCGCGTAGCGGACGAATCAGTAGAGCCGACCCCTGCCCAGCTCAGCCCTTCTGACTCTGATCTCGTGGGGAGGAATCTCAAAGCCCACCGCAAACTGCAGAACGACTTGGCAAAGGCGGCAGCCGCACGCGGGCTGGAGGTGCTCTCACCGGGTATCGGTGACCCTGACTTCGACCTCGGGTGGCGGCTGACTGCAGCCGAGCTGACGGTGTGCGAGGTGAAGTCGCTGACGTTGGCCAACGAGACACGTCAGCTGCGCGCGGGCATCGGACAGCTGCTCGACTACCACGACAGGCTCCAGGGCAGGGCTGACTCCGTGCGCGCTGTTCTGTGGGTAGAGCGCGCGCCGTCGGAGTCGCGATGGATCGCCCTGTGCGAGCGTGTCGGGATCACGCTCGCATGGCCCGGTCGTGAAGACGATGTGCTCGCCTGAATCGAGCGCTCACCTGCACTGCAGGGCGGTGTGCCTGGGCCGTCTGTGGGCCGTCGGACGGTGGCCGAGGGCGACTGGCGACGGCCACAGACGCCCCCCTTCCCGCCGGTGACCGGGGGATCAGGCAGGGGGGTCGCAGGCCGGGGAGTGGCGCCTTAGTTTACGGGGAATAGTCAGCACCGGGCGCGACAGAACCAGAATTGTCGCTCACGGTTACCGGACCACTATCCTGCCGGTCGAGTTCCGTTCCGTTCGGCGCATAAAGGATGAAGCGGACTATGTAACTCCCGGGCGTATTGATTCCTATATAGCTATCAATGGCGCCCTCATCGTCGTCACTGTCGGGCCGGTATCGAGCAACGTCAAACTGCGTTCCTTGTTCGTTGGTTATAGCGTCAATTATGACTGCCCGAGTCATGCAATCTTCGCCGTCATAGCCTTTGATTGAAGCCTTGACATTGTATGTGCAGCAGGGATTTCCGTCACTTAGAGAAACACTCTCTATCGAACCTCCAGCAGGAGGGTCTTTGGTGCCTTCCGTGAGATACCAGATGAGCAGACCGGCGATCACTGACGCGACTATGCCGCCACCCACCCTAAACGCCATGCGCCAACCTCCACCGGGCGGTTGGTTCGCACTGTCTCCCGTTACGTTTGCCGAACCGTTTACCGCCATGAAACACACCTCCGGAAACCGAGTGCTCTCCGAAAGGGTCAATGTGAGACCGAACCGTCCTTAACCTGGGATCGAGGGTCAGTCATCAATAATGTCTCGCCAAATGCCTATCTCGTGGTGTGAGTGATAACTCCGGCAATCATAACCAGTATCGCCAGGCAGGAGCCGATCGCCCCTGCCGCGGAACGAGTGCACCAAAAGATTAGGAGTATGCAAGAATGACGAGGATGGCAATGTGTCGCGTCAGGTAGGCCTGCCCGATGTGAAGGGCTACGAGGATGCCTAGACTGCCCGCTACGAGGGAGATCGTGATAACGGCGTGTCGATAGTTCCGCGAATGGTCGGCCGTCGCACTGCATCTTGCTGGCCCCGGTCTTCAGGGTTTCGAGTGCTCCCCACATATCAAGGGCATCACGGCTCAGCTCGATGTGCCACTGGAGTCTGTGCCGGGCGATGCGTCATCCGGCCCCGCCTGCGACCCAGTAGGGGTACACGGCCCTACGAACCATGGGGCTGGCGGTGCGGATCTTTGACGCGCGCGGTGTCCGTCCTGATCGGACGTCTTCCGTCAACCCCAGCAAAGGCGGCCAGCGCCTAACTTTGGAGGCGCCCACTCTGCCGTGGACTGTCGACGGGCCCCAGGGTGGGGTATGAACGCTTGGCTCCTTACGTGCAACCCGGACGTCTTTGACCTAGGCGGATTCCGTCGAGACAGGCACGAGCTCCGGTCCTGGAGTGTGGGTCGCTACCGGCAGGAGCTGGCGGCTGGGGATCGCTTCGTCATCTGGCTCACCGGGCCCCGTGGGGGACTGGTGGGACGAGGGCGAATCACTGGCCCCCCTACCCAGCAGCGGAGCACGCCGGATTAGTACTGGCAGGAGGATCCTGGCCTCCGCTGGGTGGTCGTGGACGAATGGGCTCAGACCCGTGGGCTGAGATCCTCTCCCCGAGAGTCACAGACCCCGACTTCGACCTGGCATGGCGACTGACGGTTGATGACTTGACGAAATGCGAGGTGAAGTCGCTGACCCTGGCAAACGAGACACGTCAGTTGCGAGCCGGTGTGGGGGCAGCTCCTCGATTATCACGACAGGCTGCGGGAGCGCGCCGCCAGCGTGCGCGCCGTTCTGTGGGTGGAGTACGAGCCTGCCGACTAGGTGGATCAGCCTCTGTAGGCGAGTGGGCATCACCCTGGCCTGGCCCGGACGCGAGGATGAGGTGTTGGGCTAGCGCCGGCTACACGTCCTGGGCCGCGACAACCCGGCGTATACGCCTGCCTGGACGTCCGGTAGCCAGTGCTTCGTCTGGGCCGTCTGTGGGCCGTCAGAGGGTGGCCGCCAGCCACCGAGGACGACCATCGGCGGCCCCTCCGGTACTGGTCGGCGCCGGGTCGGAGGATGACCCGCCTGGTGGGAGAAGGGGGTCATGACTTCCTCCGCAACAAGAAGCAGGAGTGGGAGGAGTACCGCTCGGAGGTCACCGCCTTCGAACTCCGCAAGAACCTCCCGGTGCTGTAACCCCAGAGCACCCAACACTCCGGGCCGGTGGTCGACGACCACCGGCCCGGAGTGTTGGGTGCTCTGGGCCGCCTATGGGCCGTCCCTCTTGCCGCCTCGTACAGGTCCCGGTCGCAGAGCAGTTTGCCTAGTGTGCATGCGTTAAAGGCGCATTCTGTCAGGACGCATTCGCGGCGATCGGTCTGCAGCCGTATGCCGCGGCTGGTTTCGCCGTCGGGCTTGGCCGTGTTCACCAGTTGCAGCCAGGCAGGCAGGCAGGCAGGCAGGCGGCGCGGGCAGGCCAGGCAAGCACGTCCCGCAACCCCGGCGGGCGCACGACGACAGCTACGGCACCCCGCCGCGTTGTCGGAACGCCCGGATACGGCCCACTGCCAGGACGCACCTCCGCCTTGCGAGGCACCGCACCCGACGCCGCGCGCCGATCCACCGGGCATTACGGGACAGCCCTTAGGCCGGTGACGGTGACTGTGCCGAACGACGGGCATGCCTGCAATTGTTGGGTGGATTCGTCTATGACGCACCGGTACAGGGTCCCGATTCGGCGGTACCCACCGCCCGCTCACCAGCGCCGATGCTGAGGCGTTCCCCGCGTCCAAGGCCTGGGTCGCGATCCTCCAACGGCCTTTGTCTGTCGGACGTCAGTTCCGGCGCGAGGCCAGCCAGCTGTGGGAGACGAGCGGAGTTGGGCGCCCGTACCCCCGGCGTCACGGATGACGAGTGCCTGAGGGCGACCGCACCACCGGAACTGTGGGGGTGGAAAGCAGCTGCTGCCGCGATGCGGGGCCGGTCGGTGTGGTAGTTCCACGTCGGCACCGATCGGCCAGCGTATGAGGGCGGGGCAGGGCCCCGGCTAAGCCACCAGACCATTCAGTCGACGACTTCGATATCCATGTCTTGGACGAAAATCCCGTCCGGCTCGTCCGTGGTGTCCCTGTACTCGTCTAGTGATTCACCGCCCAGTACGCGAAAGGCGTCTTCGATCAGCGCTATGTAGCCCCTCCGAATCACGGTAGGGCGAACATCTCCCGGGTTCCGCGGTTCGGGAACAAGCCTATCGTGAGGAACATACGTCACCACCTTGGCGTCTGCCGGCTTCCCGGTCCACGTGACCTCGGTGCTGACGTCCTGTTCGGTGTAGCTATGCTCCCTGATACGGAGAAGGGAAAGGTCTTTCGCGGAAACGCGAAACACGGCTCCGTTGCAGAAGGCCGAAGGGTCCCGCTTGATCCCTAATGAACGAACCCACCCGTCATATGTCGAACCGTCTGGCATCCGGTACACCCTAGTGGCGAGCTGCGAGGTGTCCGAAGCAACATTCCACGTTCGCCGCCAACCGTACAGTCGGGCGGCAATCGGTCCGTCAAAAGGGTGATACTCATGGCCGACGGTGCGAGCCATAGAACTGCCGCTCACCAGCGAGCCGTACGCAAACAAGTACACGTCGAAACTCTCTTCGAACTGCCGCCACCCGTTCCAGTGCCTCGGGTTGGTGGATTCATCGACTTCGATCTCTGCTGGGTGGCCGATAGAGAAGCAGTCCTCTGTGCTGTAGCGGTACATGCTTGCAAAATCTCTTCCTGTCTCGACGACGGTCCCCCTCGCCAGCGCGATGATGTCGACGAGCGATTTCTCCAACATCTGACCCTGAAGGTCTATCACGCCCCCTTCGTACGTCTGGGCAGCGCTCAGCGTCTCGGAAAGTGGCACCCGGACCGTAAAAGGGACGCCCGGAGTGCTGTAGGCCCAGAACCCGCGATTGACCCGCTTCGTCCCGGAGAGGCAATCAAGTGGCTTGTTGATCAGCGACTTAGGTACAGCGGTCGTCTCGTATCGGGCGATCACGTCGATCGACATATTCACCAGACTCATCTGTGTTCCGTTGTAGAAGCGCAGCACCATGACCGCCCCTTCTCCGGGGCGGTTTATCAGCGAGATCTTGCTCCGCCACTGCAACGGGTCGCGATTGAATAGCTTGAAGACAAATGACCCCAGCAATAGAACGGGGACGACAGCTCCGGCGAGCGTGGAGAATCCCGCGAAAACGTAGTAGCCCGCAGACTCGTCTTCCTGGAACATCAGGTCCCCCGGGTTCCACACCGAAGACAGCGTCAGACGGAAAGCGGTCAGGTATGAAATCTTATGGGAGCTGTATTCGGTAAGGCCGAGGGCGAGCAGGGCCGAGACCGCCAGCGAGGCGGCGACAAAGAAAAAAAGGATGGAACTGAAGCTCCTTCGACTCAGTAGTAATGCCGCCGGTGTCTTGATTCGCGGGTGCATTCGTCCCCCTCGCCGCCAGTGAACGCCGCGCGCACGACCAAACGCGAGACCGTGCTCGCCTGAGCCTGTTCCCTTCCGCCGGAACGTCAACCATGCAAGCACCTCAAGTAGTCGGTAAACCAGCGCAAATGACGTACTCGGTGTGATCACCCTCGGGCGCGGCGTGCACTCAAGCGGGACCGCCGACATCTGCAGCCCGCGGTCCCTCGGCGCCTATCAGCTTCGCGACGAGGTCGTCGCCCCGGGCGGGGGTCTCCGAGCTGCCCCACAGGGTGACGATCCGGCAGGGAGGGGAACGGCGGTTGCCAGAACGGGCTCTAAGGTTCCCTTGGTCCGAACATGCAAGATCAGAGGGCGGTACCGCCACACGGCCGCGTAGGTCTCCCAGCCTGGGCCCTCAGGGGTTACGTGACGTGGTCGGTGGTTTCGTGACGCCCGTACGGTCCGCCGCGGCGCCGCCGTCACACGGACCGGCCCTCTGGTCTTACTGTCGGCCCGGTAGGAGCGCGAGCGGCAGCTGGGTGAGCAATGGCGGGGCGGACGCCCACTGCCCGGCCCGGACCCGCGGCGGGCACGGGCATCGCCCCGCCACAGCCGGGACACTCCGGGCCGACCGCGAGCCCACCTGCGATGGGCGCGGCCTGCGCGGGTACGGCCGGGGCGGGCACGGGCACGGGTGGGGCGGGTGGCGGCGGTGTCGGCCTGGGCGGGGCGGCCCGGGTGGTCGGTCAGGCCCTGGCGTTCGGCGATGCCCCCGCTTGGAAGCGGCTGTGCGCGCCGAGCCCCTCCAGTAGCTCGGAGACATGGCGGCGGCAGGTGCGCAGGGAGATGCCCAGGCGGCGCGCGATGGATTCGTCCTTGAGCCCCTTGGCGAGCAGCACGAGGATGCTCTGCTTCATCGTCTTGGACACGTCGTGCGCGGCCTGCGGCCCCGTCGCGAACGGCGCGGCGTTCTCCCAGTCCCGCTCGACCACGTCCAGCAAATAGGCCAGCAGGTCCGGCTCCCGGATCAGCAGCGCGCCGCCCGACCTGGCCGGCAGCAGGGCCAGCGCCCCGTCCACCACGATCATCTGCGGCAGCACCTCCGGCAGCGTCCGGATCTCGGCGCCCGCCCCGATGAGCTGCTCCGCGTGCAGCCGCGGGGGCTTGGCGAACCGCGTCGCGTGCTGGTAGAGGCTCCGCATCCGGATGCCGCGCCCGAGCAGTGCCAAGTCGCGCGGCAGTGCCTCCCGCAGCGCCGCGGGCGGGAACGAGCCGCCGTGATTGGAGACCAGCACCTCGCTGTGGCAGGAGTCGATCACGTCCGACAACAGCGAGCGCACCGCCAGCTTGTCCGGCAGGTGGTCGATGGTTGCCTGGGGGAAGACGTGCTGGCGGGCCTGGAGGTAGACCGGCGTCAGCGCAGCCAGTCCGTCGCGCTGCAGCTGGATGCGCCGGCGCTGTTCCCGCAGGGCCTCCTCCTGCGCGCGCAGGGCGGTGTCGCTGGGCAGCAACTCCTACAGCTGCGACGCTCCCGAGGGCTACGAGTGCAGCCGCTCGGGCGGCGGCGGGAACAACGCCACCGTCAACTTCGCCCTGACGGCGAAGTCCACCGCCCGGGTCGCGGCCCTCTCACAGGCCGGAGCCTTCGCGGTCACCCCCGTGCGCAGCGTCCGCGTGACGGTCGTGAACCAGTCCGGCGGCCTGCTGGCCCGGACCGGTGCGGGCCTGGGCCACGGCATCTGGAGCGCCGACAACCTGCCTCCGTCGGTCATGAACAACGGCGCGGTGGCGCGCTGGCAGAGCGAATCCGACGGCTTCGCCACCGGGACGGAGGGCTCGGCCGAGTACCAGATGTCCGGCGGCGGCAAGGTCGTCTTCCGCTGGAACAACCCCTTCGCTGGCGGCAACTCCTACGACTGCCAGGTGCCCGCGGGCCACTCCTGCGCCCGGACAGGCCGGCGGCAAGAACGCCGACGTCGTCTTCACGGTCAACTGACCGACCGACCGTCCTCCCCCCGCACGTCACCGGCATCCATCAGAATGAGGAACACCCCGATGCGCAAGCTCCTCGTCGCGGCACTCCTGTGCCTGCCACTGCTGGCCGTGGCCGCCCCCGCTGCCCAGGCCGCCGACTCCCGGCCCGACGAACCGCGTGGAGCTCTTCCAGGCGCGCGTGTACGGGAAGGACGGTGCGCGGGGCATCCCGTACGACCACCTCGCGCTGCGCGTCGAGGGGCGCTGGCTCGCCGACGTGGGCTTCGGCGAGCACAGCGCGCATCCGCTCGACCTGGACGGTCCGTGCGAGCAGAAGGATCCCGGCGGGGTGTTCCTCGTCAAGGCGGCCGCTGACGGTACGGAGGGCGACCTCGACGTGTTGCGCGATGGCGTGCCCGCGTACCGGCTGCAGACACGGCCCCGGGCGCTCGCCGACTTCCGGACCGGGCGTGGTGGCACAGCACCAGCCCGGAGGAGGAGCCGGCCACCGACGAGGAGGTGTGGATCTACCGTACCGAGTTCGGCATCGCGCTCGGCCGGCTGCCCGTGACACTCCATCCCCGGCGCTAGGGGTGCACAAGGGGGACGCACAGGGGGCGGGAGTTGGTGAAACGATACTGCCGCGGGCATTGGAGTGAACTGCCGTTCCCGGCGGTGTCCCCAGGCGTTGGACCGGCCGACGCGCACATCGACCAGCGCGTCGTCGTTCCACAGATCCTTAGGGGAGTCATGCGTATTCGTTCTGCTGTCACCGCGTCCGTCCTGGCCGCCGGCATCCTGCTGGGCGGGGCCGGTGCGGCTCTGGCCAACGACGGGGTCGACATCGATTACTTCTCCGGCGGTCGCGCGGGCCTCTCGTCGAAGTGCTCCTCGCTCGCCGCGGTGCCCGCCACCAAGCCCGGCTTCACGGGCCCGATCTACACCTCCACCTGCCTCACGGACGGCGAGCGGGAGTGGGCGAAGGGTCACCACCTGGGTGCCTGATCCGGCGGCCCGCGCCGCGGGGGGCAGACCGACGGCGACGTCGGTCCGCCCCCGCAGCGTTCCCGGCCCCGCACGGGCGGGACCACCGGCGGGACCACCGGCGGGACCACCGGCGGCTCGGTGGCCTGGGTAGAATTTTTTTGCCCGACAAGCCGCATACGTTCCGCCCGGCACGTGCAGGCGCACTGGTGGAACCCGCGTCGCTCAGCCCCGAGGACCCGTGCATGGCCGTACACACCGTTCGTCCGCTCACCCGGACGATCCCCGACCCCCAGCGCGTCTGGTACGCCTCCTACGGCTCCAACATGCACACGGACCGCCTCGCCGCCTACATCGCCGGCGGCGCCCCGCCGGGAGCGACGCGCGCCCACCCGGGCTGCCGCGACCGGCGGGCGCCCGAGCGCTCGGTCCCGGTCGAGCTCGACGGCCGCCTGTACTTCGCCACCGAGTCCCTGGTGTGGACCGGCGGACGGGGCTACTACGACCCCACCGCCCCCGGCCGGATCCGCGGGCGGGCACACCTGGTGACCACCGGGCAGCTGTCCGACATCGCCGCGCAGGAGATGGCCCGGGAACCGTGCGCGGACCTCGACCTCACGAGCGTCCTGCGGGACGGCCGCCACGCCCTGGGCCCCGGCCGGTACGAGACACTCGTCTGCCCGGGCACGATCGAAGGGATCCCCGTGGTGACCTTCACCGCGCCGTGGACCCTCCGCGACGTCGAACTGCGCACCCCGGCCGCCGCGTACCTGCGCCACCTGGCCACCGGCCTCCTGGATTCCGGCCCCTGGACGCAACAGGACACCGCCGAATACCTCTCCACCTGCCCCGGCGCGGCCGGCACCTGGACCCCCGACCGAATCCACGCCCTCCTGCCCGCCGTCCCCTGACGCCCGCCGCCCGCCCCACAGGGCTGAGGCCGGCCCGTCAGCGGACTGCGCGGTGCCAGGTGGGGCGGGTGGGGGGCGCGGGGGTGGTGGAGGTGTGGAGTTCGGCGTCCAGGCCGAGGACCGTCGTGGTGGTGGTGCCGTCGGGTTCCTGGACGGCCGCCGGGGCGCCCGCGAAGAGCATGCGGGACTCCGCCCAGGCCGGCGGGCCGCCGAGGCCCGAGGTGCTGACCGTGCCGCTGTCCGCGCGGCCCGCCACGTGGCGGCCCGCCGCGCCGACCGCGCCGTAGCCGGCCCGGCCGCCCGCCTCCGTAACGCTGGAGACCTGGGGCCGGGTCGCCGGCCCCGCGGTGACCACGGCGGTGCGCACCACCCCCGAGTCGGGCCGCCGGAAGTACAGGCGGACGCCCGCGCCGTCCGGGGACGCCGTCAGCGGGACCGTCGTGGCCGGCAGGCCCGTCGGCGAGGGCCCGCGCAGCGGGCCGTCCGGGTCGGCCTGGGTCCAGGCCAGCACTGATGTCGTCGTCGTCGCGTACACGTGCCGCCGCCCGGCGGAGTCGACCGCCGTGACCGGGTCGCTCTGCAGGTCCTCGCCGCCCAGCCGCTGCCAGGGCGAGAACCCGCCGTCCGGCTGCTGAACGACGGCGCGCAGCGTGCGGCGGGAGTCGCGGAGGTAGACCGTGAGCAGGCCCCGCCGGTCCACGCCGACCGCGGGTGCGCTGATCGCCGAGGTGCCGTCGTCGTCGCCCTTCTCGGGGGTGCCGAGCGACTGCCACGCGCCGAACGCCCCGTCGGGCGCGACCTGGACGGCGTACACGACCTCGCGCCGGTAGTCCGCGGGGGCGGGGCCGAGGACGGTGCGGGTGGCGAGGACGGCGACGCGGCCGTCGGGCAGCCGGGCGGCGGTCGCGCCCGGGTCGATGCCCGTGCCCGCCAGGAAGACCGGCTTCTCCCAGGCGCCGCCGGCGGCGCGCGTCCAGTAGGCCATGCGGCCGTCCAGCACCGTGAAGGCCCAGAGGCGGCCGGGCGTCCCCTCCGTCAGCCAGGACGCGTTGTCGGCGCGGGTGTAGCGCAGCGACTGGGCCCAGTTGCGCCCGGTCGGGTTGCCCGCGACCTTGCGGTCGCCGCATCCCGAGGGGCTGCCGCAGTAGTCCTGGTGGTCCTGCCAGGCGTAGGTCCGCAGGTAGCCGGTCTTCGTCTCGGCCGTCTGCGGGTCCAGCGAGTGCGGGAGCGTGCTGTTGTGGTAGCCGAGGTAGCTCTGCACCGAGAAGTGCGGGCGCCGCTGCACCTGTTGGGCGTAGGCGGCGGTGGCGGCCTGCACGAAGCGGGCGCCGTACATGTGGTCCTGGTGGTCGGTGTAGCGGCCGTTCTCGCCGTACCGGCCGGGCGTCGGGTCCTGCATCCGTACCGTCGTGGGCCGGTACTGCTCCAGGACCCCGGCTATCGCCTGTATCAGCTGGTCCTTCGTGTACGAGAAGCCCTGCTTGACCGGGGTCCCGGTGGTCAGCTGGGACTCCAGCGCGGGTATCCGGCCGTTCCACAGGCCGCGCAGGCTCTCGGGGGTGTCCTCACCGGTGCTGCGGGCCTCGCGCAGCATCAGCCACACCAGGTTGACCTGCGGTTTCGCTATGAGGACGTCGACCTCGGCGCGGCCTCCGCCGGCCGTGGGCACGACCGTACGCCGCCACGCGCTGGTGCGGTCGCCGGTGGCCATCTGGGCGTAGGCGGAGCGTATGCCGTTCTGCCGGGCCTCCGCGTAGTGGGCGCGGTCGGCGGGCTGTTCGGGGTCCTTGGCGGCGTTGCCGTGCGCCTCGTTGCGGCCGTCGGACTCGCCGGACGTGAGGTAGGCGGTGGTGACCTGGGTGCCGGAGACCAGGGAGCGGCTGAGGTCGGGGTTCATGAAGAACAGGTCGTCGTCGGGGTGCGCGACGACCTGGACGACCGACCCGGAGGTGACGCTCGCGGGCTGGACGACGGTCGGGTTCTTCTCCTGTGCGGTCCCGGCGGCGGTCTGCTGGCCGGAGGCCACGGAGAGTACGGAGAGCACGCCGGTGGTGCCGGCTGTCAGCACGGTGAGCAGGGCCGCGAAGCGGCGACGGGTCACGGGCATCGGGCACGCCTTGGGTTCGTTCCGGGCAGGAGAAAACGCTGAGCAGTCAGAGAGAGTCCGAATCGGCGAACTTGGTTCACCGAAGCGGCCGATGACTCCAGCTTTCCGGAAAAGACCGGGTAAGTGCCGCCAAAGTGGAGGCAATTCGTCCGGTCCGGGCGTGGCGACGGTGTGGAGTGCTATGGGGTGTTATGGGGTCGCGTGGCGGAAGTCCCGGCCACGTGGCGGAAGTCGGGCCGGGCTGCCGGGCTGTGGAGAACGCGCCGCGTGGCGGAGAGCGCGCCGCGTGGCGGAGAACGCGCCGCGCTGCGGGGAACGCGCCGCGCCGCGGAGAACGCGCCGCGCTACGGAGCCGCGTTGCGCGGGCCCACCGGCTGCCACGGCGCCAGGTACGCGTCCGGGGCGTCCGCCGAAGAGGTCACGTACAGGCGGGCGTCGAGCCCCACCACCGCCAGGCTGACCATGTTCCTCCCGGTCATCGTCGACGACGGCGCGCCGACGAACATCAGCGGGGACCGCCCCCACGGACGTCCCGGCCCGACCTCCGAGCCCAGCTGTCCGCCCGCCGCGCGACCCGCCAGCACGTGCCCGCTCGCCGTGACCGAGCCGAAGCCGTTCAGCCCGCCGAGGTCGGTCATGTGGTTGACCTTCAGCCCGCCGTCGGCCGTCAACAGAGCCGTACGGACGTTGCCCGAGCCGGGCTTGCGGAACCACAGCCGTACCCCGCCCTCGCGGCCCTCCGCCGTCAGCGGGAGCGTGGTGTCGGGCAGCCCGGTGGCCGTGGCCCGGCCCAGCGGGGCACCCGGCTTCGGCTGCGCCCAGCCGACGACCGTCTTCGACGTCGCGGACAGCACCATGCGCCGCCCCGCGCCGTCGGTCGCGGTGACCGGAGCGCCGTGCAGGTCCTCGCCGCCGTGCTTCTCCCAGGGGCCCCAGCCGCCGTCGGCCTGCTGCACCCGGCCGCGCAGGCCGTACGCGCCGTCGCGGACGTACGCCGCCAGCAGGCCGGTGCCGTCGACCGAGACGGCCGGTGCGCTGATGTCGGAGGTCCACGTCTCGTCCGCGGTCTCGGGGGTGCCGAGCGACTGCCACTCCCCGAACCCGTCCGCCCCGGGCTCCTTCTGCACCGCGTGGACGACCTCGCGCTTGTAGTCGGCGGGCCGCGCCCCGAAGGAGGTACGGGTGCCGAAGACCGCGATGCGGCCGTCCTTCAGCGTCACGGCGGACACGCCGGGGTCCATTCCGGTGCCGGGCAGCAGGTCGGGGCCGCGCCAGGCGCCGACCGGGCCGGGCCGGTGCCAGACGGCGACCTGGCCGTCGAGCACCTTGAAGGCCCACAGGCCGTGGTCCTTGTCGGAGGTCAGCCAGTTGGTGCCGGTGCCGCGGGCGTAGTTGATGGAGTCCGTCCAGCGGTTGCCCGCCGGGTGATCGGAGACCTTGAGGTCGCCGCAGCCCGCGTCGCTGCCGCAGTGGTTCTGCCGGTCGAGCCAGGCGTAGGTGTCGAGGCTGTCGAGCTTCTCCTTCGCCTCCTGCGGGTCCAGTGCGCTGGGGAGGGAGCCGTTGAAGTACCCGACGTAGTTCTGCACCGCGAAGTGCGGGCGGTCCTTGACGTCCTTGGCGTAGGCGGCCGTGGCCATCTGCACGAAGCGGGCGCCGTAGAAGTGGTCCTGATGGTCGGTGTACTGCTTGGTGTCCGGGTACCGGCCGGGGGTCGGGTCCTGGAAGCGGACGGTGGTCGGCGTGTACTGCTCCAGCACGCCGACGAGGGTCTGGACGACCTGGTCCTTCGAGTACGCGAACCGCTGCTTGACCGGGGTGCCGGAGGAGAGCATCGACTCCAGACGGGCGACCTTGCCGTCCCAGAGGCCGTGCAGGCTGTCGGGCACGTCGGCGTAGCCGTGGCCGGCCTCGCGCAGCTGCAGCCAGACCAGGTTGACCCGGGGGTTGGCGACGAGGACGTCGACCTCGGCGTGGCCGCCGCCCTTCGTCGGGACGACGGTGCGCTTCCAGGCGCTGCTGCGGTCGCCGGTGGCCATCTTGGCGTAGGCGGCGCGGATGCCGTTCTGGCGGGCCTCGGCGTAGGCGGGCTTGTTGGGTGCGGTGGTCGCTCCCTTGGCGGGGGCGGCGTTGACGCCGTCGGCCTCGCCCGCGGTGAGGTAGACGGAGGTCACGGGGTGGCCGGCGGATATGGAGTAACGCAGGTCGGGATTCATGAAGTACAGGTCGTCGTCGGGGTGCGCGACGATCTGGACCACGCGGCCGGGGTCGGGTACGGCGCCGGCCGCCAAGGGTGCGGGGTCCGGACCGTGCGGGGCTGCGGGGGAGCCGCCGCCCAGGCCCTCGACGGCTGTGCCGGCCCGGAGTACGAGCATGCCGGCGGCGGCGACGGCGGCGCAGAGTGCGACGGCCTTGACGAGGCCGGCCCACCGGTGGTTCCGCTGCGGGCCCTGCCCGGCCGCGCCCCCGCCGCCCCGCCGCCGCTGCGCCCGCGGCACGGCCCCGCCTCCGCGAGCCGCCCTGCGGCTGCCGCCGCGGCCTGGGGCCGAGGCGGACGCCTCTGCGCGCCCGCGAGCCTGGTCGGTGGCCCGGGCTTCGCGGGCCAGCCGTGCGGCCCTGCGGCCGGCCGCTGTGCCCTTGCGGCCGTCGGCCGCGCGTACGGGGCCGTCCGGTGCCCCGGCTTCGCCGGCCAGCCGTGCGGCCCGGCGGCCGCCCGCCGGATCCGGGGCAGCGGTGGTTGTCCGGGCGGGGCCGGGAGTGCCGTTGGCGGCCGCGGCCGTGCCGGCTTCGCGGCCGTCGGCAGGCGCCTGGGAGGCGGTGGGCGGTCCGGCGGTTTCGGCGTCGGCCGGGTGGCGGGGTTCGGGGAACCCCGGGTGCTGGAACTCGTAGGCCTGCTGCGGCAGGACGGGAGCGTCTGTCCGCCGGAATCCGTCGGTCTGCTGAGGCAGGAAGCGCGCGTGGGGCTCGTGGAACTGCTGCGGCTGGTGGGGCCGGTCGTCCGCCCCGCCGGTCCAGCCGCTCCACCCGGCCTGCGGGGCATGGTGAAACTCACGTACGGGCTCGGGGTGTTGATGCTGGTGGGGCAGGTGGGCTTGGTGGTACTGCTGGGACTGGGACTGGGACTCCTGGTTCCACGCGTACTGCCCGTACTGCCCGTCCGGCCCGAACGGCTCGTACTGCACGGCCTGTCCGTACCGGTGCGTCGGATCAGGGTCCGGGCCCGGGGCTCCGCCCGCCGGGGGGCCGGGGCGGGGGTGTCCGTCGGACATGGGGCTCCTCGTGGCCGGTCGGCGGGGAGCGGGCCCCATCACGCGATAACTATTCAGATAATCCGATAATCCACGCCATGGTACGTCCCGGTGAGTCGAACGCCTGCTCCGGCTAGGCTCGACCCAGGCAGGTCAGGGCAGTGCAACGAGAGCCAAGGCAGTGGCAGCGACGACCGCGGGAGGCGGCGGGATGACGGTCCCGGGACGCAGGAGCAGCACCTTCATCCGGCTGCTCCGCAGCGGTTTCACCGACCCCTCCGCAGCCGCCCGGCTGCTCGACGCCGGCGCGCTCGCCGCCGTCCGCGCCGATCCCGTGCTGCTCGACGCCCTCGGGGCGACCGCCGATCCCGACCTGGCCCTGCGCGGGCTGGTCCGGCTCGCCGAGGCCCAGCCCTCCGGCGAGCTCCCCGGGCTCCTCGACACCCTCGTCAGCGCCAAACCCCTCCGCGACCGCCTCCTCGGCGTGCTCGGCGCCTCCGAGGCCCTCGGCGACCACCTCGCCCGCCACCCCCGCGACTGGATCGGCCTCGTCACGTACGAGGCCGCCGACCTGCACCCCGGACTCCCCGAGTTCGAGCGCGGCCTCGCGGACGCCCACGACCCCGTCGCCCTGCGCGTCGCCTACCGCCGCTGCCTGCTCTCCATCGCGGCCCGCGACGTCTGCGGCACCATCGACGTCGCCCAGACCGCCGCCGAGCTCGCCGACCTCGCCACCGCCACCCTCCGCGCGGCCCTGCGGATCGCCACCGCCGCCGCCCCCGAGGACGCGGCGCTCTGCCGCCTCGCCGTCATCGCGATGGGCAAGTGCGGCGGCAACGAGCTCAACTACGTCTCCGACGTCGACGTGATCTTCGTCGGGGACGCCGTCAACGGCACGGACGAGGCCAAGGCCCTCCAGGCCGCCACCCGCCTCGCCTCCCACCTGATGCGGATCTGCTCCGAGACCACCGTCGAGGGCACCATCTGGCCCGTCGACGCCAACCTCCGCCCCGAGGGCCGCAACGGACCCCTCGTCCGCACCCTCGCCTCCCACATGGCCTACTACCAGCGCTGGGCCAAGACCTGGGAGTTCCAGGCGCTCCTCAAGGCCCGCGCCGTCGCCGGCGACGAAGCCCTGGGCGCCGCCTACATCGACGCCATAACGCCCCTGGTCTGGCAGGCGGCCGAACGCGAGAACTTCGTCCCCGACGTCCAGAAGATGCGCCGCCGCGTCGTCGACAACATCCCCGCCGCCCAGGTCGACCGCGAACTCAAGCTCGGCCCCGGCGGCCTGCGCGACGTCGAGTTCGCCGTCCAGCTCCTCCAGCTCGTCCACGGCCGCAGCGACGCCACCCTGCACTCCCGCACCACCCTCGACGCCCTCCACGCGCTCGCCGCCGGCGGCTACGTCGGCCGCGCCGACGCCGCCCAGCTGAACGACGCGTACCGCTTCCTGCGCTCCATGGAGCACCGCATCCAGCTCTACCGGTTGCGCCGCACCCACCTCGTCCCCGAGGACGAGAACGACCTGCGGCGCCTGGGCCGCTCCATGGGCCTGCGCACCGAACCCGTCGCCGAGCTCAACAAGGCCTGGCGCCGGCACGCCTCCGTGGTGCGCCGCCTCCACGAGAAGCTCTTCTACCGGCCGCTGCTCGACGCCGTCGCCCAGCTCACCCCCGGCGAGACCCGGCTCTCCCCGCGCGCCGCCGGCCAGCGCCTCGAAGCCCTCGGCTACGCCGACCCGGCCTCCGCCCTGCGCCACCTCGAAGCCCTCGCCTCCGGCGTCACCCGCAAGGCCGCCATCCAGCGCACCCTGCTGCCGGTGATGCTGGGCTGGTTCGCCGACTCCGCCGACCCGGACGCCGGCCTGCTGAACTTCCGCAAGGTCTCCGACGCCCTCGGCAAGACCCCCTGGTACCTGCGCCTGCTGCGCGACGAGGGCGCCGCCGCCGAGAACCTCGCCCGCGTACTGTCCGCCGGTCGCCTCGCCCCCGACCTGCTGATGCGGGCCCCGGAGGCGGTGGCCCTGCTCGGCGACCCCGAAGGCCTGGCGCCACGTACGCACGAGGCCCTGGTCCAGGAGGTCCTCGCCGCCGTCGGCCGCGCCGAGAACCCGGAGACCGCCGTCGCCGCCGCCCGCGGGGTGCGCCGCCGCGAGCTGTTCCGCACCGCCGCGGCCGACATCATCGGCTCCTACGGCACGGAGGACAGCCCGGCCGAGGAGGACCACGGAGCCCTGGTCGACCGGGTCGGCGGGGCCGTCTCCGAGATCACCGCGGCGACCATCGCGGGCGCCCTGCGCGCCGCCGTGCAGTCGCAATTCGGCGACACCCTGCCCACCCGCTTCGCCGTCATCGGCGTCGGCCGCTTCGGCGGCCACGAACTCGGCTACGGATCCGACGCCGACGTCCTCTTCGTCCACGAACCCCGCGAGGGCGTCGACGAGCAGGAGGCCGCCAAGGCCGCCCAGACCGTCATCGCCGAGATGCGCAGGCTGCTCCAGCTGCCCACCGCGGACCCGCCGCTGCTCATCGACGCCGACCTGCGCCCCGAGGGCCGCTCCGGCCCGCTGGTGCGCACCCTGGCCTCCTACGCCGCCTACTACCGGCGCTGGTCGCTGACCTGGGAGAGCCAGGCGCTGCTGCGGGCCGAGCCGGTGGCGGGCGAGGAGGAGCTGGGACGCCGCTTCATCGAGCTGATCGACCCGCTGCGCTACCCCGCCGAGGGACTCGGCGACGACGCGGTGCGCGAGATCCGCCGGCTGAAGGCCCGTATGGAGTCGGAGCGGATGCCGCGCGGCGCCGACCCGACCCTGCACACCAAGCTGGGCCGCGGCGGTCTCAGCGACGTCGAGTGGACCGTGCAGCTGATGCAGATGCGGCACGCCCATGCCGAGCCGGGCCTGCGGACCACCCGGACCCGCGAGGCCCTCGCGGCCGCCCACGCGGCCGGGCTGATCCCGACCGACGAGGCGCAGATCCTGGACGAGGCCTGGGTGCTGGCGACCAGGGTCCGCAACGCCGTGATGCTGGTGCGGGGCCGCGCCGGGGACACCTTCCCGTCCGAGGCCCGGGAACTGGGGGCGGTGGGCCGCTACCTCGGCTACGCCGAAGGCACGGTCGGCGAGCTGCTGGACGACTACCGCCGCATCACGCGCCGCGCCCGCGCGGTGGTCGAGGAACTCTTCTACGGAGGCTGACCAGCCTTCTGCCGCCCGGGGGCCGTGGGCCGTGGACACGGAACAGCGGAGCGCGGACCCGGGGAAGGGTCCGCGCTCCGCTGTTCCGTAGTGGCGCGGGCGTCAGCGGGCCGTGCCGAAGTCCTGGGTCCAGTAGTGGTTCGGCTGGGCGAGGCCGATGCCGATCTCCTTGAAGGAGCAGTTCAGGATGTTCTCGCGGTGGCCGGGGCTGTTCATCCAGCCCTCCATGACCTTCTCGGGCGTGCTGTAGCCGTAGGCGACGTTCTCGCCGTACGTGCTCCACGCGTAGCCGGCGCGGGTGATGCGGGCGCCGGGGTCCGAGCCGTCGGAGCCCGTGTGGGACATGTTGCTGTTGGCGGCCATGTCCGCACTGTGGTCCTGGGCGGCCTTCGTGAGCTTCGCGTTCAGGGTGACGGCCTGGCATCCGGCAGCGGCGCGCTCCTGGTTGACCAGGGCGAGGACGGCGGCGACGGAGCCGGAGGCGGCCGGCGCGGGCGAGGTCTTCGGCGGCTGGGGCGCCTGAGGCTTCCTGGTGACCGGCGGCTTCGCGGGCTGCGGCGCGGCCTGCGGCGGCTGCGCCTGCGAGGGCTGCGCCTGCGGCGGCTGCGCGGGCTGGGAGGTCTCCACGACCGGCTGCTCGGGCGCCGGTGAGCTGCTCGGCGCCGTCGGGACGTCCACCGGAACCGTGGTGTTCGGGACGGCCGTGGGCACGTACTGCCACGGGCGCTGCGCCTGGTGGCTCACCGTGCGCGTCCGGCCGGTGTCGTCGCCGCCGGTGTCGAAGCAGGCCATGGCGGCCGTGGGGACACCCACGATTCCGAGAGCGCTGACGCCGATGATTATCTTCCGGTACTGCTTCTTCTTCCGATGCTTCTGCATGCGTGACCTCATTCGGTGATCGCGAAGCTTCCGGGCGCCGGAACTGCGGGACGCCGGAATGGTCGACATTCTTAGAAGCCCGCCATTGGCCTGGCAAGTTTCCGTTTCGCGCTCACGCGGAGGATTCGGCACGCCGCTTGAAACGGGCCGTTGATCGTGCATGGTCACGATCAGGTCACTTGCACAACCATGTGATGTGTCTTCAGGAGCGGCCGTGACCAGGGAAGTAGGCGGCAGGTCAGGCGGTAGCCGGGATTCCGTTCCCGTAGGTGAGGGGAATGTCGAATCCAAAACGGACAAATATCGAAATGTCGATGGGCTGGTACGCCGGGGAAGCCCTCCGGCGCTGGGGTTCGTGTCGTGACGCATGTCACGCAACCAGGTGCCGGACCGCGGCGTCGGGGCTCGTGCCCTGACGGGAGCGGTCCAGGGCGCGGCCCAGGGCGTGGTCCTGGCTGCGGGGGAAAGGGCCCGGCGGAGGGTGCCGGAACAACCCGCCCGCATTCCCCGCGGAACCATTCGGAGGAATTGACGGGGCCCGGAAAAGATCAGGACGACGGTCGGCATGATCGGCCCGTAGCAATTCCTTCGCGCGACTGTGCGTGTTCGTGCCTACAGGTGGTTGCAGGTGCCGAGCCGGTTCGGCCGCGGTAGGGGTACTGCATGACGCAGAAGAAGGACAGGGCCGGTGACGGGACGAGCGAACGTCCGAGACAGCGGAGCGCCGCGACCGCCGCGACCGCCACGACCGCCGCGCTCGCCGGAGCGCTGATCGGCGCCCTGGCCGGTCTGACGGGAAGCGCGCTCGCCTACTTCGAGGCCAAGGACACGCGCCGGGAGGAGGCCCACGCCCGCCGTTCGGACATCCGCCGGGCGGCCTACGTGGAACTCGCGGCGGCCGTGAACAAGTACGTGCAGCAGGCCACCCAACTGCTGAGCGTGAGCCTCGACCCCACCAAGACCCCGCAGGAGAGGCGGCGCCAGGTCGAGGGCGGATACGCGCCGGCCAACACGGACCTCTCCCGGGCCCTCACGACGGCGCGCCTCGTGGCACCGTCCGAAGGGCGGCGGGACCTGGCGGCGATCGACACCCGCTCCGCGCGCGTGGGGGAGCTGGCGACGGACTGGTACGCCAAGGGCCCCGAAGGTGTCGACCTGGCGAAGGTCGACGCCGAATTCGCCGAGGCGGTGAAGGCGCAGCTCGCCGCACTGCAGTCGTTCATGGACCGGGCCGCCGACGAATCGCTGTAGCGCGCGGGCACCGCACCGCAGGGTTCAGGCGACGGCGGTGGCCGTCCCGGCCGTCGGCGGCGCGCAGCTCCGGCAGCGGCCGGGGGTGGGGGAGCGGAAGGCGAGTTCGCAGCCGTCGCATGTGCGGAGGGGGTGGACGGTACGGTCCGGGCCGGCCGGGTGGGGTGTCCAGGGGTGGTCCGGCAGGCGGGGCGGCAGCAGTTCCCGCAGGCGGTGGGTGAGCAGCGCGGCGGGGGAGTGGATCGGCGGCGTCGGCAGCGAGCGCGTGAGAGCCGCGGTCACGGCGCTCGGGGTCAGTCCGCGCTCCAGCCAGACGGCCGCGGCGGGCGCCAGCCGTACGGTGTCGCGCTCGGACAGCAGCAACCGCGGATCGCGCAGGCGCAGCCGGGCCAGCAGTTCCCGCGCCGCCAACTCGACCTCGGACGGCATGGGTTCGGGCGCGCCTGCAGGCGCGGGCTCCGGGCCGGGCTCGGGCTCCGGTTCGGGCTCCGGATCCGGGTCCCGTTGGGGGACGGGCTTCGGCTCGGACCGCTGGGACGGGATCCGCCGCTCGCGGGTGGCGTCGGCCATCGCGGGCGGGTTGTTGTACGACACCGTGCAGGTCACGACGCGGCCCGTGGGAAGCCGCTCCTGGAAGCGGGCCAGGTAGCCGTGCCGCTCCAGCTCACGCAGGGCGGTGGCGATACGGACCTCGCCCTCCGGGAAGCGTTCGGCGAGGGCCTTGATGGTGACCTTGGAGCCTGTCGGGAGCGACTGGATGTGCGTGGCCAGGCCGATCGCCGCCATGCTCAGCTCGCGGTGCTGGGCGAGATGGTTGCCGATCTTGACGTAGCCGCGGCGGTGGTCGTGGTTGACGTGTCGGATCCCCGACGGGACGCGCACAGGCGCGCTAAGCTGCTGGTCAGCCATGGGGAAGGGGTTCGCTTCCGCTGTGGTCAGGCCCTCGACCGGGATTGCCGTCCCGGCCGGGGGCCGAATGCGTTTTAGGGGTTGTCGGGATTCAGAGTGCCCGGCGAATTGCCCTGCCCGCCAGCTCGGTTGGGGTGATTCACCCGACCGGGTGAGAGGGGAGGGGGAGGTATGGAAGGTCATTTCCCCCGGTTATTGGTCTTTAGGCGTCGTGCGGCACCGGATATTGATCCACCGGGTCGTGGAAACCTCGATCCGGTGAAATCGGACTCGCCAAATCCATTTCCGCCCACACCGTCTTCAGCGGTGCCGGCCCGAGGTCCGTCCCCCACCGCACGGCGAGCGCGGACACCAGCACCAGTCCCCGCCCCGACTCTGCCTCGGCGTCCGGTGCGCCGCCGGTTGCGAGCGGCCCGAACTCCCTCCGGGTGTCGGACACTTCGATACGCAGCGTAGGCCCCGGCGCGAGGCGCAGCGCGAGCCGGAAGTCCCGCCCGCTCACCCTGCCGTGGGTCACGGCGTTCGCGGCGAACTCGGCGACGACCTGTGCCGCATCCTCGAACGGAAGCTTTCGCTCCGCGAGTTGGTCCACCGCGAGCGCGCGTGCGGCGCGGGCTCCGCGCGGGGTGGAAGGGAGCGTGGCGACGAGGGAGATTTCCTGATTCACGTGACTCAGCGTGGCCATCCGTGCGTACTCTGAACAGAGTTGAGGGCGCTGTGTACGACGGCTGTCCAGGGCGGTCCGGTGGTGTCCTCGCGGTCCAAGGGGAGGCGGATGTGAACACGGACGGCGCCGACGAGTCGAGCTGGGAACTCGACCCGGAGGACGAATCGGGGGCGGTCATCGCCACGGTGGGACGCCAGCTGAAGATGTGGCGCGAGGCGGCAGGGCTCGACCGGGCGAAGTTCGGTGAGGGGATGGGATACGGGGCGAACCTGATCTACAAGATCGAACGCGGAGCCCGTATTCCGCGCCCGGAGTTCCTGGACAAGGCGGACGAGGTCCTTGGGGCGGGCGGGAAAATCGCCGCGATGAAGGCCGACATCGAGAGGGCCCGCTATCCCAAGAAGGTTCGGGACTTGGCCAAGTTGGAATCCGAGGCGGTGGAGATCGGGTCGTACGACAACGTCGTGGTGACGGGTCTGCTCCAGACGGAGGAGTACGCCCGCGCCCTGTTCGGGTTGAGGCGCCCGGGGTTCTCGGAGGACGAGGTCGAACGTCTGGTCGCTGCGAGGCTCGCCCGCCAGGAGATCCTCCGACGACATCCGGCCCCGCTCCTGACCGTCGTACAGGAAGAGGCTGTCCTCCGACGGCCCATCGGGGGCAAGATGGTGTTGCGCGGCCAGTTGGAACACCTGTTGGAGGTCGGCCGGCTGCGCACCGTGGAGATCCAGGTGATGCCCATCGCGGTCGAGGACCACTCCGGTCTTGGCGCATCGTTCACGGTCATGCGTCTCAAGGACGGAACGACGATCGGACACAACGAAGTTCAGCTGTCCAGTCGCTTGATCACCGAACCCAAAGAGGTCCAGATCCTCGACATGCGCTATGGCATGATCCGGGCACAGGCCCTGACGCCTCGCGAATCGCTGATGTTCATCGAAAAGGTACTGGGGGAGACATGACCGTCAAGCCGTCGGGCGAGGACCTCCTCGCCCTGGCATGGGTCAAGAGCAGCTACAGCACGGCCGATGGCCCCAACTGCGTCGAGGTCGCCCACACCCCCGGCGCGGTCCTCGTCCGGGACTCCAAGCGTCCCGAGGGCGCGCGCCTCGCCGTCGGTCCGGACGCCTGGAACGGGTTCGTCGCTCACGCCGCCGCGTGATCCGACTCGCGGAAGCCACCAAGGCTGTCTTCCGCCACCGGCGGCCCGAGCCGTGGTGCTGGGCGGTCGTGGTCGAGGCCGCCTGCGACGGCACGCACACCAGCCGGGACGCCGATCAGGCGGTGTCGCAGGCCGGCCCTGCCGTCTCCGCGCACGCCGACCTGATCGCCGAGTCCCTCGGCCGGGGCTCCGTGTACCGCGACAACGTGCTCGCGCTCGCCCTTGCCGGGATGGGTGACGTCCGGGCGCTGCCCGCCCTGCGGCGCCTCGCCGACGACAACCGCCTCCCGGGGGACCGTCCCCGCGTACGCATCCTGGCCGCGTTGCCCGCCGCGGAGCTGCTCCCCGTGGTGCGGCCCGCCCTGCGGCGCGAGCCGGAACGCACCGCCCTCCTGGAACTCCTCGCACTGTGGGGACCTGCCGCCGCGCCCGCCGTGCCCGAGGTGATGCGGATTCTGGATACCCCGTACGCCTACGACGCCCTGCGCGCCCTCGGCCGGATCGGCCCCCCGGCCGCGGTCGCCGCCGACCGGCTGGCCGCATACGCCACCGGTCGTGACCCGGGAGCCGGCCGCCCCCACACACGCCTGGCTGCCTGGGCGCACTGGAAGGTGACCGGCGACCCGACCCTCGCCCTCGACGTGTGCGCGGCGGCCGTGCGGTCGGGGACGGCGAGCCACGGCCTGCCCTTCCACGCCGACCTCGGCCCCCTGGCCGCGGCGCACGCGGACCCCGTTCTCCGCATGACGGAATCGGCCGGCGCGTGGACGCGGGTCGCCGCCGCGCACGCGTATTGGCGCATCACCGGGGACCCTGCTCCCGCGATACCGGTGCTGCTCGCGGAGGTGGACCCGGCCTGGACGGGCAGCCCGGCCATGCCGGTGCGGGAAGCCGTCCACCGCCTCGGAGAGATGGGCGCCCCGGCCGGTTCGGCGGCGTCCCTGCTGCGAGGGCTCCTGGCGCAGGAAGAACGGCTCAGCCGACCCTTCGCCGGGGTAAGGATCCTCGCCGACCAGGCATATGTCCGCACGCTCACCGAGGCCCTGGAGAGAATCGCCCCGGGCGATGAGGCGGCCCCGCTCAGAAGGTGGTGGAAATGAAGTTCACGGTTCGTCGCGCTCGCCCATACGACGGGGACGTCCTCGGCGAGATCCACGCCGCCGCCTGGGAGGCGGCGTACGCGCCCTTCTTCGATCCTGGGTTCGCCGCGGACGGGATCGCGAGCAGGCGTACCCGCTGGCACGCACGGCTCGCGCAGCAGGACTCCGCGATCCTGTTGGCCGAAGGGGACGGCCGGCCTGTGGCCATGTCCGCCTACCGCTCGTCCTCGACCCGGCCGGGCCTGGCCGAGATCCTCTCCTTCTACAGCCACCCCGACAGCTGGGGCAGCGGCGCCGCGGCCGCGCTCATGGCGGGAACGCTGGAGGAGCTGAGCGGCGCGGGGTTCGCCCGGGCGCACCTGTGGACGCTGCGCGACACCCACCAGTCCCGGCGCTTCTACACCAAGGCCGGCTTCACCGAGAGCGGCGCCACCCGTAGCCACGACTTCGGTGACGGGCGGCCACTGACCCAGGTCGAATACGAGCGCACGAGCCGCGGGCAGTCCTAGGCGCGGGTGCGGAAGCGGTTCAGCATCTGCGCCGCGGGGTGCGGGCCCGTGTGCTCGGGGTGGCGGGGCAGGCGGTGCGGCATCGCGCCGTACCAGGTGCGCGAGACGGTGTAGCCGAAGGCCAGACAGATCATGCCGCCGACGGCGTCGAGCCAGAAGTGGTTGGCGGTGGCGACGATGACGACGAGGGTCGCCGTCGGGTAGAGCAGGCCCAGGATCCGGGCCCAGGGGGCCGAGGCGACCGCGAAGATCGTCAGGCCGCACCACAGCGACCACCCTATGTGCATGGACGGCATCGCAGCGTACTGGTTCGACATGTGCTTGAGGTTCCCGGAGGCCATGGAGCCCCAGGTGTGGTGCACCAGCACGGTGTCGATGAAGTCCTGCCCGTTCATCAGCCGGGGCGGCGCGAGCGGGTAGAAGTAGTAGCCGACCAGGGCGACGCCGGTGGTGGCGAAGAGGACCAGGCGCGTGGCGGCGTACCGCCCCGGATGGAAGCGGTAGATCCACACCAGCACGCCGATGGTCACGACGAAGTGGAGCGTGGCGTAGTAGTAGTTCATGCCCACGATCAGCCACGTCACGGAATTGACGGCGTGGTTGACCGACTGCTCGACGGCGATGCCGAGGGTCCGCTCGACACTCCAGATCCAGTCGGCGTTCGCGAGGGCGATCGACTTCTGCTCGGGCACCGCGTTGCGGATCAGTGAGTAGGTCCAGTAGCTGACCAGAATCAGCACGATCTCGAACCAGATCCGCGGTCGGCGCGGGGCGCGCAGCCGGGAGAGCAGGGCGCGGTCGGACTCCGGGCGGGTCTCGGTCTCGACCACTTCGGGTGAGGAGACGTCCGTCCGGGTTTCCAGTGTCTTCACGCTCGATTCACCCATGGGGAGAGAGTCTGCCAGATGAGCTCTCGCCTCCGATCATCCCCCGGGACGGTCTTCGGCGCAGCCGGTCCGTCTCAGGTACGAGACGGACCGCGCCGCTGACCGGGGCCCGAGGCCGTGGAGCCGCGCACCACCAGTTCCGGCAGGAACACGAATTCACTGTGCGGGGCCGGCGTACCGCCGATCTCCTCCAGCAGGGTCCGCACCGCCGCCTGCCCCATCGCCTGCACGGGCTGGCGGATGGTGGTCAGCGGCGGGTCGGTGAACGCTATGAGCGGGGAGTCGTCGAAACCGACGACGGAGACGTCCTGCGGCACCCGCAGTCCCTGCTGGCGGGCCGCACGGATCGCACCGAGCGCCATCATGTCGCTCGCGCACACCACTGCCGTGCAGCCGCGCGAGATCAACGCGGAAGCGGCGGCCTGACCGCCTTCGAGCGAGTAGAGGGAGTGCTGGATCAGTTCCTCGGTCTCGGCCTCGTCCAGGCCGAGGCGCTCCTTCATCCCGGCCCGGAAGCCCTCGATCTTGCGCAGCACCGGCACGAACCGCTTCGGTCCGACCGCGAGGCCGATCCGGGTATGGCCGAGCGCGGCGAGGTGCGTGACGGCGAGGTGCATTGCCGCACGGTCGTCGGGGGAGACGAAGGGGGCCTGCACCTTGTCGGAGAAGCCGTTGATCAGGACGTAGGGGACGCCTTGGCCACGGAGTTGGTCATAGCGGCCCATATCGGCCGTGGTGTCGGCGTGCAGGCCGGAGACGAAGATGATCCCGGAGACGCCGCGGTCGACCAGCATCTCGGTCAGCTCGTCCTCGGTGGACCCGCCGGGCGTCTGCGTGGCCAGCACCGGCGTGTATCCCTGGCGGGTCAGCGCCTGGCCGATGACCTGGGCGAGCGCCGGGAAGATGGGATTGTCCAGCTCGGGTGTGATCAGTCCGACGAGGCCGGCGCTGCGCTGGCGCAGCCGTACGGGGCGTTCGTAGCCGAGCACGTCGAGCGCGGCCAGCACGGATTCGCGGGTGCCCGCGGCCACACCGGGCTTGCCGTTGAGCACGCGGCTGACTGTGGCTTCGCTGACCCCCGCCTGGGCTGCGATGTCGGCTAGCCGTGCGGTCACGGGATTGGACTGTACCGGCCGCCACGTCAAAATGCCCACCACGTGCACGAATCCGGGGGAAGACGGACGGTGCGGCCGTCGGTCTCGACGGGGGCGCTGGAGAGTACGGGGCGACCGGGCGCGGGGAGTTCGACGGGCTCCGGGCGGGTGTTGAGGCTGCAGGCGAAGCCGGGGCGGGTGAAGAGGAGGACCCCGTCGGGGGAGGGGAGCCAGTGCATCCCGCGGGGGTCGGGGGACGCGCCGGCCTCGGGGGCGCCCAGTCCCGGCATGGCGCGGCGCAGTTCCAGGGCGGCGCGGTAGAGCTCCAGCGTGGAGTGGGGGTCGCCGGTCTGGGCGGCGACGCTGAGGCCGGCCCACTCGGGGGGCTGCGGCAGCCAGCTGCCGCCGGGCCCGAACCCGTACGGGGGCTCGGCCCCCGCCCACGGGAGGGGTACGCGACAGCCGTCACGCAACCCGTCCTGCCCGTCCGCCTCCGGCGCGGTCGGCAGGTCGGGCGCGGGCCCGGTCCCGGTCGCGGCCTGCGGCTCGCGGCACGCTCCGGCCTGCGGCCCGGCGGCGGTTTCGGCCTCCGGCCGGGTGGGGGCGTGGGCCTGTGGTGCTGGGTGGTCGCCGGCGCGCGGGGCGATGACGGTCGGGCGGCGGACGCGGCGGAAGGCCGGGTCCTGGCGGCATTCCGGGGGGAGGGCGGTGACCTCCGGGAGGCCCAGTTCCTCGCCCTGGTAGAGGTAGGCCGAGCCGGGCAGGGACAGCATCAGCATGGCCGCGGCCCGGGCTCGGGCCAGGCCCTGCGCCCCGCCGCCGTAGCGGGTGACATGGCGGACGACGTCGTGGTTGGACAGCACCCACGTGGTCGGGGCGCCGACCGAGGTGGTGGCGGCCAGGGACTCGTCGATCACGGTCCGCATCGCCGCCGGGTCCCAGGGGCAGTTCAGGAAGCGGAAGTTGAAGGCCTGGTGGAGCTCGTCCGGGCGGACGTACAGGGCGAGCCGCTCCGAGGACGGGGCCCACGCCTCGGCGACCCCGATGCGCGCCCCTTCGTAGGAGTCGAGCAGCCGGCGCCACGAGCGGTGGATCTCGTGGACCCCGTCCTGGTCGAAGAACGGCAGCGGCTCGGTGCCGATCAGCGTGGCCTGGGCGCCGCGGCCGATGTCCGGCAGGCCGTCGGCCTTGACCATGCCGTGGGCGACGTCGATGCGGAAGCCGTCGACGCCGAGGTCGAGCCAGAAGCGCAGGACGGAGTCGAACTCGGCGGCGACCTCCGGACGGCTCCAGTCGAGGTCCGGCTGCTCGGGCGCGAAGAGGTGCAGATACCACTCGCCGTCCGCGACGCGGGTCCAGGCAGGGCCGCCGAAGACCGACTCCCAGTCGTTCGGCGGGAGGCTCCCGTCCGCGCCACGCCCGCGGCGGAAGAGGTAGCGCTCCCGAGCACCCGGCTCCCCGGCGAGCGCGGCCCGGAACCACGGGTGCTGTTCGGAGGTGTGGTTCGGCACCACGTCGACGATGACCCGCAGCCCCAGCCCATGGGCCGCCCGGAGGAGGTCCTCGGCGTCGGCGAGGTCGCCGAAGAGCGGGTCGACGGCCCGGTAGTCGGCGACGTCGTAGCCGCCGTCCGCCTGCGGGGAGACGTAGAACGGGGTGAGCCACACGGCATCGACCCCGAGGCGGGCGAGGTGGGGGAGGCGGGATCGGACGCCGCGCAGGTCGCCGATCCCGTCACCGTCGCTGTCGGCGAAGGAGCGTACGTACACCTGGTAAATGACGGCATCGCGCCACCAGTCACCGCTCGCAGCCGTGGCGTTGCTGTAAGCGCTTGCAAGGCCGACGGCCGTCGACTCGTGGGTCATATCGGGGTCAACGCGGCTACTACCCCCCTGGTTGCGGGCTCGGCCAGTCGAACGTGCCTCGAACTAACAGCAAGCTGCGGACACCGTCCGGACACACGGATGTAACGATCGCCTCCGCTTGCAGAAAGTTTGCGCAAGCCCTTTCGGTCCTCTTTCAGTCTTGTTACGTTCCTGGCAACTCGGGACCGCGAGGGCGCGGCCGGGATCATCGAAGGAGTTCATATGCGGCGTGGCATAGCGGCCACCGCGCTGGTCGCGGCCCTGGCGCTCGCGGCGACGGCTTGCGGCGGTGACGACAAGGGCAACGGCGGGACCGACGCCGGCGGCGAGCTTTCCGGCACGGTCACGTGGTGGGACACCGCGAACGACGCCGAGAAGGCCAGCTTCCAGAAGATCGCCGAGGGGTTCACGGCGAAGCACCCGAAGGTCACAGTCAAGTACGTCAACGTCCCGTACGGCGACGCGCAGAACAAGGTCAAGAACGCCTTCAGCAGCGGCTCCGACGCTCCTGACGTGATCCGCGCCGACGTCGGCTGGGTCGCGGACTTCGCCTCCCTCGGCTACCTCGACGAGGTCCCGGCGGACATGGCGAAGAAGGTCGACAGCGAGTTCCTGCCGCAGGCCGCGGCCAGCGGCAAGTACGAGGGCAAGACCTACGCCGTGCCGCAGGTCATCGACACCCTCGGCCTCTTCTACAACAAGAAGATGCTCGCCGACGCCGGCGTCCAGCCCCCCAAGACGCTGGCGGAGCTGAAGACCGCCGCCGAGGCGATCAAGGCGAAGACCGGCAAGGCCGCCCTCTACCTGCGCGGCGACGACTCCTACTGGTTCCTCCCGCTGATCTACGGCGAGGGCGGCGACCTCGTCGACGCGAAGAACAAGACGGTCACCGTCGACAACGAGGCGGGCGTCAAGGCCTTCAAGACCGCCCGCGACCTGGTCGCCTCGGGTGCCGCGGTCACCAACGCCACCGACGGCTACGCCAACATGCAGACGGCCTTCAAGACCGGCGAGGCCGCCATGATGATCAACGGTCCGTGGGCCGTCGCCGACACCTACGCCGGCGACCAGTTCAAGGACAAGGCCAACCTCGGCATCGCCGCCGTCCCGGCCGGCTCGGCCAAGGCCGGCGCCCCGCAGGGCGGCCACGACCTCGGCGTCTACGCCGGCTCGAAGAACCGCGCCGCCGCCCACGCCTTCGTCGAGTACATGACCTCCCAGGAGGTCCAGGTCCAGTCCGCCAAGGAGCTGAGCCTGCTGCCGACCCGTACCGCCGCCTACGAGCAGCCGGACGTCAAGAGCAGCGAGATGGTCCAGTTCTTCAAGCCGGCCGTCGACAAGGCCGTCGAGCGCGCCTGGATCCCGGAGAACGGCTCCCTCTTCGAGCCGCTGAAGGTCGAATACACCAAGGCGATCACCGGGGCGTCGAGCCCGGAGGACGCGGCCAAGGCGGCCGGCATCGAGTTCCGCAAGATCCTCAAGGGCTGGAAGTAACGAAACGATGGCTGCTGACACCAGCCAGTCTGTGGTGAAGGCCGCGGACGACGGAGTCGGGAACGACTCCGCCGTCCGCGGCCGGAGCCGCTGGACTGACAGCGGGAACACAGGGAACACACGCAACACAGGTGGCCTGAGGCGCGCCCTCGCCACCCACTGGTACGCCTGGGCCATGGTCGCCCCGGTCGTGCTCGTCCTCGGCGTGATCATCGGCTGGCCGCTCGTCCGCGGCATCTACCTGTCGCTGACCGACGCCAACGAGCGCAACGTCGCCCGTGACATCGGCGCCCGCCACATCGACGCCACGTACGAGTTCATCGGACTCGACAACTACACGGCGGTGCTCGGCGACCCGGTGTTCCTGCAGCGGCTGGTGTGGACGGTGGTCTGGACCGTCGCGTGCGTGTCCATCACGTTCGTGCTCGGACTGACCCTCGCCAACATGCTGAACCGGCAGTTCCGGGGCCGCGCCGCCTACCGAATGGCGCTCATCCTGCCCTGGGCCGTGCCCGGCTTCGTCTCCGTCTTCGCCTGGCGGTTCCTCTTCAACCGCGACAACGGCATCCTCAACAAGGTCCTCGACGGCGGCGGCATCGCCGCCGTGCCGTGGCTCGACGACCCGACCTGGGCCAAGTTCTCGGTCATCGCCGTCAACGTCTGGCTGGGCATCCCCTTCATGATGGTCGCCCTCCTCGGCGGCCTGCAGTCGATCCCCGGCGAGCTGTACGAGGCGGCCGAGATGGACGGCGCCGGCGCCTGGCAGCGCTTCCGGCACATCACCCTGCCCGGGCTGCGCGCGGTGAGCATGACCGTGATCCTGCTCTCCACCATCTGGACCTTCAACATGTTCCCGGTGATCTTCCTGCTCACCCGCGGCGGACCGGGAGACTCCACCGAGATCCTGGTGACCCAGGCCTTCCGGGAGGCCTTCATCACGAGCCCGCGCGACTTCGCCGTATCCGCGACGTGGGGCGTACTGATCCTCCTGCTGCTCATGATCTTCGCGCTGGTCTACCGGCGCTCGCTGCGCAAGCAGGGAGAGGTGTGGTGACCATGACCAGCACGCGTACCCGGGGCAGCCGCTCCCCGCTCGCCTCCGTCGGCCTGCACGCGACGCTCGTCGTCGCGTCCGTCATCGCCGTCTTCCCGGTCCTGTGGATCCTGCTGACCTCGCTCAAGCCCGCGCAGCACGCGATCACCACGGACTTCGTCAAGGAACCCACCCTCAGCAACTACGAGTACCTGCTGGAGTCGAGCCACTTCCTCGACTGGTTCCTCAACTCCGTGCTGGTCGCCGGCGTCACCACCGTCCTCGGTGTCTTCATCGCCGCCACCACCGGATACGCGGTCAGCCGCTTCAAGTTCCCCGGCATGAAGCCGCTCATGTGGACCCTGCTCATCACGCAGATGTTCCCCATGGCCATCCTGATCGTCCCGCTCTACAACCTGATGGGACAGCTCGGGCTGCTCAACCAGCCCGTCGGCCTGATCATCACCTACCTCACCATCGCCGTGCCGTTCTGCGCATGGATGATGAAGGGCTTCTTCGACACCATCCCCGTCGAGATCGACGAATCCGGCCGCGTCGACGGACTCAACCCCTTCGGCACCTTCTGGCGGCTGATCCTCCCGCTCGCCAAGCCCGGCCTCGCCGTCACCGGCTTCTACGCCTTCATCACCGCCTGGGGCGAGGTCGCCTACGCCTCCGCCTTCATGGTCGGCGACGAGAACCTCACCCTGGCCGGCGGCCTGCAGACCTTCGTCACCCAGTACACCTCCAACTGGGGTGCCATGAGCGCCGCCTCGGTCCTCATCGCCATCCCCGCGGCGATCTTCTTCGTATTCGCCCAGCGTCACCTCGTCGCCGGGATGACGGCAGGCGCCACCAAGGGCTGACCACCCGAGCCTGCCCGTTCCACCTCCCGGCCCGACCTCTTCAAGGACGACATGACCCAGCACCTCGCCGACGCACTTCCCACCACCACCGGCACCCTGCCCGGCTGGTGGAGAGACGCGGTGATCTACCAGGTCTATCCGCGCAGCTTCGCCGACTCCAACGGAGACGGCATGGGCGACCTCGAAGGCATCCGCAGCCGCCTGCCCTACCTCAAGGACCTGGGCGTCGACGCCGTCTGGCTCAGCCCCTTCTACGCCTCCCCGCAGGCCGACGCCGGCTACGACGTCGCCGACTACCGGGCCATCGACCCCATGTTCGGCACCCTGCACGACGCCGACGCCGTGATCCGCGAAGCCCACGGACTCGGCCTGCGCATCATCGTCGACCTCGTCCCGAACCACTGCTCCGACCAGCACGAGTGGTTCAAGCAGGCGCTGCGCGAAGGCCCCGGTTCCCGACTGCGCGAGCGCTTCCACTTCCGTCCCGGCAAGGGTGAGGACGGCGAACTGCCGCCCAACGACTGGGAGTCGATCTTCGGCGGCCCGGCCTGGACCCGGGTCGCGGACGGCGAGTGGTACCTGCACCTCTTCGCGCCCGAGCAGCCCGACTTCAACTGGGACCACCCCGCCGTCCAGGACGAGTTCCGCTCCATCCTGCGCTTCTGGCTCGACCTCGGCGCCGACGGCTTCCGCGTCGACGTCGCCCACGGCCTGGTCAAGGCCCCCGGGCTGCCCGACCTCGGCGCCAGGGACCAGCTCAAGCTGCTCGGCAACGACGTCATGCCCTTCTTCGACCAAGACGGCGTCCACGAGATATACCGCTCCTGGCGCCGCATCCTCGACGAGTACGAGGGCGACCGCGTCTTGGTCGCCGAGGCATGGACCCCGACCGTCGAGCGCACGGCCCGCTACGTCCGCCCCGACGAGATGCAGCAGGCCTTCAACTTCCAGTACCTGACCAGCGACTGGGAGGCGACCGCGCTCCGCGAGGTCATCGACGGCTCGCTCGCCGCGATGCGCCCCGTCGGCGCCCCCACCACCTGGGTGCTGTCCAACCACGACGTGACCCGGCACGCCACCCGCTTCGCCAACCCCGCCGGCCTCGGCACCCAGCTGCGCGAGCCCGGAGACCGCGAGCTCGGCCTGCGGCGGGCCCGCGCGGCGAGCCTGCTGATGCTGGCGCTGCCCGGTTCGGCATACGTCTACCAGGGCGAGGAACTCGGCCTGCCCGACGTCACCGACCTGCCGGACGAGGTCCGCCAGGACCCGTCGTTCTTCCGCGCGGCCGGACAGGACGGCTTCCGCGACGGCTGCCGGGTCCCCATCCCGTGGTCGGGCACCGAGGCCCCGTACGGCTTCGGCACCGGCGGCAGCTGGCTCCCGCAGCCGGACTCCTGGGCGGAGCTGAGCGTCGAGGCGCAGACCGGCGACGCGTCCTCCACCCTGGAGCTGTACCGGGCCGCCCTGCGGCTGCGCCGCGAGCACCCGGACCTGGGCGCGGGCGAGTCCGTGGACTGGCAGGAGGCTCCCGACGGCGTCCTGGTCTTCCGCCGCGGCGACTTCCTCTGCACCGCCAACACCACCGGCACGGCGGTACGGTTCCCCGTCGCGGGCAAGGCCCTGCTGTCCAGCGGTGCGACGGTGGAGGACGGCGTGCTGCCGGCCGACACCACGGTGTGGTGGCAGGTGACGGCGGGGTGACGTCCCCCCTCCGGCTGACGGACATCGCCGCGCAGGCCCAGGTCAGTGAGGCGACGGTCAGCCGCGTGCTCAACGGCAAGGCGGGCGTCGCGGCCGGCACCCGGCACAAGGTGCTGGCCGCGATGGACCTGCTCGGCTACGAGCGGCCCGTCCGACTCAAGCGCCGCAGCAACGGCCTGGTCGGACTGCTCATCCCGGAGCTGACCAACCCGATCTTCCCGGCGTTCGCCCAGGTCATCGAACAGGCCCTGGCCGGGCACGGCTACACCCCGGTGCTGTGCACGCAGACACCGGGCGGGGCCACCGAGGACGAACTGGTGGAGCAGCTGGAGGAGCGGGGGGTCACCGGCATCGTCTTCCTGTCGGGGCTGCACGCCGACTCCCACGCCGACCCCGCCCGCTACCAGCGCCTCGCCTCCCGCGGGCTGCCGTTCGTGATGATCAACGGCTTCAACGAGCACGTGAACGCGCCCTTCATCTCCCCGGACGACCGGGCGGCCGCCGAGATGGCCGTACGGCACCTGCAGGACCTCGGGCACGAACGGATCGGACTGGCCATCGGGCCGACCCGCTACGTGCCCTCGGCCCGCAAGGAGCAGGGCTTCCGGTCCGTCGTACCGGACGCGCAGGACGAGGGGCGGATCCAGCGCACCCTCTTCACGGTCGAGGGCGGGCACGCCGCGGGCGGCGCCCTCCTCGACCGCGGCTGCACCGGCATCGTGTGCGGCAGCGACCCGATGGCGCTCGGGGTGATAAGGGCCGCGCGCGAGCGCGGCCTGCGGGTGCCGCAGGACGTGTCGGTGGTCGGCTTCGACGACTCGCCGCTGATCGCCTTCACGGACCCGCCGCTGACCACGGTCCGCCAGCCGGTACGGGCGATGGCGACGGCCGCGGTCGGCGCCCTCCTGGAGTCGGTCTCCGGAACCCCGGTCCAGCGCACGGAGTACGTCTTCCAGCCGGAACTGGTGGTGCGCGGCTCGACGGGCCAAGTGCCGGTGTAGGGGGGCGGGTCGGGGGTGCGGCGGGGTCGGGGGCGCGGGGCCACGGGGGCGGGGCCTTCACCCCCGCGGCCCCACCGCCCCGGGTCGGCGGTTGCCCACCCACCTCCCGGCGCGGGGTGGTGTGGGGGAGCGGGAGCCGCTCGGCCGGTATCAGGGATGTGCTGGGGTTTCCCGTCAGTCCCATCGTCTCTCCGTGTCGGGCCGGCCCGTCAAGGGCGCTCGTTCCTCGCGTCGCTTCGCGATGTCGCTGCGCTCCACCCTTGACCGACCGTCCCGCCACGGAAATCCGAAAGACTGCCGGGAAGCCCCCAGGACGTCACTGACCGCCGAGTTCTCGGCTCCCGCATCCCGGAGCCGCCGCGGGCTTTTGGTCTCCGTCCCGCCGGTTCCCGCCCCCGGAGCCGCCCCCCGGCTTTCGGCCTCCGTCCGTTCGGTTCCCGCTCCCCGGAGCTGCCCCCGGGCTTTCGGCCTCCGTCCGGCCGGCTCCCGCTCCCCGGAGCCGCCCCCGGCCTTCGGCCTCCGACCGACCGGCCCCGCCCCCCCGGAGCCCCTCCGCGCCTTGGTCCTCGCCCCCGGCCGCTTTCGGTGCGCGGCGCCGGGTGTCGTGTGGGTTCCTGAGGGGTGAACTCGCCTCTGGGGGGCCCTAGTCGAGGTGTCTGTCCAGCAGGACACGCCTCGGAAACAATTCTGCAATCTCTTGCGCAAACTCTTGCAGGGCTCCTACCTGGGACCTACGGTCGCTCCAATCCCCACCTCTCCCCCCAGGAGGACCCCGCATGCCTGCCAGGGCCGTCAGAGCTGCAACCCTTTTCAGTACCGCCACCGCACTCGCCGCCGCCGCCGCGCTCACCGCCGTCGCGCCGCAGGCAGCCGCCACGCCCCCGGGCGACAAGGACGTCACGGCCGTTCTCTTCGAGTGGCGCTTCGACTCCGTGGCCAAGGCCTGCACCGGCAGCCTCGGCCCCGCCGGGTACGGGTACGTCCAGGTGTCGCCCCCGCAGGAGCACGTGCAGGGCAGCCAGTGGTGGACCTCGTACCAGCCCGTCAGCTACAGGATCGCCGGCCGGCTGGGCGACCGTACGGCCTTCAAGGCCATGGTCGACACCTGTCACGCCGCGGGCGTGAAGGTCGTCGTCGACTCGGTCATCAACCACATGGCGGGCCCGGCGGACGCGGGCGCCACCCTCACCGGGACGGGCGGGAGTTCGTACACGAAGTACAACTACCCGGGGATCTACTCCGGCTCGGACCTGGACGACTGCCGGACGACGATCTCCAACTACCAGGACCGCGGCAACGTTCAGAACTGCGAACTCGTGCAGCTCGCGGACCTGGACACGGGCCAGGACCACGTGCGGGGCCGGATCGCCGGCTACCTCAACGACCTGCTGTCGCTGGGCGTCGACGGCTTCCGTATCGACGCCGCCAAGCACATGCCCGCCGCGGACCTCGCCGACATCAAGTCCCGGCTGACGAACCCCGGGGTCTACTGGAAGCAGGAGGCGATATACGGCGCCGGGGAAGCCGTCCAGCCGAGCGAGTACCTCGGCAGCGGTGACGTGCAGGAGTTCCGGTACGCCCGGGACCTCAAGCGCGTGTTCCAGAACGAGAACCTGGCCCACCTGAAGAACTTCGGCGAGGCCTGGGGCTACATGCCGTCCGCCCAGAGCGGCGTCTTCGTCGACAACCACGACACCGAGCGCGTCGGGGACACGCTGACGTACAAGGACGGGTCCGCCTACACCCTCGCCACGGTCTTCACACTGGCCTGGCCCTACGGCTCCCCGGACGTGCACTCCGGCTACGAGTGGACCGACAAGGACGCCGGCCCGCCGAACGGCGGCACGGTCAACGCCTGCTACTCGGACGGATGGAAGTGCCAGCACGCCTGGCGGGAGATCTCCTCCATGGTCGGCTTCCGGAACGCGGCGCGCGGTCAGGGCGTCGTGAACTGGTGGGACAACGGCGGTGACCAGATCGCCTTCGGGCGCGGCTCCAAGGCCTACGTGGCGATCAACCACGAGGGTTCGGCCCTGACCCGGACGTTCCAGACCTCGCTCCCCGCCGGCGACTACTGCGACGTGCAGAGCGGACGCACCGTCACCGTCGGCTCCGGCGGCCAGTTCACCGCCACGCTCGGCGCCGGGACCGCCCTCGCCCTGCACGTCAACGCCCGTACCTGCGCCGGCACCCCCGCGGGCCCCGGCGGCGCGGCGTTCGCCGTCAACGCCACCACCGTGCCGGGCCAGAACATCTACGTCACCGGCGACCGCGCCGAGCTCGGGAACTGGAACACCGGCGCCGCGCTCAAGCTGGACCCGGCCGCCTACCCCGTCTGGAAGCTCGACGTCACGCTCCCGGCCGGCACGTCCTTCGCGTACAAGTACATCCGCAAGGACGCCTCCGGGAACGTCACCTGGGAGAGCGGCGCCAACCGGACGGCCACCGTCCCCGCGAGCGGCAAGGTCACGCTGACCGACACCTGGCGCAACTGAACCCGCCCCACAGACCAGGGCCGCCCGGCACCACCTTCCCCGCCCCCCGCCGGGCGGCCCTCATCCATGCGACACGTACACAAGGAGACCCGCCTTGATACGCCCTGCCGCAGGAGTGCTCGCCGCCGCCCTGGCCGTGACGCTCCTGCCCGCCCTCCCCGCCGCGGCCGCCGAGGCCAAGGCGCCCGCTCCGCCCTCGGACGCGAAACTGGCCGCCGAACCGGCCCGCAATGACCTGACCCGCGAGCAGTTCTACTTCGTGCTCCCGGACCGGTTCGCGAACGGTGATCCGCGCAACGACCGGGGCGGACTGACCGGCTCCCGCCTGGAGACCGGCCTGGACCCCACCGACAAGGGCTTCTACCAGGGCGGCGACCTCAAGGGGCTCACCGACCGGCTCGACTACATCAAGGGGCTCGGCACCACGGCCATCTGGATGGCGCCGATCTTCAAGAACCAGCCGGTGCAGGGCAAGGGGAACGACGTCTCCGCCGGCTACCACGGCTACTGGATCACCGACTTCACCCAGGTCGACCCGCACTTCGGGACCAACGCGGACCTGGAACGGCTGATCGACAAGGCGCACGCCAAGGGGATGAAGGTCTTCTTCGACGTCATCACCAACCACACCGCCGACGTCGTGGACTACCGGGAGGCCTCCTACTCGTACCTGTCGAAGGGGGCGTTCCCGTACCTGACCAAGGACGGCGTGCCGTTCGACGACAAGGACTATGCCGACGGGAAGCGGAAATTCCCGAAGGCCGACGGTGAGTCCTTCCCGAGGACCCCGTTCGTGCCGGACGCGAAGAAGAACCTCAAGGTGCCCGGCTGGCTCAACGACCCGACGATGTACCACAACCGGGGCGACTCCACCTTCGCCGGCGAGTCCTCCGAGCAGGGCGACTTCTTCGGCCTCGACGACCTGTGGACCGAGCGTCCCGAGGTCGTCAGCGGGATGGAGAAGATCTACGAGAAGTGGGTCAAGGACTTCGACATCGACGGCTTCCGCATCGACACGGTCAAGCACGTCAACACGGAGTTCTGGACCCAGTGGGCGACCGCCCTCGACGAGTACGCGGCCGAGCGCGGACGCGACGACTTCTTCATGTTCGGCGAGGTCTACTCCGCCGACACCGCCGTCACCTCCCCGTACGTGACGCGGGGCCGCCTGGACGCCACTTTGGACTTCCCGCTCCAGGACGCGATCCGCGCGTACGCCTCCCAGGGCGCGGCGGCCTCGCGGCTGGGCTCCGTCCTCGCCGACGACTACCGCTACACCTCGGGCAAGGCCAACGCCTACGAGCAGGTGACCTTCCTCGGCAACCACGACATGGGCCGCTTCGGCGCCTTCCTGAAGCAGGACCGGCCGGGCGCCGCCGAGCAGGAGCTGCTGGGCCGCTACCGGCTCGCCAACGAGTTGATGTTCTTCTCCCGGGGCAACCCGGTGGTCTACTCCGGTGACGAGCAGGGCTACACGGGCGCGGGCGGCGACAAGGATTCGCGCCAGCCGCTGTTCGCCTCGAAGGTCGCCGACTATCTGGACGACGACCAGCTCGGAACGGCGCGCACGCACGCGAGCGACGCTTACGATCCGGAGCACCCCCTCTACAAGGAGATCAGTGCTCTCGCGAAGCTGACCAAGGCCCACCCTGCCCTGCGCGACGGCATCCAGAGCGAGCGCCTCGCCGACGGCAGCGTGTACGCCTTCGCGCGCACCGACGCCCGTACCCGTACCGAGTACCTGGTCGCCGCCAACAACGGCGCCGAGTCCCGCACCGTCGAGATCGACGCCCCGGCGGGCGCCCAGTACCGCACCCTGTACGGCGGCACCGCCCTGATCCGCGCCTCCGCCGCGGGCAAGCTCACCGTCGTCGTCCCCGCCCTCGGCTCGGTGGTCCTCCAGGCCGCCGCCCCCCTCGCCGCCCCCACGGCCAAGCCCGCCCTGACGCTCAAGCCCCCGGCCCCCGGCGCCGCAGGCACCGTCGAGCTGTCCGCCGACGTCAGCGGCGGCGGCCTGAACCGGGTCGTCTTCGCCGCGCAGACCGGCAACGAGAAGTGGCAGGTCCTCGGCTCCGCCGACCACGCCCCCTACAAGGTCACCCAGCACGTCACCGCGCCCGCCGGGACCCCGCTGCGCTACAAGGCCGTCGTCGTCGACTCGGCCGGCCGTACCGCGAGTGCCCTCGCCGCGTCCGCCGCCGGACAGGCCCCGCCCGTCGAGGTCCCCACCGCCACCCAGCGCGACTACGCGGTCGTCCACTACAACCGGCCCGACGGCGACTACACCGACTGGCGGCTGTACGCCTGGGGCGACATCGCGGACGGCGAGGCCACCCCGTGGCCGGCCGGCCACGGCTTCACCGGCCGCGACGCCTACGGCGCCTTCGCCTACGTCAGGCTCAAGCCCGGCGCCTCCTCCGTCGGTTACCTCGTCATCGACAAGGACGGCAACAAGGACGTCGCCGCCGACCGCACCATCGACGTGACGAAGACCGGCGAGATCTGGCTGGAGCAGGGCAAGGAGCCCGCCCGCACCGACCGCCCGGCCCATCCGCCGCAGGACCAGGGCAAGGCCGTACTGCACTACCAGCGCCCCGACGGCGCCTACGACGGCTGGGGCCTGCATGTCTGGACCGGGGCCGCGGCCCCGACCGACTGGTCCAAGCCGCTGCTCCCCGCCCGTACCGACTCCTACGGCGCGGTCTACGAGGTCCCGCTCGCCGCCGGCGCCACCAGCCTCAGCTACATCCTGCACAAGGGCGACGAGAAGGACCTGCCCACCGATCAGTCCCTGGACCTGAAGGCCACCGGCCACGAGGTGTGGATGCTGGGCGGCCGGGAGAAGTACCTCCTGCCGCAGCCCGCCGGCTCCTCCGCCGCCCTCGACCTCACCACGTCGCAGGCGGTCTGGATCGACCGCGACACCGTCGCCTGGAACGCCCCCGCGGCGGCCGCGTCCGTCCAGCTCCTCGCCTCCCGCGACGGCGCCGTGAAGGCGGAGAACGGCGCGCTGACCGGCCCGGCCCAATGGCTGCGGCTGGCCCGCGCCGAACTCACCGCCGCCCAGAAGCAGAAGTTCCCGCACCTCGCGGCGTACTCCGCATTCAGCGTGGACCCGCGCGACCGGGACCGCGTACGGGAGGCCCTGCGCGGGCAGCTCGTCGCCTCCGCCCGCGCCGCGAACGGCGCCGTCCTCGCCGCCACCGGCGTCCAGCTCGCCGGGGTCCTCGACGACCTGTACGCGACGACCGCGGCCCTCGGCCCGGTCTTCAAGGACGGCCGCCCCACCCTGTCCGTGTGGGCGCCCACCGCCCAGCAGGTGTCCCTCGAACTCGACGGGCGTACCGTCGCCATGCGCCGCGACGACGCCACCGGCGTCTGGTCGGTGCGCGGCGAGCGCTCCTGGACCGGGAAGCCGTACCGCTACGCGGTGACCGTGTGGGCCCCCAGCACCCGCCAGGTGGTCCGCAACCTCGTCACCGACCCCTACTCCACCGCCCTGACCGCCGACTCCACCCACAGCCTGGCCGTCGACCTCGCCGACCCCAAGCTCGCGCCGCCCGGCTGGAAGTCCCTTCGCAAGCCCGCGGCCGTGCCCTTCACCTCCGCGCAGATCCAGGAGCTTCACATCCGCGACTTCTCCGTCGCGGACCGCACCAGCGGCCACCCCGGCCAGTACCTTGCCTTCACCGACACCGGCTCGGCGGGCATGCGCCACCTGCGCGACCTGGCCGCCGCCGGCACCTCCTACGTCCACCTGCTGCCCGCCTTCGACATCGGCACCATCCCCGAGAAGGCCGCGGACCGCACGCAGCCCGCCTGCGACCTCGCGGTGTACGCGCCGGACTCGCAGGAGCAGCAGGCGTGCGTGGCGGCGGCCGCCGCGAAGGACTCCTACAACTGGGGCTACGACCCGCTGCACTACACCGTTCCCGAGGGCAGCTACGCCAGTGACCCCAACGGCACGGCCCGTACCGTCGAGTTCCGCAGGATGGTCCAGTCCCTGAACGGGTCCGGGCTGCGCACGGTGATGGACGTCGTCTACAACCACACCGTCGCCGCCGGTCAGTCGGACAAGTCTGTCCTCGACCGCATCGTCCCCGGCTACTACCAGCGCCTGCTGGCCGACGGCAGCGTCGCGACCTCCACCTGCTGCGCGAACACCGCTCCCGAGAACGCCATGATGGGCCGCCTGGTCGTCGACTCGGTCGTCACCTGGGCGAAGGAGTACAAGGTCGACGGCTTCCGCTTCGACCTGATGGGCCACCACCCGAAGGCCAACATCCTGGCCGTCCGGGCCGCGCTGGACGCCCTGACGCCCGCCAAGGACGGCGTCGACGGCAAGAAGATCATCCTCTACGGGGAGGGCTGGAACTTCGGCGAGATCGCCGACGACGCCCGCTTCGTGCAGGCCACGCAGAAGAACATGGCCGGGACCGGCATCGCCACCTTCTCCGACCGGGCGCGCGACGCGGTCCGCGGCGGCGGCCCCTTCGACGAGGACCCGCGCGTCCAGGGCTTCGCGTCGGGCCTGTTCACCGCCCCGAACGGCTCGCCCGCCAACGGCACCCCCGAGCAGCAGAAGGCCCGCCTCCTGCACTCCCAGGACCTGATCAAGGTCGGCCTCTCCGGCAACCTCGCCTCGTACGCCTTCACCGACACCTCCGGGCGCCGCGTGAAGGGCTCCGAGGTGGACTACAACGGCGCCCCGGCCGGCTACGCGGCCGCCCCCGGCGACGCCCTCGCCTACGCGGACGCCCACGACAACGAGACCCTCGCCGACGCCCTGACCTTCAAGCTCCCGCCCGCCACCGGCAACGCCGACAAGGCCCGCATGCAGGTCCTGGCCATGGCGACGGCCACCCTCTCCCAGGGCCCGGCCCTCTCCCAGGCCGGCACGGACCTGCTGCGCTCGAAGTCCCTGGACCGCAACTCCTACGACAGCGGCGACTGGTTCAACGCCATCCAGTGGGACTGCCGCGCCGGCAACGGCTTCGGCCGCGGCCTGCCCCCGGCCGCCGACAACGCCCCGAAGTGGCCCTACGCGAAGCCGCTGCTGACGGGGCCGGCGCCCACCTGCACCGACATCAACGCCACCGCGGCGGCCCACCGCGACCTGCTGAAGATCCGCACCACCGAGCCGGACTTCTCCCTCGCCACGGCGGAGGCCGTCCGGTCCCGGCTGGCGTTCCCGCTCTCGGGCCGGGAGGAGACCCCGGGCGTGATCACCATGACCCTGGGAGACCTGGTGGTGGTCTTCAACGCCACCCCCACCGCCCAGCCCCAGCGCGTCACCGCCCTCGCGGGCACCGGCTACCGCCTGCACCCGGTGCAGGCGGCGGGCTCCGACGCCACCGTCAAGCAGTCCGCCTACGACGCACGGACAGGAGAGTTCACCGTCCCGGCGCGCACGGTGGCCGTCTTCACACGACGGTGAGCCGGTCGAGCCGCTTCTCCAGCAGGATCACCCCGTAGGTCCTGCCGTCCTTCCCCCGCTTGTCGGGGAGCTCCCCGACCACCCGGTAGCCCGCGTCCAAGTAGTACGCGAGCAGCCGGGGGTTGGTGGAGACGCAGTCCAGTCGCGCCCGCTCCCGCCCGGTCCTGGCCGTCCGCCGTTCGGCATGTTCGAGCAGCCGGCGCCCCGCCCCGGCGGGAGCGGTCTCGCGCGACACCATCAGCCGGTGCACGTAGCCCGCGACGGGCGGCTGGATCCCCCAGGCCTCCTCGTCGGACCACCACAACTCGTAGGCCCCGCACACCCGCCCGTCGGCGTCGCCGGCGAGCCACACCTCTCCGTCGTGCATCTTCGACCGGAAGTGCGCGGCGTCCTTGTCGCCGGGCTTCCACTGCTCGATCCCGTGCTTCACCATCCAGCGGGCGGCCTCGTCGTACAGCCGCACCAGCGTGCCGGCGTCCTTCTCCACGGCCGGCCGGAACAAGATCCCGTCGTCAATGATCACGCGGGCATTATCGGTGATCGCCACCGGTCGTGATCAAGAGAGGGCGCGGTATGCGCGCCGGTCACACCGCGGGGGCGGCGCCACCCGGAACGAGCCCCACCAGACGCCCGACCAGCTCCCCGAAGGGCCCGTCGGCGGGCTCGTCGGCCAGGATCCGTACGAGGATCCCCGCCATCTCCGGGTCGTACGCGGCGCTCACCGCGGCCAGCGCCGCGAAGTCGTGCACCAGTTGGAGCTCCAGCTCGCCCCGCGGGATCCGGCGCCCGTCCAGCCAGATCAGCGCCGTGGACTCGGCGAGCGACACCCAGGAGCGCACCACGAGTTCGAGCCGGGCCGGCACCTGGGCGAGCCCGATCCCGAGGTGCGTGAGGATCTGCTCGTACGCCGCCTGCCGGACCTCGTCGATCATCGCGTTGGCACGGCTGCTGCCGGCCGCGGGACCGCCCCGCATCAGGGCCGAGAAGCCCGGCCCGTGGTCCTCGACGAACGCGAAGAACCGCCCCATCACCCGCAGCAGGCGCGCCCCCAGCGGCCCCTCCCGCGGCTCCACGAACCGCTGCGCCAGCTCGTCGGCGGCCCGCCGCAGAGCCGCCTCGTACAGGCTGAGCTTGCCGGGGAAGTAGTGGTAGACCAGCGGCCGGGATATCCCCGCGGCCGCCGCGATCTCGTCGATCGACACATCGTCGGGCGACCGGTGGCTGAACAGCTCCAGGGCAACCCCGATCAGCTGTTGCCGCCGCTCCTCGACACCCATTCTGCGCCGCACTCCGGTCGTCATGCGGACACCCTACTGGGGAGCGTTCACAGGTCCAGGGCGAGGCGGTCCCCCTTCGCGCGCGAGACGCACAGCAGCATCGACTCCCCGCGCTCCTGGTCGGTGAGCAGGTCGTCGCGGTGGTCCACCTCGCCCGCGAGGACGCGGTGTTGGCAGGTCCCGCAGAACCCCTGCTCGCACGAGTACGGGGTGTCCGGCAGCTCCCTGCGCACCGCGGCGAGCGTGCTCTCCCCGGCGCCGACCTCGACGAGCCGTCCCGAGCGGCGCAGTTCGACCGTGAAGGCCCGCGCCGCACCGGGCGCGGCGGACGGCGCGAAGCGCTCCAGGTGCACGCACGCCTGATCCTGGGCGGCCTCCGCGACGGCCAGCATCAGGGGTTCCGGCCCGCAGCAGTAGACCAGGGTGCCGGGCGCCGCCGTGGCGAGCGGGGTCAGGTCCGGCAGGCCCACCTCGTCCTCGGGATGGACCGTGACCCGGTCGCCGTAGGCCGCAAGGTCGTCCAGGAACGGCATCGAGTCGAGGGAGCGGCCCCCGTACAGGAGGGTCCAGTCGGCGCCCGCCGCCGTGGCCGCGCGGAGCATCGGCAGGATCGGGGTGATGCCGATGCCGCCCGCGACGAACGCGTACGACGGAGCCGGGAGCAGCTCGAAGCGGTTGCGCGGAGGGCGCAACTCCAGCTCTGCGCCCTCGACGAGCTGTGCGTGCGCCTCGCGGGAGCCGCCGCGGCCGTCCTCGACCAACCGGATCGCGATCCGGTAGCGGCCCTCGTCCGCCGGGTCGCCGCACAGCGAGTACTGGCGGACCAGGCCCGAGGGCAGGGTGACGTCCACGTGCGCGCCCGGCGTCCACGCGGGCAGCTCCGGGGACTCCAGGGTCAGTTCCAGGACGTCCTGCGCCGGCTCCGCACGGGCGACGATCAGCGCACGCAGCGCTCGGCGCGGGGAGTGGCCCGAGACGGGTACCTCCAGGGCCGGCAGCGGCCACAGAGGGGACTGCCCGATACGGCGGTTCAGTGCCCGCCGCGCCGCCCAGGCCGCACCCGCGACCGCCGTGGCCACGAGGGCGCGCCTCACGCCCGCACCCCGCCGTTCGCGCCGGGGGAGGAGGCCAGGTAGGCCACCGCCCGGGCGGTCGAGCCCTCCTGCGAGGGGTGGTACGTACGGGAGAGGTACTTCGGGATGGACTTCAGCATGGAGCCCGTCGACGGGAGCACGCCCTGCTGCCCGGCCAGGAAGAACTGCCCGAAGGAGGCCTTGCCGCCGACGAGGTGGGGGTCGTTCTCCATGAAGAAGCGCACCCCGCGCTGCCAGAGGAAGACCAGGGCGGTGAAGGCGGTCGCCCAGGTCCGGGCCCGGCGCCGGTAGCCGCCGTCGACGTGCATGAAGAGGTCGAAGGCCACCGAGCGGTGCTCGACCTCCTCCGCGCCGTGCCAGCGCAGCAGGTCCAGCATGGTGGGGTCGGCGCCCCGCCGGTCGAGTTCGTCGGCGCCCAGCACCCAGTCGCCCAGGAACGCCGTGTAGTGCTCGATCGCCGCGATCATCGCGACCCGTTCCATCAGCCACCAGTGCCGGGCCCGGCCCGGCGGCAGGGTCCGGTCGCCGAGCAGTTTCTCGAACAGCCAGTCCACCTGCGCGGTGTAGGGCGTCGGGTCGAGGCCCAGCCGCTTCAGGTGCGGGAGGACGTCGTCGTGGGCGGCGGCGTGCATGGCCTCCTGGCCGATGAAGCCGACGACGTCCTCCCGCAGCCGCTCGTCCTCGATGTACGGGAGCGCCTGCTTGTAGACGTGCACGAACCACCGCTCGCCGGCGGGCAGCAACAGGTGCAGCACGTTGATCATGTGCCCGGCGAAAGGTTCGCCGGGCAGCCAGTGCAGCGGGGTGTCCTCCCAGCCGAAGGACACGTTCCGGGGCCTGAGGTCCACGTGTTCCGACGCCACGGGGGCGGGCGCGAGCGGCGTATTAGACATGGCGTCAATGTACTGATGGGTACAGGGAGTGAGAAGACCCCTGCGCCCACTTCTCGCGCCCGCCGCCGTCCGGCGGGTGGGCCTGTCCGGCTACCGACCGGTGCTGCCGCTCGCGAGGGCCCACTCGCGGTTCAGGGAGCCCAGCGGGATCCGGCGCTCGAAGACGGGCGTGCCGAAGAGGGAGAGCTGCAGCTGGAGCTGGCCGCTCAGGTCGAACCCGCCGTACAGCGCCCAGGCTCCGCTGACGGAGGCCTTGCCGTCGCTGGACGCGGCCGCCTTGACGTCGGCCTCGCCGCGCAGATAGGGGGCGAAGTCGCCGGTGACGCCGACGGCGCCGTAGAGCCCGACGGACGCCTCGGCGCCGAGCGCGCCCTTGACCCGCCCGGCGGCGGTGACGGTCGCCCGGACCGGCGTGCTCTTCACGTTCGAGGAGCTGACCGGGGTCCAGCCCTTGCCGAAGGCGTAGCTGCCGCCGACCTTGAAGTCGCCCTGGACGTCCTGCTGGACGTCGAGGGTGACCTTGCCGTCGGCCTCCACCTGGATGTAGCAGGTCAGGCCGAGGTTGACGACGACCGGCACCGGACCGACCTGGATGACCGGCGAGGCGTGCAGCTTGGCGAAGGGGATCCGCTTGGGTGCTCCGGTGCTCGCGGCGGCGCGGCCCTGGAGCTTCCACTGCGAGGACCAGTCGCCGCTCATCCCGAGGAACGCGCCGCGCGGGCCGGAGCCGCCGCCCTGGGTGCCGTCGTAGGAGAACTCGACCTGCGGGGCGAGCTGGACGAAGCCGGAGACGGAGGCGCCGGCCGAGGCGGGGGCGTCCGGGGCGGTGTCGACGGAGGCGTTCACGTCGAGCCGCAGGTTTCCGAGCGGCAGCTTCGCGCCCTCGGGGCCGAATTTCAGGCCCTCGCTCTTGGCCCAGGAGAAGGTGACGCCCTTCATCAGGGGCTCGACGACCACCGACGACGGGTCGACGGGGACCTTGCCGTCGGCCTTGTCGTCGTTGAGGACGGCGGCCAGTGTCGTCGAGGCGGTTTTGACCTCGGTGCCCCGATCGGTCTTGCCGACGACCTCGGTGACCTTGGCGAGCAGGCCGTTCGGGGCGCCGGGCGCCGGGGCGCTGGCGATGACGTCACCCGCGGCGACGGGCTTGTCGGCCTCGGGCGACTTGTCCTTCGAGGGTGCTTCGGAGGGCCCCTTCGGCGGGGCCTTGGCTATGACGGCCCGTCCGGTGGCCGCGTCGTACGAGGCGACCTTCAGCGTGGACTTCTCCGTCCTGCCCTTGGAGCCGCCGCGGGCGACGGCCGCGGGCGTGGGCTCGCCCTGGGGTGCGGCGGCCACGTCCAGCTGCTGTGACGTGCCGTCGGCGGACGGGGTGAGGGGGGCGGGCGCGGCCGGTTCGGCGGCGCCGGTGTGGGATGTCGATGCGCAGCCGGTGGCGGTGAGCGCGAGGGCGGTCAGACCGGGGAGGAGGAGGCTGCGGGCAAGCGTGCGCACGTGGTGGACCTTCAAAAGGGGCAGGGGTGTGGGGGATTACCGAGCGGTAACCGGTATCCGATCATGCCATGTGTACGCAGTGACCGTCATGTCCGGATCCCGCCAACTCCCTTCGGCCGCTTGGTCGTTGAATCTTCACGCGACTTCGCGGCTGTCCCGGCACGCGCCCATGGCCCGCCCCGGCGGTCAGCGCAGCACGCCCGCCTTCGTCCCGTCCGTGAGCTTCCCCGACAGGTCGACCTGCGCACCCGCCGGCGCCTTGACCGCCAGCCGGTTGCCGTTCGCCGAGCCGCTCACCCCGCCGCCCGACACCGACAGCGAGGTGAACTGCGCGCTGCCCGCCGCCAGGACGTACCACTGACCCGCCCGCGACTTCCACAGCACGCCCGCCAGCACCCGCGGCTCCCGGGGCCCGCACGCGGCGGTCCCTTCCGCGGCCGCCGCCTGCGCCGCCGCGGCCGAGCCCGGCGCCAGGAACTGGGCCTGCACACGGTCCGCCGCGCCCTGCCAGGTCTCGGCCCGCGTACAGAGCCAGGTCGCCGTCCCGTCGCCCTCCGGCAGCGGCTGCTTCGCGTACGTCCAGGCGTTGACCGCGCGGACCCCGTGCGAGCGGACCGACGGCAACAGGCAGGCGATCCTCGACCAGTCCGCGAGCTCCGCGGCCTCCGTCACGTTCCGCTCGGCCCCCGGCGCCCCCGAGGTGAGCCGGGCCGGGGTCAGCTCGCCCAGGTCGGTGATCAGCCGGGTGGCTCCGTCCCCGGTCAGGGACAGGGCGTTCCAGCTCGTGCAGTCGCCCGTGGGCGCCGGACCCGGCACCGGCGGGGTCACACCGTCCTGGGTCGGCTTCAGCACCGTCGCCGGGCCGCCGGGCTTGAGCAGGTCCCGCAGGGCCGCCCCCGTCACCCAGGGCGCGGTCAGGTAGCGGACGTTGCCGTCGACCCGGCTCACGACCAGCGCGGTCGCGGTGTCCGCCGAGGCGCCGTCGGTCCGGGCGAAGTCCAGGGCCGCGCCCGAGGACCCGGAGCGCGGTTCGGCGTAGCGGACCACGCGCAGGCCGTCGTACAGCAGGACCACCACGGCCTGGTCGACGGCGCCCGCGAACAGCAGCTGCGCCGGTCCCATCGGCGGCCCCGACGGGGTCCCCGGGGTGGCCGACACGACCACGGAGGAACCGGGCCGCGCCCAGACGGCCAGCGCCCGGCGCAGCAGCGCCGTGTCGTCCGTGCGGTCCCCGCGGGCCGGCCAGGTCGAGAAGTCCGTACGGGAGGACGTGTGCCAGAGCGCGGGCGCGGCCCGGACCAGCTTCGCGGGATCCAGGGCCTGTTCGGCGGCGGCGTTGCGCGCGTACGGCGGCGCGGCCGCCCCGTCCGCGCCCCAGCCCCCGCCGGGCAGCGCGAGCAGCGCCCCGCACACGGCGAGGGCGGCTCCGGCGGCCAGCGCGGCCCGCGTCAGACGGCGGCGCCGCAGCAGGTCGGTGGGCCGGGCCTGGAGCACGCACGGGTCGAACTCGGGGGAGGCGAACAGCGCGTCGTTCGCCGGATCCCCGGACTCCCGGACCGCCGCGGCCGGGTCCGGGACACCGGCCTCGTCGAGCACCCGCAGCACATCCGTCTCGGGCAGCCGCTCCAGGGCCCGCAGCACGCAGGCGGCCCGGCCGGGGCCGTCGAGGGTGGCCAGCCACTGGTCGAGGGCGAGCTCCTCGGCCCCGCCCGAGCGGGGGAACAGCCGCAGGCCCCACACCTGGGGCAGCACCGGCGGGAGCTGCGCACGCCGCGGCAGCGCCCGGAACGTCATCGGGAGCCCCGCCTCCAGGGCCGCGCGGAGCACCCGCAGCCGGACGTACGCGTACCCGGAGTCCTCGGGGCCGCCCCGCTGCCCCGGGACCCCGCCCTGCACGGCCGCGGCGCCGGCCGCGGCGTCCCGCCGCCCGCGCGGCAGCGCCCGCTGGACCAGCGAGTGCGCGGTGAGTACCCGCCGGTTGCGGCCGAGCGTGGGGGGCAGCACCAGATAGGCGAGCCGCACCAGCCGCGGATAGTGCTCGACGATGGCGGCCTCGGCCTGCTCGACGTCCGGCGGCACGGACACGGGGGGCAGGGGGCGGGTGGCGGTATCCGGCGCAGTCACGTTCAGCAGAACGAGCGAATCGTCGGATGGTCACCCCCAGCGCGCCCGGGGCGGGCTCAGCCCGCCAGGCGGGCCCGCAGCGCCTCGACCGTCTCGTCGGGGACGCCGAGTCCCTCGCGCACGTACTTCTCCATGGAGCCGTAGCGGGTCTCGACCTCGTCGAGGGCGGCCTCCAGGTAGGAGGGGAAGACCCCGATCAGCGCGAGCGCGATGTCCGGGTTGCCGCCGGCCGCCGTGAAGCCCTCGATCATCGGGGCGAAGGCCTGCTTGACCGCCGGGTTCACCGAGAGGTACTCGGCCATCAGGGTGTCCTCGTCCGCGCCGAGCAGCGACAGGATGACGGTCGCGCCCCAGCCGGTGCGGTCCTTGCCGGCCGTGCAGTGGAACAGCAGCGGGCCGGCCTGCGGGTCGGCGGCCTCGGTGAGCAGCATGCGGTAGGCGGCCTGCGCGGAGCCGGAGTGCACGAAGGACCGGTAGGTGTCGGCGAAGAGGGCCTGCGCCTTGCCGCCGCCCAGGCGCTCCTCGGCCACCACGGGGTCGGAGAGCAGGTCCTTGAGCTGCGCGGCGGCGGGCTTCCTGCCGGCGTCCCGCAGCTTGTCCGCCAGGACGTCGCCGACGAGGAGCCGGGCCCCGGCCGGTATGCGGTCGGGGTGGTCGGCGCGCTCCGCGTCGGTGCGGAGGTCGATGACGGTACGCACGCCCAGCGCCGCCACCACCGGGTCGGCGTCGAGGTCGAGCCGGTCGAGCTGGCCGGAGCGCAGGACCAGGCCGTGTCGGACGGTGCGGCCGCCGGAGAGCGGGGTGCCGCCGAGGTCGCGGAAGTTGGCGACGGTGGTGGACGGGGTGGCGGTCATCGTGGCGGCTCCAGCGGTGTTCGGTTACTCGTGTCATGCGGTGTCGCGGTGCTGCGGTCGTACGCGCGGCTCGGTGCGACGGTGGGACGATTCAGGCCATTTTCTGATGTTTCGCACCAGGGAGACAGTCGAGGGCCAGCGAGACCCCTATGCCGATCCCGAGCGCCGCGAGGTGCCCCGCGTCCGTGAAGGTCCGGCCCCGCCTGAGGGCCGGCGCCGCCGCGAGCGCCAGCAATCCGGCCCGGGCGGCCGTGCGGACGGCCCCGCGGGGCAGGGCGGAGGTCAGCGCGCCGAGGACGGCGTTGAATCCGTAGCTCGTCCCCACGTCCAGGGCGCGCCGGGTCGCGGAATCGGTGGTACCGCGCAGCGCCCCGTACACGAGGAGGGTCGCGGAGGCGTGCCCGAAGAGGAACACGGCGGCCGTCCACCAGGCCCCGTAGGCGTATTCGGCGTAGCCGAGCACCGCGACCAGCAGCAGTGCGTACGGCAGGGGCATCGGTTCTTCGACGACGAGAGCACTGCTCAGCAGGGTCTCCCAGCGCCCGGCGGCGAGATTGTCGACGTTCGTCGAGCAGTCCCGGAGCAGCCGCTCCCGATCGGCCGGTCCGGTGCGCTCCAGGGCGTATGCCCCGAGCTGGACCGCGCCGGCGTACACCGCGCCCCATGGAATTGGATTCACATGCTCATGATCGGATAAGCCCCTGGTGGAAGCCAAGGGGCGTCGTGCGAACATGTCCCGGCCATGTTCGAATCCTTCGCGCCGCTGCGCGCCACCCGAGCCGCGATGTTCGCGGCGGTGTGCGTCGTCCTGGGCGCGGTGGGGCATTCGTACATGTCCGGCAAGGACATCCCCTTCTTCGGCCTTCTGGGTGCTTTCGCGGTGACCTTCGGCCTCGCCCGGCTCGCCGCCGGACGACGGCGGGGACCCGTCGGGATCGCCGCGGCGGTACTCGCCGTCCAGGGCGTGCTGCACCTCGTCTTCTCCGGCAGTCGTGCGGCGGGGACCGCCACCGGGCCCGGCGCCGTCCAGCACCACCACGACATGTCAGCGGCCGACGCGGGCCTGACCGCCGCCGGGGCCCCCGGCGTTGCCGATGTGGCGGGCACGGCCGACACGACCGCCATGGCCGACATGGCCGACATGGCCGGGACGGCCGGTCACGGCGGCGCCGGGATGATCGCCGCGCACGTGCTCGCCGGGCTGCTCTGCGCCGCCTGGCTCGCGCGGGGCGAAGCCGCCGTCTTCCGGCTGGCCCGCGTCCTGGGCGCCGTCGCCGTGCATGCCGCCCGGCCGCTCGCCCGCGCGATCGACCTGCTGCGGGCCCGGGTGGCGGCCGTACCGGCCCCGCCCGCCTCCCCCGCCCCGCACCCGCACCGGCGGGCGCGCCGACTGCGCGGAGCGGTCCACGCCCACGCCGTGGTGCGCCGCGGGCCGCCCCGGAGCGGCAGTGCCCACCGCTCCACGGCCCCCGGCCGTCCTGCCCGCGCCTGATCCGGCGCACCTCCACGGCGCGTCCGTGAGAGGGGAGGCGAGGTCCGGGGCCGCAGTCCCCATGCCTTCGCCAACCCCTAGGACCAACATGTCCCTTGACGAGGTTCAGGACGTCCGCACCCCGGACTCCGATCCGCCCGCCACATCCAAGAGCCCCAGCGGCAGCTGGGCGGCCGTACGCCCGCTGCTCCTGCGCATGCACTTCTACGCGGGCCTGCTCATCGCCCCGCTGCTGTTCCTCGCCGCCGCCACCGGGCTCCTGTACGCCGCCTCCTGGCAGGCCGAGAAGATCGTCTACGCCGACGAGCTGACCGTCGCCCGCGTCGGCGACGGCGCCCTGCCGCTCAGCGCCCAGATGGAGGCGGCCAAGGGCGCCGCACCGCAGGGCGAGGTCGTGTCCGTGTGGCCCGGCCCCGACGCCGAGACCACCACCCGGGTGATCATGGACAATCCGGGCCTCGCGGAGGGCGAGACCCTCACCGTGTTCGTCGACCCGTACACCGCCGAGGTGCGCGGGCAGCTCACCACCATCGGCGACGCGCTGCCGCTGCGGGCGTGGCTGAGCACGTTCCACTCCAACCTCCAGCTGGGGGAGTTCGGCCGCAACTACAGCGAGATGGCCGCGAGCTGGATGTGGGTGGTCGCGCTCGGCGGCCTCGCCCTGTGGATCGGCCGCCGTCGCAAGCGCACGGCGCAGCTCGTCCTCCCGGACCGGGTGGCCACCGGGCGGCGCCGGACCCTGTCCTGGCACGGGGTCGTCGGCCTCTGGTCCGTCGCCGGACTCGTCGTGCTCTCCGCCACCGGCCTGACCTGGTCGAAGTACGCCGGTGAGAACATCGGGCAGCTCCAGGACGGCCTCGGCGGGGCCACTCCCGCCGTCTCCGCCAAGCTGAACCCGGGAGCGGGGGCCGGCGGCGCCGACGAGCACGCCGGCCACCACATGCCCGAGGGCACGCAGATGCCCCCGCCCGCGTCCACCGCCGACGTCGGCATAGACCGCGCCGTGGCCGCCGCCCGTGACGCCGGCGTCACCGAGGCGATCCGCGTGACCCTGCCCGCAGAGGGCAAGGGGTACGTGATCAAGGAGCAGGACAAGCAGGTGCCGGTGCACCTCGACACGGTCGCCGTCGACCCCGCCGACGCCCGGATCATGGACGAACTGCGCTTCGCCGACTATCCCGTCCTCGCCAAGATGACCCGCTTCGGCATCGACCTGCACATGGGCCAGACCTTCGGCCCCGCCAACCAGATCGTGCTCGGCGCGCTGGCCGTCGCCGTGATGTTCCTGATCTTCTGGGGCTACCGCATGTGGTGGATGCGCCGGCCGACGAAGGACCGCACGCTGTCGGTGGGCCGCCCCCAGCCGCGCGGCGCCTGGCGCAAGCTGCCCGTGACCGTGCTGCTGCCGCTGGCCGCGGGGACCGCGCTGGTGGGCTGGTTCATCCCGCTGCTCGGCGTCAGCCTGGCCGCCTTCCTGGTGGTGGACCTGCTGCTCGGTTTCGTGGCGCGCCGTCGGGCGGCGGCCGCGGCCGCGTAGCGCGGGACCGGTGAACGCGGTGGGCCCGTACTCCCCTGGGGAGTACGGGCCCACCGTCGTCGTCGGGTCGGTCAGGGGGCGGGGGTCAGGGCGCGTACTTGTAGCCCACCCGGCGCACGGTCTGGATCGCACCGCGGTGGGAGCCGCCCAGCTTGCGCCGCAGCCGGGCGATGTGGACGTCCACGGTCCGGCCGTCGCCGACGTGGCCGTAGCCCCAGACCGTGGTGACCAGCTGGTCCCGGCTGTGCACCCGGTGCGGGTGCTGCACGAGGTGGGCCAGCAGCTCGAACTCCAGGTACGTCAGGTCGAGTACGCGCCCGTCGACCTCGGCCGTCCGCTGCGCCGCGTCGATCCGGATCAGGGCGTCGTCCTCGTCGGGAGCGCCCGCCGGGCCGGGGACGGACTGCACCGGGGCGGCCACGGCCTGCGGCGCGAAGGCGATCGGAGGCTGCTGGTCGGCCGGTACGAGGACCAGGTAGCCGACCATCGGCGGCTGGCCCGGCAGCGCCGGAAGGGTGTGCTGGGGCGCGGGCAGCCAAGTGGCGCCGGGCGGGAGGAAGTCCACGACCCGGGCCACCTCGTCCCGGTCGACGGCGCGCAGCCGGTGGCGGGGACTGGGCGGATGGGCAAGGGAAGCGGCGGTCGCAGCGGAGGTCAGGGAGCGGGTGTTCGCCATGAGTGGTCAGCTCTTTCACGCGGAGTGGTCGGCAGGAGACGTGCGTGCGTCATCGATGTCGTACCGCGCAGACCGAAGGCCTCGGGGAAGCCCGGAGGAGAGGTCCCGGAGGCTTTAGAGGGCCGGCGCGTTCTTCGCGCGGCAACACTCACGATCGAAGTCGTGGTCCTGACGGGACGGCCAGAACGGCTCGAGGTCGCTGCGACCTGACGAGGTGTGCGGGTGGCTGGCCATGGCCCCATTCAAGCAGAAGTGCCGGCTCCGGGGCAGGCGGCGTCTCGTATCGCGGACCAATGTCTCGCCATTCAATCCCCATGCCCGGCAAACCGGGACAATCCATCAACTGGCCAACCGCTTCCGCCAGTCCAGTCCCGTCACCCGTATCGCATCGTGGGCAGAGCCGCCCCACGCCCACGCGAGCCCCTCGGCGGTGAGCGCCGCGACGACCTCCCGGCCGACCGAGGCCGTGAGGGCCTCGTCGGACTCGAACCCTCCGTACAGCAGGAACAGGTCCTGTCCGGCGGCCGCCCCCTCGGTGGCCTGAGAGTGGAAGAAGACGAACCCGCGCGCGTCCTGCGAGCCGACCGCCCGGATCTCGCCGAGACCGCAGCGGCGACAGCACGTGAAGTTCTCCCGTGCCGTGATGCCGGAGGCCTCCAGGGCGGCGAAGGCGCGGGTGATGCGCTCCGGATCGGTCGTGCCCTCCCACTCGGCCTGCTCGGCCACCCGCTCCCGCCACAGCCGCTCCACGAGCTGTGCGGCCTGGTCGCGGGAGACGGGCCGGACGTCACCGTCGACGAGGTGGTCCTCGGCGGACTCGGTGAGTGCGTCCCGGCTGTCGTAGCCGCAGCGCAGCCATTCTCGGACGGCCTGCGCCAACTCCCTTTCCACCTGCGGATCGAGCGGCGCTGCGTCGGCGCCGGCGGGCTCCGGTGGGAAGTCGAGGCGCTCCCAGCGGGGGCCGGTGTCCCAGTCCTCCTCCCCGCGGGCCCAGCGGGCCATGACCGTCGCCGCCTCGGCCGCCGTGGGCAGGTACGTCCGGAAGTGCCGGTCGGCGGAGCCGGCGCGGTGCTCCAGCTGGTAGTCCCCGCCCTCGTCGTGCCACACCTGTATGTACTCGTCCGGATCCGCCGTCAGCCGCTCGACGATGACGAAGTGGTCCCCGTCCGCGCCGATGCGCGCCACGAGTTCGGACAGAAGGCCGAGCGCGGGCCGTTCGTACGACTCGCCGCGCTCCGTGTGGATCCTGATCGCCAACATGGGTCCACCGTGCCACCCGGCACTGACAACGCCCGCCGGGCCTCGGGAGGCTCGGCGGGCGTCGGTGTCGGCGTCGTGTCGGTGTCGGCGCCGGGCGCGGCCGTCAGGCCAGGCCGTCCTTCTCCAGGCCGGTGCAGCAGGTGTCCGTGATCAGGCGGGTCACCACGTACGGGTCCACGTTGGCGTTCGGGCGGCGGTCCTCGATGTAGCCCTTGCCGTCCTTCTCCACCTGCCACGGGATGCGGACCGAGGCGCCGCGGTCCGAGACGCCGTAGCTGAACTCGTTCCACGGGGCGGTCTCGTGCAGACCCGTCAGGCGCTCGTCGATGCCGGCGCCGTAGTTCTTCACGTGGTCGAGCGGCTTGCTGCCCTCGCCCAGTGCCTCGCACGCGGAGATGATCGCGCGGTAGTCCTCGCGCATCGACTTCGTGGAGAAGTTGGTGTGCGCGCCCGCGCCGTTCCAGTCGCCCTTGACCGGCTTCGGGTTCAGCGTCGCGGAGACGCCGAAGTCCTCGGCCGTGCGGTAGAGCAGCCAGCGCGCGATCCACAGCTGGTCGGAAACCTCCAGCGGGCCCACGGGGCCGACCTGGAACTCCCACTGGCCGGGCATGACCTCGGCGTTGATGCCGGAGATGCTCAGGCCCGCCGCGAGGCAGTGGTCCAGGTGCTTCTCGACGATCTCGCGGCCGAAGATCTCGTCCGAGCCGACACCGCAGTAGTAGCCGCCCTGCGCGGCCGGGAAGCCGCCCACCGGGAAGCCCAGCGGACGGGCGCCGTCGAAGAAGGTGTACTCCTGCTCGATGCCGAAGATCGGCTCCTGGCCGGCGAACTTCTCGGCGACCGGACGCAGCAGCGCGCGGGTGTTCGACTCGTGCGGGGTCATGTCGATGTTCAGGACCTCGCACAGCACCAGGACGTTGTCGCCGCCGCGGATGGGGTCCGGGCAGGAGAACACCGGCTGCAGGACCCGGTCGGAGGCGTGGCCCTCGGCCTGGTTGGTGCTCGATCCGTCGAAGCCCCAGATCGGCAGCTCGGCGCCGTCGGCCAGGATCTTCGTCTTGGAGCGAAGCTTCGCCGTCGGCTCGGTGCCGTCGATCCAGATGTATTCAGCCTTGTAGCTCACGGGGCCCCATCCTCAGACTCTGCGGGTGCTGCTGGACGCTGCTTCATCGCTGCGGTGTTGACCGCAGCGTGCCCGCCCGCGATTTCTCTTCCGTTGCCCGTGTGTGAACCCCGTGTTACCGAGGTTTACGCCGCTGGTCGGCCGGCGTGTGCGGGTTGACGGTCGAGCACCCGTCCGAGTGGGGCACACTGGCCGCGTGAGCATTTCGTCTGATGTGAGCCCCGCCGGAGACCGTGCCGGAGGCCCCTCCGGGTCCGCCGCCGAGACCATCGCCGCGACCGCAGCCGGTCGGGCCCCCGCAGGCCCCCGCCCCCGGGTCGGACTGCTGGGCACCGGCCCCTGGGCGCACCGCACCCATGCCCCCGCCCTCGCGGCGCACGCCGGCTCCGAGTTCGCCGGCGTGTGGGGCCGCCGGCCCGAAGCCGCGGCGGAGCTGGCGAACGAACACGGCGTGAAGGTGTACGAAGACCCCGACGCGCTGTTCGCCGACTGCGACGTCGCCGCCTTCGCCCTGCCGCCCGACATCCAGGCCCCGCTCGCCGTGCGCGCGGCCGCCGCCGGATGTCATCTGCTGCTCGACAAGCCCGTCGCGACGACGCCGCAGGACGCCCGGGCCGTCGCCGACGCGGTCGCCCGCCACGGGGTCGCCTCCGTGGTCTTCCTCACCCTGCGCTTCGCCGAGCCCACCGCGGGCTGGGTCGCCGAGCAGGCCGGCCGCACCGGCTGGTTCACGGCGGCCGCGCACTGGCTCGGCGCCGTCTTCCCGCCCGACGGCACGCCCAGCGCCTACGCCGACTCGCCCTGGCGCAAGGCCAAGGGCGGGCTGTGGGACGTCGGGCCGCACGCCCTGTCGGTCCTGAT
>NZ_JBEZYV010000008.1:0-276112 GCF_040638905.1 Streptomyces virginiae | reverse complement strand
AGGACCAGCGCCAGGGGCTGGCGCGGCTCTGCGCGCCGTCCGGCGGTACGGGCCAGGAGGGCCAGGCCGAAGGCCAGGGTCTTGCCGGAGCCGGTGCGTCCGCGGCCGAGCACGTCACGGCCCGCGAGGGTGTTGGGCAGGGTGGCGCCCTGGATCGGGAAGGGCACGGTCACGCCCTGCGCGCCGAGGGCGGCCAACAGCTCGGCCGGCATGGCGAGGTCGGCGAAGGCCTCGACGGCGGGCAGCGCGGGAGTGATGGTCTTCGGCAGGGCGAACTCGCCCTGTACCGCGGCGGGTCGGCGGCCGTAGCCGCCCGAGCGGCTCGGACTTCCGGAACGGGGGGAGGACGATCCGAAGCGGCTGCCCCGTTCCGAACCGGCGGTAGCGCCGAATGCGGGGCCGCCGGTGCGGCTGCGGGTGCGGGAGGAACGGTCATTCGTACGAGTGCGGTTCATTCAGAACCTTCCTTGATGCGGCACGTATCAAGGAATTTCCGCAGCGGAAACGCAGCGCAGGGAATCACAAGAACGGGCCGAATGGAATGCGAAAGCGACTCTGGACTACAGAGATTCTGTACGGTCGCAGGTGCTGAGACGGGGTGGCGTCAGGTGGACGCGACATGCAGGAAAGGCGAGTGGGGTTGTAGCTCCGAGGAGGCTGTAACCCTGAGTGCTTCGTTCCGCAGGTGACACCACTGCGGGAAATGCGTGCAGCTGGGTCCCGCACCCCGAGGGATGCGGGCCCCAGCTACGAAATGCGCGTCAGCGTCAGGCGGGAACGATGTTCTCGGCCGTCGGGCCCTTCTGGCCCCGCGCGATGTCGAAGGTGACCTTCTGGCCTTCCAGCAGCTCGCGGAAGCCCTGGGCTGCGATGTTCGAGAAGTGGGCGAAGACATCGTCGCCGCCACCGTCCTGCTCGATGAAGCCGAAGCCCTTTGCCGCGTTGAACCACTTCACGGTGCCAGATGCCACGTAATATCTCCTTTGGGGCAGTACGCCGGCGCCCGCACTGTACGGACACCGTGTCGCCGCGATGATGCCCCGCCGGAAAATGACCGGAAAATATGAAGCGCTCGGCCGTGGTGGAAGCCCACTGGGGCGCTTGAAGTTTTTGGGTACCAAAACTGCAACCGAGATCGACAGTAGCACGCCGCAGCTGTTTGTGTGCGTGAAATATCTCCATCGGTGCGGCGCGGAAAACTCTCCCTGCGGGGTCCATTGAATTCTCTGACGGCGGGGACAGATATTGATTCCCCCCGAGCGCAGCGTTTCGGGAGCAAGGGTGTCCCCAAGTTGCGACGTGCAGTCCAGCGGTACCGACGGTGGCGGCCGCCTCGGCGGGAAGGCGTGTGCCGGCTCTCCGAGCAGGCCATTCCCGCCAGTTGGGGCCCGTGGAGGGCACGGAGGAGTCGTACAGGCCTGGACAACGACGAAGGCCCAGGTCGCTGACCTGGGCCTTCGTGCAAGAGCGGATGACGGGAATCGAACCCGCGCTATAAGCTTGGGAAGCTCATGTTCTACCATTAAACTACATCCGCGCAGCGGGCCAGTCGCCTGGACCCCTACCGTTGGACACTCTACCCCATGATCGACCCCCGGTGTATTTGCCGCGGAGCCGTCGTTGTCTGTCGTGTGCACGGAGGTGTGTGGGTACGGGAGTTGGGGCGTACCGTGTCGTGCGGAGCGCGGCGGCTGGAGCGGGTGCGGATCATCCCCTAATGTGGCGATTCGTCGCAGATCGGCTCGTTGGGGAAAGGGACTCGATGGAGCACACCGTCGTCCGTTGTGCCGAAGGGCACGTTTTCAGTACTGCCTCCTTCCCGCTGCAGCACCTCGGTGCCGGCCGGATCGGACCCGGGCGGCTGCTGCGGTGTCCGCGGTGCGCGCGCCTGCGGCAGGCCGTGCCCGTTGGCGGTGCGCCCAAGCGCTGAGCGCCGGGTGTGAGACGTACGGCCGGGCGCGCGGGCGTTCCCTCTCGATTGGGGGTGGCCCGCGCGCTCTGCGTATCCTCGGCACGTGCTTCTCTCTGACAAAGACATCCGGGCCGAGCTCGACAGCGGACGGGTTCGCATCGACCCGTTCGACGAGGCGATGGTGCAGCCCTCCAGCATCGATGTGCGTCTCGACCGGTTCTTCCGGGTGTTCGAGAATCACCGCTACGCCCACATCGACCCCGCGGTCGAGCAGCCGGACCTGACGCGGATGGTCGAGCCCGAAGGGGACGAGGCGTTCATCCTGCATCCCGGTGAGTTCGTCCTCGCGTCGACCTACGAGGTCATCTCGCTGCCCGACGACATCGCCTCCCGACTGGAGGGGAAGTCCAGCCTGGGCCGTCTCGGCCTCGTGACGCACTCGACCGCCGGGTTCATCGACCCCGGGTTCTCGGGTCACGTGACTCTCGAGCTGTCGAACCTGGCGACGCTGCCGATCAAGCTCTGGCCGGGCATGAAGATCGGGCAGCTGTGCATGTTCCGGCTCAGCTCGCCCGCGGAGTTCCCGTACGGCAGCGAACGGTACGGCTCCAGGTACCAGGGGCAGCGCGGGCCGACCGCCTCGCGCTCCTTCCAGAACTTCCACCGCACCCAGGTGAGGCACGAGGCATGAGCGACGCAGTACGCGAGAACCTGACCTACGAGGGCTTCGGCACCGCCGTGCGCGAGCTGGCGCAGACCATCGCCGACGACGGCTACGAGCCCGACATCATCCTGAGCATCGCCCGCGGCGGCGTGTTCGTCGCCGGCGGCCTGGCGTACGCCCTGGACTGCAAGAACATCCACCTGGTGAACGTGGAGTTCTACACCGGCGTCGGCACCACGCTGGAGATGCCGGTCATGCTGGCGCCCGTGCCCGAGGCGATCGACTTCACCGACAAGAAGGTCCTCATCGCCGACGACGTCGCCGACACCGGCAAGACGCTCAAGCTGGTGCACGACTTCTGCCTGGGCCACGTCGCCGAGGTGCGCTCCGCCGTCATCTACGAGAAGTCCCACTCGCTCGTGAAGTGCGAGTACGTGTGGAAGAAGACCGACGAGTGGATCAACTTCCCCTGGTCGGTCGAGCCGCCGGTCGTCAAGCGTGAGGGCCAGGTCCTCGACGCCTGAGACGCCTGATCCGATCCACCGCAGTCCGACCGGACATGCGCGAGGGGCCCCCGGCCGTTGCCGGGGGCCCCTCGCGCTTGGGCGTGCCTGCTGGATCTAGATGGTGCCCAGCTTGATGATCGACAGCAGGGCGATCAGCTGGATCGCGGAGGCGCCCAGCGCCTTCGGCCACGGCAGGTCGTGCGACTTGCTGACCAGCGAGGTGAAGAGCGCGCCCGCGGCGACCCAGGTGGCCCAGCCCAGTACCTGGACGATCATGTTGTCGCCGCCGAGGAACACGGCGAACAGCAGGCGCGGGGCGTCCGTGATGGACATGACCAGCATCGACAGGCCCACGGTGGGCTGCCAGCTGCCGTCGCCGCCCATCTGCCGGGCCAGGGTGTGCGTGACCGCGCCCAGCAGCAGACCGCAGATGACGAAGGCCGCGCCGGCGGACAGCACGATCGGGACGGCCTTCGACAGGGTCGCGTTGATCACGTCCTGGCGGGCGTCGTCGAGGCCGAAGACCGCCAGGAGACCGTAGAGGAAGGTCACGACCAGCGCCGGACCCCAGACGGGGTAGTCGCGCATCTGGAGGAAGGTCTGCCCCGGCCGCGTCACGATGCCGCGGAGCAGCTCCTTCCACGGCAGCCGCGGCCCGGACGGCGCCGCCGCGGCAGCGCCCGCGTGGTAGGTCGCACCCTGGCTGTACGGGTCCTCGCCGACGGCGAAGACCTGCGTGTGCCCGGGGTTGTCGTTGTTGTAGTTGCCGCCGCCTCCGTGGCCGTACGGGGGCTGCTGCGCGTGTGGGTGCTGCTGCCCGTACGGGTCGAAGTACTCCGGCTCGCCGTGGCCCCCGGCGTTCGGCTGCGGCCACTGCTGCTGCGGTGGCGGCCCGCCGACGGGAGGGTAGGGCGGCTGGCCGTACGGCGGCGGTTGCTGCTGACCGTACGACTGCTGCTGCTGCGGGGGTTGTTGGGGAGCGCGGTTGTTGTCCCGGCCGCGTCCGATCCTGAATCCAGCCACGTGATCGAACGTACCTGGTCCGGCGGCCTCCGGTGGCCGGGCAGCCGGAACAGGCACCCTTTGCGGCTGACCTGTGACATCCCTTAGGGGATCCCCGGGGGGTTGGCCCTACCCCCGGAGAGCACCGACCAGGTGTCTGGTTCACGTAGTTGCGTAGTGTTATGCGGCTCTTCGTTACGTTGTCGATGGAATACCCACATATCGGGCCCGTAGCTTCGTCTGCGTCGACTCCACGCAGCACGAACGATCACGAGCGATCACGAACGAGCCCGAGGAAGAGTCCCATCATGCGCAGCACCCGCCGAACCAACCGCCGAACCACTCTCCGTACCGCCGCGGTCGTCGCCGGCGCGGCGACCGTCCTGGCGCTCCCGGTCGGGTCCGCCGGCAGTGGCAGTGGCAGCGGTGTCATGGCGTCGGCGGGTGCCGCGGGGCTCGGCTTCGCCGTTCTGACGGGCCGCGAGCCGGGTGGCGGCCGGGGCTGACCGGAACGCCGGAACGGCCGGTCCCCGAGCGGGGACCGGCCGTTCCGTTGCGTGCCCTGTGCCTGGCGGCTGCCTACTTGGCGTCCTCGGCCTTCGCGTCGCCCTGCGTCGGCGCCTCGGCTTCCGCCCGGGGCTCGGCCTCGGCCGTCGTGCCGCCCTGCGGCGCCGCCTCGGCTTCCGGCTTCGCCTCGGCTTCCGCCTTGCCCCTGGGCTCGGCTTCCGGCTTGGGCGCGGACTCCGGCTCGGCCTCGGCTTCTGCCTTCGGCTCAGTTTCCGCCGTGGGCTCGGCCGTGGCGTCGGCCTCCGGCGCCCCTTCCGACTTCGCGTCCGCCTCGGCCTTCGCATCGGCTTCGGCCTTGGCCTTGGCCTTCGCCTCCGCCTCCGCCTTGGCCTTCGCTTCGGCTTCGGCCTTTGCCTTGGCTTCCTCGGCCGCCTTCGCCTTGGCCGCCGCTTCCGCCTCCGCCGCAGCGGCCGCCGCTGCCGCTTCCGCCTCCGCCGCCAGGGCGGCCAGTTCCGCCTCCGTCGGGCCCGGGGCCTTGACCGACTCCAGCAGCAGCTGGGCCACGTCCACGACCTGCACGGACTCCTTCGCCTGGCCGTCGTTCTTCTTGCCGTTGACCGAGTCGGTCAGCATGACCAGGCAGAACGGGCAGGCGGTCGAGACGATGTCGGGGTTGAGGGACAGGGCCTCGTCGACGCGCTCGTTGTTGATGCGCTTGCCGATCCGCTCCTCCATCCACATCCGCGCGCCACCGGCGCCGCAGCAGAAGCCCCGCTCCTTGTGGCGGTGCATCTCCTGCTGGCGCAGACCCGGCACGGCCGACATGATCTCGCGCGGCGGCGTGTAGACCTTGTTGTGCCGGCCCAGGTAGCACGGGTCGTGGTACGTGATCAGGCCGTCGACCGGCGTCACCGGCGTCAGCCGGCCCTCGTCGATCAGGTGCTGGAGCAGCTGCGTGTGGTGGATGACCTCGTACTCGCCGCCCAGCTGCGGGTACTCGTTCGCGATGGTGTTGAAGCAGTGCGGGCAGGTCGAGACGATCCGCTTCGCCGACTTCGGCTTCTTCGTCTCCGGGTCGTCGTCGTCCTCGCCGAAGGCCATGTTCAGCATGGCCACGTTCTCCTGGCCCAGCTGCTGGAACAGCGGCTCGTTGCCCAGGCGGCGCGGCGAGTCACCGGTGCACTTCTCGTCGCCGCCCATGATCGCGAACTTGACGCCCGCGATGTTCAGCAGCTCCGCGAAGGCCTTCGTGGTCTTCTTGGCCCGGTCCTCCAGGGCGCCGGCGCAGCCGACCCAGTAGAGGTAGTCGAACTCGGAGAGGTCCTCCGCGTCCTTGCCGATGATCGGGACCTCGAAGTCCACCTCCTTCGTCCACTCGACGCGCTGCTTCTTCGCCAGGCCCCAGGGGTTGCCCTTCTTCTCCAGGTTCTTGAGCATCGTGCCCGCCTCGGACGGGAACGCGGATTCGATCATCACCTGGTATCGGCGCATGTCGACGATGTGGTCGATGTGCTCGATGTCGACCGGGCACTGCTCCACGCACGCACCGCAGGTCGTGCAGGACCACAGCACGTCCGGGTCGATGACGCCGTTCTCCTCGACCGTGCCGATCAGCGGGCGCTCGGCCTCGGCCAGCGCCGTGGCCGGGACACCGGCGAGCTGCTCCGCCGTGGCCTTCTCGTTGCCCTCCATGTCCTTGCCGCCACCGGCCAGCAGGTACGGGGCCTTGGCGTGCGCGTGGTCGCGCAGCGACATGATCAGGAGCTTGGGGGAGAGCGGCTTGCCCGTGTTCCAGGCGGGGCACTGCGACTGGCAGCGGCCGCACTCGGTGCACGTGGAGAAGTCGAGGATGCCCTTCCAGGAGAACTGCTCGACCTGGGAGACGCCGAAGTTGTCGTCCTCGCCCGGGTCCTCGAAGTCGATCTCCTTGCCGCCGCTGGTCATCGGCTGGAGCGCGCCCAGCGCGGTCGCGCCGTCGGCGTTCCGCTTGAACCAGATGTTCGGGAAGCCGAGGAAGCGGTGCCAGGCGACACCCATGTTGGTGTTCAGGGAGACCACGATCATCCAGATCAGCGAGGTGCCGATCTTGATCATCGCGGTGAAGTAGATGGCGTTCTGCAGAGTGCTCGCCGACAGCCCGTCGAAGGCCGTGACCAGCGGGTACGAGATGGCGTACGCCGGCTCCCAGCCGTCCACGTGGTGGATCGCGCCCTCGAGGCCGCGCAGGCACAGGATCGCGAGGCCGATGGTGAGGATGATGTACTCGACGAAGTACGCCTGCCAGGCCTTCGAGCCGGCGAAGCGCGACTTGCGGCCGGCCCGGGAGGGCAGGCTGAGCAGGCGGATCGCGATCAGGACCAGGATGCCGACGACCGTCATCAGGCCGATGAACTCGATGTAGAGCTCGAACGGCAGGAAGCCGCCCAGGACCGGAAGGGTCCAGTCGGCCTGGAAGAGCTGACCGTAGGCCTGGGCCAGGGTCGGCGGGAGCGTCAGGAAGCCGATCGCGACGAACCAGTGCGCGAAGCCGACGATGCCCCAGCGGTTCATGCGGCTGTGGCCGAGGAACTCCCGGACGAGGGTCAGCGTTCGGGCCTTCGGGTCGTCCGTGCGGCTGCCGGCCGGCACGGGCTGACCGATCTTCACGAAGCGGTAGATCTGCGCCACGGCTCGTGCGAGCAGCGCGACGCCGACCACGGTCAGGACCAGCGACACGATGATCGCGGCGAGTTGCATGGGAGGGCTCCTCGGGCGGCACTTACTAAGCGGTAACTTATGAAGTCAAGGCTTGAGGTTACCCATTCCCGACGCCGCAATGTAGCTGAGCGTGCGGTGATCTGTGTCGCTCAGGCGAGCCTTTGTCGGTAGGCCGCCCGCGGGGTTCGCGCCAGGATCGCCAGGTCCATCCCGAGCCAGTGGTTCTCCACATAATGCCGGTCGAGCAGCGTCATCTCCTCCCAGGGGAGGTCGGAGCGTGTGCTCACCTGCCACAAGCCGGTCATTCCGGGGCGTACGAGGAGCCGGTCGGGGCGGTCCGTACGGGCCTCCGGGCGCGGGCCGACCAGCGACATCTCGCCGCGGATCACGTTGAGCAGCTGAGGGAGCCCGTCGAGGGCGCACCGCTCCACGAGCGCGCCCGCCCGCCCCGCCGCGGCCGTGTCGAAGCGCCAGGTCCGCAGCGGCCGCCCGGCGAGGCCGGCGGCGGCCTCCCGTGCGAAGGGGTGCCCGCCGGTGGCCGCGTACAGCAGCGCGGCGACCGCGGCCAGGGCCGGCGCGAGCAGGACCAGCAGGATGGCCGCCCCGACGAGGTCGAGCACCCGCTTCGCCGGCGGGGCCGCGGGTACCCGCACCCGCCGGGGGGCGGTGGGTGTGAGGGGCATACCGGCACGCTGCCGTACGGGTGTCGCGGGCCCGGCGCGCCGCGCGGCGCAGGTCCCTCGTCCGGCGGCGCCGGCCCGGGGAAAACGCAAGGTTGCGCGTAAGTGGCAGTTAAAGGTTGAGTCGACCCGACTCAGTTCTGTTGACGCGGGCGCGGGGTTGCGGCATGGTTGAGCCTGTTCCACTCAAGTCAGCTGGAGGAATCGAAATGGCACGTGCGGTCGGCATCGACCTGGGCACCACTAACTCCGTCGTCAGCGTTCTGGAAGGCGGCGAGCCCACCGTCATCACCAACGCCGAGGGCGCCAGGACCACGCCGTCCGTCGTCGCCTTCGCCAAGAACGGCGAGGTCCTCGTCGGCGAGGTGGCCAAGCGCCAGGCGGTCACGAACGTTGACCGGACCATCCGCTCCGTCAAGCGCCACATGGGCACTGACTGGAAGATCAACCTGGATGGCAAGGACTTCAACCCGCAGCAGATGAGCGCCTTCATCCTGCAGAAGCTGAAGCGCGACGCCGAGGCGTACCTGGGCGAGAAGGTCACGGACGCGGTCATCACCGTCCCGGCCTACTTCAACGACTCCGAGCGCCAGGCGACCAAGGAGGCCGGTGAGATCGCGGGCCTCAACGTCCTGCGCATCGTCAACGAGCCGACGGCCGCCGCCCTGGCCTACGGTCTCGACAAGGACGACCAGACCATCCTCGTCTTCGACCTCGGTGGCGGCACCTTCGACGTGTCGCTCCTGGAGATCGGTGACGGTGTCGTCGAGGTCAAGGCCACCAACGGTGACAACCACCTCGGTGGTGACGACTGGGACCAGCGCGTCGTGGACTACCTGGTGAAGCAGTTCGCCAACGGCCACGGCGTCGACCTGTCCAAGGACAAGATGGCGCTCCAGCGTCTGCGCGAGGCCGCCGAGAAGGCGAAGATCGAGCTGTCCTCCTCCACGGAGACCACGATCAACCTGCCGTACATCACGGCGTCCGCCGAGGGCCCGCTGCACCTGGACGAGAAGCTCACGCGCGCCCAGTTCCAGCAGCTGACCGCGGACCTGCTCGACCGCTGCAAGACCCCGTTCCACAACGTCATCAAGGACGCCGGCATCCAGCTGTCCGAGATCGACCACGTGGTCCTGGTCGGCGGCTCCACCCGCATGCCGGCCGTCGCCGAGCTGGTGAAGGAGCTGACCGGCGGTCAGGACGCGAACAAGGGCGTCAACCCGGACGAGGTCGTCGCCATCGGCGCCACCCTCCAGGCCGGTGTCCTCAAGGGTGAGGTCAAGGACGTCCTGCTCCTCGACGTGACCCCGCTGTCCCTCGGCATCGAGACCAAGGGCGGCATCATGACCAAGCTCATCGAGCGCAACACCACGATCCCGACCAAGCGGTCCGAGATCTTCACGACGGCCGAGGACAACCAGCCGTCCGTGCAGATCCAGGTCTACCAGGGCGAGCGCGAGATCGCGGCGTACAACAAGAAGCTCGGCATGTTCGAGCTGACCGGCCTGCCCCCGGCCCCGCGTGGCGTCCCGCAGATCGAGGTCTCCTTCGACATCGACGCGAACGGCATCATGCACGTCACGGCCAAGGACCTCGGCACGGGCAAGGAGCAGAAGATGACCGTCACCGGCGGCTCCTCGCTCGGCAAGGACGAGGTCGACCGCATGCGCCAGGAGGCGGAGCAGTACGCGGACGAGGACCTGCGCCGCAAGGAGGCCGCCGAGTCCCGCAACCAGGGCGAGCAGCTCGTCTACCAGACGGAGAAGTTCGTCAAGGACAACGAGGACAAGGTCCCGGCCGAGGTCAAGACCGAGGTCGAGTCCGCCGTCGCCGAGCTGAAGGAGAAGCTCAAGGGCGAGGACACCGGCGAGATCCGCAGCGCGACCGAGAAGCTCGCCGCGGTCAGCCAGAAGCTCGGCCAGGCGATCTACGCCGACGCGCAGGCCGCCCAGGGCGCCGCAGGTGCCGCCGCCGGTGACGCGGGTCAGGCCAAGGCCGACGACGACGTCGTCGACGCCGAGATCGTCGACGACGAGAAGCCGAAGGGTGGCGCTGCCTGATGTCGGAGGAGACCCCGGGCTTCGACGAGAAGCCCGAAGTCCCCGCCGACGCCGCTCAGGACGACGCCGAGCCGAAGGCCGCCGACTCCGCCGACACGGCGGAGGGGGCGGCCCCGGCCGGGGACAGCGCACAGGATGTGGCCCTGCTGGCGCAGCTGGACCAGGCCCGTACCGCGCTCGGTGAGCGCACCGCGGACCTCCAGCGGCTCCAGGCGGAGTACCAGAACTACCGCCGCCGGGTGGAGCGGGACCGGATCACCGTCAAGGAGATCGCGGTCGCGTCCCTTCTGACGGAGCTCCTGCCGACGCTCGACGACATCGGCCGGGCGCGGGAGCACGGCGAGCTGGTCGGCGGCTTCAAGTCGGTGGCCGAATCGCTGGAGACGGTCGCCGCGAAGATGGGCCTGCAGCAGTTCGGCAAGGAGGGCGAGCCCTTCGACCCGACGGTCCACGAGGCCCTGATGCACTCGTACGCACCGGACGTCACGGAGACGACCTGCGTGGCGATCCTGCAGCCGGGGTACCGGATCGGCGAGCGTACGATCCGTCCCGCACGGGTCGCGGTGGCCGAGCCCCAGCCGGGCGCGGCCCCCAAGTCCGAGTCCGCGGAGGGCGACCAGCCGTCCGGCGAGGACGCGGATGCAGCCGATCAGGGCTGACGCAGTACACGTAGAGGCACGGGAGGAGGGACACCGGGGATGAGCACGAAGGACTTCGTCGAGAAGGACTACTACAAGGTCCTCGGTGTCCCGAAGGACGCCACCGAGGCCGAGATCAAGAAGGCGTACCGGAAGCTCGCGCGCGAGTTCCACCCGGACGCCAACAAGGGCGACGCATCGGCCGAGGCGCGCTTCAAGGAGATCTCCGAGGCGAACGACATCCTCGGGGACGCCAAGAAGCGCAAGGAGTACGACGAGGCGCGCGCGCTGTTCGGCAACGGCGGCTTCCGCCCCGGGCCGGGCGGCGGCGGCTCGTTCAACTTCGACCTCGGCGACCTCTTCGGGGGCACCCAGCAGGGCGGTCAGGCCGGCGGCTTCGGCGGCGGCCTGGGCGACGTCTTCGGCGGCCTCTTCAACCGCGGCGCCGGCCCGGGGGCGGGCACCCGTACCCAGCCGCGCCGCGGCCAGGACATCGAGTCGGAGGTCACCCTCTCCTTCACGGAGGCGGTGGACGGGGCCACGGTCCCGCTCCGGATGTCCTCGCAGGCGCCCTGCAAGGCCTGTTCGGGCACCGGCGACAAGAACGGCACGCCCCGGGTGTGCCCGACCTGCGTCGGCACCGGCCAGGTCTCGCGGGGCAGCGGCGGCGGCTTCTCGCTGACCGACCCCTGCGCGGACTGCAAGGGCCGCGGCCTGATCGCCGAGACCCCCTGCGAGGTCTGCAAGGGCAGCGGTCGTGCCCGCAGCTCCCGCACCATGCAGGTCCGGATCCCGGCGGGCGTCTCCGACGGCCAGCGGATCCGGCTGCGCGGCAAGGGCGCCCCGGGCGAGCGGGGCGGCCCCGGCGGCGACCTCTACGTGGTGGTGCACGTCGGGACCCACCCGGTGTTCGGCCGCAAGGACGACAATCTGACGGTGACCGTCCCGGTGACGTTCGCGGAGGCTGCGCTGGGCGCCGACATCAAGGTCCCGACCTTGAACGGCCCCTCGGTGACGCTGAAACTGCCCCCGGGCACCCCGAACGGACGTACGATGCGGGCCCGCGGCAAGGGAGCGGTCCGCAAGGACGGCACCCGCGGGGACCTGCTGGTCACCGTGGAGGTGGCGGTTCCGACCGAGCTGTCCGACAAGGCACGCGAGGCGCTGGAGATGTACCGCGAGGCGACGGAGTCGCAGGACCCGCGCTCCGCGCTGTTCGAGTCCGCGAAGGGAGCATGACATGGACGGCCGCCGACGACAGTCCCGTCTGGGAAGCGGTGCCTACCAACTCACCGACGAGACCCCGGTCTACGTGATCTCGGTGGCCGCCCAGCTCTCGGGCCTGCACCCGCAGACCCTCCGCCAGTACGACCGTCTCGGCCTGGTCTCCCCGGACCGCACGGCGGGCCGCGGCCGGCGCTATTCGGCCCGGGACATCGAACTGCTCCGCACGGTGCAGGCACTGTCCCAGGACGAGGGCATCAACCTGGCGGGCATCAAGCGGATCATCGAGCTGGAGAACCAGGTGGCGGCGCTCCAGCAGCGCGTCGCCGAGCTCTCGGCGGCGGTGGACGGCGCGGCCGCCACGCTGCGGGCCCGCGAGGCCCAGGTGCACGCCTCGTACCGGCGCGACCTGGTCCCGTACCAGCCGCCGCAGCCGGGCAGCGCCCTGGTGGTCTGGCGGCCGAGCCCCAAGCGCCCGCTGGACTGACCGGCAGGCCGTCCCGGCCCCCGGAAGCACCCCCACGGGCTCCGCCCCTCCCAGGGCGGGGCCTGACGGCTTTCTAGACGCTTTCCCGGGCCGCGCCGTGGTCGCGCTCTCCACCGGGGCCCGGGTGTTCGCACTCCTCGTGGGCGGAAGGGCGGCCCAGGATGCCGGACTGGGCGATGAGGTAGCCGAGCTGGGCCCGGCTGCCGCTGCCCAGGGTGCTGGCGAGCTTGGCGATGTGGGCGCGGCAGGTCCGCACGTTCATGCCGAGGCGGCGGGCGATGGCCTCGTCCACGTGCCCTTCGATGAGGAGCTGGGCGATGGTGCGCTGCACGCCGGTGACGCCGCCGGGGGTGCTGCGGTACGTCACCTCCTCCGTGAGCGGTACGGCGCGGTGCCAGAGCTGCTCGAACACCTTGATGAGGTAGTCGACGAGGCCGGGGTGGCGCAGCTCCAGCGCGACCCGGCGGTCGTCGCTCACTGGGATGAAGGCGACGGTGCGGTCGAAGATGATCAGGCGCTCTATCAGCTCTTCGAGCGTGCGGATCTCGACCTTGCCCGTGGAGATCCGGTCCACGTAGGCGAGGGTGCCCTGGCTGTGCCGCGCGGTGTGCTGGTAGAGGGTCCGTATGCTGACCCCGCGGTCGATCAGCGGCTGGTCGCGCTCCAGGGCCTGTGTGAGGGCCTCGGAGGGCCGTGCGCCGCCCGGCTGGACCGTCAGCACCTCGGTGTGGCATTCGGCCGTCGCGAGGTTCAGTGCGGCATTGATCCGCTCGAAACCCTCCAGCACCGTGATGGCGTGGGTGTTGGCCGGGCTCTGTGCGCTGATGGCCAGGAAAGGCTCGAAAGTGTCGGTGAGATCTACAGCGCTGCGTCGGCGGTCCTGGATCTCGCGTTCAATCGGATGGAGCCGTTGAGCCAAAGCCACGGACGGGGGAACCGGGCGGAGCTGGTTGGCGTCATCCGGGTCGGGCTGCAGAAGGGCGAGTTCCAGCAGGCAGGGGGCGTTCTGGATCTCTCCCCGGGCTATCCGGCCGGTGCTCAGGGCAGCCGCGTAGAGCCGCGTTCCCTCGGCGCACATGGACGTGACGGGGTGGGGATGTGTCGCCTTTGTCTCATTTCGCGTCAAATCTCCACCCCCCAGGGTCCTGAACATGCAAGAACATGATGCATCGTCCCTGTGGCATTGACGTGCCTGAATGAGCCATCGTCTGACACGCGGGGGAGAGGATTCCATCAAGTGAGGACGAAGCCGACCATGTACAAGAGAATGCTTCGCTCGGTGCTTGCCATAGGTTTCTCCGCCGTTGCGGTTATTGGGGCAGTCAGCGCCGTCGAAAGTGACGCGGGGAGCGCTAGGGACGGTCAGGGTACGAGCCTGACGAGCACGGAGTTCGACACCGGCTGGACCACCGCGCCCGTGGGCAAGTACGCGGACACCGGCTGGACCGCCGCCGAACTGGGCGGTAAGGACGACACGGGCTGGACCGAGGCTCCTGCGACGGTGTCCGCATGACCCCCGACGACCGCGGCTTCCGCCGCGAGATGGCGTCGGCCTACCGCTCGGGCTGGCAGTTCATCGACCTCGCCACGGCCATCCCCCACCCCGGCGACACGTTGATGGTCACCCTGTTCGGCCAGCCCATCGTCATCGTGCGCGAGGAGGACGAGGACGTACGTGCCTACCGGTGCCTGCGCCGCCCGCGCGGCGCGCCGCAGCCCGTGCGCTGCGAGGTGCGCTACGGAATGGTCTTCGTCAATCTCGACCAGCGGGACCACCAGCTCTTCGAACCCGACATCACCACCGCCACCCCCCGCAGTGCCTGAAGCGATTCCCCCGTCGTTCCAGATCGCTCAGGTGCTACCCCCACACAACGGCGCCATCGTGGACCTGACCACGATGGCGCCGTTGTGATGCCCGCGTCCAGTGCGTGAACCGGACAAGACGAAGGATCAACGGCTCATGCGCGGCCCATGGCCCGGTCCAGAGTGATCTCCATGACCACGCGGTCCGGATTGGGCGACGGCGTCCGCCCGTACCGCTCCGCGTAGCGCGCCACGGCGTCGGCGACCGACGCCTCGTCCGTGCGGATCACCGCCCGGCCCTCCAGCGTGGCCCAGCGCCGCCCCGCCATCTGGCAGACCGCCACCCGGGCCCCGCCGCCCTGAGCGTCCTGCGCGTCCTGAGCGGCCAGGACGTTGCGGACCTTCTTGCTGTGCCTGTTGCTGATCACCCGCGCCAGGCCGGCCTCAGGGTCGTACGTCACGCCCACCGGCACCACGTGCGGGGTCCCGTCGGGGCGCGGGGTGGTCAGGGTGCAGACGTGCCGCTCCCGCCAGAAGGCGAGGTACTCGGGCGTCGGGTTGAGGACGTCATGGGACATGGGCCGAAGGGTACGGGCAAGCGGTCCCCTCATCTGCCTTGAGTGGAATAGACTCAACTTTGCATACGCTGACTCTGTCAGAGCACGCCCGGACCCCGGGCAGGCCTGGTTGTGCATCTCTTGGAGAGGAGAAGGCGCTGTGGACGCCGAGCTGACCAACAAGAGCCGCGACGCGCTGAACGCGGCCACCGGCAGGGCCGTCAAGGACGGCCACGCGGACCTGACCCCCGCACACCTGTTGCTGGCCCTGCTCGCCGGCGAGGACAACGAGAACGTGATCGACCTGCTGATCGCCACGGACGCCGACCAGGCCGCCGTGCGCAGCGGCGCCGAACGCCTGCTCGCCGCGCTGCCCAGCGTCACCGGCTCCACGGTCGCGCCCCCGCAGCCCACCCGCGAGCTGCTCGCCGTGCTCGCCGAGGCCGACAGCGAGGCCGGCAAGCTCGGCGACGAGTACCTCTCCACCGAACACCTGCTCATCGCCGTCGCCGCCAAGGGCGGCGCGGCCGGTGAGGTCCTTTCCACGCAGGGCGCGACGGCGAAGAAGCTGCTGGACGCCTTCCAGAACGCACGAGGAGCACGGAGGGTGACCACCCCCGACCCCGAGGGCCAGTACAAGGCCCTGGAGAAGTTCGGCACCGACTTCACGGCGGCCGCCCGCGACGGCAAGCTGGACCCGGTCATCGGCCGCGACCACGAGATCCGGCGCGTCGTGCAGGTCCTGTCGCGCCGTACGAAGAACAATCCGGTGCTCATCGGCGAGCCCGGCGTCGGCAAGACGGCCGTCGTCGAGGGCCTGGCCCAGCGCATCGTCAAGGGCGACGTGCCCGAGTCCCTGAAGAACAAGCGGCTCGTCGCCCTCGACCTGGGCGCCATGGTCGCCGGCGCCAAGTACCGCGGCGAGTTCGAGGAGCGGCTGAAGACCGTCCTCGCGGAGATCAAGTCCAGCGAGGGCCAGATCATCACCTTCATCGACGAGCTGCACACGGTCGTCGGCGCGGGCGCCGGCGGCGATTCCGCGATGGACGCCGGCAACATGCTCAAGCCCATGCTGGCCCGCGGCGAGCTCCGCATGGTCGGCGCGACCACGCTCGACGAGTACCGCGAGCGCATCGAGAAGGACCCGGCGCTGGAGCGGCGCTTCCAGCAGGTGCTGGTCGCCGAGCCGTCCGTCGAGGACACGATCGCGATCCTGCGCGGGCTCAAGGGCCGTTACGAGGCCCACCACAAGGTGGTCATCAACGACAGTGCGCTGGTCGCCGCCGCGACCCTCTCCGACCGGTACATCACCTCCCGCTTCCTGCCGGACAAGGCCATCGACCTCGTCGACGAGGCCGCGTCCCGGCTGCGCATGGAGATCGACTCCTCGCCCGTCGAGATCGACGAGCTGCAGCGCTCGGTGGACCGCCTGCGGATGGAGGAGCTGGCGCTGAACAACGAGTCCGACCCGGCCTCGCGCGAGCGCCTCGACAAGATCCGCAAGGACCTTGCCGACAAGGAGGAGGAACTGCGCGGCCTGACCGCCCGCTGGGAGAAGGAGAAGCAGTCCCTCAACCGGGTCGGCGAGCTCAAGGAGCGCCTGGACGACCTGCGCGGCCAGGCCGAGCGCGCCCAGCGCGACGGCGACTTCGACACCGCCTCCAAGCTCCTCTACGGGGAGATCCCGCAGCTGGAGCGCGAGCTGGCCGAGGCCACCGAGGAGGAGGCCGCGGCCGAGACGTCCAAGGACTCCATGGTCAAGGACGAGGTCGGGCCCGACGACATCGCGGACGTGGTGGGCGCCTGGACCGGCATCCCCGCAGGCCGGCTGCTCGAAGGGGAGACCCAGAAGCTGCTGCGCATGGAGGACGGCCTGGGCCGCCGCCTGATCGGCCAGACCGAGGCCGTTCGGGCCGTCTCCGACGCCGTGCGCCGCACCCGCGCCGGCATCGCCGACCCGGACCGGCCGACCGGCTCCTTCCTCTTCCTCGGCCCGACGGGCGTGGGCAAGACGGAGCTGGCCAAGGCACTCGCCGACTTCCTCTTCGACGACGAGCGGGCCATGGTCCGCATCGACATGTCGGAGTACTCCGAGAAGCACAGCGTGGCCCGGCTCGTCGGCGCCCCGCCCGGCTACGTCGGCTACGAGGAGGGCGGGCAGCTCACCGAGGCCGTCCGCCGCCGCCCGTACAGCGTGGTGCTCCTCGACGAGGTGGAGAAGGCCCACCCCGAGGTCTTCGACATCCTGCTCCAGGTCCTGGACGACGGCCGGCTCACCGACGGCCAGGGCCGGACGGTCGACTTCCGCAACACCATCCTGATCCTGACCTCGAACCTGGGCAGCCAGTTCCTGATGGACCCGGCCACCTCGGCCGACCAGAAGAAGCAGCAGGTCCTTGACGTGGTCCGGGCGAGCTTCAAGCCGGAGTTCCTCAACCGCCTGGACGACCTGGTGGTCTTCTCCGCGCTGAGCCGGGACGAGCTGGCGCACATCGCCGAGCTGCAGATCGGCCGCCTCGCCAAGCGCCTGGCCGACCGGCGGCTGACCCTGGACGTCACCCCCGAGGCCTTGGCCTGGGTGGCGGACAAGGGCAACGACCCGGCGTACGGCGCCCGGCCGCTGCGCCGCCTGATCCAGACGGCGATCGGCGACCGCCTCGCGAAGGAGATCCTCTCCGGAGAGGTGCGCGACGGCGACACCGTGCGCGTCGACGTGGCCGGCGAGGACCTGCTGGTGGGCAAGGCACCCTGACCCCGCACCCCGCGTACAGGAACGTGCGCGGGGTGCACTCCTGTCCGCCCGCAGCGGATACGCGGCCGTCGGGCTGGACATGGGGTGGGCGGGATGGGGGAGGATGCAAGTATCCGCACGAAGGGAAGTACACGGTGAGCATCGACCCGGCCTCGATTCCGAACTTCGGAGGGCAGCAGCCCGATCCGCAGGCCACAGGACCGGCGGGCCCCGTCGTCCCCGACCAGGATCTGGTCAAGCAGCTGCTGGAGCAGATGGAGCTCAAGTACGTCGTCGACGACGAGGGTGACCTCGCGGCGCCGTGGGAGGAGTTCCGTACGTACTTCATGTTCCGCGGCGAAGCGGAGCAGCAGGTCTTCTCGGTGCGGACCTTCTACGACCGTCCGCACAAGATCGACGAGAAGCCGCAGCTCCTCGAGTCGATCGACGACTGGAACCGTCGCACCCTGTGGCCGAAGGTCTACAGCCACACGCACGACGACGGCTCCGTCCGCCTGATCGGCGAGGCGCAGATGCTGATCGGCACCGGCGTCAACCTGGAGCACTTCGTGTCCTCCACGGTCAGCTGGGTCCGTGCGTCCATCGAGTTCGACAAGTGGCTCACGGAGCAGCTCGGACTGGAGAAGGACATCGACTCCACCGACGGCGAGGAAGAGGACGGCGGGGACAACTGATCCCCCGCCCCGTCCCTCAAGGGGGCATCTTGGCGAACACCAGGAGGTAGACCCCGTAGGCGTAACTGAGCCCGGCCAGCCCCGCGGTCACCACGACCGCGGAGCGCGGCCGGGCTCGCGCCATCACGGTGGCCAGCGGCAGCAGCAGCGGGAACGCCGGCAGCAGGAACCGCGGCTTGGACTCGAAGTAGCCGGCCCCGCCCAGGGTGATCACCAGCAGGACCGCGGTGTAGACGAGCAGTGGCAGCGGCGGCCGGTTGACCAGCAGCAGCGCCGCCAGGAGCAGGGCCGCTCCCAGCAGCATTGCGGTGACGCCGGTGGCGAGTGCCACGGGGCCGCCGCTCAGCACCCGCCACAGGGCGGACAGCACGTAACCGCCCCCGTCGAAGCGGGAGCCCCACTGGCGCTGCACGTTGAAGTACCCGGCCGCGTCGTGCCGGCGGACCCCGACGGCCGCCACGTACGCCAGCCAGCCCGCCGGCGCCAGCAGCCCGGCCGCCCACACCTCGGGCGCCCGGGGTCTTCGTACGAGCAGCGCGTGCGCGGCCGTGACGGACACGGCCGCGGCGACGGCGATCCCGGTCGGCCGGGTCAGCCCCGCCAGGAGTGCCAGCGACGCGGCGAGCAGCCAGCGCTCGCGCAGCAGCGCGTACAGCGACCAGGCGGCGAGGGCGACCAGCAGCGGCTCGGTGTAGGCGAGGGTGAGCACCACCGCGTGCGGGACCACCGCCCACAGGGCGACCAGCAGCAGCGCGACGCGCCGCCCGGCCACCAGCTCCCCGACCCGGTACACGCCGACGGAGGCCACGGCGGCGGCGGTCCAGGCGACGAGCAGCGCCCCCCACTCGCCGCCGCCGGACAGCCGCACCAGCACCGGGTACAGCGGGAAGAAGGCGTAGTCGCTCTGCACGAGCCCGGTGACGGGCCACATCTGGGTGCGGCCGTAGCCGTGCCGGGCGATGGCGAGGTACCAGACGGAGTCCCAGGAGTGCCCCAGCACCCGGACGGGGCTGCGCCCGGCCCACCACGCGGCGAAGGCCAGCACGGCGGCTCCGGCCACGCGGACCGCGGCGAACACGCCGAGCGCGAGCGCGGCGGTGGGCACGCCGACGGCCCTGACGTTGCTCGGCCGCACGAAAACCGACGTACTGCCCGTCGCCGTCATCTACCCCGACTTCCTGCGCTGCGTGAGGACGCCCATCCGGACCAGGAGGAGCCTCGGGCACCTTAAGCGGACCCGCCTCCCACCGGGCGTGAATGGCCCCGGAAGCTCCGGTGAAATCGGGCTCCCCCGGGGCGCCGAGCCGAAGCCCGCGGCGGGCTTCGGTCACCGGGCTGCGGCTCAGAGGCGCCGCAGCCGGTCCACGGCCTCTTCGAGGACGTGGGTCTTCTTGCAGAACGCCCAGCGGACCTGCGTGGCGCCGGCGGACTTGTCGTCGTAGAAGACCTGGTTCGGGATGGCGACGACCCCGCAGTGCTCGGGCAGGGCGCGGCAGAAGGCGAGGCCGTCCTTCTCGCCGAGGGGGGTGATGTCGGTGGTGATGAAGTAAGTGCCCTGCGGGCGGAAGACCTCGAAGCCGGCCGACGCGAGGCCGTCGGCGAGGATGTCGCGCTTGGCGGCGAGGTCGGCGCGGAAGGCCTCGTAGTAGGTGTCCGGGAGCTGCAGGGCCTCCGCGATGGCGTACTGGAAGGGGCCGGAGGAGACGTAGGTGAGGAACTGCTTCGCCGAGCGGACCGCGGAAACGAGCTCCGGCGGGGCCGTCAGCCAGCCGACCTTCCAGCCGGTGAACGAGAACGTCTTGCCCGCGCTGCTGATGGTGACCGTGCGCCCGCGCATCCCGGGGAAGCCCGCCAGGGGGGTGTGGGAGCCCTCGAAGACCAGGTGCTCGTACACCTCGTCCGTGACGACCAGCAGATCGCGTTCGACCGCGAGCGCGGCGATCGCCGTGAGCTCGTCCGGGGTGAGGACGGTGCCCGTCGGGTTGTGCGGGGTGTTCAGCAGGAGCAGCCGGGTGCGCGGGGTGACGGCGGCGCGCAGCTCGTCCAGGTCGAGGGCGAAGGTCCCGCCGCGCGGGCGCAGGGTGACCGGGACGCGGGTGGCGCCGGCCATCGCGATGCAGGCCGCGTAGGAGTCGTAGAACGGTTCGAGGGCGATGACCTCGTCACCCGGCTCCAGGAGGGCGAGGAGGGAGGCGGCGATGGCCTCCGTGGCGCCCGCGGTGACCAGGACCTCGGTGTCGGGGTCGTAGCCGAGGCCGTAGAAGCGCTGCTGGTGCGCTGTGATCGCGGTGCGCAGCTCGGGGACGCCGGGCCCGGGCGGGTACTGGTTGCCGAGCCCGGTGAGGACCGCGCGGGAGGCCGCCTCGGCGATCTGTGCCGGGCCGTCGGTGTCGGGGAAGCCCTGGCCGAGGTTGATCGACCCGGTGCGTACGGCCAGCGCCGACATCTCCGCGAAGATCGTCGTGCCGAAGGGTGCCAGGCGGCGGTTGAGGAAGGGGCGGTCGCTGCTCACGGGTGCGCTCATGGGCGTCATCCTGCGGGCAACCTCTGGACTTGCTCAAGTGTGCTTTGGGCCGTGCGGGCCGTGGGAATTCCCCCTTCACGCGGGACGCGGGGATCCCGCTCCCCGGGAGGACCGGGGCGTGAGAGAGGGGCGGACATGCAGTTCGTCTTCGTAGTGCTCGGTATCTGCGCGTTGTTCGTCTTCCTCATGAGCCGGGTCGTCCGGAAGCTGGTGGGGCACGGTTCCCGACCGCACCGGCCGCGCCGCGGCAGGGGCAGCTGGTGGGCGGGGGACGGGGGCTCGTCGGGCTGCGGCTCGTCGTCCTCGTGCGGGTCGTCCTCCTCCTGCGGTTCGTCCTCGTCATGCGGGGGCGGGGGGTGTGGCGGCGGCAGCTGACACGGGGCAGCCGGCGCCGTCCTGACGCGGGCGTCCGACGGTCCGTTTCCCGTCGGGCGCCCGCGCGTTGTCCATGCATCTCGACGCGCGGGATGCAACCTGTTGAACACGTGAACTGCCGAGCCCCCGGGGGGATGTAAACCCCGTCAAGTTGGGTAAAAACGCTGTGAGTGCCGTGCCTTTCATGATTCCCTCGGTTGAGTAGACCAGTCCTCGGACCTCCCTGGACTTCCTGTGGACCCGTGCCGGTGTCCCCCCACCCGTGCTTGCTACCGCTGGCGGGCCCCGGCCCATCTCCCTCGCGCGTTTGCGGAGCCGACTCATGCTCACGACCCTCCAGACCTCATACACCGACACGCGTGCCGCCGATCTCGCCTGGGCCCTGGGTCGGGACCGGCTGCCCGCCCTGGCCGTGCTGAACCTCGAACTTTCGGGTGCGAAGGTCGAGTTGCGCCTGCTCGGGGCCTCCCATCAGGTTCTGCTGGAGGAGAAGGACGTGCTCTGTTCGGAGACGGTCGCCTGCATGCCCGGCAGCAGTACGCCGCTGCCGCTCGGCGTGGCGAAACGGGTGGGCGACTGGGAGTACGAGTTCGCCGCGCGGGTCGAGACCCTGTCCCGGGGGTCCTTCGCGGGGCGGGCCCAGGAGCTGCTCGCACTGGTGGCGGACCACCCGAACGGGCTGGCGGGGACGTTCCCCGGAAGTCCGCACGCCTTCACCGCCCTGCTCGCCCAGCGCTACGAGGGCCAGGTGCGGTGGCGCACCTGGCACGCGTACCCGCAGGAAGGGCAGTTGGTGGCCACTCGGACGCGGGTCGGGGTCCGGATGGGCGCCCCGGCGCCGGCCGTGGAATCGCCCGCCCTGCTGTAGGCCGTACGGGCGAGGGGCCCTTGCGGCCGGAGTGCGGCCGCCCGGGCGCGCCGCGTGGCGGGGCGTGATGTGGTTACGCCAACTGGCCGGACCGGTGCACCACTTGCACCCATGTGGGTGACCGGATGGGGCTGGGCGGTGACGTACGGTTCGCTTCATGATCGACCGTTCCGTCCCGCGCCGGGTCCTTCCGGCTCCGGAGCCGGGAGGCGCCGAGACCGTCGCGGCCGCCCTGCCCGTACGGCCCCGGACCGGCCGACTCCTGGTCCTGGCCACCGTGTTCGTATGCGCCGCCTGCGGGCTCGTGTACGAGCTGGAGCTGCTCGCCCTGGGGACCTACCTCATCGGCGACTCCGTCACCCAGGCGTCGGTCGTGCTGTCCGTCATGGTCTTCGCCATGGGCGTCGGCTCCCTGCTCGCCAAACGCTTCCGGCACCGGCCCGCCCTCGGCTTCGGCGTCATCGAGGCCGGGCTCGCCCTCCTCGGCGGCCTCTCCGCCATAGCGCTGTACGCGAGTTTCGCGTGGCTGGGGGAGTCCCGGCCGGCGCTCGTCGCCTTCTCCTTCGCCATCGGCATGCTCATCGGCGCCGAGATCCCGCTGCTGATGGTCCTCATCCAGCGCATCCGCAGACAGGACGCGGGCGGCGCCGTTGCCGACCTGTTCGCCGCCGACTACGTGGGCGCCCTCGTCGGCGGCCTCGCCTTCCCGTTCCTGCTGCTGCCGATGCTCGGCCAGCTCACCGGCGCCATGCTCACCGGCACCGTCAACGCCGTCGCCGGCGGCGGCCTGGTCCTGTGGCTCTTCCGCCACGACCTGAGCCGGCGCTGCCGCTGGCTGCTCATCGCCGCGAACCTGACCGTCCTCGTCGTGCTCGCCTCCGCGACCGTCCTCGCCGACGACTTCGAGCGGGTCGCCCGGCGCGCCGTCTACGGTTCCGAGGTGCGGGTCGCCGTCCAGACCGGGGTGCAGGAGCTGGTGCTCACCGGCCCCGCGACCGGCTCCCCGCGCTCCCTCGACCTGTACCTGGACGGACGGCTGCGGGTCAGCGGCTACGACGAGTACCGCTACCACGAGGCCCTGGTCCACCCCGCTATGACCGGCCCGCACGCCCGGGTCCTCGTCCTCGGCGGCGGCGACGGCCTCGCCGCCCGCGAGGTGCTCCGCTACCAGGACGTCGCCTCCGTCACCGTCGTCGAGATCGACCCCGGCGTCGTCCGGCTCGCCCGCACCGACCCGATGCTCTCCGCGCTCAACGCCGGGGTGTACGCCGACCCGCGCCTGGCCGTCGTCACCCAGGACGCCTTCCGCTGGCTGCGCGGACCCGCCGCGAACGACCGCTTCGACGTGATCGTCTCCGACCTCCCCGACCCGGGCATCACCCCCAGCACGAAGCTGTACTCGCAGGAGTTCTACGGTCTGGCGGTGCGGGCCCTGGCCCCCGGCGGCCGGATGGCCGTGCACGCCGGGCCGCTGACCACGCGCCCCCGTACGTACTGGACCGTCGACTCCACCCTCCGTGCGGCCGGCCTGCGCACCGCCGCCTACAGCGCGGGCGGCCGTCTCACCGGATTCGCCGCCGGACCCGACCGCACGCCCCTCGGGGGGACCGGCGCGCCGCCGCAGGACTGGGGGTTCGTCCTGGCCGCCCGCGACCAGGAACCCGCGTTGCGCGTGGACCGCGAAACCCCCGCGCTGCGCTCGCTGTCGACCGGTTCCCTCCAGGACGCGGCGCGCGACGCCGAACGCACCCGGGTGAGCGGACTTCCACCGTCGACGCTGCCGCATCCGCGGTATTCGTGACCCGGTGCGGTCCAGGCCGTAGGCTCGACCGCATGGAGCATCAGGTGTTCGTCCCGGTACCGGCAGACGACCTCCGCGCCGTGCTGCGCGACCCCGCCCGGGTGGCCCGGTGCGTACCGGGACTCCAGCAGGACGCCGACACGGGCGTCGGACCGCTCTCCGGGCGGCTGAGGGTGCGGGCCGGCGGGAGCACCGTGACCTATCGGGGGTCCGCGGCCGTCACCGAGCAGGATCCCGACCACTTCACCTTTGAGGGTGAGGGCACCGAGGTGCGCGGCACCGGCACCGTGAAGTTCTCCCTCGGCCTTCGGCTGAGCCCGGCCGCCGACGGGACCCGGCTGGACTTCACCGCCCGCGCCACCGCCGACGGACGCGCCGCCTCCTTCGCCCCCGACGCCGCGGCCACCGCGCTGCGCAGGCTCCTGGACCGGGCCGCCCGCCAGCTGGCCGCCGGGTCCGCGATCAGCGACCCCGTCGCCGAGGCCGAAGCCGCGGAGGCCGACTCTCCGGCGGAGCCCGGTGACGACATCACCGAGGTCAGCGCCACCGTCTTCGAGACCGAGGTGCCGCCCCCGTCCCTGGACCCGTTCCTGGCCGGCGGGTTCGAGGACCTCGACGCGAACGGAGCCCCGCGGCCCCCGGCCGAGGCCGCCCACGCCCGCCGCACCATGATCGGCCGCAGCGCCGAGGAGGTGGACCACGCGCCTCCCCGCGGCCGGTACGCGCCGGTACCCGCGCCGGCCGCCACCGCCACCGGCGACAGCCTGCGCTGGATCGCCCCGGCCGCGGCGATCGCGCTCGCCTCGGCCGTCGTGATCGGCCGCGCCCTGCGCCGCCGCCGCTGACCTGCGGCCTCAAGCCCCTGGACTCCGGCGACACCCCCTAGGGTCGACCGCATGAGTACGCAACTGAGCGCCGGCGGCACCGAGGTGACTGTCGACCAGGAGAACGGCTGCCGGATCAGCAGTCTGCGCATCGACGGGACCGAGTTGCTGCGCCAGGGGCCGCGGTACGGAGCCTTCCCGATGGTCCCGTGGTGCGGCCGCATGAAGGACGGCCGGTTCCACGACGGTGCGACCGTGCACCAGATGCCCCTCGACCATCCGCCGCACGCCCTCCACGGCTTCGGCCGTGACGCGCGGTGGCGGCCGGCCGGTGCCACCGCCACCGAGGCCGCCTTCACCTACGACCTGGTCGACCCGTGGCCGACGCCCGGCCGGGTCACCCAGGTCGTCACGCTCGCCGAGGAATCGCTGACCCTCACCATGGGCGTCGAGACGTACGGGAACTCCTTCCCGGCCCAGGCCGGCTGGCACCCCTGGTTCCGGCGCAACCTCGGCGGCCGGGACGTGGAGCTCTCCTTCGACCCCGCCTGGCAGGAAGAGCGCGGCGCCGACCACCTCCCCACCGGCAACCGCATCGACCGGAGGCCCGGCCCCTGGGACGACTGCTTCGGCATGCCCGACGGCGTCGACGTCACCCTCACCTGGCCCGGCACCCTGGAGCTGCGCGTCACCAGCAGGTCCGAATGGGTGGTCGTCTACGACGAGGAGGCCGAGGCCGTCTGCGTCGAGCCGCAGTCCGGCCCGCCGAACGGGATCAACACCGCTCCGCGCCTGGTCACCCCCGTGGACCCGCTGGAGGTCTCCACGACCTGGACCTGGCGGCGGCTCGCGTAGGCCGCAACTAAGCTCGTCGGCATGAGTGACGTACGCGATGCGCTTCTGCAGCAGATCAAGGACAAGGCCGTCGTGCACGGCAAGGTGACCCTCTCCTCCGGCCGGGAGGCCGACTACTACATCGATCTCCGCCGGATCACCCTCGACGGCGAGTCGGCCCCGCTGGTCGGCCAGGTCATGCTCGACCTCACCGCCGAGCTCGACTTCGACTGCGTCGGGGGTCTGACCCTCGGTGCCGACCCGGTCGCCACCTCGATGCTGCACGCCTCCGCCGCGCGCGGTCAGCGCCTGGACGCCTTCGTCGTCCGCAAGGCGCAGAAGGCGCACGGCATGCAGCGCCGCATCGAGGGCACCGAGGTGAAGGGCAAGCGCTGCCTGGTGGTCGAGGACACCTCGACCACCGGCGGGTCCCCGCTGACCGCTGTCGAGGCCGTCCGCGAGGCCGGCGGCGAGGTCGTCGCCGTCGCCACGATCGTCGACCGCGGTGCGGCCGACGCGATCGCCGAGGCGGGCCTGCCCTACCTCACCGGCTACCGCCTCGAGGACCTCGGCCTGTCCTGACCGGCCACCGCGAGAACGGGGGGCAAAGGTCCGCTGCCGGCCTTGATGCGGGCCTGACCTGGCCTTTCCCTGCGGCCCGGGATGTTTCACGTGAAACATCCCGGGCCGTTCGCCCACCACGTGAGACCGGCGGGCTGGACCCTTGCGCGGAGTCTGGAAAGATAGGCGCGACGATGACGTCGCCCCCAGGTCAGGGCCCGCAATAAGCACACTCCCCGCACATCCAAGGAGCGGACAGATGCCCATCGCAACCCCCGAGGTCTACAACGAGATGCTCGACCGGGCGAAGGCAGGCAAGTTCGCCTACCCGGCCATCAACGTGACCTCGTCCCAGACCCTGCACGCCGCGCTGCGGGGCTTCGCGGAGGCCGAGAGCGACGGCATCATCCAGATCTCCACCGGTGGTGCGGAGTTCCTGGGTGGCCAGCACAACAAGGACATGGTCACGGGCGCCGTCGCCCTGGCCGAGTTCGCGCACATCGTCGCCGCCAAGTACGACATCACCGTCGCCCTGCACACGGACCACTGCCCCAAGGACAAGCTGGACGGCTACGTACGTCCGCTCCTGGACATCTCCGCCGAGCGCGTCGCCCGCGGTCTGAACCCGCTCTTCCAGTCGCACATGTGGGACGGCTCCGCCGAGACCCTGGCCGACAACCTGGCGATCGGCCAGGAGCTGCTCGCCAAGGCCGTCGCGGCGAAGATCATCCTTGAGGTCGAGATCACCCCGACCGGCGGCGAGGAGGACGGTGTCAGCCACGAGATCAACGACGAGCTGTACACCACCGTCGAGGACGCGATCCGTACCGCCGAGGCCCTGGGCCTGGGCGAGAAGGGCCGCTACCTGCTCGCCGCCTCCTTCGGCAACGTCCACGGCGTCTACAAGCCGGGCAACGTCGTGCTGCGCCCCGAGCTCCTCAAGGACCTCCAGGCCGGTGTCGCCGAGAAGTTCGGCAAGGCCTCGCCGTTCGACTTCGTCTTCCACGGCGGTTCGGGCTCCACGGCCGAGGAGATCGCCACCGCCCTGGAGAACGGCGTCGTGAAGATGAACCTCGACACCGACACCCAGTACGCCTTCACCCGCCCGGTCGTGGACCACATGTTCACCAACTACGCCGGTGTCCTGAAGGTTGACGGCGAGGTCGGCACCAAGTCGAAGTACGACCCGCGCACCTGGGGCAAGGCCGCCGAGGCGGGCATGGCCGCGCGTGTCGCCGAGGCGTGCGCGAACCTGCGCTCCAGCGGTACCAAGCTGAAGTAACCGGCTGCAGCCGCCGCCGCTGCAGCAGTCGTACAGCAGGGCCCGGCCCCGTCCCAGGACGGAGGCCGGGCCCTCCTGCATGCGCGGGCAGGGACCGTGCTGTTCGAGGACGGGTCGGGGTACCGCCCCCCCCGCCCCCACGAACCGACCCAACGGCCCGCAGGGCCGCGGCTCCCGCACCCGGCGGTGCAAGGCGGCGTGAGCCCGCGTACCCCGCACCCGGCGGTGACGCCAAGGGGACGTGAGCCCGCGTACCCGCATCCGCGTGGCGGTGACGCCAAGGGGACGTGAGCCCGCGTACCCGCATCCGCGGGGCGGTGGTGCCGAGGGGGCGTGAGCCCGCGTACCCCGCATCCGGCGGGGCGGTGGTGCCGAGGGGACGGCGGGTTTTGCGGATCACCGCAACCGGCAGACTGGGGGCATGTCCATTCACCAGAACCTGCTCGGGGGCCCCGCCCCCACCCACCTCCCCGACGAGCCCGGCCGTGAGGCCATCGCCGCCGGCACCCCGGCTGTCGAGGTGGCCGCCGCGCACCCCACATCCTCCCTCGCCTGGGCGGTCCTCGCCGACGAGGCCTTCGCCGCCGGCAACACGGTGGAGTCGTACGCCTACGCCCGTACGGGCTACCACCGCGGCCTCGACGCGCTGCGCCGCGCCGGGTGGAAGGGCCACGGCCCGGTCCCGTGGGAGCACGAGCCGAACCGCGGCTTCCTGCGCGCCCTGCACGCCCTGGCCCGCGCTGCCGGAGCGATCGGCGAGAAGGAGGAGTACGAGCGCTGCACGACCTTCCTGCGCGACTCGTCACCGACGGCCGCGGACACGCTGAGCGCCTGAGGCCGTACAGCGGGGAGTGGCGCGCGGACATATTGTGTGGTCTGCATCACTCCCCGCTGGAGCGTCGGCGCGACGGCGTCCTATGATGCGGGCAGGGGACCGGGGCTCCACTCACCTCACGGAAGGAGCGGACCGCTACCCGGAAGCACGTGTCGAGGAGACAGCGATGTCGAACACCCTTGATGCCTCCGGAGTCGGCGGGGACACCCCGAACCTCGACTTCGACGGCACGACCCCCTACGAGGACTACGTCCAGGCGGACGTCCTCACCCACCTCCAGCACCTCCGCTCGGACGACCCGGGCGAGATGGTCTTCCTGGTCACGACCCAGGTCATGGAGCTGTGGTTCACGGTCATCGTCCACGAGTGGGAAACCGCCGCGAAGGCTCTGCGCGAGGACCGCATCCCGGTCGCGATGGACGCGCTGAAACGTTCCCTTCGTGAGCTGGAGGCCCTCAACGCCTCCTGGCGCCCGCTCGCCCAGCTCACCCCGGCGCAGTTCAACGCCTACCGCGGCGCCCTCGGTGAGGGTTCCGGTTTCCAGTCGGCGATGTACCGCCGGATGGAGTTCCTGCTCGGCGACAAGTCCGCCTCCATGCTCGTCCCGCACCGGGGCGCACCGCGCGTCCACGCGGAGCTGGAGAAGGCCCTCCAGGAGCCCAGCCTCTACGACGAGGTGCTGCGCCTCCTGGCCCGCCGCGGCCTGCCGGTCCCCGAAGCCGTCCTGAACCGCGACCTGTCGCTGCGCTACGAGGCCTCCCCCGAGGTCGAGGCCGTCTGGACCGGCCTGTACGCCGCCCCGGACGAGAACCTGGACCTCCACCGCCTCGGCGAGGTCCTCACCGATGTCGCCGAGCTCGTCTGGCGCTGGCGCAACGACCACCTGGTCGCCACCCGCCGCGCGATGGGCGCCAAGACCGGCACGGGCGGTTCCGCCGGCGTGGCCTGGCTGGAGAAGCGCGCGACGAAGAACGTCTTCCCGGAGCTCTGGACGGCGCGCAGCCATGTCTGAGGCCCCCACGGACCGCGCCACCGAACTGCGCGACCGCGCGGCCGCCCTGGACGCCGCCGACGAGCTCGGGAAGCTGCGCGAGCGCTTCACCCTGCCCGACGGCGTCGTCTACCTGGACGGCAACTCCCTCGGCGCCCTCCCGGCCGGTGTCGCCGCGACCACCGCGGATGTCGTCGCCCGGCAGTGGGGCGAGCTCCTCATCCGCTCGTGGGACGAGAGCGGCTGGTGGACCGCGCCCGAGCGGATAGGCGACAAGATCGCCCCGCTGATCGGCGCCGCCGCCGGCCAGGTGGTCGTCGGCGACTCCACCAGCGTCAACCTCTTCAAGGCCCTGGTCGGCGCCGCCCGCCTCGCGGCCCCCGGCCGGACCAGGATGCTGGTCGACTCCGCCACCTTCCCCACCGACGGCTACATCGCCCGGTCGGCGGCCCGGCTGACGGGGCTGACCGTCGTCCCGGTCGACCCCTCCCGGGCGGCGGAGGCGATGGACGCGGACACCGCCGTGGTGCTCCTCAACCACGTCGACTACCGCAGCGGCCGGCTCCACGACCTGCCGGCCCTCACGGCGGCGGCCCGCGCCGCCGGGGCGGTCGTGGTGTGGGACCTCTGCCACTCCGCGGGCGCCCTGCCCGTGGGGCTCGACGCGCACGACGTCGACCTGGCGGTCGGCTGCACGTACAAGTACCTCAACGGAGGCCCCGGCGCCCCCGCGTACCTGTACATAGCCGCCCGGCACCAGGACGCCTTCGACTCCCCCCTCCCCGGCTGGAACGGGCACGCGGACCCCTTCGCGATGACTCCGGCCTACGAGGCGGCGCCGGGCGCGACCCGCGGCCGCGTCGGCACCCCGGACATCCTGTCCATGCTGGCGCTGGAGGCGGCGCTCGACGCCTGGGACGGAGTCTCCGTCGAGGCGGTGCGCGCCAAGTCCCTCGCGCTGACCGACTTCTTCCTCGAATGCGTGGCGGCGTACGTCCCGCAGGGCCTGGTCGAATCGGTCACCCCGGCCGAGCACGAGCGCCGCGGCAGCCAGGTCTCGTTGCGCACCGAGAACGCCCGTGAGGTCATGGGGGAGCTCATCTCCCGGGGCGTCATCGGTGACTTCCGCGCACCCGACGTCCTGCGCTTCGGCTTCACCCCGCTCTACGTCGGATTCGCCGATGCGGAGCGCGCAGCGCGCACGCTGGGTCACATCTTCGGGTGACGCAGTAGCGAAACGTCACATCGCAGGGCGGGCGGGGCCACGGCTCCGTCCGCCCCTTCGTATTCCGGGCCCTGCACGGAACCACCTGTTCCAGACTGATACGGTCCCGCTCTGCCGGAACACCGGAACATCTGTCCCCGCTGTCCCACGCGTTACCGAGAGGTTGAGCCGATGACGGACCCCGCCGCCGTGGAACGGGACGCCGCCGAGGCCGCCTCGGCCTTCGCCCATCCGGCGGTCGCACCGGACGCGACGGCCGCCTACGGGCAACACCCCGACCACGTCGTCGACTTCTACGCCCCGCGCGGCGAGAGCGCGGGCCCGGTCCCGCTGGTGGTGGTCCTGCACGGCGGCGCGTGGCGGGCGCCCTACGACAGGCAGCACATCACCCCCTTCGCGGACTTCCTGGCCCGGCGCGGTTTCGCCGTCGCCAACGTCGAGTACCGGCGCGGCAGTTCGCTGCCCCACCAGAATTCCGACGGGCCGGTCGCCGGGCGCTGGCCGGAGACCTTCGACGACGTCGCGGCCGCGATGGACGCCCTTCCGGGCCTCGCCGCGACCGCCCTGCCGCAGGCCGACGTCCGCCGCGTGGTCGTCACCGGCCACTCGGCGGGCGGCCACCTCGCGCTGTGGGCCGCGGCCCGGCACGTGCTGCCGTACGGATCCCCGTGGCGGCTGCCCGCCCCGCCGATGCTGCGGGGGGTGGTGGCGCTGGCGCCGATCGCGGACTTCGCGGTGGCGGAGGAGCTGGGCGTGTGCGGCGGGGCGAGCGCGCAGCTGCTGGGGGGCGCGGACCACTGGGACGAGCGGCTCCCGTCCGCCGACCCGGCGTCCCTGCTGCCGACGGGCATCGCCACGGCGGTCGTCCAGGGGCGGGACGACATCGTGGTCCCGCAGCAGGTGGCCGAGGCGTACGTGGCGGCAGCGGCGAAGGCGGGGGAGACGGTGGGGCTGACCCTGCTCGACGGGGTGGGGCACTTTCCGCTGATCGACCCGGGGGCGGACGCGTGCGCGGTGGTCGCGGAGGAGATCTCCCAGCTGGCCTGGTAGCGGACGCCGGACCTCCGCACACCTCCCCCGTGACCAGGGCGAAAACCCATGGCGGCGAGGGCCGGCACGCTGGGTACTCTGATCAAGATCTGATCAGGTCGCTTTGAAGAGCAAACAAATGGGGGGGCCGGTGCGCAATCGCCGACTCGTAATGACCGCTGCCCTCGTGGCGGCGGGTCTCGGGCTCATCCCGAGCACGGCCTCGGCCACCGGGGGGCCGGCCAAGCCCGCCGCGCAGGGCCCGGGCGCCGCGCAGGCCGCGAAGGCCGTGAAGGGCACGCAGGGCATGCAGGCCACGAAGGCCTCGGGCGAGAAGTTCCACAGCCCCGCCGACCGCACGGTGCGCACGACGCTGCCGGGCGCGGCCAACAAGGCCGCCGAGGACCACCCGGGGCTGGCCGCGGAGATCACGGGTGAAAGCTACTCCGCTCACCGGCTGGAGCTCATCACCAAGATCACGGGGCCGGACGTCACGCTCGACGTGGTCGTCGACTGGGGTGACGGCAAGACGGAGAAGACGACCGCCAAGGGCACCGGCGAGGTCTACCACAGCCACGTCTACGCCGAGGTCGGCGAGTACGTGGTGAAGGTGACGGTCACCGACGTCGCCAACGGCATCCAGGCCGCCAACCAGATCGCCTTCGCGACCGCGGGCGCCGAGTTCACCCCGCACGCCCCGACCCGGCTGCTGGACACGCGCGACGGTACGGGCGCGAAGGCGGGCAAGGTCGTGGGGCGCGGCACGACCCGTGTACGGGTGGCGGGCAACTCCGGGATTCCCGCCGGAGCCACGGCGGTCGTCCTCAACGTCACCGTCACGAACACCACCGCCGACGGGCACGTCACGGCGTACGCGGGCGGAGGATCCCGGCCGGACACGTCGAACCTGAACCACACCGCCGGTCAGTCCGTCCCGAACCTGGTCATCGTGCCGGTGGGCGAGGACGGTTACGTGGAGTTCTTCAACGGCGGCTGGAGCCCGGTGGACCTGATCGCCGACGTCACGGGCTACTTCACCCGTTCCGCGGCCGGCGGTTACACGGCGATGACCCCGGCCCGGTTCGTCGACACCCGTGAGGGCCTCGGCACCGCCAAGGGCCGGCTCGCCGGGCGGGGTACCTTCACCACCCAGATCGACGGCCTCAAGGGCGTGCCCAAGGGCATCACCGCCGTCGCCCTGAACGTCACGGTGACCAACCCCGGGGAGGCCGGTCACCTGTCGGTCTTCCCGGGCGGGGGCCAGACCCCCACGGCGTCCAACCTGAACTTCACGGCCGGCCAGACGGTCGCCAACTCGGTGATCGTACCCGTGAGCGCCGACGGCAGGATCAGCGTCTTCAACGGCTCATGGGCGGGCACCGACGTCGTCGTGGACGTCGTCGGCCACTACAGCAAGGACAGCAGGGCGGCGTACCGGGCGATCGACCCGTGGCGCGCGATCGACACCCGCGACACCGTGGCGTGGCCCGGGAGGCTGCCGGCCCGCGGGTACTTCTCGCAGTGGTTCGCGCCCGAGCCGGAGGGCGTCGAGGCCTTCACCTTCAACACGACGGTCACCAACACCACGGACTCCGGGTTCCTCTCGGTGGCACCCAGCCCGCTCCCGTGGGAGGAGAACACCGACCCCAACGCGCCGAAGCCGCCGCGTCCCGGCTCCTCCACCCTGAACTGGGCGAAGGGCGCCACCGTCCCGAACCTGGTGCAGACGGGCGTCGGCGAGTACGGGATCATCAACTTCTGGAACCAGGGCTGGCAGGACGCCGACCTGATCGTCGACGTCTTCGGCATCTACGAGACGAACTGATCCGCAGCTCCGCGCACAACGGCGAGGGTCCCGCCCGATCTCACGACCGGGCGGGCCCTCGCTCGTTCTCATCCCTTCCGCGGGTCCGTCCCGACGGACATTGGGATCAGTTCGGGACAGAAATGCGCCAACTCCACGCGACCGCAAAGGCATTGGCGATTTCGCGGGCGAAGATCTATGTACTCTGAAGCCCAGACCTGAGCACGTTCAAAAATGGGGGGACCGGTGCGCAGTCGCCGTCTCGTAGTTTCCGTCGCCGTCATCGCGGCAACCGTCGGTCTCGCGCCGGGCATCGCCCAGGCCGCGGAGCCGGTCACGCCGGGGGTGAGCGCGCCCGCCGTGGACCTGGCCAAGGCCGCCGCACCGAACCTGAACACCTTCAAGAGCCCCGCGGAGCGTTCCGTCCGCAAGGCCCTGCCGGGCGCCAAGGGCGGGGTCTCCGCCCAGCAGGCCTCCGGCAACCCCGACCTGGCCCTCGTCCTGAACGCCGCGGCCACCACGGCCCACGCGTTCGACCTGGAGACCACCGTCATCAGCGCCGACTCCGCGCTGAAGGTCACCGTCGACTGGGGCGACGGCAGCAGCCCGGACGGCGTGGACGCGTACGGCTCGACCGTCCTGAAGAACAGCCACACGTACGCGAAGCTCGGCCAGTACACCGTCAAGGTCACCGTGGCGGACCCGGCCAACCAGGCCGAGGTCGTCAACGAGTTCGAGGTGATGACCGCCGGCTCGGACTTCGTCGCGCACACCCCGACCCGACTGCTGGACACCCGCGACGGGACCGGCGCGGCCCAGGGCAAGGTCCCCGCGTACGGCTCGACCCGCGTGAAGGTCGGCGGCAACGGCGCGATACCGGAGGGGGTCACCGCCGTCGCCCTCAACGTGACCGTCACCAACACCACCAGCGGCGGGCACATCACGGCCTTCGCCGAGGGCACCGAGCGGCCGACGACCTCGAACGTGAACTTCGAGGCCGGCCGGTCCGTCCCCAACCTGGTCATCGTGCCCGTCGGCAAGAACGGCTACGTCGAGCTCGCCAACCGCGGCTCGGAGTCCGTCGACCTGATCGCGGACGTGACCGGCTACTTCACGCGCACCGACGCCGCCGGCTACACGCCGATGACGCCCGTCCGGTTCGTCGACACCCGTGAGGGCCTGGGCACCACCCGGGGCCAGCTGGCCGGGCAGAAGACCTTCGGTACGCGGATCAGCGGCCTGCGCGGAGTGCCGGAAGGCGTCACGGCCGTGGCGCTGAACGTGACGGCGACCAACCCGAAGGAGGCCGGCCACCTGTCCGTCTTCCCGAGCGGCGGCAGCGTCCCGATCACGTCCAACGTGAACTTCACCGCGGGCCAGACCATCGCCAATGCGGTGATCGTGCCCGTCGGCCCCGACGGCAGCATCAACGTCCGCAACGGCGCCTGGGCCGGCACGGACGTGATCGTCGACGTCGTCGGCTTCTACAGCCGCGACAGCAAGGCCGCCTACATGCCGATCACGTCGGTCCGGCTGATCGACACCCGCGACCCGCGCTGGCCGCACGGTCCGATGCAGGGTCGCGGCTACATCTGGCACCCGCTGTCGGTGGGCGAGCCCGGCATCGCCGGGTTCGTGCTGAACACCACGGTCACGAACACCGTCGGCGCGGGCTTCCTGTCAGTCGCTCCGGATTCGAACACGCGGGAGCAGTACCGGGACGGCAAGCAGGTGTTCCCGGAGCGTCCCACCGCCTCGACCCTGAACTGGACGGCCGGCAAGACCGTTCCGAACCTGGTCCAGGCGGGCTCCGGGAAGAACGGCATCGTCGACTACTGGAACCAGGGCTGGGACAACACCGACCTCGTCGTCGACATCTTCGGCTACTACGAGACCAACTGACCCACCGCCGAGCGCCCCGGGGACGGCCTCCCCGGGGCGCTCAGTGCTCCGGGGGCCCCGGTCTGCCGCCCGGAGCCAGGTGCTCCACCAGGTCGGCCAGGTCCTCGCAGACCTGCTCGATCCTCAGCCGTACGTTGTTCTGCTCGGTCACGAGCGCGGACAGCAGCAGCCCGGTGAGGGCGGCCGCGCCGTTGAGGGCCTGGAGGTTGACCATGAGCTCCAGGAGGCTGTACTCGACGAACGGCCCGACGTGATCGTGCGCCGCCGAGATCGCCAGGACCGAGATCAGCAGGGTGCACGGCGCGCTCCCGGCGAGCTGGAAGCGTACGGCCGCCCAGATCAGCAGCGGGAAGACGAGGAAGAGCACGGACAGGTGGCTGCGGGTGGCCACGAGGGTGACGATCACGGACGTGACCGCCAGGGCCGACACCTCGGCCAGCCGGTAGTCGTCCCGTGGCAGCCGGGCCCGGCGCAGGACCAGCAGCAGCGGGGTCAGTACGAGCACCCCCATGGCGTCCCCCACCCACCAGGCCGCCCACACCGGCCAGAATCCGCCCCGGGGCAGATCGCCGGTGAGTACGAGGGTCCAGGTCCCGGCCGTCGCGCTGATCAGCATCGGCAGCAGACCGCCCAGGAAGACGAGCGCCAGGGCGTCCCGCAGCCGGTCCATCTGCGTGCGGAAGTCCACCCGGCGCAGCATCAGGTACGCGCACACCGGCGCGATGGTGTTCCCCGCGAGGATGCCGAGGTCGCTGAGGTCGAACTCGCTGATCCGTTCGATGGCGAAGTAGGTGCCGAGCGGGATCCCCGGCCAGACCCGCGGGCCCAGCCAGAGCAGGGCGGCCAGCGCGATGCCGGTGGGCAGCCACAGCGGGGTGACCTGGGCGCCGTCGACGGTCACGCTCTGGCGCAGGCCGATCCGCCCGCCGATGTAGTACGCGACGGCGACGGCGAGGATCAGTAGGAGCAGTTCGGCCGGACGTCGCCATCCCTCGGTGCGCACCACATCATCAGACAACAGCCCGCCGGCCGGGTGGGGCGTGACACGCGCTACGCCGTCCCACGGGGTTGCGGGTCGCGGTCCTCGCCCGAGCCCGCTTGCGAGTCGGCTCCGGCCGCGTCGTGGCTGAGGACGAGCACCGCGGCGTCGTCCGCGTGGCCCGTCGAATCGGCCACCTTCATCACCTCGGCGGCCAGCTCGGCGGGGTCGGTGCCCGCCGCCTCCCGGACCACCCTGAGCACGCGTTCCAGCCCCACCTCCAGCGGGAACCGCGGTCCCTCGACCACGCCGTCGGTGAGCAGGACGATCGATCCCGCCTGTGTGAGGCGCCGCCGGGTCACCGCGTACGCCGCCCCGGGCACCAGGTTCAGCGGCAGCCCTCCGTTGTCTTCGGCTATGCCGTACCGGCCGTCGACCGTGGCCCACACCGCGGGGACGTGACCGGCCCGGGCGCTCTCCAGCTCCCAGGTGTCCGGGTCGAAGCGGAGCAGGCTGCAGGTCGCGAAGAGGTCGCGGTTCATCGAGAGCAGCACCTCATTGGCCCGGCTCAGCACCTCGCCGGGATCGACGACCACGGCCGCCACGGCCCGCAGGCAGATCCTGACCTGCCCCATGAAGGCGGCCGCGTCGACGTCGTGCCCCTGCACGTCGCCGATGCAGAGGGCAAGGGCGCCCTCCGGCAGCCGGAAGCCGTCGTACCAGTCGCCGCCGATGTCCAGGCCGTGCCGGGCGGGCGAGTACCGGGCCGCCGTACGCAGCCCCGGCAGGCTGGGCAGCGTGGTGGGAAGCATCTCGCGCTGCAGGGCCTCGGCCAGTTCCACGCGGGCCTGCTGGAGCTCCACGCCCTGCCGCGCCTGCGCGGTCAGCCGGCCGAGCATGCTCAGCAGGTCGGCGCTGGCCACCCGAGGGGGACGGCGCCGGCTCATCGAAGGCTCCGACGATGGTGCATCCGTCCCTGCTTCCGCCGTGGAAAGGACCTGCCCATCATATTTCCGCCGACCCGGACCCCGCCCCCCGAGCCCCGTCTCGGCGGAGCCCGCGGGGGAGGGCTTGCTGGGAACACCGGTGTCCGCATGATCTTGCAACCGGATCGGGCTCGTACTCGTGTTCCAGGAAGACCATGGTGTGACCACTGATGGAAAAGAGGGGGGATCGGTGCGCAATCGCCGACTCGTGATTTCCGCCGCCCTGGTGGCGGCGGGTATGGGCCTCGTGCCCGGGATCGCCCAGGCGGCGCCCGGGGCGGGGCCGGACGCGACGCTGGGGACGGGGGGCACGACGTACAGCAGCCCCGCCGAGCGTACGGTCGTCACCAAGGGCGCTCAGGGCGCTCAGGGCGCCGCTCCGGGTGCCAAGGGGGCTCAGGGGGCTCAAGGGGCTCAGGGCACGCAGGGGAAGCAGGGTGCGCAGGATTCGTCCACGTCGATCTACCTGACCGCGCACACCGACGGTGCGCGGTCGGTCGAGCTGCGGACCCACGTCATCGACTTCGACGCGCCCGCCCTCGACGTCACCGTCTCCTGGGGCGACGGCACGACGGACACCTACTCCCTGCCCGCCGGCGGCGCGTCCGACGCGCGGGACCTCAAGCACAAGTACGCCGTACTCGGCACGTACGACGTCAGGGTCACGGCGAAGAACGCCGCCGACGGCACCGAGGCCGTGAACGAGCTGAAGTTCACCACCCGGGGCGCCGAATTCACCGCGCACGAGCCCACCCGGCTGCTCGACACCCGCACGGGCACCGGCGCCGCGAAGGCCCAGGTCGGCCCGCGCAGCTCGGTGGCGCTGAAGGTCGCGGGCGCGGCGAAGGTCCCCGCCGGGGCCACCGCGGTCGCCCTCAACGTCACCGTCACCAACGCCACGGGCGCGGGCCACGTCTCGGTGCAGTCAACGAAGGACCGCGCCGAGGGCGCAGAGACGTCGAACGTGAACTTCGCCGCGGGCCAGACCGTCCCGAACCTGGTGATCGAGGCGATCGGCGAGGACGGGTACATCCACCTGTTCAACGGCGGCTGGGAGGCGGTCGACATCATCGCCGATGTCACCGGCTACTTCGCCCCGGCGCACGCCAACGGCTGGGGCGCGCTGAACCCGACCCGCGTCGTCGACACCCGCGAGGGCCTCGGCGCGGCCAAGGGCCAGGTCCCCGGCCAGGGCGCCGTCGGCGTGGAGATCGCCGGGCGCGCGGGCGTGCCGAAGGGCGCCACCGCGGTGGCGGTCAACCTCACCGCCACCAACCCGCGGTCGGCCGGCCACCTGACCGCCTACCCCAGCGGGAAGGCCGCCCCGGCGACCTCGAACGTGAACTTCACCGCCGGGCAGACGGTCGCCAACTCGGCCGTCGTGCCGATCGGCCCCGACGGAAAGATCAACGTGCGCAACGGCGGCTGGGACCCGGCCGACGTGGTGGTCGACGTCGTCGGCTACTACACCCCCGAGAGCCGGTCCGCCCTGGTGGCCCACGGGATCCCGTACCGGCTGCTGGACACCCGCAAGGACAGCTGGGGCGGCTGGAAGGCCGGCCCGCTGAAAGCCCGTACGCACTTCCCCATGCGGCTGGAGGGCGACACGACGACCCCGGACGTCGACGGCTGGGTGCTGAACACCACCGTCACCGACACCCGCGGGAACGGCTTCCTGTCCGTGACACCGGACCCGAACTTCTGGTCCGACTACGCGAACGGCACGGCGGTGACGCCGCAGCGGCCCGTCTCCTCGGTCCTGAACTGGACGAAGGGCGCGACCGTCGCGAACGTCGCGCAGACGCCCGGCGGCAAGGGCGGCATGATCGACCTGTGGAACCAGGGCTGGGAGGACACCCACCTGCTCGTCGACCTGCTCGCCTACTACCAGACGGACTGACCCGGCGGCCTGTAGACCGAAGGGGCGGTGCGCCGTACGGCGCACCGCCCCTTCGTGCCGCTGCGGCCTGGGTCGTGCCGTCAAAGTCCCGCCCGGCCGGCGGGGCCGGCCTGGTCGACACTCCCTAGAGGAACGAGTTGATCTCGATCGTCTCGGTGCGGCCGGGGCCGACGCCGATCGCGGAGATCGGGGCGCCCGACATCTCCTCCAGGGCCTTGACGTAGTCCTGCGCGTTCTTCGGCAGGTCGTCGAAGGTCTTGGCCTTGGTGATGTCCTCGGACCAGCCGGGGAGGTATTCGTAGATCGGCTTCGCGTGGTGGAAGTCGGTCTGCGAGTAGGGGAGCTCCTCGACGCGCTTGCCGTCGATCTCGTACGCGACGCAGACCGGGATCTGCTCCCAGCCGGTCAGCACGTCCAGCTTGGTGAGGAAGAAGTCGGTGAGGCCGTTCACGCGGGTGGCGTAACGTGCGATCGGCGCGTCGAACCAGCCGCAGCGACGGTCACGGCCGGTGGTCACACCGCGCTCGCCGCCGATGCGGCGCAGGTCCTCGCCGTCCTGGTCGAACAGCTCGGTCGGGAACGGGCCCGCGCCGACGCGGGTCGTGTAGGCCTTGAGGATGCCGATGACACGGCTGATCTTCGTCGGGCCCACGCCGGTACCGGTGCAGGCGCCGCCCGCGGTCGGGTTCGACGAGGTGACGAAGGGGTAGGTGCCGTGGTCGACGTCGAGCAGGGTGCCCTGGCCGCCCTCGAAGAGCACGACCTTGTCCTCGTCCAGCGCGTTGTTGAGGATCAGGGTGGTGTCGGCGACGTACGGCTTGATCTGCTCCGCGTACTGGAGCATCTCCTCGACGATCTGGCCGGCCTCGATCGCGCGGCGGTTGTAGAGCTTCGCGAGGAGCTGGTTCTTGCCCTCCAGCGCCGCCTCGACCTTCTGGGTGAGGATCGACTCGTCGTAGAGGTCCTGGACCCGGATGCCGATGCGGTTGATCTTGTCCGCGTACGTCGGGCCGATGCCGCGACCGGTGGTGCCGATCTTGCGCTTGCCGAGGAAGCGCTCGCCGACCTTGTCGAGGGTGACGTTGTACGGCGTGATCAGGTGCGCGTTGCCGCTGATGAGCAGCTTGGAGGTGTCGATGCCGCGCTCGTTCAGGCCGCGCAGCTCGGAGAGCAGGACGGCCGGGTCGACGACGACGCCGTTACCGATGACCGGGGTGCATCCGGGGGAGAGGATGCCGGAAGGGAGAAGGTGCAGCGCGTACTTCTGGTCGCCGACGACGACCGTGTGGCCGGCGTTGTTGCCGCCCTGGTAGCGCACTACATAGTCAACGGATCCACCGAGCAGGTCGGTGGCCTTTCCCTTGCCCTCGTCACCCCACTGAGCTCCGAGCAGCACAAGAGCGGGCACAGGCGTACACCTCTTCCGGATGGGGCATGTCCAAGGTCAGGGGGCGTACGACGATGTACGCGGGCTGAGCCGTCGGACGGGTTGCCCCGGAATAGACGAAGGCCCTGGCGCAATAGCGCAAGGGCCTCTTGCACAAAGATGCTACCCGAGGAAGGACCGAGGTGTCGGCTCCAGAGCCCACCATGAGCGAAGCGGGCGCGCCGGTAGGCGGTCTGCTGGTGCTCGTCGACCCGGTCGCCCGCCGTCTTGACGGCGAGTCCGTGCGGATCGCGAAAGATGTGTTGTCAGCGGGCGCGGCAGCGAAGATCTGCCTCCCGGACTCGCAGGAGGAATTCGCGCGGGCCCTCGCCCGCCGGGGTCATCGACAGCCGGTGATCGTGGGCGACGACCGGGCCCTGGTGCGGGCCGTGGGACTGCTGCACCGGGAGCGGGGGCTGGGCGAGGGCGCGCTGGCGCTGGTTCCGGTGGGGCCGGCGGGGTCCCTGGCGCTGGCGAGGTCCCTGGGTGTGCCCGAGTCCGCCGTCGCGGCGGCGCGGGCGGTGCTGGACGGCTCGGTGCGGATGTGCGACCTGCTGGTCGACGACAGTGACGGGGTGGTGCTGGGCGCGCTGCGGATCCCGCCGCTGCGCGGGCCGGAGCGGGGGGTGCCCAGGCCGGCCGGGCCGTCGGTGTGGAGCGCGTACCGCTCGCTGGTGCGGACGCTGGTCCGCCCGGTCGCGGCGGCGGGCGGGGCGGGCGGCGGGCACCACCGGCTGCGGGTGGAGGCCGACGGGGTGCTGCTGGCCGATGTGGACCAGCCCGTGGCGGACGTCTCGGTGCGCACGCGGGGCGACGGAGAACCGGCGGAGGTCGCGGTGCGCACGGGTGGTGGGTTCGGCGGCTCGACGGTGACGGCTCGGGCGAAGAAGGTCACGGTGTCGGGCGCGGACTTCCGCTACCGCGCCGACGGCGCGATGGCCGGCCCGGTCCGCCGTCGTACGTGGACGCTGCGCCCGGGGGCATGGACGCTCACCGTGCCCCGCTGACGGCGGGGGCGGCGACACCGCCTGCGGTGACGTCGCGGGAGGGCACGGGAGGCGCTGGGTGACTGGCGGCGGGACGCTGCTGCTGTGCCTGCTGCCGGTGCTCTGCTGACCTGCGCCGGTCGCGGCGGTGCTCATGCGCCCGGTGGTGCTGGTGGGTGCTGCTGGGCCCGGTGTGTGCTCGGAATGCGCGAGCTGCGCGCCGTCCGCCAGGGTGCGGCGCCTGCTGCGGGACCCGGCGGTGCGCTGGGTGCCGTACGACGCCGAGGTGGTGCGCATGCCGTGGCGGCCGCCGGTGCTGGCCCAGACCGCCCTGGCGGCGGCCGGCCCCGCCGCCCTGCCCCGCCGCCCTGTGCCGCCGCGACCTGACGGCCTCACCGGCAGACGCCCCTAGAACTCCACGAGCAGGCGTTCCAGCCCGCGGATGACGTACCCGTCCCGCCACCGCGGCTCCTCCACGAGCCGCAAGGGCGGGATCCCCTCCGACAGCAGCGCCCCGAACGAGGCCTCCAGCTCCCGCCGCGCCAGCGGCGCCCCCAGGCAGTAGTGGATCCCGGCCCCGAAGGTCAGGTGGGGGTTGTCCGCCCGTACGACGTCCAGCGTGTCGGGGTCGTCGAAGCGCGCGGGATCCCGGTTCGCAGAACCGAACAACAGTGCGACCTCGGCTCCGCGGGGGATCTCGTTGTCACCCACGCGGATGTCGTCGAGCACCCAGCGTTCGAACATCTGCAGAGGAGTGTCGTACCGCATGAGTTCATCCACAGCTGTGGACAACTTTTCGGGATCGTGGCCGTCGCGGAGCGCGGCGAGCTGAGATGGGTTGCGGAACAGCGCCCACCACCCGTTGACCGTGGTGTTGACGGTGGCCTCGTGCCCGGCGTTCAGCAGGAGGGCGCAAGTGGAGATCATCTCCTGCTCGCTGAGCCGCCCCTCCTCATCGTGGGCGGCGATCAGTCCGGAGATCAAATCCTCCCCGGGGCGGGTTCGCCGCTCGGCGATCAGCTCCCGCAGGTACGCGCTGAAGTCGATGCTGGCCCGCACCGCGCGCCGCGCCGTCTCCTCGTCCGGCCGGAGTTCGAACATCCCGCAGATGTCCGCCGACCAGGGCCGCAGCAGCCCCCGGTCCGCCTCCGGCACGCCCAGCAGCTCCGCGATCACGGCCACCGGCAGCGGCTCGGCGACGGTGGCGAGCAGGTCACCGCCCCCGTCCGCGAGCAACCGCCCCACCAGTTCCCCGGCCATCCGCTGCACGGCGGGCACGAGCCGCTCCACCGTCCGCGGGGTGAAGGCCTTCGCCACCAGCCTGCGCACCCGCGCGTGCGCGGGATCCTCCAGGTCCAGCAGCCCGTTGCCGTTGAGCACATGGAAGGGCTCGTGCTCCGGCGGCGACGCCTCCCGCCCGAACTCCTCGTGCGAGAACCGGTGGAGGTAGGTCCGCCCCAGCCGCCGGTCCCTCAGCAGCGCACTGACATCGGAGTAGTGCGGCACCAGCCACTGCCCGGTGGCCTCCCACCAGATGGCCCGCCCCTGCTCCCGCAACTCCCGGTACGCCGGGTACGGATCGGCGACGAACGCGGCATCCCACGGATCAAAGCCCATCCCCGCAGACTAGGGGGTGTCCTGTCGACCAGGCCGGGCCCGCGGCGCGATCGGCGAGCCACCTCCTGGGGCTCTCCCCGGCTCTCCCCGGCTCTCCCCCCGGGTCAGGCCGGCGTGACCAGGCGGGTCTCGTAGGCGAACACCGCCGCCTGCGTCCGGTCCCGCAGGCCCAGCTTGACCAGGATCCGGCTGACATGGGTCTTGATCGTGGACTCCGCGACGATCAGCCGGTCGGCTATCTCCGCGTTGGACAAGCCCTGCGCGATCAGGATCAGCACCTCCGTCTCACGCTCCGTCAGCTCACCCACCCCGGCCGGATCCGCCAGCCTGCGCGCCTCGGAGATCTTCGAGAACTCCGCTATCAGCCGCTTGGTCACCGAAGGCGCCAGCAGGGCCTCACCGGCCGCCACCACCCTCACCCCGTCCGCCAGCTGGCGGGCTGAAGCGTCCTTCAGCAGGAACCCGGAAGCCCCCGCCCGCAGCGCCTGGTACACGTACTCGTCGAGGTCGAAGGTCGTCAGGACCAGCACCTTCGCGTCCGTGTCCGCGGCCACGATCTCCCGTGTCGCCTCCAGGCCGTTCATCTGCGGCATGCGTATGTCCATCAGCACCACGTCCGGCCGCAGCGCCGCCACCTGCGCGACGGCCTCCCGGCCGTCGACCGCCTCGCCCACCACCTCGATGCCGTCCATGGCGTTCAGCAGAACGGAGAACCCCTCGCGGACCATCATCTGGTCGTCGACGATCAGCACCTTGATCGTCATGCCGGTCCTTCCTGCGACTCCGGCACCGGCTCGGCCCGGTTGCGCACCGGAATGAACACCGCGACCTCGTACCCGCCCGATGCCGTCCGCGCGGCCGTCATCTGCCCCTCCAGCATGGCGACCCGCTCCCGCATCCCGGTGATCCCGTGGCCGGCCCCCGCCGAGGGCCGAACATCCCCGGTCGGCGCCTCGTTGACGACCCGTATCCCCAGACCGCCCAGCACGTACGACACCTCCACCCCGGCCGCCGCGCCCGGCGCGTGTCGCAGGGTGTTGCTCAGGGCTTCCTGGATGATCCGGTACGCCGACAGCTCCACGCCCTGCGGCAGCTCCCGTACCGCACCCGTGACCGTCTTCTCCACGCTGAGCCCCGCCTCGCGCACATTCGCCAACAGCCCGTCCAGCGAGGCCAGCGTCGGCTGCGGGGCGTCCGGAGCCTCGTAGTCCGCGGAGCGCACCACACCCAGCACCCGCCGCAGCTCCGTCAGGGCCGCCACCGCGTTCTCCCGGATGGTGACGAACGCCGCCTCCAGCTCCGGCGGCGGATTCTTCACCCGGTACGGGGCGGCCTCCGCCTGGATCGCCACCACCGACATGTGGTGCGCCACCACGTCGTGCAACTCCCGCGCAATCGTGGTCCGCTCCTCCAGCAGCGTCCGCTTGTCCCGCTCGACGGCCGTGACCTCCTGCTGCGCGCTCACCTCCGCTTTGGCGTGCCTGCGTATCTGGATGCTGCCGGCGATCACCAGAGCGAACGCCGAGGTCACCGCCATCTCCGGCATGTTCGAGCCCCACTGGCCGTTGAACACCACGGACAATGCGGTGCCCAGCGCGAGGGTGAGCGCCCACATCCAGGCCGCCACCCGCGGGCCGGTTCGCAGCGTGACGAGGACCATGACCGCGATGTAGGAGAAGAAGGCGCCCGGGGTCCAGGGCCAGTTGGCGCCGCCGCCGAGGGCGGCCAGCACCACCGTCATCGCGACGGCCGCCCACCACGCGCCCACCGGCCGTACAAGCGTCATCAGGACCGGAGCCGCAGCTATCAGCCCCATGACGAGCTGACCCAGATCGCCCAAGTAGCTCGACTGCCCTTCCGTCGTGAACAGCACGGCGAAGAACGCCAGCACGCCCACCGCCGCATGCCGCCGCCACGGCGCATACCGTCGTATCCCCTCGGGGAGCCGCCGCGAGAAGCGTCCCGGTGCCCCCGCCAGGGGCAGCGGCCGGTAGGCGAAGGCATCGGTGACGAGGTCCTGGCGCAGGGTCGCGATCACCTCCGATGCCAGTCGGAATTCAGGCGTCCGGGCTGTCCCCCCGGTGGTCGTCTCGGTCATGCACACAACCGTAGGTCTGTACCGCCTTCGTCCGCGTCGCCGCCGATGGGGATTTCCCCGGGTCCCTCTCAAGTACTACACGGGTCCGTCAGTAGCCCGTCGGACGGATCAGACCGCTCTCGTAGGCGAACACCGCCGCCTGCGTCCGGTCCCGCAGCCCCAACTTCACCAGGATCCGACTCACGTGGGTCTTCACCGTCTGCTCGGCCAGGACCAGGTGCTCGGAGATCTCCGCGTTCGACAGGCCCTGGGCGATCAGCGACAGCACCTCGGTCTCCCGCTCGGTCAGCACGTCGATCCGGGCTCGCGACGGCGCGCGGGGAGCGCCCAGCCGGGAGAACTCCGTGATCAGCCGCTTCGTGATGTTCGGCGAGAGCAGCGCCTCACCGGCCGCCACCACCCGTACCGCCTCCGCGAGCTGATCGGCCGAGGCGTCCTTCAGCAGGAACCCGGAAGCCCCGGCCCGCAGCGCCTCGTACACGTACTCGTCGAGGTCGAAGGTGGTCAGCACGAGAACCTTCACCGCGGCGTCGGGAACACGGGTGATCACGGACGTGGCCTCGATACCGCCCATGCCGGGCATGCGGATGTCCATCAGCACCACGTCCGGAGCCAGCTCGGCGACCTTCGCGACGGCGTCCGCCCCGTCCACCGCCTGCCCCACGACCTCTATGTCGGGCTGGGCGTTGAGAAGCACGGTGAAGCCCTGCCGCACCATCATCTGGTCGTCGGCGATCATCACCTTGATCGGGGTGCTCATGCGGCCTTCTTCGTCTCGGGGCCGGTACCGGGGCCGGCGGGCGGGTCCTGGGGGTCCATCGGGAGCACGGCGCTGACCTCGTACCCGCCGTCGGGGCGTGGTCCCGCGGCCAGTTCGCCCCCCAGCATGCCCGCCCGCTCCCGCATCCCCAGCAGCCCGTGCCCCGCTCCTTGCGAGGGCGCGGCCGGCCGGGTCGGCGCACTGTTGGCGACGCACAGGTGCAGCTCGCGAGGCCCGTACGCGACGCCGACCTCCACCTGTGAACCGGGCGCGTGGCGGAGGCAGTTGCTCAAGGCCTCCTGCACGATCCGGTACGCGGTGAGTTCCACGCCGGGCGTCAGCGGCCGGCGGATGCCCGCGACCGCGGTGGTGACGTCCAGCCCCGCACCCCTTACGTTGTCCACGAGGCCGTCCAACTCGGCCAGGGTCGGCTGCGGATGCTGCGGGGCAGCGGGATCCCCGGGTTGTTCGGAGCGCAGCACTCCCAGTACCCGCCGCAACTCCGTGAGGGCCTCCAGCGCGTTCTCCCGGATGCCCGCCAGGTTCTCCTTGAGTTCCTCGGACGGGTTGTCCACGAGGTGTGGGGCGACCTGCGCCTGGATGGAGATCACCGACATGTGGTGCGCGACGACGTCGTGCAGTTCACGGGCGATGCGGCTGCGCTCCTCCAGCACGGTGCGCCGTGCGCGCTCCTCCGCGGTGAGGGTCTCCTGCTCGACCAGTTCGCCACGGGCCAGCCGCAGGGCGCGCAGCGCGTACCCGAGGAGCCCGACGAAGCCGAAGAGGACGGTCGCCGCCATGGAGGAGAACTGGCTCCCGCCCGGATGGAGCGTCAGCTCGGCCGCCCCGGTGAGGGCGATGGAGATGCCGACGACCCATATGGTCACCCGAGGCGGCACCCGGAGGGCGACCAGCAGCAGCACGGGGGCGAACGCGAACATCCCGCCGGGCGTCCAGGGCCAGGTCTGGCCCTGCCCGACGTTGTCGTGGATCATCCAGGCGATCCAGCCCGCGGCGAGCAGAGCGAGCCACCAGGCGGCGACAGGGCGGAACATCGCCAGCCAGATGGACAGCGCGGTCAGCAGCGCGACGGCCAGCGGCGGGCCGCCCTTGACGTGGTAGTGGTCCATGAGCTGCTCGGTGGTGAGGAACCCGAAGAACACCGCGGCATAGGCGACGAATACGTGCGGCAGCCGGGCGAGCCACCGCGGCCCGCCCATCCTGGGGAGCGGATCACTTCGCAGCGTGAACAGGTCCAGGGCCAACGACAGACGGGGCCCGGCTCCCGCGGCGGCTTCTGAGGTTCTCGGCCCGGCCGGGGGCACGCGCTGATCGTTCACATCGGCCAGCCTAGGCATGGTTGACCTCCTTGGCGGAAGGGCTCGGGACGCGGCAGGCGGCGGTGACCGTGGCCGGGCGGGGGCGCCCCGCCTGTTCGTGGACGCGGAACGCCGCCCAACAAAGCCCCAACACGGCAGCGAACACCGGCAGCCACAACACCCGGGCCGCTATCCAGCCGACCGAGTCGGGCACGGTGTGCAGGCCGGGCAGGTCGGCCGAGACCAACAGCCCGAGGGCGGTGACGGCCATCATGGCGGTCTGGTGCCACAGGAAGATCGTCATGGCGGACAGGTTCACCAGCGCCACCTTCGCCCAGGCCGCCGGCCGCCGCATGAGCCGGGCCAGCCGGTCGCGGACCAGCAGGGCCAGCCCGCACTGGGCCAGTCCGAAGGCGACCGCGGCGAGGGTCGGCGGGTTCAGGTTCGAGATCGCCGCTCCCGGCACGCCCACCATGGACGCCGGGTATCCGCCCCACAGGATCAGCGCGGCGGTGGCCGCGGCGCCGGCGCCGGCCAGGAGCCGGAGCCGAGCCCGCCGGGCGAGGGCCCCGCGTGCCCACGCGGCGCCCAGCGTGAAGGGCACGAGCCAGCCCGCGGCCACATTGACCCAGCCGATCCACTCGGGCCCGCCCGGCCCGAAACGCCACAGGTCGACACCCGCCACCACGGCGGCAGGCCAGAGCGGGCTGAGCCGTGCCACGAGTGGGGTCGCGGCGGTGAGCGCGGCGAACACCAGCAGGAACCACAGCGGCGACAGGACCAGCTTGACCAGCGTCCGTACGGTGTCGAGCTCCGCGCCGCCGATGAGCAGCCCGCCCGCCACGACCGTCCACAGGACGAGCACCGCGGCGACCGGCCGGAACAGCCGGCCCAGCCGCTGCCCGATCCAAGCCCCGTACGAGACTCCCCGCTCGCGCGCCGAGGCGTACCCAACAGCGGCGACATGGCCGCCGACCAGGAAGAAGACGGCCAGCGTCTGGAACACCCAGGACACCGGCGCCAGCCAGGGCAGGCGGGCCAGCGGGCTGGTGCCGTGCAGACCGCCGTCGGCCGCGGTCAGGGAGGTGACCAGCCAGTGGCCGAGCACCACTCCGAGGATCGCCAGGGCCCGGAGCGCGTCCACGGCCCGGTCCCGGCCGGCCGGCGTGGCCGCGTCGATGCCCGCCGCCAGAGCGGACCAGCGGCCGCGGAGTTCATGCACGGGAGGCCTCCTGCGCGGGAGCGGTACCGAGGACGATGGCGGCCAGGGCGTCGAGGGAACGGGTGCCCGGCTTGAGGTAGTCGCTGTGGCCCCCGGCGCCGGCGTCGAAGGCCCGCGCCCCGAAGGCGGGGTCGACCGGGTCGGTGCCGAAGCCGATCCCGCCGAGCCGGACGTGCGGCACACCGGCTATCCAGTCGGCGCCGCCCCGCCCGGCCCAGACCCGGGCGGAGGTCTGCAGCTCCCGGACGGAAGCGGCCCCGGTACCCGGGCTGCCGAAGAACACCATGTCGCCGACCGCCGGCCCCGTCGGGGTCCGGGCGCAGACGACGGAGCCGTAGGAGTGGCAGAGCAGCGACAGCCGTGAGCCGGGCGCGGCCATGTCCCGCAACCGGTCCAGGAGCGGCCCCAGTTCGGCCGCCGCCTCCTCGGCCCGGCCGGCGGTCAGCACGGTCGTACTGACCGTGCCCGGGGTGTCGTACCCGAGCCAGGCGACCACGGCGGAACGGGGACCGCCCGCCTGCAGGCGCTGCTGGAGGGCCACCGCCCCGGACCGGAACCTCTCGTACGTATCGAGGGTGGTGTCGGAGCCGGGCACCAGGACGGCGATCCGGTCGGCGGTCTCCAGCTCGCCGAACACCTCGACGACCCGGCCCCGTCCGCTGCCGTCGAAGGCGAGGAACTGTGCCGTGCCGCCCGCCGCCATGGCCCGAAGTCGGCCGGCCCGGCCGGAGCGGTCGGCGTCCTGGGCCATCCGGACCGCCTCGGCGAGATTGTCACGGTTGGCGGCATAACGGCTTTGGGGCGAGGCATCCTCGGCGAACACGACGGGTGCCGGGGCGGGAGCCTTGGCGGAGGCGGCGGCCGACACGGGGACGACGACGGCCGTCGCGACCAGCGAGGCCAGCAGCGTGCGGCGTAGCCGCCCACCACGCACCCTCGCCCTCCCGGTGCTGAACACCGCCCCGCCCGCGCCGACCCCGCCCGCGCTGACCCCGCCCGTGCCGACCCCGTCCGCCGCCCCCGCAGCCCCTGCCGTGCCCGTCGCCGTCCCCGTCGCCACGATGTGCTTCCTTCGGTCGCCCGGAAGGGCCGTCAGCGCCCCTCTGTCTCACCGAAGTTAGAAACCGGGACCCCTCGTCGGCGTCCCGCCGCAGAGCCGTGTTCGCACGTAGCTCTCGGGTATGACGGGGGATACTTCAGAGGCACAGCGCGCGCCTCACCGTGTGCCACACCATCGCCCAACACCACGGTGACATGAGCCACTTGGAGTTCACCAATGAGCGACGACGACTGGCGCAGCGACCGCATCGGCAGCGCGCACCGCGGCGTGAACCCCACCGTCCTGCGCCGCCTCACCGCCGGCTTCGCGGTCATCGGGGACCGGCAGTTCCTCCCCGGCTACTCGGTACTGCTGACCGACGACCCGGCCGCGACCCGGCTCTCGGACCTGCCCCGGCCGCGCAGGGGCGCGTACCTCGCGGACACCGAGCGGCTGGCCGAGGCCGTCGAGCGGGCCTGCGTACGGCTCGACCCGGCCTTCCGCAGGGTCAACATCGAGATCCTCGGCAACACCGACCCCTACCTCCACGCCCATGTCTGGCCCCGCTACGACTGGGAACCCGAGGACCGCGTCAGGCGGCCCGTGTGGCTCTACGAGGAGGAGTGCTGGCGCGGCGAGCGGCACGCGCTGGGTCCGCGCCACGACGCCCTGAGGGCCGCGATCGGCGAGGAGCTGGACCGGCTCGGAGCGGCGGGGCCCACGGCCTGACCGGCTACTGGCGGGCCGTCATGTCGTCGCGACCCGCACGCCGAAGCGGATCAGGACGCCCCCCGTCGCCCGTCGCCCGTCGCCCCGCCGTCACCCGCCCCGGGCGTGTGCCCCGTCGGCAGCGCCGCGAGCCCGGCCTGATCGGCGGGACACCGCCTGCGACCCGGTCGCGCCGAGGAGGGTGGAGAGCACGCGGCTCAGTCCGCCACCAGGGGTTCGACGTATCCCGCCCGCCAGCTGGGGGCGGGGTCCTGGCCGGGGCTGGTCCAGTACTCCCGCGCTTCCACGATCTCCCCCTCGTGCACGGTCCACAGGGAGACGGCCCGGTAGACGACGTGGTCCTGGGGCATCTCCACCTCGGTGACCACGTGGTTCCCGTCGGCCAGGATGCGCAGCACTCGCACGGGCTTCTCGTCCGAGTAGCCGTCGTCGCTGTTCACGGCGATGAAGTTGGCGCGCCCGACGATGCGCTCACCGCTCACGGGCCATTCGATGACGGCGTCCTCGGCGATGAGCCCGGCCACGCCGTCCCAGTCGCGTGCCTCGATCCGCTCCCACAGTCGTGCCACTACCCTCAACGGCTCCATGTGCCGCAGTGTCCGGCAGCCGGGTCACAGCCAACAAGCTTTGCCTGCAGGCTTATTGACCTCGACACAAACGGCGCCGGTCACTGCCTGCGGTAGTCGAGCGGGGGACTGCCCATGCCCGCGAGCTCTCTGCGCAGGGCGCCGTCGGACAGCAGCCGGAGCCGGCTCCGCCCGCCCGACGTGCAGGTCGGAGGCGCGCCCGAGGTGACGGTGGAGGCATCCAGGTCCACGGGATCGGGCGCGCTGCGCAGGGGTGCGGTCCAGGCGCAGGCGAATCCGGGGTTCTGGACGGCCAGGGACATCACCTGTTCCCCGACGCCGCCGGGCGCGAGGGTGAGCCGCCAGGTCTGGCTGCCGCGGACGGCCTGCCAGGTGCCGACGTAGGCCTCGGGCAGGCTGCCGGCCGCCGGGGCCGGGGACGGCGCCGACCCCATGGCCGAGGCGGAAGCAGAAGCAGAAGTCGAAGTGGAACCCGAAGCGGAGGCCGGGCCCGGGCCGGTCGTCGCCGGCGTACGGGGGCTCGTGACGGGCGGTCGCGGGTCCTCGGCCCCGCTCATGACCGCGTACACGGTGCCGGCCGACAGGGCCGCGACGACCGCGGCGACCGCGAGGAGCAGGGCGGTGGACGCCGTCCAGGGCCGGGGCGGAGGTTCCGGTTCCAGCGGCGGGTACGCGGAGTAGGAGGGCGGCAGCGGAGGCGGCGCCGGCTCCGCACGGTCCGGCCCGGCGTCCTCACGGTCCAGCAGCTGTACGGCGTGCCGCCCGAGCCGGGCCACCAGCGGGGCCGGCAGCCAGGGCTCCAGGGCCCTCCCGTCGGCCACGGTGTCGCCGGCGCCGACCCGGGCCAGCACCTCGGCGGGCCCGGGCCGCGCGCCGGGATCCCGGTGCAGGCAGTCCCGTACGAGGCCGAGCAGCTCGGCCGGTACGCCGGACAGGTCGGGTTCCGCTTCGGTGCTGCGCAGCAGGAGTGCCGGAAGGCCGCCGGGCTGCTCCGCGTCCCCGAAGGGCAGCCGGCCGGTAGCCGCGTACGCGAGGACCGCGCCGAGGCAGAACACGTCGCACGCGGCGGTCACCGGCTCGCCGCGGATCTGCTCGGGGGCCATGAAGCCGGGGGAGCCGATGATTTCACCGGCCCGCGTCAGGCCGGCGTCGTACCCGGTGGGGGCGCGGGCGATGCCGAAGTCGATGACGCGGGGCCCGTCGAGGGTGATCAGCACGTTCGAGGGCTTCAGGTCGCGGTGGACGATGCCGGCGCGGTGGATGTCCAGGAGGGCGTGCGCGAGGCCGGCGGCCAGGATCCGCAGCGATCGGTCCGGCAGCGGCCCGAAGTCGTGGGCCACGACCCGGCGCAGGCTCGGCCCCGCGACGTAGCCGGTGGCGAACCAGGGGGTCGGCGCCTCGGTGTCGGCGTCGAGGACCGGGGCGGTCCACTCGCCGCCGACCCGGCGGGCAGCCGAGACCTCTTGGCGGAACCGGATGCGGAACTCCTCGCGGGCGGCGAGCCCGTGGTGGACGAGCTTGACGGCGACGGTGCGGCCGCGGTCGGAGCGGGCGAGGTAGACCTGGCCCATCCCTCCGGCGCCGAGCCGTGAGAGCAGGCGGTAGGGGCCGATGCGGTGCGGGTCGTGCGGATGCAGTTGTTCCATGGCCGGGTGGTCCTCCCCCTGCTGGCCGAACAGCCTCCGCTGGGAAGGACGGCCGCGAGCGCCCGCCGGTTGCCTCCCTGCGGCCCCCGCCGGCGGCCCGAACCCCGGAAAGGCTCAGACCCCGGAAGCTCCGGCCCCGGAAGCTCGGCCCCGGAAGGCTCGGGCCGGGCAGGACCGAAAAGCCGTGCCCAGGCCGGATCGGCCGTATCGGCCCGACCCTACGGATCGGCGGGATCGGCGGGATCGGCCGGATCCGACGGATCGCGCGGTGCGGGCAGGGTGTCCAGCGCCGCGGCGAGGCGCTCCAGGACCCGGACCGTCTCCGCGAAGGCGGTGTCACCCAGCTCCGCCGCGAGGCGGGCGGCCATCGCCGAGTGGCCCGGGCCGATCCGGTCCACCGCCGCGCGGCCCTCCTCCGTCGGACGCAGCAGCTTCGCCCGCCGGTGCGCGGGGTTCGGCGCGTACTGCGCGAGGCCCTTGGCGACGAGCAGGTCCGCGATGCGCTGCACGCTCTGCCGGGTGATCCCCATGCTCCGGGCGATTCCCGCGACGGGCAGCGGCTCCCGCAGCACCGCTCCCAGCACCTGCCACCAGGCGGCGGTCAGCCCGGCGGGCCGTGCCAGCTCCTCGGAGAGGGAGAGGAACTGGCCGTTCAGCCGGAACACCCCGAGCGCGGTGCGGCTCAGCAGGTCCTGCCGGGTGCGGGTCGACCCGGGCGGCGACAGGGGCTCAAGCATCGCCCGCCGCCGATGCCGCCATGAGGACCGGGTAGGCGCTCGCGTCCGAGTCGTGGAAGAGCCCGTACCAGGCGTCCAGGACGTCAGGCTTGTAGACGTCCAAGCGGGCGAAGACCTCGCGGGCGAAGGCGACCGGCTCGGTCGGGCCCGCCGTGATGAGGTCCCCGTCGGTCACCGCGTCGGCCTCGACGTAGTTCTCGGCGCCGCCGTAGCCCGGCTGTTCCGCCAGGTAGAAGGAGACCCCGCTGGTGTGGGCGCGGTCGTCCAGCAGCCCCTCGCGGGCGAGGCCGGCGGTGGCCCCGCAGATCGCCGCGACCGGTACCCCGGCAGCCAGGAACTCCCGGGCCTTCGCCGCGAAGGGCGCCAGTTCGTCCCCCGTGTCCCACAAGGAGGCGCCGGTGAGGATCAGCAGCGAGGAGTCCTCCGGTCGCAGATCGGCGAGCCCCAGGTCAGGCTGGATGCGGATGCCGCCCATGGTGGTGACGGGCGCTCCGGCGGTGAAGCCGACCGTCCGCACCACGTGGCCGCGCTGGGTGAGGTGTGCGGTGGTGTGGCCGGTCTCCCAGTCCGCGTACGTGTCGTAGACCGCGAGGTGGACGGGCTTGTGTGCTGCGGTCTCGCTCATGGTGTGTCGCCTCCAGCGTCGGTGGTGCCAGGTGCCTGCGGCGCTCGCGGTGGGCCCGGAGCGGGCCCGGGCGGGGCCGAAACGGTCGGCGGCGGCCGAGTGGCCGCGGGTGCTCGCGGTGCGTGGCGCGAGACCGTCCGTACCGGCCCTTCCACGAAAAGCGCCTATGACAAGAGACTGTCATATCGACAGGATGCTGTCAATACTTGGAGCGGGTCCTCCCGGGGCGCAGACAGACTGCCGAGACCGGCCCGCCACCCCCATACAGTCCGCCGATATCCCTCCCCACCTGCGCACTTCTAGCGTGTCGCCATGACCCCTCATGCCACCCCGCACACCCTTGCCGCCGTGAAGGACGCAGACCGGAAGCACGTCTTCCATTCCTGGTCCGCCCAGGCCCTGATCGACCCGCTCGCCGTCGCGGGGGCCGAGGGCTCCTACTTCTGGGACTACGAGGGCAAGCGCTACCTGGACTTCTCCTCCCAGCTGGTGAACACCAACATCGGTCACCAGCACCCCAAGGTCGTCGCCGCGATCCAGGAGCAGGCCGCCCGGCTCTGCACCCTCGCGCCCGGCTTCGCCGTCGACGTCCGCTCCGAGGCCGCGCGCCTCATCGCCGAGCGGACCCCCGGAGACCTGGACAAGATCTTCTTCACCAACGGCGGCGCCGAGGCCGTGGAGAACGCCGTCCGCATGGCCCGTCTGCACACGGGCCGCGCCAAGGTGCTCTCCACCTACCGCTCGTACCACGGCGCCACCGCCGCCGCGATCAACCTGACCGGCGACCCGCGCCGCTGGCCGTCCGACACGGCCGCCGCCGGCGTCGTGCACTTCTGGGGCCCGTACCTCTACCGCTCCGCCTTCCACGCGACCACCGAGGCCGAGGAGTGCGAGCGCGCCCTCGCCCACCTCGCCGACACCATCGCCTTCGAGGGCCCGCAGTCGATCGCGGCGATCATCCTGGAGACCGTCCCCGGGACCGCCGGCATCATGGTCCCGCCCGCCGGCTACCTCGCGGGCGTCCGCGAGCTCTGCGACCGCCACGGCATCGTCTTCGTCCTCGACGAGGTCATGGCCGGCTTCGGCCGGACCGGCAAGTGGTTCGCGGCCGACCACTGGGACGTCACCCCCGACCTGATCACCTTCGCCAAGGGCGTCAACAGCGGCTATGTGCCGCTCGGCGGCGTCGCCATCTCGGCCGCCATCGCCGAGACCTTCGCCACCCGCCCCTACCCCGGCGGACTGACGTACTCCGGCCACCCCCTGGCCTGCGCCGCCGCGGTCGCGACGATCACCGCGATGGAGGAGGAGGGCGTCGTCGCGCACGCCGCACACCTCGGCGAGAACGTGATCGGCCCGGCGCTCGCCGAGCTCGCCGAGCGCCATCCCTCGGTCGGCGAGGTCCGCGGCCTCGGCGCCTTCTGGGCGCTGGAGCTCGTACGGGACAAGGAGACGCGCGAGCCGCTCGTCCCGTACAACGCGGCCGGTGCGGACAACGCCCCGATGGCCGATTTCGCGGCGGCCTGCAAGGCGTCCGGCCTGTGGCCCTTCGTCAACATGAACCGCACCCACGTGGTCCCCCCGTGCACCGTCACGGAGGCGGAGGCGAAGGAGGGCCTGGCCCTGCTGGACGAGGCGCTGACGGTCGCCGACCGCCACACCACCGCGTAACCGGAGGGCGGTGGGTGGTGGTGGCCGGTTCGCGCCGGTGTGATTCTCGTCTTCACAGCGGGTCGGATCCACACATAACCACCACCAACCGCCCGGTTTCGGCCTCGCTGTCTGGCCTATGGTGTCCGGAGCTCTACGACAGGAGACGGACCCCTATGCCAGGCAGCGGCGCTGTCACCCGCACCACACTTCGCCAGCAGATCGCGGACGCGCTGCGTGACGAGGTGCTCGCGGGACGCCTGCCTCCGGGGACCGAGTTCACCGTCAAGCAGATAGCCGAGCAGTACGAGGTCTCCGCCACCCCGGTGCGCGAGGCGCTCGTGGACCTCTCCGCCCAGGGGCTCCTCGAACTGGTCCAGCACCGGGGCTTCCGTGTGCGGATCCTCACGGTCGACGACTTCCGCGGAATGATCGAGGCCCGTGCACTGGTCGTGGACGGCATCTTCCGCCGGCTCGCGGAGCGGGGCACCGCCCCCGGCTCCGGCGAGATGCTGGTGTCGGTGCGCCGCCGGGGCGAGGAGGCGCGCAGGGCGGCCGAGAGCGGCTCCCTGGAAGTGCTGATCGGCTACGACCTGCGCTTCTGGCGGGAACTGAGCGGGCTGGTGGCCAACCCCTACATCACCGAGTTCCTGCACCGCATCCGCGTGCAGTGCTGGGTCTTCGCCGTCCCCCACCTCCAGCGCGAGGAGCAGCTGCGGGAAGCGCTCTGGGACGGGCACAGCGCTCTGGTGGACGCCGTGACGCTGGCGGACGCCGACGCGGTACGCCGCATCGTGCAGGGCTACAACGAGCACGCGCTGGCCTGGGCCGCCCGGCTCTGAACCCGGCGGGCGTCCGGCCTCCCGTAGTTCTGCGCACCCCTTCGCGGAGGGTGTCCGGCACACTACGCTGGCCGCATCGGCGACAACGACTGATCGGAGGCCGAGTGGCCTGTGACCTGTGGCTGGTCCCCCTTGTCGACGTGCTGTGCCACAGCCCCGACAACCCCTTCGCGGAAGAGATCGCCTCGTACGACAGGGCACTGGGTGAGGCCGGACTCCCGTCCGTGCCCGTGTTCGCGTACATGCCGGGTCTGAGCGGGGACGTCGCCCCGGTCGCCGGTTTCGACTACGACGCCCTGCATTTCCTGAGACGGGCCTACCTGCTCCAGCTCTGCGGCCTGCCGGTGACCCCGGTGGACGAGCTGGGCGGGGACTACGAACAGCTGCTGGAGATGTTCGAGCCCACCGCGCAGCAGTCGCACCTGGTGTGGCACTACGACCACGCGGGCGCGTACGTGCCGGTCGACTTCGCGGCGCCGCTGGCGAACGAGGAGCTGCTGGCCGGAGGCGGACCGCTGGGGTCCGCGCAGGGGCTGCTGCGGGAGCTGCTGTTCGTCGCCCCCGCCATCGGGATAGACCCGGGGAACCCGCCCGCGGCGCCCGCGCCGCCGGGGCGGCCGACGTCACTGGAGGAGCCGGCGGGACCGATCCCGTACGACGGCAGCCCCTTCGCCCGTGAGCGGCACGTCTGGCTGGGACTGCACGCGGCGGCGACGCGCAGCCTCGGACAGGGCTCGATGATCATCTTCAGCTGACCGGTGGTCGGGGCGGTCCGGCCCGCCCCCTCGGTGGTCCGGCCCCGTCCCCTCGGCGGGTCCGGCCCCGCCCTCTTGGCGGGCCCGGTCCGGCCCCTCGGCGGGATCAGCGCGGCTGCTCGGGCGGCCGCTGGCGCGGCATGTTCGGGCGGGTGCCCGGCGGCAGCGGGAAGCGGGCCGGCGGGACGTACGCGTCCGCGCGGGCCCCGGAGGCTCCCAGCGACTGCATCACCAGCGGCGCGGGCCCGGACCGGAACTCCACCATCCAGTCCGCCGTCTCCGACCGCACCAGCTCCGTGATGTCCTCGGAGAAGCGGCGCAGCACGGTCAGGCACCGCTCGGCGGCCTCGCTGGCGGTGCCCTCGGTGGGGCCGAGGACCTCGCGGACGTTCTCCGACGCCCAGTCGAACTGGAGGGTCTGGAGCCTGCGCTGCACCGCCTGGGCGGTGGCCACGTCCCGCATCCACCCGGACGTCAGCCCGAAGAACCGGTCGCAGGCCAGCGCGGCCGCGCCCAGCAGCAGCGCCAGGTACCCGTACGTCGACCCGCCCGGCGCCGAGCCCGTCAGCTCCAGCACCGGCATCGCGGCGCCGGTGACGGCCCCCAGGGCCGCCCCGACGCGCAGGACGCGCGCCCCGCGGCGCTTCCACGCCCGGTCCGACAGGTACCACTCGGCGGTGCGCAGCGCGTCGGCCTCGACCCGCCGGTAGAGCTCGTCGAGCCGCTCGGCGGGCTCCCCCCAGTCCCCGAGAGGGAAGGGCCGACCGGTCAGATCGCCCGCCGCCATCGGTCCGCCGCCTTCCTCCCGGGGATCCCGGGGTGGCCCCTCGGGCTGCATCTCCGGCTGGCTCACCCGGCACTCCCTCTGCCTGCGCTGACGTGTGGTGGTGCGCGTGTGCGCAATGATGCGCATGCTCTTCCTACCTTCGAATGACGGGCGATGGACAACGAATCCCGCGATTTCCGCTCGCAAGGAGGTCTCCATCAGGTACGCGTACGCCCCGACTCTCACTCGAAAGAGTTGGTCCTCACGGCGTAGGGCGCGCCGCGCGGGGAGCACGTAGGCTCGGATTGACCAAGCGTTCCGAAGGTCTCGGAGCCGCGAAGGTCCCGACGGTACCGACGTACGGAAGTGAGTGCCCTGTGATTCCCGGTGGTGGCCAGCCCAACATGCAGCAGCTGCTCCAGCAGGCCCAGAAGATGCAACAGGACCTCGCCGCGGCCCAGGAGGAACTGGCGCGGACCGAGGTCGAGGGCCAAGCCGGCGGCGGCCTGGTCAAGGCGACCGTCACGGGCTCCGGTGAGCTGCGCGCGCTGGTGATCGACCCGAAGGCCGTGGACCCGCAGGACACGGAAACGCTCGCCGACCTCGTGGTCGCGGCGGTCCAGGCCGCCAACGAGAACGCCCAGGCGCTCCAGCAGCAGAAGCTGGGCCCCCTCGCGCAGGGGCTGGGCGGTGGCAGCGGCATTCCCGGGCTGCCGTTCTAGCAGTACCCTCCTGCGTTCCCGTTCCTCTCCCTCCGATCCCATCCGACGAAAGAAGGCAGTCCGTTGTACGAAGGCGTGGTCCAGGACCTGATCGACGAACTGGGCAGGCTGCCCGGCGTCGGGCCCAAGAGCGCGCAGCGGATCGCCTTCCACATCCTGCAGGCCGAGCCCACCGACGTCCGCCGCCTCGCGCACGCGCTGCTGGAGGTCAAGGACAAGGTCCGCTTCTGCGCCGTGTGCGGGAACGTGGCCCAGGAGGAGCGGTGCGGCATCTGCCGCGACCCGCGCCGGGACCCGACGGTCATCTGTGTCGTCGAGGAGCCGAAGGACGTGGTCGCGATCGAGCGGACCCGCGAGTTCCGCGGGAAGTACCACGTCCTCGGCGGCGCGATCAGCCCGATCGAGGGCGTCGGTCCGGACGACCTGCGCATCCGCGAGCTGCTGGCGCGCCTGGCGGACGGCGAGGTGACCGAGCTGATCCTGGCCACCGACCCGAACCTGGAGGGCGAGGCGACCGCCACCTACCTCGCCCGCATGATCAAGCCCATGGGCCTGAAGGTCACCCGCCTGGCCAGCGGGCTCCCCGTCGGGGGAGACCTGGAGTACGCGGACGAGGTCACGCTGGGGCGGGCCTTTGAAGGAAGGCGACTTCTCGATGTCTGACGCAACGCTGCACGCACTCGGCCAGGACCCGGACGACTTCGCCGCCTCGATCGCCGACCAGATCGAGTCGTTCATCGTCGCGGTCACCGAGGTGGCCAAGGGTGAGGACCCGGACAGCGCGGTGCCCTTCCTCCTCCTGGAGGTGTCGCAGCTGCTGCTCGCGGGCGGCCGGCTGGGCGCGTACCAGGACGTGCTGCCCGACGAGCGCTACGAGCCCGACCTGGGCCCGGAGCCGGACGTCGACGAGCTGCGCGAACGGTTCGCGTACATGCTGGAGCCGGTCGACGTGTACTCGGAGGTCTTCGACCCCTACGAGCCGCGCAAGGCCCCGGTCGCGCACCGGATCTCCGACGACCTGGCGGACGTCGTCGCCGACCTGCGGCACGGCCTCATCCACCACCAGGCCGGCCGGATCACCGAGGCGCTGTGGTGGTGGCAGTTCTCCTACTTCACCAACTGGGGCCCAACGGCCTCGGCGACCCTGCGCGCCCTCCAGTCGCTGATCGCGCACGTGCGGCTGGACCAGCCGCTGGCCGCCCTGGACGGCCTGGACACGGACGAGGACATCACCGAGGACGACCTGGCGGAGCAGGCCGGACAGGTGATGGCGGAGGAGCTCGGCGGCCTGGGCCGTGCATGACCCGCTGGCCCGCCGGCGCCGATGCCTGCGGCACGGGAACCGGGATTTTGATCTTTTCGTCTCATGATGCGGTACGAGGCGGTCGGATCCCGGGCGCTCGTTAGACTGCACCAGCAATGAGACGGACTGAGCGAGGAGCGCACGTGGGCCTTGTCGTGCAGAAGTACGGAGGCTCCTCCGTAGCCGATGCCGAGGGCATCAAGCGCGTCGCCAAGCGGATCGTGGACGCCAAGAAGAACGGCCACCAAGTGGTCGTCGTGGTGTCCGCGATGGGCGACACGACGGACGAGCTGATCGATCTCGCCGAGCAGGTTTCACCGATGCCTGCCGGGCGCGAATTCGACATGCTGCTGACCGCCGGAGAGCGGATCTCCATGGCCCTGCTGGCCATGGCGATCAAAAACCTGGGCCACGAGGCCCAGTCGTTCACCGGTAGCCAGGCAGGCGTCATCACCGACTCGGTCCACAACAAAGCGCGCATCATCGATGTCACGCCGGGCCGTATCCGCACCGCGCTGGACGAGGGCAACATCGCCATCGTCGCCGGTTTCCAGGGCGTGTCCGCGGACTCCAAGGACATCACCACCCTGGGCCGCGGCGGTTCGGACACCACCGCCGTGGCGCTCGCCGCGGCGCTGGACGCCGAGGTCTGCGAGATCTACACCGACGTCGACGGCGTCTTCACCGCGGACCCCCGCGTCGTGAAGAAGGCGAAGAAGATCGACTGGATCTCCTCCGAGGACATGCTGGAGCTCGCCGCCTCCGGTTCCAAGGTGCTGCTGCACCGCTGTGTCGAGTACGCACGCCGATACAACATCCCGATCCATGTCCGCTCGTCCTTCTCAGGACTGCCGGGCACCTGGGTCAGCAACGAGAATCCGCAAGGGGACGAGCAGGTGGAGCACGCCATCATCTCCGGAGTCGCCCACGACGTCTCCGAAGCCAAGATCACGGTCGTCGGCGTCCCGGACAAGCCGGGTGAGGCCGCGGCGATCTTCCGCGCCATCGCGGACGCCGAGATCAACATCGACATGATCGTGCAGAACGTCTCCGCGGCCTCGACGGGCCTCACCGACATCTCCTTCACGCTCCCCAAGACCGAGGGCCACAAGGCCATCGACGCCCTGGAGAAGGCGAAGGGCGCGATCGGTTTCGACTCCCTGCGCTACGACGACCAGATCGGCAAGATCTCCCTGGTCGGCGCCGGCATGAAGACGAACCCGGGCGTCACCGCCTCGTTCTTCCAGGCGCTGTCCGACGCGGGCGTCAACATCGAGCTGATCTCCACCTCGGAGATCCGCATCTCGGTCGTGACCCGCCAGGACGACGTCAACGAGGCCGTCCGCGCCGTGCACACGGCCTTCGGCCTCGACTCCGACAGCGACGAGGCCGTCGTCTACGGAGGCACCGGACGATGACGGCACCCCGGTCGACCCCGGCTCCGGCACTCGCCGTCGTCGGGGCGACCGGAGCAGTCGGTTCGGTCCTGCTCCGGATGCTGTCCCAGCGGGCGGACGTCTGGGGCGACATACGCCTGATCGCCTCCGTGCGCTCGGCCGGCCGCCTGCTGACCGTCCGCGGACAGCGGTGCGAGGTGCTCGCCCTCACCGAGGACGCCTTCGACGGCCTCGGGGCGGGCGACGTCGCGGTCTTCCTGACCCCGGCCGAAGTCTCGGCCCGCTGGGCCCCCGTCGTCACCGCGCGCGGCGCGGTCGTCGTCGACCAGTCCGCCGCCTTCCGGGACGATCCCGCGGTGCCCCTCGTGGTGCCCGAGATCAACGCCCACGCGGCACGGATCCGGCCGCGCGGGATCGTCGCCGCCCCGGACACCGTCACCGCCGCGATGATCGCCTCCCTGGGCGCGCTGCACGCCGAGTACGGCCTGACCGAGCTGGCCGTCTCCACGTACCAGGCGGCGAGCGCCGCAGGCCGGGCCGGCTCCGAGGCGCTGCGCCGCCAGCTGTCGCTGGTCGCCGGGACCCCCCTGGGCGAGCAGCCCGGCGACGTGCGCCGTGCCGTGGGCGAGGACACGGGCCCCTTCGCGGCCCCCCTGGCCCTCAACGTCGTGCCGTGGTGCGGCGAGCTGAACGAGGACGGCTGGTCCTCGCACGAGCTGGCCGTACGGGCGCAGACCCGCCGGATCCTCCAGCTGGAGGCGCTCCCGGTGTCGGTGACCTGCGTCCGGGTGCCGGTGCTGACCGGGGACTCGCTGACGGTGCGGGCGGGTTTCCAGAACGAGGTGAAGGCCGCCCGTGCCCGCGAGATCCTCGAAGCCGCGCCCGGCGTGGTGCTCGTGGACGACCCCGCGGCGGGCGAGTTTCCCACTCCCGTGGACGCCGCCGGGACGGATCCTGCCTGGGTGGGGCGGGTGAGGGCCTCGCTCGACGACCCCTACGCCCTGGAGTTCTTCGTGTGCGCCGACAATCTCCGCCAGGGGGCGGCGCTGAACGCCACGCAGATCGCGGAACTGATCGCAGGTGAATTTGCGTAATTCGCTTTGTAGGATCGGTGCCGATCCCTTGATCAAGGTGATGGCCCGACTGCCGTTTCGCTGGACGGGGCAATCGGGAAGAGCGGGTACGCATGAGCGCAATACGGATTTCTCCGGTGAGGCTTCCACGCGCGTACAACCCTGACGGGGGGACGCGTGTCCTACAGGCGTGGCAGAGGCACTGCTCGAACTGGCCGTCCTACCGGCACGCACGGGGATCCTCCCGCCGCGCCGGGATTTCCGCACCCCCGGCGGCGGTCTCCCCGTGATCGTTCCCGTCCCGCCGACGGGGACCCCCGAGGCCCCCGCCCGGCCCGCCGCATCCCTCCCGGGCGGACTCGTGCCCGCACAGCGCGACAGCGCTGAGGCGGACGGGAGCGGCAAGGACGGGACGGCCGAGGCCGTGGCCGAAGCGGTCGTGGCCGAAGCGGTCGTGGCCGAAGCGGTCGTGGCCGAAGCGGTCGTGAGCGAGGTGGTGGCCGGCACCACCGTCGACCACCTCACGGCGACGTACCAGGCGCACTACCGCTCCCTCCTCGGCCTCGCCGCGCTGCTCCTCGACGACACCGCCTCCTGCGAGGACGTGGTGCAGGAGGCGTTCATCCGGGTGCACTCGGCCCGCAACCGGGTCCGCGACCGCGAGAAGACCCTGGCGTACCTGCGCCAGACCGTCGTGAACCTCTCGCGTTCCGCCCTGCGCCGGCGCATCCTCGGCCTCAAGCTGCTGTCGAAGCCCATGCCGGACATGGCGAGCGCCGAGGAGGGCGCCTACGACCAGCTGGAACGGGACGACCTGATCAAGGCGATGCGGGGGCTGCAGCGCCGCCAGCGCGAGGTGCTGGTGCTGCGCTATTTCGCGGACATGACGGAGTCCCAGGTCGCAGAGACCCTCGGGATATCGCTCGGCTCGGTCAAGGCATACGGATCGCGGGGCATTGCCGCGCTGCGGGTGGCGATGGAGGCTGCGCAGTCATGATGGACGACCACACGGCGCCGGACGGCGCCGGCGGCGAAGAGGAGCTGCGGATCCTCCTGCGCGGCGCCGTCGAGGGCCTCCAGCCCTCCGAGGACGCGCTGGAGCGGCTGCGGTACGCCGTCCCCGCACGCCGGGCCCGCAGGCGCCGGGCCGTCGTGGGCGCGGCAGCGGCCGCGCTGCTCGCGGGGACCGCGATCCCGGCCGCCCTGCACCTGAGCGGTGACGGGGGCACGTCCACGGACCGCCAGGCCATGGCCGGTCACGAGGCGCACTCCGGCGACAAGAAGGGCGGCGCGTCCGACCCGCACCAGAACGGATACGGGTCCTACCCCAAGGCCGGCGGCTCCCCCGGCGGAACCCCGGACGCGGGCGGCGCCACCGGGCAGCCGGACTCCTCGCAGGGCGGCGCCCCGGCGGGCGGCTTGACGTCCGGCCCGGCCGGCACCGGCACCTCGGGCGGGCCGGCCGGTTCCGTGGCCGGCTCGGGGACGGGCACGGGCCCGCTGCCGCCGGGGGCCGCGCCGGGCGTGCCCGGTTGCGGTGCCGAGCAGCTGGGCGTCGTCGGCTTCGTGCGCAATCCGGAGGGAGACGGCCGGGTGGCCGGCGGCTTCCGGATCACCAACGTCTCGCCCCAGGGCTGCGCGGTCACCGGCCGGGACACCGTTACCGCGGCCTCCACGCCCGTCGCGACGCTCGGCCCGGGCTCCGGGGTCGCCGTGGTCGGCCACACGGCGGGCGACCCGGGCAGCGGGCTGCTGCCCGCCCCGTCGGCGGAGGCGTCGGTGGTGGTGCTCCCGCCGAACAAGTCCTACGAGGTCCGCTTCGCGTGGGTGCCGCCGGGCGAGCCCTGTACGGCGAGCGGCTCGGACGGGTCCGGCAAGCCGCCGCAGACCGGCTCGGCCGGGACCTCGGGCGATCCGGGCAGCGGGGCGGCGTCGGAGCCCCAGACGGGCACGCCCCAGGCTCCGAGCGTCGTCGAGGTGTCCCACACCCCGCCGACGAGCGGCGCACCGACGACGCGGACGTCGATCCCCGACGCCTGCGGCGGCACGGTCTACCGGACGGGTGCGATTCCGGTGGACGACTGATCCTCCGAGGCGGTCGCGGTCGTGGCCGCGGTCGCGGTCGTGGCGCCGGCCGCGGCCGGCGCGGACGGGTCGAGCAGGCCCGCCTCCGCGTCGCGGAGCGTCTCCACCTCGCGGCGGTAGAGCCGGAACCACATGAAGAGCACGAAGGCGACGAAGACGAACCACTCGCCGGTGTAGCCGAGGTTCTGGAAGGCCTTCAGGTCGAGCCCGGTGTTGGTCGGAGCCTGCGCGGGCACCGGAGTCATCCCGTCCACCGGGGTCTGCACGGTCAGCCAGGCGTCGTACAGGTCGTGCGGGACGAGGTTGACCAGGGTGGCCGCCGCGATCACACCGAGCTGCCCGGCGGGCAGACCGCCCTGGGCGTGGACCCCCTTCGTGCCCGCGTTCTCCGAGGCCTGGAGGGCGCCGGTCACCTCGACCCGGCCCGTCGGCGCGGCCGGCGCCTTCGCGGGGTCCGCCACGCCCGGCAGCCAGCCCCGGACCACGGGGACGGCCTTGCCGGAGTCGGTCTTCAGCAGGGTCAGGACGTAGAAACCGGACGCGCCGTCGAGCCGCCGCTCGGGCACCAGCATCTGCTCGCCGTACTCACCGGACGCGGAAGCGAGCCGTCCGGAGGTCTGCGTGTCGACCGGGAGCAGCGAGTCCAGAGGGGCGGCCGCCCGGTCGACGGGCCGCTCGGCGGTCGCTTCCCGGTGGCTGTCGACGCGGGCCTCGAACCGGCCGAGCTGCCAGGACCCCATGAACAGGCAGAAGGGGACCGCGAGCGCGACGAAGACGTTGATCCCCCACCAACGCGGGGTCAGGAGAAACCGGTGCACCCCACCACGGTACGGGGGCTGCACCGGCCACCGGTCCTCAGGGTCGGGCGGGCAGGTGCTTCAGCGCGAACTCCAGCTCCATCCGGACCTGCTTGATCCGCTCCTCCACGACCAGCGAACCGTGCCCCGCGTCGTACCGGTACACCTCGTGCACCGCCCCGCGCGCCGCGAGCCGGTCCACGTAGTTGTCGATCTGCCGGATCGGGCAGCGCGGATCGTTGACGCCGGCCGCGATGTACACGGGCGCCGTCACCCGGTCCACGTACGTCAGCGGCGAGGACGCCTCGAACCGGTCCGGGACCTCTTCCGGGGTGCCGCCGAAGAGCGTGCGGTCCAGGGCCTTCAGCGCCTCCATCTCGTCGTGGTAGGCCGTCACGTAGTCCGCGACCGGTACGGCGGCCAGGCCCACGGCCCACGCCCCGGGCTGCGTGCCGAGGCCCAGCAGTGTCAGGTACCCGCCCCAGGAGCCGCCCGACAGGACCAGGCGCGCCGGGTCGGCGAGGCCGGACGCGACCGCCCACGCGCGGACCGCCTCGATGTCTTCCAGCTCGATCAGCCCGACCCGGTGCTTGAGGGCGTCCGTCCACGCGCGGCCGTAGCCCGTCGAGCCCCGGTAGTTGACCCGGACCACCGCGAAGCCGTGGTCCAGCCAGGCCGCCGGGGCGGCGGCGAAGGCGTCGCTGTCGTGCCAGGTCGGCCCGCCGTGGATCTCGAAGACGGTCGGGAAGGGACCGTCGCCGTGGCCCGCCGGACGCTGCACGAGCGCGTGGATCCGCCCGCCCGGACCCTCCACCCAGGCGTCCTCCACCGGCACGGAGCCCGGCGGCCGGAAACCCGGCGGGTCCAGGACGACGCCGCCCGCGGAGGACCGTACCGCCGAGGGCTCGGCGGCCGAGGACCACAGGTACTCCACCGTCCCGTCGGGCCGCGCGGCGGCGTCCGTCACCGACCCCGGCGGCGTGTCCACCCGTACGAGCTCCGCCGCGGCCAGGTCGTAGCGCCACAGCTCGCTGCGCGCCTCGAAGCTGTGCGCGATCAGCAGTGCGGAGCCGTCCGGGTACCACTCGGCGCTGACGTCGCCCGGCAGGTCGATCGCGAGATCCTGCTCGGTGCCGGTCGCCACGTCCCACACCAGCGGCTCCCAGCGGCCGCGCCGCTGGTGGCCGACGAGCAGCCGCGTGTCGCCGGCGACGGGGGCGAATCCGAGCACCTCCAGGCCGAGCTCCCGCGTCCCGCCCCGGGAGTCGTCCAGCTCGGCGACGGTGGCCCCGTCGAGGGTGAGGACGCGCAGGGCCGAGTGCATCGCGTCGCCGTGCTCGGTGTGCTCGACGGCCACGAGGGTCCCGTCGCGCGACAGGTCGCCGACGCCGGCGGACTCCCGGTGCCGGTAGATCACCGTGGGCGCGGACCCGTCCGGGCGGACCACGTGGATGGTCGAGCCGTCCTCGTCCGTGGAGCGCCCGACGACCGTGGTGCCGTCACGGCCGATGGCCAGCCCCGCCGGGTACGAGGGCTCCAGGCCGGGGGTGGCCGGCTCGTCCGGGCCGCCCGCGAAGGGCTGGCGCACCCAGGTGCCGAACTCGTCGCCGTCGGTGTCGGAGAACCACCAGATCCACTCGCCGTCGGGGGAGAGGGCGCCGTCGGTGGTGCCGTTGGGGCGGTCGGTGGCCTGCCGCTGGAGGCCGGTGGCGCGGTCCCAGGCATAGATCTCGAACGTGCCGGTCGCGTTGGAGACGAAGATCGAACGGTCCGGGGCGTCCTCGGCCCAGTCGGGGAGCCCGACGCGCGGCGCCCGGAACCGCTTCTCCCAGTCGGGCATCTCGGGGGTGATCTCGCTGTCGCTGGTCATGCGCCCATTGTTGCCGCTGAGCCGTCCGGGATGCCGACTGCTCCGAACGGGCGCACAGTGGAACCCGTACTCCAAGGAGGAACGATCATGGCCAAGAAGGCCCGCACCGGCCACCACATGCACCAGGACTCCGAACGGGCGCTGGCGAAGAACACGGCAGCGGAGGCCCGTGCGAAGGCAGCGTTCAGGGACGCGCACTCCACGGCTGCGAAGACGCGCGGCATGCAGCAGAAGGCCCAGGCCAAGCGCGGCTGAGCGCCCTCGTCCGTACGCTGGCGCCATGCGGATGATCGTCCGGGGCGCCCGGCTGCTCCACACACCAGGCCTGTCCGACGTCGAGGTCGGCGAGGACGGCCTCATCGCGCGGGTGCTCCCCCACGACGACCAGAAGGAACCGCCGGCCACCGGCCTCCTCGTCGAGGCGCACGGCGGCCTGCTCACCGCACCCTTCGTCGAACCGCACATCCACCTCGACACGGCGCTGACCGCCGGCGAGCCGCGGCCCAACGCCTCGGGCACCCTGTGGGAGGGCATCGCCTGCTGGAGCGAGCGCAAGCGCACCCTCACCCGTGAGGACGTCGTCGCGCGGGCCACCGAGGTGCTGCGCTGGCAGGCGGCCAACGGCGTGCTGCACGTCCGTACGCACTGCGACGTCACCGACCCGTCCCTCACCGCGCTCGACGCGCTGCTGGAGGTCCGCGACCGGGTACGGGACGTGATGACCCTGCAGATCGTCGCCTTCCCCCAGGAGGGCATCGTCTCCTTCCCCGACGGCGAGGCCCTGCTCCGCGAGGCCGTCGCGCGCGGGGCGGACGTCGTCGGCGCGATCCCGCACTTCGAGGACACACGCGAGGACGGCGTCGCCTCGCTGCACACCGCGTTCGCCGTGGCCGAGGACCACGGGCTGCGCGTGGACGCCCACTGCGACGAGATCGACGACGAGCAGTCCCGTTTCGTGGAGGTACTGGCCACCCTCGCCCTGCGCTCGGGCCTGCGCGAGCGCGCCACCGCCTCCCACACCACGGCCATGGGCTCCTACAACGGCGCCTACAGCTTCAAACTCCAGCGGCTGCTGTCCCGTTCGGGAATCAACCTGGTCGCCAACCCCTTCGCCAACCTCAACCTCCAGGGCCGCTTCGACGCCTACCCCAAGCGGCGCGGCCTCACCCAGGTCCGGGAGATGCTGGCGGCCGGGGTCAACGTGGCGTTCGGGCACGACGACGTGATGGACCCGTGGAACGCCCTCGGCACCGCCAATCCGCTCCAGACGGCCCTCGTCGGCCTGTACGCCGCCCAGCTCACCGGCGCCGACGACATCCCGGTGGCCTTCTCGATGGTGACGGACCGTGCGGCGCGCGTCCTCGGCCTCGGCGCGGACGAGTACGGCATCACCGAGGGCGCCCCCGCCTCCTTCGTGCTGCTGCCCGCCCCCTCGCCCGAGGAGGCGCTCCGCCGCCAGGTGCGCCCCCGGTACGTGGTCTCGCGCGGCTCCGTCCTCGCCGAGACCCCGCCCGCCCCGACCCGGCTGTCCTGGCCGGGGGAGCCCCCGTCGGACGTCGACTTCAGCCGCCGCCTACGCTGACGTGCCATGACGTGGACGCTTGACACCCAATCAGCCCGAGCCGCCCTGGAGATCGCGTCGGAGTACGCGGACACGGCGCTCCTGAACCACTCCGTGCGCTCCTACGCCTTCGGGGCGCGCTACGCCGCCGACCACGGCCTGGATTACGACGAGGAGCTCTTCTACGTCGCGGCCCTCCTGCACGACCTGGGCCTGACCGCGCCGTTCGACAGCCACACCCTGCCCTTCGAGGAGGCGGGCGGCCATGTGGCGCGCGTCCTGACGGCGGGCCTCGGCTGGCCGGCGGACCGCAGGGCCCGCGCCGAGGAGATCATCGTCCTGCACATGCGGGACGACGTGGGCGCGGACGAGGACGTGGAGAGCCACCTCCTGCAAGTGGGCACGAGCGCGGACGTCTCCGGTCTGCGCGTGGCCGGGTTCGACCCGTCGTTCAGGGCCCGCCTTCTCGACGCCCACCCGCGGGCCGGCTTCGGCCCGGTCTTCACCGCCCTCGTCGAGGACCAGGCCCGGCGCAAGCCCGACTGTGCGGCCGCCGCCTACGTCGCGGGCGGCGCGGCCGCCCGTATCGCGGCCAACCCCCTGGACGCGTGACGGGGCTGCGGCGGCTGCGACGTCGGCGCAGGGTCACGTGGATCCGTCACCGCTTCGGATAGCGTGCCCGCATGTCGTGGGACGAGGACGGAACACCGCACCCGCTCGCACAGCGCCGTACCGGCCGCAGCGAACTGGACCCGGACCGGCTGCCCGAGATGCGGGAGCTGGAGGTGCTGGGCTGGGAACCGGCCCCCGAGGACCTGCGCTGGGTCTTCCTCCCGTACGTCTGGCCGCCGGCGGCCCGCACCTGGATCCCCGACCGCTCCACCCACTGGGCGGTGGACACCGAACTCGACGGGCACGGCCACATCACCCGTGTGGAGTGCGCCCCGCTGCCCGAGCCGGACCTGCGCGACCTCGACCGGGAGGCCGACGAGGCGCTCGCCGCCCTCGGCCTCCCGCCACGGCCCAGGGGCCGCATCTGGCTGCTCCGCCCCGTCGGCCCCTTCACCACCGTCGCAGCGGTCCTCGGCCACCTCGACGCCGCCCTGGCCGCGGCGGACCCCTCCCCGGACGTGCCGGCCCTGGCCCGGACGGAACTGGCCGCCCTCGACGCCACCACATAGGCGCACCGGCGCCCCCCTGACTACCCTGGACGGCGGGGGCAGCGGCGGGAGGCGGTCTCATGAGGCGGCGGCATCACTTCCACATCGATCACGCGGGGCACTCGGTCAGCGCCACGGTCCAGACCGGCCGCACCGCGGTCGTCGAGGTCCTGGTCGACGGCAAGGAGACGGGCCACGCGACGACGCACCACGACCACCCCGTGACCGTCCGCGTCGAGCTGCCGACGGACCCCCCGACGAAGGTCTCCGTCCGCGCCACCCCGGGCCCGGGCATCCCCCGCTGCGTCTTCGAGGCCCCGGCCGTCGAGCCGCACATCATGTCGCCCCGCCCCTACTGACGCCCCGAAACGCAGGAAGGGCCTGATCCGATTTCTCGGATCAGGCCCTTGACCTGGTCTTACTCTGTCGGGGTGGCGGGATTTGAACCCACGACCTCTTCGTCCCGAACGAAGCGCGCTGCCAAGCTGCGCTACACCCCGATCGTCGCCCTGAAGTGTTGCTGTCCTGGCGACATCGATTACTTTAGCGGACCTCCCGCCGGAGACGAAATCCGGTTTTCGTGCAGTGGGCGCGGGGGCGCTACTCCTTCGGGGTCAGCGTCAGGAGCGTCGCCTCCGGTGGGCACGCGAAGCGGACCGGGGTGAAGCGGTTGGTGCCGCAGCCCGCCGAGACGTGCAGGTAGGAGCGATGGCCCGCCGCCTCGTGCGTGGACAGCCCCTTCACCCGATCGGTGTCGAGGTCGCAGTTGGTGACCAGCGCCCCGTAGAAGGGGATGCACAGCTGCCCGCCGTGGGTGTGGCCCGCGAGGATCAGCGGGTACCGGTCGGCGGTGAAGGACTCCAGGACGCGCAGGTACGGGGCGTGCACCACGGCCAGCGAGAAGTCCGCGTCCGGCTCCGGGCCGCCGGCGACGCTCTCGTAGCGGTCCCGCTTGATGTGCGGGTCGTCGAGCCCGGTGAAGGCCAGCTCCAGGCCTTCGAGCTTCATCCGGGCCCGGGTGTTGGTGAGGTTCAGCCAGCCGGCCGCGTCGAAGGCGTCCCGCATCTCCTCCCACGGGTTGTGCACGGCCCCGACGACCGGCTTGTTGCCGTTCAGGCCGTGCCGGCCCTGGACCTTCTCGACGAGGTAGCGCCCGGGGTTGCGCAGCCGCGGCCCGTAGTAGTCGTTCGACCCGAAGACGTACACGCCGGGGAAGGACATCAACGGGCCCAGCGCGTCGAGGACCTCGGGGACGCCCTCGGTGTCGGAGAGGTTGTCGCCGGTGTTCACGACGAAGTCGGGGCGCAGGCCGGCCAGCGACTGCAGCCAGGCGCGCTTCTTGCGCTGTCCGCCGACCATGTGGATGTCGGAGACCTGGAGTACGCGCAGCGGGCGCATCCCCCGGGGAAGCACCGGCACCGTGATCCGGCGCAGTCGGAAGGACCGCGCCTCGAAACCGGCGGCATAGGCCACACCCGCGGCCCCCACCGCAGCGATTCCGGCAGCCGCTTTCAGGGGTACTCCGTAACGCGCACGCATGGACCCATCGTCGCAGACCCGAAAACAGGTGGGCGCCATCGTCCCCGCACCTGGCACACTCACCTGCATGACCACGCTCAAGGCCAAGCTCCAGGAAGACCTCACGACCGCCATCCGGGCGCGCGACGAGCTGCACTCGTCCACGCTCCGCCTGACCCTCGCCGCCATCACCAAGGAGGAGGTCGCGGGCAAGGAGGCCCGTGTGCTCTCCGACGAGGAAGTCCTCAAGGTGATCGCCAAGGAGGCGAAGAAGCGCCGCGAGGCCGCGGACGCCTTCGCCCAGGGCGGTCGTCCCGAGCAGGCCGCGCGCGAGACCGCCGAGGGCGAGTTCCTGGACACCTACCTGCCCAAGCAGCTCTCCGACGAGGAGCTCGCCGGGATCGTGGCGGAGGCCGTCGAGGAGGCCCGGTCGGCGGGTGCCGAGGGGCCGCGTGCCATGGGCGCCGTCATGAAGATCGTGACCCCGAAGGTCGCCGGGCTCGCGGAGGGCGGGCGTGTCGCCGCCGCCGTGAAGAAGGCGCTCTCGTAGGACGCGGACAGCCATGAGGGAGGGCCCCCGCCGGATCCGGCGGGGGCCCTCCCTCATGCTGTCGCCGCGCGGGACCCGCTACTGGGCGTCGCGGCCGCCGATCACGGTGCCCGGGTCGATCGTGATTCCGGGGAAGGGGTTGTCCGGTTCGCCGGCGCCGCCGCCCGGGCCGCCGGTCTGGCCCGCGGTCTGACCGCCGGGCCGCCCGCCGGGCTTGCCGTCACCGCCGGGCTTGCCCGGGCGGCTCGGGTTGGTGGACGGCTTGTTGCCGCGGGAGCCGCCGGAGGGGACGCTCGGTTCGGCGATGTGGACCGTGGCGAAGCGCAGGGCCTCGCGGCCGGCCAGGGCCCCCGTGATCGCGTCCTTCCAGATCGGGCCGGGCAGGCCGCCGCCGAAGACCTTCTCGAAGGGCTTGCCGCCGATCACGATGTTCTCCATCGTGATCTTCTTCGCGCCGCCCGAGCCGACCCACACCGCGCCGGAGACGTTCGGGGTGTATCCCACGAACCAGGCGTTGTAGCGGGAGTCCGTCGTACCGGTCTTGCCCGCGCTGTCGCGGTCGGTCAGGCCGGCGCGCTCACCGGTACCGGAGTCGACCACACCGCTCAGCAGGGTGTTGATGGTGTCGGCGGTGTTCTGCGACATCGCCCGCTCGCACTTGCTCTTGGGCACCGCGAGCGCCTTGCCGTGGGCGTCGGTGATCGACTCGATGGCTACCGGAGTGCAGTAGACGCCCCGGTTGGCGAAGGCCGCGTAGGCGTTGGCCATGGTCAGCGGGGACATCTCCTCCGAGCCGAGCGCGATGGCGGGGCCGTCGGCCAGCTTCGCGCCGCTCGCCGGGACCACGCCGAGCTTCTGCGCCATCTCCGACACCGGGCACAGGCCGATCTCGGAGATCATCTCGACGAAGTAGGTGTTGATCGACTTCTCCATCGCCGTACGCAGCGCGTACGGGCCGACCTCGTCCTCGGTCTCGTTCTCCGCGGATTCCTTCTGGGTGTTGACGTACTGCGAGCCGTCGCAGCGGGAGATCGGGCTCGGGTAGTCCATCTTGTTCGGGGCCCCGTAGACCTTCGTCGGCGGCATGCCCCGTTCCAGGGCGGCGGCGGCGATGAACGGCTTGAAGGTCGAGCCGACCTGGAAGCCGAAGTTCGAGCCGCCCATCCGCTTGTCCACGGAGTAGTTGATCTGCGTCTCGTTCTTGCCGAAGCCGTACGGCTTGGACTGACCCATCGCCAGCACCCGTCCGGTGCCCGGCTGGACCATGGTCACAGCCGTCGCGATGGAGTCCTCCTGGTAGACGTGGTCCTTGATCGACTCGTTGGCGGCGTCCTGCGACTGCGGGTCCAGGGTCGTGCGTACGGTCAGGCCGCCCTTGTTCCAGAGCTTCGCCCGCTCCTCGCGCGTCTTGCCGAAGACCGGGTCGGTCAGGAAGGAGTTGCGCACGTAGTCGCAGAAGAAGCCCGAGCCCTTGACCGCCGTGATGCAGCCGTTCTTGGGCTTGGTGACCTTCAGGGTGACCGGCTTGGCCTTCGCGGCGTCGGCCTCCGCCTGGGAGACGTCCTTGGTGTCGGCCATCCGCTGGAGGACGACGTTGCGGCGCTTGGTCGCCTCCTGGTTGTCGTTCACCGGGTCGTAGCGGCTCGGCGACTGCACGACGCCCGCCAGCAGCGCGGACTCGTCCAGGGTGAGGTCCTTGGCCGGCTTGCTGAAGTAGCGCTGGGCCGCGGACTCGATGCCGTAGGCCTGCTGGCCGAAGTAGGTGATGTTGAGGTAGTTCTCGAGGATCTTCTTCTTTCCGAGCTCTTCCTCGACCTGGATCGAGTACTTCAGCTCGCGGATCTTGCGGCCGAGGCTCTTCTCCTGGGCCTCGCGCACCTTGGTCTCGTCGTCGCCGGCCTCTTCGACGAACACGTTCTTGACGTACTGCTGGGTGAGCGTGGACGCGCCCTGCGCCGCGCCGCCCTCCTGCGCGTTGCGGTTGACCGCGCGCAGGATGCCCTTGAGGTCGACCGCGCCGTGCTCGTAGAAACGCGAATCCTCGATCGCGACGATCGCCTTCTGCATGTACGGGGAGATCGACGTGAGCGGGACCACCTGCCGGTCGCGCGAATAGACGGTGGCGATCAAGCCACCCTCGGCGTCCAGAATCGTGGTCCGCTGGCTCAGCGGTGGAGTCTTGAGATTGGCCGGGATCTCGTCGAATCCCTCGACCGTGCCCTTGGCGGCCAGTCCCAGGGCGCCTGCAGCCGGAATCGCCATGCCCGCCAGCACGACTCCGGAGAGAACCGACACCCCGAGGAACTTGGCGGCCTGCTGACTCCCGGTGAGCCCGCCGCCCGAGCGCTTCTTTCCCATGGAGGGCAGCCTACGTTCTGATTCGCCGGACACACGCGAATGCCTTGGCCTAAGCTGTCCCCAACTGTCACAGCAGTCCGGTGCGACATCAACCCCTCGGCTTGATTTTCACCCTTCCCGAATGGGGTGGACTGATGTCCGAATCCCGCTGCCCCGGTGAACTGGATCCGCCGATTGCACCCGAATCGTCGGAATGGTCGGGCATGTCGCCGGATCACTCCGTCGGGTGATCTGCCGCTTACCCATAGTCCGTTCGGACCATTCAAGATTGGGCCCGTCGGGGGTGTTGCACTGTGCCCGCCTTCCGTAACGTCCTCAACTGGCAGCGGTGAATATGCCGCTACCGCCGTGGGGGAGCCTCGATTCGGGAGAGGACGGCGCCGGGATGGGCTGGGTTACCGACTGGAGTGCGCAGGCAGCCTGCCGCACTACCGATCCGGATGAACTGTTCGTTCAAGGAGCGGCACAGAACAGGGCCAAGGCGGTGTGCACCGGATGTCCGGTGCGGACCGAGTGCCTGGCCGACGCGCTCGACAATCGCGTCGAGTTCGGCGTGTGGGGCGGAATGACCGAGCGGGAACGACGTGCGCTGCTGCGCCGGCGTCCCACCGTCACCTCGTGGCGACGGCTGCTCGAAACCGCCCGCACGGAGTACGAGCGCAGCACCGGCATCCTGACCATGGATGCAGACGCGGAGATCGACGTTCCGTACGAGACGTACGCGGCAGCCGGGTAGACCACGCGGCCGCCACCCTCGTACGAACGCCTACGCTCCGGCCGGCACCCCGGCCGCGAGTCGTTCTCCGATGGCCCGCAGCCCGGCGAGGTCGTGCACATCGCCGGGCAGGGCGGCCACTTCGGCCACCGCCACCTCGGGGTGAAGCGAGGTGAATCGATCACGCGTGCGCTGCTCACGCGCGATCACCTGCATCCGTTCGGCGTGCAGGCGCAGCAGTCCTGCCGTGATCCGGTCGACGGCCGTGGTGTCGTCATCGGCGCCGGGGGGTTCGGCGGCCGTGTCACGAAGTCCAGCTTTCCCGGACTCCTGATCGACAATGCCGCCTTCTTCAAGATTCTCTGCGGCGGCCAACGCCCGTTCGGCGGACAGCTGGTCGGCGCCGCTGCCGTGCACCCGGTTGAGCACCAGACCGGCCAGCGGCATGCGCTCAGCGGCCAGCCGCTCCACGAAGTACGCCGCCTCGCGCAGGGCGTCCGGTTCGGGCGCGGCGACCACCAGGAAGGCCGTACCGGGTGCCTGGAGCAGCTGGAAGGTCGCGTCGGCGCGCGTGCGGAAGCCGCCGAACATCGTGTCCATCGCCGCCACGAAGGTCTGTACGTCCTTCAGCAGCGAAGCGCCCATCAGCTTGCTGAGGGTGCCGGTCATCATCGACATGCCGACATTCAGGAACTTCATCCCGGCCCGGCCGCCGACCTTCGCCGGAGCCATCAGCACCCGGATGAACTTCCCGTCCAGGAAGGACCCGAGGCGCTTCGGCGCGTCCAGGAAGTCCAGCGCCGACCGGCTCGGCGGGGTGTCCACGATGATCAGGTCCCAGTCGTCCCGGGCCCGCAGCTGCCCGAGCTTCTCCATCGCCATGTACTCCTGCGTGCCCGCGAAGCCGGCCGACAGCGACTGGTAGAAGGGGTTCGCGAGGATGGCCCGGGCGCGCTCGGAGTCCGCGTGCGCTTCGACGATCTCGTCGAAGGTGCGCTTCATGTCCAGCATCATGGCGTGCAGTTCGCCGCCTTCCCCGCCGGCGGTCGCGACCTTGCGCGGGGTGTTGTCCAGCGAGTCGATGCCCATCGACTGCGCGAGCCGCCGCGCCGGGTCGATGGTCAGCACGACCGCCTTCCGCCCGCGCGCGGCCGCCCGTACGCCCAGCGCCGCGGCCGTGGTGGTCTTGCCGACGCCGCCCGCACCGCAGCACACGATGATGCGGGTCTCGCGGTCGTCCAGCAGTCGGTCGACCGCCAGCCGTGGCGGAGTGTCCAGGCCCACCGTGTCCACTCCCTCGCGTCCCTCGCTCATTCGGCCACCGACTGCTTCCGGAGTTCCTTGGCCAGCGCGTACAGCCCTGCCAGGTCCATCCCCGCCCCCAACAGGGGCAGTTCGTACGTCGGCAGGTCCAGGCCCGCCAGTACGGCGCGCTGCGCGCGCTCCAGCTCCACCCGGCCCGCGTGCTCGGCGGCCTGCGCGAGCAGCGGCTCGACCAGCCGCTCGGCCAGTCCGCCGCGGCGCGCGCCGCCCAGGCCCGCCCGGGACAGCGCCTTCGCGACGCCGGCGCGGTGGTCCTCGGCCGCGGTGCGCAGGGTGTCCTCGTCGAGGTGGTGGGGGCGGACCATGTTGACGACGACGCGGCCGACGGGCAGCCCCGCCTCGCGCAGTTCCTCGATGCCGTCCGCGGTCTCCTGGACGGGCATCTCCTCCAGGAGGGTGACCAGGTGCACCGCCGTCTCGGGGGACTTGAGCACCTTCATGACGGCCTGCGCCTGGTTGTGGATCGGGCCGAACCGGGCCAGGCCCGCCACCTCGTCGTTGACGTTCAGGAACCGGGTGATCCGACCGGTCGGCGGCGCGTCCATGATCACGTGGTCGTAGACGTACCGGCCGGCCTTGTCCTTGCGGCGCACCGCCTCGCACGCCTTGCCGGTCAGCAGCACGTCGCGCAGCCCCGGGGCGATGGTCGTCGCGAAGTCGATGGCGCCGAGCTTCTTGAGCGCGCGTCCGGCCGAGCCGAGCTTGTAGAACATCTGGAGGTAGTCCAGCAGCGCCCGTTCGGCGTCGATGGCGAGCGCGAAGACCTCGCCCCCGCCGGGTGCCACCGCGATCTTCCGCTCCTCGTAGGGGAGCGCCTCGGCGCCGAAGAGCTGCGCGAGCCCCTGCCTGCCCTCGACCTCCACCAGAAGAGTCCGTCTGCCCTCGCGCGCGAGGGCAAGCGCGAGTGCCGCGGCGACCGTGGTCTTGCCGGTGCCGCCCTTGCCGCTGACCACCTGGAGCCTGCTCACATCGCCCGAGCCTAACCACTCGTCTCCCGGGGCGCGCATGAGCCCCGCATCTCAGGCACTACCCTCGCTCCCATGACCAAGAAGTTCGAATACGCGACGGTCCCGCTGCTGGTCCACGCCACCAAGCAGATCCTGGACACCTGGGGCGAGGACGGCTGGGAGCTCGTCCAGGTCGTGCCCGGCCCGAACAACCCCGAGCAGCTCGTGGCCTACCTCAAGCGGGAGAAGGCATGAGCGGCGTCGTCGACGCGAAGCTGGCCGAACTCGGCCTGACCCTGCCCGAGGTCGTCCCGCCGCTGGCCACGTACCAGCCGGCCGTGCGGTCGGGCGCCTACGTCTACACCGCGGGCCAGCTCCCGATGGTCAAGGGCAGCATGCCGGTCACCGGCAAGGTCGGTGCCGAGGTCTCGCCGGAGCAGGCCAAGGAACTGGCCGCCACCTGCGCGCTGAACGCCCTGGCCGCCGTCAAGTCGGTCGTCGGTGACCTCGACAAGATCGCGCGCGTCGTGAAGGTCGTCGGCTTCGTCGCCTCGGCCCCCGACTTCACGGGCCAGCCCGGCGTGCTGAACGGCGCGAGCGAGCTGCTGGGCGCCGTCCTCGGTGAGAAGGGCGTGCACGCCCGCAGCGCGGTCGGCGTGGCGGTCCTGCCGCTCGACGCGCCCGTCGAGATCGAGATCCAGGTCGAGCTGGTTCCCGGAGCCTGACCCCCGCGCGGGGGGCCCGATCGGGGCGCGGCGCCGCTTCCCGCGGCTGCCGCACCCGACCGGGGGCCGACCGGGGCGCCCCTGGGGTGCCGGAGCACCCGTAGGGCAGTCCGGGCACGTCCGGCGGTCCTCCTGCGTCCGCGGCGCGGGCCCGGTGCGGCGTCCGGCCCGTCCGGCCCGTCGCCCGGTCCGCCGCCCGGCCGCCCGGCGCGCGGCGGGTGCCGGCAGGGGGCCCTCGAACATCGGGCCGGATGGCCGTAGCATCCGGCCATGCCGAATGGTCAGCAGCAGCCCCCCGCCGGGGGCCAGTGGTACCCGCCCGAATGGCCCGACCGCATCCGCGCGCTCGCGGACGGCTCGCTCACCCCGGTGCCACCGCGACTCGCCGCCACCGTGATGCTCCTGCGCGACACCCCGGACGGCGGCCCCGTCGTCCACATGCTGCGCAGACGCACCTCCATGGCCTTCGCCGGCGGCGCGTACGCCTATCCGGGCGGTGGGGTCGACCCCCGCGACGAGGAGCACCACGTCGGCTGGGCGGGGCCCTCCCAGGCGGACTGGGCGGCCCGGCTCGGGACCGATCCCCGCACCGCCCAGGCCATCGTGTGCGGCGCCGTACGGGAGACCTTCGAGGAGGCGGGCGTCCTGCTCGCCGGCCCGGCCCCGGACACGGTCGTCGGCGACACCACCGGCGACGACTGGGAGGCGGACCGGCAGGCCCTCGTGGCGCGGGAGCTGTCCTTCGCGGACTTCCTCGACCGCCGCGGCCTGTGGCTGCGCTCCGACCTGCTCGGGGCGTGGGCGCGCTGGATCACCCCCGAGTTCGAGCCGCGCCGCTACGACACCTGGTTCTTCGTCGCCGCCCTCCCCGAGGGCCAGCGCACCCGCAACGCCTCCACCGAGGCCGACCGGACCGTCTGGATCCGCCCGGCCGACGCGGCCGACGGGTACGACAAGGGCGAGCTGCTGATGATGCCGCCCACCATCTCCACCCTGCGCTCCCTGGAGCCGTACGGGAGCGCCGCGGACGCGCTCACCGCGGCCGCCGCCCAGGACCTCGCCCCGGTGCTGGCCCGGGCCGCGCTGGAGGGCGGCGAGGTGGTGCTCAGCTGGCCGGGCCACGACGAGTTCACCAAGCGCGTCCGCCTCGGCCGTCCCGGAGGCCCCGCATGAGCGACGCCGTCGCACTGCCGGGACAGCCCCGCGGATTCGTCACCTCCGGGCCGGCGACCGCCCGCGCGGTGAACGTCCTGGCCCCCAACGCCTCCGCGATGACCCTGGACGGCACCAACACCTGGCTGGTGTCCGAGCCCGGCTCGGACCTCGCCGTCGTCATCGACCCCGGCCCGCTGGACGAGGCCCACCTGCGGGCGGTCGTCGCCACCGCCGAGGAGGCGGGAAAGCGGGTCGCGCTCACCCTGCTCACCCATGGCCACCCCGACCACGCGGAGGGCGCCGGCCGCTTCGCCGAGCTCACCGGTGCCAAGGTCCGCGCGCTGGACCCGGCCCTCCGGCTCGGCGACGAGGGCCTCGCGGCCGGGGACGTGATTCGGACCGGCGGGCTGGAGCTGCGCGTCGTCCCGACCCCCGGACACACCAGCGACTCGCTCTGCTTCCACCTGCCGGCCGACCGGGCGGTGCTGACCGGCGACACCATCCTCGGCCGCGGCACCACCGTGGTCGCGCACCCCGACGGCCGCCTCGGCGACTACCTGGACTCGCTGCGCCGCCTGCGCTCGCTCACCGTGGACGACGGGGTGCACACGGTCCTGCCGGGGCACGGGCCGGTCCTGGAGGACGCACAGGGCGCCGTCGAGTACTACCTCGCCCACCGGGCGCACCGGCTGGCGCAGGTCGAGACGGCCGTCGAGAACGGATTCACCACCGTCGAGGCGGTCGTCGCCCAGGTGTACGCGGACGTGGACCGCTCCCTGTGGCCGGCGGCGCAGTGGTCCGTACGGGCTCAGCTCGAGTACCTTCAAGATCACGGACTGATCCCCGGAGGGCCCGAATGAACACTGTGTTCCTGCTCGTGATGCTGTTGGGCACGGCCGGGTGGATCACCTCGACGGTGTCGCTGCGCGTGAAGAGCCTCCAGTTGCAGGCGGACCGGGCGGAGCGCCGCCTGGCGCTGCTGCTGGACCACCTGGGCATCGAGGAGCCGGAGCCGGCGGGCATGGACGAGGTGAGGGCGCTGATCCGAGAGGACCGGCTGATCTCGGCGATCAAGAGCTACCGCCGCATCACCGGCGCGGGCCTGGCGGAGGCCAAGCTGGCCGTCGAGGCCCTCGCCGTCACCGGGAAGAAGGACTAGGAGGCGTCCTGCGGCGCGTCTTCCTGCCGTGGCGCGCCGTGTACTCGTCCGCCAGCCACGGCCCGAGGTCCTCGACGTAACCGCGCGGCACGGCCGGGTCCTCGACCGGATCCAGGGCCACCGCGGCAGCGGCCCGCATCTGGGCGGCGCGCTCGGGGTAGTAGGTGCCGAAGACCTCCGCCGACTCGGTCAGATCGCTGGTCCAGCCGCCCCACCGCGGCATGACCAGGGTGAATCCGGTGCGCACCAGGCGCCGGGCGAAGAGGCGGCTCAGCCGCCGGTACTCCTCCGGGGCCGAGGCCTCCCGCAGCCTCGTGCGCCACGTGGGCAGGAGCGCGGCGAGGTCGCCGTTGGTCTCACGGGCGAGCAGGCTGTCGGGGCGGTAGCGCGGCAGGTGCTCCGCCAGGTCCGCGCCGAGCAGCGGGGTGCACAGGCAGGCGAGGAACCAGCCCAGGTCGAATCGTTCCTCCTCGCTCAGCACGGTGTCCTTGTCGTGGAGCAGGACGCCGACCCCGTCGATCTGCTCGAAGTCCTCGTCGACGCCGCGCGCGAGGACCTCGGCGGTGTCGCGGTCCTCGTCCGAGGGCGCGTGGTGCAGGACGAGCAGCAGGTCGAGGTCGGAGTGCCCGGGCAGGGCCGTCCCGCGCGGCACGGACCCGTACAGGTACGCGCTGTGCAGCCGTCGCCCGTACGCCTCGGCCGTGCGCTCGCGCGCGGCGGCCACGACCTCGCGGAACTCGCTCTGGACCTGCCCGAGGGAGCCCTCCCGCTCGAAGTACCCGTACGCGTCCAGACCCCTGTGCCCCATGCTTCCACTGTGCACAGGTCGGCCCCGTCGCCGTACGAGGCGCGGGGGCCCGGGGGACGCGGCCCCGCCTACGGAGCCTCGGCGGGCACGCAGAAGGGCCCTGCCCGGTGCGGACAGGACCCTTCTGACGGGTGCTGATGGTGTCAGCGGGAGCGCTTCGCGAGACGCTCCACGTCCAGCAGGATCACGGCACGCGCCTCCAGGCGGAGCCAGCCGCGGCCCGCGAAGTCGGCGAGCGCCTTGTTCACGGTCTCGCGCGAGGCGCCGACGAGCTGTGCGAGCTCTTCCTGCGTGAGGTCGTGCACCACGTGGATGCCCTCCTCCGACTGCACGCCGAAGCGGCGCGAGAGGTCGAGGAGCGCCCGGGCCACGCGGCCGGGAACGTCGGAGAAGACCAGGTCGGACATCTGGTCATTGGTCTTGCGCAGGCGCCGGGCGACGGCGCGCAGCAGCGCGGTCGCGACCTCGGGCCGGGCGTTGAGCCAGGGCTGGAGGTCGCCGTGGCCGAGGCCGAGCAGCTTGACCTCGGTCAGCGCGGTGGCGGTGGCGGTGCGCGGGCCCGGGTCGAAGAGCGACAGCTCACCGATCAGCTCGCCGGGGCCGAGGACGGCCAGCATGTTCTCGCGGCCGTCGGGGGAGGTGCGGTGCAGCTTCACCTTGCCCTCGGTCACGACATACAGCCGGTCGCCGGGGTCGCCCTCGTGGAACAGGGCGTCACCGCGTGCGAGGGTCACCTCGCCCATGGAGGCGCGGAGCTCCGCGGCCTGCTCGTCATCGAGCGCCGCGAAGAGCGGGGCGCGCCGCAGAACGTCGTCCACGAGTCTCTCTCCTATGTCGACCAGCTCAGGGGACCGCTCCCCATTTTGCCGGACGGCTCAAACAGTGCGATCAATCACAAGGATGCCGGACGGACGGGCGTGCTGTGCGGCGAGAGGCCAATCGGAGTGGTGTTACCTGAGGTCCGGGCGGGTGTCAGCGCCCGGCCTTAGGCTGGCCGGGTGTCCAATAAGCCGGTGAGAGCACAGGCCAAGGGGTCCGCAGGAGTGACGGACACCCAAAATTCAGCCGTGGGCGAACAAGCACCCTCGAAGGTGCCCCCGAAGGCCCTGACTGCCCCCCAGGGCAAAGTTTCGGCCAAGAAACCGAAGCCGGCCAGGCCGGAATCGCGCCTGGCCATGGTGCGCAGGGCGCGCCGCATCAACCGGGAGCTGGCCGAGACCTACCCGTACGCCCATCCGGAGCTCGACTTCCGCAATCCCTTCGAGCTCCTCGTCGCGACGGTGCTGTCCGCGCAGACCACCGACCTGCGGGTGAACCAGACGACCCCGGCCCTCTTCGCGGCCTATCCGACCCCCGAGGACATGGCCGCGGCCGTCCCCGAGGATCTGGAGGAGCTGATCCGCCCGACCGGGTTCTTCCGGATGAAGGCCAGGTCGCTGCTGGGCCTGTCGCGGGCGCTGCGGGACGACCACGGCGGGGAGGTGCCGGGCCGGCTGGAGGACCTGGTGAAGCTGCCGGGCGTCGGCCGCAAGACCGCCAACGTGGTCCTCGGCAACGCGTTCGGCGTTCCCGGGATCACGGTGGACACCCACTTCGGCCGGCTGGTGCGCCGCTGGAAGTGGACCGAGCAGGAGGACCCGGAGAAGGTCGAGGCGGAGATCTGTGCGATCTTCCCGAAGAGCGAGTGGACGATGCTCTCGCACCGGGTCGTCTTCCACGGCCGCCGCATCTGCCACGCCCGCAGGCCCGCCTGCGGGGCCTGCCCGATCGCCCCGCTCTGCCCGGCGTACGGGGAGGGCGAGACGGACCCGGAGAAGGCGAAGAAGCTGCTCAAGTACGAGAAGGGCGGCCAGCCGGGCCAGCGGCTGAGCCCGCCCCCGGACTACCCCGGCCTGCCGGCCCCGCCGTTGGGCGCGGGCGGCGCGCAGGAGCCGCAGGAGGCGCAGGAGGCGCAGGAGCCCTAGGGGCAACCCTGGGCGGGATCCCAGGAACGATTCGGTACCCGGACCGCGTTTGCGGTGTGGGAGACGCTGTTGACAGTAGAACGCGGACAGAGGTGCCTATGACGCGCGGTACACGGGATGAGGCCGGGGTCACTGCGGGAGTGCGCGCGGGGGGCGGCCCTGCCGTCACCACCGCCGGGCTGCCCGACTGGCTCGATCCCGTCGTCAAGGCCGTCCGGACCGTTGAGCCGCGGCAGCTGAGCCGGTTCCTGCCGCCCGAGGACGGCCGGGGGAGGCAGTCAGCCGTCCTCATCCTGTTCGGCGAGGGGGCCCGGGGCCCGGAGCTGCTGCTGATGGAGCGCGCCGGCACCCTGCGCTCGCACGCGGGCCAGCCGTCCTTCCCGGGCGGCGCGCTGGACCCTCAGGACGGGGATCCGCAGACCACCGGCCCGCTGCGGGCCGCGCTGCGCGAGGCCGAGGAAGAAACGGGACTTGATCCTTCCGGTGTCCAGCTCTTCGGGGTGCTGCCCCGGCTCTACATCCCGGTAAGCGAGTTCGTCGTCACCCCGGTCCTCGGCTGGTGGCACACCCCGAGCCCCGTCGGCGCCGTGGACCCGGCCGAGACCGCGCGGGTGTTCACGGTTCCGGTGGCCGATCTCACGGACCCCGAGCACCGGGTCACGACGGTCCACCCGCGGGGGCACCTGGGACCCGGGTTCACCGTCGAATCGGCCCTCGTCTGGGGTTTCACGGCCGGGGTGATCGACCGGATCCTGCACTTCGCGGGGTGGGAACGTCCGTGGGACCGATCACGCCAGGTCCCGCTCGACTGGCACGCATGAGACGGTGGCCCACGTGAACGTGCTGGACATCCTGTTGCTGCTCGCCGCCGTGTGGTTCGCGATCGTCGGCTACCGCCAGGGGTTCGTCGTCGGCATCCTGTCGGTGATCGGCTTCCTGGGCGGTGGCCTCGTCGCCGTTGCCCTGCTCCCGCTGATCTGGGACCGGGTGACGGACAACGGCACCCAGGTGTCCACCACGGTCGTCGTCATCGCCGTCGTGGCGATCATCATCTGCGCCTCGGTCGGCCAGGCGCTGACCACCCATCTCGGCGGCAAACTCCGCCGCCAGATCACCGCCAAGCCGGCGCGCGTCCTCGACGCCACCGGCGGGGCCCTTGTCAACGTGGTCGCGATGCTGCTCGTGGCCTGGCTGATCGGCTCGGCGCTCGCCGGGACCTCACTGCCCACACTGGGCAAGGAGGTCCGCAACTCCAAGGTGCTCCTGGGCGTTTCGCGCGTGCTGCCGGACCAGGCGAACAACTGGTTCTCGGACTTCAGCTCCACCCTCGCGCGCAACGGTTTCCCGCAGGTGTTCAGCCCGTTCTCCAACGAGCCCATCACCGAGGTGAGGGCGCCCGACCCGGCGCTCGCCACCAGCCCCGTCGCGGACGTGGCCAAGCGCTCCATCGTGAAGGTCGTCGGCACGGCGCCCAGCTGCAGCAAGGTGCTGGAGGGCACGGGCTTCGTCTTCGCGCCCGGCAAGGTCATGACCAACGCGCACGTCGTCGGCGGCGTCGGCGAGCCGACCGTGCAAATCGGCGGCGAGGGCAAGCTGTACGACGGCAAGGTCGTGCTCTACGACTGGGAGCGGGACATCGCCGTCCTGGACGTGCCCAAGCTGAAGGCGCCGCCGCTGGAGTTCACCGACAAGGACGCGGCGAGCGGCAGCGACGCGATCGTCGCCGGCTTCCCGGAGAACGGCGCGTACGACGTCCGCCCGGCCCGCGTCCGCGGCCGGATCAATGCCAACGGACCGGACATCTACCACCGCGGTACTGTCCGACGGGACGTCTACTCGCTCTTCGCGACGGTTCGCCAGGGCAACTCCGGCGGCCCGCTGCTGACGCCCGACGGCAAGGTGTACGGGGTGGTGTTCGCCAAGTCCCTCGACGACCCGAACACCGGTTACGCGCTGACCGTGGACGAGATCCGCGACGACATCGAATACGGCCGGACCGCCGAGCGCCGGGTCGAGAGCCAGGGCTGCGCCCTCTGACGCGGCACCCCCGCAGCGCCCCCGCCGGGCCCCTACGTCCGTGGATGCCGCAGGCGTGCGGAGACCCAGCGGGCGCGGCGGCGCAGGATGCGGGGGATGCCCAGGTGCGGGTCGTGGCCGTGCCGGCCGGCCCTCTCGTGCGTGCCCGGCGTAGCTGCCGAGCGGCGTTCGTGCGCGGTGTCACCGTAGTCGTGCGTCCAGCTCATACTCCGAGCTGTGCCCGGGCCCCAAGGTCCGTAATCCCTCGCGGGGCGGCCAATTGGCCTATGCGCCGGGCATTTGAATGCCCGTAGGACGAACGGACGAGTGAACTGCCGTTCGTGCGTGGGAGGTCAGCGGTCCGGCTCGGGGTCCTTCAGCCAGTTCACCAGCTCGGTCGAGAAGGCGACGGGGTCCTCCTCGTGCGGGAAGTGCCCGAGTCCGTCGAACAGCCGCCACCGGTACGGGGCTTCGACGTACTCGCCGGATCCGGCGGCGCTGCGGGTGCGCATCACCGGGTCGAGCGAACCGTGCAGGTGCAGCGTGGGCACCCGTACCGGCCGCTTCATGCGCCGGTTGAACTGGAGCCCGTCGGGCCGGGCCATCGACCGCATCATCCAGCGGTACGGCTCGATCGAGCAGTGCGCGGTGGACGGGATGCACATGGCCCGCCGGTACACGGCGAGGTCCTCCTCCTCGGGAGGCCGCGGCCCCGACCAGTCGCGGATCAGGTCACCCACGAGGGCACCGCCGTCGGCGACGAGCTGCCGCTCGGGCACGAACGGCCGCTGGAAGCCCCAGATGTGCGAACTCGCCCGGGTCTGACCGAAGTCCGACAGCATCGCCGAGCGCCACCGCCGGGGGTGCGGCATGGAGGAGACGACGAGCCGGCGGACCAGCTTGGGCCGCATCACGGCCGCCGTCCAGGCGAGGTACCCGCCCAGGTCGTGCCCGACGAGCGCGGCGTCCGGCTCGCCGAGGGACCGTACGACGCCGGTGATGTCGAGCGCCAGGTTGGCGGGGTCGTAGCCGCGCGGGGTGCGGTCGCTGCCGCCGACCCCGCGCAGGTCCATCGCGACGGCCCGGTACCCGGCGTCGGCGAGCGCGGTCAGCTGGTGGCGCCAGGTCCACCAGAACTGCGGGAAGCCGTGGAGCAGCAGCACCAGCGGTCCGTCACCGAGCTCGGCGACGTGGAAGCGCGCGCCGTTGGCGGCCACGTCCCGGTGCGTCACCGCTTCCCCGCCGGGGAGGTCGAGCCGCACCGCCGTGGCAGCGGTGGGCGGAATGCTGGGGTCCGGCGTGGGCGCTGTCATGAGGACGAGCGTGCCACACCCACAGCCTTGTCACTCACCGGCCGCGGGTGCGGCTTGACGGTCCCGACCAGTGCGGCGGTCTGCTTGACCGAGGCGATGGACTTCTCCGGCGGCTTGACCTTCTTGAACTTCCGTACGGAGATCAGCGTGAGGATGCCCGCGATCAGCAGGAACGCGCCGCCGACGATCAGGAAGGACCAGGCGAGGCCGAGTCCCAGGTTGTGGATCCCGTACGCCGCGGCGAAGGTCAGCACCGGGAGGGAGAAGACCGCGAACACTCCCGCGGCGCCGAGGGAGGCGGATCCGCTGCCCACGCGCTTGGCGTCCTCGCGGAGTTCCGCCTTGGCCAGGGCGATCTCGTCGTGAACCAGGGCGGACATCTCGGCGGTGGCCGAGGCGACCAGCTGGCCGAGTGTGCGCTCGGCTCCCTGCGCCTCTTGGTCCACTGCGCTCATCGCTCTCTCCCTCTGTCGTCTGCTGCCGGGCGGCTGCCCCCGCGGCCATCGCCCGGCCGGCGTGCGGCTGTTCCGCGTCGGTCCTGCGTCGTCACTCAGATCATGCCGGACGGTCGGCCTCGGTGGTGGACCCGGCTGCGGTTTGGAGCGCGGCGGCGGCCGCCTCCTCCGCCTTGCGGCGGTGTTCCGCCGCCCGGTCCTCGTAGATCTTCGCCATCCGCAGGTGGTACTCGGGCTTGTCCTCCTCGTAGATGTCCGGAATGCCGTCGTGGTCCTCGTCGCGCTCCTCGGCCTCGGTGAGCGCCCGGTAGCGGCGGTTGCGGAGCTTGAGCAGGACGCACGCGATCACGGCGGCGATGAGGGAGCCGATCAGGACGGCGGCCTTGACCTCGTCGGTGAGCGTCTCGTCGCCCGCGAAGGCGAGCTCGCCGATGAGGAGGGAGACGGTGAAGCCGATACCGGCGAGCGTGGACACGGCGAGCACGTCGGGCCAGGCCAGGTCCTCGTTCAGCTCGGCCCTGGTGAAGCGGGCGGCCAGCCAGGTGCCGCCGAAGATGCCCGCGGTCTTGCCGACGACGAGGCCGAGGACCACGCCGAGGGTCTCGGGGCGGGTGAAGACCTGCGCGATGGCCTCGTCGGAGAGGGAGACCCCGGCGGAGAAGAGCGCGAAGAGGGGTACGGCGAGACCGGCGGAGACGGGCCGGACGAGGTGCTCGATGTGTTCGCCGGGTGAGGTCCGCTCGCCTTCCGCGCGGGTGCAGCGGAGCATCAGGCCCATGGCGACGCCGGCGATGGTGGCGTGGACCCCGCTGTTGTACATCAGTCCCCAGATGACCAGGGCGAGCGGGACGTAGACGTACCAGCCGCGGACACCGCGGCGCAGCAGGAACCAGAAGAGGGCCAGTCCCACGATTGCGCCGCCGAGTGCCAGGAAGTCGATCTCGCTGGTGAAGAACACCGCGATGATCATGATGGCGAAGAGGTCGTCGACGACGGCGAGGGTCAGCAGGAAGGCGCGCAGGGCCGAGGGCAGGGAGGTGCCGATGACGGCGAGGACGGCGAGCGCGAAGGCGATGTCGGTGGCCGTGGGGACGGCCCAGCCGTCCATCGATCCGTTGCCGGTGACGTTGACCAGCGCGTAGACGAGCGCGGGCACGGCCATGCCGCAGAGGGCGGCGATCACCGGGAGCGCGGCGGCCTTGGGATCGCGCAGGTCGCCCGCGACGAGCTCGCGCTTGAGCTCGATGCCGGCGACGAAGAAGAAGATGGCGAGGAGCCCGTCGGCCGCCCAGTGCTGCAGCGAGAGGTCCAGGCCGAGGGCGGCGGGGCCGAAGTGGAAGGACCCGACTCTCGCGTAGCTGTCCGAGACCGCGGGGATGTTGGCCCACAGCAGCGCGGCGATCGCGGCCACGAGCAGCAGGACGCCGCCCACCGTCTCGGCGCGCAGGGCATCTGCGATGTAGCGGCTCTCGGGCAGGGAGAGGCGGCCGAGGAGCTTGCGGCTCTTGTGGTCGGTGGGGCTGGGCGCGGCCACGAGGGGCACCTCCGGGGGCTGTTGGACGGCATGGCGAACTCGTTGCCGACCAGACTTCCCGGCGCACCCTGAGGTCTTTCTTTATGCTTTCAATATTTTACAGGGCGTACGCGAGGGCAGATCCGGCGATCATCACTTTATGCGCGAAAGGGGCACCCGGCGCGTGTCGCGCCGGGTGCCCCTTCCCGTGTGTCGCCGAGGTGGCCGGCTGGCCGAGACGGCCGGTGCCGACGTGTCAGTCCTCGCTGCCGGCCGCCGGGAGCTTCCTCTGGATCAGGTCCATGACCGAGGAGTCGGCCAGCGTGGTGACGTCGCCGACCGCGCGGTTCTCCGCGACGTCGCGGAGCAGACGGCGCATGATCTTGCCCGAGCGGGTCTTCGGCAGCTCCTGCACCGGCAGGATCCGCTTGGGCTTGGCGATCGGGCCGAGCGTGCTGCCCACGTGGTTGCGCAGGTCCGCGACCAGGCCCTCGGTCTCGGAGGCGCTGCCGCGCAGGATGACGAACGCCACGATGGCCTGGCCGGTGGTCTCGTCGGCGGCGCCGACCACGGCCGCCTCGGCGACCGACGGGTGCGAGACGAGGGCCGACTCCACCTCGGTGGTCGAGATGTTGTGGCCGGACACCAGCATCACGTCGTCCACCCGGCCCAGCAGCCAGATGTCGCCGTCGTCGTCCTTCTTCGCGCCGTCGCCCGCGAAGTACTTGCCCTCGAAGCGAGACCAGTAGGTGTCGATGAAGCGCTGGTCGTCACCCCAGATGGTGCGCAGCATCGAGGGCCACGGCTCGGTGAGGACCAGGTAGCCGCCCCCGCCGTTCGGGACCTCGTGCGCCTCGTCGTCCACGACGGTGGCGGCGATCCCGGGCAGGGCGCGCTGGGCGGAGCCCGGCTTGGTGTGGGTGACGCCCGGCAGCGGGGAGATCATCATCGCGCCGGTCTCGGTCTGCCACCAGGTGTCCACGATCGGGCAGCGGTCGCCGCCGATGTGCTTGCGGTACCAGACCCAGGCCTCGGGGTTGATCGGCTCTCCGACCGAGCCCAGGACGCGCAGGCTCGACAGGTCGAACTTCGCGGGGATGTCGTCGCCCCACTTCATGAACGTGCGGATGGCCGTGGGCGCCGTGTACAGGATCGTGACGCCGTACTTCTGCACGACCTCCCAGAAGCGGCCCTGGTGCGGGGTGTCCGGCGTACCCTCGTACATCACCTGCGTGGCGCCGTTCGCGAGCGGCCCGTAGACGATGTAGGAGTGCCCGGTCACCCAGCCGATGTCGGCCGTGCACCAGTAGACGTCGCTCTCCGGCTTCAGGTCGAAGACCGCGTGGTGGGTGTACGCCGCCTGGGTGAGGTAGCCGCCGGAGGTGTGCAGGATGCCCTTCGGCTTACCCGTCGTCCCCGAGGTGTAGAGGATGAACAGCGGGTGCTCGGCGTCGAAGGCCTGCGGGGTGTGCTCGGCGGACTGGCGGCCGACCACCTCGTGCCACCAGACGTCGCGGCCCTCGGTGAATGCGGTGTCCTGGCCGGTGCGGCGTACGACGAGCACGTGCTCGACCTGCGGGCACTTGGCAACGGCCTCGTCGATGGCGGGCTTCAGGGCGCTGGGCTTGCCGCGGCGGTAGCCGCCGTCGGCGGTGATGACCAGCTTGGCGTCGGCGTCCTGGATGCGGGAGGCGACGGCGTCGGCGGAGAACCCGCCGAAGACCACGGAGTGCGCGGCGCCGATGCGGGCGCACGCGAGCATGGCGACGACCGCCTCGGGGATCATCGGGAGGTAGACGGCGACGCGGTCGCCGGCCTCGACGCCCAGCTCGGTGAGGGCGTTGGCGGCCCTGGAGACCTCGTCCTTGAGCTCGGTGTAGGTGATCGCGCGGCTGTCACCGGGCTCGCCCTCGAAGTGGATGGCCACGCGGTCGCCGTTGCCGGCCTCGACGTGGCGGTCCACGCAGTTGTACGCGACGTTCAGCCGGCCGTCGGCGAACCACTTCGCGAAGGGCGGGTTCGTCCAGTCGAGCGTCTCGGCCGGCTCGGTGGCCCAGGTCAGCCGCCGGGCCTGCTCGGCCCAGAAGCCCAGCCGGTCCGCGTCGGCCTGTGCGTACGCAGCCTCTTTCACATTGGCGGCGGCGGCCAGATCGGCGGGCGGTGCGAACCGCCGCTCCTCCTTGAGCAGATTGGCCAGGCTCTCATTGCTCACGACATCTCCCTTTCCCAGGGTGTCCGTTGTGTCCCCGGGCATAGCTCATCAGTCTGCGGCCCGGGTGACAAGGGGTAGCCGTAAATTGGTTTAGACCTATATCACGCAGACGGCCCGCACGAGAACGGCGTGCGAACGGCCCCTTCCCGGTGCAGCGCGCGGGAAGGGGCCACTCGATGGCACGGATACCGGAGGGTATCGGTTCAGGCGTGCAGGCCGACGGTGTCAAAGACCCTGCAGTCGAAGAAGTCCTCGCCCTCGGACAACAGGTATGCCTGGGCCTCACCCACGTGGAAGTACATCCCGTGCAGCTCCAGGGTGCCCTCGGCGAGCCGCCTGGCGACCGATTCGTGGGCCCGCAGGTGCTCCAGCTGCTGGACCACGTTGGTCAGGCACAGCTGCTCCACGGCGTCGGCGGGGAGCCGGCCCGAGATCCGGGCCCAGGCGTGGTGGCGGCTGCCCATTCGTTCCAGGCTGGGCAGTCCGTGCCGCAGCCAGCGGCGCAGCGGGGTCATCGCGGCCCCGGGTGCGGAGCTGAGCAGGGCCTGCATGGCCCCGCAGCCCGAGTGCCCGCAGACCGTGATGCTGTCGACCTTCAGCACGTCCACCGCGTACTCGATGGCCGCCGCCACGGAGTCGTCCGTGGACTCCGCGCCCGGCAGCGGCACGAGATTGCCGACGTTGCGGACGGTGAACAGGTCTCCCGGGCCGCTCGCCGTGATCATGCTGGTCACCAGCCGGGAGTCCGCGCAGGTGATGAAGAGCTGCGAGGGCCGCTGCCCCTCGCGTGCCAGCCGGGCCAGCTCGTCCCGCATGTGCGGTGCGGTGTCCCGCTGGAAGGCGCTGATCCCACTGGCCAGTTGCCCCGCGCCGCGCCGCCGGGGCGTCGGCGAGACGTCCCGCCCGTCGTCCTCCGCCCCGCCGTTGCCCCCGGCCGTGGCCGCCTCTGCCGCCATGGTCGCCGCCGTGGCCGTGGCCGTACGGGTGCTCGTGGCGCGGTGGTCGCAGTGGTTCTGCCAGGGGGTCCAGGGGCGGCAGCACTGGTGCGTCCCGCGGTGCTGCCCCCGCCGGGACCGGTCGGCCGGGTGACCGCCCTCGGCATGGCGGGCGTCGTGGCCGCGATCGGCCCCGTGGCCCGCGCCTGCCCTGCCTGCACCATCCGCTTCATCTGCTCCGTCCGGCCCGTCGGGGGAGCCGGCCCTGCCGGCCGCGGTCGGGTTCGCCCCGTTGATCCGGGCGGCCTGGCCCGAGCGGCCGGTGACCTCCAGGGTCCCCCCGTGCGCCAGGTGGGACTGCTGCCAGTCCTGGATCGTCTCGTAGGCCGCGTGGTCCATGAAGGAGCCGTCGAGCTCGACCACGGCGTGCGCGTCCTGCGGGATCTGGTTCAGCACCCGGCTCAGCCGCGGCACCGCCAGGAAGGTCAACTGCCCGCGCGCACACACCCGGTGGACGCCGCTGTCCAGCTGTTCCACGGTGATCCGGGTCCGGGCGAGCCGGTGGAGCGCCAGGGCGACGGCCACCGCGATTCCCACGGCCACGCCCTCCAGCACCCCGCCGAGCACCACGGCCACGATGGTCGACCCGTAGACGAGGGCCTCCCGGTGCCGGGTGACGCTGCGCAGGTGCGTGATGCTGACCATCTGCACGCCCACCGCCATCACCAGGGCGGCGAGCGTGGCCAGCGGGATGAGGTCGAGGAGCGGGACCAGCAGGAAGGCCGCGAGCAGTACCCAGAAGCCGTGCATCATCGACGACTTCCGGCTGGCCGCGCCGGACTTGACGTTCGCCACGCTGCGCACGGCCACACCGGTGATGGGCAGCCCGCCCAGGGCCCCGGAGACGATGTTCGCCGCACCCTGCCCGCGCAGTTCGCGGTCGAGGTCGGCGCGCGGCGGTCGGTTGTCCGTACTCCGCTCGGAGGCGATCAGCTTGTCGGTCGCGACCGCGGAGAGCAGGGACTCCACGCTGCCGACCAGGGTGATGGTCAGGACGGCGGCGACGAGCCCGAGGACCGGCCCGTCAGGCATCTCTGGAAGGGCGTGGCTGCGCCAGGAAGGCAGGTCCACCCGGGGCAGGCTGAGCCCGGCCAGTGCGGCGAAGGCGGTGGCGGTGGCGACGGCGGCGAGGGGCGCCGGCAGCTTGCGCAGGGCGCGGCCGGCCCGCCCGGGCAGCCGCGGCCAGCCGAGCAGGACGACCAGGGTCAGTGCGCTGACCCCGAGCGCCACCGGATGCAGGTCGGCCAATTGGGCGGGCAGGCCGAGGACGTTCGCCACGGCCGAGCTCTGCGGTGTGCCGCCGAGCACGATGTGCAGCTGTGCCAGCGCGATGGTCACACCGATGCCCGCGAGCATGCCGTGCACGATGGCCGGGCTGACCATGAGCGCGGACCGGGCGGTGCGCAGGGCGGCGAGGCCGAGCTGGCAGACCCCGGCGAGCATGGTGATGGCGCACGTGGTGCGCCATCCGTACCGCTGGATCAACTCCGCGGTGACCACGGTCAGTCCGGCTGCGGGCCCGCTCACCTGGAGCGGGGCGCCACCCAGGCGCCCGGCGACGATCCCGCCCACCGCGGCTGCGACCAGACCCGCCTGGAGCGGGGCTCCGGTGGCCAGGGCGATGCCGAGGGAGAGCGGCATGGCGATCAGAAAGACGGCGATGGAGGCGGAGAGGTCCGCCGGGAGGTCTTTGCGGACCCCTTCGGGTGCGCGTGTGGTGGAGGTGGCTGTCATCGGGTCCCGTCTCCTCTGGGATGAGGGTCGAAGCGGCGGGAGTCTCAACACTCGGTAAATGAACGGTAATGGAGAGTAAAGGCGAGTGGTGAACAATTCGGGCAAATGGCTTACGAATTAGCACGCAAGGGTGATTAAGCATTTTGTCCGGCTTGTCATACCTTCCTCGCGGTGGACCGCATGGGACGTTGCGGCGCGGAAGTCCTGCGATGGAACTGCGAGGGAGAGGTGGGGCGGATGATCGCCGCCACGAAGAAGATCGCCGGCGGCCTGGTCGCCACGGCGCTGGTCCTGGGCGTCGCCGGGTGCACCGCCTCGGAACCCGCGAAGTCCCCGACCGCCGGCGGTCCGAACGCTCGGAAGGGCGCCGCGGAGGCCCCCGGCAGTGTCAACCGCCCCATCGGCGACGGTTCGACCGCGTACACCGGGCCGCAGCCGAACGTGGTGAAGCCGCAGAAGCTGAAGCCGGGTGAGAAGCCCCCGCAGTTCGTGGTGTTCTCGTGGGACGGGGCCGGCGAGGACAGTCAGAAGCTCTTCTCGCACTTCCGCGAGGTCGGCAAGAAGTACAACGCCCGTATGACGTACTTCCTCAGCGGCGTGTACCTGCTCCCGGAGGAGAAGCGTTTCCTCTACACCGCTCCGCAGCACTCGCCCGGCCGCTCCGACATCGGCTTCGGCGACCTCCAGGGCATCAAGGACACTGCCGCCCAGGTCCGCGCGGCCTGGCTGGAGGGCAACGAGATCGGCACCCACTTCAACGGCCACTTCTGCGGGCCCGACGGGGGCGTCGGCACCTGGTCCGTGGACGAGTGGAAGAGCGAGATCAACCAGGCCAAGTCCTTCGTCAAGAACTGGAAGACCAACGCGGGCCTGAAGCAGGAGGAGGCGCTCCCCTTCGACTACGAAAAGGAGCTCGTCGGCGCCCGCACGCCATGCCTCGAAGGCCAGAAGAACTTCATGCTGGCGGCGAAGGGCATGGGCTTCCGCTACGACTCCAGCGGGATCAGCAAGCAGATCTGGCCCAAGAAGACGGACGGTCTCTGGGACATCCCGCTCCAGCTGGTGCCCATGCCGGGACGCGCCTTCGACACGTTGAGCATGGACTACAACTACATGGTCAACCAGTCAGGTACGACCTCGCAGGGCGACCCCTCGCAACACACCTACTGGGGCGACCAGATGCGCGACGGGCTGCGACAGGCCTTCGACCGCGTCTATCAGGGCAACCGTGCCCCGCTGATCATCGGCAACCACTTCGAGTCCTGGAACGGCGGCACCTACATGCGTGCCGTCGAGGAGTCGATCAAGGGCATGTGCACCCAGAAGGAGGTCCGCTGCGTGCCGTTCCGGGAGCTGGTGGACTGGCTGGACGCCCAGGACCCGAAGGTTCTGGAGTGGATGCGCACCCTCGACGTCGGCGAGGCTCCGAAGGAGGGCTGGACGAAGTTCCTGACCGCGGGGCCGCCGGCGCCGCCGGCCGCCCCCACCGGCGTCAAGCCGGCTGCGGAGCCGGCCGATGAGTCTGGGGACGAGGGCTGACGATCTCCTCGACGCCCGCGCCGCCGTCGAACGCTTCGGGGGCGTCGAGGCCCTCGCGCAGGACGAAATCGGGGTCGATCTGTTCCGCCAGGTCGGCCCCGGTCTTGGCGTTGCCCCAGCTCTCCGCGTTCTTGAGGTGGAAGCTCACCATCTGCTCGGTGTACCGGGCCCAGTCGCGGTGCGCGTACGAGTCGTCGGCGGCGTCCTGGAGCGCCTGGAGGGCGAACCGGTTGGTCGCCTCCAGCAGTTCGAACGGAGCCGGGCGGCCCTTCTCCATCGCCCGCACCCAGTCGGAGTGCCCGACGGTGACCAGCAGGTCCTCGCCCACCTCGTCCTGGAGGAACTCGATGTCCTCGGGGCCCTGCACCTTGTTGCCGATGACTGCGAGCGTGACTCCGAAGTCCCGCGCGTACTCCTTGTACTGGCGGTAGACGGAGACGCCCTTGCGGGTCGGTTCGGCGACGAGGAAGGTCACGTCGAAGCGGGTGAACATGCCCGAGGCGAAGGAGTCCGAGCCCGCCGTCATGTCGACGACCACGTACTCGTCCGGTCCGTCGACGAGGTGGTTGAGGCAGAGCTCGACCGCTCCGACCTTGGAGTGGTAGCAGGCCACGCCCAGATCGGCCTCGGTGAACGGCCCGGTGGCCATGAGGCGTACGGGATCCCCGTCGAGCAGGACCGTGCGGGCGCAGGCCTCGTACACCGGGTTGTCCTCGGTGACGCGCAACAGCCGCGAGCCGCGGCCGGGCGGAGTGGTCTTGATCATCGTGTCGGCGGACGCGATGCGCGGGTTGGAACCCCGCAGGTACTCCTTGATCAGGGGCAGGTGCGCGCCCAGGGCCGGCAGAGCGGCGGCCTCTTCCTCGGCGAGCCCGAGCGCGGCGCCCAGGTGCTGGTTGATGTCGGCGTCCACCGCGACGACGGGGGCTTCATTGGCGGCGAGGTGGCGGATGAAGAGGGAGGACAGCGTCGTCTTGCCGCTGCCGCCCTTTCCCACGAAAGCGATCTTCATGTTCACCAAGCGTAGCGGGTGAGTAGCGCTGAGTTGTCAAGGTGAGTGAAGAAGACCACTCCAAGGAGGGGTCGGTGCCATGCCCGCGCAGTGCGTAGGCTCCCTACTTATGAGTAGCGCTTCTGACCCGTTGGCCGCCCTCGCCGGACTGCCGGGTGTCGCCGATTCCGTGGATTCCGTACGCAAGGCCGTGGACCGGGTCTACGGGCACCGGGTGATGCGCCGCCGCAGCGGTGAGATCACTGCGGAGGCCGCCCTGCGCGGCGCCCGCGGCAGCGCGGCGCTGTCCGGCGCGGACTGGGCGCTGGAGGAGGTGCGGCGGCGCACCGACTTCGGCGCCGAGCCGGAGGCGCTGACCGTGGGCGCCGCTCTGCGCCTCACGGCGGAGGCGGGCCAGCTGCTGAGCATCTGGCGCCAGTCGCCGCTGCGGGTCCTGGCGCGCCTGCACCTGGTGGCGGTCGGATCGACTGCCGAGGGGGACGTGGTGGGCCGCCCGCGCCTCGCGGGCGAGCCGGTGGTCGAGCCCCTGGTGGAAGCACCGTTGCCGGGTGCCGAGGAGGTGGCCGGCCGGCTGGACGGCCTGTCCCGGCTCATCATCGCGGGCGGTTCGGCGCCGGCGCTGGTCATGGCGTCGGTGGTGCACGGCGAACTGCTGGCCCTGCGGCCGTTCGGCTCGTACAACGGGCTGGTCGCGCGGGCGGCCGAACGCATCGTCCTGATCAACAGCGGGCTGGACCCCAAGGCGATCTGCCCGGCGGAGGTGGGTCACGCGGAGCAGGGGGCCGAGGCCTATCTGGCGGCCTTCGACGGCTACCTCTCCGGGACGGCGGAGGGCATGGCCGCCTGGATCGGCCACTGCGGCCGTGCGATCGAGCTCGGGGTGCGGGAGTCGACGGCGGTCTGCGAGGCCCTGCAGCGCGGCGCGGCCTGAGCCCTCGCGCATTCAGGCCGCCGCCGGGCTCGCGCAGGATGCCCGGACATGGGTTGCGGCGACACCGTCTTGCTTTGGTGTCGCCGCTGGCATTCACGCCCAGGTACCAAGCGTCCTCGAAAGTTGCCCATCAGGTCGGGTACTTTGCCCGTCACCTGGTGCGGCTGGCCCGTAATCGACGGGTCGACGTCGCGTGGGTGCTCGGCGTTCATGCTTCGGTCCGTGGGCCTTACTGCGTTTTAAAGATGATCCTCTCGGATGTTCTTTGGTCTCGCGGGCCGTTGCTTTATTTGTACTCCGCTTTGCTCCTATGCGAAACCCCTGGCTCCACTTTTTACGTTTCGGGACGAGCGGGGGTAAACCGGACGGCCTGAACCGGCACAGGTGGGGCATTCAGGCGGAGGCGGCCAACAGCGCTGCCCGGCGCCGGCTCGCGTACCAGACCAGCCCGGCGGTGGCGGCGGCCGCGCCCACCGCGGCCGCCGCGATCAGCGCCGGGCGTGCCGGCATCGAGAGCCCGGGGAGCCGCTGCTTCAGCCGTACGGGCCGGTTGAAGACCAGCACCGGCCACTCCCGCGCCGTCGCCTCGCGGCGCAGCGCGCGGTCCGGGTTGACGGCGTGCGGGTGTCCGACCGCTTCCAGCATCGGGATGTCGGTCGCCGAGTCGCTGTAGGCGTAGCAACGGGCGAGGTCGTAGCCCTCGGACTCGGCGAGTTCCCGTACGGCCTCTGCCTTGGTGGGCCCGTAGGCGTAGTAGTCGATCTCGCCGGTGAAGCAGCCGTCCTCGCCCACGACCATGCGGGTGGCGACGACCCGGTCCGCGCCGAGCATCTCCCCGATCGGCTCGACCACCTCCGCTCCGGAGGTCGACACGATCACCACGTCACGGCCGGCCGTGTGGTGGGCCTCGATCAGGGATGCGGCCTCGTCGTAGATGATCGGGTCGATGAGGTCGTGCAGGGTCTCCGCGACGATCTCCCGAACCTGCTGCACGTTCCACCCCTTGCAGAGGGCGGACAGGTACTCGCGCATCCGCTCCATCTGGTCGTGGTCGGCGCCTCCGGCCAGGAAGATGAACTGGATGTAGGCGGTGCGCAACACGGCTCGCCGGTTGATCAGGCCGCCTTGGTAGAAGGACTTGCTGAACGTCAAGGTGCTCGACTTCGCAATGACCGTCTTGTCCAGATCGAAGAAGGCTGCGGTGCGAGGCGAGGAGTGCGGCAAGGGCTGATTTTCCACGCCCCGAGCATATGCGCCCTCCATTCGGCGTAAGGTGTGGCGCGTGGGTTTGCCTGAGAGGGCTCTCGGGTACACCATGGAAGTCACGGATCGTTCGCGACCGTGCTAACCCGGTCTGGCTCCTCCCCCCCCCGAGTCGGACCGTGGGGACGACCCCCGCTCTCCCCCCCGGCGGGGGTCGTCGCATGTCCGGACGCGGTTCGCGTCCCCGGCTTCGGCTCCGACCGACCATCTCCTCGGTCCTTCCTCTTCTGTGCGGCCCGCCTGCCGCAGGCCCTCGCCACGTCGAACTCGTGACGCTGTGTAGTGGTTCCGCCGCACTCCGGAACTCACCTGCGGGAGTGACCGGGTTATTCACAATCGATGGGTTGTCCACAGTTATTGGGCAAGATCCACTTCTTTTTCCCGATCGCTGCACGGTGATTCCAGCCGCGAAGTCCGCGGTGCTGGGATTTGCAGTGAGAAGGGGGCGGAGATCGTGGCTCGATCGAAGTCGTGCGAAACGCCGAAGACGGGGATGATCGGAAGGGCGGCGGGGACCGGGGGAGCCGACGTGGTGACCCCCGGGGCCTCACCCACCGGGCGCCGGCCGCTGATCATCACCGAAGATCCTCTGCTGCTCGACGACTTGCTGAGGCTGTGCGCCGCGGCGGGGGCCGATCCGCACGTGCTTCACGCGGCACCGGGGCGCGATGGCGACAGCGCGGAAGCGGAGGCCGGCCACCCCGGGAGCCGGGCCGGTGCACCGGTTTCCCCAACTGGCTTCAATGATGCGGGAGTTGGCTGGGAGTCGGCCCCGTTGGTGCTGGTCGGAGACGACGCAGCACGGCGAGTGCGGGGCGCGCCGCGCCGGGCCGGGGTCTTCCTCGTCGGCCGGGACCTCGACGATCCGCTCGTGTGGCAGCGGGCGGTGGAGATCGGCGCCGAGGAGGTGCTGCGCCTCCCCGATGCCGAGAGCCGGCTCGTGGACCGCATCGCCGATGTCGTCGAAGGGGCCGGACGGCCCGCACTGGCCGTAGGCGTGATCGGAGGCAGTGGCGGGGCGGGCGCCTCCACCCTCGCCTGCGCCCTCGCCGTCAGGTCCGCCCGCGCAGGCGAGCGGACCATGCTCATCGACGGTGATCCCCTCGGCGGCGGCATGGACGTGCTGCTCGGCGGCGAAGGTGCCGAAGGGCTGCGCTGGCCGGACTTCGCGGCCTCCCGGGGGCGGGTGGGCGCCGGAGCGCTGGAGGAGTCCCTGCCCGAACTGCACGCGTTGCGGGTGCTCAGCTGGGACCGGGGGGACCGGGTGGTCGTGCCCCCCGCCGCCGTCCGCTCGGTCGTGGCCGCGGCGCGCCGCCGGGGCGGCGTCGTCGTGGTCGACCTCCCCCGGCGGGTCGACGAAGCCGTGGCCGAGGTGCTCTCCCAGCTCGACCTGGTGCTGATGGTCGTGCCCGGCGAGCTGCGGTCGGTGGCCGCGGCGGGCCGGGTGGCCGCCGGGGTGCGGATGGTGGCCCGGGACGTCCGCGTCGTCGTACGGGGCCGCTGCCCCGGCGGTCTGGATCCGGAGGACGTGGCCGGGCTGTTGGGGGCGCCGCTGGCCGGTGAGGTACCGGTCGAGGTGGGACTCCCGGGGCGGGTTGCCGAAGGGGAGCCGCCGGGGTCGCAGGCGCGGGGCGCCCTGGCCCGCTTCTGCGACGGTTTCTGGCAGCGGGCCCTCGGTGCCGCCCAGGGGGTGCCGGCATGAGCGCGGTGCTGCTGGACGCGGTGCGCAGGCGGCTCGCCGAGAGCGGGGCGGAGCCGACCCCGGCGCGGGTGGCGGCGGCCCTGCGCGCACAGGGCCGGCTGCTGGGCGACGAGGAAGTACTGGGCGCAGCGGCTGAGTTGCGCTCCGAACTGGTCGGCGCGGGTCCGCTGGAGCCCCTGCTGGCCGATCCGGAGGTGACCGACGTGCTGGTGGCGGCCCCCGACCGGGTGTGGGTGGACCGCGGTGGCGGGCTGGAGCTGACCGGGGTGACCTTCGCCGATGCGGGGGCCGTGCGCAGGCTCGCCCAGCGGCTGGCCGCGGTGGCGGGTCGGCGTCTCGACGACGCCCGTCCGTGGGTGGACGCCCGGATGCCCGACGGCACACGGCTGCATGCCGTGCTGCCGCCGGTCTCGGTCGGCTCGGCCTGTCTCTCACTGCGGGTGGTGCGGCCGCGGGCATTCACGCTGGAGGAGCTCGTCGCGGCGGGCACGCTGCCGCCCGGCGGGCAGCGGCTGCTCCGGGACATGGTCGAGGCCCGGTTGTCGTTCCTCGTCTCCGGTGGGACGGGGACCGGCAAGACCACCCTCCTCAGTGCCCTGTTGGGGCTGGTGGGCCCCGGCGAACGGATCGTGCTGGCCGAGGACTCGGCCGAGTTGCGCCCCGACCATCCGCACGTGGTGCGGCTGGAGACCCGGCCGGCCAACCAGGAGGGGGCCGGTCTGGTCACCCTGGCGGACCTGGTCCGGCAGGCGCTGCGGATGAGGCCCGACCGGCTGGTGGTCGGCGAGGTGCGGGGCGCGGAGGTCGCGGACCTGCTCGCCGCCTTGAACACCGGCCACGAGGGCGGGTGCCTGGCCAAACCATACATGCGGCTAGGTGCTCAGCCAGGGACAACGGCAAAGCCCCGCCCGTGCGCCACAGAGCAGCCACGGACGGGGCGTGAGGGGCAGATCAGCCCACTGCGGGGACAGGATGGTCCGGGGAGTCGAGCCAGGCCCGTTCCCCGTCGCTGTCCACGGTCAGGCCGAACCGATCGAACCCGGGCCGTCCCTGCACGTCCCACCAGAGGTAGGCCGCTTCCGTCTCGTCCCACAGCCTTCGCGGGCCGGACTGCACCACGTCGAAGGAGTCGGCCCCGGGTTCGTAGTCGGCGGACGCCCAGGACAGCGTGTCAGTGCTGTAGGTCCACAGCGTGTAGGCGCCGTCGTCGTAGCGCTCCACGGTCCAGAACGCTCCGGCCATCTGTAGCCCGATCGCGAACTGTTCCACCCATCCGCCAACCTCAGAGGGTGAAAGCGTGGTGGTGCTCCTGGTGCCGTCCGCAGGCCATTCCTTGCCCTTGAGGTAGGTGTCATGCCGGGGCAGTTCCGGGCGCTGCTGCCGGAGCCGCATAAAGGCACTGGACCGCGTGAACGGGCCACTCGCCGTCTCACCGTCCACGGTCAGCCGGGCAATCGCCTCTCCGCCGTACAGAGTCCCCCACGGGGCCACGATCAGCCCGCCGGTCAGCGTCTGATCAATCCATGCTCGGGGGACTTGCCCGATGGAACACGTCGCGATCACTCGATCGTAGGGAGCGCCACCGGTGTAGCCGAGCCGTCCGTCCCCGACGATCACCAGCGGAGACAGCCCGGCATTGCGCTGGTTCTCCCCGGCTCCCTTCGCCACCTCAGGGTCAAACTCGATGCTGACGACGTTCTCAGGGCCAAGCCGGTGGGCAAGCAGTGCGGAATTCCAGCCCGTTCCCGTTCCGATCTCCAGGACCCTGTGCCCGTCCTGTACGTCGAGATCGGCCAGCATCGAGAACACCATGTGAGGCTGCGAACTGGAGCTGGAAGGTGTCTTGCCCAGCCCGTCCCCGGTGTGGCTGCCGTCGTCCCACTGAGTGGTCAGCGGGATGTCCGAGTACACCGCCCTGAGCCATGCGTGTGGGTCCTGGGTACGGTCCACCACGGGGTTCTGCCGGGTGCCGTCCGCGATGCCGGGCCAGATGCGGTCGGGGACGAACATGTCCCGGGGGACTGCCTTGAACGTTGGCAGCCAGTCGGATTGCAGAGCGCCCGAAGCAACGAGCGCAGAGGCGAGCCCCGAGGGGCCCACCTCCTCTGTGCGCGCGATCATCCGGTGCTACTTCTTCGCGGGGCCTGAGCCGTCGGAGGAGTTGCCCCCGCTGCCGGTGTCGGTGCCACCGCCTCCGTGTCCGCGCCCGCTGCTTCCGTCGTCCTGCTGGCTGCCACCCTGGCCGCTTCCGGTACCGCCGCCATGCTTGGGCATCTGGTGCTCCTTCACTCGTGATGGTGTGGGGGCTTCGACTTGCTGACCCGCCCGGCGGGGGCGGGAGTCTATGAGGCGATCCCTCGCGCAACGATCACGGCGACCGTGGCCGCCCATGCGATGCCAGCGAGGACTACCAGGGTTGTTCGGAACGCCTTCACCTGTCGTCGTCCTCGGGCCAGACGAGTTGCGGCGGGTTGCTGCCGGGCGGGAAGTAGACGACCCCGGAACGTACATCCAGCGCCCCGCCCCTCTCCGTCCACCAGCCCTCTGGAGAGTCCCTGTAAGGCCCGGCAGGGTCGTCTATGAGGCTGATTAGCGTCGGGGCCGGTAAGGCGTCCAGGCGGGCCCTCAGGCGCCTTGCTGGGGCCGTCACCGCTTAAGGCCCTGCGGGTCGTCACAGTCGATGTGCCGGTAGACCACGGCCGGACCGGCAGACTGCCGCTCGACCTCGCCCCGGCGACAGCGCTCAAGGCTCTTGATCGGCTTCCGGCATGCCGGGCACGTCTCCCCGGAAGGGGCGAAAGTCGTGTACTCCCGCTGACTTGCGTCGGTCTCGGGCTGCTGCGTCGTGCTCGCCATCGTCGCCGTCCCCTCACGTGGTCCGATGACGACCACGCTAGGAAGGGCGGAACGCCAACTCACAGGCGATTGCACGAGGTTGCACGCCAATCACCCGAGCGCATCCATGGCCGATGTGATCAGCGCACGAGCCGGGGCACCGTAGACGGCCAGCGCTGCCAGCTCCGCGAACGTCTCGGCGTACATGGCCACCTCGCTGGGCTGCGTGATCGTGAGGTAGCCAGAGATCAATTCGACGTTGACCTGTGTGGCGTCGTAGATCCAGAACCCCTCAGCCGGCCAGCGCTCACGATCGGGGCGCATGGGCACAACTCCCAAGCTGACATTGGGAAGTGAGGCAATCGAGATCAGGTGGCCAAGCTGTCCGGACATGACCTCAGCGCCGCCGATTCCGGCCCGCAACACCGACTCCTCAACGAGGAACGCGAACCGCCGATCACCCTCGTACAGGACCCGCTGACGCTCCATGCGGGCGGCCACCGCTTCGGCCACGTCGTCCACCAGGCCGCGCCGCCGCTGGATCGCTTGCAGGGCTGCTGTCGTGTACGGCTGTGTTTGGATCATGCCGGGCACGAGCCATGAGGAGTACGAGCGAAAGCGGCGGGTCCGCTGGTACAGCGGTAGGCGAGCCTCCTGCGCCTGCTTGAGCCCGGCCCGCTCCATGCGCCGCCAACCAACCCACATCCCCTCGGCGGTCCGGAGCATGGCAATCAGGTCTTCGGTCTGCTCCTCGGCCCCGCACGCTTTGCACCACGCCCGGATGTCGTCAGCGGACGGGGGAGTACGACCGTTCATGATCCGGGACGACTTGGACCGGCTCCACCCGCAGCGCTCGGCTAGGTCAAGCCCGGTCAGCCCGGCATCCCGGCATAGCTCCCCGAGTCGATCCGCGAGAGCCTGCCGGGCCTGCTGGGCACTGGAAGATGCAGAGAGAGCCATAGTGCGCGATCAGTCCGGCCGGTACTCCGCGTGCGGGATAGCCCGCTCCCACGCCGCCTCATACGCCGTCGCGTACTGCGTGGCCAACGCCGGATCGTGGTGCACCTCCATGCGCGGCCCGGTCCACTGACCCTCTCCGCTGAAGTGGTGCAGGATCACGGTTTCCGCGTCCATGACCCACCCGTCCAGCGCGGGGAGCAGCAGACCGCGCGCCCGAGAGCGAGGCAGCCAACGAACGTCCTCCCCCGCCGCGACGTTCGTAAAGGTGCCGTCGTACTCGTACCGGACGTAGTCGCTCAGCGGCTCTGAGACGATACGCAGCCGCCGCATGACTACACCCCGGCCGGTCGTCTCAGCCACCACGTCCAGCCACGAGCGCCACCACGACTCGCGGTCGGCCGGGTCGTACCGGTGCCCTTCCTGCCAGCGGATGAACTCGGGGTCGTCCCGCATGTAGCTGTCCCGCATCTCAAGGTGCATTGCTGAGCGCTGCGCCTTTGCGAGGCATTCACGTACCGCTGTTGCCACCGTCGTCCTCACTCTTCGGGTGGGGGATGAACTGGAGCATGTTGGCAGGCAGCCGGATCACAGTCTCGTGGTCCGGAATGTCTGTGGAGTGACCGGGCACTGAGCCGACTTCCTGAGCCTGCCGGACCGTCTCCCCGTCCGCCTTCCACGACTGGATGATCAAGTCTCCGGTCTCCTCCTCGACCCAGATCGTGGGCGAGCCGTCATCGGGTGTGTTGGGCCAAATCCCCAGGAACCTTAGGGCCATTGGACACTCCTGTACCGAGTCAGTTGCACGGACGTGCACGAGCCTCACGCCTGCGCATGATCAGCACAAGAGGGCGGGTATGGATGGCAGGGCTGACCGGTAGCCGACGTGGCATGAGGTGCGCGCGGCGACCCCAACCCGTACGTGCGAGGGCGAAAACGTGGGCGTCTCTGAGAAGACTCGGAAGATTTTGTGGATTCAGGCAGGCGGCTTCTGCGCCATCTGTAGAAAGCAGGTGATTACACCCGGGACTGAATCGGACGACCCCTCTGTATTTGGTGAAGAAGCGCACATTGTCGCCCGATCGGAGGGTGGTCCGCGAGCAGGCGGGCTAGCGGAAGATTTGATCAATCACCACTCGAATCTGATCCTTTTGTGCAGCAAGGATCACAAACGCGTGGATGATCAGCCGAATCACTTCACGGTGGAGAGGCTCCGGCGAATCAAGTCAGAGCATGAAGCGTGGGTGCGCTCTATGGAGGACGCCGATAAGGACCGCTTGAGGTTGGTGCCTGATCCGGAGTTCCCTCAGCCCAAAGTACTAAAGCTGATCACGCGTGGAAACCCCCTTTGGGACATGCTCAAAGAGAGCATCGCATTCGAGTACGCTTTGCCTGACGGTTTGTGTGACGACGATGAAGATTTGATCATCGAGTTCATGGATCTGCTGACTGACTTCCTCGACATATCTGGTGATCTTGTAAGTGTTCGAGAAAATCGCGAGGCAGAGAAGACGCTTCAGCGCTACATTAGTCGCCTCGCTGAGCGTGAGTTCCTGGTGGGTGCCTTTATTCGGCGCATGCTACTGACGGGCGGAAGTGCTCAGGCCCCAACTCCATGGCCAATCCTCAGAGTCGAAGTGCAGTCCACAGCATTGGTCGAAATTGCCAACAAAGATGGCACCCCGTATTTCCCTCGGGAGTCGTGAGAGTAAATATCCAGACCCGCGCAAATTGCTTAAGTTGCGGCGCCAGCTTTTTCCCTCCCTGCCGGTCGATCTCAGGGCTGGGAGGGGGGCACCCCCCAGGGGTAGCGAGTCGAGGCCAGCGCGAATCAGAACGGCGGAACGTCATTCGGCTTTGGCTTGGCCTTCTCGGCAGCCCATCCGCCCGGCTGGTTCTTAGCCGTTTCTCTATTGTGGCAAGCCGTGCACAACGGCCTAAGGTGCTTTGGCGCATCAGGCATTACCTCACCTCTTGCCAGCAATTGCTTACGGCTCAATGGCCAATGGTCCGCGACGTTCGCATGTCGACTGCACATCACACACCATGGATTCGCGTACAGGTACGCCTTTCGCTTGCGTTGCCAGCCAACGTCATAACCGCGCTTGCTCGCTGATCCTCGCTGCTGTTCTCTCTGCCTCTTGTGCTCAGGGCACGGACCGCCATCCGTGAGCTCGCTGCAACCAGGCTGAGTGCATGGCTTCTTGGGCTTTCGGGGCATGGCTACTCCGGTAGGTCTGGACGCCGACAGGGGTCGGGGCGTAGCGGCAGCGAAGGGGGCCAGGTACGACCGCGCGGGGGCAAATCCGCTGGCCACCGAGGGTGGGGCCCAAATGCCGGCGACAGGGGCAGGGTTGCGCAAGGGAAGGCGCCTGCCTACTGGTGCTGCGGCAACCTTGACGGCTCGATCTCTGAGCCAAGAAGGTTGCCCGCATGGACGCAGGATTGGCAGCAGTGCTCGGGGCGTTGGCAGGTTCGGTGGCGACCATCGGCGCCGCCTTGGCCACAGGTTGGGCTCAGCGGGAAGGGGTGCGGATCACTGCCCGGTCTGAACACAGGCGGGCACGGCGTGAACCTCGGCACGATATCTACCGGCAGTTCATTTCTGAGGCAAAACCGTTAGGCTTGCATGCTGGGGTTTACTCCGCACTCGGCTCTACACTCATGCCTGATTACTTCACGGAAGAGCGTATTCGACAGGCGCGTGAGGCGTCACGTGCAATTAATGACAAGGCGACCGAAGTCGCCCTCGCCGGACCGAGGAAGATTACAGAATCTGCACTCAAAATTGCGCGACTGGCCTCTAGTCTGACTGCCTGCGTGGGCAACTTCCGTGAGATGGGTGATGAGCGCCACCAGAGAATGCGAGATCAATCCCGCAGAAGTGTGATGAAATATGCCAAGAAGTATGATGCCGCCTTGCAAGATTTCATTCTTCAAGCGCAATTCGCTTTGGATGACGACGGTAGTCGGTAGTGGAGGATCGCCCTGCTGGTTTCTAGTTTCTGCGCAGGGCGATCCCATGTCTATCGAGAGATGTCTGGCGGGTTGATTTGGTTGCCATCGCTATGACGCGGAGTCTGGTCAATCACGAATCGCTGGCCATTCCGAAAAATGGTCGTCACACCCCGGGGCACACGGGAACCGTGATAGTCAGCAGGACACCGGTCAGACCACGCGGGTGAGCCGTCCGGCAGCCGGGGGAAGAATGGGTAATCGCCATCCGGTCCCGGGTCCAGTGCGTCATGCGGCATCCGGCACCGTCCACTCAGCCTCAAGTGCGTCTGAGAGGTCAGCAGCGTGACGGCTGGCTGCCGTGCTCATCGCCTCTTCCAGTCGGGCAGCGAGCATCATGTCCCGATGGTTTAGTTCCATTGCGAAGGAATCGGCGGGGTGCTCGCCGTGAACACGGAAGTACGCCATGCGGGCATGCTGGCGGATGGTGTTCCGCTTCGCACGTGCCACCCAGTAGGTAGCGACAGCAGCAATCGGGTCCGCCCCTTCATACACGGCGTCAGCGGCACTCTTCGATCCAGCGTCCAACAGCTCAGCGTCAAGCACCTCCCACTGAGCCAGAAACTTGATGTCTAGCTCTCGCTGGCGTGCGTCGCGCTCAGCGGCCTTCTGAGCGGCCTTCTCGGCTTCTGTGGCCTCCAGGGCAGCTAGATCCTGTGCGGCCTTCTCGGCGGCAGCACGGGCTTTCTCAAGGGCATTGGTGGTCATGGGTCAGGCTCCGTATCCGCGCGCAATGCGCTGGCCGGGGGTCAGGTCGTCGCCGGACGGCGAAGGCTCTGGCTTAGACGGCCGGACGCCTAGCTGAGTGGCAGCGCTGCGGGCGTTCTTCGCGTAGCCCATAGCGATGCGGTAGCGGAGCTAAGCTCAACTCCACTCGCCTCAGCGGCCGTTAGATGCGAGACAATCGCGTCCTCCTCTTCGCTGGCAGTCTCAGCGATAGAGCGAATGTGCTTCTCGTTTCGCTCCAGACTTCCCTTGTCGACGTTCGTCGTGTCAGTGCTGTTCAAGTACCAGGGTCGATCAGTCATCAGTCTTTTCCTTGTTGATAGAGGGGGTCACCTACGGAACTCGGTAGGTGATCATTGGTGCCGGCGGGAAATCGGTACGATGCCGACTACGTGTTTATTTGCAGTCCTGAGACCCAGCGCGCGAAGAGTCCGCGTGAATGCCCCGAGTGGAACGGACGGCCGGTCATTCGCCGCTAGCCAATTCTGGGTATGCACATAGACGTGGCTGATGCGCTCATAAGCCCCGGGAACTGGTTTCACGCTGACATCTAGGGCGGCGCATATATTCGTTACGTGCGGGAGGTCTTCGGGACGGAACTCAGCCATTGGCGTTATCCCCTCCGGCATCGACCTGCCTCCCTGTGGTCGCCTTCGCGTATGCCGTGACTAGAATTGCCATGGTCGCCTTCTTTGCTTCCGGCGGAACTGCCGGAAATTTCTTGGGTGGGGTTGCCGCGTCCCATATCCGAAATGAATTGGCACAGGACGCCTCAACGTGCTGTCGGGTCTCGTCCGGGTATCGGTCCCGCCCGGCTTCCGTCAGAGCCTCGATTACGGTGGGGAGAACCGCCTTTCCGTGCTGGCGGAATGCGCGGTCATATGCGCGGTGGTCCCGCTTGCAGAGCGGCATGTAGTGCGCCGTGCTGGTGCTCCACAGGTGTCCTTCTCGGTAGACCTCTCGCGGGTCCTGGTGGTCGTACGCCCATTCCTCAGCGAAGGTGCCACAGAAGGCACACGGCTTGAGATTGGCCGGACCTTTCACGTCGACCACCTGCCGGTGAGCCTGTCGGTATTCATGCTGTGCAGTAGCCACGGGTAAGTCCTCGTTCCTGGCAGAAAGCAAGAAAACCCCGCACCCGGGGAGTACATGCCTTCGCCTGCCAGGGCTCGAAGGAATGCGCTCAACCCGGGTACGGGGTCGATTGTGAGCCGCACGGATACCCTGGCAGGCGCGCGGCGACGAAGATGTAAAGGTGTCTTCGAAGGTATCTAGTGAGTCGACCGCCTGCCGGAAGCCGAAAACTCGACTATCTCGGCCGGCCGTGGCCCAACTCACAGAGGGGAGCAGCGACGGGCAAATACCTGTGAGAGGTGGAGTCGCGCGCCGTGTAGAGATGTAGGTTCGGAGGGTGGTTTGAGGTTGGCGCTAGGACTCTTAGCTCGAACTGATTTGGTAGTGCAAAACTACACTTCTACATTCTTGCAGTTCAGATCAGGTTTCCCGATGAACCGTCAGAAACCTTTCTGCACTGAGGCGCTTTTCGCCCCTCATTCGCTGCTCACCCCTGCGGGCCCCGTGTGCCCGCCTGACTGCCTCTAAGCCGTCCGCCGGTCCCGAGTGCCGGCGAGCATGCATGAAGCCGCCTGAGGGGCACTCAGGGCATGAGAAAGCCCCGCCCGGTCAATGACCGAACGGGGCTCAGAGCCTCAGGGGCTAGGGGGTCAACTCAACTCTTCTTCCAACGCGAGAGCGATCAAGTGGGCTTCTGCCGGTTCAGACTCGCGCCACCAGGCAGGGCCAGCGAAACTCGGCGTGACCCGCGTGGAGTCGAATCGCTTGGGTGCTCCCGGAGTTGCCGGGCGAATGACGACCCGTGTTCCTAGGTCAGTGAGCAAGGCCCGCCGCCCTTCTTCATCGCGCGAACCCCAGGCTTCGTTAATGGTGCCTCCGGCATCCACCCAGCGGCCTTCGGCGTGTTCAGCTTCCGCCATTAGTTCAGTCTGTCGCTTTTCCAGTGCGGTGATCTGGCTGATTACCATGCGTGCCCCAGTGCCGTTCGGGTCCAGTTCCCCTAGGCTCCCTGCAAGGCGCTCAATTCGCCCCGTGATTTCTGAGTGTTGCAGTACCGCGCTGCCATCCGGTTCAGCCCAGCGCATGAGGGAGAATGTCCCAAACCGCTTTCTGTATTCGGCAGTTACCAGCTCTTCGAGATACCGGGCAGTGATGACGTTGGGCTTGTGGATTCCTTGCTTTCCTACGCCCTTGCGGCATACATACGTGCTGTAATCCGTTCCGTTCACAGTGCGGCGCTGCCGGTACATCGGACCGTTGCACTCAGAGCAGATCGCCACATGAAGGAGTAGCGCCTTACCGGTTCGTTCGCTGCCACGCCCCTTCGCCTTTCCGTCAATGATCGCGCGTACTGCGGACCATGTCTCAGCGCAGAGGATCGCCGGTCCGGCCGATACGGGCTTTCCCTGAGAATCAAGCACGGGCTGATTTGTGAGGGCACCACGCTTCTCCCCAGGGGAAGCCTGAATGAGCCATCCCCGAATTGCGGCTGTATAAAGAACATCGCGCAGCGTGGTTGAGTGCCATCTGCCGCCGCGCAGTTCGCGCCCGTCTCGCTTCCGTGCGTGGTCTGCCGGAGGGAGGATTCCGCGCTCATTGAGTTCGCGGGTAAGGCCAGTCAACGTAGCTCCGTGGTTTATGAGCTTGTCTGCGCACTCGCGAATTATTGCAGCGGCAGTCTTGTCCTTATCGTCGCCCTCCTCTGTAATTGCTACGGTGGTCTCGTCGATGGTCCATCGCTTGTCATTGATCGGGCCGGTGACCGCGTAGCCGTATGGGGCCAGTCCGCCTAGATGGTTGCCGCGCGAACGAAAGTGCTTCTTGCTTTCCGTTATTCGCGACGTGATCATATCGCGCTCGTATTCAGCGAAGGCGGCAAGGACGTTGATGATGATGCTTGCGTTTTCCGGCGATACAACGCCGTCCGCCGTGATGATTGTTGTTTTGGTCGATTTGGCGGCGTCAAGGAGTCGCTGAAACTCCAGCACACTTCGCGCGTACCGATCGAGCTTTGCTGCGAGGACGAAGTCAACACGGGGAAGCCACGAAAGGACTTCACGCATACCGGGGCGGGTTTCGAGCTTGCTGGCTCCGCTGACGTTGGTGTCCGTGGCGACGTGTACCACCTTCCACCCGCGCTGTTCGGCGTATGCCTTGCAAGCGGCAATCCGGTGGTCGGGTGCTTCCTCAGCGAAGAGACGGGACAGTCGGTCGTAGATGATGCAGGTGGGTTGGCTCACGTTGGGTCCTGGTGAGTCGAACGCCATGGAGTACTAGGCGAGGCACCCGGGCGGCTGCGGCACGGTGCACGCCAATGCCGCCGCCCATGTCCCGGCCCGGCTGGAGGCGCTGGGGACGGCCGCCGGGCTCGACCGGGGCGCTCTGCACAGCCAGTTGGCCGCCGCCCTGACCCTGGTGCTGCACCTGGTCCGGGACCGGGAGGGGCGGCGCCGGTTGGCCGAGGTGCACGTGCTGGAGCGGGACGCCGCCGGACTGGTGGTGACCGTACCCGCGCTGCGGTGGGCCGCCCGGGGCTTCGTACGGGAGCAGGGCTGGGACCGGCTGCGTCCGCTGTTGCGAGGTGCCCGGTGAGCGCCGGGGCGGGGCTGCCGCTGCCGCTGTTCGCAGGAGTGTTGTGCGCGGGCGCGGCCGCCTGGGGGCTCACCGGGTGCGACCGGGTGTCCCGGCGGGCCCGGTTGGTGCTTGCTGACGCAGGGAGGCCGCTCGTGTGCGGGCCGCCACGCCGGGAGTTGGTGCTGGGCGCTGTCCGGGTGCGGGCCGTGCGGTGGCGGGAATGGGCCTGTCTCGGGGTCGGGCTGGTGGTCGCGCTCCTGGGCGGGTCGGTGTTCCCGTTGCTGGCGGGAGGGGCCGCGGTGCCGCTGGTGCGGCGGTGGCTGCGGGTGCGGGCGCGCGAGCGGGCCCGGTCCGCGCGGGCCGCCGAGGTGGTGGCCCTGTGCGGAGCGGCGGTCGGCGAGCTGCGGGCCGGGGCCCAGCCCGGGCAGGCGCTGATGGCGGCGATGCGGCGGTCGGCCGCGGGCCCCGGCGGGCCGGGTGCGGCGGAGGCGGGGGTGCTGGCCGCCGCGGCGTTCGGTGGGGACGTCCCTGGTGCGCTGCGGCTGGCGGCCCGGGAGCCGGGCGCGGAGGGACTTGCCGGCATGGCCGCCTGCTGGCGGGTGTCCGTGGACGGCGGAGCGGGGCTGGCCGCCGGGCTGGACCGGCTGGAGGGGGCTCTGCGGGCCGAACGGGACCGGCAGGAGTCGCTGCGGGCCCAGTTGGCTGGGGCGCGGTCGACGGTGCTGGTGCTCGCCCTGCTGCCGCTGGTGGGCCTGTTGATCGGAACCGGGCTGGGGGCGGATCCGCTGCATGTCCTGCTGCACACGCCGATGGGGTGGGGCTGTCTGCTGGCGGGCGGGGTGCTGGAGGCGCTGGGGCTGCTGTGGTGCCGGCGGATCGTCCGGGCGGGTGAGCGGTGATGGCCGGATTCTTCGTCCACAGGCTGGGGATTGTGCTGAGCCTCGCGGCGGCCCTGTGGACGGTGTCGGCTGTGGTGGCGCGGGTCAAGGCGCGCGCCGTCCGGTGCAGGACCGCCGCGCTGCTGGGGGCGCGGCCTCGGCCTCGCGGGCCGGTGTTCGGTGCCGCGCTGCGGGGCGGGGCGGTGGTGTGGGCCGGTCCGGCCGGGGCGCTGCTGGCGGGCTGGGTGCTCCTCGGCGGCGTGACCGGGGTGGTTGTCGGCTGCCTGACTGCGGTCGGGGTGCGGCGTTGGCAGGCCCGGCCGCGGCCGCCGGCCGGCATTGATCCGCGGGAGGCTGAGCGCCAGCTGCCGTTTGCCGCCGAGCTGCTGGCCGCGTGCCTGGCGGCCGGCGCCGGGCCGGTGGAGGCCGCGGAGGTGGTGGGCGAGTCGCTGGGCGGCCCGGTGGGCGAGCGGCTCGCGAGTGCCGGGGCGGAGCTGCGGCTCGGCGGCGAACCGGGCGCCGGGTGGGGGAGGTTGGCGGAGATACCGGGTGCCCGGGCACTCGCCGACTGTCTGGAGCGTGCCGCGCGGACCGGGGCGCCCGCGGCGGAGCCGGTGTCCCGGCTCGCCTCAGGGCTCCGGGAGGACCGGGCCCGCCGGGCCGGAGCCAGGGCGCAGCGGGCGGCGGTCCTCGTCACGGCCCCGGTGGGGCTGTGTTTCCTCCCCGCTTTTCTCTCGATCGGGGTCGCTCCGGTGGTGATCGGTATGGCCTCGGGACTTCTCTCCGGCACCTGAAGTCACATTGATCACACATCAACAACGGAAATACACAGGAGGTTGCCATGAGGATCATCTGGGTTCGTGTGCGGACGGCGCTCGGCGGTCGCGGGAGCGATGCGGGGATGTCCACTTCGGAATACGCCATGGGCACGATCGCGGCCTGCGCATTCGCGGCTGTCCTCTACAAGGTGGTGACGAGCGAAGTCGTCGCCACGGCCCTTCAGTCGACCATCGGGAAGGCGCTCGATGTGCCGTTCTGAGGGGAAGTCCGGGGCAGGCCGGGGAATGGGGGACCGCGGATATGTGACCGCGGAGGCCGCCCTGGTGATTCCGGCGCTGGTGCTCTTCGCGGCCATGCTGGTGTGGGCTCTGATGGCGGCTGCCGGACAGATCCGGTGCGTGGACGCGGCGCGGGCCGGTGCGCGGGCGGCGTCCAGGTCGGAGCCCGCGGAGGTGGCGGTGGCGGCGGCACGAGAGGCTGCGCCGCCGCGGGCACGGGTGGAGCTGGAGCGGGTGGGCGACCTCTGGCGGGTCCGCGTGGCGGCGCCCGTTCCGGGGCCGGGCGGGATCCCGCTGCGGCTGGGCGCGCAGGCGGTGGCACTCGCCGAGGACAGCGTGGGGCCGCCGCCGTGAGCCGGGACCGGGGCTCGGCCACGGTCTGGGCCGCGCTCGTCGCGACGGTGCTGGGGGCGGTGTTCGCAGGGGTGCTGCTGCTCGGCCAGGCCGTCGTGGCCCGCCACCGGGCGGCGGCGGCCGCGGACCTGGCGGCGCTCGCGGCGGCGGCCACCTGGGCGCACGGCCCGGACACCGCCTGCGCCACGGCGCTCAGGGTGGCCAGGGCGCAGGGCGCGGAACTCGCCGGGTGCCGCCTCGGGGGCGAGGTCGCCGAGGTGGAGGCCCGGGTTGCGGCGGGCCCCTTCACGCCCCGGATACGGGCCCGCGCGGGCCCACCCCGAGAGCCGCCGGTCTGACGACCCGGTGGGGCCGTCTGGCGGGGGCTCGCGGGCTGGCGCCTGAGCCGCCGGGCTGATGGCCCTGCGGGGCCGTCAGGGGTAGGCCGCAGCCCGTTTGGAGCAGCCGGGGCTGGTCGGGCTTGCCCGTGGCGCAGGGCTGAGGGCCCGGTGGGGCCGTCCGGGGCAAGCCCGGTATATCGGCGGGACTGCCCGCGGGCTCGGCCCAGAGCCGCAGGCTGAGGGCCTCATGGGACCCGTCCGAGGTAGGCCCGACAGTCCCGCTTGGGGCGCCCCAGGGCGCTCGGGCCCCGCTCTGGGACTAGGCGGCTCAGTTCCCGCAGGGTCCGGTGGGGCCGGCCGTCCGGGGGCGGCGGGCCCGGCATCTTGGCCGGACAGCCAGGGGCTCGCGGTCCCGAGAGCCGCAGGCTGTGGGCCTCGTGGGGCAGCGGGCCCGGCAGGCCGCCCGGGGCGCCCCAAGGCGTCCCGGCCCCGCCCTTGGTGCCGGCGGCTCAGGCCCCGCAGGGTCCCGTGGGGCGCCCGGGGGACGCCCGGCCGGGCCAAGCCGGGGTTCCGCCCGGGGCGCCAGGGGCGCCTGCCGGGGGCCGGTTCGGGTCGGCTCCGGGTTGTCCGGGGCGCTGCCCCGGACAGGACAGGCCCCGGCCAGGGCCCGGACAGGCCCAGGACAGCACTAGGACAGGCGCCGGACAGGGCTGGGGCAGGCCCCGGACACGTCCCGGCCGGGCCCGGGACCACAGGTCAGGCCCACGTCAGGCCCAGGTGAGGGCTGGGACGGGTCGGGGGCGGAGGCGCCTCAAGGGCTTTCGGAGAGGAGGCGGGTGAGGAGGCGGATGGCGCCGCGCTTGTGGAGGGGGTCGTTGCCGTTGCCGCACTTGGGGGACTGGATGCAGGAGGGGCAGCCGGCCTCGCATTCGCAGGCGGCGATGGCGTCGCGGGTGGCCGTCAGCCAGGGGCGGGCCGTGTGGAAGGCCCGCTCCGCGAAGCCGGCGCCGCCGGGGTGGCCGTCGTAGACGAAGACCGTGGGGAGGAGGGTGTCGGGATGCAGCGGCACGGAAACGCCGCCGATGTCCCAGCGGTCGCAGGTGGCGAACAGCGGCAGCATGCCGATGGAGGCGTGTTCCGCGGCGTGCAGGGCGCCGCCGAGGATCTCCGGGTTGATCCGGGCCTCGTCGAGCTGGTCCTCGGTCACCGTCCACCAGACGGCCCTGGTGCGCAGGGTGCGGGGCGGCAGGTCCAGCTTGGCCTCGCCGAGGACCTCGCCGGTGATCAGCTTGCGGCGCAGGTAGGAGACGACCTGGTTGGTCACCTCCACGGAGCCGAAGCAGAGCCGGGCCGAGCCCCAGGGGATCTCGGTCTCGGTTTCCAGGATGGAGATGGAGGTGGTGTCGCGGGCCGTGGTGGAGAAGGGCGGGTCCGCCGCCTCCACGAGGGCCGCCGAGCCCTCCAGGTCCAGGTGCTGCACGAGATACGTGCGGCCCTGGTGGAGGTGGACGGCCCCCTCGTGGACGGTGGTGTGGGCCGCCGACTCGTCGACCGTGCCCAGCAGCCGGCCGGTGGAGGCCTCGACGATCTGCACCGGGCGGCCGCCGCCGCCCCGGATGTCGGTCAGGTCCGAGGCCCGCTCCCGGCGGGTCCAGTGCCAGCCGGACGCGCGGCGGCGCAGCAGCTTCGCCGCTTCGAGCTGGGGGAGGAGCTCCTTGGTGGTGGGGCCGAAGAGGTCCAGGTCCGCCTCGGTCAGCGGGAGCTCCTCCGCGGCCGCGCACAGGTGCGGGGCGAGGACGTACGGGTTGTCGGGGTCCAGGACAGTGGCCTCCACCGGTTGGCGGAACAGCGCCTCCGGATGGTGGACCAGGTAGGTGTCGAGCGGATCGTCGCGGGCGACCAGCACGGCCAGGGCGCCCTGGCCCGAGCGCCCGGCCCGGCCCGCCTGCTGCCACAGGGAGGCCCGAGTGCCCGGGTAGCCGGTGATCAGTACGGCGTCCAGGCCTGAGACGTCCACGCCCAGCTCCAGGGCGCTCGTGGCGGCCAGCCCCAGCAGTTCGCCGGAGTGCAGGGCCCGCTCCAGGGCCCGCCGCTCCTCGGGCAGGTAGCCGCCCCGGTAGGCCGCGACCCGCCGCGGCAGGGACCGGTCCACTTCCGCGAGGCGCTCCTTCGTGATCACGGAGATCAGCTCGGCGCCGCGCCGGGAGCGCACGAAGGCGACCGTGCGGACGCCTTGGACCACCAGGTCGGTCAGCAGGTCGGCGGTCTCCGCGGTGGCCGTACGGCGTACCGGAGCGCCCTTCTCGCCCCGCAGCTCGGTGAGCAGCGGGGGCTCCCAGAGGGCGAAGACCACCTCGCCGCGCGGTGAGGCGTCGTCGGTGATCTCGATCACGGGTACGCCGGTCAACCGGGACGCGGCGGCCGCAGGATCACTGGCCGTGGCGGAGGCCAGCAGGAACACCGGCTGCGAGCCGTAGCGGGCGCACAGCCGCCGCAGCCGGCGCAGGACCTGGGCCACGTGGGATCCGAAGACGCCGCGGTAGGTGTGGCACTCGTCGATCACCACGTAGCGCAAGGCGCGCAGGAAGGAGGACCAGCGGGGGTGGGCGGGGAGGATCCCGCGGTGCAGCATGTCGGGGTTGGTGAGGACGTGGTTGGCGTACTGGCGCACCCATTCGCGCTCCTCGACCGGCGTGTCCCCGTCGTAGACCGCGGCGCGGACGGCGTTGCCCAGCGGGGCGGCCAGGTCCCGTACGGCGCGCCGCTGGTCGGCCGCCAGGGCCTTGGTGGGGGCCAGGTACAGGGTGGTCGCGCCCCTGCCGTTCGGCGCCTGCGCGCCGTCCACGAGGGCCGACAGCACGGGTGCGAGGTAGGCCAGGGACTTGCCCGAGGCGGTCCCCGTGGCCACGACCACGGATTCTCCGTCCAGGGCGTGTTCGGCGGCCGCGGCCTGGTGTTCCCACGGATGGTCGATTCCGGCGGACTGGATGGCGGCTACTACGTCCGTTCGGATGCGGTCGGGCCAGACTGCATGACGGCCCTCCCGAGGGGGCAAGTGCTCCGTATGGGTGATGCGCGCAGAGCGGAAAGGCCCCCGTGACAGGCGGTCCAGGACCGTGCCGGGGGTGGGTCGGGAGTCCGCGTCTGCCGTGGGCCGTCCGGGACCGTGAGTGTTGGCCATCGGAACCGAGTGTGTCACCGGCGTGCGGGACAATGGTCGGAAGGCGTCGTGCGCGCCTGCCGGTAAGTGATTGAATGCCATTGCGGCAGCCAATCCCTCACCTACCTTCGGGTGGGGAGGCCCCTGGGGGGCGCCGCTCGATAGCAAGGTGCTGGAGGATCCGTGGACCTGTCCCTGTCGACTCGCACTGTCGGCGACCGTACGGTCGTGGAGGTCGGTGGCGAGATTGATGTGTATACCGCGCCCAAGCTGCGCGAGCAGTTGGTCGAGTTGGTGAACGACGGCAGCTACCACCTGGTCGTCGACATGGAGCGAGTGGACTTCCTCGACTCCACCGGACTGGGTGTGCTCGTGGGAGGCCTCAAGCGCGTCCGCGCGCACGAGGGTTCGCTCCGCCTGGTGTGCAACCAGGAGCGCATCCTGAAGATCTTCCGTATCACCGGTCTGACCAAGGTGTTCCCGATCCACACCACGGTGGAAGACGCCGTCAACGCCACCGACTGACGGCTCCAGGCGGCCCCCGGCAGTCTCCGGGCAGCTGGGGGCCGACAAGGAGAGCGGGGGTGCCGGGCCATGGATGGTCCGGACCCCTGTCAAGGCACGCCCGTAGTCCGAGGGGGACGCGCATGGCCACCGTTGAACTGCGCTTCAGCGCCCAGCCCGAACACGTCCGGACGGCCCGCCTGGTCGCGGCCGCCGTGGCGCGCAGGGCCGGCGTGGAGGAAGCCGTCCTCGACGAGGTCCGCCTCGCCGTGGGCGAGGCCTGCTCGCGTGCCGTCGGACTCCACCGGACCAACGGGCTCACCGCGCCCGTCCGGGTGGTGCTGACCGAAGAGGACAAGACGTTCTCCATCGAGGTCGGCGACGAGGTCCCCGGCCCGGGCGGGGGCCCGGCCGAGACCATGTCCGGCATCGCCGCGGTCGAGGACTCCGACGGGGACACCGAGGACGAGATGGGTCTCGCGGTGATCAGCGGGCTCGTCGACGACGTCGAGGTGACCAGTGGGGAATCGGGCGGGACCATCCGGATGAGCTGGCCCGTTATGGGTTCCGTCGACCTTCACTGAGATCACAACGTGATCCTGGCGCGCATCCTGGCGCGCACAAACCTCCTATCTTCTGATCTTTATCAAGGCCCTGCTGAGCAGGGCCTTTTTTCATTTCTCTAGATCAATGAGCATTCGTCAATGCCTTTGCCCCATTACCACTTTCGAGGGTAATGGAGTGACGCGATCTATTGCTGAGGAGCAGGAGCACGCCAATTGCGTTTCCTGCGCACTGTTTTGATCGGGGCGGGCTCCCTACAATCCGTCCACATCTTGAGCTCATCACGTCAAGGAGGACGAATGACGGGGCTCTTCACCCCTCTCGCGCCGGACAGCACCGCTGATCTGGCATCCGCAGTACTCACCGATGACAATCGGCTCATCGTGATGGTCATTGCGGCCGTGGCACTCGCCGCACTCGTCGTCGCGCAGTTCCTGGTCCGCCAGGTCCTCGCCGCCGACGAGGGAACCGACAGCATGAAGAAGATCGCCGCGGCCGTCCAGGAAGGCGCCAACGCCTACCTCGGCCGGCAGCTGCGCACTCTCGGCATCTTCGCCGTCGTGGTCTTCTTCCTGCTCTTCCTGCTCCCCGCCGACGACTGGAACCAGCGGGCGGGACGCTCCGCCTTCTTCCTCGTCGGCGCCATCTTCTCGGCGGCCACCGGCTACATCGGCATGCGCCTGGCGGTCCGCGCCAACGTCCGCGTCGCGGCGGCGGCGCGCCAGGCCACACCGGCCGAGGGGCAGCCCGCCAAGGACCTGACCGAGGTCTCCCACCAGGCGATGAAGATCGCCTTCCGTACGGGTGGCGTGGTCGGCATGTTCACCGTCGGCCTCGGCCTCCTCGGCGCCTCCTGCGTCGTCCTGGTCTACGCCGCGGACGCCCCCAAGGTCCTGGAGGGCTTCGGTCTCGGCGCCGCCCTGATCGCGATGTTCATGCGCGTGGGCGGCGGAATCTTCACGAAGGCCGCCGACGTCGGCGCCGACCTGGTCGGCAAGGTCGAACAGGGCATTCCGGAGGACGACCCGCGCAATGCCGCGACCATCGCCGACAACGTGGGCGACAACGTCGGAGACTGCGCCGGAATGGCGGCCGACCTCTTCGAGTCCTACGCCGTCACCCTCGTGGCCGCGCTCATCCTCGGCAAGGCTGCCTTCGGCGACCTGGGCCTCGCCTTCCCGCTGATCGTCCCCGCGATCGGCGTGATCACCGCGATGATCGGCATCTTCGCGGTCTCCCCGCGCCGCAGCGACCGCAGCGGCATGACCGCCATCAACCGCGGCTTCTTCATCTCGGCCGTGATCTCCCTGGTCCTGGTCGCGATCGCCGTGTACGCCTACCTCCCGGCCTCCTACAAGGACCTCGTCGGCGTCGAGAACGCGGCCATCACCAACCACTCAGGTGACCCGCGCGTCCTGGCCGTCGTCGCCGTCGCCATCGGCATCGTGCTGGCGGCCCTGATCCAGCAGCTCACCGGCTACTTCACCGAGACCAACCGCCGTCCCGTCCGGGACATCGGCAAGTCCTCCCTGACCGGCGCGGCCACCGTCGTCCTCGCCGGCATCTCCGTCGGCCTGGAGTCCGCCGTCTACACGGCGCTGCTCATCGGTCTCGGCGTCTACGGGGCGTTCCTGCTCGGCGGCACGTCGATCCTGCTCGCCCTCTTCGCGGTGGCCCTGGCCGGCACCGGCCTGCTCACCACCGTCGGCGTCATCGTCGCCATGGACACCTTCGGACCCGTCTCCGACAACGCCCAGGGCATCGCCGAGATGTCGGGCGACGTCGAGGGCGCGGGTGCCCAGGTCCTGACCGACCTGGACGCCGTGGGCAACACCACCAAGGCCATCACCAAGGGCATCGCCATCGCCACGGCAGTGCTCGCCGCCGCCGCGCTCTTCGGCTCGTACAACGACGCGATCGCCACCGCCGTCAAGGAAGTCGGGGCCAAGGCCGGGGAGATGAACCTCAGCCTGGACATCGCACAGCCCAACAACCTCGTCGGGCTGATCCTGGGCGCGGCCGTGGTCTTCCTGTTCTCCGGCCTCGCCATCAACGCGGTCTCCCGCTCCGCGGGCGCCGTGGTCTACGAGGTGCGCCGCCAGTTCCGCGAGCACCCCGGGATCATGGACTACACCGAGAAGCCCGAGTACGGGCGCGTCGTCGACATCTGCACCAAGGACGCGCTGCGCGAGCTCGCCACGCCCGGCCTGCTCGCCGTCCTGACGCCGATCGCGGTGGGCTTCAGCCTCGGCGTCGGCGCGCTCGGGTCCTTCCTCGCCGGCGCCATCGGCACGGGCACGCTGATGGCGGTCTTCCTCGCCAACTCCGGCGGCGCGTGGGACAACGCGAAGAAGCTGGTCGAGGACGGCCACCACGGCGGCAAGGGCAGCGAGGCCCACGCGGCGGTCGTCATCGGCGACACGGTCGGCGACCCGTTCAAGGACACCGCCGGTCCCGCGATCAACCCGCTGCTCAAGGTCATGAACCTCGTGGCGCTGCTGATCGCGCCCGCCGTCGTGCAGTTCAGCTACGGCGCGGACACCAGCCCGACCGTACGGGCGGTCGTAGCGCTTCTCGCGATCGGCGTCATCATCGGCGCCGTGTACGTCTCCAAGCGCCGCGGCATCGCCGTGGGCGACGAGGGCGACGGGACGGCCGAGCGGGTGGCCCAGTCCGCAGACCCGGCGACGGTCTCCTGACCGAGGCACCGACCGACAGGACGGGCCGGGCCGGGCAGGGCCGGCCGTGCGCCCGAACGGCGGACAGGCGGCGCGGACTGACGCGCCGTCTGTCCGCCTTTCTGCGTCGCGGATGGCAGGCGTGTATCTTCCGGGCCGAGAGCCTTCGAAGGGACCAATCCGGTGAACAAGAAGCTTGCGGCCGCGTTGTCGGGCAGTGCGGTGCTGATGCTCGTCCTGTCCGGCTGCGGTGGAGACGACGGCGACGAGAAGGCCAACGCCTGGGCCAAGAAGGTCTGCGACCAGTGGCAGCCCGAACTCAAGAAGATCGAGACCGCCAACGCGGACATCAAGCGGGTGGCGACCGAGAGCAGCAAGCCCGACGAGGTCAAGCAGACGGACGCGGCGGCCTTCGCGACCATGTCCGAGTCGTACAAGACGATGGGTAGCGCCCTGCAGCAGGCGGGGGTGCCGCCTGTCAAGGACGGCGCCACGACCCAGGCGGCGGCGGTCAAGGGCTTCGAGTCGACCTCCAAGGGGTACGCCGACCTGAAGGCGAAGATGGACACCCTCGACCCCGCGGACCAGACGAAGTTCGCCGACGGCCTCAAGGAGGTCGCGGGCGGTCTGGAAGCGGCGACGAAGGGCGGCCAGGACGCGCTCGCCACGCTCAACGAGGGCGGCCTGGACAAGGCCATCAACAGCCAGAAGGGCTGCCAGGTCGCGGCGCCGTCGGCATCGCCCAAGTAGCCGGGCCCGCAGGCCCCGCAGGGCCGCGCAGCGCCGTACGAAGACCCGGGCGGCCGGGCTCCCGTGAGGGGATCGCGGCCGCCCTTTCGTGCGTACGGGCCCGTGGTGAGCGGCAGAACGGGCCCCAGCGGACACAATGGACGCGTGAGTACCACGAGCCTCCCCACCCCCGACCATGCCGCCGAGCTCCGCAGCGCCATGCTGGCCGCCGGCTTCACCGCCGACGGGCTGCTCGACCTGCTCGGCGCCCCCGCCTACGCCGCGCTGGCCCGCAGTGAGACCGTGCCCGCGCTGCGCGCCACCCGGGGCGGCGGCGAGGGACCGCTCGCGACCCTGGTCCGGCTGTTCCTGCTGCAGCAGCCCGTGCCGTACGTGCACGCCGCGTCGGCGATGCCGGTCGAGGCCGCCCTGGCCGACGGCTGGCTGCGGCGCGAGGGCGACGAGGCGCACGCCACCGTCGACGTGCGCCCGTACGGCGGCCCGGGCGGCGAGGACTGGTTCATCGTCTCGGACCTCGGGTGCGCCGTGGGCGGGGCCGGCGGGATCGGCAGCCGGGAGGAGGGCGTCGTCCTCGGCGTCGGCGGCGCCTCCACCACCCTGGCCGGTATCACCGTGCGCACCCCGGTCGGCTCCGCCCTGGACCTCGGCACCGGATCCGGCATCCAGGCGCTGCACGCCACCCGGCACGCGACGAGGGTCACCGCCACCGACGTCAACCCCAGGGCCCTCGGATTCACCCGTTTGACGCTCGCGCTCTCCGGGGCGCCGGAGGCCGAGCTGCTCACCGGCTCGCTCTACGAGCCGGTCGGCGAGGCCACGTACGACTTGATCGTCTCGAACCCGCCGTTCGTGATCTCCCCCGGCGCCCGGCTGACGTACCGCGACGGCGGGATGGGCGGCGACGACCTGTGCCGGACCCTGGTCCAGGAGGCGGGCGAGCGGCTCAACCCCGGCGGGTACGCGCAGTTCCTCGGCAACTGGCAGCACGTGGAGGGCGAGGACTGGCACGACAGGCTCCGCTCCTGGGTGCCGCGCGGCTGCGACGCCTGGATCGTGCAGCGTGACGTGCAGGACGTCACGCAGTACGCGGAGCTGTGGCTGCGCGACGCGGGGGACCACCGCACCGACCCCGCCGAGTACGCGCGGCGGTACGAGGACTGGCTCGACGAGTTCGACGCCCGCAAGACCAGGTCGGTCGGCTTCGGATGGATCACCTTGCGGCGGACGGACGCGGCCGAGCCCTCGATCGTGGTCGAGGAGTGGCCGCACACGGTGGAGCAGCCGCTCGGCGAGGCCGTCCTCGCCCACTTCGCCCGCCAGGACTACCTGCGCGAGCACGACGACGCGGCCCTGCTGGAGGCCCATTTCACGCTGGTGGAGGAAGTGGTCCAGGAGCAGGTCGGCCCGCCCGGCGCGGAGGACCCGGAACACGTCGTGCTCCGGCAGAACCGCGGAATGCGGCGCGCCACGAAGGTCGACACGGTCGGCGCGGGCTTCGCGGGAGTGTGTGACGGCTCACTGAGCGCCGGGCGGATCCTCGACGCGATCGCGCAGCTGATGCAGGAGGACCCCGTGGTGCTGCGGGACCGGACCCCGGAGGCCATCCGGCTGCTGGTCGAGCAGGGGTTCCTGGAGCCCGTGGCGCGCCCCGGCCAGTAGCCGGCACCGGGATGTAACCGGGGGTTCGCCCGGCGTATCCCCGGGGCCGGCAGTATGCGCGACAACGGGATCCGGGGGGGTCCCGAGAGTGGCCCGGGGGAGAGGGGAACAGCGCGGAAGGCGGTCCGGCGATCTTCGCGAGGGCCGTGTTCCCGCTGTTCGGGGCCGCTCTGCAGGCCTGGACGGGAGCGCGCGCCGGCCGCTGTGCGCCGGTGGCCCGAGGTGCGCGCCCCGTCGTGGTCGAAGCGATGGTTCCGTTTTTCCGGCAGGGCTTCGGTGAGGCTTTCGCCACCTTCGGGGGCCCGGCGCGCCGCACGGCTCCGGACCCGCCGCGGCGGGTCCGCCGCGGCCGTGGCACCGGCCCGGAATGCCGGTGCGGGACGGGGTGCGGGAGCGGGGCCAGACGGCCCCCCGGCCACTCGGCCCGGTGATCGGGAAGGGGCGGGCGCGGCATCCGGGCGGCAGAAACGGCACTTGTCGGGTTACCGTTCGAGTGGCCGTTGCGGGCTTGTGCCGTTTGACACGGGGGCGGGTTGTACCGTCACACTCCGCAGCGTCGCCGTACTGCGACCGAGTGCCGACCGGAGAGAAGAGCCAAGTTGTCCCCGACTAGCGAGACCGCAAAGGGCGGCCGCCGACTCGTCATCGTCGAGTCCCCAGCCAAGGCGAAGACGATCAAGGGCTACCTCGGCCCGGGATACGTCGTCGAGGCGAGCGTCGGGCACATCCGCGACCTCCCGAACGGCGCGGCCGAGGTTCCCGACAAGTACACCGGTGAGGTCCGCCGGCTCGGCGTGGACGTCGAGCACGACTTCCAGCCGATCTACGTCGTCAACGCCGACAAGAAGGCCCAGGTCCGCAAGCTCAAGGAGCTGCTGGCCGAGTCCGACGAACTCTTCCTCGCCACCGATGAGGACCGCGAGGGCGAAGCCATCGCGTGGCACCTGCAGGAAGTCCTCAAGCCCAAGGTCCCCGTCCACCGGATGGTCTTCCACGAGATCACCAAGGACGCGATCCGCGACGCCGTCGCCAACCCGCGCGAGCTCAACCAGCGCATGGTCGACGCCCAGGAGACCCGCCGCATCCTCGACCGCCTCTACGGCTACGAGGTCTCGCCGGTCCTGTGGAAGAAGGTCATGCCGCGCCTGTCGGCCGGCCGCGTCCAGTCGGTGGCCACCCGCCTCGTCGTCGAGCGGGAGCGCGAGCGCATCGCCTTCCGCTCCGCCGAGTACTGGGACCTGACCGGAACCTTCTCCACCGGCCGGGCCGGAGACGCCTCCGACCCGTCGACCCTGGTCGCCCGCCTGAACACGGTGGACGGCAAGCGCGTCGCCCAGGGCCGAGACTTCGGCTCGAACGGGCAGCTCAAGAGCGAGGTGCTGCACCTCGACGAGGCGGGCGCCCGGGCGCTGGCCGCCGCGCTGGAAGGTGCTTCGTTCGCCGTCCGGTCCGTCGAGTCCAAGCCGTACCGCCGTTCCCCGTACGCCCCGTTCCGTACGACGACGCTCCAGCAGGAGGCCTCGCGCAAGCTGGGGTTCGGTGCGAAGGCGACGATGCAGGTGGCGCAGAAGCTGTACGAGAACGGCTTCATCACCTACATGCGTACGGACTCCACCACGCTGTCCGACACCGCGGTGTCGGCCGCCCGGGCGCAGGTCACCCAGCTCTACGGAGCCGACTACCTGCCGGAGAAGCCCCGCGTCTACGCGGGCAAGGTCAAGAACGCGCAGGAGGCGCACGAGGCGATCCGTCCTTCGGGTGATCGTTTCCGCACCCCGGCCGAGACAGGTCTGACCGGCGACCAGTTCCGCCTGTACGAGCTGATCTGGAAGCGCACCGTCGCCTCCCAGATGAAGGACGCGGTCGGCAACAGCGTCACCGTGAAGATCGGCGGCCGGGCGTCCGACGGACGCGACGCCGAGTTCAGCGCGTCCGGCAAGACGATCACCTTCCACGGCTTCATGAAGGCGTACGTCGAGGGCGCGGACGACCCGAACGCCGAGCTCGACGACCGCGAGCGGCGCCTGCCGCAGGTCGCGGAGGGCGACGCGCTCGCCGCCGAGGAGATCACGGCGGACGGCCACTCGACCAAGCCGCCGGCCCGCTACACCGAGGCCTCGCTGGTCAAGGAGCTCGAAGAGCGGGAGATCGGCCGGCCGTCGACGTACGCGTCGATCATCGGCACGATCCTCGACCGCGGATACGTCTTCAAGAAGGGCACGGCCCTCGTGCCGTCCTTCCTGTCGTTCGCCGTGGTCAACCTGCTGGAGAAGCACTTCGGCAGGCTCGTCGACTACGACTTCACCGCGAAGATGGAGGACGACCTCGACCGCATCGCACGGGGTGAGGCCCAGTCCGTGCCGTGGCTGAAGCGCTTCTACTTCGGCTCCGAGGACGCCACCGAGGTCGTACCGGCCGACGGCGACCACCTCGGCGGTCTGAAGGAGCTGGTCACCGACCTGGGCGCGATCGACGCCCGGGAGATCTCCTCCTTCCCGGTCGGCGAGGGCATCGTGCTGCGCGTCGGCCGCTACGGCCCGTACGTGGAGCGGGGCGAGAAGGACGCCGAGGGCCACCAGCGCGCCGACGTCCCGGACGAGATGGCTCCGGACGAGCTGACGGTCGCCTATGCGGAGGAGCTGTTCGCGAAGCCGAGCGGCGAGTTCCAGCTCGGCAAGGACCCGGTCAGCGGGAACGAGATCGTCGCCAAGGACGGCCGCTACGGGCCGTACGTGACGGAGATCCTGCCCGAGGGCACGCCGAAGACCGGCAAGAACGCGGTCAAGCCTCGGACGGCCTCTCTCTTCAAGACGATGAGCCTGGACACCGTCACCCTCGACGACGCCCTGAAGCTGATGTCGCTGCCGCGTGTCGTCGGCGCGGACGCCGAGGGCGTGGAGATCACGGCCCAGAACGGCCGCTACGGCCCGTACCTGAAGAAGGGCACGGACTCGCGGTCGCTGGAGACCGAGGACCAGCTCTTCACGATCACGCTGGACGAGGCGCTCGCCATCTACGCGCAGCCCAAGCAGCGCGGGCGGGCCGCGGCCAAGCCGCCGCTGAAGGAGCTGGGCACGGACCCGGTCAGCGAGAAGCCGGTGGTGGTCAAGGACGGCCGCTTCGGGCCGTACGTGACGGACGGCGAGACGAACGCGACGCTGCGGCGGGACGACGACGTCGAGACGATCACGCCGGAGCGGGGCTACGAGCTGCTCGCGGAGAAGCGGGCGAAGGCCCCGGCCAAGAAGACGGCGAAGAAGGCCGCCGCCAAGAAGGCCCCGGCGAAGAAGGCGACCGCGACGAAGACCGCGGCCGCGAAGAAGACCGCCGCGAAGAAGACGACGACCGCGAAGGCGGCGACCGCGAAGAAGACGGTCGCGAAGAAGACGGCGGCGAAGAAGACGGCCGCGGCCCCGGCTGCGGACGAGTAGTCGCGACGAGAGCCCCGTGTCCCGAGCCCCGTGCTCCGGCGCGGGGCTCTCACGTATCCGCCGTCCGGCCCCGCCGGCGTTCGAGCGCGCGGTGCGGGGCAGAGCCCCCGCGACGGCGCCCGGGCCGCCTCGGCGGAAGGTGGGTCCGGGGTCACACCCGGCCTTGTCCACAGGCTTCCGCACCCGCATGGCGCAGCGGATAGGCTGGGCGGATGACGCGAGCCGAGCAGCCGGCGGTCGTGACCGCCCCGGCGAAACCCACCTACGACGAAGCCCTAGCCGCGGATTCCCGTGAGCGTGCGGTGCGCGCACTGCTGCGCACCCCCCGGCTGCGGCGGCTGTGGAGCGCCCAGCTGGTGAGCGGCATCGGTGACGCCCTCGCCCTGCTGGTGCTGGTGCTGCTGGCCCTTCAGGCCGCTGCTTCCGAGGGCGCCTTCGGCGGCGGGTACCGGGGTGCGGCCCTCGCCGTCGCCGCCGTCTTCGGCGTCCGGATCCTCGCAACCCTGTTCTTCGGCGCGGTCCTGCTCGGCCCCCTGGCCGGGCTCGTCGGCGCGGGCGGCAAGCTGGACCGCCGCTGGACGATGATCGGGGCCGACGGGGTGCGCCTCGCGCTGTTCGTCGTCGCCCCGCTGTGGCTCGACTGGATCCCGGCCCACGCGCTCACCGCGCTGCTGGCCACCGTCTTCGTGTCCGGCGCCGCCGAACGGCTGTGGACGCTGGCCAAGGAGAGCGCGGCTCCCGCCCTGCTGCCCGAGCCGCCGCCGGAGGGGGCCACCGTACGGCCGCTCCCGGACCACATGGACGCCCTTCGGCGACTGACCCTGCGTACGTCCTTCGCGGCGCTCCCCGTCGCGGCGGCCGCGCTGCTGGCCGCGACCCTGGTCGGCAAGGCCCTCGGCCTGGGCGTGGACTGGTTCGCCGCGAACCAGTCCGCCCTCGGCTCGTACGTCGCCGCCGGTCTCTTCGCCGCGTCGGTCTCCCTGCTGCTGCCGCTGGTGCTGCCGAACGCGGCGACTCCGCGGCCCCGTTCCCCGCTGGAGGGCCTGCGCGCCCCCAAGGCGGGAGACCGGCCCGACAAGGGCCGTACGGGCGCCATTCCCCTGCTGGTCCTGAGCTGCGCCGCGGTCGCCGGAGCGGTGTCCTGTGCCGTCGCCGTGGCCGTCCTGCACGCCTTCGACCTGGGCGGGGGGCCGGCCGCCTTCGCGCTGTTCGTCCTCGCGCTGGTCGGCGGCACCGCCGCCGGCATCCGCGCCACCCAGGCCGGCAAGGTGCTGCCCGGCCTGTCCCGGCGCCGGCTGCTGGCCCTCGCCATAGCGGTGACCGGCCTCGCGCTGCTGCTGAGCGGCCTCGTCCCGGACATGGCGACGGTGCTGTTCCTCTCGCTGCTCGCCGGCACCGCCGCGGGCATCGCCGCCAACGCCGGCCACACGCTGCTGGACCAGGAGGCCGAGGAGTTCCGCCGGGCCCGGCTCACCGAGCACCTCCAGGCCGTCGTACGGGTGGCCGTGGCGGTCGGCGCCGTCGCCGCGCCGGTCCTGGCCGCGGTGATCGGCCCGCACCGGCTGACCGGTGCCGAGGTCGTCTTCTCGCACGGCGGGGCCGCCTTCACCCTGATGCTCGTCGGCGCGCTGCTCCTGCCGGTCGCCGTGGTCGTCCTCACCAAGGCCGACGACCGGGGCGGCGTGCCGCTGCGTCGTGACCTGCGCGACGCGCTGCGCGGCGGGGAGCCCGTACAGGCCCCGGCCGCCACCGGCTTTTTCATCGCCCTGGAAGGCGGCGACGGAGCCGGCAAGTCCACCCAGGTGCAGGCGCTGGCCGACTGGATACGGGCCAAGGGCCACGAGGTCGTCGTGACCCGGGAGCCGGGAGCCACCCCGGTCGGCAAGCGGCTCCGCTCGATCCTCCTCGACGTGTCCTCGGCCGGTCTGTCGAACCGCGCGGAGGCCCTGCTCTACGCGGCCGACCGCGCGGAACACGTGGACACGGTGGTGCGTCCGGCCCTGGAGCGCGGGGCGGTCGTCATCTCCGACCGCTACATCGACTCCTCGGTGGCCTACCAGGGCGCCGGCCGCGACCTCTCCCCGACGGAGATCGCCCGGATCTCGCGCTGGGCCACCGACGGGCTCGTACCGCACCTGACCGTGCTGCTCGACGTGTCGCCGGAGGCCGCGCGGGAGCGGTTCACGGAGGCGCCGGACCGATTGGAGTCGGAGCCGGCGGAGTTCCACCAGCGGGTGCGGGCCGGGTTCCTGACCCTCGCCGCGGCCGATCCCGGCCGCTACTTGGTGGTCGACGCCGGGCAGGACCCGGACTCGGTGACCACCGTCGTACGGCACCGCCTGGACCGGATGCTCCCGCTTTCCGAGGCGGAGGTGGCCGCGCAGGCGGAGGCCCGGCGCCTCGCCGAGGAGGAGGCGCGGCGCAAGGCCGAGGAAGAGGCGGCGCGCAAGGCCGAGGAGGCGCGGCTGCGCGCCGAGGAGGAAGCACGCAAGGCCAAGGAGGCCGAGGAAGCGCGGATCAGGGCCGAGGCCGAGGCCGCCCGCAAGGCGGAGGAGGAGCGGCTGCGGGCCGAGGAGGAGGCCCGGGCGCGGGCCGAGGCCGAGCGGCTGCGCGTGGAGGCCGAGGCGAAGGCACGCGCGGCGGAGGCCGAGCGGCTGCGCAGGCAGGCCGAGGAGGAGGCCCGGCTGCGGGCCGAGGCCGAGGAACGGCGGCTGGAGAAGCAGCGGCGGGCCGAGGAGGCCCTGCTGAAGGCAGAGGAGGCGCGCCGGCTGGTGGAGGCATCGGCGGCCGAGGCGGCTGCGAAGGCGGCGGCTGCCGCTGCTGCGGCCGAGGCCCAGGCGGCTGCGGCAGCGGCTCCCGCGGCTCCGGCGTCCGGTCCGGCGGGGGGTTCCGCCGGGGCGGCCGCGCCCAGGGTCGACATGACGAAGGAGCCGCATCCGGACGACGCGGTGACGATCGAGACCCCGGCGGTCAAGCGGGTCGTCCGGCCGGACGACGTCACCCAGACCGTCCCGGTACCGAAGGTCGACCCGTCGGCTGCGGCGCCCGACGTGGCGGAGACGGCGGTGCTGCCGCCGGTGCGTCCGGCCGACGAGACGGCCGTGCTGCCGCCCGTGCGCCCGGAGGACCCGCGGCGTTCCGGCCCGAGCGGCGGCTCCGGCTCCGGCAGCTCCGGCTCCGGTAGCTCGGGAAGTGGGTCGGGTGGTGGCTCCGGCAGCGGCGGACGGGCGCATTCCGCCACGCGGCCGACGGCCCGGCGCCCCGAGGAGGACCCGGCCGACCGGGTGCCGTCGGGCATCTTCCGGGATTCGAGCAACGACCGGACCCGGGAGCTGCCCGTCGTCGACGACGACGGGCGGCCGCGCCGCTCCCGCCCGGACTGGGCGGAGGAGACCCCGCTCGACGACCTGCCGACGCTGGCGGACGAGCTCCTCGGCCGCCGCAGGGACGACGAGGACGACGACGAGGGCGAACGCGGAGCGCGCCGCCGCCGCTGACGGCGGCGGTACGGGATTGTCAGTGGGGCCCGCGACAATGGGTGCACGGAGAGTGAGAGGTGGTGGGCGGGATGTCCGTATGGGACGACCTGGTGGGCCAGGAGCGGATCCAGACGCAGCTGGCCGCCGCCGCCCGCGATGCCGATGCGCTGGTCACGGCCGCCACGGACGGGACGGCGCCGCCCGCCGCGTCGAAGATGACCCACGCCTGGCTCTTCACGGGACCGCCGGGATCCGGGCGGGTCACCGCCGCCCGTGCCTTCGCGGCGGCTCTGCAGTGCACCAGCCCGGACCGCGCTCTCGGCGGTGAGCCGGGCTGCGGGTTCTGCGACGGCTGCCACACCTCACTGGTCGGCACGCACGCGGACGTCTCCAGCATCGCCGCGGTCGGCAGCCAGATCCTCGTCGACGACATGCGCGACACCGTCCGCAAGTCCTACACGTCCCCCGCCACGGGCCGCTGGCAGATCATCCTGGTCGAGGACGCCGAGCGGCTGAACGAGAAGTCCGCCAACGCGGTCCTCAAGGCGGTGGAGGAGCCCGCGCCGCGCACGGTCTGGCTGCTGTGCTCGCCCTCCCTGGAGGACGTGCTGCCCACCATCCGCTCCCGCTGCCGGCACCTCAACCTGAGCACTCCCTCGGTCGCGGCCGTCGCCGACACGCTGGTACGGCGCGACGGCGTCGAGCCGGCGGTGGCCCTGGCCGCCGCCCGGGCCACGCAGGGGCACGTCGACCGCGCCCGCCGGCTGGCCACGGACGAGGCGGCCCGGGAGCGCAGGGCCACGGTCCTGAAGCTGCCGCTCCGGGTGGACGACATCGGAGCCTGCCTCAAGGCCGCCCAGGAGCTGGTGGACGCCGCCGGCGAGGACGCCAAGCAGGTGGCCGAGGAGGTCGACACCAAGGAGACCGACGAGCTGCGGGCCGCCCTGGGCGCCCCCGCCGGGACGGGCGGGCGGATGCCGCGCGGCACGGCGGGCGTGATGAAGGAGCTGGAGGACAAGCAGAAGCGGCGCCGGACCCGCACCCAGCGCGACAGCCTCGACCTCGCCCTCACCGACCTCACCGGCTTCTACCGCGACGTCCTGGCCCTCCAGCTGGGCTCCGCCCTCGCCATCGCCAATGAGGACATACGGCAGGACCTGGAGCGCATCGCCAGGGCCTCCGGCCCCGAGCGGACCCTGCGCCGGATCGAGGCGATCATCGCCTGCCGGGACGCCCTCGACCGCAACGTCGCCCCCCTCCTCGCGGTGGAGGCCATGACGATGTCTCTGCGCGCGGGCTGACCCCCCGCCGGGCGGGGTCCACTCCCGTGGACCGGCTCACCCTTAAGGGGGAACCGGCTGCCGGAGCCGGAGCGGGCCCGGTCCGTTCGTTGCCCGGCGGGAGCCACGGAAGGCCCGTATCCGTCCGGCGCAGAGGGCCCGCCCGGGTCCTCCGCCAAGACGTAGGCTCCGAGGATGGACACCAGTCGCGTGCTGCGTACCACCGGGACCGTGATCGCAGCGGCCGGGCTGCTGCTCTCCGGATGCACCTCGGGTGGGCCGGAGACGCTCCGGGCCGCCGCGTCCGCGCGCGGGGAGGCCGGCGGCACGCCGTCGGTGCAGCCGTCCCCCGACGCCGCCGCGATGCGCCCGTACTACGAGCAGAAGCTGACCTGGCGCGAATGCGGTGTCCCCGGGTTCCAGTGCTCCACGATGAAGGCCCCGCTGGACTACGCGAACCCCGGCTCCGGCGAGGACGTGGACATCGCAGTGGCCCGCCGCGTGGCGACCGGGCCCGGCAAGCGGCTCGGCTCGCTCGTGGTGAACCCGGGCGGCCCCGGCGGCTCCGGAATCGGCTACCTCCAGGCGTACGCGGGCATCGGCTATCCCGCCCCGGTCCGGGCCCGGTACGACATGGTCTCCTTCGACCCGCGCGGCGTGGAGCGCAGCAGCCCCGTCGAGTGCCTGACCGGCCCGGAGATGGACAAGTACACCCAGGTGGACCAGACCCCGGACGACGCGGCCGAGCGGGCGAGCCTGGTGGCCGCCTTCAAGGAGTTCGCGGCCGGCTGCCAGGCCCGCTCGAAGCGGGTCCTGCCGCACGTCTCCACCGTCGACGCCGCCCGCGACATGGACCTGCTGCGCGCCGTCCTCGGGGACGACAAGCTCAACTACGTCGGGGCCTCCTACGGCACCCTCCTGGGGGCGACGTACGCGAACCTCTTCCCGGACCGGGTCGGCCGGCTGGTACTGGACGGCGCGATGGACCCCACCCGCGCCGCGCTCGATCTCAACCGGGACCAGACCGCGGGCTTCGAGACGGCCTTCACCTCCTTCGCCAAGGACTGCGCGCAGCAGCCCGACTGCCCGCTGGGCAAGGGCAGCCCGGAGCAGGTGGCCGCCCGCCTGAAGGACTTCTTCCGCAAACTCGACGCCCAGCCCGTGCCCAGCGGCGACGGGAGCCGCCCGCTCGGCGAGGCCCTCGCGACGACCGGGGTGATCGCGGCGCTCTACGACGAGAACGCCTGGCCCCAGCTGCGCGAGGCGCTGACCTCGGCGATGAACGGCGACGGGGAGGGCCTGCTGGGCCTGGCCGACAGCTACTACGAGCGCGGGGCGGACGGCAAGTACGCCAACCTGATGTTCGCCAACGCCGCCGTCAACTGCCTCGACCAGCCCGCGGCCTTCCAAAGCCCGGACGCGGTCGACGCGGCGCTCCCGTCCTTCCGGAAGGCCTCCCCGGTCTTCGGCGCGGGCCTGGCCTGGGCCGCGTTGAACTGCGCGTACTGGCCGGTCAAGCCCACGGGCCGGGCGGAGCCGCTCACCGCGAAGGGGGCCGCGCCGATCGTGGTGGTGGGCACCACCCGCGACCCGGCGACCCCGTACAAGTGGGCGCAGTCGCTGGCCGGCCAGCTCGACTCGGGCACCCTCCTCACCTACGACGGCGACGGCCACACGGCGTACGGGCGCGGCAGCGACTGCATCGACACCGCGATCAACCGCTACCTGCTGGAGGGCAAGCCACCCCAGAACGGCAAGAAGTGCTGACGCGCCGACGGGCCGCCTGAACAGGCGGAGTGCGTGCGACCTCCGGCCGGGCCGTGACCTGCGCCTCACCCCTGCAGAACCTGGTTCGGGGCACCCGCCGAGACCCTGTAGACTTGGCGCCGCTGCTGATGAGCGATCCCTTCCAAGGGAATCCTTGTCTCCGCAGCGGTGCCGCCTTAGCTCAGTTGGCCAGAGCAACGCACTCGTAATGCGTAGGTCTCGGGTTCGAATCCCGAAGGCGGCTCTGTAGAAGCCCCAGGACTCACTCGCCGTGACCTGGGGCTTTTGCTATTTACCGGATCTTGCGCCGCCGCCGTGCACGGGCCGCCCGGGTGCTCTCGGTCTCAGTTCTGGTCTCAGACACCGGATTGGGGCCAGGCATGAACGCCTCGCCCATCCGGCGCATCGCCTCTCGCGAGAGCTCTGATCGGCCCTTCACGTACCGCCTCGTCTGACTGATCTGCGTGTGCCGGAGGATCTCCATGATGGTGGGCATGTCGATGCCCAACTCGTTGAGGATTGTCCCGGCCGTGTGACGGCTCCCGTCGTGCTGGCGACGATCGCTGATCCCCGCCTCGTCGAGCAGCTCCTTGAACTCCGCCCAGTCAGCCCGCGGGTCGAGCGGCCGGCCGTCGGGCCGGGTGAACACCGCGCCGCACTCCTCCCACAGCTCGCCGGCGGCTTGCCGCTGCTCGTCCTGCTTCGCTCTGTGCGCCAGGAGGTAGGGCACGAAGGGCGGCGGGATGGGCACCGGCTGCTGGCTCTTCTTCGTCTTCGGCCGGGTGAAGGCGAGTCCGCCGCCCTTCCGCTCGGGGCAGGTGCTGGCGTGCCGGCGGCAGGTCTTCGTGCATGGCTGTGGACAACCACGCTTGTAGCCCTTGTGCGTGGAGCACTCGGCGGGGCAAGGCTCGAACCGGTGGAGCCGAGCGCCGCAGGCGTGCGCGTTCTTGCAGCCGTGCCTCCAGGTGAGGCGCTGGAGCTGCCAGGCCGGGTGGAACAGGCCCTGCTCCAGGTCGACGTACTGCCAGCGAAGGCCCAGGGCTTCGCCCTGTCGGAAACCCATGCCGACGCCGATGGCCCACCGCATGAACGAGGGGCGCTTCGCCGCGGCCGCGAGGAAGGCTTTGGACTCGTCCCGCGAGAACGGGTTCGCCTCCGTCTCGTCGACGGACGGCGGGTCGACGAGCGTGGCGACGTTCTCGTTGATGAGCCTGCGGCGGTGGGCGATCTTCAGGGCCCGGGACAGGATCCGGTGGACCTTGACTACGTGCGACGGCGCGTGCCCCTCCTCCATCATGGCTGCGTACATCACCTCCAGGTGTTCGGGCGCGAGCTTGTCGAGGCGGTGCTTTCCGACGCCGGGGATGATGTCGTTGCGGGTCTTGGACCAGTAGTCGTCCAGGGACCGCGGCTTGAGCTTCAGGCTCGCGATGGTCGACAGGTAGGTGTCCATCCATTCCGCGACGGTCGGCTTCCGCCCGGCCTTCACGGCCCGGCCCTCGTCGCGCAGCTTCTCCAGCTCGCGGACCTTCTTCGTGACGGCGGCCTCGGTCCTGGCCCGGCGGTGCCGGCGGTCTGGTCCGCCGTCGGGCTTCACGCCCATGGTGACGCGGCCGTGCCACCACCCGTCACTGCCCAGGTAGATGGACGATTCCATGTTCGGCTTGCGGGTGCTCATGTGCTCCTCGATGTTCCCTGCATGCGGAAGGCGGCCCGGGAAGTCCCCGGGCCGCCTCTGGGTGGCGCTGAGAGATCAGACGGACTGCGGCGGGAGCTGGGCGGCGAACGCGTCTACGTCGGTCCGGCGGATCCGACGGGCCCGTCCGACCTTCACGAACGGCAGCTCGCCTGCGGCCATGAGCTCGTAGACGGTGGAGCGACCGAGCGACAGCAGCTCGGCGGCCACCTCCACGGTGCAGAGGACGCGGGCGGAGGGAGCGACGGCGGTGGTCATCTGGTTGCCTCCACGGCGACGGAGTGACGGGGCTTGGCCGCCCCGCTCGTAGGAATCCGCTACTGCCGCTACCTCCGCTACCGCCCTGGTCAAGGGCCTGTTTTTGGTAGCGGATTGGGTAGCGGTAGCGGATAGATGCGCGACCGGCCCGGCCGTTGGGGGCCGGGCCGGTAGCGGGAGTTGCTGGTGGGGTAGCGGATGTTTTTGGGCTATCCGCTACCTCTGGCAGGCCTGTGACCTGCGAGGTAGCGGAGGTAGCGGAAGTAGCGGATTCTCAGGGGGTGGGGGGAGGGCAGTACCTCGTCCACGCGTCGGTGAGGTCGGCCGCGTAGTAGCCCTTGAGGACCGCTCCGCCGCTTTTGATGTTGCGGGGCTCGATGGGCTTGTTGTCCCCGGTCATGTACTCGCCGAGCATCTTCGCCAGGCCCCGCGAAGTCAGGGGCTTGCCGCCCATGTCGGCCCAGGGCGCCTCTTCCAGCGCGTAGAGGCGGTCCAGGACGGAGATGGTGGGCAGCCGCTCGATCCCGTTCAGGACGTGGTCGCGCAGGTCGGTCAGCAGCCGGATCCCGATGCTGCCCTTGTCGTCCTGCTTCGAGGCGGCGACGATCTGCGCGCACGCGGAACGGGCACGTGCCGGCCAGTCGCCCCCGGCGGCGTCCGCGACGGCGATGAGCGGCTCCCAGACGTCGGCGGGCCGGTCGGTGACCTCGTCGGGCATCTCGGGGAACACCCCGTCGACGAGGTGGCGCACACTGTCCGCCCATGCGGCGAGGCGGTCGCGCAGGGCGTGGCCCTCGGGGGCGTGCAGGCGGCGGCGGAACGGCTGGACGCGTTCGTTGCGGGCCCGGCGGCGCATCCGGATGATGACCGACCGGGTCAGGATCGTGTCCGGGAGCGATCCGAGTCCGGCCATGGCGACCACGCAGAAGCTGGGGAACTCCTGGACGGTCTGGTTGGTGCCGTCCCCGACGCACCGCCACATGCCGGCGCCCCGGTGGTGGCCCGCGTTGAGGAACCCGCGCAGGGGCTCGTTGTCCCCGGCCTTGGGGCCGAAGATCGTGTCGACCTCGTCGAAGAGGATCGTCGGACGGGTCTCCAGGGTGGAGACGGCCCGGAACAGGACCGGCGCGGACGCGTTCGCCGCGACGAGCGGCTGCGGGACGAGGGTTTCCACGATCTCCAGCGCGCGGGACTTCCCCGACCCCGGTTCGGGGGAGAGGAACGCGAGCCGCGGGGTGGAGTCGAAGCAGTCCAGCAGGTGCGCGTGCGCGTCCCAGAGGGCGACGGCGACGTAAGCGGCCTCGGTGGGGAAGACGTTGAAGCGGCGGTGGAAGGCCTCCACCTCGTCCAGCAGCCGGGATCCGTCCGTGGAGGTGTCGGGCTCGGTACGGGTGGGGGTGGCGGTGGCGGTGGTCATGCGGCCTTCCTCCGGGCGTTGGCGACGCGGCCGAGCGGGCAGACGGCGCGGTGGTCTTCGTGGACTTGGATCAGGGCGAGGACGTTGTTACGGCCGACCGCGCTGCGGTCGTGGCCGCACTCGCACTTCGAGTGCGCGGTGGGCACCGCCCGCGCGGACGGGGCGCAGATGTGCAGAACGGCGACGACGTACCGGCCGTCCCGCACCCGCGGGTCAGGACGACAGACAGAAGGGACGCCTTCGGCGACGACCTTCAGCGCACCACCGCCGTCTGGGGTGCGGGCCGGTTCGGCGGACCGGGCCCCGGTGGGGGTGGCAGGAAGGCTCTTCAGGGAGGGGCGGGGGCGGCCGGTCATGCCGTGCGCCGCATCGCGTTGCGGGCGATGGACCAGTTCAGACCTGATCGGATCGTCGTGCGGCACTCGGCAGACGGCATGCCGGCCGACTCCCCCGCCGCCTGAAGAGCCTCCTCCACCACATTCCGGGGGAGGTCGCCGACGGCGATGAACCGCCCCAGAGCGCGTGCGGCCCGCAGCAGAGTCCCGTTCCGCTCGCCCTGGGCAGCGCACTCCACGGAGGCGGTCTCCGCGGTCAGGGCTGCGGCCGCGTACCGGCCTGACTTGGCAGTGGAGGGACGGCCGGTGAGTGTCCGCAGTGCCTGCTTGGGTGCGAGCAGCCCGTACAGCCACGCGGGGAACGGTGCCGGAGCGACCGGATCGGTCACCTCGTAGGCGCCGGCCACGGTGACGCTGCCGGGTGCGACGACGTACCCGCCCCACGCTCGGGTGTCGATCAGCTTGCCGAGCCTGCCCGCACTGTTGCCCAGCCGGACCCCGTCCGGGGCGGTGAAGTACAGGTGGGATCCCCCGGAGGGAGTCCGCACGCAGAGCGTGGCCGGGACGGCCTGCCCGGCGCGCTCGCAGAGCGCTCGAAAGGTGTCCGCGCCGCCAGGCGCGTCCGAACTGCCCTGTCCCTTGGGGACGTCGAGATCGACGACGACGAGTGCCGAGGGGCCGGTGGCGATCCCGACGTTGAAGGGGAGACGGCCCCACGCGCGGCGGATCCTGTCCGGGTCGCTGGTGGCCCGGTCCTCCCACTTGCGGTGGCCGCCGGCGCAGTCCCCCACGCCGGGGCAGTGGTCCTCCCCATGGAGCGCGGGTCGCTTCTGGCCCGGCCGGAGCGGGAACACGCTCCAGCCGAGAGCGGCGCCATCGAGCGCGGCGGTCAGCAGCGCGGATGCGGATTGATGAGCCATGCTGGATTCCTCCAGTAGGTACTGGAAGAGGGCGGCCCGGACTTTGGCGAGACGGGGCCGCCCTCGCTGATTTCAGTGGCGGGTGTGGTCGGTGGCCAGGTCGATCAGCCGCTTCGCCTCGTCGGGGGCGACGTGCCGGTAGCGGACGGACACACGGCATCCCGGCTGCGGGCAGCGGACGGTCCGCGTACCGGTGAGAAGCGCGACCGCGTCACCGACGCGCTCGGGCAGGGGATGGGGCATGTGGTGCCCTTTCAGCGGTTGTTGAAGGTGCCGGAGGCGCGTCCGAACATCCCGGACGCGCTGATGTTCTGGGTGATGTGCTGCACCGGCCCCGCACCCCGGCCGCCCGTCCTGCGGGTGGCGCGGAGGAGGAGCGGGGCGAGGGCGCCGGCGGCGATGAGGGCGACGGTGGCCCAGAGGGCTTCGGCCATGGCGAGGACTCCGGGGGCGGCGTAGGAGATCCCGAACCCGGCGGCCGCGATCCCGCCGCCGAGGGTCGGGGCGAGGAGTGCGGTCGTCTTGGCCCACCGGGGGATCGACTCTCGGACCGGTTCCAGTTCCGCCACCGGCCCAGGGTGGGGGTGGGTGTAGGCGAGGGTGCGGATCCCGTTGGGGAGGGTTACCCAGTCGACGCCGGGCGGGACCTCGGTCGGCAGCAGGACGGTGTGCGGCTCGACGGGCCGGGGGCGGTGGACGGGGTCGCCGTAGCGGGTGGTGGGGGTGGTGATCGTGCGGTTCGGCTCATGCACGTCGGGGCTCCTTCAGGCGTGCGGAAGACGGTGGGTGATGCCTGTCATCGCGCCTGTCACCTGTCTGTCACCTGTCACCTGTCTGTCACCTGTCATCCGCAGGTCACAGCAGGGGTGACAGGCTCCCGAGCCGTCAGGGAGGGGGTTCGGGGAGGGTGTGACAGGTGACAGACAGGCGGCCAGTGGTCAGGCTTCGGGGAGGTGGCGGCGGTGGACGTAGCGGGCCTTGCTGCCCTCCCCGACGCGGCTGATTTCGCCGGTTTCGGCCCACTCCTTCAGCCACCTCTGAATCACCGGCCGGCGGGTGCCGTAGGTGTCCTTCAGGTCCCGTTCCATCGCGGAGGCGCCGGTGCCGGCGGGCCCGGCGGCGATGATCAGATCGAGTGCGGCCTGCCGGGCGTCGGGCTGTTCCGGTTCCCGTACCGGGCCGTCGGCCGTCCACGAGGACGGGTCGGACCAGTCCGTGAGCCCGTCGCTCTCGGCCCAGGCCTCAGGGTCGGCCGACGGCATCCGGAAGAGGGCCTCCAGCTCGTCCGCGCCGGGGGTGGCTACCGGGCGGGGCTGGTCCCATCCCGCGGTGGCCTTCCACTGCCCGTCCGGGCGGCCCGGCAGCGGTCCCGAAGCTGCGGCCGGGGCGCCGGTCGAGACGGGCTGGCCCCACAGGTGGCCGCACCGGTCTGTGCTCCACCGCTCGGTGTAGGCGGGGCCTGCGGCCTGGAGGGAGACGGTGTCGAGGGTGGGGCGGCGGTGGGCGGTGGCGCGGGTGACGGCGTCGATGCCGGAGGGGGTGATGCGCCACTGCTGGGCGGTCTTGGGCTGCTTGCCCTCGGTCCCGACCAGCATGGATCCCGGTCCGGAGAAGGAGTTTTCGGCGGTGAGGGCGCGCCAGCCGAAGAGGTGGCCGAGTTCGGAGTCCTCGTTGGCGCCGGTGCAGACGCGGTTGGAGGCCATCTTGCGCACCATCGGGTCCGGCAGGACGTCCTGGGTGACCCGCAGCGCGGAGATGACGGCGCGGATCGCCATGGCGCGGGCGACGCGGATGACCTTCACGACCCCGGCCATCACTTCCTTCGCTGCCTTGGTCGCGGAGACCTCGGCGCTCTCGTCCATGATGATGACGATCTCCGGGATCTGCGGGGAGACGGGAAGTTTGTCGTCGTCCTCGTCCCGCATGTGCTGCTGGTAGGCGATCTTGCGGGCACTGGCGATGGCGATCGCCGCTTCGAGCATGAGCTTTGCCTCGGCCGGGGTGGAGGCCAGCCAGTCCACCCCCGGCGCCGGAACCTCCTCCCGCCGCTCCGGGTCCATCTGCGCTTCACGCCAGGCGTGCAGCCAGGGCAGGCCCAGGCTGCCGGCGTTAAGGTCGATGACCCACACGAGCGTGTCGTTGGTCTGCAGCAGCCGGGCGATCAGCGTCTGAAGCCAGTTCGTCTTACCGCTGCCGGTGCCTCCGGCGACGACGGTGGAGGCCTGCCGCATGTCCAGCTCCGCCCGACCGCCGTCCGACAGCAGGGCGATGGGGGCGGGGTTGTTGACGGTGGTGGTCTCGGCCATCTCCTCCACCGGGAACGGGATCTCCTGGCCCTGGTAGGTCTTGGTCGCCACCTCGATCAGCAGACGGCGCCGGGAGATGCCGGGAAGGACCTGGAGGCCGCAGCCGTCGGGGAGGTCGAGGTCGGAGGCGAGGGCGTCGGTGCGGTCGGCGACGTGCTTGCGGGTGACGCCGCCCTCGGGGAGTTCGATCTCGATGGTGTAGCCCATGCCGGACGGCCAGTGCTCGATCCCCAGCACGGTCACATCCTCGACCCGGCAGACGCGGGCGATGCGGGCGATCCACTCGGCGGCGAGTGCCCGGCGGGTGCCGATGGACAGGAGCATGCGGCGCCGGGCCTGCTCGGTCTCCTCGCGCGCCGCGAACCCCGCCGCAAGTGTCCCGGTCGCGACTCCGCCGACGAGGAGCGAGCCGAGACCGGCAAGGGTCATCGGGCCCGCGCTGCCGAGAGCCCAGCAGGACCAGGTGCCGGCGGCGGTCCAGCACGCGGCGCGGAAGGCGACGGTGGCGCCGGTCAGCCGGTTGCGCCAGCCCGCGACCGACGAGCCGACCGCTCCGGCCGCACTGGCGGCGAGGGCGTAGCCGGAGGGCATGCCGGCGGAGTGGGCGAGGGCGGTGGTGACGAAGGTTCCGGCGGTGGCGTTCAGGGTGCCGGTCAGGATGCCGTGCGGGGCCTTCCAGTCGACCCGCACGGTGTTCTTGTTGCTGCTCACAGGTGTTCTCTCCTTGCGATGACAGCGGCCCGCCGCCCACAGGCTGTGGGCGGCGGGCCGAACGAGCGGTGCAGGGGGTGAGGGGTCAGCCGACGTTCCAGCGGCGTTCGCCGTCGATGCCGTTGCGGGGGTTCTCGATGCGCTCGATGTCCTCGGCGTGGACGCGGCGGTAGACGGTGCCGACCTCGTCGAGGGCGCTGACCACGCGGCTCATGGCGCGGTAGCCCTCGCCGATCTCCTCCACCACCAGCGGGTCGACGGGGAGCTTCTCCTGCGAGAGTTCCGCGAGCACGCGGAGGGTTTCCTGCACGGTCGACATGGCCTCGGGGAGGTCGTCGATGAGGGCCTGGAACTCGGCCATGTACTCGGGGTCGAAGGTGGACGCTGCCTGGAGCATGACCTCGGCGGCGTCGGACAGGCGGGTGAACGCGGTACCGGACTCGGACACAGTGCCTCCACTACGATCGGCCCCCGCCAGCACAACCGGCCGGGCCTGGACTGTCTGCTGAACCGGCGCGAGCACTCGGTCCTTCGGGCGGTTGGGGTTGTTCACCTGCGTCGCCGGGACTGCAACCTCGGGCTCGGTGCCGTCGCTGGAGGTGCCGTTGATGGCGGCGTCACGGGCGGCCCGCACCTGCCGGGCCCGGCCCGCCAACCGCCGCCACACCGACCGCACGTGACGGGTGGCGACACCGGGCTTCTTCCAGTTCCACACCCCCGACACCAACCCCGCCCCCGCGGCCAGCAGCGCACTGCCGGTCATCCGGGCGGCGTGCCGCAGCGCCGAGCGGCGCAGTGCCTTCTGCCGTATCGCCGCAGGTGCGGTCTTGGGGGTGGGGTTGCCGGCCGGGTCGAGCCCGGACTGACGGCGGGCCTTCGCCTCACCCTTCGCCACACGGCGAGCCGACCGCTCGGCGGCCTTCCCGTTCCGGGTCGGGGCGCCTGCGGTGTAGCGGGCGTGCCCGGCTCGGATCGCCCCGGCAGCCGCGCTGACCGCGGCCCGCCGGGCCGCCTGCACCAGCCCGCCAGGGCGGCGCTGTGGCTTGTTGGCGCTGCCGGACGAGAGGGGCCGGGACGAGGGGGTGTTGGGGCTGGTGTTGTGCTTCTTGGGTGAGCCGCCCGCGGGCGGGGCGGTCTTCGCCGTGCCGGGAGTCTGCGGACCGGCGGACGGGCTCTTGGCCCGGTGACGGCCCAGATTGCGGGCCATCGCCCGCAGACCAGCGGTGGAAGACCCCGGCCCCTTGCCGAGGAGACCACCGGAACGCGGCCCGCGGCTGTGGCCACCGCCCGCACCGCCCGGCGAGGGTGAGGGCCGGTCCCGGCCGCCGGCCGGGGTGCGCTGCTTGGGCAGGGACTTGGGCTTGTTCTTCGCCCGGCGGGCGGCGATGCGACGGGCGAGGCCGGTGGCCGCGGCGGCGCCCATGACGGCGCCGGTCACGGCCAGCCCGGCCGGGCCGCCCACGGTCACCGCGCCGGCCGCCACCGCACCCAGGGCATTCGCCCCGGCCACGGCCAGCGGAACACCCGGCAACGGCGCCAAAGCCTCAGGGCCCCTAGATGCGGGCGGAGTTGGATCGGGTGATGTCTGCGGTACTACTTCGACGACGGTCTCGGTCATGCTGTACGAGCCCCCTTCGGGGGATGAGGGGCCCGGCCGGTGGCTGTAGGAGGCGATGGCCGGGCCCTGCTGATACAGGCAGGTCAGGACGACGGGATGTTCAGGCGGCGCGCTGTTCTTCGGGGTAGGCGCAGGGCACGCACATGCCAAGTGAGGCCGGGATGACGTACCCCGCGTCGCGTCGGCAGGTGGGGCAGGTCCGGCGAGCGGTGTTGGCCTTGGCGAGCGCGGCAGCCTTGGCCGCCGTCATCGCGCGGATGGGCAGCGCCAACTCGATCCGGTACAGGTAGGCGACCAGCGGCCCGCGTCGGTAGCGGGGCCGCTCGACCTGGGCGACGACGTCCTGTCCGCCGGGGCGCAGGCCCAGCGCTCGGAGCTGCCGGCGGGTGGCGAGCCCGTCGGGGGCGAGGCGCCACCGGTAGACGGGAACGGTGGCGGTGGCCATCAGGACACCGTCACGGTGAGGACGTCGCCGGCTTGGCGGGACTCGTTCAGTCGCTGGTAGATCTTGTGGACATAGGAGGTGGAACGGGTGGAAAGCCGGGCCGCCTCCGGCAGGGACGTGCCTTGCACCCAGCAGGCGCGGATCACGTTCGCCGCCTCCTCAGCCGACAGCCGGGCCGGTTCCAGCTCCTTGCGGTGGACGGGGGTGGACGCCAGGGGGAAGAGCGGGTGGAACACCTGCCGGTCACCACAGATGACCAGCGGAATCGCCCGTACCGGCGCCGCCACCGGATCCGGCGTCGCAGCCACCGGCGCGGGGTCGGGGGGCGGGGTGGAAGGGGTGGTGGCGGGTGTGGTTTCCACCTCGTCCACCCCGGCGTCCACCTGGGCTTGCAGGTCGGTGATTTTGGTCAGGATCTGGTGCCGGTAGTGGCTGATGGCCTCGGCCAGAACGATCAGGAGGACCGGGGGGACGGAGTGGAGGACGAGACCTGCTGGGTCAACCTGCCGGGGGATCCCGAAGGAGGATCCGGCCGGCCAGAGCGAGGTCCAGCAGTTCATCACCCACGTGCCGAGACCGGCGAACCAGCGCAGCACCGTCGCCCAACCCGACGGGTACAGGCCGTACTCCGACAGACGACCGTCGAAAATCAGGACCGTACCGAGCGCGACCGCGACCATCGGATCGAGCAGCCACGCGATCCACACGGACACGTGGTGGTCGATGGCGAACATCGTCACGTTCGACGCGGTGAAGACCAGCGCCACCGAGGCGACGGCCACCAGGACCCGCGTCAGCCGCGACAGCAGACCCGACAATGCCGCGATCTGCTCCAGCGGCGGGCGGCCGTTCACCGGGCGTCCCCGTCCCTCTCGTCCTTCCACGGGGTGTAGGTGACGGGCTCCTCGGCGATCCGGATGCGGATCGCGTCCGCGGCCAGCCGGGGGTCCCGGCTGACGGCCCGGTTCGCCTCCAGGGTGATCCGTACAGCGAGAGCCCGGCGTTCCAACAGCCGGTGGTAGTCCCGCTCGTCCGCCGCCGCGATCGACGGCAGCGGCAGGTTCAGCGCTTCCGCAATCGCGTTCAGCAGGTCGGCGTGAGCGGCTTCGGTGCGCTCGCTCATGCCGCGTCCCCCGGGACCTGCGTGCCGGTGGCGCGGTTGGCCGCGTCCCGGCGGGCGGTCAGCACGCGGTGGTGGGCCCGGCGGATCCGGCGGCCGTCGAACTCGGACGCCGGCCGGTCCAGCAGGACGATCAGCGCGTCCAGCAACTCAACCTCGGCCAGGACCACGTCCATCTCGGCCTCGATCTCGTTCAGCTCCGCGTCCGTCGGCTCCAGGTCGGCCGGCAGCGGGGTAACACCCGTGTGACGTGCAACGATGGACTTCATTGGGTCTTGCTCCTCTCAGACAGGAACGGGCCCGAACAGCAGCCCCGGTGTTCCCGCACCGGGGCTGCACGTCGTTGTGAAGCAGGAAGAACTCCAGCTCCCCCACCCCGCCCGTACGAGCGCCGAAGCGCCGGACGGGCGGAGGAGGCAACCGGTCCGGCTAGGCCGGAAGGTTGACACTCAAATTCACGTCCACTGTTGAGTTCTCAAAGAACCGCCGCTTCCTTCGAGGGGTCCCTCACGGGGCTCTCCGGGCGCCGAGAGCAACCCAAAGAAGGGCCCCTCTCCAGTTCGCTGTCCTAGGACTGCGAGCTTCTGTGGATGACTATGGACTCGCAGTCCCAGGACTGTCAACAGTCCTGGGACTGTGTTTGACTGGAGCCATCGAGAGGAGTTCGCGTGGCACCGAAGTGGCGAGAGCTGGCAGACAAGCTGGCGGAGCAGATCCGACGGGGCGACTACGCGCCTGGCCAGCAGCTACCGCACATCCGCGACCTGGTCGACGCGGGTGAGGGCTCGAAATCCACGGTCCACGCGGCGTACAAGGCGCTCGAAGCCGAGGGCTTGGTGACCTCGTCACGGGGCCACGGGACGGTCGTGCGGCAGCAGGCCCCGTTGAAGCGTCTGGGCATTGCCCGGTATGACAAGGCGAAGTGGCGGGACGGCGACGAGGTGGCGTTCATCGCCGACCGCGTGGCATCAGGCCGTGCGTACAAGCGCGGTGAGCAGACGCAGAGCGTCAGCCGTGTGCCAGCGCCTCCGCTGGTGGCAGCAGCGCACGGGCTTCCCGAAGGGGCCGAGGTGTATGCGCGGGCCAGGCTTGTGAAGGAAGGCGATCAGCCGACGCACACCCTGACCAGCTACTACCGGCCCGAGCACGTCGAGGGAACACGCATCGTTGATCCGACCCCGGGGCCCGCCGGCCGTGGCGGCGGGTTCCGCGTCCTCTATGACGCGGGCTACGAGATCGACCACATGCGTGAGGAGCTGTTCGCGAGGGTCGCGACGCCGGAAGAGGCGACGTTGCTCCAGCTCGCCCCCGGTGAGTGGGTCGTTGAACTCCACCGCACCACGTACACGGCGGACGGCACCGTCGTTGAGTTCGCCGTCGGCCTGCACGCCGCCACTCGCTTCGCGTGGGCCTACGACTTCCAGGTCCCCGACTCCGCCAAAGAGGGAGCGTCGTGATCTCTGCACAGAACTGGGCCGACGCCGAGCGGCTCTGGGACTACCAGCAGATGCACCATGAGCCACGGCCCTGCTCTGTGGCGATCGGGCTCGGTAGTCACGACCTGGGGGTCGCGGAGGTCACGGCCGACCTCTACCACCGCGGCATGGTGCCGCTGATCGTGTTCACCGGCGCCACAAGCCGAACGACCCGCGAGCGGATGCCCCGCGGTGAGGCTGAGCACTACCGTGAGCGGGCTATTGAGCTGGGCGTACCTGCCCCTGTCATTCTCGTGGAGCCGCACGCGCGGAACACGGGCGAGAACATCCGTTTCTCTCGTGCGCTGCTCGTGGAGAGGGGCATTCACGTCGAGTCCGTGCTCCTGGTCAGCAAGCCGTACGAGGAGCGTCGGGCCTACGCGACGGCCCGCAAGCTTTGGCCGGAGGTGGAGGTCGTCAGCGCCTCCGCGCCGATGACGCTCAATGAGTATGTGGATTCCATCCAGGATCCCCGGCTGGTCTTCGACATGCTCGTCGGCGCCCAGCAGCGGCTGCTCATCTACCCCCAGCAGGGGTTCCTGATCCACCAGGACGTTCCGCCCGCCGTTTCCGTGGCCTACGAGCGGCTCCGGTGCAGCGGCTTCACGAGTCGGCTCGTAGCAGTGCCATGACCGGCCGACGCCTGCACCATGGGTGTTCCAGTCCAGGCTGCCGGTCAACAGGAACGGTCGGGAAGGCGATGGCGCTTCGCGATTCCCCCTATTCGCTTCTTATGGCTTGTTACGTATGATCGCGGCGGCCTCGCCTTTTGCTCGCCGGAAGGCGATGTCGTAAGCCCATGCATATGTTGAAACTTTCTTATCGATGGAGAAGTGGCGTCCGGTTGCAGCGTCGAGAACGCTATGGAATTCGTCCATCAATTCCGCCCATTGTGCCGACTTGAAGTCGCTTTCCGTCCACCCGTAAAGAGACCTGAGCTCTTCCTTGACCAAGGAGAAAAACGACAGGTTCTCTCGATGATCGCTGTCCACCCGCACGTTGTGCTGACGCAGCCATTTTTTGATGTCGTCGGGCGCGGCAGCCCACTTGTCGGGTGTGTCCCTGATCTCTGCATAGTCCACCCAGGCCCAGAAACTCTCCGCGTCGGCGACATCCGGCGCCTCTGCATGGTGTTTCTTGCACAGCAACGCGAAGTTCCTTACGTCCATGGAACCGCCAAGTGCGCTCGGTACAACATGCGCTCGTTCGACAGGCTTAGCCCAGCAAACGAGGCATGCCGCCTCTTCTAGGCCGAGGTAGTTGACGATTGCACGAACCGTGGGTGGGGTCTTTCGTTCGGCTGGAAAAACTTCGCGCGGCTGGATCTCTAGAGAATCTGCATCGTATCCATATTTGCTGCCATCGTCGGGATAGTTGAATGCCAGACGGTTCGGGATGTCGTTCTGTTGGCTGCCTTTCCGGATGTGAATTAGAGGGGTGCTGACTTCGGTGAGATACTTGCCGAGATATTCAAGAGCGAAGTCATGAATTAGTTCAAATGCGTCATGATCATAACCGCCTGCCGAATTCCTGTGCCCCTGGATGTCGATGTAAAGATATCTGGGGACACCGGGTGCTGTCTTCTCGGCTTGTTTCACCATCTCGAAAATTCGAAGAGCTGAGCGCTCGAAATTCTCGTAGACCTTCATGTCGTGATAGATGGCAATTCCCGGCTGCTGCTTAACAGCCTTCTTCCGTGCCTGCTGCCTCGTCCTCTTTGCCACGACCCCCCCCGATCCCCACGGTGTTGGCACAGTGTGAGCAGGATGACAGACGCCACTGACAACGGGGGGTAGGAGGTGACGGACCGTCTGGTCAAACCAGATGCCGCGGCAGGGCGAGTGAGCAGTCTAGAGAGATAGCGATGCCAGATGAGTGATGACCGGAGGGTCGGTCAGGCGCCGGCTGCAGGCTGAGCTGTGTCTCAGTTGTGGGCTCGGTTGGGACCGGATCCGGGATCGTACGCGGGTGGCTGTTGACGTCCAGGACGTGCTTCGACTAGGTGATTTGGGTTCGCTGGATACGTCTGCGGATGGCCGTGGAAGGGGATCGGACATCTCGTAATGCGTAGGTCTCGGGTTCGAATCCCGAAGGCGGCTCGGATTAACCCCAGGACTCACTCGCCGTGACCTGGGGTTTTTTCATGCCCTGACCAGTCGGGGGCGGAACGCGATGATCTGCGCGCCATCCTGCGTGCCCCTTGCGTGCCCGTCCTGCTGAGCGAAGGCGGCTCATGGGGAAACCCCAGGCCGGATGCGTTCCGGCCTGGGGTTTCGTCGTTCAGGGTGGGGTGTGCTTCGGCGGGCGGTGCGCGGCGGGGTGGGGTGCCGCGCACCGGGCCGTTCGGGTCAGGCCTCGTCGGCGGCGAGGAGCGCCTTGGCGGCCAGCTGGACGCCGGGGGCGCGCAGGAAGGTGTAGTGGTCGCCGGGGACGCGGACGGTTCGGGTGTCCGTGCCGAGGAGGGCGGTCCAGAGGGCCGACAGGTCCGGGGACTGTTCGGCCGACACGACCAGGACGGGGGCCGCCACGGGCTCCGGGCGGTGGCCGCCGATCAGGGTGATGTGGGCCTTGAACACCTGGAACCTGCGGTTGATGTCCTCCTGGACCTCCTCGGTGTCGCCCGATCCGCCGGTCAGCTTCTCGCCGAACCAGCGCAGCTGCTCGGCCACCGGCGTGGTCTCCGGGTCGGGCAGTTCGCCCGCGTCGGGGCCGAGGGCCCGGGCGCCGTCCAGGACGAACTGGGCGGCGAAGGCCTGCTCGCTCACGCCGGAGACGTCGTCCGCGGAGAACGGGGTGTCCAGCAGGCCGACGAGGGCCACCTCGGCGCCCGACGCCTCCAGGCGGCGGGCGATCTGCAGGGCGAGCAGGCCGCCCATCGACCAGCCGGCCAGGCGGTACGGGCCCGACGGCTGGGCCTGGCGGATGGCCTCGGTGTACGCGTCGGCCATCTCCTTCAGGTCCTGCCGCGGCTCGCTGCCGGCCCGCAGGCCCGAGGCCTGCACGCCGAGCACCCGGTAGCGGTCCTGGAGTTCCTGCATCAGCCCGAAGTACGGGTACACGGTGCCGCCGACGGCGTGGACGAGGAACAGCGGGTCGCCGTCGGTGCGCTCCGACAGGGGCACGATGATGTCCGAACCGGGTGCGACGGCCCCGGTGTTGGGGGCGGCCGGGCCGGCCGCCTCCTCCAGGGCGTCGAGGTCGTCCAGCTCGTCCAGCGGGGCGTCCTCGAGACCGTGCTTGGCGACCAGGGTCGCGGCGAGCCGGGCGGGCGTGGGCGCGAGGAAGATCGCGGTCACGTCCGTGTCGACGCCGAGGTCCTTGCGCAGGCGGGTGATCACCTGCATCGCCTGGAGGGAGTTGCCGCCCATCTCGAAGAAGTTGTCCTCGATGCCCACCCGCGGGAGCTTGAGCACGTCGGAGACCATGTCGGCCAGGACCGTCTCCAGGATGGTGCGCGGGGCGACGTAGTCGCCCGAGTCGCCGGGGCCGTCGGGAGCGGGCAGGGCGGCGCGGTCGACCTTGCCGTTCGCGTTGAGCGGGAAGGTGTCGAGGATGACCAGGTGGGCGGGGACCATGAACGCGGGCAGCTGCTCGCCCAGGTGCCCCCGCAGGTCGCCGACGGTGACGGCCGGCGCGTCGGGGTTGGTCCGGGCGTAGCCGATGAGGTTCTTCTGGCCGGCCTGGTCCTCGCCGACGATGATGATGGCCTGGGCGACGGAGGGGTGGGCGGCGAGCACGGCCTCGATCTCGCCGAGCTCCACCCGCAGGCCGCGGATCTTGACCTGGTGGTCGAGACGGCCGAGGTACTGGAGGTTGCCGTCGGGCAGGCGGCGCGCCAGGTCGCCGGTCTTGTACATGCGCGCGTCCGGGACCTCGCTGAACGGGTCGGTGACGAAGCGCTCGGCGGTCAGCTCCGGCCGGCCCAGGTAGCCGCGGGTGACGCTGGCGCCGCCGATGTGGAGTTCACCCGCGACGCCGACCGGTACCGGGTTGAGGTGCTTGTCCAGCACGTAGGCCGTGTAGTTCGTCAGGGGCAGGCCGATCGGCGGCGGGTCGATGCCGTCGTCCTGGCAACGGGCCATGGTCGAGCCGACCGTGGTCTCGGTGGGGCCGTAGCCGTTGATGAAGCGCATGCCGGGGCGCGCCCAGTTGCGGACCAGCTCGGAGGAGAAGGCCTCGCCGCCGGCGATGACGACGCGCAGGCTCGGGAACTGCTCCTCGGCCAGCAGGTTCAGCACGGCCGGGGGCAGGCACATGAAGGTGATGCCCTCGCCGCGGATCAGGTCGGCCAGGCGCGGCGGGGAGAGCAGGGTCTGCGTGCTGCCGAGGACCAGGGTCGAGCCGGAGAGCAGCGCGCCGAAGATGTCCAGGACGGAGACGTCGAAGTTGAGCGAGGCGAACTGCAGGATCCGGTCGCCCGGGCCCAGCGGCCAGAACTCGATCTCGGCGTAGCAGAAGTTGACGGCGTTGCGGTGCTCGACGACCACGCCCTTGGGACGGCCGGTCGAACCCGAGGTGTAGATGACGTAGGCGACGTTCGACGGGCTCGCGAGGGCCTCGACGGGGCTGTCGTCCAGAGCGGTGAGTTCGTTCCAGGACCGGTCCAGGTCCAGCACCGTGACGTCGTCGGTCGGCACCGCGGAGGCGCTGGCCTCGTCGGTGAGGACCACGGTCATCTTGGCGTCCTCGACCATGAAGGCGAGGCGGTCGGCCGGGTACTCCGGGTCCAGCGGCACGTAGCCGCCGCCGGCCTTGAGGATGCCCATCAGGCCGACGATGCGGCGCACCGTGCGCTGCATGCTGACGCCGACGAGCGCCTCCGGGCCGACGCCGAGCTCGCGCAGCCGCCGGGCGACCTGGTTGGCGCGGGCGTCGAGCTGGGCGTAGGTCAGGCCCTCGCCGTCGAGCTCGACGGCCATGACGTCGGGGTGCGCCGCGACCTTGGCCTCGAAGGCCTGGTGCAGGTTCCAGTCGGGGAAGTCGGCCTTGTCGCTGTTCCAGGTGACGAGCTCCTGGTGGAGCTCCGCCTCGGTCATGATCGGGAGCTGCGAGATGCGGGCGTCGGGCTCGGCCAGGAGGCCGTCGAGCAGCGTCTCGAAGTGGCCCAGCAGGCGCTGCGCGGTGGCCGCGTCGTACAGGGCGGTGGCGTAGCTGAGGTTCAGCCCCAGCCGGCCGCCGCTTTCGACGGCGGAGACCAGCAGGTCGAACTTGGCTGCCTCGGCGGGGAGTTCCTCGGAGGCCCAGGTCATGCCGCCGGGCCGGAGGTCGCGCTTCTGGTCGTCGGAGAGCATGAAGCCGACCTGGAACACGGGCGAGCGCGAGGGGTCGCGGGGAGCCTTGGCGGCCTCCACGATCTTGGCGAAGGGCAGGTCCTGGTGTCCGAAGGCGCCCAGCGTGGCGGTCTTGGTGCGCTCCAGGACCTCACGGAAGGTCGGGTCGCCGGACAGGTCGACCCGGACCGGCAGGGTGTTGATCAGGTAGCCGATCACCGGCTGCAGTTCGGGGCGGCTGCGGTTGGCGCTGACGGTGCCGACCACGATGTCGTCCTGGCCGCTGTAGCGGTGGAGCAGGACGTGGTAGGCGGCCATCAGGGTCATGAACAGGGTGGCGCCCTCGTCCCGGCCCAGCGCGGTGAGCCGGGTCAGGACCTTGTCGCCGAGGTCCCTGGACTCCGTGGTTCCCTGGTACGTCTGGACCAGCGGGCGGGGGCGGTCGGTCGGCAGCTGGAGTACGGGCGCGCCCTTGAGGTTCTCGCTCCAGTACTCGCTCAGTTCCTGCAGCGTCTCGCCCTGCAGCCGGTCGCGCTCCCAGACGGCGAAGTCGGCGAACTGGATGGGCAGTTCGGGCAGCTGCGCGGCCGTGCCGGCGACGGCGCCGGAGTACGACTCGGACAGCTCCGCCAGCAGCACGGGGAAGGAGGAGCCGTCGAAGACGGTGTGGTGGACGGTTATCAGCAGGACGTGGTGCTCGTCGGCCAGCTGCTGCAGCAGCGCGCGGAACAGGGGGCCGCGGTCCAGCTCGAACGGGCGGGCCGTCTCCTTCTGGGCCGTCGCGCGCCAGGCCTCCTCGACCTCGTCCGCGGCGACGTGCCGCTGGTCCACGAAGGCCAGCTCGACCGGCGCGGCCGGGTCGATCACCTGGACCGGCGCGCCGTCCACGGTGACCAGGCGGGTGCGCAGGGCCTCGTGGCGGGCGACGAGGGCGTCCAGCGCCGTACCGAGGGCGGCGCGGTCGAGGGCGCCGGTCATCCGTACGGCGCCGGCGATGGTGTAGGTGGATTCCCCGGGAGCCAGCTGGTCGATGAACCAGAGCTGCTCCTGTCCGTACGAGAGCGGCAGGTCCTGCAGCGCGGGCGAGCGGCGGGGGATCGAGGAGATCGGGGGGGCCGTGCGACGCAGCCTGGCGGTCAGCGCGGCCCGCTGGGAATCGGTCAACATGACTGGGTGGTCCTTCTTTCAGGCAGTGGATGGTGCAGCGTCCGGGGCGCGGTCACGACTCGGCCGCGCGTGACTACGCGACGCTTGTGGGCTGGTCCACGTCGACGGGACCCTGGGGCATCTCCCGCAGCCGGTAGACGGGCGAGAAGGTGATCCACGCCGCCGGCAGCGCGATGCCCGCGACGCCGACGGCCAGGGCGGTGCGCAGCCCGAATACGGAGGCCAGCGAGCCGGCCAGCAGCGCGCCGAGCGGGATCGTGCCGTAGAGGATGAGCCGGTAGCTGGCGTTCATCCGGCCCAGCAGGCGGGCCGGCGTGACGGTCTGGCGCAGGGTGAGCGAGTTGACGTTGAAGACGGCCAGGTTGAATCCGTGCACGGCGAGCGTCGCGCCGAGGACCGTCAGGGAGAGCAGGCCGGTGCCGCCGGGCACGAGCAGCAGTACGGGTGACAGGCAGGCCAGCAGCGTGACCAGGCGCAGTGCCGGGCCGAAGCCCAGGCGCTTGCTGATCCGTCCGGAGAACGTCGCGCCCAGCAGTGCGCCGACCGAGCCGGCGCCGACGACCAGGCCGAGCTGGAACGGGCTCAGCTCCAGTGTCCTGACCGCGTAGACCAGGAAGACGGTCGTCATGACGTTCTCGAACAGGTTGAACACGGCCGACTGGGTGGCCAGGTGCCGCAGGATGCGGCTGCCGACCACAGTGCGGAGGCCCTCGGCGATGTCGGCGCGTACCGACTTCGGTTCGGCGGGCTGCTCGGGTTCGGCCTCCGGCCTGCGGATCCACCACAGGGCGACGGCCGAGGCCAGGTAGGTGGCGGCGCCGACGGTCAGCGCGACGGGCGCGGTCAGCGCGCCGACCAGGAAGCCGGCCAGCCCGGGGCCGGCGATGCCGGCCACGGAGTAGCTGGCCGTCATCTTGCTGTTCGCGTCCGCCAGGTCGTCCTTGTCGACGAGTCCCGGGATGTAGGAGAGGATCCCCACATCGAACAGGACCGTCGCCACGCCGGCCATGAACCCGACGGCGTAGAGCCACGGGAGCGAGAGCACGCCGAGCAGGTGGGCGAGCGGCAGGGCGCCGATCAGCAGCACCCGGACCGCGTCCGCCGCGATCAGGGTCGGCTTCCTGCGCCGCCGGTCGAACCAGACTCCGGCCAGCAGGGTCACCAGTACGTACGGTGCGAACCTGGCGACGTTGAGCAGGCCGATCTGGAACGCGCTGGCGTTCAGGGTGATGACCGCCGCCAGCGGCAGCGCGATGTCGGTCACCTGCGAGCCGACGAGGGAGACCGTCTGCCCGCTCCAGAGTTTGACGAAGTCCTGGTTGGCGAGGACGCCGCGTCGGCCCGCGGTGTCCTGGCGCCCCTGCGTGGTGGTCAATGCTCCCGCCTCCTCAGTTGGCCAGGGCCACGCCGACGGGCTGCGGGGCCGCAGCGTCGGTGTGCAGGCCGAAGGCGCTGTGCAGGACCCGGGCGGCCTCGTCGACCGCTCCGGAGGCGACGTGGCAGGAGACCCGGCTGGGGGTGCTGGTGACCAGCACCGGCCGGATCCCCGTGCTTTCCAGGGATTCCAGGATCCGCAGGGTGACCTCGGACCGGTTGCCGCAGGCGTCCCCGGCCACGCTCACACTGCCCAGCTCCTCGTCGTGGACCGCGACGGCGGCGCCGATGTCACCGAGGGCGGCGATGACCGCCTGCGGTTCGGCTCCCGGCGAGGTGAACCGGAGTTCGCCCGGGCTGCCGATGATGGATCCGACCGGCAGGCCGTGGCCGGCGAGGGCCGCCGACACCTGTGCGGGCGTCAGGCCGTCGACCTGGTAGAGCGGGTCGTGCCGGCGGTGGGCGACGCCGATGATTCTGGCCGTCTCGAACATGTCGTTCTCCTCCCTGACTTCTGTGATCCACGTGCCGGGTTCGCCGGTGAACGAGGAGCGGACGTGGATGGCGACACCGTGGGCCGCCGCGAGCTCCACCGCTCGCGGCTGCATCACCTGGGCGCCCGCCTCGGCCAGCTGGAGCATCGCCTCGTGGCTGAGCCGGTCCAGGCGCCGCGCGTCGGGGACCACCCGGGGGTCGGCGGTGAAGACCCCCGCGACGTCGGTCCAGATGTCGCACTCGGGCAGCCCCAGCGCGGCCGCCACGGCGATCGCCGAGGCGTCCGAGCCGCCGCGGCCCAGCGTGGTGACGTCACCGTCGTCGGTGACGCCCTGGTAGCCGGTGACCAGGACGATCAGGCCCTGTTCCAGGGCGGCCACGATCCGGGCCGGGTCGATGGACTGCATACGGGCGTTGCCGTGCGCGGTGTCGGTCAGCACTCCGGCCTGGCGGCCGTTCAGGGAGACGGCGCGCTCGCCCAGCTCGTGCACGGCGATCGCGGCGAGTGCGCACGACATGGATTCCCCGACGGCCAGGAGCGCGTCCAGCTCCCGGGCGTCGGGCTGCGCCGTGAGGACGTTCGCCATCTCCAGCAGGTCGTCGGTGGTGTCCGACATCGCGGACAGGACCGCGACGACGTCCGCCCCCGCGCGCCTGGCCTCCACCAGCCGCTGGGCGACCCGGCGCAGCCGGTCCATGTCGCCGACCGAGGAGCCGCCGAACTTCCACACCACCGGGCGCAGCGGGCGTCCGGACGGGCTCGTCGCGGACACGGGTGACTCGGGTGACTCGGGTGACACAGGTGACACTGGTCCTCCCCGTCCTCTAGCGCGCGGCCGACTGGTCGCCGACCAGCCGCACCCAGCTCGCGAAGAACGCCAGACTGTGGCTGCGCCACAGCCGCAGCGGCTGGTCCAGGTCGACGCCGACCGGTGCCCGTACGCCGGGCACCTGCTGGTCCACGTCCCTGCGGTACTCCTCCGCCAGCCGCGAGCCGTAGTACTCGGGGTGACCGGTGTGCATGAGGACGGAGTGGTCGTAGGACTCGGCGATCACCGTGCCGGCGCCCTCGGCCCGGGCCAGGGCGCGGACGGTGGTGCTGGCGTCCAGCGCCTTGTCGTCGAAGCCGGCGAAGCGGCTGTGCGTCGACCAGAAGCGGTCGTCGAGGGACGAGGCGACGGGGCCGTCCTGCGCCAGCAGCTCCGTCTCGTACATGCCGGAGATCTTGGCGCTGTAGATGTCCTTGGGCAGCCCGTAGACCAAGTGGCCCACGCCCATCGCGCCCCAGCACAGGCCGAGCAGCGGTGATCCCTGCGCGTGGACGTCCTGGACCATGTCGTTCAGCTCGTCCATGAACCGCACCTCCTCGAAGGGGAGGTGCTCCACCGCGGCGCCGCTGACGATCAGGCCGTCCAGCGGCGCGTCGGCGGTGGCCTCCTTGTAGGTGCGGTACGTCGCGGCGATGCGGGCCGGGTCGTCCAGGTGGTAGCGCCGGGAGGAGATCCTGATCCACTGCAGTTCGAACGGGCCCGCAAGGGACAGCTGCGGCAGCAGCCAGTTCTCGTACTGCTCCGCGTTCGGCATCAGGTTGACGATGCCGATCCGCGGCAGTCGGCCGGCTCGTCCGGACACGATCGTGCTCATCGGCCGGCCTCCGCGGCGAGTTCCGCCTCCAGCGTCGTGAGCGCGTCGCGCAGGATCGCCACGGCGTCGTCGGCGACCTCACGGGTGATGTTCAGCGGCGGCAGCAGCCGGACGACGCTGTCGCCCCGGCCGCCGAGCTCGACGATCAGGCCCCGGCGCAGTGCCTCCTGCTGGAACCTGGCCGCGACCTCGGTCGCGTCGGCCGTCGGCGCGGCGGCCATCTCCATGCCGAGCATCAGGCCCAGACCGCGTACGTCGGAGACCAGGTGGCTGGTGCCGAGCTGCTCCAGCTCGCCGAGCAGGTGGGCACTGACGGTGCGGACGTGCGGGAGCAGCTGCTCGCGCTCGACGACGTCCAGGAAGGCGTTGGCGCTGGCGAAGGCGAGGTTGTTGCCGCGGAAGGTGCCGATGTGGCTGCCCGGCGTCCAGGTGTCCAGGTGCCCCCGGTAGAGGATGGCGGCGACCGGCAGCCCCATCCCGGACAGGCCCTTGGAGGCGACGACGACATCGGGGGTGATGCCGTACTGCTCGAAGGCGAACCAGGTGCCGGTGCGGCCGCAGCCGGTCTGGACCTCGTCCACGATCAGCGGGATGCCGAGTTCGCGGGCGGTGTCGGCGACCCGGTGGACGAACTCGCGGCGGGCCGGGATGGCGCCGCCTTCGCCCTGGACCAGCTCCATGATGATCGCGGCCGGCAGCTGCACCCCGCCGTGGGTGTCGGTCAGCGTGTTCACCAGGACATCGGCGCAGTTGGTGCTGCAGGTCTTGGGAGCGAGGCCGACCGGGCAGCGGTGGCAGTAGGAGTAGGGGGTGAAGTGGATGCCGGGCAGCAGGTTGTGCAGACCGGTCTTGGGCGCGTGCTCCGAGGTGAGGGACATGGCCCCCTGGGTGGAGCCGTGGTAGGCGCCCTGGAAGACCACGACCTGGCCGCGGCCGGTCGCCTTCTTGCACAGTTTGATCGCGGCCTCGACGGCGTCGGAGCCCGTGGGCCCGCAGAAGTGCATTTTGTAGTCGTCCCGGATGTGCTCCGGGAGCATCCCGATCTGACGGCGTTTGAACTCGTCGCGCACCGGGGTCGGGAAGTCGAGGCCGTGCGTCAGTTTCGGCAGCTGCGCGGTCACGGCCGCGACCAGCTCGGGGTGGTTGTGGCCCAGGGCGAGGACGCCCGCGCCGGAGAGGAAGTCGATGTAGCGGCGGCCGTCGACGTCGGTGATGTAGGACCCGGACGCCTCGGCGATCGCGACCGGGATCCGGCGGGGGTAGGTACGGGCGTTGGACTCGGTGGCCGCCTGGCTGTCGAGCAGCACGCGTCCGTTGGGTCCGGGCTGGGTGAGGTCGACCGCCGGTCTCGGTGAGGTCGCTTCGAGCGTCTGCATGATCGTCTCTCTCAGATGTCGGAACCGGACGCCTGCGCGGCGACCAGGTCGGCAGCGCCCTGTTCGGCGACCAGGCGCCGCTCAAGGCTTTCGACGATGGCCTGGGAGCGCAGCGCCAGCAGGCTGAAGGAGCCCGCGTCGCCGAGCCCGTGCGTGGACTCGCACAGCCCGTTGACGAAGATCGGCGGCACCTCGCGCTCGAAGGCCGGGTGCGGGACCACGCCGTAGTCGTAGCCGACGGACAGCGGCCGGCCGTCCGTCACGCCGAGCACCTGCGTGAGGTCCTTGAGCAGCGGCGGCAGCTGCTCGGTCCGGCCGGTGATCCCCAGGTCCAGGTAGCCGGTGGCCAGGACGACGCGGTCGGCGTGGATGCGCTCGCGCTCACCGGTGATGTGCTCGGTGAGGTCCAGCGCCACGCCCTCGGCGGTGCGCTCCACGGCCTCGACGCGGCGGTTGGTGCACAGGCGTATGCGCTCGCGGCCGTCCAGCTCGTCCTCGTACATGCGCATGTACAGGGCGCTGACCACGTCCGCGTCGGCGGCGGAGTAGTTGGTGGGCCGCAGCTGGTCGCGCAGCCGCTTCTTGCCCTCCTCCGACGCGTGGAAGTAGTACTCGACGAACTCCGGGAAGTAGACCTCCTCGGAGAAGGGGCTGGTGTCCTTGAGCCGGTAGCCGAAGCCGGTCATCACGTTGACGATCCGGGCGGCGGGGAAGCGCGCGATCAGGTCGAGCACCACCTCGACCGCGCTCTGGCTGGCGCCCACGACCGCCAGCGTGCCGTCGAAGTCCCGCTCCAGGCCGGCGATGTTGGGGAGGAACTGGGAGGTGTGGAACAGGTGCGGGGCCGGCACGCCGGAGAAGACCTCGGGGACGTTCGGGGTGCGGCCGGGAGCGACCACCACGGAGCGCCCGCGGTAGGTGGTGCCGTCGGCGGTGCTGACCTCTACGAGCGGGCCGTCGCCGGTCGCGGTCACGTCGATGCCGGTGACCTCACGGCCGTAGTCCACGTCCGCCCGCACGGTCTGCGCGACCCACTGGACGTAGCGCGCGTACTCCTTGCGCAGCGGGTAGTGGGAGGGCAGGTTGAGGTGTTTGAAGAGACGGCCCTGCTCGTGCAGGAAGTTGGTGAACGTGTACCGGCTCCGCGGGTTGCGCGGGGTCACCAGGTCACGCAGCGGGTTGTTCTGGATGTCGGAGCCGTCCAGGAGCATGGCGCGCTGCCAGTAGGGGCCGGGCTCCCGCTCGATGAACTTCACCCGGGCCTGCGGCCACAGTTCCTCGAACGCGACGGCGACGGCGACGTTCGCTGGTCCGTATCCGACGCAGAGAACGTCATAGGCATCGTGCACGCTGATCCTCCAAAGTTGAAATGGCACGGGCATGCCGGCGGCATGCCGGCTGGGTCACGGACGGGAGACCGCCTGCACATCCGCGCAAGCGCCGTCGGAGTACGGCCCGGCCGCATGGCGGCCGGCGAAGAACGCGCCGTCGCTGAGGGCCCCCGCTGCGTGCGGGACCGTCCACCCTGCGGCTTCCGGGCCGGTGAGGTCGCTTGCCGGCGCGAGGCCGGCGGTGTCCGCAGCCGCACCTTCGGTGTCCGCATTTCTGGTCATTTGAACTGCAGCTTCCGTCGGCGTCCGGGATGTAATGAGCTTTTCACTCACCGCTACCGGTTGGCTTCCGCCGGGCTTCCGACCGTGCGGTATCGTCCAGAAACGCAGGTCATCAGGTGGGGGGGGCGGTGCCCCGTGCGCGTAAGGCGGACGGGGCCAGGAGGGAGCTGAGTGACATTCGAGTTCCGTGTTCTCGGGCCGATCACGGCATGGCGTGACGGACTCGCAGTCAGACTGAACGGGCGCAAGACCAGATCGGTGCTCGCCGCGTTGCTGCTCCGCTCCGACCACGTCGTCCCGGTGGAACGACTCGTCGCGATCCTTTGGGGGGAATCGCCACCGCCGACCGCCGTGGCCCAGATCCAGAAGTGCGTGTCCCAACTGCGCGGAGAGCTGGGCCCGGAGCTGATCATCCGATCGGGCAACGGCTACCGCCTCCAGCTCGGCGACCACCGGTTCGACCTGCGGACCTTCGACCAGGCCGTCGCGGACGCGAGGGCCGCGCTCGGCCGGGACCGGCAGCTCGACGCCCTGGAGGCGTACTGCGCCGGGCTCGCCCAGTGGCGGGGGGAGCCACTGGCCGACGGCACGGAGGAGCTGATACGGACGGAGTCGCCGGCGCTGGAGGAGCGCCGGATCGGCGTCCTCATGGAGCGCATCGAGGCGGAGCTGGCCCTGGGCCGCCACGGCGAACTCGTCAGCGAACTCAAGGCGCTGGTGGGGGAGCACCCGCTGCGGGAGCGGCTGCGCGGCCAGCTGATGCTGGCGCTCTACCGCTGCGGCCGGGTGGCCGACGCCCTCGCGGTCTACCAGGCCGGGCGCACCCTCATCGCCGAAGAGCTCGGCCTGGAACCGGGGGGCGAGCTCCAGCGCCTCCACGAGGCGATCCTGGTCGGCGGCCCCGGCCTCGACCTGCCCCGCAAGGCGCCCGACGCGGCGCCCGAGCGCGTATGGTCGCCCATCGTCCCGGTCGTACCGGCCCAGCTCCCGCCCTCGATAGCCGACTTCACCGGGCGCGCCGACCAGGTCAGCCGCATCCGCGAGACGCTGACGACGGGGGACAAGGAGTCACTGGCCCTCGTCGCCCTCTCGGGCAAGGGCGGGGTCGGCAAGTCCACCCTCGCGGTGCAGGCCGCGCGCCGCGTGGCCGAGCAATTCCCCGACGGACAGCTGTACATACGCCTGCGCACCGCCGACACCCGGCCGCTCGACCCCCTGGTGGCGCTCAAACGCTTCCTGCGCGCGCTCGGCGTCGGCGAGGAGGGCATCCCGGACGACCTGGAGGAGTGCAGCGAGCTCTTCCGCAGCCGGACCGCCTCCTCCCGCATGCTGATCCTGCTCGACGACGCCGTCAGCGAGGCGCAGGTCAGACCGCTGCTCCCCGGCTCGCCCGGCTGCGTCGTCCTCATCACCAGCCGGCCGCGGCTCACCGGCCTGGAATCCGCCACCCACGTCGACCTCGACGTGTTCAACGCGGAGGAGTCCGGGGCGCTGATCGAACGGATCGCCGGGCGGCACCGCGTCGTCGGCGACGAGGCGACCACGGCGGAGATCGCCCGGCTGTGCGGCTACCTGCCCCTCGCCGTCCGGATCGCGGCCGCGCGGCTCGCACAGCACTCCCAGGGCGGCATCAGCCGGTTCGCCCGCCGCCTCGCCGACGAGCGGCGGCGACTGGACGTACTGGTCTCCGGCGACCTGGAGGTACGGGCCACGCTCGCGACCGGCTACCAGGAGCTGGGGCCGCGCGAGCGCGAGGCGTTCTGTCTGCTGGGTCTGATCGACGCGCCGGACTTCGCGTCCTGGTTACTGGCGCCGCTGCTGCGCATCACCATCGACGAGGCCGAGGACCTGATCGAGGAACTCGTCAGCACCCAGCTCCTCGACGTCATCGGATGCGACGTCGCCGGGCAGACCCGGTACCGCTACCACAACCTGGTCCGCCTGTACGCCAAGGAACGCGCCCAGGCCGAGTACTCCCAGGCGCAGTGCCGCGAGGCGCTCGCCAGGGTGCTGGACGGGTGGCTCACCCTGTCCACCACGGCGGCCCGGCGCATCGCCGGTGAGCGCTCCCAGGAGTGGCCGGCCGCGGCGCGGGGCACGGAACGCTACGACGGTTTCGACCGGTCCGATGTCGACTACATCGTCGAGGACCCCTACCTCTGGTTCGAGGCCGAGCGCCCGGCACTGGCCTCCGCGGTCGCGATGGCCTGCTCGAACGGGTTCGGCCGGATCGCGTGGGAGCTGGCCGACAGCACGACCGGCTTCCTGGAGCTGCGACACCTCTACGACGACTGGGAGGCCGGCCACCGCCTCGCCCTGGCGGCGGCCGACGCCGACGGCGACACCCTGGGGGTCGGCGTCATGTCCCTGCGCCTGGCCAACCTGCGGTGCATCCGCAGGGACCCCGAGGCCGGCCTGGAACTCGTCGACCGGGCGGGCGCCGTCTTCGACGGCCTGGGCATCGACGCCCTGCGGAGCGAGTGCCGGGTGATCCGCGCCGGGGCGCTGCGCGCGCTGGGCCGGCTCGGACCCGCCCTCGCCGAGGTGGTGCGGGCCACCGAACTGGCCCAGGACTCCTCCAGTCGGCTCGCACAGGCGCTCGCCGCCCGCGAACTGGGCACGATCCGTTACGAGCAGGGCCGTTGGGAGCTGTCGTCGGACGCCTTCCAGGAGGCGGTCCGCCTCGGCCGCCTGGCCGGCAACCGGCGCGAGGAGGCCCTGGCGTTGCGCCACTGGGCCGTCGTGCTGCGCCACCGCGGGGAGCTCCAGGAGGCGAGGGAGAAGGCGGAGACCGCCCTCGCGGCCTTCCACGAACTGGGGGACCGCCCCTACGAGGCGTTCAGCGGTCTCACCCTCGGTCTGAGCCTGCTGGAGCTGCGCGATCCGTCCGCCCGGCGGTTCATCGAGGAGGGGCACGCCGTCCTGCGGGACATGAACCTGGAATTCGGGATGGGCGAACTCTTCTACGTGCTGGCCTCTCTGGAGCTCGCCGACGGCCACATCGACCGGGCCGTCGACCGGCTGGCCCAGTCCATCCGGCTGCTCGGCGCGGAGCCCGTCCACCACGTGCTGCTCTCCGCCGTCGAGCTGCTCTGCCGGGCGCTGGAGGCCGAGGACCGGGCGGCCGCCCAGGTGCTGCGCCTGGAGCTCACCGAACTGGCCGCGTGCATCGGCACCCCCGCACCGGCCCGCCGCATCGATTCGATCCTCGCCCTGGCCGCACGCAGAGTGACCGGAAGGAATCCGGTAGTGACGCTGTCTAGAGTTCCGGTTCTGCAACCGCTCCACTGACCACGGAAACGGACGGCGATCCATCGTGAAGAAGACCACCATCGTCAGCGACCCACGCGCGAGGGCCGCGGGCAAGAGATCCGGCACGGACGTCATCGGCGTGCGCAGGACCCTTGCGGTGGAAGGACTCTGAGAAAGGCCGGAGGGCTGCTCCTCACATGCGTGTGACTCTGGTGAACATGCCGTGGGCTTCCTTGGACACGCCGTCCCTCGCGCTGGGGATCCTGCACTCCCTCGGCCGCTCCCATCGGGCGGACGTGGAGACGGTGAACGCCAACCTGGACTTCTACGACTGGGCGGCGGAAGCGATCGGACTGAGCGTCGAGGACTACGAGTTCTTCGCCAGCCACGCGTACTTCGAAGGCTATGGGGACTGGGTGTTCTCCGGCGCCCTCCACGGTGTTCCGGCGTGGCGGGTGCGTGAATTCGAGGAGCGGATGGCGCAGGGTCTCAGCCCGCACCTGCGGGCCGTCACCCTGGCCCTGCACGAGGCGTCCGCGCGGTTCGTCGAGGAACTGGCCGCGCGGATCGCCGACACCCGGCCGGAGGTGGTGGGCTTCACCACCACGTTCCAGCAGAACACGGCCGCCCTGGCCACGGCCGCGGCGATCAAGAGGCTCTCGCCGGGCACCGTCACGGTGCTCGGCGGCGCCAACTGCGACGGCCCGCAGGGCGCGGCACTGCACCGGAACTTCCCCGCCGTCGACTACGTGGTACGCGGCGAGGGCGAGCGCGCCTTCCCCGCGCTGCTCGGCGTGGTCCGCGGCGAGGTGGAGCCCGCGACGGTCCCCGGGCTGTGCTGGCGCCGGGCCGACGGCGCGCACCGGGCGAACGCGATGACCCGCCTCCCGCTCCCGCCGGGCGAGTTGAAGCAGCCGGACTACCGGCCCTACTTCACCCGGGTGCAGACGTCGGCGGCCCGCTCCAGGATCGAGCCGAAGCTGGTGCTGGAAGGCTCGCGCGGATGCTGGTGGGGGGAGAAGCACCACTGCACCTTCTGCGGACTCAACGGATCGTCGATGGCCTTCCGCAGCAAGGCCCCCGAGACGTTCCTGAACGAGATCCTGGAACAGACCCGACGCCACCAGGTGCTCGACGTCCTCGTCGTGGACAACATCCTCGACATGGGATACCTGCGGAGCGTGATGCCCGCTCTGATCGAGCGGGGCCACGACCTGCGGTTCCACTACGAGATCAAGTCCAACCTGCGCTACCGCCACCTGCAGACGCTCGCCGACGCCGGCCTCGTCCAGGTGCAGCCCGGCATCGAGAGCCTGAGCAGCCGGGTCCTGGGACTGATGGACAAGGGCGTCACCGGCTGCCAGAACGTGCGCCACCTGCGGGACGCGCAGTCCGCGGGGCTCTTCGCCACGTGGAACTACCTCTACGGCTTCCCCGGCGAGAGGGAGCGCGACTACACCGACGTGATCCGGCAGTTGCCCGCCCTCGCCCACCTCACCCCGCCGGACGGCGTCACCCGCATCGAGATCGAGCGGTTCAGCCCCTACTTCGACCGGCCGGAGCTGGGCTTCGCGCCGCTGCGGCCGGCGTCCCACTACGCGGTCGTGTACGACCTGCCGGAGGCGGAACTGTACGACCTGGCCTACCTCTTCGACGCCCCGCCCGCCGGCATCGGCGAGACCGCCGCCAAGCAGCTCGCCGCCGCTGTCGAACGCTGGCGCGACCTGCACCTCCACAGCAGCCTCACCCGCTGCGACATCGGATCGAGAATCGTGCTGACGAACCGGCGGGAAGACTTCGGCTGGACGACGCGGAGCATCACGGACCCCGTCGAGGTGGCCGCGTTCCGTCTCCTGGAGGACCCGCGGAGCCCGCAGTCGCTGACCCACCGGCTCGGCGCCAGGTTCAACGCCAGCGTCTCCGCGGCCCGGGTCGCCGAACTGCTCGCGGAGTGGGGCGAGGCCGGCCTCCTCTACGAGGACGCCAACCGGTACGTCCACGTCGTGCCCCTGGGCACCAACGCGGAGCTGACCCGTCTCGGCGGCTGCGCCCCGGACCTGACCCGGGACTTCGCCCGGGCCCCCGGCCCCGCCTACGAGGACGCCTCGTGATCGCCGCCCGCAAGCCGGTGATCGACCTCTGGCGGGACTACCGTGACCACGCGCGGACGCTCCCGGGCATGCACCTCGGCAGCGTCGCCGTCGCCGACGCCGCCGTGGACGCGGCGCACACCGCTCGCGAGCTGTACCGCACGGGCGTGCGCAGGGCCGAGTTCAGCACCTTGGTGGACCTGTCTGCCGCCGCCGAGCCGATCTGCGCCGTACGGATCCTGGACCTGGTCCGGGAGCTGACCGCCTGGGGCGTCGTCGTCGACTGGCGCGTGCGCCTGCCCGCCGCGGGGTCGTGCCGGTCCGGCCCGTCGGCGTTCACGCTCAGCCATCTCTACCCGCCGTCCGGGATCGAGGGACCGGACGACGCGGCGGAACTCCGCTCCGCCTGGGCCGAGGGTTTCTTCCTCGGCAAGTGCCTCGTCCGCAAAGGCCCCGGCTTCCTGGAGATCCGCGACCACCGGGCCGGTGTGCTGAACCGGATCGTGATCGACGAACCGGACTACCTCGCCGGGGTGGAGGCGGTCCGGTCGGCCCCGACGGCCGACGGCGTCGCCCCTCATGTCCGGGCCGATCTCGCGGCGGAGTCCCTCCTGGTCGGCGTCGGCGACCTCTGGTGGTGGGCACCGCACCGCCCGCACCGCTGGCCGCAGCCGCCCTTCCGGGTCTGACCCGCCGCCGACCGGGCCCCCGCTTACGCGGGCTCAGAACACGGGCAGGGCGGCCAGCGTCGTGCCGTCCATGAGGAACACGCGGTTCGCATCCCCCGTGATCCAGTAGCGCTCAGGGTTCTTGATGATGCGGAAGACCCACGGCGTCCGGTTCTCGGCCGACAGGTCGACGACGTTGATGCCCGCCTCCGTCCTGTTGACGGTGACCGACCACAGGCCGTTGCCCTGGACGACGAGCGGGCTGGGCGGGTCGCATTCGAGGAGACCCCCGAAGTTCCAGTCCGTTCCCCGGCCGGTCCGGAGGTCCAGGCGGAGGGGGAGCGTCAGAACCGTCGCGTACACGTGGTCGCCGTGGATGGTCGGCGGGCCCCAGAAGACCGGGGCGCCGTTCGGCGGCTTGGGGTTCTCGGCCGTCCAGAGCTCCTTGCCGTCGACGACGTCGACGACGGTGAGGTTCTTGCCGGTCACGCACAGGGTGCGGCCCGACACGGCGACTTTGGCCCGGCCGTTGGCGGACTGCTTGCGGCGGTCCCATGCCGTGCGGCCGTCGGTCGTGTCGAGGGCGACGACGGTCCCGTCCGCCGCCGTGACGACGAGCCGGCCCTGGGCCGCCAGGCCACGGGAGGCGGCCTCCTTGCCGAGGTCCGCGTCGACGGAGGCGGTCCAGCGGATCTTGGCATCGGACCGGCCGATGCTGCGCACCCGGCCCTGCTTGGTGATCACATAGACGGCCTCGTCGTCCGCGGCCAGGAGGGAGGCGGCCTCGGCGGGAGCCGTCCACTTCGGCTCGCCGGTCGAGGCGACGAAGGTCACGAGGGTGCCGTCGCGGTCGGCTGCCGCCACCAGCCGGTCGGAGAGGGACAGGTAGCGGTGGGTGGCCACGACCTCCCCGGCCGACCACCGGAGGGTGCCGTCGGTGACGCTGCGCGCCTCGATGCCGCCCTTCGGCGCGCCGACGATGACGACGTCCCGCACGGGCAGGGGCGCGGGCGCGTCGGCCGAGACGGCCGAGGAGACGCTCCAGAGCGGTTCGGGCGTTTCGCCGAGCACGTAGTCACCCTTCTTCGCGTCCAGGACCGCGGCCGTCGGGGTCGGCACGGCGGGCGGGATGTCGAAGGGACCGGGCCGGCTCGCCAGGCCCCACCAGGCCGCGGCGCCACCGCCGACCGCCAGCACGGATCCGCCGACCGCCAGGCCCGTCAGCAGGCGGCGCCGGGAGACGGGGCGCGGTGCGACCGCGCCCGGCACGGTGGTCAGCCGGTGCAAGCCGTGCTCCCGGGCCGTGATGTCCTGCGCGATCGCTCCGTGGCGCCAGGCGCGTTCGGCTCCGAGGGGCGGGGCGGAGGACCGGACGAGCTGGTCCGGCAGCGGCCGCGACGCCGGGTCCTTGGCGAGGCACGGGCCGATCAACGGCTGCAGCGCGGGCGGTACGCGGTCCAGGCGCGGCTCGCCGTGGACGACCTCGTACTGCACGGCCGCGACGTGCGAACCCTCGTACGCGTGCCGTCCGCTCGCCGCGTACACCAGGACCGCGCCCAGGGAGAAGACGTCGGCCGGCGGTCCGACGCGCTGCCCGAGGACCTGCTCGGGCGCGCCATAGCCCGGGGTGACCGGGACCTGGCCGGTGGCGGTGAGGGTGAGGCCGTGTTCGGGGCGGGCGATGCCGAAGTCGATGACGCGCGGGCCCGTCGCGGTGAGCACGATGTTGGCGGGCTTCAGGTCCCGGTGGACGAGGCCGGCGCCGTGGATGTCGCGCAGCGCCCCGGCGAGCGCCGCCGCCAGGGCCCGGACGGCAGGCTCGTCCAGCGGCCCGTGGGAGCGCACGGCGTCGGCGAGGGTCGGCCCGGTCAGGAACTCGGTGGCGATCCACGGCCGCCCGCCCTCCGTCCGGGCGTCCAGGACGCGGGCCACGGACCCGCCGCCGACCGCCTGGGCCATCAGGGCCTCGCGGACGAACCGCGCGGTGAGGTCCGGGTCGTGCGCCAGGTGGGGGTGCAGCACCTTCACCGCGGCGGCGTGCCCCTCGCCGTCCTGGCCGACGTAGACCTTGCCCATGCCTCCTTCGCCGAGGACGGCGAGGATGCGGTACGGGCCCAGTCGGATCGGGTCTCCGGATTCCAGGGGCTTCATGGGGTGTGAGGCTTTCTGTGAGCTCAGGCGAGGGGGTACGCGGCGACGTATTCGCCGCCGATGGCGATGAGCCGCTTGGCGGCCGGGTCGGCGAAGTACCGCGCCCTGGCGGCTTTGAAGGGACGGCTGAGGGCGCCGGTCCGGATGTCGGCGGCCACCAGCGCGGACGAAGCGCCGTCGTAGGCGTACACGTACGAGATCCCCACCGCGGGCGGGGCGGCGAGGTCCTCGGCCCTGACCGTGCGGGTCTTCTCCGCCCATCGCAGGGTGCCGTTCGCGGCGTCGAGCGCGACCATGCCGCGGTTCTCCTCGACCGCGTACACCACGCCGTCCTTGACGGCCGGCGGGCCGAACCGCGCCGTCGGGGTCTGTCCCGCGAAACGCCAGGCCGCCTTGCCGTCGGCGAGGCCCAGCGCCACGAGTTCACCCGCCGACGGGTAGACGTGCCGGTCGTCCACGGCCAGGTGGGCCCGGTTCAGGACCGGCTGCGGGCTCTGGAGCGGCTTGTCCCACAGGGCCCGGCCCGTCAGGGCGTCGTGCACGACGAGGCGCGGCTCCCGCTCCGCGGACTGCTGGACGAGGACCAGGTGCCCGCCCACGGCCCGGGCGGACAGGAAGTGCAGGTGGGGGGACCCGGCGGGGCGGGCGGGCAGCGGGACCTCCCAGAGCTTTCCACCGGACCGGGTGTCCACCTTCAGCAGGAACCACGTCTGGTCCTTGCCGAAGCCGTCGCGGGTGTGGGTGCCGCGGCCTCCCACCAGGTAGACGGCGTCGCCGGTGGCGCAGAGCAGCTGGGTTCCGTAGAGGATCGCCCGCAGGTCCTTGAGCTCGCTGAAGGGGGCGTTGATTTTGCCGGTGGCCGGGTCGACCGTGGAGACGCGCAGCGGGTCGGCCTCGTCGAGGGTGTAGTCGGCGGCGTAGATCTTCGTGCCGTCGGTGGCGGTGCGGCGCATGAAGTAAACCGAAGGGTCGGGCCACTTGGCCGCTCCCGTCGCGGGATCCAGACCCTTGACGCCGTACTCGCCGACGACGAGGAGACCGTCCAGGGTGAGCGGGGCGGGCGGGATGAGCGGGTCGGCGTAGCTGACGGGCTCCTGCCAGAGCAGGTCCCAGGCGGGTGCCCCCGCAGTGGTGGCGGGCGATTTGGGGGCGGTGGGGTCCTGGCGGCCGAGCCAGGCCCAGGCGCCGGCCGCTGCCGCCCCGAGTACGCAACTCCCGCCGAGCGCGAGCAGCCGGCGGCGGGAAATACCGGAGGGCGATGGGGGAGGTGACTGGTCGCTGCTCGGGAGGGTCGCGGCGAGGGCGTGCTCCGGCGGGGCCGGGAGGCGGTGGGGCGGGGTGTTCCAGGCACCGCCGACGCGGCGGGCGATCTCCATGAGGAGGGCCGCGGGGAGGTGGCCGGCGAAGCCGTCCCGCCCGGGGTGCAGCAGGGCGGCGAGTTCGCCGGTGGTGGGCCGGCCGGCGGGGTCCTTGTCGAGGCAGCGGGTCAGGACCGGCAGGAGGGCCGGCGGGACTCCGGTGAGGTCGGGTTCGGCGTGCCGGACGCGGTACATGAGGTCGGCGTGGCTGCCGCTGCCGAAGGGGCCGTGGCCGGTGGCCGCGTAGGTGAGGACGCCGGCGAGGGCGAAGACGTCGCCGGCGGGCGTGTGTTCGAGGCCGGTCGCCTGCTCGGGGGACATGAAGGCGGGCGTGCCGGCGGCGGTGCCGGTGCGCGTGAGGCGGTCGTCGCCGAGGGCGCGGGCGATCCCGAAGTCGATGACCTTGGGACCCTCGGCGGTGATCATCACGTTGGAGGGCTTGAGGTCGCGGTGGACGACGTCGGAGGCGTGCAGCTGGGCCAGCGCCGCGCACAGCAGGGCACCCAGGGCGCGTACCGCGGGCTCGGGCAGCGGTCCCGCGACGGAGACGGCCTCGTCGAGGGGCGGGCCGAGGACGTACTCGGTGGCCAGCCAAGGGGTTTCGGCGAGCGGATCGGCGTCGAAGACGCGGGCGCCGTGGACGGGGCCGATGACGCGGGCCGCGTCGACTTCGAGGCGGAAGCGGGTGCGGACGGCGGGATCGGTGGCGATGTGGGCGTGCATCGTCTTCAGCGCCGCCGTGCGGCCGGTGGCCGAGCGGGCGAGATAGACGGTGCCCATGCCGCCGCTGCCCAGGCGGGCGAGGAGGCGGTAGCCGCCGAGGGCGTGGGGGTCGTCGTGGGTGAGCGGGGCGATCATCAGAGGGCGGTCCGGGGGGCGGGGGCGGGCAGTTCGGCGGCGAGGAGCTGCGCCGACTGGCGTGCGAGCGCGGTGACGACGGATGCCGGCAGGGGCATCGGGCCGCCGTCCGGCTCCGGGTGGGTGAGGAGCTGGAGCTGGTGTGCCTGCGGACGCCGGGCGGGGTCGCGGGAGAGGCAGGCCGTGACCGGCTCGCGGAGGAAGGCGGGGAGCTCGTCGCGTTCGGGGACGGTGTGGCCGGTCGCGGCGTACGCGAGTACCGCCCCCAGCGCGTACACGTCGCCCGGCGGCTGCGGCCGGCCGCCGGCCGCCTGCTCCGGGGCGAGACTGCCGGAGTCGAGCCCCGGCAGGCCGCTGCGCGGTACGCCGTCGGGGGCGGCGGCCCGTACGGCGCCGAAGCAGCTCAGGCGGGGCCCGTCGGTGGTGAGCAGCACGGTGGCGGGGGACAGGCCGGCGTGCGCGACGCCCTGCGCGTGGGCGGTGGCCAGCGTCCGGGCGAGAGCCGCGCCCAGCGCCCGTACGACGGGGTCGGGCAGCGGCCCGCCGTGGGCGCGCAGGGCGGCGGGCAGCGGGAGGACGGGCACGTACGGGCCCGTGCACCAGGGGAGTTCCGCGGGGCCACCGCCCACCTCGCCGACCGTCAGGAACCCGGGTATGGAGAGCCTGCGCGCCCCCTCGGCCTCGATGGCCCAGCGGGTCAGGTCGGTGTCGGGGCGGGGAAGCCGGGCGAGAAGGGTACGGCCGTCCCCGTCGGCACTGCGGACGACGAACCGCCGCTCGGCAGCGGTGGTTTCCGGCTCGGCGTCGAGCCGCGCCAGAGCGATGTACGACCCGACCCGCAGGGGGTCGCCATGACGCAGCGCTTCCATGCGCGATCCCTCCCCGTGTGTGTCGATCTCCGGCCACCCTACTCAGGCCCCCGGGCGGGCCTACGTGGGGAACCCGCCGCACCAGGCGTGTTCGAGCAGGCATTTCGGGACGAAGGGCGACTCGACGCCGAACGGCAGTTTCCCGTCGTAGGCCAGGCATGCCATGGCGAGCGGCGCCAACACGACCGCGCCGTCGATGTCCTGCGTGCGTTCCTCGGTCAGCGTCCAGTAGCCCTTGTGGAGGTTCAGCGCCTCCGTGAGGGCCGGGCCGAAGTCCGCCACCCCCGGCCGCCGGAGCCAGTAGGACTGCTGTACATCCACTCAGTGGGTAGTAGAACTCCTCGTAGGAGTCGTCCGCCGAACGCAGTCGCTCCAGCGGAATCTCGCACATCTCGGTCATCCGGCGCTGCTCACGGCAGATGACGGCCAGCCAGAAGGCGAGAACCAGTTGCCCGCATCGGCGAACGGCTGGCGGCCGTTGGCCTTGAGGGTCCGTGTCCTTCCGCTGATGAAGCACTCCACGGCCCCCACGCTCGTGCGGGGGGACCTCCGCTCAGGAGCGGACCTCCTCGTCCAGCACGCCGCCGAGGCCCGCTCCCGCACGTCGAGGCGGTCGTCTTCCGGTGGATCGGCGCCCGTAGAAGCACCGCGAACCACGCTCCGCTGTCCGTTCGTCCGAGCTTCCTGGATCTGGCTACGTCGGGAACTCGCCCACCCAGTCGCGGGTGAGGAGGTGGTGGGGAAGGTATCCCGATTCCACGTTGACGGGCATCCCGCCATCGTGTGCGTGGCAGGCGAGGGCCAGAGGAGCCAGAGCGAGGTGTCCGTCGGGCTTCTCTGCTCGCTTTTCGTCGACGGTCCAGTAGGCCTTGTGGAGTTCGAGTGACTGTACGAGGAACTCGTTGAAGCCGTCGGCGTTGTTGGTGATCAGCAGGTGGAAGAGGTTGACGGGCGGTGCCAGCACGGTCTGGAGCAGGCCGTGCGGGGTGAGGGTGGCGGCTTCGGGCTGTGACATCTCGACGGCGAGGGTGAGTTTCTCCACCAAGGCGGGGCCCTGGAGCCAGTAGGTCTGGAGAGCGTCCACCCAATGCCAGACGAAGTTGTCGTAGCCGCTGGATGCGATGCGGTTGAGCGGAACCTCTGCAAGGGTGTTCAGCCGTTCCCGATCGCGGCACACCATGGCCAACCAGAAGGTGGTCAGCCACGTACCCAGGTCGGCGAAGCTCGCCGGGCCCTGGGCCGGCAGGGTGCGCATCGCACGGTTGATCCGACACTCCACGGTGCCTTCATCCGTGCACACGGTGGCGAACACGGCCGACCCGAGCTGCAGCGTGTTGACCACGGCCTCCCATGTCTCCAGCCGCTCCGCGGTCGGATCCACGGTGCAGCGCGCCCCGAGGTGGAGGAGGGCGTCGTTGAACACCATGGGGAGTGAATTCGGGTACTCCTCCAGCTCGTCGATGTCCCGAGCGAGACTCACCCAGAGACGCTCGGCCCACTCCTCTTCCGTGGAACCCGGGGTGAAATGCCGACTCACGGTCACGCGTCGAACTCGCCGCGCCAGGCGAAGTCGAGGAGGGCCTCGGGGAGGTAGTCCGTCCGGGTCTCGATCGGGATGCCGTTGGCCTTGGCCAGGCAGGCCATCGCCAGCGGGGCGATGGCCACGACACCCAGGATGTTGCGCGCACGGTCCTCGTCGGCGGTCCAGTACTCCTTGTGCCACCGGACGGCGTCGGCCAGCGCCTCGTTGAAGCCGGCGGCGTCGTTGCGCAGGTACCGGTAGAGCATCATGATCGGCGGGTACCGGAGCTTGCCCATCTCCTCTGCGTCGATGACGCGTGCCTGGTCGGGAGCGCTCAGGTCCACGGCGCGCACCAGGTGCGTGCGCAGGTCGTCACGGCGGAGCCAGAAGCTCTGGAGGGTCTCCACCCAGGCGTAGGTGTACTCGTCCAGGGCTCCGCCGAAGTCGCGCAGCAGGGACACGGGCACCCGGGCCAGCATGTCGAGGCGGGCTGCTTCACGGGTGATGACGGCGAGGTAGAAGGCGTCGAGCCAGGTGTCCGCGTGAAGGTAGGTCTGCGGTCCGGTGGTGGTGAGGTGGCGCTCCTCCTGGCGGATCTTGCAGGTGACCGTCTCCCGTTCGGGATCGGTGGCGGCGAAGACGGCCGAGTGGACCTGCATGGCCAGCAGCCAGGATTCCCACGTCTCCAGCATGACGGAACCGGGGTCCCCCACGGTGCGGACGAGGGCGACGTTCAGCGACTCCATGACGGCATCCGACCTGGAGCTGTGCGAGGTCTCGATCCCCTCCAGGGCTTGGGACAGCGACTCCTCCATGACGGGAACCACCGCCGCCATCTTGTCCTTGCGATAGTCCTGGCGAGGCACGATCACGGACGGTGTCTCCTTTGTCATATCTTGAAGAATTCGAGGACGGCCCCAGCGTACTTATTGCCGCCGTCCGTGGCCTTGACCATGCCGTACTCGAGGTTGCCGTTGTCCAGGGCCGTCTTGAGTTCCGTGGCAAGTTCCGCGTTCGTCCACACCTTGCCCGCGGCATCGGTCACTTCCAGGTCCGGCCGGCGCTTCATCTCGGCGATGATCGTCCGCAGGTACGGCTCGGTTCCCTGCTTGACCATGAAGCCCTTGGCCGGACCGAAGCCCTTGCGCCAGAGGAGACTGGACGAGGGCGCCTTCGCCTCGATGACCATCAGCTTGCCGTCCGGGCGGCGGTACAGCTGGTCGAACATGTTGGCGCCGTTGGGCGTCTTGGGCAGCGGCTGCTCCACCGAGCCGGGGAACCTCTCCGGGACCACGTGCAGCCGTGCCGCCTCCTCGCCCAGGCGTTCCGAGAACGAGGTGTTGTTGGAGGTGCCCTCGCCCCATCGCTCGGTCATGCGCGTGTCGAAACGCTCCTGCGCCTTGGCCAGTTCGGCCAGCGTATCGGCGGTGGGAGCGTTCTTGTGCGCACGCTCGGCGTTGGCGAGGTCCACCGAGACCTTGCGGTCCCGGGCGACGTCGTCGAGGTGGTCGATGGCGGGATGGTTCTCGTCGCGGACGAGCGGGTCCTTGCCGAACTTGGTCTCGGAGCCGGCGGACGGGAGACTGTTCTTGGAGATCCAGGCCCCGTCGCTGTCCTTGGCCAGGATGGGCAGCTCGACTCCGTCGATCTTGGTCTGGACGCTGTGACGATGCCCGTCCACCCGGTAGTACTGCTCGAACCACGCCTTGTCGTCATTGGCCTTCTGGACGAACTCGTCCTGCTTGGCCTTGACCTGCTCGGGGGTCAGCTGCTGCCCGGACGTGGGGGGCGTCGGCCCGCCGTCCTGACCGCCGCCCGGGGACGTTCCGTCGCCCGCTCCGCGGGCCGCGTCGTCGCCCAGCTGCGGGATGTCGTCAAAGCCGTTGGGACCGCGACCGCCCAGCGGATCGTGGGTGCCGCCCGTGCCGCCCGTGCCGCCCGGGCCGTCGCTGTGGGTGGCTCCGGAGCCCGGGCCGTCCGCGTGGGTGCCGGCCGTGGACGGGGAGTCCGGGCGGGTGCCGCCGGGGTTGTTGAGGTCGTTGCGCGGCATGTTGTCCGGGGCGTGGCCGCCCGGGGTGTGGTCGCCCGCGTGGCCGCCCGGGGTGGTGTCGGCGCCGCCTCGGCCGCCCACGCCGGCCAGCTCGTGTTCAGGGACCCTGACGGGGGCGTTGTCGATCGCGTGGACCGGGTCGGAGATGTCGGAGCCGAGGCGGACGGCGTCGTCGCCTCCGCGGCCGCCGACGCCGGCCAGTTCGCGTTCGGGGACCTTGACCGTGGCGGGGGAGTCGACCTTCGGGGCGTCGGTCCGCGGGACGTCCGCGCCCGCGTCCGGCTTGCCCGTCGGGGCGTCCTTGACGGACTGGTCCAGGGAGCCGTCCGCCTTGAAGATGTTGCCGTCGGGGTCCATGAACTTCGGCGGGCCGTCCACCGGGAGCTTGACCGTGCCCGGCGGGAAGGTCGTGGTGCCCTCGGGGAGCTTGATGTTGCCGTCGGGGAGTTTGATCGCGCCGTCCGGGACGGCCGAGCCCGACGGGAGGTGGATCGCGCCGTCGGGGAGGTGGATGGCTCCCTCGGGGAGGGAAACCGCGCCGTCCAGGTTGATGTTCGGGACTTCGACCTTGCCCATGCCCCTCAGGCCGGCCATCACGTCGCCGATCTTCGAGAAGCCCGCGCCCGCGCCCTTGAAGATGTACGTCATCGGGTCGATCGCATGGCCGGCCTTGCCCGCGAACGACAGGGTCTTGGCGACCGCGCCCGCCTTGCCGGCGCCGGAGACGGCGCCGCCCGCGCCGCCGGTGAAGATCGTGGTCACGACGTTGAAGGTGACCGCACCCGCCGCGCGGGACGGGTTCGAGCCCCACTGGTCCCAGGCCAGGAGCGCCTTGCCCGTCTCCTTCATCGCCGTACGCGAATCCCGCAGCCACGAGGGCAGTTTGTCGTCCGGCGCGGCGAGGAAGAGGGGGCCGACGCCCGGGATCGTCGAGATCGCCAGGCCGGTGCCCAGCTTGGCCAGGCCCGTCCAGGACTGCTTGAACACGTCCCAGCCCTGCAGGCCGACCAGGCCGCCCAGGCCCTTGAGGGTGCCCCAGACGCCGTCGACGACGATGCCCTTGCCGAATTCCCAGGCGTGCTCCCACACCTGCCACGCGGGGATGGACTCCTCCACCGCGTCGCCCCACGGCAGGGACTTGGACTGCTTCATCGCCTCGGCGTCGTAGCCGTACATGTCCTTGGCGTTGGAGCCGTCGTTCACCCGCAGCGGCTTGCCGCCCACCAGTGCGACGATCTTCGCGTAGGCCGCCCGTTCCACTTCCTGGAACTCGGCCCACACCTCGGCGATCTCGTTGCGGCGATCGAGGTTCTCGTCGATCAGGTCGCCGTCTTCACGCCACTTGTCGTCCTTGTCCGTCTTCTCGCGGAACGCTTGCGCTTCCCGCTTGAGGTTCTCCAGCTTCTTGACGATGGGCGCGGCGTCGCGGGAGTACGTGCCGAGTGCGCCGGCGATCGTGCACATGTCGGAGCTGAGCTTCAGGCCGAGGTCGGAGACGGGCTTCGTCGTCGCGAAGAGCTGGTCCGCCTCCGGCGCCTGGTAGAACGCCTGCAGGCCGCCGAAGCTCGTGTGGACGTCCGACGCTTTCGTCGAGACCGTGGCCCCGCCCGACGAGATCGCCTTCACCTTCTCGTCCAGCGTCGGCAGATGCCCCGTGAAGACCGGCACCTCGGCCGGGTCGACCGGCGCGTTCCCGCTCACTTCTTGGCCCCCGTCTTCTCGCGCAGGATGTCGAGGTTCACGGACCTGGCCGCGTCCTGGGCGGCCTTGGCCTGGTCCAGGTCGCCCTCCAGGTACTCGTTCGTCGCCGCCACCGCGCCGAGGATGCACGCCTCGATCCGCTCGGCCATCGACTTGAACTCGGGCTTGCGCGCCGTCAGGTACTCGCCCAGCGCGGCCGCCACCGGGCCCATCGCCTTCTGGGACAGGGGCGGCGCTCCCACGGGCACCGGGCCCTGCAGCTTCGTCTCCGCCTGCGAGCCCGGGACGGCCGTCCCCGCGGCTTGGGCCGCCTCCGACATGGCTGTGAGCAGCGCGTTCAGGGCCTTCTCCAGCTCACCGGCGTTCCCGCCGACGGTCTTCAAGTGGCCCTGCACACCCTGCGGCTTGATGTCCCATGACGTCATGGACGACCCACCCCCGTGAACCCGACTTCCCTACTGACCCGCTGACCCGCTGACCCGCAGAAACGATCCTGCTCAGCCGATGTTGTCGACCGCGGCCTTCGCGCGCTGCAGCGTCTGGCGCGCCGTCGCGTCGTTCTTCTCCAGCGTCGTGTTCAGCAGCTGGATGATGTTCTTGACCTCCTGCGAGGCGTTCTTCCAGCGCAGTTCCTTGGCGTGGTAGTCGTCCGCCACGCCGTCCGCCGCGAAGTCCGACATCGCCGCCGCCACCTGCGCCTCACGCGCGGCGATCACCTGCTCCAGCTGGCCGATCACGCCCTTGATCCCGCCCTGCACCTCCGTCGAGGCGCCCACGTCGTACGCACGACGGTCCGTCCCACCACTCGACATGCCAACCACACTCCCCGTTGAAGTTGAAGAAAGAAGAAGACCCGGAACCCCGCGGGCTCAGCGGCCGCGGAAGCGGGCGGCATCGAAGTTCGCCGAGCCCTGCGTCTGACGGGCGTTCTCGCCCTGCTCCTGGTCACCCGACCCGAACGCCTGCTCCATACCCGACTGGCCGCCCAGGATCGCCGCCAGCGAAGCGTTCAGCTCCTTCGCGATCCCGTCCGCCCGCAGCTTGAACGAGTCGAACGCGACCTTGCCCTGCCCCTGGAACTTGCCCTCCAGCGGCTGCGCCGCAGCCACCAGCTGCTTGACCAGCGACCCCAGGTCGGTATTCGAGTTACGCGACCCCGACATCAGGTTCGTCAGAACCTGAGTTCCCATGTCGAACTTCATGCCACACTCCCCCGCACTCTCGAGCGATCAACAATCAGCCATCAGTATGACCAGTTCTATCAACATACATCGCACCTGCAACTAGCAACGAGCCAGTTGTGACTCACTCATGACAAACCGCCAGGCATCTTCACGAGCCCTTCAGATGCCTCGTCAGCCGCTCGAAGACCGCCCACCCCGTCAGGTCCGACGGGTCCCCCGGCAGGGGGTAGTAGTAGCCGGGGCGGGACTTGGGTCCCAGCCGCACCGGCGGTTCGGCCAACGGCGTGTGCCGGGCCCGGTCGTCCGGCATGCCGCGCACCTCCTCCGCACCCAGTACGAAGGCCAGCGGCACCCCCGGCCCCTCGAAGCGCGGCGGTACCAGCAGATCACGTCGGGCTTTGCGGAGCTGTACGAGCATCGACTGGAGGCGGTGGCGGGTGACGAGGGCCTCCGCGACGCGCGGGAGGGCGTCCAGCGGCGGCTCCTCGCCGTCGCCGTAGCCGAGCGCCATCGTCACGGTCTCCTCGACGCCCGCCTTCGTACGGCTGATCCGCACCGTGGCCAGTCCCGGCCGCTCCGGGCTGCCGACGACCACGAACCACGTCGGCTCGGGGGCCCGCGCGAACGCCACGTCCGTCAGCCGGCCGGGCGACCAGGGGAGGTTGGCGGGCTCGGCCGTGCCCCACCCGGCCGGCGGGGCGCCCGTCAGCTCGCGCCACGCCGTCTCCAGGGCCCCGCCGAGGACCAGCCGGTCGTCCGCGGGGTGGATGGTGCGGAAGGTGAGGGCCAGCTGCCGTTCGCCCGTGTTCACCGCCTCCTTGTACGCGCCCGCGACCGGTGTCCGCGGGTCCTCCTCGGTGGCGTCCGGTGACACGAGCGTGGCGAACATGCCCTCCTGCCAGCGCAGCACCGCGCCCGAGAGGCCGTCGTAGTAGCCGTCCCGCTGGTCCTGCACGACCCACCGCGAGGGCCAGTCCGGCATGTTGGCGAGCACCGCCGGGGACAGCACCGTTCCGGGCGGGGTGACGATCTGCAGGCCCCGCTCGGCCGCGGCGGCGGCCCGGAAGGCGTCGGAGAGCCAGGCCGTCATCGCGACGACCGGGCGGTCCATGATGACCACGGCGACGTTGTGGGTGAGCACGTCGACGGCGGGCTGCGCCGCGGCGGGCGTCGGGGCCACGCTGATCCCGTCGCTCTCCACCACCGCCACCGACCGCGCCGCCTCCGGCGGCCAGGCGCTCCCCCCGGCCAGCGAGGACAGGCGGGCCGCGAAGGTGCCCGCGAGGCGTTCGGCCTCGGGTACGCCCGTGGTGGCGCGGGCCTCGGTCCACCAGTAGGGGACGCGCGGCGGGGTGGCGCCGAGCAGCCGTTCCGCCTCACCCTCGACCTGTACGAGCAGGGGAGCCTCGACCGAGACGAGCGGCCGCCCCTGTTCGTCGCAGAGCTGGATGACCGCTCCCTCGCCGGCGGTGTCCACCAGCTTGTCGGGGCCGCCGGAGAGCAGACCCGCGAGCACCGTCCAGGGGGCGGGCATCTGCTGGGTCAGGGCTACGACGTCCTTGGTCATGTGGTCCCGCCGCCTTTCACTCGGGTGCGTACACGGTCTGGATCAGCCGGTTGGACTGGCCCCTGCGGACGAGGACGCCCCGGCCGGCCGGCTGCTGGGAGGCGTACACCCCCGGGAACAGCTGGCCCTCGCTCCGGTCGCCCGCCATGACGACCGCCGAGGCCCCCGATTCGCGCAGGCCCTGCACCAGCGGCTCGTACATTCCGCGCGAAGCGCCCGCGACGCGGCGCGTCAGGACGAAGTGCAGGCCGATGTCCGCCGCCGACGGGATGTAGGGGACGAACGGGGCCAGCGGCGACTGTCCCGCGGTGGTCAGCACGTCGTAGTCGTCGACGAGGACCACGATCCGCGGCCCACCGCCCCAGCTGCCCGGCTCCAGGTCCTCCAGCGGGGCGCTGTCGTCGGGCATCCGCCGCTCCAGCTCGGTGGCGATGCCCGCGGCCAGCCCCGCGCACATCTTGGCGTTGTAGGCGTAGCCGCCGTTGAACTCCTCCGGGACCACGCCGCGCAGGCTGCGCCGCGGGTCCATGATGGCGAAGACCAGCTCGTCCTCGCCGTAGCGCTCGATGAGACCGCCGGCGATGGTCTTCAGCAGGTTGGTCTTGCCGCACTCGCTGTCGCCCATGACCAGCAGGTGCTGGTCGTGGTGGAAGAGGTCGAGGAGCACGGGCGCCAGCGCGCTCTGGTCGAGGCCGATCGGCACCCGCTTCGGCTCGGCTACCGGGCCCGGCAGCAGGTGCGGCTCCAGCACGTGCGGCAGTACCCGCACCGGCTGCGCGGCGTCGCCGCTCCAGGTGGCGCGGATCGTACGGGCCGTGCGCTCCAGGACGGAGCCCAGCTCCGAGGTGTCGGTGAGTCCGTCGGTGCGGGGCAGCGCCACCTGCGCGAACAGCTTGCCGTCGGTGAGGACGCGGCCCGGCTCGTCGGGCGCGAGGGTCTCGGCGAGTTTGCGCTCGATGCTGGACTCGCTGGGGTCGTTGAGGCGCAGCTCGACCCGGGTGCCGAAGTTCGACTGGACGGCGATGCGGACGTCGTTCCAGCGGAGCATGCCCGCGACGACGTGGATGCCGTAGCCGCCGCCGCGCTTGAGGATGTCGACGACGGCGTCGTCGAGGTCCTCGAAGTCGTCGCGCAGCGCGCCGAAGCCGTCGATGACGAGGACGATCTCGGCGGAGGCCAGCTGCGGCAGCCGGCCGGCCGCGTGCAGGGTGCGCAGCTGCTCGACGGAGTCGATGCCGTGCTCGCGGAAGAGGTCCTCGCGCAGGGCGAGCATGGTGCGCACCTCTTCGACGGTGCGGGCCGCGCGCTCGCGGTCGGCGCGTCCCGCGATCCCGCCCACGTGCGGCAGGCCCGACAGCGCCTGGAGGCCGCCGCCGACCAGGTCGAGGCCGTACACGCCGACCTCCTGCGGGGTGTGGGTCAGCGCGAGCGAGAGGACCAGGGTCCGCAGCAGGGTGGTCTTGCCGGACTGCGGGCCGCCGATGACGGCGGCGTGGCCGCCCGCGACGGTGAGGTCGAGGTACCAGCGGCCCTGCCACTGCTTCGTCGGGTCGTCGAGCAGGCCGAGCGGCACCGCGAGCCGGTCGCGGCGCTTGGCGAGCTGCATTCCGCGCACGCCCACGTCGAGGGGGCCGGCGACGGAGTCCAGGGAGATCGCGTCGGGCAGCGGCGGCAGCCAGATGCGGCGCACCGGACCGGCGGCGTGCTGCAGCTGCTCGACGATGACGCCCATCTCGGTGGGACCGGTCTCGCGCCGGCGCGCCGAGGGTTCCTGGCCGCCGGTGCCCTCCTTCTCGGACGGGGAGTTGAAGGCCCCGTACTCCAGGGCGAGCGGGCCGCTGTCCTCGTCCTCGGCGCGCTGTACGGGGCCCCGGTAGGCGCCGGAGACGTAGCTCGCCTTGAAGCGTTCGTAGTGGCTGGTGTCGACCTTGAGGTAGCCGAAACCGGGCAGCGGCGGGAGGTGGAAGGCGTCGGTGGTGTCCAGGACGGTGCGGGACTCGTCGGCGGAGAAGGTGCGCAGGCCCAGCCGGTACGAGAGATAGGTGTCCAGGCCTTTGAGCTTGCCGCCCTCGATGCGCTGGCTGGACAGCAGCAGGTGGACGCCGATGGACCGGCCGATGCGGCCGATGGACAGGAACAGGTCGATGAAGTCCGGCTTGGCGGTGAGGAGTTCGCCGAACTCGTCGATGACGACGAACAGGTGCGGGAGCGGGTCCAGGTCGGGCCGGCGGTCGGCGCGCAGCGCGGCGTAGTCACCGATGTCGGCGACGTTGCCGGCGTCCTTGAGGACCTGCTGGCGGCGCTTGACCTCGCCGGCCAGCGAGGCGTGGACGCGCTCGACGAGCCCGGCCTGGTTCTCCAGGTTGGTGATGACGCCGGCGACGTGCGGGAGGTCGGCGAACGGCGCGAAGGTCGCACCGCCCTTGTAGTCGACGAGGACCAGGGCGAGGTCCTCGGGCGGGTGCGTGGCCACCAGGGCGAGCACGAGGGTGCGCAGCAGCTCGGACTTTCCGGAACCGGTCGCGCCGACGCACAGGCCGTGCGGGCCCATGCCCAGCTCGGAGGACTCCTTGAGGTCCAGCAGTACGGGCTCGCGGGCGTCGCTGATGCCGATGGGCACGCGCAGGAAGGCGCGTTCGCCGCGCGGGGCCCACAGGCTCGCCAGCTCCAGGCGGGCCACGTCGTCGATGCCGAGCAGGTCGGCGAAGTCGACGGGTCCGGACAGCGGGGCGTCGATGAGGGACTCGGCGGACAGGCGCAGCGGGGCGAGCATCCGGGCGAGTCCCTCGGCGAAGGGGATGCCGACCTCGTCGACGGTGCCGTGGGCGCTGATGGGCTCGTCCTGGCGCAGGTCCTCGATGAGGACCTGGTCGCCGTCGACGGTGATGCGTACGCCGACGTGCCCGGGCTCCTGGATGCGCTGTTCCAGCAGGTGCAGGACGGTGACGCCCATCTCGCGCAGGCCGACCGCGTCGTCGGGGCGCGGCAGTTCGACGGCGTCCTCGCCGTGTCCGTCGGTCACGACGAGCAGCCGGGACGTCATGGACAGGGCGTCCTTGCCGGACAGCCCGCGGCGCACTTCTGCGGCGTAGGAGGCCCGGCGGCGCAGCTCGGGGCCGATCTGCCGGGCGAGCTGGTCCGCGGAGGGGGCGATGCGGCGGGCGGCGACGGGGCCGTCCAGCTGCTCGGTGTCGAGGAGGTGCGGCATCCACTTGGCCCACTCCCAGTCGGGGAGCCGGTCGCCGGGCACGGCCAGTGCGATCGCCACGTCGTCGGGGGCGTGCATGGCGGCGGCCTGGACCAGCAGGGCGCGGGCGACGCGCAGGCAGTCCTCGCGGGGGCCGATGACGCTGACGTTGCCCACGCGGTCGAGCGGCACGGTGAGCGGGAGTTCGGTGCCGTTGCGGAAACGGGCGGTGAGCGCCGAGGCCTCGTTGAGCATGAAGCGGTCGGGCGGCGTGAGGACGGAGGAGCCCTGCTGCCCGATCTGGAGGTCGCGTACGGGCATCTCGCCGGTGCCGACCCGCACGCGCAGGAAGTCCCCGTCGGCCCGGCGGCGCTCCCACAGCCGGGCCGGGTCGCGGACGATGTCGTACAGGGCGTGCGGCGGCGGGTTGAGCACGTCGGCGTGCTCGCCGCGTTCGCGTTCCTCGGCGGAGAGCTCCTCGCGCAGGTCCTCCAGGTAGGCGAGGTAGGCCTCGCGCTGGGTGCGGCGCGTGCGCTGGGCCTTGCCGCGCTGCGAGAAGACGAGCGCGACCGAGCCGACGATGGTGACGACGAGGATCAGTGCGCCGAGCGCGGCGAACTGGCTGTTGCGGACGACCGTCATCATCACGACGGACGACATGACGCCGGCCACGGGCAGCAGCGACATCGCGATGCTGCCCGCCTTCCCCTCGGGGAGGTTGGGCGGGGCCTCGATGGTGCGTGCGGCGGGCGGCGCCGGGGGCCTGACGGTCCGCGCCGGGCGGTGGATCAGTCGGGTACTCATCGTCAGTGGCGGTTCTGGGAGAGCTGGAAGACGTCCGCGGCGAGCCGGGCGGCGGTCTGCCGGGTCGAGTGGGCGAGCAGTTCGGTGCGGATGTGGCCGCCGTCCGCGAGGTGGCGGTCGTAGGGCAGGACGTGGACGCTCGGCCCGGCCGCCTCCAGGGTGCGGACCGCGTCGGCGAGGTCGACTCCGCAGTGCGGCGACTGCTCCGTGATGACGACGGAGGTGCCGGCCAGCATGTGCGGGGGCAGGCCCTGCATCCACTGCAGGACCGCGTACGTGCTGCTGACGCCGTCCAGGGTGGCGGGGGTGGCCAGGACGCGGGCCTGGGCGGCGGACAGGGCGACGCGGGCGACCTCGGCGGGGAGCGTCTCGCAGTCGACGACGGTCACGCCGAAGTAGCGGCGCAGCGCGACCATGGCCCGTTCGTAGGAGGGGGTGTCGAGCATCGCGCCGATCTGGCCCTGGCTGCCGGGCAGCAGCCAGGCGTTGTCGCGGAGCTGGACGAGGTAGCCGGTGATGTCGAGCAGCGACATCTGGGGCTCGACGATGCCGGCGACGTCGCCGGTGGTCCAGCGCAGGGTCTCGGCGCCGAGCCGGATCGGCAGGGAGCCGAGGGCCGGGTCGGCCTCGACGAAGAGGACGGGGTCCTGCCGGTAGTGCGCGTACGTGGTGCCGAGCAGGGCGGCGACCGTGGACTTGCCGGCGCCGCCGCGGATGGAGGTGACGGCGATCTGGCGGCCGGTGGTGACGGGCTGCTGGAGCAGTTCGGCGGCGCGGGTGGCTTCGGCGACCTCGCGGGCGGCCGACGAGGAAACGGTTCTCCGTACGGCGCGCAGGACGCGGGCGGTGAAGGGCTCGCCGTGCCGGGGCTTGCGGCCGGCTCCGGAGAGCTGCCGGTCCACGGCGGGCTTGGAGTCGGGGGTACGGGCCCGCTGCCCGTGGCCTGCGGCGGCGTACGCGGCATGCGGCTGCTGGAGCGGCTGCTGCTGCGGCTGGGGCTGCTGGGGCTGCTGCGGCTGGGCCTGGGCCTGGGCCTGGGGGTGCGGGTACGGCCGGGGCTGCGGCGGGAGGCTGCCCTGGGGGCCGGCGGGCGCCGGGGCGGCCGTGCCCGCCCCGGGGTGCGGGTGCCCGTACGCGGGAGCCTGGCCGGGAACCTGCCCGCCGGGAACCTGCCCGCCGGGGCCGGCCGCCGGCCGCTGCCCCGCACCGGCGCCCTGCGGCCCGGCCTGCGACCCGGGGCCCGCGCCCTGCGACCCGGCGCCCGGGCCCTGTGCGGCGCCCGGCTGCGCCGCGCCCCGGAGGTCGCGCAGGACGTCGCCCTGCCAGTTCTCTGCGTTCGGCATGTCTGCCCCTGCCCCTCTTCCTCAGAACTTGTTGAGCAGCTGCCCGTACACGCCGAACACCCCGACGGCGAGCGGGAAGAGCCCCACCATGCCCACCGACTCGACGAGGTCGGCCGTGCGCCGCAGCCGGACCTGCACGTGGTCCGGCGGCTGCACCGCGAGGGCGAGCAGCGGCAGCAGCGCGGCCACGACCAGCACGGCGAGCGGACCGGCGCCGCCGTCGTGCCCGGTCCACAGCATCACCAGGCGTACGACGAGCAGGGCCGCGGCGGCGATCAGCGCCACGACCTCGGCCACCAGCGGGAACGCGCGCGCCCTCGACAGCAGTACGACGGCGACGAGCGACGGCAGCGCGACCGTCCACACGGAGGGCTTCTCGGCGAGCGTCAGCAGCCAGCCGGCGGCCGCCGCGGAGATCGCGGTGACGATCGTGGCGAGGGCGAGCCCGCGGTGCGTGGCGGCGAGGGCGTTGCCCACCTCGTGGCGGCTGACGGAGGCGCCGCCGGAGCGGCGGTCGTCCAGGGCCGTGAGCCCGGAGGCCATCAGGGCGAGCCGCGGCAGCAGGCCGAGCAGCACCACGGAGACGAGGGCCATGACCGCGCCGAGCCGGGCCGGGTCGTCCTGGACGGCGGCGACGGCCTCCCACAGGGCGGTGATCCCGGCGGTGGCCACGGCTCCGAAGAGCCCGCCGCGGCCGAGCGGCGAGAAGTGGCCGAGCAGTGCCAGTGTCAGGACGAGTGCGCCGGCGACGGCGGCGAGCCGCGCGGTGCCCGGCCAGTCGTGGGCGTCCGCGGCGGTCCACGCGGTGAGGACGCCCAGGCCGCCGGAGGCGAGCAGGAGCGCCGTCGCGAGGCCCCGGTTGCCCTGGCCGATCCGCGAGACGAGGGCGCCGGCCGCCATCAGGACCAGCGTGACGGCGGCCAGGCCGCCGGCCAGTGCTCCGAGTGCGAACTCGTGCCGGGCGAGCAGGGCGGCGGTCACCGTGAAGGCGACGGTCGCCACGCCCGCGCTGCCCCGCCGGGCGGCGGGACGCCAGCGCCAGGCCTGGAGGTCGAGGTCGTCCGAGACCAGGTCGGTGACGTCGTGGACGACGGGGGCGGGCGGTGCGGAGTGGCTCCTGACCAGGCGCAGGACGGCGCCGTCGGCTATGCCGGCCGTCGCGAGCGTGCTGTCGTGCGGCAGCGCGGAACCGTCCGGCGCGATCAGCTGACGGGTCAGCGGCCGGGACGCGGCCCGGTCGTCGAGCAGCTGGAGTATGTCCGGGAGCAGTTGGCCGATCGGGGTGTCGGACGGCAGGACCATGTCGGCACGGCGCCGCTCGCCGATCAGGGTCACCCGGCTGAGTTGCGCCCGGGAAGTCGTTGCTGTGCTCACCACTTGCGGGAACCTATCATCGCGGGTTTGCGACCTTTCGGGGCCAAGGGGTACATGGCGCTGCTGCCGGACCGTGAACTCTCCCGGATCTGCACGCCTGATGCTTCTTCCTCTACGACTGCACCGGTCCCGGCGACTGGGCCGAGTGCGAGGGCGTCGGCTGTGACGTCTTCTTCGGTGGTTTCGGGGACTTCGACGCGGACGGGCTCACCGGAGCGGACGGCTGCCGCGATGTGGTGGGCTGCCCGTACGGCTGCAACTGCCCCTGCTGTTGCTGTTGCTGCTTCTGCTGTTCGGCCTTCTGCTTCGCGAGGGTGTGCTGGACGAAGGACCAGCCGACGCAACCCGCGCACAGGACGGCCGCGATGGCGATGCCCGCGAACAGCTTTCCCAGCCGCTCGTCCGCCGTGCGCCGCGCCCGCTGGGCGCCGAAGAGCAGGGCGTCCCTCATCCTGCGGCGGCGTACCGCCACCGACTCCAGAAGCTGGCTGTCGTAGTCCCGTGCCATCTGTCGTCCGTCGCCCCAGTCCCGGCTCGTCGAGCGCCCGCCACCGCTCCAGGGCGCGGCTCCTGAGCGTGCGCCATGCCGAGCCCCCGTGTTTTGCCTCTGCAACATAGAGCATGTGTGCGGATCGAGCACATCCGGACCGGGGAGTGAACCGGGCACGCTGCCGGCCCGGCCCGCGACCGGGCACTGAGGGGCGCTGAGGCGCACCGACCGGGCGGCGCCGGCGGCCACCGGCGGCAACGTCCGTCGTAGCGTGGGCGCTTCGAGGCGGCGCGCGCCACACACACCCCAGGGAGAGCACATGACCGGTCAGGCGGCACAGCAGGTCGAGCAGTCCATCCAGGACGGTCCGGACGTCGTGGTCCGCACGGCCGGCGAGGCGGACGTCGAGACGGCGGCCGCGCTGTTCCGCGGTTACCTCGACTTCTACGAGGTCGACATCGAGGACGCCGACGCCCCGCGGGCGTTCCTGGCGGAGCGGATCGCGAGGGACGAGTCCCTGGTCCTGCTCGCCGACGTGGCCGGCGCCGGTACCGTCGGCTTCGCGCAGGTCTACCGCGCCTTCTCCTCCCTGTCGTTGACGACCGCCTGGATCCTGAACGACCTCTACGTCGCCCCCTGCGGCCGCCGTACCGGCGCCGGCCGGGCGCTGCTGCGCGAGGTGCTGCGCCGGGCCCGCGCCGCCGGGGTGGCGGGCGTCCAGCTGGAGACCGCGTACGGCAACACGGTCGCGCAGGGGCTCTACGAGGCGGAGGGCTTCGTCCGAGAGGAGTTCCACGTCTACTTCCACGACTTGGGCGGCGTGACTTCGACCGAGGGGTGAAACATTCCCGTACGGCCGTCGCGTCAATGGGGTGGGACGGACGCGAGGGGGAGTGGATGCGACAGGGTCGCAGGGACGGGTTCCGTGAATTCGCGGCGGGCCGGTCGGGGCACCTGTACCGATCGGCCTGTCTGCTGGCGAGCGGGGACACCCATCTCGCGGAGGACCTGGTGCAGGAGACCCTGGGCCGGATGTACCTGCACTGGGGCCGGATCGCCCGTGTGGACAATCCGGCGGCGTACGCGCAGACGGTGCTGGTGCGGGCCTACCTCACGCACCGGCGCCGCCGGTCGGCGGGGGAGCGCCCGGTCGGGCGGTTCCCCGACACGGGGGTCGTGGCGACGGGCGGCGGCGATCCGGCGCTGCGGATGACCCTGCTGGAGGTGCTGGGGCGGCTGGCGCCCAAGGACCGGGCGGTGCTGGTGCTGCGCTACTGGGAGGACCGCAGCGTCGAGGAGACCGCCGACGCCATGAACGTCAGCTCGGCGGCGGTGCGTACGCGTACCTCCCGGGCGCTGGCCCGGCTGCGGGAGGAGCTGGGCGGCAGCCTCGGCGCCTTCGCGGAACTCTGAGGGCGCCGAAGGCGCCGAACCCTGCACCCCCTGCGCGCCCCCTGCACCGCCCACCCCCACCCTTGAAGCGGAAGGTCTAGTTCCTCATGCCCTTTGAAGATGATCTCGGTGCGGCCCTCCGGCAGGCGGGGGACGGCTTCACGGCCGACCGGCACGCGCTGGTGAACGCCGGCGAGGAGCGCGGTCGGCGCCTGGTGGCGCGCCGCCGGGCCGCGGTGGTCGGCGGATCCGTGCTGGCCCTGGCCCTGACAGCGACGGCCGGCGCCTACGCCGGCGGCCTCCTCGGCGGCGCGGGCGGCGCGGACGGCGTCGCGGTCGCCGCGGCGCCGACGCAGGACGGTGGTTCGGGCACGGACGGTGCGCCCGACGCGGGTGCCGGGAACCCGAGGGTCGGCAGCGGCGCGGTCACCGGGGAGCAGATGATCGCCCATCTGAAAGCCGCCTTGGCGGGCGGGCAGTTGACCGCCGCGACGGGACGCGGCACGGACAGCGACACGGGTCCGGCGGCCTCCGGCGTGTACGACGACGGGAAGGGCAAGGCGGCCGTCGGCGTCGCCCTCTCCCGGGTGGACCCCGACGGCAGCCACGCCGGCCAGCTCACCCAGTGCGGGGACAAGAACCTCCAGGGCTACGACGACTGCCGGACCGAGAAGCTGCCGGACGGTTCGAAGCTGCTGATCCACAAGGGGTACGAGTACGCCGACCGCCGGGTGGACACCAAGTGCTGGCGGGCCGTGCTCGTGACCCCGCAGGGCTTCATGGTGGCCGTTTCGGAGTGGAACTCCCCGGCGGAGAAGGGCGCGGGCATCACGCGGCCCGACCCGCCGCTGGGCAGTGAGCAGCTGAAGGCTCTGGCCACCTCGCCGGCATGGCTCACGGCGCTCAACGACCTGCCGGCCGCCGAGCGGGAGCCGGTCCGGCAGGGTGGCGAATCGGGCGCGGCGCTCAAGGACCGCAACGCCGGCGACGCCCTGGAGTCGCTACTGGCGCCGTTCGGGATCCCGATCGCGTCCAAGGGCGGGCAGGAGGAGTACGGCTACGCCGTGCTCGACGACGGCAAGGGCAAGTCCCTGGTCCAGCTCAACGTCTCCAAGGGCGAGAGCACCTCGGGCTTCGCGGGCGCCGACGTCACCGTTCTGCCCGACGGCACCAGGGTCAAGGTCACTCAGGGTCCCGGCGAGAAGGGCAGAGGCGTGGCCCAGTGGACCGTGGCCACCCTGCGCGAGAACGGCGTCCGCGTGACGGTCTCCGCCTTCAACGCCGCCAACCAGAGCGGCGCCGCCACCCGCGAGACGCCCGCGCTCACGCTGGACCAGCTGAAGCAGATCGCACTCGCGCCGGGCTGGAACCGTGACCGCAACTAAGGGCTGTCCCGTAATCCCCGGCGGGCGCACGACGACAGCCACGGCACCTCGCCGCGTTGTCGGAACGCCCGGATACGCCCAGTATCAAGACGCTCCTCCGCCTTGCGATGCACCGCATCTGACGCCGTGCGCTGATCCACCGGGGATTACGGGACAGCCCTTTGGGGTCAGGCCCCCTCGGGAGTGATCAGGCAGAAGGGATGGCCGACGGGGTCCTCGTAGACGCGGTAGCCGATCGGCTTGTCCGAACCGTCCAGCAGCGTCGCACCGAGGGCGAGCACCTGGGCCTCAGCCGTATCGAGGTCCGTGACCAGCACGTCGATGTGCATCTGCTGAGGACGCGCGGAATCCGTCCACCGAGGTGCGCGAAAGTCGTCCACCCGCTGGAAGAGGACCACCGGTGCGCCCGCCGCGTTCTGAAGCACGACGAAGTCGCCCGTGTCCGCCCGCCGCGAGAGCGACAGCAGCTTCTCGTAGAAACCGGCGAGCTCATCCGGGTCGGGGCAGTCGATGACCACGGTGTACAGGTGTCCGATCATCCGGCTCACTTTGCCACTGTCCGCGAGCGGGCCGAACGGCAGGTGCCCGGCCCAAAGTTGAAGAACAAGAGGCCTGGCTGCGGGAGGAGTCACTTGGCGTCGGCGTAGCACTCCACGACCGCCGTCGTGAACGGGAACCGGACCGGGGTGTCGCCGAAGGCGATCCGGCCGGCCCGGTCGCCGGCGGCGCGGATCGCCTCCACGACGGCGTCGGCCTCCTCGGCCGGGCAGTGCACCATCACCTCGTCGTGCTGGAAGAACACCAGCTCCGCGCGCATCCCGGCGGTCGCCTGCCGCAGGGCCGCGAGCATCAGCAGGGCCCAGTCGGCGGCGCTGCCCTGGACGACGAAGTTGCGGGTGAACCGGCCGCGGGCCCGGGTGTTGGTGGAGGCGTAGCTCGGGGTCCAGCCGTCCTCCCGGTCCCGGGAGGTCCCGGCCCCGCCCTCGGGCTCGCTGCCGCCGGGGTCGACGCCCCCGTCGCCGGCTTCGTAGCCCTCGCCGGAGCCGGCGGGCGGCGGGCAGGTGCGGCCCAGCCAGGTGCGTACGAGCCGGCCCTCCTCCCCGGCCTTCGCCGCGTCGTCCACGTACGCCACGGCCCGGGGGAAGCGGCGGCGCAGCGCGGCCAGGTTCTTCAGGCCGTCCCCGGAGGTCTGCCCGTAGACGGCGCCGAGCACGGCGATCTTGGCCTTGTCGCGGTCGCCGGAGAAGCCCTGGCGGGAGACGGCCGTGTAGAGGTCCTCGGGCCGGCCGGCCACCTCCATGAAGGCGGGGTCGCGGGAGATCGCGGCGAGCACGCGCGGTTCCATTTGGTCGGCGTCGGCGACGACGAGCCGCCAGCCCGGGTCGGCCACGACGGCCCGGCGGATCACCTTCGGGATCTGCAGGGCCCCGCCGCCGTTGGTGACCCAGCGGCCGGTGAGCGTGCCGCCGGGAATGAACTCCGGGCGGAACCGGCCTGCGTGGACCCAGTCGCCGAGCCAGCTCCAGCCGTGGGCGGTGTAGATCCGGTACAGCTTCTTGTACTCGATCAACGGCTCGACGGCGGGGTGGTCCAGCTCCTGGATCTCCCAGCGGCGGGTGGACTTCAACTTGATCCCGTCCTTGGCGAAGGCCTTGATGACCTCCGCGGGCAGGTCGGGGCGTACGCGTCGGCCGAAGGCGGCCGAGACGCGGTCGGCCAGCTCGGCGAGGCGCCGGGGCTCCCCGCCGCCCGCGTACCGCTCGCCGAGCAGCTCGGCCAGCAGGGCACGGTGCACGTCGGCCCGCCAGGGCAGGCCGGCCCGGTTCATCTCGGCGGCGACGAGGAAGGCCGCGGACTCGGCGGCGACGAGCAGCCGCATCCGGTCGGGGTGCGCGGTCGCGTCGAGCCGCCCCGCCTGGTCGGCGTGGACGGCGAGCAGGGCGTCGAGGGAGAGCGGGGCGGGCTGCGGGTCGAAGAGCGAGTCCTGGGCGCGCGGGTCCGCCGCGCGCTGGGGCGGATCGGGCGGCACGGGGGCGTTGTTCAGCCGCGCCCAGGCGGCGGCGGCCGAGCGGGGCTCGCCGGAGCGGCCCTCGTGGCCGAGGAGCAGCAGCTCGGCGTCCTCGATGTCGTGGCACCGCTCGACGCGGACGCCGGCCGCGAGCAGGCGCGGGTACACGGCGGCGGTGGACCGCCAGATCCAGCGGGTGCCGGCCGGGGCGCGGCGGATCGCCTCGGCGGGATCACGGACGCGGAGCGGGGCCGCGTCCGCCCGGGTCGCGTCCGCGGGGTGCACGGGGGCGGCGTGCCACCACCCGTCGCCGTCCTCGGCGAGGGCCCACCGGGGAGTGCGGTCGCTCATGGGTGCGAGTGTCCCACCGGGGTCCGACAGTGGCGCCGCGCCGGGCCGGCCCCCGCTCCGCGCCTCGGGTGCCGGCGGCCGTGGCGGTCTTGGCGCCGGCTCCGGGGCCGGACGCGGGGAGCGGCCCGGCGCGCACCGCCCGCGGAGCGAGGCCGCCCGCCGGGCGGGGGACGCGAAGGCGGACATGCCAAGCTGAGAGGTGTGAAAGACCTTTCCGAGACCGTCGACCGAGCCTTCGCCGCAGCCCTCTACGCCCAGGACGACGCCGGGCTGGACACCGGGGCCTCGCTGCTCGTCGCCGATTCCCGGAGCTGGCCCGGGGTGGGCTGCGAGCTGCTGGCGCGCGGGGAGGCGTACGTACGGCAGGGCTGGGAGCGGGGCTGGCAGCCGGCCGACGTGCTCCGGCTGGTCCGCCGGGACCTCGACGAGCGGCACCTGCGGATCACCGGGGACCTCATCGCCGCCGAAGGGCGCCGCTACGCCCGGCTCCCGGAGCGCTGGAGCACCGCCGAGGTGTGGTGGAAGAGCGACGAGGAGTACGCCGACGGGCTCGCGCAGCGGGAGCGGGCCGACCGGTTCACGCTGGCGACCGCCTTCCTGGAGGTGCTGCGGCTGCTGATCCGGCTGCCCTCCGTCGAGCCCGTGGGTCCGCTGCCCGGCGACCCGGTCGACGCCCTCGCGGAGCACGCCCACATCGAACCGCGCATGCTGGCCCGCATCCGGGCCCTGCTCGCCAAGGCCGAGGCGACCACCTACCCGGAGGAGGCCGAGGCGCTGAGTGCCAAGGCCCAGGAGCTGATGGCCCGGCACACCGTGGACGAGGCCCTGCTGGCCGCGCGCGGCGGCGGCCCGGCGCGGGTGCCGGCGGCCTGCCGGATCGGTGTCGAGCCCCCGTACGAGGAGGCGAAGGCGGTCTTGCTCGACGCGGTGGCCACCGCCAACCGCTGCCGGGCGGTGTGGAACAGCGGCTTCCAGTTCTCCACGGTGGTCGGCTTCGAGAGCGACCTGGAGGCGGTGGAGCTGCTCTACACCTCGCTCCTGGTGCAGGGGACGGCCGCGATGACCCGCGCCGAGGCCGCGCAGCGGTCGGGCGGACGCAAGCGGACCAAGACCTTCCGGCAGTCGTTCCTGCTGGCCTACGCCAGCCGGCTCGGCCACCGGCTCGCCGCGACCGCCGAGCACACGGCGACCGAGGCCCCGGACAACCTCCCGGCCCTGGTGGCGCGCGACGTGGCGGTCACCTCCCGGGCCGAGGAGATGTTCCCGCGGACCACCACGACCCGGCTCCGCGGCGCCACCGACCACGCGGGCTGGGAGGACGGCACGGCGGCCGCGGACCGGGCCCACATGGGCGGCCGCCGCCGCCCGCTCCCCAAGTCCTAGCGGTGCGAGAGCGCCCCGTTCTGCGGTGGGGCGGCGTCAGGGGGCCGTACCGGCGGATTCGGTGTGGGCGGTGTGGACGGAGCGGGGGGACCGGGCCGGCGGGGCAGCCGGGCTCGCCGCGACGCGGTCCCGGACGCCCTCCGGCCCTGGGGGCGGACCTGTCTGTGATCACCGGAACACCCCGCGTGCACGTGCATCTGCGCATGCAGCAGCCAGTGAACACAGCTATGATCCGGTGGAGTTGACATCTGCACTATCGGGGGCTTCCTGTGGACCACGCGTACAACGGGATGGCAGCTGCAGAACTCGCTTCCTTGTTTGAGCTGACGTGGCAGAAGAGCAGACACAGCAACTCGCAGGGTTCCTGCGTGGAGTTCGCGAAGCTGCCCGGAGGCGACGTCGCCATGCGCAATTCGCGCTTCCCGGACGGTCCGGCGCTCGTCTACACGCCGGCCGAGATACAAGCCCTGCTCCTGGGCGTCAAGGACGGCGAGTTCGATCACCTGATCGGCTGACGGAACAGCGCATTCATCAAGCCATGCACGTGCACTGGCCGGGACTGATCACAGTGATCGGTCCCGGCCAGTGGTCGTGTACGGGTGGCTCAGTCGTGGAGCAGGAACAGCGCCCAGACCACCTTGCCGGTCAGCCGCCCCGCGAGCGGGTGCCAGCCCCAGCCGTCGCTGTACGAGTCCACCAGGAACAGCCCGCGCCCGGACTCCAGGTCGAAGTTCTCCTCGGTCCGCTCCGGCGAGAACGCCCCGCCGGGCCGGTCCTCGCTGGGGTCGCGCACCGCGCACACCAGTCGGGTGCTCCACCGCATCAGGTGCAGCCGTACCGGCGGCTCCGGTTCGGCGTCCGGCCCCCGCGACTCGTCCGGCAGGGCGTGCCGCAGCGCGTTGGTGACGAGTTCGGAGACGACCAGGGCGACATCGTCGAAGCGGCCGTCGAGGCCCCACTGGGTCAGCGTCGAGCGGGTGAAAGTGCGCGCGCCCCGCACCGCGTCGAACCGCGCGGGCAGAGCGCATGAGGCGGACCCGGAGACAGCCGTGGGGTCGACCGGGGGAAGCCCCTGCCGTAACGGCTCGAGCATGGTCGATCCATTCGTCCCCATGCGAGGCACTCCCGGGATTCGCGGACGAAGCGGTGGCTTGTGTCCAAAGAGAACTGCGGGGTGGGTCCCGCGCCGGCGCGAAGAGCACGCAGGTGCGCGGGGACCATCGTTCCGAATGCTCGGGCCGGATGCAAGGGCAGATGCACGTGCACGCGCCGGACCTGTCCGCTCACGTGACGGTTCTTGCTCATTTCTTCCTACGCATACTTACGGACTTCTTTCCCCGGAGAAGGGATTCCGTTACAGAACGAGTACGACCCGATGCGTTTTGGTGGCAGACTGCGGCCCCTGGGGTACGGGGGCCCCTGGACGCCGCGCACACCACGCGCACGCCAATGCGATGGGGAGGGCAGTACTAGTGACCGCAGAAGCAAGCGGTTCTGTGGTGCGCCGCATCCTCCTGGGCTCCCAGCTCAGGCGACTCCGAGAATCCCGCGGCATCACCCGTGAGGCGGCCGGCTACTCGATCCGCGCATCCGAATCGAAGATCAGCCGCTTGGAGTTGGGAAGGGTGAGCTTCAAGGCAAGGGACGTGGAGGACCTCCTCACGCTCTACGGGGTCACGGACAGCGCCGAGCGCGAGTCCCTCCTGGGGCTGGTCCGCGAGGCCAACGCGACCGGGTGGTGGCACAGTTACGGTGACGTGCTGCCGGGCTGGTTCCAGACCTACATCGGGCTGGAGGGCGCCGCGTCGCTCATCCGGATCTACGAGGTGCAGTTCGTCCACGGCCTGCTGCAGACCGAGGCCTACGCCCACGCCGTCGTCAGCCGCGGCATGCCCGGCGCCACCGCCGCCGAGATCGACCGCCGCGTCGCGCTGCGCCTGGAGCGGCAGAAGGTGCTCGTGTCCGAGAGCGCCCCCGTCTTCCACGCCGTCCTCGACGAGGCCGCGCTGCGCCGCCCGTACGGCGACCGCAACGTCATGCGCGGCCAGTTGGAGCACCTCATCGAGGTCTCGCAGCGGCCCAACGTGCAGCTCCAGGTGATGCCCTTCTCCTTCGGCGGGCACGCGGGCGAGAGCGGAGCCTTCACCCTGCTGCGCTTCCCCGAGTCCGACCTGCAGGACATCGTCTATCTGGAACAGCTCACCAGTGCCCTCTACCTGGACAAGGACGAGGAAGTGGGGCAGTACGGGCGGGCGATGGAGCGGCTCCAGGCCGACTGCCCCGACCCCGACCGGACCCGGGATCTTCTTCGCGGCCTACTCCAACTGTCTTGATCCGCACGTAGTATGACGTCTGATCAGTGCATGATGACCGATCGGTCTCCGGTGCAGCGCACGGGTGCGCGCTCGCAGTAAGGGATGGCATGTCCATATTCAGCGACCTCGCTCACCAGTACATCGACGGCGAATGGCTGGCCGGCAACGGTTCATGGGACATCATCGACGTCAACCCGTACAACGGGGAGAAGCTCGCGGCCATCACCGTGGCCACCGTCGAGCAGGTGGACCAGGCGTACCGCGGCGCCGAGCGCGCCCAGCGGGAGTGGGCCGCCACCAGCCCGTACATCAGACGCGCGGTCCTGGAGCGCGCCCTGCGGATCACCGAGGAGCGCGAGAAGGAGATCGTCGAGGCGATGATCGACGAGCTCGGCGGGACCCGTCCCAAGGCCGAGTACGAGGTCCACCTCGCGATGGAGTTCATCCGGGAGTCGCTCCAGCTGGCCGTCCGCCCCGAAGGGCGGATCCTGCCCTCGCCGGTCGAGGGCAAGGAGAACCGGGTCCAGCGGCTGCCCGTCGGCGTCGTCACCGTGATCAGCCCCTTCAACTTCCCCTTCCTGGTCACGTTGAAGTCCGTCGCCCCGGCCCTGGCGCTGGGCAACGCGGTGGTCGTCAAGCCCAACCAGAACGCCCCCGTCGTCGGCGGCGGCGTCATCGCCAAGATCTTCGAGGACGCCGGGCTGCCCGCCGGCCTGCTGAACGTCCTCGTCACCGACATCGCCGAGATAGGCGACGCGCTCCTGACGCACCCCGTCCCCAAGGTCATCTCCTTCGCGGGATCGGACCGCGTCGGCCGGCACGTCGGCGCGATCGCCGCCCGCCACTTCAAGCGCACGGTCCTGGAGCTCAGCGGCAACAGCGCGCTCGTCGTCCTCGACGACGCCGACCTCGACTACGCGGTGGACGCGGCCGTCTTCAGCCGCTTCGTCTACCAGGGCCAGGTCTGCATGGCCGCGAACCGGATCCTCGTCGACGCCTCCGTCGCGGAGGAGTTCACCGAGAAGTTCACCGCGCGCGTGCGCGCCCTGAAGACCGGCGACCCGCACGAGGCCGACACCCACATCGGACCGCTGATCAACTCCTTCCAGGCCGACGCCCTGACCGCGCTCGTGGACCAGGCCGTGGAATCCGGTGCGCAGGCGCTCGTACGGGGGTCTACGCGCGGCAACCTGGTCGAGCCGACCGTGCTCGCCGGGATCCCCGAGGACTCCCCGCTGCTGGGCCAGGAGATCTTCGGCCCCGTCGCGCTGCTGGTGGTCTTCGACGGCGAGGACGAGGCCGTACGGCTGACCAACGCGACCCCCTACGGGCTCAGCGGCGCCGTGCACACCCGGGACGTCGAGCGGGGCGTGCGCTTCGCCCAGCGGATCGAGACGGGGATGATCCACGTCAACGACTCCACGATCGGGGACGAACCGCTGGCCGCGTTCGGCGGGGAGAAGGCCTCGGGCCTGGGCAGGCTGAACGGCGAGGCCACGGTCGAGGCGTTCACCACGCAGAAGTGGATCTCCGTGCAGCACGGGCGGACGGCGTTCCCTTTCTAGGTCACCAGGCGGTGTCCGGCGGATCAGGATCGGACAGCCCCTAGACTCGGCCGGGCGTAGGCAGCCGCCCGGGGGAGAACGAGTTGAGCAACATACCGGAGACCGGCCGGACCCCTCGGGTCCAGAACCGGCTCGTCGTCATCCAGGTCGTGGTCTTCTCCCTGCTGCTCACGCTGGGCGGACGGCTCTGGTACCTCCAGATCCGCAACGGCCAGGAGTACACGGACGAGGCGAAGAACAACCACGTCCAGCAGGTGGTCCAGCCGGCCGTGCGCGGCTCGATCCTCGACTCGCGCGGGGTTCCGCTCGCCGACAACGCCACCCACCTGGTGGTCTCCGCGAGCCGTACCGAGCTGCTGAAGATGAAGGACAAGGGCAAGTCCGTGCTGACCCGGCTCGCCGGGGTGCTGGGCATGGACCCGCAGGAGGTCGTCGACAAGGTCCGCCTCTGCGACTCCCAGACCAAGCAGCCCTGCTGGAACGGCTCGCCCTACCAGCCGATCCCGGTCAGTGACGAGGCGACCACGGAGCAGGCCCTGCAGATCCGCGAGCACCCCGAGGACTTCCCGGGCATCACGGCCGAGGCGACAGCGCTGCGCCGCTACGCGGCCCCGGACCAGGCCAACACCTCCCAGGTGCTGGGCTACCTCTCGCCGGTCACCGACGAGGAGATCGCCAAGGCGAAGAAGACCGACTCCCCCTACCTGCGCTCCGACCAGGTGGGCCGCTCCGGCCTGGAGCGCACGTACGACAAGGAGCTGCGCGGCAAGGCCGGCATCACCCGCTACGAGGTGGACAATCTCGGCCGGGTCATCGGGCAGGGCCAGACCGACCCGGCGCAGCCCGGCTCGAACATCGTGACCTCGATCGACTCTCGCGTGCAGGCGGTCGCCGAGCGGGAGCTGAACAACGCGATGATCGACGCCCGCAAGGTCCACGACAAGAACACCGGCCGCAACTACGAGGCCGACTCGGGCGCGGTCGTGGTGATGGAGACCAAGACGGGCCGGATCGTCGCGATGGCCTCGAACCCGACCTACGACCCCAACGCCTGGGTGGGCGGCATCTCCGCGAAGGACTACGCCTCCCTCACGGACAAGGAGTCCAACTACCCGCTGCTGAACCGCGCGATCCAGGGACAGGCGGCGCCCGGCTCCATCTTCAAGGTGGTCACCTCGACCGCCGCGGTCAACGCGGGCTATCCCTTCAACAACCGCTACCCCTGCCCCAGCTCGTACTCGGTGGGCAACCAGACCTTCACGAACTTCGAGTCGCAGGGCCACGGCGACATCACCATCGGCCGGGCCCTGGAGGTCTCCTGCGACACGGTCTACTACCTGATCGCCGACCAGGAGTGGAAGAAGGACGGGGGCATCAAGCCGAAGAAGGACCCGAACGACTGGTTCCTCAAGACGGCCCACGAATTCGGCCTGGGCAAGCGCACCGGCATCGACCTGCCCAACGAGGTGCCCGGCCGGGTCCCCGACCGCAAGTGGAAGCAGGACTTCTTCGACGCCAACAAGGACGCCTGGTGCCGGGACGGCAAGAAGAACGGCAGCTTCGCCGAGAAGATCGCCTACGAGAACTGCCGCCAGGGCAACCAGCTGCGCGAGGGTGACGCGATCAACTACTCGATCGGGCAGGGAGACACCCTCGTCACCCCGCTCCAGATGACGTCCGTCTACGCGGCCATCGCCAACGGCGGCACCCTGCACCAGCCGAGCGTCGGCAAGGCGATCGTCAGTGCCGACGGGACGTCGGTGAAGGAGATCGCCCCCAAGGAGCAGGGCAAGCTCCCGATGGACGCCAAGACGCGCGACAACATCGACAAGGCCCTCGCCGGCGTGGCCACCGACGGCAGCGCCGCCTGGCGCTTCGGCGGCTGGCCGCAGAAGCAGATCCCGATGCACGCCAAGACCGGCACGGCCGAGGTCCAGGGCAAGCAGACCACCTCGTGGTTCGCCTCCTACACCGAGGACTACGCGATCGTCATGACGATCTCCCAGGGCGGCACCGGCTCCGGCGCCTCCGGACCGGCCGTCCGCAAGATCTACGAGGCGATGTACGGGCTCGACCCGACGGGCAGGCAGGACCTCTCCAAGGCCCTGCTCCCGAAGCCGGCCACGGCGCTGCCCGCGATTCGGCCGGACGAGGAGAACGCGTCGAACCGAGCCGGGAATTAGGACAGCATCTGACCGCAAGGCTCCGTAGCGTGTGGGTTGTCGGGGGAGAGGCCCCCGGCAACACCACGCAGAGGCGGTCCGGTCATGGCCCAGATTTCCACCGAGGTCCTCGGCGACGAGCGCGGCACGCTCCTCGCCTTCGTCGAGTCCCAGCGCGCGGCGATCCGCGAGACCCTCCTCGGGCTCGACGAGGAGCAGGCGGCGAGCCGCCCGAGCGTCAGCGAACTCAGCCTGTCCGGGGTGCTCAAGCACGTGGCCGAGTGCGAACTGGCCTGGCTGCGCATGGCCCAGCAGCGGCCGAACGAGCTCCAGCGCACCGAGGAGGACCGCAGCGAGTCCTTCCGGCTCGTGGACGGCGAGTCCGTGGCCTCGGTCCTGGCCTTCTGGGACGGGATCCGGCAGGAGACGGAGGCCTTCGTCGCCGCGGTGCCGAGCCTGGACGTCACCTTCCCGCTGCCGCCCGCGCCCTGGTTCCCGCAGGACGGCAAGGTCTCCATCCGCTGGATGCTGCTGCACCTGGTGGAGGAGTTCGCCCGGCACGCGGGCCACGCGGACATCGTCCGCGAGTCCATCGACGGCACCAAGGCCATGGGCTAGGGGGTGTCCGGCGGATCAGGGCAGGGGCTTAGCCTGGCCCCATGTCAGCGATCCGGCTTCTTGTCCTCGGCGCGGTCCGCCAGCACGGGCGGGCCCACGGATACCAGGTGCGCAACGACCTGGAGTACTGGGGCGCCCACGAGTGGTCGAACACCAAGCCGGGATCCATCTACCACGCGCTGAAGCAGATGGCGAAGCAGGGCGTCCTGCACGCCCACGAGGTGGCGCCGAGCGCGGCGGGCGGACCGCCGCGCACCGAGTACGAAGTGACGGACGCCGGCCGTGAGGAGTACTTCAGGCTGCTGCGCGAGGCGCTCTCGGCGTACGACCAGAAGACGGACGTGCTGTCGGCGGCGATCGGATTCATGGTCGACCTGCCGAGGGACGAGGTGCTGGCGCTCCTGCGGGAGCGGCTGGCGAAGCTGGCGGGCTGGCGGTCGTCGGTGACCGACTACTACACGCCGGAGGGCGGCCCGGAGGCGCTGGGACACATCGGCGAGATCATGCACATGTGGGTCCACTCCGCCGATGCCGAGGCGGAGTGGACGCGGGGGCTGATCGCCCGGGTCGAGGGAGGCGCGTACTCCTTCGCGGGCGAGGGCGGCGAGCCCTTCGTGGGGGTCCTGGCGGAGGGCCAGGAGAACCCCTACGCCTAATCAAGTTTGACTAGCCCGTGAGGGGGCACTACCTTTGCGGCTCGCGGTAATCAAATTTGACTAGTGAGGGAGTGGCTTTGGCGATCTCCGTCGAAGGCGTCCACAAGCGGTACGGCGACAAGCAGGCCCTGGCCGGGCTCGACCTGGAGGTGGCGCGCGGCACCGTGCAGGCCGTGCTCGGCCCCAACGGCGCCGGCAAGACCACGGCCGTGCGGATCATGAGCACCCTGCTCCGGCACGACGAGGGGACGGTCCGGGTGGCGGGCCACGACGTGGCCGCGGACCCGGCGGCCGTGCGCTCCCGCATCGGCCTGCTCGGCCAGCACGCGGCGCTCGACGAGGAACTGGCCGGGCGGCAGAACCTGGAGATGTTCGGCCGCCTCCACCACCTCGGCGCGCGCCGGGCCGGGCGGCGCGCCGACGAGCTCCTGGAGCGCTTCGGCCTCGCGGACACCGGCCGCAAGGCGGTGAAGCAGTACAGCGGCGGAATGCGGCGCCGGCTCGACCTCGCCGCCTCCCTGATCACGGACCCGGAGGTGCTGTTCCTGGACGAGCCGACCACCGGCCTCGACCCGCGCGGCCGCGCCGAGGTGTGGAGCGCCGTCCGCTCGCTGGTGGGCGGCGGCACGACCGTCCTGCTCACCACGCAGTACCTGGAGGAGGCCGACCAGCTGGCCGACCGCATCGCCCTCGTCGACGGGGGCCGGGTCGCGGCCGAGGGCACGGCCGACGAACTGAAGGCCCTGGTCGGCGCGGACCGGATCGTCGTGGTCCTGCGGGACGCGGCCAGGCTGGCCCAGGCGGCGCGGCTGCTGCCCGACCCGGCCGTCGACCCCGACACCCTGACCCTGAGCTTCCCGGTCCAGGACCGGATGGCGGGTCTCGCCCGGACCCTGCGGACGCTGGAGGAGGCGGGCGTCGAGGCGGCCGACCTGACCGTCCGGCGCCCCACGCTGGACGAGGTGTTCCTGCACCTGACCGACCGCGAGGAGGTGGCCGCGTGAGCGCGGTCTGGGTGGTCTCGGACTCCTGGACGATGACCCGGCGCGAGCTGGCGCACTGGGCGCGGCAGCCCGTGCAGATGGTCGTCGGCCTGGTCTTCCCCGTGATGATGCTGCTGATGTTCGGCTTCCTGGTGGGCGGCGGCCGCGGGATCGACGGCGAGTACGTCGAGTTCCTCGTGCCGGGGATGCTCGCCCTGACCATGGCCTTCGGGCTGGAGGCCACCATGACGGCCGTCACCCAGGACCTGAACAAGGGGGTGATCGACCGCTTCCGCGCCATGCCGATGTCCTCCTCGGCGGTCCTGGTGGGCCGCAGCACCGCCGACATGCTCCAGTCGGCGGTGGGCCTGCTGGTCCTGGCCGCGGTCGGGCTGCTGCTCGGCTGGCGCTGGCACGGCGGCGCGGCGGCGGCGCTGCTCGCCTTCGGGCTGCTCCTGCTGCTGCGCTTCGCGATGCTGTGGATCGGGATCTGGCTCGGCATGGTCGCCGGCCGACCGGAGCTGGTCCAGGCGGTGCAGATCCTGGTGTGGCCGGTGGGCTTCCTGTCCAACGCGTTCGCCACGCCGGAGTCGATGCCGGGTTGGCTGGGCGTGGTGGTGGAATGGAACCCGCTCTCGGCGACGGCCACCGCCGTCCGCGACCTGTTCGGCAACCCGGCCGCGGCGCCCCCCTCGTGGGCCGCCGACCACGCGGGCCTGCTGGCGGTCGCCTGGCCGCTCCTGCTGCTCGCGGTCTTCTTCCCGCTGGCGGTGGGCCGTTACCGGGGGCTGAGCAAGTAGCCCGCGAAAGCGGGGTCTGGGCAAGCAGCCCGCGAAAGAGGACTTGCACCTCACGCGGCGTGAGGAACCACAGTGAAGGGCGTACCCGAGCAGAGGAGGGAAGAAATGGGCTACTCCGTGGGCCAGGTCGCCGGTTTCGCCGGGGTCACGGTGCGCACCCTGCACCACTACGACGAGATCGGGCTGCTCTCCCCGGGCGGCCGCAGCCACGCGGGACACCGGCGGTACGACGACGCCGACCTGGACCGGCTGCAGCGGATCCTGTTCTACCGGGAGCTCGGCTTCCCCCTCGAAGAGGTCGCGGTCCTGCTGGACGACCCGCGATCGGATCCCCAGGAGCATCTGCGCCGGCAGCATGCCCTGCTGACCGACCGGATCGCCCGGCTCCAGCAGATGGCCAAGGCCGTTGAGCACGCCATGGAGGCGAAGAAGATGGGCATCAACCTCACGCCCGAGGAGAAGTTCGAGGTCTTCGGGGACGTGGACCCCGAGAGCTACGCGCAGGAGGTCGAGGAGCGCTGGGGCGACACCGAGGCGTACGCCGAGTCCCAGCGCCGCGCGGCCTCGTACACGAAGGACGACTGGCAGCGGATCCAGGACGAGTCCGCCGAGTGGGGCCGCCGGTACGCGGCGGCCATGGAGGCCGGCGAACCCGCCGACGGCGAGGCCGCGATGGACCTGGCCGAGGAGCACCGCCTGCACATCCACAAGTGGTTCTACGACTGCCCGTACGAGATGCACACGTGCCTCGGTGAGATGTACGTGGCGGACGAGCGGTTCACGGCGTTCTACGACGCGGTGAAGCCGGGCATGGCCGTACACCTGCGGGACGCGATCTTCGCGAACGGCGTGCGCAAGGCGTAGGCGGAAAGTCACGTAGGCGACCCCCGCCGGTACCTGGAACCGGGCGGGGGTCGTGTGCGTTGATAATTGAAACCGTCCCCACCTGCCTTCCCCCCGATCCAGGAGAGCCCGGAACCCGTGTATACGCTTGCGCTCACCCCTGAGTGGCTGTCCCCGGACTACCTGATCTCGCACTTCGGCCTGATCGGCATCCTGGTCATCGTCTTCGCCGAGTCGGGTCTCTTCGCCTTCCTGCCCGGCGACTCCCTGCTCTTCACCGCGGGCCTGCTGGTCGCGGACGGGCAGTACATCAAGCAGCCGCTGTGGCTGGTCTGCACCCTGATCGTCGCCGCGGCGGTCATCGGCGACCAGGTCGGCTACATGATCGGCAAGTTCTTCGGGCCGAAGCTCTTCAACCGTCCGAACTCCAAGCTCTTCAAGCGGGAGAACCTGGACAAGGCGCACGAGTTCATGGACAAGCACGGCCCCAAGGCCATCGTGCTCGCCCGCTTCGTGCCGATCATCCGCACCTTCGCCCCGATGGTCGCGGGCGCCGGCACGATGAAGTACCGCACCTTCCTGACCTACAACATCATCGGTGGCATCGGGTGGGGCGCGGGCGTCACCGTCGCGGGCTACTGGCTCGGCCAGATCGACTTCATCAAGACGAACGTCGAGGCGATCCTCGTCGGCATCGTCCTCCTCTCCGTCATCCCGGTGATCTTCGAGGTGCTGAAGGCCCGCAAGGAGAACAGGGCGAACGCCGGCCAGGCACCCGACGCGGTCGCCGCCGTCGACGGCAGCGGCCCGCAGTCCCCGGGCCAGCGCGGCCGCCACGCCAAGCGCTGATCCGGACACGCCGGAGTCACCGCGTACGCCCCCGCATGCGGGGGCGTACGCGTGTCCGGGCGCCGGTCAGAAGCCCCGGGTCCGCTTCGCCGCCCGGCGCTTGGCGGCGCTCGCGGCGCCGGGGATGCGCATGAACAGCCGTGAGGCCTCCGAGCCCAGGTTGACCCCGATGGCGATGGCCAGCGCGATGGCCGCGGCGTTCACCAGCGAGCCCAGGCCCTCGTTCAGCCGGTTCTCGGCGATCAGCAGCAGCCCGTAGTACGTCGCCGAGCCGGGCAGCAGCGGGCCGATGGCGGCCGTCACGTACGGCAGGGCGGAGGCGAAGCGGTAGCGGGAGAAGAGCTGTCCGAAGAGGCCCACCAGTCCCGCCGCGACGCACGTGGACGGCACCGGTGGGATCCCGCCCGCGTAGTGCAGCGCCCCGAAGGTCACCCACGCCACTCCGCCGTTGAGGGTCACGATCCACACCGTGGAGCGCTCCTGCTGGAGCAGGATCGCGAAGGTGAAGACCAGCACCATGGAGGCCGCGATCTGGATCAGCGGCCGCTGCTGGATCTGGAGCACCTCTTCCGGCCGCGGCGAGGCGTCGAACTGCAGCCCGACGTAAAGCACCACCAGTACGCCCATGATGATGCCGATGAAGAGGTACATGACCTCCAGGAGCCGGGCCGAAGCGGTGATGTAGTAGCCGGTCAGACCGTCCTGCACGGCCGCGACCAGGGCTCGTCCCGGCAGCAGCGCGAACAGCCCACCGGTGATCACCGCGGAGGCCTTGACGTCGATCCCCGTCATGTTCAGCGCCACCCCGATGGCGGCGGGCGGCATCGCGGCCACCACGAACTGGTAGAACTCGGGAAGCCCGCGCCCGGCGCACAGCCAGGCCAGCCGGTCACCGAGGACGGCCCCGATCGCGGCGGCGAAGAAGACGAGGACCCCACCGCCGACGAGGGTGGAGGCGGCCCCCGCGAGCAACCCGGCGGAGGCGGTGAGCATCCAGCCCGGGTACGGGTGCCGGTTGCGGCGGATCTCGGCGAGGCGGCGGTAGGCCTCCTCCAGCGACACGTCGATCTCGTGCGCGCTGATGTCGTCCACGAGGCGGAACACCGCCGCCAGCCGGTTGTAATCGGTGCCCCGGCGCCGCACGGTCCGGTTGGCCGACACGGGGTCGCCCACCAGCGAGGGGTGGTGGGTGATCGACAGCATGGTGAAGGTGACGGTCGGCTCGCAGCGGTCCAGCCCGTACGAGCGGGCCACCGCGAACATCGCGGCCTCCACGTCCTCGGCGCCCTCGCCGCCGGCGAGCAGCAGCTCGCCGATGCGCAGCGTCAGGTCGAGCACACGGCCCACGGCGGGGCCGGCCTCGCTCTGCCGCTGGACCAGCTCCGGTACGGGCCGGATGTCGACCGGCATGCGCAGCATCGTGCGCATGCGGTCCTGCCAGGGCGATTCCGTCATCCGCACGACGGGGAAGCCCTGACCCGGGGTGTAGGCGGGCGGGGAATGCGCGGCCCGATAGGTGGCGGGGGCGGCGAAGGCCGACCCCTCGGGCTCCGGCCGCACCGGCTCGGCGCCCGCCGGAAGAGCGAATTCCGAGGTGGGCTGGTCCTCCTCCGGGGATTCCGGCCCGACCCCCGGCGGCGGCGTGAAGGCGCTGTGCGCCTCGTCGGACAGGGGCTTCCTGTCTTCTGCCCCGTCGGCCTGCGCCACGCGTCCTCCAGTCCGTGATCACCCGGAGCATCAGTATGCGGAATCGTTTCCTCCCTCCGCATACCCAGCCCGGCCGCACCGCCCGGGAACACGACGGCGGGCGGCACCCCCAAGGGATGCCGCCCGCCATGTCACAGGGGCGCGGGGGCAGACCCCCGGCCCGTCACCGCCGCCGAGCCTGAGCTCAGTGGTGGCCGCCCTGCGCCTCCAGGCGCTTGTACGAGGCCTCGATCTCGGCCTCGGCCTCGGTACGGCCGACCCAGTTCGCGCCCTCGACGGACTTGCCCGGCTCCAGGTCCTTGTAGACCTCGAAGAAGTGCTGGATCTCCAGGCGGTCGAACTCGGACACGTGGTGGATGTCGCGCAGGTGCTCCACACGCGGGTCGGAGGCCGGCACGCACAGGAGCTTGTCGTCGCCGCCCGCCTCGTCCGTCATGCGGAACATGCCGATGGCGCGGCACTTGATCAGGCAGCCCGGGAAGGTCGGCTCGTCAAGGATGACCAGCGCGTCCAGCGGGTCGCCGTCCTCGCCGAGGGTGTTCTCGACGAAGCCGTAGTCGGCCGGGTAGCTGGTCGAGGTGAAGAGGCGACGGTCCAGACGGATCCGGCCGGTCTCGTGGTCCACCTCGTACTTGTTCCGCGAACCCTTGGGGATCTCGATGGTGACGTCGAACTCCACGTCCTGCTCCTCCATGATCAGCTTCATTGCTTCGAGACGGCATTGATTCAACTGCGTGCGCGTCCGGCCCAGCCCTGTCGGGTGGGGTGCCATGCTCGCGGCAAGACGCAGTGGTTAAGTGTCCCTCACGCATATGTGTGATCGCGAAAGGGGCTGGTCCGAGGTGCCATTGGTCAAGACGTGGCAGCTCACCGCGGGTGCGGCCGTCGCCGGCCTCGCCCTGTCGGTGGCAGCGGTGGCCGCCGCCGGTCCGTGGGACTCCGGCCAGCGTAAGGCCGAGCGGGACGCAGCCGCCTCCTGGGGCCTTACGGGTGGCGCAGATCACGGTGGAGCGGCCGGCTCCGGGCCCCTCCCGCAGGCCGCGCCCAGCGCCCCGGGTGTACTGGGAGCCGTCGGCCCCGGCGTACCGCGGGGGCAGGCCGCCGCGGCCGGACCCGCGGACGGGCTCGCCGCCCGGCTGCGGCCGCTGCTGGCCGACCCGGCGCTCGGCACCGTCCGTACCGCCTCCGTCGTGGACACCGCCACAGGACAGGTGCTCTTCGAGTCCGGCGCGCGCGAGGCGATGACCCCCGCCTCCACCGTCAAGATCGCCACCGCGGCGGCCGCGCTGGCCGCGCTCGGGCCCGAGCACCGGATCAGGACCACCGTCGTGCCCGGCACCACCTCCGGACAGATCGTCCTGGTCGGCGGCGGCGACCCCTCCCTCACCGCGAAGAAGAAGAGCCCCGCCGGATCCGGCGGCAGCCTCGTCGCCCTGGCCGCGGACGCCGCCCAGGCACTCAAGGCCGCCGGCACCGACACCGTCACCCTCGGGTACGACGACAGCCTCTACACCGGCCCCGTCCGGCACCCGATCGGCGTCAACCCCAACATCGCCCCCGTGACCGCCCTGGCGGCCGACGAGGGCCGCCCCGACGACTCCACGTCCGGGCCCGTGGACCGCACCGACGACCCCGCCAGGGCCGCCGCCCGCGCCTTCCGCACCCTCCTGGCGGAACGCGGCATCAAGGTCGGCGCGGAACCGGTTCGGGCCAAGGCCGCCGCCGGCGCCCAGCCGCTGGCCGTCACCCAGTCCACCCCGGTGGCCGGGCTCGTCGAACGGATGCTGACCAACAGCGACAACGACATCGCCGAGGCCCTCGCCCGCCAGACCGCCCTCGCCTCCGGACAGCCCGCCGGCTTCGAGGGCGCCGAGAAGGCCGTCACCGCCCGGCTCGCCGGCCTCGGCGTCGACGTGAGCGGCTCCCGCTTCGCCGACGGCAGCGGCCTGAACCGCGCCGACAAGGTCAGCGCCGGCCTGCTGACCGGCCTGCTCGCCAAGGCTGCCGACCCCCACCACCCCGAGCTGCGGCCCGTCCTCACCGGGCTCCCCGTCGCCGGCTTCACCGGCACCCTGCGCGCCCGCAACGCCGGCACCTCACCGGCCGCCGGGCTGGTCCGCGCCAAGACCGGCACCCTCACCGGAGTGAACTCCCTGGCCGGCACCGTCGTCGATTCCACGGGCAGGCTCCTCGCCTTCGCCTTCCTCACGGCGAACAGCCCCGGCCCCGAGGGCGCCGAGAAGGGCCTCGACAAGCTGGCCGCGGCCGTCGCGGCCGCTCCGTAGGGGGTCCGCAGGAGGGCTCGCCCACGTACGGTTGACGCATGACGAGCATCAGTGGTGCGGAGATGGTCGACTGGAACCTCGCGGTGGCGACCGCGACCCGGCTGGTGCGACCCGGCCCGGAGGTGACCCGGGACGAGGCGCGGGCCGTCGTCGCCGAACTGCGCGGGCACGCCAGGACCTCGGAACGGCACGTGCGCGAGTTCACCCGGATGATCCCCGACGGCGCCGCCGTCCCCGACACCCCCGTCCTGGTCGTCGACCGGGCCGGCTGGGTCAAGGCCAACGTCGCCGGCTTCCGGGAGCTGCTCACGCCGCTCCTCGGCAAGATGCAGGAGCGCCGCGCCGGCGCCCCCGGCGGAGCCGTACTCGGCGCGGTCGGCGGCAAGGTCACCGGCGTCGAGCTGGGCATGCTGCTGAGCTTCCTGGCCTCCAGGGTCCTGGGACAGTACGAGACCTTCGCGCCCGTCTCCCGCGACCTGCCGGCCTCCGCCTCGGGCGGCCGGCTGCTGCTCGTCGCCCCGAACATCGTCCACGTGGAGCGCGAGCTGGAGGTGGCCCCGCACGACTTCCGGCTGTGGGTCTGCCTGCACGAGGAGACGCACCGTACCCAGTTCACGGCCGTCCCGTGGCTGCGCGCCCACCTCGAAGGCGAAATCCAGACGTTTCTGGGTGCCACAGAAATCGACCCGATGACGGTCCTGGAGCGCATCCGGGAGGCCGCCCAGTCCTTCGCCGGCGCCCGCCCGGACGCCGAGCACGGGGACGAGGGCCGCTCCCTCGTCGAACTCGTGCAGACCCCCGAGCAGCGCGAGATCCTCGCCCGCCTCACCGCCGTCATGTCCCTGCTGGAGGGGCACGCCGACTTCGTCATGGACGGCGTCGGCCCCCAGGTGGTGCCCTCGGTCGCCGAGATCCGCGAGAAGTTCCAGCAGCGCCGCGCCAGCGGGGCGGGCCGCCTCGACGCCGCCCTGCGCAAACTGCTCGGCCTCGACGCGAAGCTGCGCCAGTACCGCGACGGCGAGCGCTTCGTGCGCGCCGTCGTGGGCCAGGTCGGCATGGAGGGCTTCAACCGGATCTGGACCTCGCCGAACACGCTGCCCACCAAGGCGGAGATCGACCGGCCCGCGGACTGGGTGGCCCGGGTCCACGGCAAGGGGAGCGAGGGGGGCGGAGAGGACCGGCAGGGGTGATTTCGGGGAACGGGCCCGCCCCGCACCGCCGGGGCGGCCCCACGGCGCCCCGCCGCTTCCCTCCCGTTCACCCGCGCCACACGTGACGGAGAGGCCTAAACATGTCCCCCTGGGGGAAGCAGCATCACCCGTCCGAGGGACCGTGAGCCGTATAAGGGCGTGCGATGCTCGGGGAACGGCTCGGTTCTGTCACCATCGACGCACTCTGAGTGACAACCTCCCGTTCCGCGGGGGCAGCCGGGCAAGCACCTCCCAGCACACCACCCCGAAGCCTCCGAGGCATCCGAACTCCATCGAAGGGCACCGGACATGGGTCCCCATCCTGCGGTCGCGGCGATACGCCTGGCGGTCCGCCGCGTACTCCACGACGTCCTCACCGAGCTCACCGACCGCCCCCGGACCCCGTCCGGAGCCGTCCCCTGCGCCGACCCTCGCACCGGCGCGGGCACCGCGCCACTCGTGCTCGTCGCCTGCTCCGGCGGCGCCGACTCCATGGCCCTCGCCTCGGCCCTCGCCTTCGAGGCCCCCAAACTCGGCATCCGGGCCGGCGGCATCACCGTCGACCACGGACTGCAGGACGGCTCCGACCAGCGCGCCGCCGAGGTGGTCACCCGCATGACCGCACTCGGCCTCGACCCGGTGGAGTCCGTCGCCGTGCGCGTCGGCCGTGGCGGCGGTCCCGAGGCCGCCGCCCGCGACGCCCGCTACGGCGCCCTGGACGAGGCCGCCGACCGCCTCGGCGCCGCCGCCGTGCTGCTCGGCCACACCCGGGACGATCAAGCGGAAACCGTCCTGCTGGGCCTTGCCCGCGGATCCGGCATCCGCTCGCTCTCCGGCATGCCGGAAGTCTCCCAGGGCCCCGGCGGCCCCGGCCGCAGCCACCGCTACCGCCGCCCCTTCCTCCAGGTCGACCGGCAGACCGCCCGCAAGGCGTGCATGGTCCAGTCCCTGGCCGTCTGGGACGACCCGCACAACTTGGACCCGGCCTACACCCGCTCCCGCCTGCGCCACGAGGGACTGCCCGCCCTGGAGAAGGCGCTCGGGAAGGGCGTCGTCGAGGCCCTCGCCCGCACCGCCCAGCTCTCCCGTGACGACGCCGACGCCCTGGACGCCTGGGCCGCCGAGGCGGAGGGCGGCGTACGCGACGAGGACGGCCGCCTGGAGTGCGCCAAGCTGTACGCCCTGCCCCCGGCCGTCCGCCGCCGGGTGCTGCGCAGGGCCGTCGTCGCCGCGGGCTCTCCCGCGGGCTCCCTCTTCGCCCGCCACATCGAGGAAGTCGACCGCCTCATCACCGGATGGCGCGGCCAGGGCGCCATCAACCTGCCCGGCCGGGTGGAGGCCCAGCGGCAGGGTGGCAGACTTGTCATCCGGCAGGGCTGATTGGTGCTGAAACACGGCTGAGTCCTCCGGGGGCCACCCCGGAGCCCCGGCCGACAACGAAAGTGATGCGGGTGGACGAGAAGGACATGGGCAGCGACCTCCAGTCGGTGCTCATCACCAAGGAAGAGATCGACGCGAAGCTGGCCGAGCTGGCCGCGAAGATCGACGCGGAGTACGCGGGCAAGGACCTGCTCATCGTCGGCGTGCTCAAGGGCGCCGTCATGGTGATGGCGGACCTGGCACGCGCCTTGTCCACCCCGCTCACCATGGACTGGATGGCGGTGTCCTCGTACGGCGCCGGGACCCAGTCCTCCGGTGTGGTGCGGATCCTCAAGGACCTGGACACCGACATCAAGGACAAGCACGTCCTGATCGTCGAGGACATCATCGACTCCGGTCTGACGCTGTCCTGGCTGCTGTCGAACCTCGGCTCCCGCCAGCCGGCCTCCCTGGAGGTCGTCACGCTGCTGCGCAAGCCCGAGGCCGCGAAGGTCGCGATCGACGTGAAGTGGGTCGGCTTCGACATCCCCAACGAGTTCGTCGTGGGCTACGGCCTCGACTACGCGGAGAAGTACCGCAACCTGCCGTTCGTCGGCACGCTCGCCCCGCACGTCTACGGCGGCTGACCCCGCCCCGCCCCCGGGAATCCGCGGCGCCGCCGGGGAACCTGGGGGCGATTCCCGCCGTTGGAGCAGGGGAAGGCGGGTCTGTCAGCCGTCCCACGGGCCGCGGGTGACAATTCAGGGGTACATTCCGAAGAACAGTCTTTACTCACACAGCAGCATTTACCTACGGGCAGGAGGGACGGGGCGCCTGGCGCCCCGTATGGATGGACGTGAAGCGATACTTCCGTGGGCCGGTCATGTGGATCGTGCTGGCCGTCCTCGCCGTGGTCGTGTTGATGAATGTCGTCGGCTCCGGCGGCGGCTACAAGTCGGTGGACACCAGCGAGGTCATCAAGGCGATCAACACTGGCCAGGTGGAGACAGCCAAGCTGACCACCGGCGACAGCCAGATGATCAAGGTTGAGCTCAAGCAGGGCGAGAAGCTCGGCAAGCACGACGGCACCAAGTTCCAGGCCAACTACATCGGGGATCAGGGCGTCCAGCTCGCCCAGAGCCTCCAGACCAAGTACGACGCCGGTCAGATCCCGGACGGATACTCCGTCACGCCGGACAAGACCAGCCCGTTCCTGAGCGTGCTGCTCTCGCTCCTGCCCTTCGTCCTCATCGTCGTCGTCTTCCTGTTCCTGATGAACCAGATGCAGGGCGGCGGCTCCCGAGTCATGAACTTCGGGAAGTCCAAGGCCAAGCTCATCACCAAGGACACCCCGAAGACGACGTTCGCCGACGTCGCGGGCTCGGACGAGGCCGTCGAGGAACTCCACGAGATCAAGGAGTTCCTCCAGGAGCCGGCGAAGTTCCAGGCCGTCGGCGCCAAGATCCCCAAGGGCGTGCTGCTCTACGGCCCGCCCGGCACCGGAAAGACCCTGCTCGCGCGCGCCGTCGCGGGCGAGGCCGGTGTTCCCTTCTACTCGATCTCCGGTTCCGACTTCGTCGAGATGTTCGTCGGTGTCGGTGCCTCGCGTGTCCGCGACCTGTTCGAGCAGGCCAAGGCCAACGCGCCGGCGATCGTCTTCGTCGACGAGATCGACGCCGTCGGCCGGCACCGCGGTGCGGGCCTCGGCGGCGGCCACGACGAGCGCGAGCAGACCCTCAACCAGCTGCTCGTCGAGATGGACGGCTTCGACGTGAAGGGCGGCGTCATCCTGATCGCCGCCACGAACCGCCCCGACATCCTCGACCCGGCGCTGCTGCGCCCGGGCCGCTTCGACCGGCAGATCGCGGTCGACCGCCCGGACATGCAGGGCCGTCTGGAGATCCTCAAGGTCCACCAGAAGGGCAAGCCGGTCGCCCCGGACGTCGACCTGGGCGCCGTCGCCCGCCGCACGCCCGGCTTCACCGGTGCCGATCTCTCCAACGTCCTGAACGAGGCCGCGCTCCTCACGGCCCGCTCGGACAAGAAGCTGATCGACAACCACTCGCTGGACGAGGCGATCGACCGCGTCGTGGCGGGCCCGCAGAAGCGGACCCGGATCATGTCGGACCGGGAGAAGAAGATCACCGCGTACCACGAGGGCGGACACGCCCTGGTCGCGGCGGCTTCCCCGAACTCCGACCCGGTCCACAAGATCACGATTCTGTCCCGCGGCCGGGCCCTGGGTTACACCATGGTCCTGCCCGACGAGGACAAGTACTCGACCACGCGCAACGAGATGCTCGACCAGCTTGCGTACATGCTGGGCGGGCGCGCGGCCGAGGAGCTGGTCTTCCACGACCCGACCACGGGCGCGGCGAACGACATCGAGAAGGCGACCGCCACGGCGCGGGCCATGGTCACGCAGTACGGCATGACCGAGCGTCTGGGTGCGATCAAGTTCGGCGGCGACAACACCGAGCCGTTCCTGGGGCGCGAGATGGCGCACCCGCGGGACTACTCGGAAGAGGTCGCGGCGCTGGTCGACGAAGAGGTCAAGAAGCTCATCGAGACCGCGCACAACGAGGCCTGGGAGATCCTCGTCGAGAACCGTGACGTCCTCGACAACCTGGTCCTCGCGCTGCTGGAGAAGGAGACGCTGGGCAAGCAGGAGATCGCCGAGATCTTCTCGACCATCGTCAAGCGTCCGGCGCGCCCCGCGTGGACCGGTTCCGCCCGCCGCACCCCCTCCACCCGCCCGCCGGTGCTCTCCCCCAAGGAGCTGCAGCTGACGAACGCGGCGAACGGCACGTCGGCCTCCGTCGCGCCGGTCTCCACGGAGAAGGGCATCGAGGTGGCTCCGGAGGACCGCCCGGAGTAAGGGCAGGTCGACCCACCCGGAATGGAAGCCGCGCCCCCCAGGTTCTAGCCTGGGGGGCGCGGCACATTTGTACGACCGCGTGTGTGCGGACAGGAACGAGGAAGAAATGACCGACCCAGTGACCTTGACCGGTGACGAGGGCACGATCGGCGAGTTCGACGAGAAGCGCGCCGAGGCGGCGATCCGAGAGCTCCTGTTCGCGGTCGGCGAGGACCCGGACCGAGAGGGCCTCCTGGAGACCCCGGCGCGCGTGGCGCGCGCCTACCGGGAGATATTCGCCGGCCTGTACCAGAAGCCGGAGGAGGTCCTGACGACGACGTTCGACCTCGGTCACGACGAGATGGTCCTCGTGAAGGACATCGAGGTCATGAGCTCGTGTGAGCATCATCTGGTCCCGTTCCACGGTGTCGCGCACGTCGGCTACATCCCGTCCACCGACGGCAAGATCACTGGCCTGTCGAAGCTGGCCCGCCTCGTGGACGTGTACGCCCGCCGCCCCCAGGTGCAAGAGCGCCTGACCACGCAGATCGCGGACTCCCTGATGGAGATCCTGGACCCGCGCGGGGTCATCGTGGTCATCGAGTGCGAGCACATGTGCATGACCATGCGCGGGGTCCGCAAGCCCGGCGCGAAGACCATCACCTCGGCCGTCCGCGGCCAGCTCCGCGACCCCGCCACGCGCGCCGAAGCCATGTCCCTGATCATGGCCCGCTAGCCGGATCGCCGGATCCGCCCGACCACGTCCTCGATCAGAGCATTGAGCTGATCAGGGGCGGGACGGGCGGGCTGCCGAGCAAGCAGATCGTGAACGGGTCTCGCCGGTGCCGCCCAGGCGAGACCCCCCGCGGGGGGCGACACCGACTTCCTGGTGCGCGGGCACCTCGTCCGGGCACCCAGCCGGCGGTCACGCCCGAGCGGCCGGGGGCTCCGGGGCGGGGTCCTCGTCCTCGGGGAGTTTCAGGACGCGCTCCAGGAAGAGGGCTGCGGCGATGACCGCGATGCCCGCCAGGACCGAGAAGCCGGCGTACCAGGCCTGGTCGCGGCGGGCGGCGACGTCGAGGGAGTCGGTCAGCAGGAAGACGCCCACGCCGCCGTACATGCCCGCCACCAGCGCGGCCACCAGGGCGCTGGCCTGCCCGAAGACCACCGCGCGGGCCGCCATCAGCGGCTCCACGCCCTTGGCGCCCGGCCGGCGTTCCCGCTGGGCCTTCAGCCGGGCCTTCAACGACAGCGCCGTGTCCAGCAGCACCACCGCGATGGCCCCCAGGACGATCGGCGCGGCCAGCGGAACGCCCGGCAGGGTGCCGTACGCGTTCCACAGCCGGGCGCCGGCCCAGGACAGGACCCCGGCGACCACGAAGATGCCTGCCAGGATCCCCGGCCTCAGTTGCTTCACTTGCCCGTTCCCCACTTTCAGCGAGTAGCCGTGAACAGGCTACTAACGACTACTCGGGGAGGTGGAGTTCCAAGTCGGGGCGCGGCGTGACGCCGCTCAGACCGATTCCGGCCAGGAGGGCGGACACCGGACCGCGGCCCGGGAGCTGGGCCTCCGGGTCGATGTCGTGCCAGGGGGCCAGCACGAAGGCACGCTGGTGGGCGCGCGGGTGCGGGAGGGTGAGGACCGGGTCGTCGCAGACGCGGTCGGCGTACGCGATGATGTCGACGTCGATCGTGCGGGGGCCCCAGCGCTCCTCGCGGACGCGGTCGAACGCCTCCTCGATGGCGTGCCCGCGCTCCAGCAGGGAGGACGGGGGCAGGGTGGTCTTCACCGCGATGACCGCGTTGAGGTACGAGGGCTGGGAGCCGGGCTCGACGCCCCACGGCTCGGTCTCGTAGACGGGGGAGACGGCCTTGACCCGCAGGCCGGGGGTGTCGCCGAGGGCGTCGATGGCGCCCTGGAGGGTCTCCAGGCGGTTGCCGAGGTTCGCGCCGAGCGCGATGACGGCCCATTTGGGGTTGGACAGGGTCACGTCCGCCGCGTCGACCGCCTCGACGACGGAGGCGGGTACCGGCTGGACGGTGGGGTCGCTCTGAGCGTTCAGTCCGTTGTTCACGCGCGGCTCCGGGTGATCGTGATGGTCACGTCGTCGAAGGGGACGGTGATGGGCGCGTCCGGCTTGTGGACGACGACCTCCACCTGCGCCACCGCTTCGTGCTTCAGGCACTGCTGGGCGATCCGCTCGGCCAGGGTCTCGATCAGGTCGACGGGCTCGCCCTGGACCACGTCGACGACCTCCTCGGCGACCACCCCGTAGTGCACGGTCTTCGTCAGGTCGTCCCCGGCCGCCGCGGGGCGGGTGTCCAGGTGCAGCACGAGGTCGACGATGAAGGTTTGGCCTTCCTCGCGTTCCCGGGGGAAGACGCCGTGGTGCCCGCGAGCCTTGAGGCCGCGCAGCGCGACACGATCCACGCGAATCACTCCTGCTTTCGTAGGTGCTTCCGGCCTCGGGGCTCCCCGCGGCCATGGGCTTGCGCCGAGTGCGGTCGGCGTCGTCCGACTTCGAATTTACCTGCGAAACAGTCCGGCCCCCGCCGTAGGGGTCAGGAGGCGTCGTCCTCGTCGTCCTCGTCGGACTCCGTGAGCACGGGAGAACCGTGGTGGGACCACAGGCGCCATCCCTCGGATGTGCGTCGGAACACATTCGTGGCGACGACCAGCTGGCCGACGAGCGGGCCGAGCTCCCCGCCGTCCTCGGCGGGGCCGCCGCTGAGGATGTTCTCCGTGCAGGTCACCAGTGCCGTGTCGCCTATGACGGCCACCTTGGTGTCGGTCAGGAAGAACTGGATGTACTCGGTGTGGGACATGATCAGCGCGTACGAGCGCAGTACCTCCCCGCGGCCGGAGAGCACCGGCCAGCCGGGGTGCACGCAGGAGATCTCGTCCTCCAGCCAGAGCGCCGACAGAGCGTCGAAGTCCCCCCGCTCCATTGCCTCGTAGAAGGCCGTGTTGACCTCTTCGACCGCTTCGATGTCGGTTCTGCTCACTGGGCTCCTTGTCGGTCGTTGAGGATCACAGAGCCCCTTCCACGGCGCGGGCCACCCGAACCGCGTCTGCCGTCGCCCGTACCTCGTGGACCCGTACGGCCCAGGCGCCCTGGTGGGCGGCGATCGCGGAGACGGCGGCCGTGGCGGCGTCCCGTTCGCGGGCCGGCGGCGGGGTGGCGTCCGTCCCGCCGGCCAGGACCCGGCCGAGGAAACGCTTCCGCGAGGCGGCGACCAGCAGCGGGAAGCCGAGGGCGCGCAGGTCCCCCATGTGTGCGACCAGCGCCAGGTCGTGCTCGGCGTTCTTGGCGAAGCCGAGGCCGGGGTCGACCAGGAGCCGCTCGGGGGCGATGCCGCCGGCGACGACCGCGTCGATCCGGGCCCGCAGCTCGGAGGTGACCTCGGCCACGACGTCGTCGTAGACGGCGAGGCTGTTCATGCCGGCGCTGAAACCGCGCCAGTGCATCACCACGAAGGGCACCTCGGCCGCGGCGACGGCCGGGACCATGCCGGGGTCGGCGAGACCGCCGCTGACGTCGTTGACCAGGGCGGCGCCGGCGTCGACGGCCCGGGCGGCGACGGCGGCGCGCATCGTGTCGACGGAGACGGTGACGCCCTCGGACGCCAGACCGCGCACGACGGGGACGACCCGGCGCAGCTCCTCGTCCTCGTCGACGCGGGAGGCGCCGGGGCGGGTGGACTCGCCGCCGACGTCGACGAGGTCGGCGCCCTGGGCGACGAGGTCGAGGCCGCGCTTGACGGCGGCGGTGGTGTCGAACCAGCGGCCGCCGTCGGAGAAGGAGTCAGGGGTCACGTTGACGACGCCCATGACCGCGCAGCGGTCCCATTCCGGCAGACCTGCGACCCGGCCCCTGCCGGTGGCTCCGCGCTTGGTGTTCATGGCTCCAGGGTAGGGCTGCCCCGCCCGCCCCACCCCGGGGCACTGCCCCCGGCCCAGTCCGGGCACTGCCCAGGCCCAGTCCGGGCACTGCCCAGGCCCAGTCCGGGCACTGCCCAGGCCCAGTCCGGGGACTGCCGCCGGCCCGCCCCGGCACTGCCCCGGCCCTCCCCGGGCGCCGCCGCCCGGGACGGCTCGCGGCCGGGGCCGGGCACGGCGAAGGCCCGGACAGGGAACCTGCCGGGCCTTCGGGTGTCGCGTCGCGGGGCGGTCGGGGGCTACGCGGCCTGGACCTCGCGCTCGGGCTGCTTCGCGACGGGCGCCATCAGGTTGTGCGAGCAGGTACGGACCGGCTTGGGACGGCGGCGGCTCGCGAAGAGCCGCGGCAGGGCCAGCGTGACGAAGCCCTCGGCCTGCATCGCGGCGAAGCCGATGCGGGGCAGGTCGCGGGTGGTGCGGAAGACCACGAAGCGCGGCTCCCAGCGCGGGCGGAACTTCGCGTTGAACTTGTACAGCGACTCGATCTGGAACCAGCGGGAGAGGAAGACCAGCAGGCTGCGCCACATCCGCAGCACGGGCCCGGCGCCGATCTTCTCGCCGCGGGCAAGCGCCGAGCGGAACATCGCGAAGTTCAGCGAGACCCGCTCGATGCCCAGCGAGGGGGCGGCCTCCAGGGAGGCGACGATCAGCAGCTCGTTCATGCCCGGGTCGGCGCCGCGGTCACGGCGCATCAGCTCCAGCGACATGCCGTCCTTGCCCCACGGCACGAAGTGCTGGATGGCCTTCAGGTCGCCGAAGGGGCTGGTGTCGCCCTCTTCCACGCGGTGCGCGGTGGCGATGAAGCAGTCGCCGTCGCCCGGGTCGCCGACCCGGCCCAGCGCCATCGAGAAGCCGCGCTCGGTATCGGTGCCGCGCCAGGCCTCGGCGGCGCCGCGGACCTGCTCCAGCTCCTCCTCGGTGAGTTCGCTGACCCGGCGGACCTTGGTGGTGTAGCCGTTGCGCTCGATGCGCTTCACCATCTGGCGGACATTGCGCATGGCGCGGCCCGAGAGGGAGAAGTCTTTGACATCGACAATCGCCTCGTCACCCAGCTCCAGGGCGTCCAGGCCGGTCTCGCGGGTCCAGACCTCGCCACCGGTCTCGCTGCAGCCCATCACGGCCGGGGTCCAGGAGTGGGCCTTGGCCTCCTCCATGAACCGCTCGATAGCGCCCGGCCACGCCTCGACGTCGCCGATGGGGTCGCCCGAGGCGAGCATCACGCCGGAGACGACGCGGTAGGTGACGGCGGCCTTGCCGCTGGGGGAGAAGACGACGGCCTTGTCGCGGCGGAGCGCGAAGTGGCCGAGGGAGTCGCGGCCGCCGTGCTTGGCGAGCAGCTCGCGCAGCTTGCCCTCGTCGTCGACGGTGAGCCGGGCGGCCGGGTGCTCGGGGCGGAAGGCCAGGTAGATGGTGGTGAGGGCGGTCAGCATGCCGAGCGCGCCGAGGGAGTAGCCGACGGTCCAGGACACCCGGCCTGCGTAGTCGACGGGGCCCTCGAAGCCGAAGAGGCCGTAGACGACGTGTGTGATCTGCTCGTACAGGCCGGGGTTGCCGACGACCTTGCCCGGGTGGACGTTGACGATGACCAGTCCGAGGCCGATGGAGCCGGCACTCATCAGGACGAAGTTCGCGAGGGCCTTCCAGCGGCTGCGCGGGTCCGGCAGCGCCTTGAACTCACCATGGTGGCGCAGGAGGAGCGCGAGGAGCACCGCCGCGATGACCACGCCGATGACCGAGTGGCGGTAGGTGAACTGCGCCGCCGCGCCCGCGGGCAGCAGGACGACGGCGGCCCGCCAGGCGCGCCGCTTGTGCCGCTTGAGGCCGTGGGCGAGCAGCAGGAGCAACACGCCCGCGCTGATGGAGAGGGCGGCCGCGAACGGGCCGAGGGAGCCCGGCAGCACCTCGGTGACCGCGTGGATCCGGCTGTGCCGGAAACGCGGGAAGACGCCCGCCGCGATGTCCAGAAGGCCGACGATCATGACGGCCGTACCTACCAGGCCGGGCACCGACTCCGGCTGTGGGCCTCGGAGGATTCGGCGGACCCTGCTCGGAACCTGTCCCGACTTATCGCCATCTATCCTGCTAGACATCGCTTCCCGTTGCTCCGCGAGAGATCATGTGGCCGAAGGCCGCGACAGCCTCCGGTGTGTGGTGCGTCCCTTAGGACGACATCGACGGACAGCGGGTTCACTCTTCCGTCGGAAATTTCCAGTCCTGCCATCAGAAAGTCGACTGACTGCTCATGGGTCTCACCAGTAATACGGTCCTGGCGCTGGCCGTCCTCGCCGGTGTGCTGCTGTTCGCGGCCACCATCTGGTTCTGGCCGAAGCTCTCGGGCCGCACCTGGCGTGCGTTCGCCGGCCGTATCGGGCTCCTGCTGGCGACCCAGCTGGCGCTGTTCTCGGCGGTGGGTCTCGCGGCCAACAAGTCGTTCCTCTTCTACGGTTCCTGGGCCGACCTGTTCGGCCGGGAGACGTCGATGGGCAAGGTCGTCGACCACTCGATGAGCAGCAAGGACATCAAGGTCGTCGACAAGCAGAAGCTGGACGTCCCCGGTGGTGCCAAGCCCCAGGTGGGCGGTCAGATCCTGAAGGTTGCCATATCGGGGCAGAAGTCGAAGATAACGAGCCCCGGCTACGTGTGGCTCCCGCCGGAGTACTTCCAGCCGCAGCACAAGGACGAGAACTTCCCCGCGTCCATCGTCCTGACGGGCTACCCGGGCACCGCCGAGAACCTGATCAAAGGGCTCGACTACCCGATGAAGGCCTTCAGCCTGTCCAAGGCGGGCAAGATGAAGCCGATGATCCTGGTCATGCTGCGCCCGACCGTGGCGCCGCCGCGCGACACCGAGTGCGTCGACATACCCGGCGGCCCGCAGACCGAGACCTTCTTCGGGGTGGACCTCCCGCAGGCCATCCAGGACACCTTCCGGGTCGGCAAGAAGCCCGAGAACATGGGCTTCATCGGCAATTCCACGGGTGGTTACTGCGCCCTGAAGATCGCCGCGCACTACCCGCAGACCTTCGGTGCCGCCGCCGGGCTGTCCGCGTACTACGACGCTCCTGACGACCCGACGACCGGTGACCTCTTCCACGGGGACGAGAAGCTGAAGAAGCGCGCGGACATCCTGCACGTCATGGAGCACAAGAAGCCGGCCGGTACGTCCTTCCTCGTCACCAGCAGCGAGAAGGGCGAGCCGAACCTCGCGGACACCAAGAAGTTCATCAAGAAGGTGCAGGGACCGGACCGGGTCTCCTCCATCATCCTCGACAGCGGTGGCCACAACTTCAACACGTGGCGCCGTGAGATCCCGCCGATGCTGATGTGGATGAGCGGCCGCATCCAGGCCTGACGGCCGGGCGGTACGGCAGCGGGGAAGGGGCCCGACCCTGAGGTCGGGCCCCTTCTCATGCCTCCTGCAACTCGGCCCGGCGCAGCGCCCGGTGGATGTCCTGGGGGGTGAGTACGCCGGCCAGCTCGCCGGTGTCCGGGTCCGTGACGGCGATCCGCCCCGAGTCCTCCTGGAGCAGTGCGGCGAGCGCCTCGCGCAGCGTCGCGCCCAGCCGGACCGACACCGGCGGCGCCGTTGCCGTCCCGTCCGGCGGCGTCAGGTCGGCGGCCCCGACCGTGGTGACGGCGAGTCGCTTGAGCCCCCGGTCGGCGCCGACGAAGGAGGCCACGTACGGGGTGGCGGGCGCGCCGAGCACCGCCGCCGGGCGGGCGAACTGCTCGATGCTGCCCGTTCCGTAGACGGCGATGCGGTCGCCGAGCCGGATGGCCTCCTCCAGGTCGTGGGTGACCAGCAGGATCGTCTTGCGCACGGTCTTCTGCAGGGTCAGGAACTCGTTCTGGAGCCGCTCGCGGACCACCGGGTCCACCGCGCCGAAGGGTTCGTCCATCAGCAGCACCGGCGGGTCGGCGGCGAGCGCGCGGGCCACGCCGACGCGCTGGCGCTGCCCGCCCGACAGCTGCTCCGGGTACCGGCCGCCGTACACCGACGGGTCCAGCCCCACCAGTTCGAGCAGCTCGGCCGCCCGGGCGCGGGCCGCCGCCTTGGGGGTGCCGATCAGCTGTGGCACGGTCGCGGTGTTCTCCAGCACGGTCTTGTGCGGGAAGAGCCCGACCTGCTGGATGACGTACCCGATCCGGCGGCGCAGTTCGACCGGGTCGGCGGCCGCGATGTCCTCGCCGCCCAGCAGGATCCGGCCGGACGTCGGGTCGATGAGCCGGTTGACCATCTTCATGGTGGTCGTCTTGCCGCAGCCGGACGGTCCGACCAGCGTGACCAGCTCTCCTTCCGCCACCTCGAAGGACAGGTCCTCGACGGCCGTCGTCCCGTCGGGGTAGCGCTTGGTCACATGCTCGAATCGGATCACGGACCCATCTTTCCCCACGGGCGTCGTCCGAATGTGAAGGGCGTGTTGCCCTCTGCGAAAGATTCCGGCCATCGGGACCGGCGGGGGTTAGGGTCGTCCAAGGGCGGTCGATCGAGCATACGTACGTTTCATGACGGGGGGTGAGGTGCATGCCGGCGCAGAACTGCCTGGTGGCGAACGACTGGATCTGCTGGGACTACGTCACCTCCCGTTCTCAGGAACTCACCGACGCCACCGTCGAACACGTGTGGATCACCGGTGCGTCCGTCCTGATCGGCCTGGTCGTGTCCGTGCCGCTGGCCCTGCTGGCCCGCCGCGGCCGGCGCTGGTCGGCGCCCGTGCTCACCTTCACCACCCTGCTCTACACCGTTCCCTCGCTGGCCATGTTCTCCCTGCTGCTGCCCGTCTTCGGGCTGTCGGCGGCGCTGGTCGTGACCGGCCTGGTGCTCTACTCGCTGACCATCCTGGTCCGCAACGCGATGGCCGGCCTGGAAGCCGTCCCCGAGGAGGTCCGGGAGGCCGCGCGCGGCATGGGCTACGGCCCCGGGCGGCTGCTGTGGCAGGTGGAACTGCCGCTGGCGCTGCCCGCGCTGCTCGCGGGCGTACGGATCGCCACGGTCTCGACGATCGCGCTGACCACGGTCGGCTCCATCGTCGGCAAGGGCGGCCTCGGCAACCTCATCGCCCCCGCGGTGAACAGCTCCTTCAAGGCGCAGGTGCTCACCGCATCGGTGCTGTGCGTCCTGCTCGCGCTCGTCGCGGACCTGCTGCTGCTCGGCCTGCAGCGGCTGCTCACGCCGTGGACCCGGGCCGGCGCCCGCCCGGCCGCCCCCGCGAAGGGGGCCTGACGGCATGGGCGTGGCGGCAGGGGCCTGGGACTGGCTCGCGGACGGCGCCAACTGGTCCGGGGAGAGCGGCGTCTGGCACCGGCTCGGCGAGCACGCCTACGTCAGCGGGCTCGCGCTGGCGATCGCCTGTGCGGTCGCGCTGCCGGTCGGCCTGTACCTCGGCCACCTCGGCCGGGGCGGCACCCTCGCGGTGAACGTCTCCAACGTCGGACGGGCGGTCCCGGTCTTCGCGGTGCTGGCGCTCTTCATGGTCTCCCCGCTGCGCAACGCGGGACATCTGCCGACCGTCGCCGCCCTCGTGCTGTTCGCCGTCCCGCCCTTGCTGACGAACGCGTACGTCGGCATGCGCGAGGTGGACCGCTCGGTCGTGGAGGCCGCCCGCGGGATGGGCATGTCCGGCGGGCAGCTCTTCTGGCGGGTGGAACTGCCGCTCGCGCGCGGCCTGGTGATGACCGGTCTGCGCTCGGGCGCCGTGCAGGTCATCGCCACGGCCACGATCGCCGCCATGGTCGGCCAGGGCGGCCTGGGCCGGATCATCACCGCCGGTTTCAACACCTACAACACCCCGCAGGTCGTCGCCGGAGCCCTGCTCGTGGCCGCCCTGGCCCTGCTGGTGGAGGGTGTGCTGGTGGCGGCGGACCGGCTGCTGCGCCGGGCCGGCGCCCACCGCTGATTTTCGTTCCCCTTCCTTCTCTTCCCTCGAACGGAGCAACTCCATGACCAAGACCACGCGCGTCCTCGGCGCGTCCCTGGGCGCGCTGGCCCTGACGGTGTCGCTGGCCGCGTGCGGCGGTGACAGCCTGGAGAAGAGCAAGGACGGCGGCTCCTCCGCCCCGGCCGCCGACGGCAAGGGCAGCCTGGTGATCGGCGCGGCCGGGTTCACCGAGTCCAACGTGCTGGCGGAGCTGTACGCGCAGGTCCTGAAGGACGCGGGCTACAGCACCTCCGTCAAGACGGTCAACAACCGGGAGCTGTACGAGCCGTCGCTGGAGAAGGGCGAGATCGACCTCGTCCCGGAGTACGCCGCCACGCTCGCGGAGTTCCTCAACGCCAAGGTGAACGGGCCGAAGGCGCCCGAGGAGAAGCCGGTCGCCTCCAGCGACGTCGCGGCGACGGTGGCGGGCCTGGAGAAGCTCGCGGCCCCGCTCGGACTGAAGGTGCTGCCGGCGGGCGCCGCGGTCGACCAGAACGCATTCGCGGTGACCAGGGAATTCGCCGAGAAGAACAACCTCAAGACGCTTTCCGATCTTGGAAAGTCGGGGCTGAAGGTGAAGATCGCGGCCGGTGACGAATGCGCCGTCCGACCCTTCTGCGGCCCGGGGCTGGCGAAGACATACGGAATTCAGGTTTCCGGTGTCGACCCGAAGGGCGTCGGCACCCCGCAGGCCAAGCAGGCCGTCAAGGACGGCGTCGACCAGCTGGTGCTCACCACGACCACGGACGCCACCCTCGACAGCTTCGGCCTGGTCCTGCTGGAGGACGACAAGAAGCTCCAGAACGCGGACAACGTCCTCCCGGTGGTCAACGCCAAGGACGCCGGAGCACCCGAGGTCGCGGCCGCCCTCGACAAGCTGACCAAGGTCCTCACGACCGCCGATCTGGTCGACCTGAACCGGAAGGTGGACGCCGAGCGCGCCAAGCCCGCCGACGTCGCCAAGGGCTACCTGGAGTCGAAGGGCCTTCTGAAGAAGTAGTGCCTACGGGTTGGTGGAGGAATGTGGGGTAACCGCCCGGGAACAGATTGCCGGGTGGGTATCCCACATGACCTCTACTCCCTGTAAATTTCAGGCCATGCCCCGAGGACGCCACCGCAATCCCGAACCGCTGCACCGGCTGCTCACTCCGTCGGCCGTCGCCGCCGTCTCCGTCGCCAGCGCCGGATCGGCCTGGCTGCTGGCCGGCCCCGAAGACGCGACGGCGCTGAGGCTGCTCGTGGCCCTCGCCGCGGCCGCCGGGATCGCCGGCGCCGTCATGATGCGCTCCTGGGACCGCGCCGCGGGCCGCCGGGTCGCGGAACTGGCCCGTGAGCGGGTCAAGGACGAGTGGCGGACCGACGAGCGGATAGCCGAGCTGGAGTCCGACCTCGAAGAGGCCCGGATGCTGCGGGCCAGGCTCGACGCCAAGCTGCGCGCCAAGCGCGTCGAACTGGCGGGTCTGCGGGGCGAGCACGCGGCCCTGCTGCGCCGGTACGCGACGGCCGAGACCGAGCGCGCCAGCGCCCTGGAGAAGCGCCGTCTGCTGGCCATCGAGGCCTCCGCCGCCCCGGCGCCGAAGGACACCAAGCAGCTCCCGGCCGTCACCGAGGAGCGCACCTCGGCGGGTGCGCCCACCTCCGTCGGCTACGCCCGGGCCCATGCGGCCGTGGCCGCGCTGGCCCGCAAGGCGCAGGAGCGGGCCCTGCCCAGGGCGCGGGCCGTGGGCGAGCTGCCCACGGCGCCGCCGGCCGCCGCCGGCTCCGTCCCGGCCCGCCGCCCGGCGGCCGCCGTGGCCCCGTACGCGGCCCAGCGGCGTACGGCCTCCCGCGTCGAGGGCGGCTTCGACTTCTTCGGCACCAAGAACTCGGCGCAGGCACGCGCGGCGATCGAGGCGGTCCAGAACGAGGACCTGGCCGACGTGGTGGGTGCCGAGGCCCTCGCCGTCCACAAGGCGGAGTCCGCCCAGGAGACGGCCGAGCCGGAGTTGAAGCCGCCGACCGAGGAGACCCGCGCGGTGGGTCAGGTCATCGACCTGACGGCCCACGACGAGACCGAGCCGATCGACGTGGTCCGCCTGCGCACCGCGATCTCGTAGGGGCCTGGGGCCTTCTCAAAAGAGCGGCAGCTGCCCGGGGAATTCGGGCAGGACGAAGCCGTCCAGCGTCGGAGCGGCGGCGCCGAGCACCACCCGGGCCCGGGAGCCGGGGCAGGACACCAGGTCCGCGCGGTCCCGCGGGGCGGGAGGGTCGTGGCGGGCGATACGGCCCGCGGTGACGGCGCAGTCGCGGCCGCAGACGGGGCAGGCCCGGCGGGGGGAGTGGGACATGCCGCCAAGTCTGCCCTGTCGTACCGACAATCAGTCCCGCACGACCTCCGCGGTCCGCCGCTCGGCCAGCCAGGTCTCGTGCGTCCGCTCCACCCGGGCCCACAGGGCGGCCCGGTCGGCGGGGGTCAGGTCGCCCGTGGCCCGGCCGAAGCCCTCCAGGGTCTCGAAGAGGTCCTGCGGCCCGGTCAGCACCCGCTCGTCGGTCTGCTTCCCGCGCTCCGTGCGGATCAGGACCTTGCCGCGCAGGCCGTCCGTGCCCTCCGCGTCGCGCCGGAACAGCGCGAAGGTCCGCACGAACGGCGACTCCGCGTCGGTGGACAGCCACGCGTGCATCGCTTCGAAGTCGGCCGTCCGCGCCGGGGCGTCGCGGAAGTTCATCCGCCGCGCGCCCCCGGACGAGGGGAAGAAGGACCAGCCGGGGCCCTCGCCCTCCAGCGGGTCCAGCCGTGCCAGTGAGTAGGAGAAACCATTCTGCTCGTATGTGCCCGCGCACAGCGGCAGCGGATCGTACGGGCCCATGTCCCCGAGCCCGGCGTCCACCCAGTACTCCGCGCCCTCGACGCGGACGGTCAGGACGAGGTGGTCGCCCCGGACCGCGCGCGACGCCGCGTCGGCGCTGACGGCGCCCACGTGGCGGGTCACGTCGTAGCCCAGGGCTTCGAGGAGCGCCCCGAACGCCCCGTTGAGGTGGAAGCAGTAGCCGCCCCGGCCGGCGGCGAACCGCCGCACCGACAGCTCGGGGTCGATGCCCGGCGGCCGGCCGAGCTGGATGTCGACGTTCTCGTAGGGGATGCGCTCCAGGTGCGCGCGCTGGAGCGCGAACAGCCCGGCGGCACTGGGCGCGCCGGGGTCGGTGACGCCGAGGCGGCGCAGGTAGCCGTCGAAGAAGTCTGGGATCATCCGGCCAGGCTAAGGGCTGTCGGGACGGCCCTCAGGGGCTGTCCGGCGGCTACTCCCTGTGAATTTCGGCTACTTGTCGATGTCGCCGACCACGAAGAACAGCGAGCCCAGGATCGCCACCATGTCCGCGACCAGCTGCCCCGGCAGCAGTACGGCCAGCGCCTGGATGTTGTTGTAGGAGGCGCTGCGCAGCTTCAGCCGGTACGGGGTCTTCTCGCCCTTCGAGACGAGGTAGTAGCCGTTGATGCCCAGGGGGTTCTCGGTCCAGGCGTAGGTATGGCCCTCGGGCGCCTTGAGGACCTTTGGCAGGCGCTGGTTGACGGGGCCCGGCGGGAGGCCGTCCATCCGGTCCAGGCAGGCCACGGCGAGGTCGAGGGAGTTGTGGGTCTGCTCCAGCAGGCACTCGAAGCGGGCCAGGCAGTCGCCCTCGGTGCGGGTGACCACCTTCAGGACGTCCTGGAGCTCGCCGTAGGCCAGGTACGGCTCGTCGCGGCGCAGGTCGAAGTCGACGCCGGAGGCGCGGGCGATCGGGCCGGAGACCCCGTACGCGTGCACCGCCCCGGCGGACAGGACCCCGACGCCGCGGGTGCGGCCGCGGAAGATCTCGTTGCCGTGGACCAGCTTGTCGTAGACGTCCATCCGGGTGCGGACGTCGGCGATCGCGGCGCGGGCCCGGCCGAGCCAGCCGGCCGGGAGGTCCTCCTTGAGGCCGCCGACGCGGTTGAACATGTAGTGCATGCGGCCGCCGGAGATCTCCTCCATGACGGCCTGGAGCTCCTCGCGCTCGCGGAACGCGTGGAAGATCGGCGTGATACCGCCCAGTTCGAGCGGGTACGAGCCGAGGAACATCAGGTGGTTCAGCACCCGGTTCAGCTCGGCGAGCAGCGTCCGCATCCACACGGCCCGCTCGGGGACCTCCATGCCGAGCATCCGCTCGACCGCCATGACCACACCGAGCTCGTTGGAGAACGCGGACAGCCAGTCGTGGCGGTTCGCGAGCATCACGATCTGCCGGTAGTCACGGGCCTCGAAGAGCTTCTCGGCGCCGCGGTGCATGTAGCCGACCACCGGCTCGGCGCCGGCGATCCGCTCGCCGTCCAGGACGAGGCGCAGGCGCAGAACGCCGTGCGTGGAAGGGTGCTGGGGGCCGATGTTGAGCACCATGTCGGTGCTCTCCGCCGCGCCGCCGATGCCGACCGTGGTCTCCGTCATGCGGGCATTGTCTCAGCCCTACGCTGGGGGGATGGATACGGGGACGAAGGGTGAGACGGACGGCCTGCGGTGGGTGGGACTGCCCGGTGGGCTGCTCACCATGCGGCGGACGCTGCTCGTGGGCTGGGCCTGCCTGCTCGCGGTGGCGACCGGGCTGCTGCTCGGGCTGCTCGTGGGTCCGCAGTGGGCGGCGGCCGGGGCGTTCTGGCTCGCCGCGGGGGTCTGGGGCTGGGTGCTCCTCGGCCGGAACTGGCGGTCCTGGCGGTACGCGGAGCGCGCCGACGACCTGCTGATCAGCCGGGGAGTGCTGTGGCGGGAGCAGACCGTGGTCCCGTACGGCCGGATGCAGCTGGTCGAGGTCACCTCGGGCCCGGTGGAGAGGCGCTTCGGCCTGGCCTCCCTCCAGCTGCACACGGCGGCGGCGGCCACCGACGCCCGGATCCCCGGGCTGGCGCCGGCCGAGGCGGAGCGCCTGCGCGACCGGCTCGCCGCCCTCGGCGAGGCAAGGTCGGCGGGCCTGTGACCTCCGGTCGGGCGGGCGACGAGCCGGTGGCCTCCGGCCCGGGGGGCGATGAGCCGGTGACCTCCGGTCGGGTGGGCGACGGGCCTGTGACTTCTGGTCGGGTGGGTGACGGGCCTGTGGTTTCCGGTCGGGCGGGCGACGAGCCGGTGGCCTCCGGCCCGGGGGGCGATGAGCCGGTGACCTCCGGTCGGGTGGGCGATGAACCGGTGACCTCCGGTCCGGAGGGCGGCGGGCCTGTGGCTTCCGGTCCGGAGGGCGGCGGGCTTGTGGCTTCCGGTCCGGAGGGCGGCGGGCCGGTGGTCTCCGGTGCGGCCGGAGGCGATCCGGGTGGTCCGGCGGGCGGGGATCCGGTCCGGACCGGCACGCCGGGCGGCGCCGCGGGGGAGCCGGCCGGGCGGGCCGTGACCGAGCGCCGGCTGCACCCCTTCACTCCGCTGCGCCGTGCCTGGGTGCCGATCGCCGCGACCGTCGGCGTCCTCGCCCAGCAGGGCGACCGGGCGGCGCGCTGGGTGGCGGACCTGTCCACGCTCCTGCGGCTGGTGACGCTGGCCGGGGTGGTGCTGATGTTCGGCGTGTACGGGTTCCTGAGCTGGTGGTTCACCCACTACGCGGTGACCGACACCGAACTGCGCATCCGCACCGGGCTGCTCTTCCGCCGCACCGCGCACATCCGGCTGGACCGGCTCCAGGCCGTGGACGTCACCCGGCCGCTGCTGGCCCGGCTGACCGGTGTCGCCAGCCTGCGGCTCGACGTGATCGGCACCGAGGAGAAGGACCGGCTGGCCTTCCTCGGCGAGCAGGAGGCCGTCGCCCTGCGCGCCGAGCTCCTGGCCCGCGCCGCCGGCTTCGCCCCCGAGGAGGCGGTGCGCCTCGGCGAGGCCCCGCAGCGCGAACTGCTGCGGGTGACCCCGCGCGAACTCGCCGTGTCGCTGGCGCTCAGCCTCGGCGTCTTGGCAGCGCTGGCCGGCGGGATCGTCGCCCCGTTCGTCGTGTGGTGGTTCAGCTCCAGCCCGTGGGTGGCCCTCGCCACCCTGCTCCCGATGCTGGGCGCGGTCTGGGCGGGCACCGTCGGCCGCTTCCTCACCGAGTACGACTGGCGGGTCGCCGAGTCCCCGGACGGGCTGCGCCTGGACCACGGGATGCTGGACCGGGCCCACGAGACCGTGCCGCCGGGGCGCGTGCAGACCGTACGGATCGTGGAGCCGCTGCTGTGGCGGCGCAGCGACCGGGTCCGGGTGGAGCTGGCGGTGGCCGGGTCGAAGAACGAGGTCCTGGTGCCGGTGGCCTCGCGGGCCGCCGCGTACGCCGTGATCGCGCGGGTCCTGCCCGGGGTGGACCTGGCGGGCCTGTCCTTCTCCGGTTCCCCGGACACCGGTTCGCGATGGGTGGTCCCGGTGTGGTGGAAGGGCTACGCCCTGGCCGTCTCCCCGGAGGTGTTCGCCGCCCGGCACGGCCGCCTGTGCCGCCGTACGGAGATCGTTCCGCACGCCAAGGTGCAGAGCGTCCGGTTCACCCAGGGGCCGTGGGCCCGGGCCCGCGGTGTCGCCGACGTGCACGTGGACACCGGCGCGAACGGCACGGTCACCGCCCGGCTGCGGGAGGCCTCCGCGGCCGCGCGGCTCCTGCACGAGCAGGCCGCCCGCTCGCACACCTCCCGCGCGTCGGCCCGCCCGGACCGCTGGATGACCGAGTCCGGCCCCGAGGCGTGAGTCCGCCACGTCCCCGGGCCGGCGCCAGCGCCAGCGCCAGCGCCAGCGCCAGCGCCAGCGCCAGCGCCAGCGCCAGCGCCCGCGTCAGCGTCAGCGTCAGCGTCAACGAAGTCTTGACAAGATGGTCATGTCAAGGTTTCCTTGACGCATGTTGATCTTGCGATCGAAGGGCCACCGGGACCCCTTTCCCGCCACCCCCTCCATGGCCGCCGCCCTGCCGCTCGGCGTGGCTCTGCCCGCCCTGAGCGTGATGTTCGGCGACCGGCTCGGCACCCCCGCCACCCTCGCCCTGATCCTCGTGGGCCTCGTGATCATCGCCTGCACGGCCGGACTGGCCGCCCGGGCGGCGGCGGACCTCGAGCGGGCGCGCCGCGACGAAGCGGTCCTCGACGCCCTCGAACCCCTCGCCGGACTGCGCCGATGAGCGACGGACCGCTGGTCGAGCCGGTGGAGATGGACCGCATCCGGGAAGGGATCGCCGCGGCCGTCCTCGGCGCACCCGAGGGGCTGGCCGAATCGCTCGAACACGACCCCCACGGGTACCTGCGCCTGGTGGACGCCTCGCGCGTCGGCGCCGAGGAGGCGAGCCGGCTGCTGCGGGAGGCCGTGCACGGCGCCAGGGCCGCCGGCCACAGCTGGGACGCGGTGGGCCGCGTCCTGGGCGTGAGCCGCCAGGCCGCCCAGCAGCGCTTCGCGGGCAAGGCGGCGGGCGGCGCGAGCCCGTCGGTGCCGCCCGTCGGGGGAGCGGACGCCCCCGGGCGCCGGACCCTCGGCGGCCTGACCGCCTTCAACGAGATGGCCGCCCTGGAGGAGGCCGGCCGCGACGGCTGGCACGTGGTGGGCTACGGCCCCTTCTTCCACGAGGTGGAGGCCTCCGACCATCCCTGGGAGCACTGCCGGGTGACGCTCCCGTTCGCCGCGCGGCACCGGCTGTTGGAATCGGAAGGATGGATCCCGGTCGGTGCGGGCTGGTTCCCCTGGCGCTACTACAAGCGGCCCCTCAACCCGGGCGGCTGAGGGGCTCCGCCGAAGCGGTCCGGACCCGGCCGGTCCGGCCGGACCCGGCGGACCGGCCCGACGGGTGCGGCGGGGGCTGGCTATCCGGCCCCGCCGCCCGCGCGGACCAGGCCCGTCTCGTACGCCAGGACCACGACCTGGACCCGGTCGCGCAGCCCCAGCTTGGTCAGGATGCGGCCCACGTGGGTCTTCACCGTCGCCTCCGACAGCACCAGCCGCGCCGCGATCTCGCCGTTCGAGAGCCCCTGCGCGACGAGCAGCATGACCTCGCGCTCGCGTTCCGTCAGCCGCTCGATCTCCTTGTTCTCCGGCTTCTGCGTCGTCGTCGGCAGCATCGGCGCGAAGCGGTCCAGCAGGCGCCGCGTCGTGGACGGCGCCACCACCGCGTCCCCGCTGTGCACCGAGCGGATGGCGCCCAGCAGTTCGGCCGGCGGCACGTCCTTCAGCATGAAGCCGCTGGCCCCCGCCTTCAGGCCGGAGAAGGCGTACTCGTCCAGGTCGAAGGTGGTCAGGATGATCACCTTCGGGTGCTCCTCGGGCCGGCAGATCCGCCGCGTCGCCTCGACGCCGTCCAGCCTGGGCATGCGGACGTCCATCAGCACCACGTCCACCTTCGTGGCCCGCAGCACCTCCAGCGCCTCCAGGCCGTCACCCGCCTCGGCGACCACCTCCATGTCCGGCTGGGCGGCGAGCACCATCCGGAAGCCGGTGCGCAGCAGGACCTGGTCGTCGACCAGCATCACTCGGATGGACATCAGTTACCTCGTCCTCGTCATATCTTCTTCAGGGGAAGCAGTGCGCTGATCCGGAAGCCGCCACCGGGCCGCGGCCCCGCGTCCAGGGTTCCGCCGACCATACCGATCCGCTCGCGCATGCCGATCAGCCCGTGTCCGGCGCCGTCCGCGCCGCCGTCCTCGTACAGCTCGTGTGCCGCGCCCCGGCCGTCGTCCTCGACCAGCAGACCGAGCCCGTCATCGAAGTAGACCAGCCGGACGCTGGCCTTCGCGTCGGGGCCGCCGTGCTTGCGGGTGTTGGTGAGGGCCTCCTGCACGATCCGGTACGCCGTCAGCTCGACGCCGCTGGGCAGCTGCCGCGGGGCGCCCTCGACCTCGAAGTCCACCGTGAGACCGGCCGCCCGTACCTGTTCGACGAGGACCTCGATCTGCTCGACGTCGGGCTGCGGCACGTAGTCCTCGGACTCCTGCGGCTCGCCCGTGCGCAGGACGCCGAGCAGGCGGCGCATCTCGGCGAGGGCTTGGCGGCCGGTGCCCGAGATGGTCTGGAGGGCCTCCTTGGCCTGCTCGGGCGCCGCGTCCATGACGTAGGCGGCCCCGTCCGCCTGGACCACCATCACCGAGACGTTGTGCGCGACGACGTCGTGCAGCTCGCGGGCGATCCGGGCGCGCTCGGCGGCCACGGCCACCTTCGACTGGGCCTCGCGCTCCTTCTCCAGCCGCTGGTTGCGCTCGACCAGCTGGGCGTAATAGGCCCGCCGGGTGCGCAGGGAGTCGCCCAGCACCCAGGCCAGGGCGAAGGGGACGATCATGAAGACGGCGAAGAGGACGTTGTCGACGTCGTTGGTGCCCTTGTCCACGCCGTACCGCAGGAAGTAGAGCGGCGCGGCCGCCAGCCCCCAGCCCAGGGCGGTGCGCGAGACCCAGCGGGGGACCTCGCTCGCGGCGACCGTGTAGAGGATTACGAACATGGCGATGTCGTAGAACCCCGCGACGATTCCCGCGGCCAGCTGGAGCAGGCCCGCTGCGAGGGTGAGCCAGAACATCGCCTGCGTCCACTTGCGGCGCAGGGCCAGGGCCGTGCTCAGCGCGAGCACGACGGGGACCGCGGCGATCTTGAGGGGCCGGCTGATGTCGGGCTCGCCCACGACGTTCAGCATCGAGACCCCGAAGAAGAGCACAGCCCAGAAGCTGTCGACGCCCGTCGGGTGTCTGCGGAGGAAGTCGTAGAGGCGCTGCACGTAACCCAGAGTAGGGAACGGTGATAGGTGCTGGAGTCAACCAGAGGTCCGAACCTGACACCGGGGACATACTCCCCAAGGTGGAGGGTGAGCATAGCCTTCGGTGATGAGCACTTCTGGTGGACCCACCGCTGCGGTCCGGTGGCGCAGCGCGATGGAAGCCGCGCTGTACGGGCCCGGCGGTTTCTACGTGCGCTCCGGTGGTCCGGGGCCGGCCGGCCACTTCCGTACCTCCGTGCACGCCTCCGCCCTGTACGCGGGGGCCGTGGCCCGGCTGCTGCGCCGGGTGGACGCCGAGCTCGGGCACCCGCGGCGACTCGACCTCGTGGACGTGGGGGCCGGTCGGGCGGAGCTGCTGGCCGGAGTGCTCGCCGCGCTGGATACGGAGACGGCCGCGCGGGTGCGCCCGTACGCCGTGGAACGGGCGGAGCGGCCCCGCGGGCTCGACCCGCGGATCCGCTGGACCGCGCAGCCGCCCGAGGGCGTGACCGGGCTGCTGTTCGCCAACGAATGGCTGGACAACGTCCCCCTGGACGTCGCCGAGGACGGGCACTACGTCCTGGTCGCGCCGGACGGTACGGAGAGCCGGGGCGGCCCGCTGGAGGACGCCGACCGGGCCTGGCTGGAGCGGTGGTGGCCGGGCGGAGGCCGCGCGGAGATCGGCCGGACGCGCGACGAGGCGTGGGCGGCGGCCACCCGCACCCTGGAGCGGGGCCTGGCGGTGGCGGTGGACTACGCCCACACCCGGGAGGCCCGGCCCCCGTACGGCACCATGACGGGATTCCGGGACGGCCGGGAGGTCCCGCCGGTCCCGGACGGGTCCTGCGACGTCACCGCCCACGTGGCGCTGGACTCCTGCGCCGGGCCGGATTCGGTCCTGCTGACGCAGCGCGAGGCCCTGACCGACCTCGGGGTCTCGGGCGACAGGCCCCCGCTGGCCCTGGCCTCCTCGGACCCGGCTACCTACGTCAGGGCGCTGGCCTCGGCCGGTGAGGCGGCGGAGCTGACCTCCCGGGCCGGTCTGGGCGCCTTCGGCTGGCTGGTCCAGCCGGTCGGCATCCCGCCCTGGCCGAAGCCGTAACCGGAGCCGCAACCGGATCCGAAGCCGGAGCCGTGACCGGAGCGAACGCGCGGTGCGCGGTCCGCGCCACGCGGGAGGGGCCGGACCCCCAGGGAATCCGGCCCCTCCTCATGACACCGTGCTACCGCCCGGAGCGGCTCACTGGTCCACCTCGTCGTGGCCCGTGTGCAGGCCGCCGCCACCGCCGCTGCCGCCGGGGGTCGGCGTCGACACGACCGGCTTCGACAGCGGGGCGAGGTCGTGGGCGTAGTGGCCGACCGCGTCCGCGATGACGTCGACGTTGATGTCGAGCGCCTTGTGGTCGATGTTGGTGATGTCGTCACCCTCGCCGTGGTAGTTCACGTCGTAGGCGACACCGGCCTGGCCGCCGAACTTCGCGGCCTCCTCGGCCGTCTTGATGCCCTCGGCGCCGGTGAAGGTGCCGCCGGACGGGATGCCCACCTCGATGAACGGGCCGTAGTCCGAGCGGCCGGAGAAGTCCGTGCCCGCGTGCGGGATCTTCTTCGAGTCGAGGAAGTCGGTGATCCCCTTCTCCAGCTGGGCGGAGCCCTCCGGGCCGGGGCCCGAGCCGACGCCGTCCGAGTCGTCGCCGTCGTAGACGAAGTACGCGGCGTTCGGCGAGCCGATCATGTCGAAGTTCAGGTAGAGCTTGATCTGCTTCTTCTGCGCGTCCGTCAGGCCGGCGACGTACGCCTCGGAGCCGAGCAGGCCGAACTCCTCCGCCGACCACCAGGCGAACTTGACCTTGTTCTTGACCTTCTTCTGCTCGCTCGCGAGCCGCTGGGCGACCTGGAGGATGCCGGCCGAGCCGGAGCCGTTGTCGTTGATGCCCGGGCCGGCCGCGACCGAGTCGAGGTGCGCGCCGAGGAAGACGGTGTTGTTCTCGTCGCCGCCCCTGGTCTCGGCGATGACGTTGAAGGTCTTGCGGTTCTCGCGCAGCTCACGGATGTCAAGGGTGACCTCGACCGGGCCGGCGGCGGCCTCGGCGGCCAGCTTCTCGCCGTCCGCCTGGGTGATGCCGCCGGTGGGGACCTTGCCCGCGGCGGGGTCCCCTATGGTGCCGTTCAGGGCGCCCGCGGTGTTGTTGTAGATGATCGCGCCGACCGCGCCGGCCGCGGCCGCGTTCTGCTGCTTGACCGCGAAGGTGCAGCCGCCGCGCTTGACCAGGGCGATCTTGCCCGTGAAGGCGCCGGCGGCGAAGTCGCCCGGCTCGCAGCCGTTGGTCCCGTCCGCGTCGACCGGGGCGACGGCGACCGGGGCCGTCACGCCGCCCTCGGGGGAGTTGGCCGTGTAGGTCATCAGGTGGATCGGTACGTCGCGCCCGCTCGCACCGTTCACCGTCAGCTTCTCTTCGATGGTCTCGACGAAGACGAAGTCGAACTCGTTGCGGGTGACCTGGTAGCCGGCCGCCTTCATCACGGCCTCGATGTACTTGGCCGACTGCTCGTGCCCCTTCGAACCGGCCGCCCGGTTGCCGTTGTTGTAGTCGGCGATCGACTGCAGGACCTTGAGGTGGTTGAAGGCGCCCTTGCCGGTCGCGTCCTTGACCAGTTTGCGGGCCAGCGCGTCGCCCTTGGCGGCGTCGCTCTGCGGGCTCCCGGTGGCACCGGCCGGTCCGGCGAGCAGCAGGGGCGAGACGAGGGCCGCGGCTGCCAGGGCGGCGGTTGCTGCGGCTATACGGCGTGAGGGCATGGAGGTCCTTCCACGACAAAGGCGAGCAGGGCAGGCGAAAGACGGGCACGACGGGGCGGAGCGGGGCACGGCGCGGCGGAACGCGACGGGCCGGACTTGCGGAGGCGGTGCGCGGTACGTGGGGGAACAGTGAGCGCACGTTAGACAGCAAGTGGCCATCATGGCCAGAGTTTTCGCTGATTTCGGTTTATGAATTCCGTATATCGGTGAGTCTGGGCCGGTGGGATCCGGCCAGCCGCACGCCCGTTGCCGCTACCGGAGGATGCCCTCGATGAAGTCGGAGCCGATGCGGGCGACGGCGGTCAGATCCAACTCGTGCTGGGCATAACGGCCTTGCCTTCGCGTATGCATCAGACCGGCCTTTTTCAGGACGGCCAGATGCCGCGACACCTCCGGCGCGGTGATCCCGTACACGGTCGCCAGTTCGCTCGTCGTGTACGGCGCGCGGGCCAGGCTCCGGCACAGCATCATCCGCATCGGGTGCGCCAGTGCCTCCATCCGCCGCTGGAGCAGCTCCACCGAGCCCGGCCCGGAGGCCGGCTCGGGGGTACCGAGCGGATAGTGGACCACCGGCCGCCAGTCCGGTGCGTGCAGCACCAGCAGATGCGGCCAGCCGAAGTTGGTCGGCACGAAGACGAGGCCGCTGCCTATGCGCGGATCGGTGGCCGTCGCCGTGCCGTGGACCATCTTGTCGGCGGTGATGGTGGTGAGGCCCTCGTCGACGCTCAGGGCCGTCGAGACGTCCTTCAGCGCGGCCGGCAGGCCCTTGCGGCGCAGCAGCTCCGCCTTGGTGCCGGGCGTCGGCGCTCTGCCCCGGCTCCAGGCGCTTCCAGGTCTCGGCGAAGAACGCCTCGTCGCAGTCCTCCAGGAGCCGCCGCAGCCACACCCGTACGGCCGCGGGGTCGTCCAGCAGCCGCACGGAGAAGTCCAGCTGGCGCGGGCCGCGGGCGGCGGCCGCCTCCAGCGCCTTGGCCCGGGCCGCCGGGTCCTTCAGCGGCGAGGGCACGCCGCCCTCGTTGTAGAGCGCCAGCCAGCAGTGCTCCAGGGCCGCTCCCACGAACCGCTCGTCGTCCAGCCGGTCCAGTACGTCGAGCTCCTCGGCCAGCGTCGCCGCCGGCCGCCCGGCCTCCCCGGGGATCCCGGCGAAGGGCATGAAGATGTCGGAGAAGGAGCTGCGCCACATGAACTCGGCCTCCAGCAGACGGTCCGCGAGACACGGATCGAGCGAGGCCGAGGTGGCGGTGGTCCATGAGGTGAGCCGCGGGTGGTGCCCCGGCTGCGAGAGCGCGTGCAGGGCCATGCAGAGCTCCGCGAGCGGTGAGGGCGCGAAGGTGATCCGCTCGTGGGGGAGCCCGGCGATGTCGATGGTGACGCTCATCGGGCCATTCTGTCCGTTCCCGCACGTCAGGAACGTCCGGTCCGGCCTTCCGCACCGCCGTACGGGTGGCGGCGCGGGCCCCGGCGCGGCGGCCGGACGAGTGATCACGACCGGCGGACGACCACCCCGCGACCACCCGCGACCACCCGCGACCACCCCGCGGGCGCCCTGCCGGCCGCCCTCCGGCCCGCCCCGCGGGCGCTTCCCGGCCGAACAGTTGACGGGGAACGTCAACCGTCGTGCGCGGCGGGGCCGACGGGGTGAGGGTGGATGCATGACAGCGATAGAGCAGTACCTCATCGACACCTACCGCGCCTCCCAGCACGGCGAGCGCATGCCCCCGCCGCCCGGCCGGGACGACGTCGCCGTCGTCCGCTCGGCCCACTCCTACCAGCAGTTCCGGGCCGTCGTGGACGGCGGCGAGGCCCGCCGCCCCTGGAGAGCGGCCCTGCGCCGGATGCTGACCCGCCCGCGTCCGTGCTGACGCCCGGCGCGCAGGCCCGGGCCGCGGCCGCGCGGTCCGGATCCCGCCCGTGACGGGAGGGGCCGGACCGGGACCGCCTACTCGAAGTTCGGCGCGTTGCGCTGGTACACCAGCCTCAGGCCGATCAGCGTCAGCCACGGCTCGTGGTCGTCGATCACCGACGACTCGCCCAGCACCATCGGGGCCAGGCCGCCCGTGGCGATGACGCGGACGTCGTCCGGATCGCCGTTCGGCCCGGCCAGCTCCTTGGCCATCCGGGCCACGACCCCGTCGACCTGGCCCGCGAAACCGTAGATGACGCCCGACTGCATCGCCTCGACCGTCGACTTGCCGATCACGTGCCGCGGCCGGGCCAGCTCGATCTTGCGCAGCTGGGCGCCCCGTACGCCGAGCGCCTCCATCGAGATCTCTATCCCCGGCGAGATCACCCCGCCGACGTACTCGCCCTTCGCGGACACCGCGTCGAAGGTGGTCGCCGTACCGAAGTCGACCACGATCGCCGGGCCCCCGTAGAGCTCGACCGCCGCGACCGCGTTGATGATGCGGTCCGCCCCGACCTCCTTGGGGTTGTCCATCAGGATCGGCACGCCCGTCTTGATGCCGGGCTCCACCAGCACCGCCGGCACGTCGCCGTAGTAGCGCCGGGTGACCTCGCGCAGCTCGTGCAGGACCGACGGCACCGTCGAGCAGATCGCGATGCCGTGGATCCCGTCGCCGAGCTCGCTGCCGAGCATCGGGTGCATGCCCATCAGGCCCTGCATCAGCACGGCCATCTCGTCGGCCGTGCGCCGGGGGTCGGTCGAGATCCGCCAGTGCTCGACGATCTCGTCACCGTCGAACAGGCCCAGGACCGTCTGGGTGTTGCCTACGTCGATGGTGAGGAGCACCGGTTACACCGCCTCGCGCAGATCGAGACCGATGTCCAGGATCGGCGAGGAGTGCGTCAGCCCGCCGACCGCCAGGTAGTCCACGCCGGTCTCCGCGTACGCCCGCGCGGTGTCCAGGGTCAGCCGGCCCGAGGACTCCAGCACCGCGCGGCCGGCCACCAGCGTGACGGCCTCCTCGGTCTCCGGGACGGTGAAGTTGTCCAGCAGGATCAGGTCGGCGCCCGCGTCCAGGACCTCGCGGACCTGGTGCATCGTGTCGACCTCGACCTCGATCGGGACCTCCGGGAAGGCCTCGCGCACCGCGTTGAAGGCCTGCGCGACACCGCCCGCGGCGACCACGTGGTTGTCCTTCACCAGCGCCGCGTCCGACAGCGACATGCGGTGGTTGACGCCGCCGCCGCAGCGGACCGCGTACTTCTCCAGCGAGCGCAGGCCCGGCGTGGTCTTGCGGGTGTCGCGAACCTTGGCCCTGGTGCCCTCCAGGACGTCCGCCCAGCGGCGGGTGGCCGTCGCGATGCCGGAGAGCCGGCACAGGATGTTCAGCGCGCTGCGCTCGGCCGTCAGCAGGTCGCGGGTACGGGCGCGGACCGACAGCAGCACTTCGCCGGCCTTGACGGTGTCGCCGTCCTCCGCGTGCCGCTCCACCTCGAAGGCCTCCGTGCAGACCACGGAGAACACCGCCTCGGCGATGCGCAGGCCCGCCACGACGCCGTCCTCGCGGGCGACGAAGTCGGCGATGGCCTCGGCGTCCTCGGGGACCGTGGCCACGGTGGTGACGTCCACGCCGCCGTCGAGGTCCTCGGAGAGCGCCATGTGGGCGATGTCCTCGACCTCGATCGGATCCAGGCCCGCGTCCGCGAGCAGCTGGGCCAGCGCCGGGTCGAGGCCGCTCTCCTCGCCGTCGCCGCAGGCGCAGTCGTCGCCGCAGCCGCCGTCGTTCTGGTCGATGAGGGGAAGTTCGGGGGTGCTCACGGTCACTGCTCCAGGCTCGGGGTGCTCAGGGGGTGCACGGACGGGAAGTCCGCGGAGTCGGTGGGTACGACGACCAGGGCCCGCCTCTCGGTGGCCGAGAGCCGGACCACCAGGTGGCGGCGCCACCGGGCATCGTCCCGGTCGGGGTGGTCCTCGCGCCAGTGGCAGCCGCGGGTCTCCTCGCGGCGCTGCGCGGCGGCGACCAGGACCCGCGCCACGCACAGCAGGTTCGTGGCCTCCCAGGTGTCCACACCCGGCTCGGCGGTCTTGCCGTGCGCTTCGAGTTCGTTCAGGGCGGTCGCGTACAGCCCTTCCAGGGCCTCGGACGCCGCGGCCAGCGACGCGGCGGAGCGGAGCACGCCCGCGCCGTCCGTCATGATCCGCTGGACCTCGTACCGGGCCCCGGCGGGCTGCAGCGGACCGGTCGAGGGGACCGGCACGCCGGGGCCGTTGCCGCCGTACTCCTGCGCGGTGATGTCCTCGGCGATCCGCTCGGCGAAGACCAGGCCCTCCAGCAGGGAGTTGGAGGCGAGCCGGTTCGCGCCGTGCACGCCCGTGCACGCGACCTCGCCGCAGGCGTACAGGCCGGGGACGGTGGTGCGCCCCTGCAGGTCGGTGCGGACACCGCCGGAGGCGTAGTGCGCGGCGGGCGCCACCGGGATCGGCTGCGTCACCGGGTCGATGCCGTGCGCGCGGCAGGCGGCCAGGATCGTCGGGAAGCGCTGCTCCCACATCTCGGCGCCGAAGTGCCGGGCGTCCAGGTACATGTGCTGCGCGCCCTGCTCCTGCATGCGGCGCATGATGCCCTTGGCGACGATGTCGCGCGGAGCCAGCTCGGCGAGCTCGTGCTGTCCGGTCATGAAGCGGACGCCGTCGGCGTCGACGAGGTACGCGCCCTCGCCCCGCACCGCCTCCGACACCAGCGGCTGCTGCCCCTCGGCGTCCGGGCCGAGGAAGAGCACCGTCGGGTGGAACTGCACGAACTCCAGGTCGGAGACCTCAGCTCCGGCGCGCAGCGCGAGCGCCACGCCGTCGCCGGTGGACACCGAGGGGTTCGTCGTCGCGGAGAAGACCTGGCCCATGCCGCCGGTCGCGAGGATCACGGCGGGCGCGTGGACGGCGCCGACGCCGTCGTGCTGCCCCTCGCCCATGACGTGCAGCGTGACCCCGGCCGTACGGCCCTGCGCGTCCTGGAGGAGGTCGAGTACGAGTGCGTTCTCCACGGTCTCTATGCCCGCGGCGTGCACGGCCTCGACCAGCGCCCGCGAGATCTCGGCACCGGTGGCGTCGCCGCCCGCGTGCGCGATCCGCCGGCGGTGGTGGCCGCCCTCCCGGGTCAGCTCTATCTCGCCGGTCTCGGCGGAGGTGTCGAAGACCGCGCCGGTGTCGATCAGCCGCCGTACCGCGTCCGGGCCTTCGGTGACGAGAAGCCGGACGGCCTCCTCGTCGCACAGGCCGGCGCCCGCGACCAGGGTGTCGTCGAGGTGCTGCTCGGGGGTGTCGCCGTCGCCGAGGGCCGCGGCGATGCCGCCCTGGGCCCAGCGGGTGGAGCCGTCGTCGAGGCGGGCCTTGGTGACCACGACCGTACGGCGGCCCGCGGCCGCGCAGCGCAGCGCGGCGGTCAGGCCCGCCACGCCGGATCCGACGACCACGACGTCGGCGTCGAGGGACCAGCCGGGCGCCGGCGCGTGCAGCCGTATGCCCGTGCTGCCGGCGGGGCCTCTGCCAGGGGTGCTCACGAGTGTGCTCCGAATTCCAATGGGATGTTGTCGATCAGCCGGGTCGTGCCCACCTTCGCGGCGACGGCCAGCACGGCCTGCCCGGTGAAGTCGGGACCGATCTCTGTGAAGTCCTTCGGGTCCACCAGCGCCAGGTAGTCCAGCACGAGCGGCGGCTCCGAACGGGCCGCGTCCGCCAGGACGTGGCCCGCCGCGGCCCGGACCGCGTCCGGCAGGCCCGCGCAGGCCGCCGAGACGGCGTGCGCGTCCGCCGAGGCGCGGATCTCGCCCAGCCTGGCCAGGGCTGTGGCCCGCTGGTCGGTGGCCGGGGCGGCCTCGGCGCGGGCCCGCAGCGCCGCCTGCGCGGCGAGCCGGTCGCGCCCCGCGAAGAGGGCGCGCGACAGCGACAGCGCCGTCTGCCGGTCCGTGGGGGAGAGGTAGCGGTTGCGGGACGACAGCGCCAGGCCGTCCTCCTCGCGGACGGTCGGTACGCCGACCACCTCGACGGGGAAGTTCAGGTCGGTCACCATCCGCCGGATCAGGGCCAGTTGCTGCGCGTCCTTCTGGCCGAAGAGGGCCAGGTCGGGGCGGGTCAGGTGGAGCAGCTTGGCGACGACGGTCAGCATCCCGTCGAAGTGGCCGGGCCGGGCGGCGCCTTCGAGGCGCTCGCCCATCGGGCCGGCGGAGATCCGCACCTGCGGGTCCCCGCCCGGGTAGACCTCGTCGACGGCGGGGGCGAACACCGCGTCGGCGCCCGCCGCTTCGGCGACCGCCACGTCCGCGTCGAGGGTGCGCGGATACCGGTCCAGGTCCTCGCCCGCCCCGAACTGCAGCGGGTTGACGAAGACGGTGACGACGACCTGGCCCTCGGGCCCGGCCAGTTCACGGGCGGCGCGGACCAGGGTGGCGTGGCCCTCGTGCAGGGCGCCCATGGTCATCACCACGGCCCGCCGTCCGGTGCGCGGCAGCTTGTGCAGCTCATCGGCGGTGTGCAGCAGCAGCTCGGTCACTGATCGCCCCCGTCAGGGTCCGTGTCGGCGAGTACGCCGAGCAGGTCCTCGGCGAGTTCGGGTTTGAGCAGACCGTGCGCGAGGGCCCGGTCGGCGGTGGTGCGGGCCATGGCCAGGTATCCCGCGACCGTGCCCGGCGCGTGCCGGCGCAGCTCCGCGACGTGCGCGGCGACCGTCCCGGCGTCCCCGCGTGCCACCGGCCCGGTCAGGGCCGCGTCCCCGGAGCGCAGGGCGTTGTCGAGGGCCGCGCCGAGCAGCGGGCCGAGCATCCGGTCGGGGTGCCCGACCCCGGCCTTGCGCAGCAGCTCCAGGGACTGGGCGACGAGCGTGACCAGGTGGTTCGCACCGAGGGCCAGGGCCGCGTGGTACAGCGCGCGGTTCTCCTCCGCGATCCACTCGGGCTCCCCGCCCATCTCGATGACCAGGGCCTCCGCGGCCAGCCGCAGCTCGCCGGGGGCGGTGACGCCGAAGGAGCAGCCGGCCAGCCGCTGTACGTCGACCTCGGTACCGGTGAAGGTCATCGCGGGGTGCAGGGCCAGCGGCAGGGCGCCCGCGCGGCGCGCCGGGTCGAGCACGGCGGTCCCGTACCGGCCGGAGGTGTGCACGAGGAGCTGGCCGGGGCGGATCGCCCCGGTCTCCGCGAGCCCCTCCACGAGCGACGGCAGCGCGTCGTCGGGGACGGTCAGCAGGACCAGGTCGGCCAGTTCCAGGACCTGCCCGGGCGGCACCAGCGGTACGTCGGGCAGCATCCGCGCGGCACGGCGCACGGAGGCGTCGGACACTCCGGACACGGCGACCGGGCGGTGGCCCGCCTGCTGGAGCGCACGGGCCAGCGCCGGGCCGACGCGGCCCGCCCCGACGACGCCGACGGCGAGCCGGGCAGGGCGTGGCTGCTGTGAATGATTCACGCGGGGAATGCCTTCCGTTCCAGTCCGCGGGGGTACCGGACGATACGCCGCCATGCTAGCCCGTGGGGGTCTTGGCCGGTCGGGGACGAGGGGCGAGGATCAGGGGTCATGAGCGACGGCAATGAGGAAACGGAACGTACGGCGCGGCTCGTGGCGGCGTGGCGGGCGGCGGGACGGACCCTGACGCGCAGCCCGCGCGAAGCCACGGTCGGCGAGTCGCTGGCGCGGCTCGCCGAGGCCCCGTACGACATGGACGCGCCCGGCGACATCTACGGCGACGGGATCGTCGCCGAGCTGGAGCGGCGCGTCGCGGAACTGCTCGGGACGCAGGACGCGGCGTTCTTCCCCAGCGGGACGATGGCGCAGCAGATCGCCCTGCGCTGCTGGGCGGGCCGGACCGGCAACCCGGTCGTGGCGCTGCACCCGATGAGCCACCCGGAGATGTGGGAGGGCGACGCCCTGTCGACGGTCTCCGGGCTGCGGGTGGTCCACCCGACCACCGAGGCGCGCCAGCCGACGCCGGAGGAGGTCGGGGACGTCGGGGAGCCGTTCGGCACGCTGATGCTGGAGCTTCCGCTGCGTGAGGCCGGATTCCTGCTGCCCACGTGGGAGGAGCTTCAGGCGCTGGTGGAGGCGGGCCGCGAGCGGGAGGCGGCGATCCACTTCGACGGCGCCCGGTTGTGGGAGTCCACCGTCCACTTCGGCCGTCCGCTGCCGGAGATCGCCGGGCTCGCCGACTCCGTGTACGTCTCGTTCTACAAGTCGCTCGGCGGCCTGAGCGGAGCGGCCCTGGCCGGGTCGCGGGAGTTCGTGGAGGAGACCAGGGTCTGGCGCCACCGCTACGGGGGCCAGATCTTCCGGCAGTTCCCGCAGGCACTGTCCGCGCTGGCCGGACTGGAACGGGAACTGCCGCGGCTGCCGTCGTACGTGGCCCAGGCGCGGATGGTGGCCGGGGCGCTGCGCGAGGCGCTGGCGAAGTCCGGTGTCCCGTGGTCGCGCGTCCACCCCGAGGAACCGCACACGCACCAGTTCCAGGTGTGGCTGCCCTACGAGCCGGACCGGCTGACGGACGCGGGCCTGCGGCAGGCGGAGGAGACGGGCACGGTCTTCTTCCGCCGCTGGTCGGCCGGGGGGCCGCCGGGCCTCGCGGTGACCGAGCTGGACATCACGGAGCCGGGCCTGTCCTGGAGCGAATCCGACGTCCACGACGCGGTTGCGGCCTTCGTGGCCCGCATCTGACGCCGCCCCGGGCGGGGCCGGAAACGGCCCCGCCCGGGGCCCGCCGGCGCGGACCCGCAGGCCCCCGCCGAACAGTGCTCGTACGCCCGCCGGCCTGCGCGCGGCCGGCTGCGCCGTGTACCACCCGCACCCCCGCAGGGAAGCGGCGAAACGCCGAATTGCGCGAAAGTCGCCGGTGCGGACCGGCCACGGAGTTACCGTCCCTTGACCGCAATTACCGGCCACCGTGCCCGGAGGAGACACCATGACCGCTCAGCCCGCGTGGCGGAAGTCCTCGTTCTGCGGCGACGGCGACGCCTGCGTCTACGTCGCCGTCAGCCCCGGAGCCCTCGTGAAGGTCGCCGACCGGGTCGACCCCGCCCACCTGGTCCTCGCCACCACCCAGGCCGCCTGGGCGGACTTCCTGAACGCGGTCAAGCAGACCGGCTGAGCGGGGCCCGCGCCGCGCCGCACCCACCCCTCCTGAGGGGATTTTGTCCGATTAGCGCGTATCTTCGGCCCCATGCCCACGCCCTACGGATCCCGCGGCGGCATGGCGTTCAGCGCCGCCGAGCTGCACGTGCTCAGGCGTTCGCTCGCCCACGCCCTTCAGTCCTCCTCGGCGCCCCTGGCGGCCGAGGAGGTCCAGGACTGCCTGCGCCTGGCGCAGTCGGTGGACGAAGCGGCCCGGGAGGCGGGCCGGCTCAGAGCCTTCCTCCTGGACGATCTGGCCCGCTACCGCAGCGCCCTGCCCGGCAGCCTGTCCGGCTACCTGGAACTGCTCCGGGAAGCCCTCGCCGCGGGCTACGAGCCGGCTCCCGACGACCTCGCCGCCCTGCGCGCGCTCCGCGCCAACCCGGCCGCCGCCGCGCTGCTGGAGGGGGCCCGGGCCGTCGCGGAGCGCTCCGTGCGGCGCCGCCTGACGGCGAACCCCGCGCCCCGGACCCGACGGCTGACCCTGGCGGGCGCCCGGGAGGAGCCGCCGCGGCCGGCGCCCGCGCCCAAGGAGCGCCCGCGCCCCGAGCGGCCGGTGCCGACGCCCGGGGAGGTCTTCCCGCCGCGCCGCAAGCCCACCCCGCCCCCGGCGTCCGGGCTCGCCGTCGTGTGAACGGACCCGGGCCGCCAGGACCGGCCCGGGTCCGCTTGGCTAGGCTGGGGGGCATGGACTACGTCTCCGCGCTCGTGCCCCCCTTCGTGATGGCCGCGTTCTTCATCGCCCTCGTCGTGACGATCGTGAAGAGCCAGGGCGGCTCCAACAAGTCCAAGGAGGACGCGGCGGTCGACGCCGTGATCGCCCGGGCGGAGGCCGCCCGCCAGCAGCAGAACTAGGTCGGGGTGCCCGCGGGCATCTCGCGCGGGTGCGCGGCCGTACGGGCCGTGCGCCCGATTTCGTTGCGCGTTGCCGGGTGAATAGTCGGGCAATTCCGCACAGACCGCACTATCGTGCTGTTGTGCCTCGCCCCTTGGGAGAACTCGAAGACGCCGTCATGACGCGGGTGTGGCAGTGGAACCGCCCGGTCACCGTTCGGGAAGTCCTGGAAGACCTCCAGCAGGAACGGTCCATCGCGTACACCACGGTCATGACCGTTATGGACAATCTCCATCAGAAGGGCTGGGTCCGCCGGGAAGCCGAAGGCCGCGCCTATCGATATACGGCGGTCTCCACCCGCGCCGCCTACTCGGCCGCACTGATGAACGAAGCCTGGTCGACGAGCGACAACCCCGCCGCCGCTCTCGTCGCGTTCTTCGGCATGATGTCCGCGGAACAGCGCGATGCGCTCCGCGACGCCGTCCGGGTCGTCCAGTACGACGACGAGTCCGTCGCCGACACCCCCGCGGAACCCCGCGGTGAACCCCGCGCGGAAGCGCCCGCGGAACCCCCTTCCACGCCTTCCGGCGAAACTTCCCCCGCACCCTCCCCGGAACACTCCCCGGAACCTTCCGCGGCACCGGAAGCCGAAGGGCGGACCGCCGGGCACCCGGGGCCGCCGGGGCGATAGCGTCCGCAGCCATGGGAGAGTTTTCCTCTGCACACGCAGAAACAGTGACGATCCGCCGTGCCCGCACACGCGATGTTCCCGCGCTGCGCCGCCTCCTCGACCAGTACGTGCAGCAGCGGATCCTGCTCGACAAAGCACCCGTCGTCCTTTACGAGGACATCCAGGAGTTCTGGGTCGCGGAACGCGACTCCGACTCACAGGTGGTGGGCTGCGGTGCACTCCACGTGATGTGGGAAGACCTCGCCGAAGTGCGCACTCTCGCCGTCGACCGCGACTTGAAGGGCGCCGGCGTCGGCCACCAGGTGCTCCAGCAGTTGTTGAGCACCGCCCGCACGCTCGGCGTGAGCCGGGTTTTCTGCCTGACCTTCGAAGTCGAGTTCTTCGCGAAGCACGGCTTCGTCGAGATCGGCGAGACCCCGGTCGACACCGATGTCTACATGGAGCTCTTGCGTTCCTATGACGAGGGCGTCGCCGAGTTCCTCGGTCTCGAACGAGTGAAGCCCAACACCTTGGGCAACAGTCGGATGCTTCTGCACCTCTGATCGATGGCCTCAGCTTTTCCGGCGCTCCGCGCACCTGTGGCCTATGTCCGAATCGCGCACGTTTCCCGCCTCGTTGCGGTCTCGAACCTCTCCCGGGGGGTTTGTGTTTTCCAGGCAAAAGCGGTTTCCTTTCCGCGTACTGCTTTTCGATGAAAGGAAATCCCGGTGGCACAGAAGGTTCAGGTCCTTCTTGTCGACGACCTCGACGGTGGCGAGGCGGACGAGACGGTGACGTTCGCTCTGGATGGCAAGACCTACGAGATCGACCTCACCACCGCCAACGCTGAAAAGCTCCGCGGTCTGCTCGACCCGTACACCAAGGGCGGCCGCCGCACCGGTGGCCGTGCCACCGCGGCCCGTGCCAAGGGCCGCGCCGCCGCGGCGACCGGCAACCCGGACACCGCCGAGATCCGCGCGTGGGCCAAGGAGAACGGCTACAACGTGAACGACCGCGGCCGCGTCCCGGCCGAGATCCGCGAGGCCTACGAGAAGGCCAAGGGCTGACGGACCCCGTTCGTACGCCGCCCCAGCCGCGCCCGGTGGCATTCCGTCGCCGCCGCGGCGACCAGGCGTACGAGGTCGGGCCCGCGAGCGGGCCCTGCGGCCCGCCCGGGACCGGGCAGGGCCGGCAGCAGCGCCTCACACCCCTGCTCGGGGGGTCGCAGCCACACGGCGGCCCCCCGAGGGCTTCCTCCGGGGGGCAGCCCCGGTGGAGCCGGGGCGGCGATCCGCCCGCCCGCACCCAGGGCGGCCAGATCCAGGGCGACCCCGCCCCACTCCAGCCAGTCGAGCAGCCCGTCGAGCTCCTCTGCGCTCCCAGGGGCCACCAGGAACCGCATCCGGCGCCCCATCACGGCCACCGGACCCGTGGCGACCGGCCGGCGCAACAGCGCCGTCCCAGCGTCCGACGGCAGCTCCAGCACGTCGAATCCGATCCCGGTCACGAGCTGGACCGGCGGCCCGCCCGTGACGGTCCAGCCGAGCACCCTCCCGTACCAGGCGGCGTACGCGTCCTCCTCGGGCGCGACGCGGGGCGGCGGGACGGTCGGCAGGACGGTTGCGGCCATACCCGGAGCAACTGCGGAATCGCGCGGGGGTTACGGTGGACGTCACCTTCCGCACTCGAAGATGTGCGGAACGTAAACGCCCATGGGGTCGGAGTCCCACATTCGAGACGGAACCCTGTTCGCCCTCAGCGGAGGGAACCGGCGCCACCGGCATGGAGTGTCAGCCCTTACGGGTAAGACATTCCTAGTGGATCGGGGCGACACGCTGATTTGACCGGCTTCCGTTCGCCGTCGGCGTACACGCATGACGGGTATCTGCCTGGCCTGCGGGAACATCGTCTCGCACCATCGAGTTGGAGCAGTTGTCGGCTCTTCAAGCCGGTTTTCCCGCTGATGCAGGGGTGAGCCGTGGACGGATGTCGGCAGTTGGAATGAGCTGTCCCGCCCCACGGGACTAGCATGCGGAAGGACAGGGCGGGGACCGACCCCGAACTGCCCGACCGCTCTGAGGAGCGATAAACGATGTTCGAGAGGTTCACCGACCGCGCGCGGCGGGTTGTCGTCCTGGCTCAGGAAGAAGCCCGGATGCTCAACCACAACTACATCGGCACCGAGCACATCCTCCTGGGCTTGATCCACGAGGGTGAGGGTGTCGCCGCTAAGGCCCTGGAGAGCCTCGGGATTTCGCTCGAGGCTGTTCGCCAGCAGGTTGAGGAGATCATCGGTCAGGGGCAGCAGGCCCCGTCCGGCCACATCCCCTTCACCCCGCGGGCGAAGAAGGTCCTGGAGCTTTCGCTCCGAGAGGCCCTCCAGCTCGGCCACAACTACATCGGCACCGAGCACATCCTGCTCGGCCTGATCCGCGAGGGCGAGGGCGTCGCCGCCCAGGTCCTCGTGAAGCTGGGCGCCGATCTCAACCGAGTCCGGCAGCAGGTCATCCAGCTGCTCTCCGGCTACACCGGCGGGGGCAAGGAGTCGGCCACGGCCGGCGGCCCGGCCGAGGGCACGCCCTCGACCTCGCTCGTCCTGGACCAGTTCGGCCGCAACCTCACCCAGGCGGCCCGCGAATCCAAGCTCGACCCGGTCATCGGGCGCGAGAAGGAGATCGAGCGGGTCATGCAGGTGCTGTCCCGCCGTACCAAGAACAACCCGGTCCTCATCGGCGAGCCCGGCGTCGGCAAGACCGCCGTCGTCGAGGGCCTGGCGCAGGCGATCGTCAAGGGCGAGGTCCCCGAGACCCTCAAGGACAAGCACCTCTACACGCTTGACCTCGGCGCCCTGGTCGCCGGTTCCCGCTACCGCGGTGACTTCGAGGAGCGCCTGAAGAAGGTGCTCAAGGAGATCCGCACCCGCGGCGACATCATCCTGTTCATCGACGAGCTCCACACCCTCGTGGGTGCGGGTGCCGCCGAGGGCGCGATCGACGCCGCCAGCATCCTCAAGCCCATGCTGGCCCGTGGTGAGCTCCAGACCATCGGGGCCACGACGCTCGACGAGTACCGCAAGCACCTCGAGAAGGACGCGGCCCTCGAGCGCCGCTTCCAGCCGATCCAGGTGGCGGAGCCTTCCCTCCCCCACACGATCGAGATCCTCAAGGGCCTGCGCGACCGCTACGAGGCCCACCACCGCGTCTCCATCACGGACGAGGCCCTCGTCCAGGCGGCGACGCTGGCCGACCGGTACATCTCGGACCGCTTCCTCCCGGACAAGGCGATCGACCTGATCGACGAGGCCGGCTCCCGGATGCGCATCCGCCGGATGACCGCGCCGCCGGACCTCCGCGAGTTCGACGAGAAGATCGCGGCCGTCCGCCGGGACAAGGAGTCGGCCATCGACTCCCAGGACTTCGAGAAGGCGGCTTCTCTCCGCGACAAGGAGAAGCAGCTGCTGGCGTCGAAGACCAAGCGCGAGAAGGAATGGAAGGCCGGCGACATGGACGTCGTCGCCGAGGTCGACGGCGAGCTCATCGCCGAGGTCCTCGCGACCGCGACCGGCATTCCCGTCTTCAAGCTCACCGAGGAGGAGTCCTCGCGACTGCTCCGCATGGAGGACGAGCTCCACCGTCGGGTCATCGGCCAGAAGGACGCCATCAAGGCGCTCTCCCAGGCGATCCGCCGTACCCGTGCGGGTCTGAAGGACCCCAAGCGCCCGGGTGGCTCGTTCATCTTCGCCGGCCCGTCCGGTGTCGGTAAGACCGAGCTCTCCAAGACGCTCGCCGAATTCCTCTTCGGCGACGAGGACGCGCTGATCTCCCTCGACATGTCGGAGTTCAGCGAGAAGCACACGGTTTCCCGCCTCTTCGGTTCGCCCCCCGGTTACGTGGGCTACGAAGAGGGCGGCCAGCTCACCGAGAAGGTGCGCCGCAAGCCGTTCTCCGTCGTCCTCTTCGACGAGGTCGAGAAGGCCCACCCGGATATCTTCAATTCCCTTCTCCAGATCCTGGAGGACGGTCGCCTGACCGACTCCCAGGGCCGGGTCGTGGACTTCAAGAACACGGTCATCATCATGACGACCAACCTGGGCACCCGGGACATCTCGAAGGGCTTCAACCTGGGCTTCGCGGCTCAGGGCGACACCAAGACCGGCTACGACCGGATGAAGGCGAAGGTCAACGAAGAGCTCAAGCAGCACTTCCGGCCCGAGTTCCTCAACCGTGTGGACGACACGGTCGTCTTCCACCAGCTCACCGAGGAAGACATCATCCAGATCGTCGACCTGATGATCGCGAAGGTGGACGAGCGCCTGAAGGACCGCGACATGGGCATCGAGCTGAGCGGCGACGCCAAGCTCCTGCTCGCCAAGCGCGGCTACGACCCGATCCTGGGTGCCCGGCCGCTGCGCCGGACCATCCAGCGCGAGATCGAGGACATCCTGTCGGAGAAGATCCTCTTCGGCGAGCTGCGCCCCGGTCACATCGTGGTCGTCGGCAAGGAGGGTGAGGGCGAGGAAGCCAAGTTCACCTTCCGCGGCGAGGAGAAGTCGGCCCTGCCCGACCTCCCCCCGATCGAGGCCACGGGCTCCGGCCCGGACCTGTCGAAGGGCGCGTAGGCGCGACTGAGCGGTAAAAGGGGCGGCCCCGGGACTTCACGTCCCGGGGCCGCCCCTTTGTCCTGCCCGTCAGCCGGTCACCTCACCGCGGAGCAGGACCCGGCGGTGCCGGGTGAGGGCCTCGTCGGCGGACAGGGCGTACGGGGAGGCGCCCGGTCCGGGAGCGGCCGCGCCCGCGGCCCGGGTGTCGGGCGCTGCCCGGACATTGGGCTCCGGCAGCGGGCGGGAGACCTCCAGCGACACGTAGGCGGTGTCCAGGGGCCAGCGGCGTGGAGTCGGGGGGCAGGTCCAGGCCGAAGATGGTCAGGCCGCTGTGGCGGCGGGCCAGGTAGGGCGAGGTCGCCCAAGGCGTGGAAGGTCGCCGCGAGCGCCGCCGCCACGCCGGCTTCCTCGCCGGGCGGGAGCGGCCGCTCGCCCGGGCCCACAGGGCATCGCGGACCAGGCGGTCGGCCGGCTTGCGAAGGTCCGCCGCGTCGAGGCCGCGTTTCTCGCGCCAGGCCGCGTAGGAGGAGAGCCGCACCGGGACCGGGCGGTTCACCAGGCCGGCGCCCGCTCCTTCCCCCTGTAAGAGCTTCCTGACGAGGGGGGCCAAGACCCCCGAGGCCAGCCTGATCCCCACCACGGATGCGTCCACGAGGTCGGGGCGTAGCGCCGGTCACATTGGAAGGGGTCTGAACCGGCGGCCCGGGCCGGTGGCCGGTGACAAGCCACACAGGATAAATCGGACATACTAGGGGGTTTCGTAGATCGAGCAGCCCCTGTCGAGGGGTCTTCGCCCCAGGTGGATCCCGTCAACGGGGCACGTCACCCCGGCACGGCTACGAGCCCCGGTAGTAAACGGGGACGTTTGGGGAAGTCCGGGCATTCGGGTTACCAAAGATGAGCCAACCCGGCACATGGCTGAGCGTGCCGGGTCACTTCATGCCCGAGATGGGCGTAATCGCCCACATCCCCGGCCCCGGAGGTCTGCTCTATGTCCGCGAAGCGCGTCATCACCCGTTCTACCCGTATCACCGTCGGCGCAACCCTCGGTGCTGTGCTGGCTCTCGGGGCCGGGACGACCGCCGCCTTCGCCGACGCCCCGCAGACGGCTCCCGCCGCCACCGCCGACGTCGCCGCTGCGGCGAAGAAGAAGGCCGGCCTCTGGGACAAGCCGCTGGAGAAGTACACGCTGTCCGCGACCTTCGGCAAGGGCGGCAGCATGTGGGCCCGCAAGCACTCCGGCCAGGACTTCGCCGTCCCGGTCGGCACCCCGGTCAAGGCCGCCGCCGCCGGCGTCGTCGTCAAGGCCGGCCCGAACGGTGGCGGCGACGGCCCCGCCTACGGCAACGCCATCGTGATCAAGCACGCGAACAACACGTACTCGCAGTACGCGCACCTGTCGAAGATCAAGGTCAAGGTCGGCCAGAAGGTCTCCGTCAAGCAGCGCATCGCCCTGTCCGGCAACACCGGCAACTCCAGCGGCCCGCACCTGCACTTCGAGATCCGCACCACCCCGAACTACGGCTCGGCCCTCAACCCGGTGTCCTTCCTGCGCACCAACGGCGTCAGCATCTGACCTGCGCCACACGCACCGTCACCGACGCCGACCGGCCCCCGTGGCCGGTCGGCGTCGTCGTGTCCGGCCGAGGCCGTCCCGTCCGGTCGGGTCAGGTCGGGTCGGTCAGGTCAGCAGCCAGGCGTGGGCCGGCTTCGGCGCCGGGCCGAGCTTGCCCTCCTTGTACGCGGCGGCCTGCTCCGCCGAGAAGGCCGCGTTGTAGATCTTGATGTTGTGCAGCGCGCCCTGCCACGGGCCCGTCCAGATGTTGTGGTGCTTGGACCGGCCGAGCTGGAGCGGGCCGGGAGCCTGCCAGATGGCCGGAACCTCGGTCTCACCGGCCTTCTTGCCGTCCACGTAGAGGGCGATGTTCTTCCTCTCCGCGTCGTACGTGGCCATCACCAGGGTCGGTGTCTTGAGGATGGTGAGCCCCTCGGCGGCGACGGTCTTCGTGGTCGCCGCGGCGCCCTTGTCGCCCGTCTGCACCCGGAAGATCCACGCCTGCTTGCCGTTCACCTCGTTCACGCCGAGCTCGAACGAGAAGGACTCCCCGTCGCCCTGGCTCATGACGATCCGCGAGCCCTTGGTGGCGGAGCTGTAGGCGCGCGCCGTGATCGTGAAGCTCTTGGTGACGTCGACGACGGGCTCGGCGGACTGCCCCCACGAGTTCCCGTTGCCCTTGCCGACGACCTGGAAGCGCTTGCCCAGCGGGCCGACCTTGAGGTCGGGGCCCAGCCGGATGCCCGTGGAGCCGTAGCTGTCACGCAGCAGGGTGTCGTCACCCGCGACGGTGGCCGTGTAGGCCGCCGGCGACTTCGAGTCCTCCGGTTCCGGTGAGGCGGACGCCGAGGGCTGGGCGTTCGTCCCCTCCGGGCCGTCGCCGTCGCCGGCCAGCAGGAAGAACGTCCCACCACCGGCCAGCAGCGCCAGTACGGTCACCCCGCCGACCAGCGCCCACCGCTTCTTCTTGCGTCGTGCGGCCTCGGAACGGTCGGCCATGGCCTCCCAGTCCGGCTGCTCCGACGCGCCGGGTATGTCCGGACCGGCCAGCCGCGTGAAGCCCGGCTGGGCCGGGGCCGGGGCGGGCGCCGGCTGCCACGGCTGCCCTTGCGCGTCCTGCTGGTACGGGTTCGGCTGCTGCCCGGACTGCGGATAGCCGTAGCCGCCGCCTCCGGACGGGTAGCCGTAACCGCTCTGGGCGGGCGGTCCCGGCGGGAACCCGTATCCGCCGCTGCCGTGGGCGGGCTCGGGCTGCGGGCTGCTCGGGGGATTCGTGCCGTCGGTCATGGCACGGAGCCTAAGACACGCACCCGTGCGCGGGCACGGCCCGGTCCCCGTCCGTCAGCCCTGAGGCGGCTTCAGTACCGGGAAGCTGCCCGTCGCCGTCGGCGCGTGCTCCGGCAGCCACAGCACCGCGACCGCCCCGGCCGCCGCGCCGACGGGCGCGCCCGCCGCCGTCGGCGAGCGGTCCAGGACACCGGGAGCCGCCACGTTGCGGAAGGTCAACCGGGCGCCCAGCACCCGCGCCTGGCCCTCCGCGATGGTCAGCCCCAGCCCGTGCCCCACACCCGCGCGGTCCGTCGACCCGGTACGGAACCGGCTCGGCCCCTCGCGCAGCAGCGCCTCGGGGAAACCCGGCCCGTGGTCGCGGACCCGTACGACCCGGCCCTCGACGTCGACCTGGATCGGCGGCCGCCCGTACCGGGCGGCGTTGGCGAGCAGGTTGCCCAGGATCCGCTCCAGCCGCCGCGGGTCGGTGCTCACGACCTCGTCCGCGACGATCCGTACGGTCGCCTCCGGCATCAGCACCCTCACGCGCCGGCTCACGAACTCGCCCAGTGCCACGTCCTGGAGCTCCGCCCGCTCCGAGGCGCTGTCCAGCCGGGCCACCTCCAGCACGTCCTCGACGAGGGCGCGCAGCGCCTGCGCCCGGTCCCGGACCAGCTCCGTCGGCCGCCCCGGGGGCAGCAGTTCCGCGGCGGTGAGCAGGCCCGTCACCGGGGTCCGCAGCTCGTGCGCGATGTCCGCGGTCACCCGCTGCTCGGCCTCCAGCCGCTGCTGGAGGGCATCGGCCATGGCGTCCACGGCCCGCGCGAGATCGTCCGTCTCGTCACGGACGACACCGCCGACCGCGTCCCGCACCCTTACGTCGGGATCGCCGTGGGCGACCCGCTGCGCGGCGGCGGCCGCCTTGCGCAGCCGGCGCGAGATCTGCCCGCCGATGAGGACGCCGAGCGCCGATCCGCCGATGACGGCGGCGAGTCCGCCGACGACGAGGGCCCGGTCGAGGTCCGGGAGCAGATCGGCGCTCTCCCGGAACGGCGTGTGCAGCGAGAGCACCTGCCCGTTGCCGAGCGGTACGGCGGCCCACACCTCGGGCACGCCGTGCGGCCGCTCCTGGATATAGGTGCCGCGCCGGCCCGACTGCGCCTTCTGCCTCAGTTCCGCGGGCAGTTCGGGATCGTTGACCTTGGCCCCCATGGGGGGCTTGCGCCCGGCGTCGGCATTGCGGGAGATGAACTGCACGCGCTCCAGCTGGACTTCGCGCGCGCTCCCCAGCATCGACACGCGGGCAGCGCTGTGCACCACCAGACTCAGCGCGATCGTGACGAGGGCGCCCACGGCTGCGATGGCGAGTGTGATCTTCCAGCGGATCCCCGTGCGGAGGGTGAACCGTCTCATGCCTTGAGTTTGTATCCGAAGCCTCGGACCGTTTCGATCCGGTCCTGTCCGATCTTGGTGCGCAGGCGCTGGACGTGGACGTCCACGACGCGGGTGTCGCCGCCCCAGTCGTAGTCCCAGACCCGCTCCAGGAGCCGGTCACGGGACAGCACGGTGCCGGGTGCGGAGGAGAACTCGAGCAGCAGCCGCATCTCGGTCGGCGTCAGGGCCACGTTGGCACCCGATCTGCGGACCTCCATGCCCTCGGTGTCCACCTCCAGGTCGCCGAAGGACAGCACGCCGCGCTCGGCGTCCGGGCCGTCGTCGAGGGCGCCACCAGCGCCGTTCTGGGGGCCGCCGGAGTGGTCGAAGCGGCGCAGCACGGCGCGGATCCGGGCGACGAGCACCGAGCCGTCGAAGGGCTTGGTGACGTAGTCGTCGGCGCCCGCCTCCAGGCCCAGCACCACGTCGATGCTGTCGGCGCGCGCCGACAGCATGATCACGGGGACGGTGGACTCGTCGCGGATGCGGCGGCACAGGCTCACGCCGTCCATGCCCGGGACCATCACGTCCAGCAGGGCGATGTCGGGCCGGCGCGCGCGGAAGGACTCCAGGCCGGACAAGCCGTCGGGCATGGCCGTGACCACGAACCCGTCGCGCTCCAGCGCCAGGGTCGTTGCCTCACGGATGACGTCGTCGTCCTCCACGAACAGGACATGGGTCTCGGCCATGCGCAAGCCTCGCCTCGTTCTTCTTGCTCAGTGCTCAGTTCTTCTGACTCGTGGCCGGGGCCGGCTGGGCGCCGCCGTCGACCACGTTGCTGTACTCCGAGTGCACCCGGTCCTGCTCGGTGAACTTCTCCCCGTTCCAGCGGTACGTGATCACGTCCTCGCCCGACGGATAGGCGAGCGCGTCGCTCTTTCCGTAGACCTGCTTCGTGACCACCAGGTCGCCCCGGTCGATCTCCGCGTAGACGGGTGGCCGCTCGTCCGCGAACACATTCTCGTACTCGGCGCCGTCCGCCCGGTACACGTAGGTGCCGCGGCCCAGGGCGTCGGCGCAGGACAGGACGTTCACGACGATGTCTGCGACCGGGCCGCCGGTGACCTTCCCGTAGCTCACGTCCACCGGGTACTCCTTGCCCGTGCAGGGCTTGAGGTCCCGCTTGACGTCGGTGCTGACCTTGGGGTCCGCCATGAGCAGCCTGACCGGGTCCACCTTCTTCAGGGGCGTGCCGGACGGGGAGGCCGACGCCGAGTCGCCGTCGGCCGGGGACGAGCCGGGCGGCGCGGTCCTGGCGACGGTGTCGGTGCGGGCGGGGCCGCCGTCACGCAGGCCGGTCCCGCCGGTCGCGCAACCGACCGCGAACACGGCAGTGCCGACGAGGACGATCGTCCCCGCCGACACCAGCACCAGATTGCCCCGACCCCCGAATACGGACCGACCGCCGAATACGGGGGGAGAGCTCCTGCCGTTCAGATCTTGGCCGTTCAGGCCGCGCACCGCTCACGCCCCTCGTACCGCATGGTGTGGTCACCGCGCTCCAGCGCACGCATGTCCAGGTCTCGGCTCTCCAGCTCCTGCCGGAGGCGGGCCAGGGCGCGGTGCAGAGTGCTCTTCACGGTTCCCGCCGACATCCCGAGCGCCGCGGCCGTCTCCTCGGTGCTCATCTGCTCCCAGTGTCGCAGGACGACCACACTGCGCTGCTTGGGCGCGAGCACCTTGAGGATGTCCATCAGCAGGGCGCGGTCGGCGCGCTGGTCGGAGCCGTCCTCGACGGACGCGTCGGGGAGCTGCTCGGTGGGGACCTCTTCGAGCTTGCGGGCGCGCCACCACTCGGTACGGGTGTTGATCATGACCCGGCGGAGGTAGGCGTCGGCCAGGGACTTGTCGGCGATGCCGTCCCACCGGCCGTACGTGCGCACGAGGGCCGTCTGGAGGAGGTCCTGGGCGTCGGTGGGGTCCGGGACCAGGCGTCGGGCACTGCGCAGGAGGGCGTCCTGCCGGGTGCGTACGTACTCCTCGAACCCGAGTACCTCGCCATGCGCCTGCACCATTTCAGACCGCCTCCGTTCCCGTCCGACCGCTCCACCGCTGGCTTACGGGGACGACGGTACGGAGGGGTTGTCACGGGCCTGTGCGAGCAAGCCTTCGGTGGGAGCACGGACACCCATAGGTTGTGTAACAGCGCCCGTGAGCTGGGGTTTGGCGGCCACAAGCGGAATCCCTGACTCAGCTTCAGGTGCGGCTACGGGCGGTTCCCGACCGGTGCACGGTCCGTTCCCCACCCGCCCCGGCCGGCCCCCGGACCGGGCCCGCGGCCTGCCACCGCGGCCTGCTGTCGCGGCCTTGCCGGTCACGCCCCGGGCCGGGTCTGCGGCAGCCGGTAGAGGCCGCCGTCGAGGGGCTCCACCAGTCCGTCCGAGACCAGCCCGTCGAGGGCGCGCGCCCGCTGCACCGGTTCGTTCCACACCGTGTCGAGCACGGCCTGCGGAACGGGCCCCACCGCCTCCCGCAGGACGGCCAGGAGCTTGCCGCGCACCTGCCGGTCGGTCCCCGCGTACGTCTGTCCGCGCCGCGGCGGCCCGTCGTGCGCCGGCTTCCCCGCCAGCCGCCACGCGCACAGCCCGGCCACCGGGCAGCGGACGCAGTCCGGGCTCTTGGCGGTGCACACGAGCGCGCCGAGCTCCATCGAGGCCGCCGCCCAGCGCGCCGCGGTGGACTCGTCCTCGGGCAGCAGCTCGCGCGCCAGACGCCGTTCGGCGGCCGTTGTCGCGTTCGGCGGGTACTCGACACCGGTGGCGGCGCGCGCGAAGACCCGCCGGACGTTGGTGTCGAGGACGGCGTGCCGCTGCCCGTACGCGAACGAGGCCACCGCCGCGGCGGTGTACTCGCCCACCCCGGGCAGCGCGAGGAGCTGCGCGTGCTCCTGCGGTACGTCGCCCCCGTGGCGCTCCGTTATCGCGGCGGCCGCACCGTGCAGCCGCAGGGCCCGGCGCGGGTAGCCGAGCCGCCCCCAGGCCCGTACGGCCTCGCCGGGGGCCTCGGCGGCCAGGTCGGTGGGGCTGGGCCAGCGGGCGATCCACTGCTCGTAGACCGGCAGGACCCGGCTGACCGGTGTCTGCTGGAGCATGAACTCGCTGACCATGACGCCCCAGGGGCCGGCCTCGGGGCGGCGCCAGGGCAGGTCGCGGGCGTGCTGCTCGAACCACGCGATGACGGGGGAGTGCAGCGCGTGGGAGGGGCCGGCGGACGCGCAGGCGGTCAGGTCGCGGGACACGTCCGGGGACACGTCGGGGGAGGAAGAGGGGGATGCAGTCATGGCATACGGCATCCTGGCACGTTTCGGACCCCGGAGCCCGACTTGCCGTCCGGACCGGGCCCGCGGGAGAAGCCGAAGGCGTCCATGGTCACCGAACGTACACAAACCGGATTAATCTCCATGTCAGCCCTTTGGCCGGTTCTCACCGCCTCCGCTTCGGCCCGCAGGATGATCATCGGCAAATCGAGTGCGATGCGCGGCATGTGGGGCACTGATCGGGCCGCGAACTCTCGTAAAGTTCCCTCCGTGGGATCTCTGCGCAATCCGGTCGGGCCGCTCCCCTCCTCCATCTACTGGCGACGGAGGGCTGTGCTGGCGTCCGTCGTCGCGCTCCTCGCGCTCCTCGCCGTATGGACCGTCAGTTCCGGTGGGGGGAAGACGAGTACGAACGGAAAGGGCGAGGGCCGTCCCGACCCCGTCACCTCGATCACTCCAGGCCCGTCCGGCACGGGCCCCGCCATCAGCGCCGCGCCCGGCGGGCGCCCCGAGTCCGGCGGCGGGACCAGCGGGTCCGAAGGCGGCTCCGGCGGCGGTGCGGGCAAGAACGGCGAACCGGGCACCGGCGCGGGCGCGGGCGGGGGTTCGGGCTCCGCCGGCAGCGGCGGCGCGGGCGGTCCGGCGGCGGTCCCCGCCGACTCCCCGCTCCCCACGTGCGCGGCGAGCGCGCTGCAGTGGGAGGTCAAGAGCGCGAAGAACGAGTACGAGGCGAACGAGAAGCCCCGCCTCGAACTGATCGCCCGCAACACCTCCGGAACCACCTGCAAGGTCGATCTTGGCCCGAAGCAGGCGGTCCTGACCATCCTTCAGGCGAGTAACAACAAGGCGGTGTGGTCCTCGGCGGACTGCCCGACGGGCGCGGGCAACGCCTTCTTCCGCCTCCCGGCGCAGGGCGAGACCAAGCATGCGCTGGACTGGGACCGCAGGTTCAGTGCGGCCGACCAGTGCCAGTCGCCTCCGGCGGGGTCGGCCGCTCCGGACACCTACGTCGTCGAGGTCAAGTCCCCCGGCATGCCGGTCGCCCGGACCTCATTCGTCCTCAAGCAGGACTGACGTCCGGGCCGGCGCCCTCGGCAGCGGCCGAGCCCCCAGGCAGCGGCGCGCGCACTACCCAGCCCCGCCCCGCCGGGGGTTCGAGACGCGGGGTGGAGCCCCAGGAGCGGCGCGCGCGCCCAACGGGCAACGGACCCGAGACGGGTCGGCCGAGCAGAGCCGCAGGCTAGACGTACCGCTCCAGGATCGACGACTCCGCCAGCCGTGACAGCCCCTCGCGGACGCTCCGCGCACGCGCCTCGCCCACGCCGTCCACCGTCTGCAGGTCGTCGACGCTCGCGGCGAGCAGCTTCTGCAGGCCGCCGAAGTGCTCCACCAGCCGCTCGATGATCGCGCCCGGCAGCCGCGGTACCTTCGCCAGCAGCCGGTAGCCGCGGGGCGACACCGCCGAGTCCAGCGTCTCGGGCGAGCCGGTGTACCCCAGCGCCCGCGCCACGATGGGCAGTTCCAGCAGCTCCGGGTGGGTCAGCGCGTCCAGTTCCGCCAGCGCCTCGTCCACCGTGCGGGAACGCTTCGCCGTCGGCTCGGGCACGTAGTCCCGGATGACCAGCTCCCGCTCCTGCTCGATCCCCACCGTCAGCTCGTCCAGCTGGAGGGACAGCAGTCGCCCGTCCGTGCCCAGTTCGACCACGTACTCGGCGATCTCGGTCGCGATCCGGCGGACCATTTCCAGCCGCTGCCCGACCGCCGTCACGTCGCGCACCGTGACCAGGTCCTCGATCTCCAGCGCCGACAGCGTGCCGGCGACCTCGTCGAGGCGGAGCTTGTACCGCTCCAGCGTGGCCAGCGCCTGGTTCGCGCGCGACAGGATCGCCCCGGACTCCTCCAGGACCCGCCGCTCCCCGTCCACGTACAGGGCGATCAGCCGCATCGACTGCGACACGGACACCACCGGGAAGCCGCACTGCTTGGAGACGCGGTCGGCCGTGCGGTGCCGCGTGCCCGTCTCCTCCGTGGGGATCGACGCGTCCGGCACCAGCTGCACGCCGGCCCGCAGGATCTTGGTGAGGTCCTTGTCGAGGATGAGCGCGCCGTCGAGCTTGCACAGCTCGCGCAGCCTGGTCGCGGTGAACTCCACGTCCAGGACGAAGCCGCCCGTACACATCGCCTCGACGGCCTTGTCCATGCCGAGGACGATGAGGCCGCCGGTGTTGCCCCGGACGATCCGCTCAAGGCCGTCGCGCAGTGGCTGACCAGGTGCGACCGCGCTCAGCGAGGCGCGCATGAGCGCGTCGTGCTTGGAGCTCGCGCCGGACTTCCCGGGTGCTGATGCCCCGTCCTTGGCTGCCACTGCACTCCTCCGGTCGCGGGTTGCGCCGCCCAGCGCGGGGGCACGAGGACGTGCGTACGGCCGGGCGGACCAGCACAAAGTCTACCGGCGCGCGCTGCGGCCCCGCCGTGGCTTGGCCAGGTACCGCCCGGCGGCGGCCCGTACGGGCCCCCTGACCAGCGCGGCGACCGGTCGGTCGGCCGGGTCGATCATGACGGGTCCGCTCGGTTCGATCATGGTCGGAGGCGGCGCGCCCGGAGCGGGGTCTACTCGGCGGCCGCCGCCCGCTCCTTGGCCGGTGTACGGGAGCGCCCGCGCGGCAGGACCCGTAGCGCGTCGCCCATGTCGGCGACCTCGGTGACCTTCATCCCGGGCGGCACCTTGCCCGGGTCCGCCGGCACCAGCGCGTGCGTGAAGCCCAGCCGGTGCGCCTCCGCCAGCCGCCGCTGCACGCCCGTCACCCGCCGCACCTCGCCGGCCAGGCCGACCTCGCCGATGGCCACCAGGTTCTTCGGGAGCGGGACGTCACTGGCGGCGGAGGCCAGCGCGAGCGCGATCGCCAGGTCCGCGGCGGGCTCGGTGAGCTTCACCCCGCCCACGGTGGCGCTGTAGATGTCGCGCTTGCCGAGGGCCGTGATCCGGCCGCGCTGCTCCAGTACCGCCAGCATCATCGAGACGCGCGAGGTCTCCAGGCCGGAGGTGGTCCGCCGGGGGGAGGGGATCTGCGAGTCCACGGTCAGCGCCTGCACCTCGGCGACCAGCGGCCGCTTCCCCTCCAGGGTCACGGTCAGGCAGGTCCCCGGAACGGCCTCGGCGCGCCGGGTCAGGAACAGTCCGCTCGGGTCGGCGAGCCCGGTGATCCCCTCGTCGTGCAGCTCGAAGCAGCCGACCTCGTCGGTCGCTCCGTACCGGTTCTTCACGCCGCGCACGAGCCGCAGCCGCGCGTGCCGGTCGCCCTCGAAGCTCAGCACCACGTCGACGAGGTGCTCCAGCAGGCGGGGACCGGCGATGGCGCCGTCCTTGGTGACGTGGCCCACCAGGAGGGTGGCCATGCCCCGCTCCTTGGAGGCCCTGATCAGCGCGCCCGCCACCTCGCGCACCTGGGCCATGCCGCCGGGTGCGCCGTCGATCTCGGGGGAGGCGACGGTCTGTACGGAGTCCAGGACCAGAAGGGACGGCTTCACGGCGTCGAGGTGCCCGAGCACCGCCGACAGGTCGGTCTCGGCGGCGAGGTACAGGTGGTCGCTCAGCGCCTTGATGCGGTCGGCCCGCAGCCGCACCTGGCTCGCCGATTCCTCACCTGTGACGTACAGCGTGCGGTGCGCGTCGCTGGAGGCCTTCGCGGCGACGTCCAGCAGCAGCGTCGACTTGCCCACGCCGGGCTCGCCGGCCAGCAGCACGACGGCGCCGGGCACGAGCCCGCCGCCCAGGACGCGGTCCAGCTCGTCCACACCGGTGCTGCGCGCGGTCGCCGTCCGCCCGTCGACCTGGGCGATCGGCAGTGCGGCGGTCGAGACCCGGCCGGCCGCGGTGGTCCGTACGGCGGGCGCCCCCATCTCCTCGACGGTGCCCCAGGCCTGGCACTCGGGGCACCGGCCGAGCCACTTGGCCGTCGTCCAGCCGCATTCGGTGCAGCGGTAGGACGGACGGTCCTTGGCGGATGAACGAGCAGTGCGGGCAGCCATGGCGCCCACGGTAGCCGCCCGCACCGACAGCCCGGGCCGCGGTGCGGGCCCGGCCCCCCCGGCGCCGGGGACGGCCGGGGGCGCCCCCGGCGGCGGGACCGCCCACGTCAGGCCCGCCGTCAGTGTGTCAACGATCTGTTCACCCATAAGGGCTAAAACCGGGGAAGGCTTCCAGGGCGCCACCGGCGCGCCGCCTACGGTCGCCAGGTGAACAGCAGCGACCAGGCACCACCCTCACCGCGCACCGGCGCACACCGGGCGCACGGGCGCACGCACCAAGAAGAGGAGCCGCCGCGCCCCTTCCGGCACGAGCCGTATCTCGACGGCCTGTTCACCTACTGCCTGTCGGTCCTGTGCGATCACGACACCGCGACCGACGTGCTCGGCGACGTCCTCGCCGTGGCCGAGCGGCATCCCGGCCGCTGCCCCGACGAGGGCGACAGACGGGCCTGGCTCTACGCGCTCGCCCGCTGGGGCTGCCTGCGCCGCTTGGCCGAGCAGCGGCGCGTAAGCCAGGGAGCGCATTCCGCTCGGCGTGCGCCGGAGCACACCGCGCGCAACAGTGCGCCGGGGGGCGCAGCGGATGACGGCCCGGCCGTGGACGCCCATCGGCAGATCGACGTCAGTGCCTACCGCCGCACCGAGCTGGCCCGTCTGGCGTGGCCGGAGGCCGCGGGGACCACGCCCGCGCAGCGCGAGGCACTCGAACTCGCCGTCCGCCACCGCCTCGGCGTCCCCGAACTCGCCGCCGTCCTGGGCACACCCGCCGCCGCCGCCCGGGAGCTCCTGACCGGTGCCGCCTGCGAGGTGGAGCGCACCCGCGCGGCCCTCGCCGTCGTCGAGACCGGCAGCTGCCCCAGCGTCTCCCAGCTCACCGGCCGCGACGCGGACGGCAACGGCGGCGACGGCGACGTGCTGCTGTCCAGCACCCTGCGCGCCGAACTCGTCCGCCACGTCGACGACTGCCCCCGGTGCCGGCGCGTCGCCGAACGGGTGGGCGCCGCCGCCCCCTGGCCGGGCTCGGGCGGCGTCAACACCGCCGCACTGCCCCTCGTGCCCGCCCCCCGCACCGCGGTCCACGCGGCGATGCTCCGCTCCGGCCGGGGCCGCGGCCCCGGCCCGCGCTTCGACCGCACCGGCTTCCCGATGGACCCCAAGGACCGCGCCGCCCGCCGCGACCGGCTGCGCGCCCGCGCCGTGACCACCACCGTCGTGGCCACCGTCGTCGCGGCCCCGGTCCTGGCGCTGTGGGCCTCGTACCGCGGCGAGCACGGCACCGGCGACTCCGTCGGCAACGGCTCCACCCGTATCTCCGCGAGCGAGACCGAGCTGCCGACCGCCCGGATCGACGGCCGCCCGCTCACCGCCTACGAGAACACCGGGAACGCCACCGGCACCACCAGCGGCCCCGACTTCGCCGAGAGCAGCGACTCCTCCGACGTCTCCGTCGAGGTGATCAGCACCGGCCCGCCCGCGACCCCCGACCACGCCGGCGCCCGCGGTCACCTCTCCGTGGCCGCGTCCTCGCGGGGCGCACTCACCCTGCTCACCCTCACCGCCTCGGGCGGCGCCCCGGTGGACTGGCGGCTCTGGTCCGACGCGCCCTGGCTGCGCGCGAGCCGCACCGCGGGCACGCTCGCGCCCGGAGAATCGGTCACCCTACGCATCGCAGTGGATGCCGAGGCGCAGCCCGTCGGCGCCTGGACCGCCCGGGTCGGGGTCGACCCGACGGGTGCGGTGGTCTCCATCCGCGGCCGCGGCCGGCCCGCCTCGACGCCGACCCCGCAGCCGACGCAGCCCGCGAGCCCGTCGCCGACGCCGGACCAGACGCAGGGGCCGGCACCGACGCCCGCCCCGACGGAGCCGACGATCCCGCCGCCGTCCCCGACGCCCGCGCCGTCCCCGACGGACGGCACAGGCGGAACGGCTTCCCCGGCGCCCGACCCCGCACCGTCGGGACCCGCGGGCGGCTGACGTCGTAGCGTCGGGATCCGCGGGGAGCCGACGTCGTACCGTCGGGACCCGCGGGCGGCCGACGTCGCAGCGCCGACGGCTCCGCTCCGTCTACGGAGCCGGGTCCGCGGGGTGCGGAGCCATCGGCAGCAGCGACGCCAGCCGGGCCTCGCACAGCTGCACCAGCGCCTCGTACCCCTCCTTGCCCATCAGCTCCGTCAGCTCGGCGCGGTACGACACGTACACCGGGTCCCCGGCGCCGTGCGCGGACGTCGCCGACGTGCACCACCAGTGCAGGTCGTGGCCGCCGGGGCCCCAGCCGCGACGGTCGTACTCGCCGATCGACACCTGCAGCACCCGGGTGTCGTCGGGCCGGTCGATCCAGTCGTACGTCCGGCGGATCGGCAGCTGCCAGCAGACGTCCGGCTTGGTCTCCAGCGGCTCCCGGCCCTCCCTCAGGGCGAGGATGTGGAGCGAGCAGCCGGCCCCGGCGGGGAAGCCGGGCCGGTTCAGGAAGATGCACGCGCCGTCCCAGCGGCGGGTCTGCCTCTCCCCGTCGTCGTCGTTCTGCGTCCACCCGCTCTCGCTGCCGACGTCGTGGAACTGCCACAGCTCGGGCGTCAGCCGGGCCACGTTCTGCGCGACGCGCTTCTCGTCGTCCTCGTCGGAGAAGTGCGCGCCGAGCGTGCAGCAGCCGTCCGAGGCCCGGCCCGCCTGGATGCCCTGGCAGCCGCTGCCGAAGATGCAGGTCCAACGGGAGGTGAGCCAGGTCAGGTCACAGCGGAAGACCTGCTCGTCGTCGGCGGGGTCGGGGAACTCCACCCAGGCCCGGGGGAAGTCGAGCCCCTTCTCGTCAGCCACGGCCTTGCCCTTCCCGGCCTTGCCGCCCTTGGCGCTGCCCGTGCTCTTGATCGGGTTCTTGCCTGAGTCCTTGCCCGTGTCCTTCTGCGACCGGGTCTTGTTGGCCTTCTTCGTATGTGGCACAAACCCAAGCCTAAGCGCCCCTTACTCAACCCCCGAGTGTTCCTCGCAGTAGCGTTTCCCCCTATGAGACTCGGTGTCCTTGATGTGGGTTCGAATACGGTCCATCTGCTGGTGGTGGACGCGCACCCCGGTGCGCGCCCGCAGCCCGCGCACTCGCACAAGGTGGAGATAAGGCTGGCGGAGCTCCTCGACGGCGCCGGCGCCGTCACCCCCGCGGGCGTCGAGCGGCTCCTCTCGGTCGTCAACGAAGCGGTACAGGCCGCCGAGGACAAGGGCTGCGAGGACGTCCTGCCCTTCGCGACCAGCGCGGTGCGCGAGGCCACGAACGCGGACGAGGTCCTGGCCCGGGTCAAGGCCGAGACCGGCGTCGACCTGCCGGTGCTGAGCGGCGAGGACGAGGCGCGGCTCACCTTCCTCGCCGCCCGCCGCTGGTTCGGCTGGTCCGCCGGGAAGCTGCTGCTCCTGGACATCGGCGGCGGCTCCCTGGAGATCGCGTACGGCATCGACGAGGACCCGGACGCGGCCGTTTCGCTCCCGCTGGGCGCGGGCCGCCTCACCGCGGGCTGGCTGCCGGGCGACCCGCCGGACGCCGTCGACGTCCGGGCGCTGCGGCGGCACGTGCGGACGGAGATCGCCCGGACGGTCCGCGAGTTCAGCCGCTTCGGGGCCCCGGACCACGTGGTGGCGACGTCGAAGACGTTCAAGCAGCTGGCCCGCATCGCGGGCGCGGCCCGCTCGGCCGACGGCCTGTACGTGCAGCGCGACCTCAGCCGCAAGGCCCTGGAGGAATGGGTGCCGCGCCTGGCCGCGATGACGACGGCCCAGCGCTCCACCCTCCCGGGAGTCTCGGAGGGCCGGGCGAACCAGCTCCTGGCGGGCGCGCTGGTGGCCGAGGCCACGATGGACCTCTTCGGCGTCGACGAGCTGGAGATCTGCCCCTGGGCCCTGCGCGAGGGCGTCATCCTCCGCCGCCTGGACCACCTCCCGACCGCGGCGCCGGCGTAGGGGGTACGGGGGGCTTCGCGCGCGGGGCGGTGCGTGTCTGCGCGTGTACGGGTACACACGCACTCGGCGCCTTCACCCCCGCGGCTTCCACCGCTCTCCGTCGGTGGCTGCCCACCCGCCCCCGGCGGCGGCGGGGCGGATGCCGGTCGTCTGCCGGGCGGGGGCTTCGGTGGGTCGGTCTGCCGGGGCGGTGTCGTAGATGGGCCGGGGGTTTCCCGTCAGTCCCATCGTCTCTCCGTGTCGGACCGGTCCCTCAAGGGCGCTCCCTTCGGTCGCGTCTTGAAACCCATTCCCGCTCCGCTCCGAGGTCCTGAGCGGACGATAGGGGCCGCCACCGACAAGGCTGTCGGTGGCGACTGGCAGGCTGGTGACCATGAGTCACAACATCTCGTACTCGACGGCGGACAAGGCCGACGTGCTGGCCTACCTCGGCAGCAAGGGCGATCTCACGGCGGATCAGCTGCGCCGGCTGGAGATCATGCGCAGGAACGCCCGGGCCTACCAGGACGGTCTCGACCGTCAGGGTGTGGAGTGGGGACTGTCCATCCCCGACGCCCTTGAGCACCTCATCGCCGGGCACACCGACTCGGACGCGGACTGCGCCGGCAACGCGTACACCACCGCCCTGCAGTTCGTCATCGACTGCAACTCCTCGGACGACTCCCACCTGGGCACCTACTCCATGCCCAGCACCTTCTTCGGCCTGGTCGACGAGGAGATGCGCCGCCTCGGCGTGCCCGCCGACCTGCTGCCGCACGGGTTCCTCTACGGCGGGCCGCCCGACGAATTCCCGTCCATCCCCTGGTCGGTGGACGGCTACCCGGCCATCGGGCATCTGCCGCTCGCGAAGACCAGGGCAGCGGCCGACGCGTACCGGGCCGTCCTGGGCCGGATGGACCCGGACTTCCACTACGACGTGCAGGAGCTCATCGACAAGCTCGACGTCGAGCACGAGGAGTGGGAGCGCGCGACGAGGGACCTCGACTGGTACACCCAGGACACGCTCTTCTTCCGGCTCGTCTGACGGCCGGAACCGGGCCCACGTGGCGGCCGTCACGTACCGGGCGGGCGCGGGCCCCGTACCCTGTCCCCGTGGCAGAACCCGTCCGCATCCCCACCGCGAAGGTCGCCCTGTCCACCGCCTCCGTCTATCCGGAGTCCACGGCGACCGCCTTCGAGATCGCCGCACGCCTCGGATACGACGGCGTCGAGGTGATGGTGTGGACGGATCCGGTCAGCCAGGACATCGACGCGCTGCGCCGCCTGTCGGACCAGCACCAGGTGCCGATCCTCGCCGTCCACGCGCCGTGCCTGCTGATCACCCAGCGGGTGTGGTCCACCGATCCGTGGGTCAAGCTCCAGCGCGCCCGGTCGGCGGCCGAGAAGCTCGGCGCGTCCACCGTCGTCGTGCATCCGCCGTTCCGGTGGCAGCGCCAGTACGCGCGCGACTTCGTCTCCGGTATCTGGCGGATGGCCGAGGAGACCGACGTCCGGTTCGCCGTGGAGAACATGTATCCCTGGCGGTACCGCGACCGCGAGATGCTCGCCTACGCCCCCGAGTGGGACGTGACGAAGGACGACTACCGGCACTTCACCGTCGACCTGTCGCACACCGCGACGGCCCGCACGGACGCGACCGCGATGATCGACCGGATGGGGGAGCGGCTCGCCCACGTGCACCTCGCCGACGGGAACGGATCGGCGAAGGACGAGCACCTGGTGCCGGGGCGCGGTACGCAGCCCTGCGCCGAACTGCTGGAACGCCTCGCCCGGAGCTTCTTCGACGGCCACGTGGTCATCGAGGTCAACACGCGGCGTGCGATGTCCTCCGCCGAGCGCGAGGCCGACCTCGCCGAGGCGCTGGCCTTCACCCGCCTGCACCTGGCCACCGCCGGGCGCGACCGGGCCCGCCGGCTGTGACCGGGGAGCGCGCGCCGCGCCGCCGGGGCCCTGGGCGGCCCCGCCAGGACGAGGCCGAGGGGGGGCCGGGCACCCAGGAGCGCATCCGGCTCGCCGCCCGTGAGGTCTTCGCGGAGCGCGGCTACGACAAGACGTCCGTGCGCGGCATCGCGAAGGTCGCCGGCGTGGACCCGGCGCTGGTACACCACTACTTCGGCAGCAAGGACGACCTGTTCGCCGCGGCCATCGAGATGAGCATGGAGCCGGCCCTGGTGGTCCCGGCCGTCATCGGCGAGGGGCCCGACGGCATCGGCGAGCGCCTCGCCCGCTACTTCCTCGGGGTCTGGGAGAACCCGGTCACCCGGGCCCCGCTGCTCGCCGTGATCCGGTCCGCCCTCACGCACGAGGCAGCCGCGAAGGTGCTGCGCGGGCTGGTGCTGCGCAGGGTCCTGGAGCGCGTCGCCGCCGACCTGGACGTGCCCGATCCGACCTTCCGCGCCGAGCTCGCGGCCTCCCACATGGTCGGCATCGCGATCCTGCGCTACGTCCTGCGGGTCGAGCCCCTCGCGTCCGCGGACCCGGAGGACATCGTGGCCCTCGTGGCCCCTACGCTTCAGCGGTACCTGACCGAGGACTGAGCCGCCCGTCCCGCCATGCGGACACGCCGTCCGGATCGCGGGCGGTGGGCGTAGCCTCGTAGCTGAGCCATATCCGCAGTCGCGGCTGACCGTACAGCCAGCCGTACTCATGGGGAGTGAACCGCATGCCCGAGCTGAGGTCCCGCACCGTCACCCACGGCCGCAACATGGCGGGTGCCCGCGCCCTGATGCGCGCGTCGGGCGTAGCGAGCGAGGACATCGGCAAGCCGATCATCGCGGTCGCCAACTCCTTCACCGAGTTCGTCCCCGGTCACACGCACCTGGCGCCCGTCGGCCGGATCGTCTCCGACGCCATCCGCGCGGCCGGTGCGATCCCCCGCGAGTTCAACACGATCGCCGTCGACGACGGCATCGCGATGGGCCACGGCGGCATGCTCTACTCCCTGCCGTCCCGCGACCTGATCGCGGACAGCGTGGAGTACATGGTCGAGGCGCACTGCGCCGACGCCCTGATCTGCATCTCCAACTGCGACAAGATCACCCCCGGCATGCTGATGGCCGCCATGCGCCTCAACATCCCGGCCGTGTTCGTCTCCGGCGGCCCGATGGAGGCCGGCCAGGCCATCCTCGTCGACGGCACCGTCCGCAAGCTGGACCTGATCGACGCCATGGTGGACGCCTCCAACGAGAACGTCTCCGACGAGGACGTGCTCCGCATCGAGGAGAACGCCTGTCCCACCTGCGGCTCGTGTTCCGGCATGTTCACCGCCAACTCGATGAACTGCCTCGCCGAGGCCATCGGCCTGGCCCTCCCTGGCAACGGCTCGGTCCTCGCCACGCACACCGCCCGCCGCGCCCTGTACGAGGACGCCGGCCGCACGGTCGTGGAGATCACCAAGCGGTACTACGGGGACGGCGACGAGTCCGTGCTGCCCCGCAACATCGCCACCCGCGAGGCCTTCGAGAACGCCATGGCCCTCGACATCGCCATGGGCGGCTCCACCAACACGATCCTGCACCTGCTGGCCGCCGCGCAGGAGGCGGGCCTGGAGTACGACCTCAAGGACATCGACGCCGTCTCGCGCCGCGTCCCCTGCCTGGCCAAGGTCGCCCCGAACGTCGCGCCCGGCGGCACGTACTACATGGAGGACGTGCACCGCGCCGGCGGCATCCCCGCCATCCTCGGCGAACTGCACCGCGGCGGGCTCCTCAACAAGGACGTGACGACCGTCCACTCCGCGGGCCTGGAGGACTGGCTGGCGCAGTGGGACGCCCGCTCCGGCACGGCGAGCGACACGGCGATGGAGCTGTGGCACGCGGCCCCCGGCTGCAAGCGCTCCGCGAGCGCCTTCTCCCAGTCCGAGCGCTGGGACACCCTCGACCTCGACGCCGAGGGCGGCTGCATCCGCTCCGTGCAGCACGCGTACTCCAAGGACGGCGGCCTGGCCGTCCTGCGCGGCAACATCGCCGTCGACGGCTGCGTCGTGAAGACGGCCGGCGTCGACGAGTCGATCTGGACCTTCGAGGGCCCGGCGGTCGTCTGCGAGTCTCAGGACGAGGCCGTGGACAAGATCCTGCGCAAGGAGGTCAAGGCGGGCGACGTCGTCGTCATCCGCTACGAGGGCCCGCGCGGCGGCCCCGGCATGCAGGAGATGCTCTACCCGACGTCCTTCCTCAAGGGTCGTGGCCTCGGCAAGGTCTGCGCGCTGGTGACGGACGGCCGCTTCTCCGGCGGCACCTCCGGCCTGTCCATCGGCCACGCCTCCCCGGAGGCGGCGTCCGGCGGCGACATCGCCGTCGTCGAGGACGGCGACCGCATCCGCATCGACATCCCGAACCGGTCCATCGAGATCCTCGTCGACGACGCCACCCTGGCAGCCCGCCACGAGGCCCTCGGCGGCGTCTACGCCCCGAAGAACCGCGAGCGCAAGGTCTCCGCGGCCCTGCGCGCCTACGCCGCGATGGCCACCAGCGCCGACAAGGGCGCGGTCCGCGACGTCACCCGGCTGGGCTGACCCGGCCCCCTGCGGCAGCGACGCCCCCGCACCGCGCCGGTGCGGGGGCGCCCGCGTTTCACCCCGGCGCCCCCGCGCTCACCACCGGGCCGGCGCGCCCCCGCGCTCACCACCGGGCCGGATCGCCCGCGTCCACCGCGAACACCGAGCCGTCGGGCGCACCCGCGAACACCCGCCCGCCCCCGGCCACCGGCGCGGGCAGCGTCGAGGCGTACGTGTCCTTGCCGTCGGCCATCCGCGGCCTGGTCTGGCCCGCCGGCCGGCCGTCGGCGGCGTCGACGGCCAGCAGCCGGCCGTCCGGCGCCGTCAGGAGGACCCGGCCGCCGGCGAGCACCGGGCGCGAGGCCACCGTCACGCCCGTCTCCAGCCGCCACCGCTCCTTCTCGGCCCCGACCGCGACCAGCGCACCGGAGGTCCCGAACAGGTACGTGACCCCGTCCCGGTCCACCGCCGCCTCCGCGTCATACAGCGGCGCCGTGAGCCGCACCCGCTGTGCCGTGTGCGCCGCGAGATCGGCGCGCACGACGGCGGTGGTCCGGCCGGACGCGTCGACCTCCATCAGGTACAGGCCGCCCTGCGCCGCCCCGACCGGCCGCAGCCGCCCCGCCGTACGGAACTGCCGGCCGACGGTCCCGGTCGCCGGATCGACCGCGGCGAGATGTGTGGAACCGCCGCCGTCGGGCGTCGCCGCGTACAGCTCGGGCGCGCCGCCTCCCTCCGGCCCGCCGCCGGTCCACCACACGGAGCCGACCCCGCCGATCTGCCGGGTCCAGCGCGTCGTCCCGGCGGCCGCGTCCAGTGCGCTGATGCTGCCGTGGGTGCCCACCAACAGCACCTGCGCGCCCGCGGCCACCGCCTGCGAACCGGCGGGGAGCCGGTGCCGCCAGCGCTCGGCCCCCGTGGCCGGGTCCAGTGCCTGGAGCGTCTCGCTGCCCGGCACCACGACGAGGACCCGTCCGCCGGCGTGCAGGGGCGCGCCCGCGGTCGCCGCCCCCTTCGCCGGGGCGGTCGCGGACGCCTCCAGACTCCACACCGCGCTGCCGTCCACGGGGTCCAGCCGGGCCGCGGCGAGGCCCGGTGCGGCGCAGTACAGGGCCTCCGCCTGCCAGGAGCAGGCGCCGATCCGGCTGCCCGTACCGGGCTTGCCCAGCGGGACCGACCAGGGAGTGAAGGCCTTCGCCGGCGCCGGATCCGACATTCCCGCGATCTGGGCGGGCGACGACCCGGCGGCCGGCCCGAAGCGCAGGTAGCCGCCTACGGCGCCCCCCGCGAGCAGCAGCCCGACCCCGGCCGCGACGGCGAGGCGCCCCGGCCGCCGGCGCGGGGCCCGGGGCTCCGGCCCGGCGGGGGCCCGCTCCCTGCGGTGGGTGAGCAGCTCGGCGCCGTCGGGCCGGCGCGGCCGGGGGATGAAGGCCTGGGTGTCCTCGGAGGTCGGGTACGCGACCGCCCGCATCTCGGCGATCAGCTCCGCGGCGGTGGGCCGCTCCTGCGGATCCTTGGCCAGACACCGTTCGACGAGCGGTACGAGCCCGCGCGGCAGCCCGGTCAGATCGGGCTCGCTGTGCACCACCTGGTACGCCACCAGGTAGTGGCTGTCGGAGTCGAAGGGCCCGCGGCCCGTCGCCGCGTGCACGAGCACAGCGCCCAGGGCGAAGACGTCCGCTGCGGTCCCCACCTCGCGGGGCCGCTGGAACTGCTCGGGCGCCATGAACGGCGGCGTCCCGATCAGCTTCCCGGTCTCGGTCCGCAGGTCGCTGTCCGCCGGTCGCGAGATCCCGAAGTCGATGACGCGCACGCCGTCGGGCGCCATGAGCACGTTGCTCGGCTTGAGGTCCCGGTGGACCACGCCCGCCCGGTGGATGTCCCGCAGCGCCTCCGCCAGGCCGGCGGCGAGCCGGGTCAGCTCGGTGCGGTCCAGCACCCGCTCCCGTACCCGCTCGGCGAGCGTCGGCGCGTCGATGAACAGGGTGGCCATCCAAGGCCGTTCGGCATCGGGGTCGGCGTCCACGACGGGTGCGGTGAACGCCCCGCTCACCCTGCGCGCGGCCGCGACCTCCTGCCGGAAGCGGGCCCGGAACTCCGGGTCCACCGCGTGCTCGGCATGCACGATCTTGACGGCGAGTTTCAGCCCCGAGCCGGAGGTGGCGAGGTGGACGACGCCCATCCCTCCGGAGCCGAGCACCGATTCGAGCCGGTACTGCCCGGCGTACTCCGGAAAGCCCGCGTAGTCGTCCGCGCGCAGCGAATGCACCGCTCACCACCCCCGCCGGAGCCTAGTCGATGACGCTTACGCATCTCCAAGGTCCTGCTACCCTGCGCGAGTTGCGCACGGCAACGCCCATGGGGGGAGATTTCGCATGTCGGTGGAGAACGATTCGAGCCAAGTCCAGAGCGTGGCTTCCGGCTCCGGCTACCCGTCCTACCCGGTCGCTCCCGGCTACCGGCTGAACGTCCGCAGCGGTCCCGGCACGAACCACTCGGTGATCGACGTCCTGCCGCTCGGCGCGACCGTCACGCTGCGCTGCCAGACCGAGGGCACCACGGTGTCCGGACCGTACGGCACGACCGACATCTGGGACTGCATCGGCAACGGCCGGTTCGTCTCCGACGCGTACGTGCGGACCGGCAGCGACGGCTTCGTGGTCACGCACTGCGGCTGACCGCGGTCCCGGCGGAACCACCCCGTACGTCGCGTACGACCCGTCTGACACGTGAGACACACCCGGCCCGACCGGCCCGGCGGGGGGATAATCGCTGCTGTGAGCGACGACCAGCGAGACCAGACCCCCGCCGAGCAGGCTGCCGGCGCGGCTGCCCCGGCCCGCGCGGCCTCGGCCGCCACCGCGTCCGCCTCCGGCTCCGCCTCCGCGCCTACGGTCCCCACCGGCCCGCAGCCCGAGCCGATCCGGTACTTCGGCACCACCTGGCTGAACCACGAGAGCGGCTACGGCCTGCGCCGCGCCGGCCTCGCCGTCGGCTCCCTGGCCACGGCCACCGCCGCCGCCGTGCTGCTCCGCCTCTCCTACGAGGGCCTGGAGATCGGCAACGTCGGCCCCTTCCTCAGCATCTCCGTCGTCGTCCTCTTCGCGATCGCCAGCTCCATCGCCTTCATGAAGACCTGGGACTCCTACAACCGGCGCCCGGCACCGTCCTCCGACGAGGCCGCCCTCAAGGGCCTCAAGACGATCGGTTTCATCGGTTCCCTCATCGCCTACTCACTGCGCTGCCTGGTCGAGGCCCCCGGCGAGAAGCTCCGCCGCGCCGAGTACGAGCGCGCCCTGGCCGACTACGGGCGCCGCCGCAGCACCCGTACGGGGAACCCGGCCGCCCGCCGCCCCAAGCGCAAGAAGTAGGCCGCAGGCCGGCGGGGGCCTTCCGCACCCCGCCCGGCTCCCCGGTGATTGACGCCCGGCACCGCCAGGAGCATTATTCATCACATGATGAATAAGCAGGCCGGTGAAGCACCGGCCGCCGCCGTGCACGCCCATGGCCTCACCGTCCGCCGCGGCACCGGCCGCACCCCGCGCACCGTCATCGACGACATCGCCTTCGACGTCCCCCGCGGCCGCATCACCGGCCTCCTCGGCCCTTCCGGCTGCGGCAAATCCACCCTCCTGCGCGCCATCGTCGGCACCCAGGCGCACGTCACCGGCACCCTCGACGTCCTCGGCCACCCCGCCGGCCACCCCGACCTGCGCTCCCGCATCGGCTACGTCACCCAGGCACCCTCCGTCTACGACGACCTCACCGTCCGCCAGAACCTCGACTACTTCGCCGCGGTCCTCGACCCCGGCCGGGCCGCCGCCGCCCGCCGCACCGACGCCGTGGACCGCGCCATCACCGACGTCGACCTCACCAGCCGGGCAGGCGCCCTCGCCGGCAACCTCTCCGGCGGCCAGCGCAGCCGCGTCTCCCTCGCCGTAGCCCTGCTCGGCACCCCCGAACTGCTGGTCCTCGACGAACCCACCGTCGGACTCGACCCCGTCCTGCGCCGCGACCTGTGGAACCTCTTCCACGACATCGCCGCCACCCGCGGCGCCACGATCCTCGTCTCCTCCCACGTCATGGACGAAGCAGAGCGCTGCCACAACCTGCTCCTCATGCGCGAAGGCCGCATCCTCGCCCAGGACACCCCCGACGCCCTGCGCACCCGCACCCGCTCCGCCACCGTCGAGGAGGGCTTCCTCCGCCTCGTCGACCAGGCCGGCGCCCTTCCCGCCCAGGAGCAGACCCGATGAACACCGCCCGCACCGCCGCCACCGCCGCCCGCGTCCTGCGCCAGCTCCGCCACGACCCGCGCTCCATCGCCCTTATGGTCCTGGTGCCCGTCCTGATGCTCACCCTGCTGCGCTTCGTCTTCGACGGCAGCCCCCGCACCTTCGACAGCATCGGCGCGTCACTCCTCGGGATCTTCCCCCTCATCACCATGTTCCTGGTGACCTCCATCGCCACCCTGCGCGAACGCACCTCCGGAACCCTCGAACGCCTCCTCGCCATGCCCCTGGGCAAGGGCGACCTCATCGCCGGCTACGCCCTCGCCTTCGGCGCCGTCGCCGTCGTCCAGTCCCTCCTCGCCACCGGCCTCGCCCTCTGGGTCCTCGGCCTCGACGTCGTCGGCTCCCCCTGGCTGCTCCTCCTCGTCGCGCTCCTCGACGCCCTCCTCGGCACCGCCCTCGGCCTCTTCGTCTCGGCCTTCGCGGCCTCCGAATTCCAGGCAGTCCAGTTCATGCCGGCGGTGATCTTCCCCCAGCTGCTCCTGTGCGGCCTCTTCGCGGCCCGCGACACCATGCACCCCGTACTCGAAGGCATCTCCGACGTCCTGCCCATGTCCTACGCCGTCGACGGCATGACCCAGGTCCTCACCCACACCGACATGACCGCCGACTTCGTCCGCGACGCCGTGATCGTCGCCGCCTGCGCCCTGCTCGTACTCGCCCTCGGCGCCGCCACCCTCCGCCGCCGGACCCCCTGACCGCACTGCGGACACCGCGGCCCCGCTCCCCACCCGGGTGCAAGGATGAGGACGCGTACGCGTACGCCTACGCAGCCCAGGCGGAAGAACAGTTCGGCGAGGTGAATCGGGCATGACCCAGACAGTCGCAGTCCTCGGTACCGGCAAGATCGGCGAGGCCCTGCTCAGCGGAATGATCCGCGGCGGCTGGCCCGCCTCCAAGCTCCTCGTCACCGCGCGCCGCAGCGAGCGAGCCGAGGAGCTCCGCACCCGCTACGGCGTCGAGGCCGTCTCCAACGCCGAGGCCGCCAAGCGCGCCGACACCCTGATCCTCACCGTCAAACCCCAGGACATGGCCAAGCTCCTCGACGAGCTCGCCCCGCACGTCCCCGCCGACCGGCTGGTCATCAGCGGCGCCGCCGGCGTCCCCACCTCCTTCTTCGAAGAGCGCCTCAGCCCCGGCACCCCCGTCGTGCGCGTCATGACGAACACCCCCGCCCTCGTCGACGAGGCCATGTCCGTCATCTCCGCCGGCAGCCACGCCACCGCCGAGCACCTCGCCCACACCGAGGAGATCTTCGGCGGCGTCGGCAAGACCCTGCGCGTCCCCGAGTCCCAGCAGGACGCGGCCACCGCCCTCTCCGGCTCCGGACCGGCGTACTTCTACTTCCTCGTCGAAGCCATGACCGACGCCGGCATCCTCCTCGGCCTGCCCCGCGCCCAGGCCCACGACCTCATCGTCCAGGCCGCCATCGGCGCGGCGGTGATGCTCCGCGACAGCGGCGAACACCCCGTCAAGCTCCGCGAGGCCGTCACCTCCCCCGCCGGCACGACCATCAACGCGATCGTCGAGCTGGAGAAGCACGGCGTACGCGCCGCCCTGATCGCCGCCCTCGAAGCCGCCCGCGACCGCAGCCGCGAGCTCGCCTCCGGCAACAGCTGAACCACCGGTACGGGCCCCGCCGCGGCGGGGCCCGTACCCGTCGTACCCCCGGCTACGGCGCGAGCAGCCCGATCGCCTCGTACGCCCGGTCCACCACGGGCCGCGCCAGCTCCCTGGCCCGCGCCGCGCCCTCCCGCAACGCCTTGTCCACCTGCGCGGGATCGGCCGCCAGCTCCGCGTGCCGCTCCTGCAACGGCCGCAGCAGCTCGACCACCGCGTCGGCGACGTCCCGCTTCAGCGCCCCGTACCCGTCGTACCCGTCCGCCAGGACGGCCGGATCACCGCCGGTGCACGCCGCCAGGACGTCCAGCAGGTTCGCCACCCCGGGCCGTGCCTGCCGGTCGTAGACCACCGCACCGTCCCCGCTGTCGGTGACAGCCCGCATCACCTTCTTGCGCACCACCCCGGGCTCGTCGAGCAGATAGACGATCCCCGAACCGTTCGCGTGCGACTTGCCCATCTTCGACGTCGGATCCTGCAGGTCCATGACCCGCGCGGCCACCGACGGAAGGGTGGCCCTGGGAACGGTGAAGGTGTGCCCGTAGCGCTGGTTGAAGCGCACCGCCAGGTCCCGGGTCAGCTCGACGTGCTGCCGCTGGTCCTCGCCGACCGGCACCTCCCCGGCCCCGTACGCCAGGATGTCCGCGGCCATCAGCACCGGATAGGTGAGCAGGGAGAGCCGCACGCCCTCGCCGGACGCCTGCGCCTTCGCAGCCTTCTCCTTGTACTGGATCATCCGCCGCAGCTCCCCGTCGGTCGCCGTGCACTCCAGCAGGTAGGCGAGCCGCGTGTGCTCGTCGACGTGGCTCTGTACGAAGAGGGTGCAGCGCTGGGGCTCCAGCCCGGCGGCCATCAGCAGCGTCGCCGCCTGCCGGCTCAGCCTCCGTACGCGCGCCGGCTCGTGCTCGACGGTCAACGCGTGCAGGTCGACGACGCAGAACAGGGCGTCGTCCGGCTCCTGGTGGGCCGCGACCCACTGCCGGACCGCACCCAGGTAGTTCCCCAGGGTCATGTGACCGGTCGGCTTGATCCCGCTGAAGATCCTCGTCATGTCCTGCTCTCCCTGTGAATGCGTGAGTGGAGTCGGGTCACCGTCTCGGGCGGCCGGGCCACTCCCCGGAGGGAGAAAACAGAACGGCCGCCGGGGCGGCGGCCGTGAGCGCATGCGTGCTCGCGTGGAAGGTCGGCCGCCGTCAGGCGGCCCACCAGCGAAGGCTGAGCGTGAGCGCATGCGTAGTCATGGGAGCCAGCGTAGACCTCCGGGGATGAGGACGGGGTGACTTTCTCTCGCCCCGCGCGGCGGCGGTCAGCAGGGGTTGACACGGGTGTGCCCGGTCCGTAAGGTTCTTCGAGTTGTCCGACGTGAGCGCCGACCCCGGTCGGTCCCCGGACAGCCATTCCGCACTACACATTCGAACGAACGACGCATTTTGCCGTCTCGTTTTCATGCGTATTTGCGAATGAGGAATCCGTGTCCGAGGACGCCGTCGCCGATTAGGTTCGGGGACGAGGAATCCGCTACTGTCTCACTCGCCGCAAGGGCCAACAGCCCAAGCGGCACAACCCGCTGACCGGGAGTCAGGCCCGAAAGGATCTGATAGAGTCGGCACCGCCGGAAAGGGAAACGCGAAAGCGAGAACCTGGAAAGCGCCGAGGAAATCGGACACGAAAGAGTCTGATAGAGTCGGAAACGCAAGACAGCAGAACGAAAGCCCGGAGGAAAGCCCGCGA
>NZ_JBEZYV010000007.1:0-279390 GCF_040638905.1 Streptomyces virginiae | reverse complement strand
GCCCGGTGCGCGTCAAATCGCTACGCGCTCCTCGACGACGGCGTCCGCGAGCCCCGTGGGCTGGGCATAAGCCGCCCCAAATCGCTACGCGCTCCCGGCGGACGGCGCCTGCGAGCCCCGTGGGCTGGGCATAAGCCGCCTCGGATCGCCACCCGCTTCTCTATCAGGCGTCTGCGATCCGTCTGGGGCTGGTCTCGGGCCGCAGAAACCTTCCTCCACTCTTCACGGACGGCGTCCGGCCCCTGTGTGGGGGAGGAAAGGCGTCAGATGACGGCTGGAGCGATGCCAATCCATGTCTGGGCGGGTGTGTGCCTCAAAGAGCCGTCAATTCGCCCCAATTGCCCCTGTCTGTACCAGCGGCTGGGATCTCATGGTGGTCTTGACGGGGGTTGGGTTCGGCTGAGCCGATGGATCGCCCTTCCGCCCCTCGATATCCCCCCTATCGACCCCATATGAGGGCCGGACGCGGTCGTCGAGAAGCGCGTAGCGATCGATGGCGGCCTATGCCCAACCCAAGGGGCTCGCAGACGCCGCCTCACAGGAGCGCGTAGCGATTTGGGGCGGCTTATGCCCAGCCACAGGGGCTCGCAGACGCCATCTCGCAGGAGTGCGTAGCGATTTGGGGCGGCTTATGCCCAGCCACAGGGGCTCGCAGGCGCCGTCTCGCAGGAGCGCGTAGCGATTCGACGCGCACCCGGCTCCGCCCGCGCATCGCTGGCCGCCCCGTCCCTGAAATCTGGTCCCGGCCCGTTCCTTTGGGGGTTTCCCGGCTGTCCTCGTATTTCCGGGGCGGGACGGTCGGTCAAGGGTGGAGCGCAGCGACATCGCGTAGCGACGCGAGGAACGAGCCCCTTGAGGGGCCGGCACGACACGGAGAGACGATGGGACTGACGGGAAACCCCCAGGACATCCCTGCCACCGCTCCAGCGGCTCCCGACCTCCCGCAGCCTCCCCTCGCCCTTCCTGCTCCGCCCCCGCGGCTCCCCCCCGCGAAGCCTCCCCCCGCCCTGCCGACAGCGCCGTCTGCGCAGCGCAGCAAGTGGCAAGCGGCCACCGGGTGCCGGTAAGCCTCCCTTGCCGGGCGGGCGTTGTCGGTGGGGCGTCGTATCGTCGGGGGGTGAAGTCGCTGCGGATCATCGCGGGGGATGCGACGAGTCCCCAGGCCAAAGGGCCCAAGGTCATTGCTCATGTCTGCAACGACCTCGGGGGGTGGGGGAAGGGGTTCGTGCTGGCCGTTTCGAAGCGGTGGCCCGAGCCGGAGGCTGCGTACCGGGCCTGGCACCGGGGACGCAGCGGCAACGACTTCGGGTTGGGCGCCGTGCAGCTGGTGCGGGTGAAGCCCGACGTGTGGGTGGCCAACATGGTCGGGCAGCGCGGGATGCGGACCGGGAGCGGGGGCCCGCCGATCCGTTACGACGCCCTGGAGCGCTGCCTGGTCGCGCTGGCCGGGCACGCCGTCGAGCTGGGTGCGAGCGTGCACATGCCGAGGATCGGATGCGGGCTGGCGGGCGGGGTCTGGTCGCGCGTCGAGCCGTTGATCAGCGGGGCGCTGTGCGAGCGGGACGTCGAGGTGACCGTCTACGACCGGGGCTGAACCGCTCCGGCCGTGACCGGGGTCGGGTCGGCGCGTTTCTCCCACGTGACGCTCGACGACCTGTACACCAGCATCGTGGCCGAGGAGATCGAATCCCCGGCCGAACCCGAACGCCTGCCCCTCCTCACCCGGGCGGAGGCCGACCTCGTGCTCGCCGTGCTCGACGTCGTCGCGGGTGGCTCCATGGACGACGAGGTGCGGTCCACCGCCCGGGCCCTGCGGTCCCGGCTCGGACCGCGGTTGTGTACGGAAGGGCCGCATTCCGGTTTGACCGCAGGGTAGGCCGAGGTAGGAGGCTGGAGTCATGGACATCCGGTCAGCCGACATCCCCGTAACCGCCCCCCTAACCGCCCCCGTAAGAACCGTCCCTGTCACCGTCCCCAGCCCGACCGACCACCGGCCCGACCGGTGGTCCGGCGGGGTGCTCGACCTCGACGCCTATCTGGCCCGGATCGGGTACGAAGGTCCCCGCGAGCCCACCCTCGCCGTGCTGCGGGACCTCCAGCGGGCCCACACCACCGGCATCCCCTTCGAGAACGTCCACGCCGTCCTCGGCCGGGACCTGCCGCTCGACCTGCCCTCCGTCGAGGCCCGGCTCGTACGGGACCGTCGCGGCGGCTACTGCTTCGAGCACGTGCTCCTCTTCGCGGCCGCCGTCGAACGCCTCGGGTTCCACGTCACCGGCATGATCGGCCGGGTCAGCCTGGGCGCGCCCAAGGTGCTTCCCGCCACGCACGGCCTGCTCGCCGTGACCGCCCGCGACGACGACCGCGAGTGGCTGTGTGACGTCGGCTTCGGGGCCGGTCCGCTCGGGCCGATCGAACTCGCCGACGGCGCCCACGTGGCGTACGACGGCTGGCGGCACCGGCTGGAGCGGCGGCCGGGCGCCCACGGCATCGATCAGTGGTGGCTGTTCCAGACCGCCCCTCGTCCGTCCGGGCCGGACGACGACCCCGGGCGCGCGCCGACGCCCTGGGTCGACCGTCACACCTTCACCCTCACCGCCCAGTACCCGATCGACTACGTCGTCGGCAGCCACTTCGTGGGCACGAACGCGCGCTCCCCGTTCGTCCGCCGGCTCTTCGCGCAGCGCATGACCCCGGCCGCCCACCACAGCCTGGACGACCTGACGCTCGTCACCACCCTCCCCGACGGGTCGAGCGCCACCGAGGAGATCGCCGCGGAGGCGCTGGACGGAACCCTGCGCACGGTGTTCGGGATCGCGCTCAAGGAGGAGGAACTCCGCGAGATCGCCGCCCGACGGGCGGCGGACGCCTGACGGTCAGCGGCCCGGGAGGCGTTCCAGGATCACCAGGGGGATCTCGCGGGGCCGGGCGGCCGACTGGTCGTCCTCGAACGGGGGCCACAGGGCGGTCATCATCTCCCAGTACACCTCCCGTTCCGTCGCGGTCGCGGTGTGCGCCGTCGCCTCGAAAGCGGCGGCGCCCACCTGGAGGCGGACCTCCGGGTGGGCGGTGAGGTTGCGGTACCAGTGGGGGTGGTCCGGGGCGCCGTCGGCGGAGGCCACGACGAGGAAGCGGCCCGCGTCCTCGCCGTAGATCAGCGGGATGCGTACGGTGGTGTTGGTGGTGCGGTCGAGCGTGGTGAGCAGCAGCGTGGGGACGCCGTGCCACAGGTGCCCGTCGGCGCCGGCGGTGCTGACGTAGGCGCGGACGTGGTCGAGCCGTGGGCCGGGTCGCGGGTCCGTGGGGTGGTCCCAGTCGACTTCGAGTGTGTGCATTTACCTGTCCTTAGGGTCGTGGCCCCCTGGCGGCTAACGAGCATTAACGATTCTGGATGCGTACGACCCATAGCGCGCGTCTATAAGTCTGGACCAAGCTCCGTGTCATGGATCTGGAGCTGAGGCATCTCAAGATCGTCAGGGCAGTCGCCGACGCCGGGAGCCTGACCCGCGCCGCCACCGTGCTCGGTCTGGCGCAGCCCGCGCTCAGTGCGCAGCTGAAGCGGGTGGAGCGGGCGCTGGGCGGCACGCTGTTCGTGCGCGGGCGGGAGGGCGTACGGGCCACCGCGCTCGGGGAGCTGGTGCTGGAGCGGGCCAGGGTGCTACTGCCCGCGGTGTGCGAGCTCCAGGAGGAGGCGCAGAGGTTCGCACGGCAGGGGGCGCAGGGCTATCGGCTCGGCGGGACGCACGGCCCGCTGCTCGGCGGGCTCGTGGACCGGCTCGCCGATGAGGAGCCCGGGGTTCCGGTGACTACGTACACCTCCTGGTCGGAGCGGGAGGTCGCCGGGGGCGTGGCCGAGGGGCGCCTGGATTTCGCGCTGGTCGGAGTCTGCGGCGAGAGCGCGCCGCCGGAACCCGGGCGGCTGGCGTGGATGGAAGTGGCGCGCGATGCGGTGCACGTGATGCTGGCCGAGGAGCACCCGCTGGCCCTGGGGCGGGCGCCGTGCGAGGAGGTCGCACTGGCAGAGCTGGCTGCCGAGGCCTGGACGGACGTCCCCGGTGACGGGTGTTTCGGCGACTGCTTCGCCGCGGCGTGCGTGCGGGCGGGATTCACGCCCGCCCGTGTCTACGAGACCGACACGGCCTCCTGCGTGCACCTGGTGCAGGTGGGGCGGGCCGTGGGCCTGTGCCGGGCGACCTTCCCGGCGACCCCGGGGGTGGTCACCCGGCCGCTCGCCGGGACTCCGCTGGTGTGGCGGCACGTGCTCGGATGGCATCCCGCCGCGCGGGTCGCTGCGCGGGCGGTGGAGGTGCTGGGGCATGCGAGGGCGGCCCATGCCGAGGCCCTGGGGCGGGCGGCGGGCGGGGGATCGGCCCTGCGGGCGGCTCCGGTCTCGGGGGTGCTGCGGCCGGCCGCGCCGTGGCCTGCGGCGTAGTGCGGGCGGGCCGGGCAGGCCCGGGCCGTGCGGCGCCGTGGCGGCGGCGCTGCCCCCGGGCTCCCGCGCCTCGAACGTCGGCGGGGCTGGATCGGTGCGGTGCCATGCCCCCGCGCCCCCGCGCCTCGAACGCCGGTGGGCTGGGCTGGTGCGGCGGGACGGCGACGCCCCCGGCGGGGCCGGGGGCGTGGGGGCAGCCTTCGGGCGGTGCCGGGCCTACGGCAGGTAGCGCTCGATGACCTGCGGGCCCTCCTTCTCGATCAACTGGCGGGCCTTCTCGACCCGCTCCGGAGTCGGGTCGTGGCCTGTCGCCATCACGAGGTCCTCGGGGTCGTACGGTCGTTCCCCGCCCGTGAAGAGCCGGTCCGACCGTGTGGGCTGCTCGTCGGGTTCACTGACCATCGCGTACCTCCTACGGTTTCCCTGCCCCCATACTCCGGCCGCCGCCCCATGAACGCACTTCGACCTTCGCGGGGCGACGGGCATACCACCGGGGGAGGGGCCAACCGGCAGCTCCCGCGGGAAGGTTCGGATTTCTACGGTTTCCGCAGACCCCCCACCGGAAACCGAGGAGATCCCCCATGCTCAAGCGACACGCACGCGCGGCGTGTACCGCCCTGGCCGCCGCCGGGCTGCTGCTGGCCGGGACCGGCGGCGCCGTCGCCGACCCGGCCCCCGCCCCCGCGGTGCCCTCCGCCGCCACCACCCTGCGGACCGCCGACGCACCCCCCGAGCTGCTCGCCGCCATGCAGCGCGACCTCGGCCTGACCCCCACGCAGGCCAAGGCCCGTCTCGCACACGAAGCCGAGGCCGGGGCCACCGCTGCCCGCCTCCGGGACCGGCTCGGCGCGGCCTTCGCCGGGGCCTGGGTGGACGGGGCCGACGCCGGCACCCTCACCGTCGCCACCACGCGGGCCGGCGACACCACCGCGATACGGGCCGCCGGGGCCCGGGCGAAGCTGGTCGTCCGTACCCTGGCCGACCTCGACGGCGCCAAGGCGGCACTGGACCGGGCCGCCGGCCCCGCGACCCCCGTCCGCTACGTCGACCCGCGCTCCAACACGCTCGTCGTCGAGGAGACCGACGAGGGTGCGGCCGCCCGGCTGCTTGCCGGGACAGGCACCGACCCTGCCCTGGTCACCGTGATCCGTACGACCCAGGCCCCGCGTCCGCTCTACGACCTGCGCGGCGGGGACGCCTACTACATGAACGGCAGCGGCCGCTGCTCCGTCGGCTTCCCCGTGACCAGGGGGACCGTCAACGGCTTCGCCACCGCCGGGCACTGCGGGCGCGCCGGGACCACCACCACCGGCTTCAACCAGCTCGCCCAGGGCTCCTTCCAGGCCTCGGTCTTCCCCGGCAACGACATGGCCTGGGTCGCCGCGAACACGAACTGGACCTCGACCCCGTACGTGAAGGGCAGCGGCGGCGCGAACGTGCAGGTCGCGGGCTCGGTGCTGCAGCCGGTGGGGGCTTCTGTGTGCCGGTCCGGCTCGACCACCGGATGGCACTGCGGCACGATCCAGCAGCACAACACCAGCGTCACCTACCCCGAGGGCACCATCTCCGGCGTGACCCGTACGACGGTCTGCGCCGAGCCGGGCGACTCCGGCGGCTCCTACATCTCCGGCAGCCAGGCGCAGGGCGTGACCTCGGGCGGCTCCGGCAACTGCTCCAGCGGCGGGACCACCTTCTTCCAGCCGCTGAACCCGATCCTGTCGGCGTACGGGCTGACCCTCAAGCTCGGCGGCGGCGATCCGGGCCCCGGCCCCGGTCCCGGCGAGCCCGAGCCGGGCGGCACCTGGAAGGCGGGCACCGTCTACGCGGCCGGCGCGACCGCCACCCACGGCGGTGCGACCTACCGCTGCATCCAGGGGCACCAGGCCCAGACCGGCTGGGAGCCGCCAAACGTCCCGGCGCTCTGGCAGCGGGTCTGATCGGTTCGGTGACCGGTGCCGTGACTGCCAAGGGGGGAGTCACGGCACCTTCCCCGTGCGCCGCCGCGCGTCAAACAAGGACCGCGGCCAGCGTGCCGAGCGCGCCGAAGACGGTCAGCAGGCCGCAGATGGCCAGGTTCACGGTCCGGTGCTCCCAGAAGACCGCGACGAACTCCCGGATGGTGGCGCTCGGCCAGTAGTACTTCGCGGTGGGGGAGCCCAGCACCTGCCCGTTGACGCCGGTCTTGCGTGCCAGCATCGCGGCCCGGAAGGCGTGGAAGTTGTTGGTGACCACCACGCACCGGTACGCCGGATCGTGCGCCTCCATGATCTCCCGGCTGAAGCGCATGTTCTCCTCGGTCGTGGTGGACCGGTCCTCCAGCACGATGTGGTCAGCCGGCACGCCCTCCGAGATCAGCCAGTCCGCCATCGCCCGGGCCTCCGCGACCTTCTCGTCCGAGCCCTTGCCGCCCGAGACGAGCAGCACCGGCGGCCGGCCGCCGCGGGCCAGCTGGCCCGCGTAGATCTGCTGCCCCTTGCGCAGGCGTGAGGCCAGCAGCGGCGGCACGCGGTCCCCGCCGATGAGGCCCGAGCCCAGCATGACCACGTGGTCGATGTCGCCGCGCACCTTGATCCGGCCGTAGAGGAACGCGTAGCCGAGGAAGCAGAAGAAGACGAAGGAGACGTAGCCGGCGACGACAGTGAGGGTTCCGGCGATGCCGCCCAGGACGGGGGAGCCGACCACGGCGACGAGGACCAGCAACGCGATCAGCGCGAAGATCGCGAGGCCCGCGAGCATCGACAGCAGGTTGGCCGGGCGGAAACCCTCCTTGCGGACCATCGTCATGCCGTTGCGTACGAGGAGGACGCCCAGCGCCAGGATGCCGAACGCGGGCGAGGCGAAGGTGAGGACGGCGACCGTGACGCCCGCCCAGAAGGGCAGTTTGCCCACTTGGAGGAAGAGGGCCGAGAAGGCCGTGAGGAAGGTCAGTCCCAGGAGCACGGCGTTGCTGAAGCGGCGCCGGTCCTGCCGGACGCTTATGCAGAACGCGAGGAAGAGCAGGGCGGCGAGGGCGAAGGCGACCATGGCGCCATCGTAGGTGGCGGATCCACCGCGGACGGCGGCCGGTTCACCGGGGGTCGGCGCCGGTCCGGCGCACCGAACGTCCGGCCAGCACCTGGGTCCTGCGCCCCTCGCGCATCACGAACCGTCCGCCGATCAGGACGTGCGGGATCCCGGTGGGCAGCGTGCGGGGCCGCTCGTACGTGGAGCCGGCCGCGACCGTGTCCGGGTCGAAGAGGACGAGGTCGGCGCGGTGGCCCACGCGGACCAGGCCGCGGTCGGGCAGACGCAGCCGCGCGGCGGGGCGGCCGGACAGGTGCGCGACGCACTCCTCCAGGGAGAGCAGCCCGAGTTCGCGGACGTAGTGGCCCAGGTAGTACGGGAAGGTGCCGTACGCCCGCGGGTGGGGTTTCGCGCCCTGGAGGATGCCGTCGGAGCCGCCGGTGTGCGCGCGGTGGCGCATGATCGTCCGGACGTTCTCCTCGTGGCCGACGTGCTGGAGGATGGTCGGCGCGAGCCGGTCGCCGATCAGCAGCCGGCGGGCGGTGTCCCAGCCGTCCACGCGGGTGCCGACGTGAGCGGAGTACGCGGGATCGGCGACGCCCGAGACCTCGATCGTCGACCAGTCGACGGGGACCCCGTGGCAGCCGTCGGCGCCCTCGTTCTCCAGCGCGTGGCGGATCCGCGCGGCCTGGTCGTCGTCGCGCAGCCGGGCGAGGACCGCCTCCGGGCCGCCCGCGTTCGCCCAACTGGGCAGCAGCGCCACGAGGGTGGTGCAGCCGGGGGTGTAGGGGTAGCTGTCCAGGGTGATGTCGGCGCCCGCGTCCAGGGCCGCGTCGAGGAGGGCGAGGAGTTCGGGGGCGCGGCCCTCGTTCTCGCCGAAGTTCATGGTGGCGTGCGCGAGGTGCAGGGCGCAGCCGGCCTCCCGGGTCAGGTCGACCATCTCCGCGTAGGCGGCGAGGGCGCCGCGGCCGTAACTGCGGTGGTGGGGGCAGTAGTAGCCGCCGTGGCGGGCCACCACGCGGCACAGTTCGGCCAGTTCGGAGCCGGAGGCGTACATGCCGGGGGTGTAGGTGAGCCCGGAGGACATGCCGACGGCGCCCTGGGCGAGGCCGTCGGTGACGAGGGCGCGCATCCGGTCCAGTTCGGCCGCGGTCGCCGGGCGGTCGTCCCAGCCGACGACGTGGGCGCGGACCGTGCCCTGGGGGACGAGGTAGGCGGCGTTGACCGCGACGCCCTCGCCGCCGAAGCCGCGGTCCAGCCGGTCGAGGTACTCGCCGACGGTGCGCCAGTCGAAGTCGATGTCGTCGCCGGGGCCGTTCCAGCCGGCGATGGCGGCCCGTACCGCGTCGAGGGTGCGGTCGTCGACGGGCGCGTAGGACAGGCCGTCCTGGCCGAGGACTTCGAGGGTGACGCCCTGGGCGGCCTTCGCACTGTGGTCCGGGTCGCGGAGCAGGGCGAGGTCGCTGTGGGCGTGCATGTCGACGAAGCCGGGGGCCAGGACGAGACCGTGCGCGTCGAGGGTCTCGCGGCCCCCGGACAGCCTGCCGACGGCGGCGATCCGGCCCTCGTGGACGCCGACGTCCGCGGTGTACGAGGGGCCGCCCGTGCCGTCGACGACACGGGCGCCCCGCAGGACCAGGTCCACGGCCGGGCCGGCCCTAGAAGAAGGTGCGGACGAAGTCGGTGACGGTGCCGTCGGCCTCCACGACCGGGATCAGCGGCCACTTCTCGAAGATCGTGCACGGGTGGGACATGCCGAGGGCCACCCAGTCGCCGACCTGGACGTCGTCGGCCGATCCGGTCTCCAGCCAGGCGTGCTGGTCGGACAGCTTCACGACGCGGATGCCCGTGGCGGGCCGCTCCTCGCCGGTGAGCGGGTCACGGACCAGTTCGGCCTCGGGCAGGCCCAGGTCGTAGGCGATGTCGCGCTTGCCCGCGTTGACGAAGGCCTGGGTGGGGGAGGGTCGGGAGACGATCTGGGTCCACAGGCGGAACGCCGGGCGCAGGCCGCCCTCCTCGGGGTGGCGGTTGAAGGGGGTCAGGCGGGTGTACCAGCCGTGGTCGTGGGAGACGTACGCGCCCGAGCGGAGCAGCTTGAGGACCGGCCGGGAGAGCTCAGGGAGCTCGGCGAAGACATCGGCGACGGCGTCGAACCAGGCGGAGCCGCCGGCGCTGACGACGATCTCGTCGAGGTCGGCCGCGAACCGGCCCGCCTTGTCGAACTCGACGGCGAGGGCGGTCAGCCGTCGCAGGTACGCGTGGACGCGCGCGGGGTCGGCTTCGGGCACCTCGGCCTCGTAGCCGCCCATGCCGACCAGGCGCAGGGTGGTGGTGGCGGCGACCGCGTCGGCGACGGCCCGGCAGTCCTCGTCGGTACGGGCACCGGTACGGGCGCCCTCGCCGGCGCCGAGCTCGACGACGACGTCGATGCGGGCGGGCGCGTCGCGCAGGGCCCGGTCCATGAGCTGGACGCCGCGCACGGAGTCGACGTAGCAGACGAAGCGGAAGCCGGGGTCGGCGGCGAGTTCGCCGGCCACCCAGCGCAGCGCGGCCGCGTCGACGAGCTCGTTGGCGAGGAAGATCCGCCGGATGCCGAAGGCGCGGTAGACGCGGGCCTGGTGGGGGACCGCGGCGGTGATGCCCCACGCGCCGTGGTCCAGCTGGCGGCGGAAGAGCTGCGGGGACATGCAGGTCTTGCCGTGCGGGGCGAAGGCGAGGTCGTGGCGGGCGGCGTAAGTACCGAGGGCGGCGAGGTTGTGCTCCAGTGCGTCCGCGTCGAGGGTCAGGACCGGGGTGGTGAACCCGCCGGTGTGCAGGTCGCGGCGCTGGGCGGCGAGCTGTCCGACAGTGAGGCCGTCCGCCTGGGCGTCCGGGGGCAGTCCCTTGAACCGGTGGTCGACCGGCTCGTCGGCGAGGTCCTTGACGGGGTCGCTGGCGCTGGCCATGCGGATGCCTCCCGGGTGTGTTGCGTTGGCTGCAACGGTCGTTGCGTGTACCACTGCGTGCTGTCTAACATCTCCGGTGACGGCCGGTCAACGTGCGGGGCCGTCGCGGGGCTCCGCCCCCGGACCTGCGCGCCTCACACGCAGGCGGGCCTGAATCCGGAGGACGAGGTATGAGCCAGTCGGTGGAGCGGGCACTCGCGGTCCTGCCGCTGCTCGCGAAGGGACCCGCCGGGCTCGGCGACGTCGCCGACGACCTGGGCGTGCACAAGAGCACCGCGCTGCGCCTGCTGCGCACCCTGAACGAGCGCGGGTTCGTCTACCGACGGCCCGACGGCCGCTACCGCCTCGGCGCGCAGCTCTTCGCGCTCGCCGCCGAGGCCATCGAGAACCTCGACGTCCGCGAGGTCGCCCGTCCCCACCTGGCCGAGCTGAACCAGGCCACCGGGCACACCGTGCACCTCGCCCTGCACCAGGACGACGAGGTCGTGTACGTCGACAAGGTCGACAGCCGCTACCCGGTGCGCATGTACTCCCGCATCGGCAGGCCCGTGCCCCTCACCGTCGCCGCCGTCGCCAAGCTGCTCCTCGCCGACCTGCCCGAGGGCGAACGCCGGGCTCTCGCCCACCGCATCGAGTACCCCCGCTACACCGCCCGCTCCACCCCGGACGCCGAGGCCTTCCTCCGCGAACTGGACCTCGTACGGGAGCAGGGCTGGGCCACCGACCTCGGCGGCCACGAGGAGTCGATCAACTGCCTGGGCGCGCCCGTGCGGGGGCCCGACGGGCGGGTCGTCGCCGCGCTGTCCGTCTCCGCGCCCGGCGTGGTCGTCCCGGCGGAGGGGCTGCTCGAACTGCTGCCGCAGGTACTGCGCACCGCCGGTGCCATCAGCCAGGAATATTCAGGAGTACAGGAGACAGCGTGACCGAGAAGACCGCCATCACCCCCGCCACCCACACCGTCCCGCCCGCGAAGTTCTCGCACGGGGTGCGCAAGGGGAACATCCTGCAGGTGGCCGGGCAGGTCGGGTTCCTGCCGCACGTGGAGGGCCGACCGCCGACGCCGGCCGGGCCGACGCTGCGCGAGCAGACCCTCCAGACGCTGGAGAACGTCCGCTCCGTGCTGGAGGCGGGCGGCGCGGGCTGGGACGACGTGATGATGATCCGCGTCTACCTCACCGACACGGCGCACTTCGCCGAGATGAACGACCTGTACAACGCCTACTTCGAGGAGCAGGGGCTGCAGGAGGTCCCGGCCGCCCGCACCACCGTGTACGTGGGCCTGCCGGCCGGGCTGCTCATCGAGGTCGACGCCCTCGCCGTCCTGGGCTGACGTCCCGCGCGCACGGGGACAGGGGCCGACGCCCCGCCGCAGGGGAAGGGACGCCCCCTGGCGGCGGGGCGCCCCCGGTTCAGGTGCCCGCGTGCCCCGCTATGAGCAGTACTGGGCTTCCTTGCCGATCGAGCGGTACATGCAGTCCGCGTTCTCCAGGAGCTGGAGCACCGCGTCCTTGTTGCGGGCGGTCTCGCGGTCGATCACCTCGTCCGGCGGGTAGAAACCGCCGCCGCCGCTCTCCGGGTACATCTCGAAGGTGTAGGAGAAGATCTTCTGGTTGCCCCACAGCCAGTCGTCGATCGTCCCGTCCGTGATGTACAGGTCGCTCGACTGCTCCGGCGTGTAGCCGTTGCTGGCCGCCATGCTCGTGCCGATCTTCTTGTAGACGGCGAGGTCGTCGGCGGTCAGGCCCGGGGCGGTGTCGTTGTAGGTGTAGCCGAAGGGCCACAGCACGAGCTCGCTGTAGGTGTGGAAGTCGATCGCGGCCTTGATCTGCTGCTTGCCGCCGACGACCCGGCTGCGCACGAAGTCCGAGACGACCTTCACCTCGGGCGCGGACTCGGCGGCCGCGCCTCGGTAGGTCTCGGAGCTCTTGCTGCTGCTGGAGCCGCCGCAGCAGCCCCACTTGTAGTTCCAGTTCCGGTTCTCGTCGGTGCCGACGTAGGAGGATCCGGAGTTGGGCTGCCGGTTCTTGCGCCAGGAGCGGTAGGAGCCGGTGGCGATGTCGTACTCGCCGCCGTCCGGGTTGAGGTCCGGGACGATCCAGATCTCCCGGCCGTTGACGGCGTTCGTGACGCGGGAGTCGGTGCCGTACTTGGAGGTGAACTCCTTGAGCAGGTAGAGCGCCATCTCGACGGTCAGGTGCTCGCGGGCGTGCTGGTGCGCGGTGAAGAGCACCTCGGGCTCGGACTCGTCCGCCGCGACGTTGTCGCTGATCTTGATGGCGAGGAGGTCCCGTCCCTGGTACGACTTGCCGATCACCCGCTTGGAGGCGATCGCCGGGTACTGCGCGACGAGCTGGTTGATCTCGGCGGTCGCCTCGGCGTAGTTGTGGTACTTGGAGTCCGCCGAGGGGAAGTCCATCGGGCTCGCGGCGATGCCGGGCAGCGAGCGGTCCGGGGGCCCGGGCAGGGCGGTCAGCTTGTAGCCGAGCTCCTTGAGCTTCCTGGCCTGCATGGTGTCGGCGCTGACCACCACGGTGTGGTCGTCCACCTCGTCGATCGAGACGCCCGTACGGAGCAGGGCGGTGCGGTCGGCGACGGTGGAGGGGCCGTGGATCCGGTACTGGACGATGGCCTCGTCCTGGGTGGCGGTGGACGGGCTGGGCGGTGGCGCTGCCGTCGCGCTCATGCCGTAGGCGGGTGCGCCCAGCGCGAGCGCCAGCAGGGCCGCCGTCAGGCCGGCCCTCCGGCGGGTATGGAGCCGCATGCGTTCTCCTGGGTGGGGAGTGTGGGGGTAGCCGTGCGGACGCGCTCAGCGTCCTCTCGTGGCATGTCCCGGTCAAGGACCTCAGGTGCGGGCCGAACCGATCCGGCCACCCCCACACGTACCGCCTACGGGAGCCCGTGGACCTTGGGACCCACCGAGTTCGACCAAGCACTACCCGCCTTGGCGTCCCAGTTGGTGGACCAGGTCATCGCGCCGCGCAGGCCCGGGTAGGTCTTCGACGGCTTGAAGGATCCGCAGTTCGTGCCGCGGGCCAGGCAGTCCAGGGCGTTGTTGACGACGGTCGGGGAGACGTAGCCGCTGCCGGCGCCGCTGGGGGAGGCCGGGACGCCGATGCCCACCTGGGAGGCGTCGAGCCCGCCCTCCAGCTGGATGCAGGCCAGCGCGGTGAGGAAGTCCACCGAGCCCTGGGAGTAGACCTTGCCGTCGCAGCCGTTCATCGAGCCGCTGTTGTAGTACTGCATGTTGACGACGGTGAGGATGTCCTTGATGTTGAGCGCCGTCTTGAAGTAGCCGCCCTGCGTGGACTGCATGTCGATCGTCTGCGGCGCCATGGTGATGACCAGCGACGGGCCCGCCTTCGCCGACAGGGCGCGCAGCGCCTGCGTCATGTAGGTGGGGTTGAGGCCGTTCTCCAGGTCGATGTCGATGCCGGTGAAGCCGTACTCCTGCATCAGGGCGTACCCCGAGTTCGCCAGGTTGGTCGCGGAGGCCTGGTCGTTGACGGTGATGGTCCCCTTCTCGCCGCCGATGGAGAGGATGACCGACTTCCCGGCCGCCTTCTTCGCGGCGATGTCGGCCTTGAACTGGGCGACCGTGTAGCCGCCGAGGCCGGCCGAGTCGAGGTTGAAGGTGATGGCGCCGGGTGTGGTGGTGGCGTCGGCGAAGGAGACGGCGATGATGTCGTACTGCGCGGAGACGTCGGAGATCCTCTGGACGGTCGCGCCGTTGTTGAAGTTCTGCCAGTAGCCGGTCAGGGCGTGCTTGGGGACGGCCGGGTTCCCCGGGTTCCCACCGCCGGTCGTGGTCCCGGTCACGGGAGCGGACTTGGGACCCTCGCCCGCCGCGCTGTACGCGCTCACCTGGAAGGAGTACGAGGTTGCGGGCGTGAGCCCGGTGATCGGGGCGGAGGTCCCGGACACCGTCCGGACGCGGGCGCCGTCCTGGTACACGTGGTAGCCGGTCGCCCCGCTGACGGGGTTCCACGAAAGGGTGAGTCCGTTCGCGCCCTGGCCGGAAACGGCGGCTCCGGCCGGTGCGCCCGGGATGCCCGGGCCGGGGTCGGTGCCCCCGCCGCCGTCCGGGCCGAAGACGCTGAACTCGTCCACGGTGTAGGCCGGCTGGCCGTACCAGCCGTGCGTGTAGACGGTGACCTGGGTGGTGGAGGGGCCGGTGGTGAAGGTGGTGGACAGCTTCTGCCAGCCGCCGCCCGAGCCGGGGGTCCAGGTGGAGACGTCCTGGGTGCCCGTCCCGGTCGCGCCGAGGTAGACGTAGCTGCCCTGCACCTGTGTGCTCAGCGTGTACGTCGAGTTCGGCTTGACCGTGACGGTCTGACTGCAGCGGGCGTTGTCGGAACCGGCCGGGGTGGCCTTCAGGGCGCCGGCCCCGGCGTAGACGGGCGAGGACACGGCCGCGCCGCTCCCGCCGGTGCAGGACCAGTCGGCCAGACCCGACTCGAAGCCGCCGTTGCGGGCGACGTTGACGTCCGCGGCCTGTGCGGTACCGGCGGCCAGAGCCGTCAGCGCCCCGGCGGCGACGGTGACGGCCAGCGGCAGGGAGAGGGAGCGTATGCGGTTCACGTGGGCTCCGTGGGGGGAGGTGTGGTGGGGAGGCGAGAGCCGGACCGTGTGGGGTGGGGCCGACTCACGGCGTGCGCTGCCAAGTTGGTCCAGACCAATCCCCGTGTCAAGAGTCTTCGCGAAGTGGCTTGAAATGGCTGATTGTGTGATCCCTGTTGTCCAGGTTTTCCGTCACCTGTGACCGCTGCCTTACACACGGGAATCACCAAGCCCCTGACCTGCCAGGGGTGACGCGGTTATGGTGCTGGGGCAAGGGGGGATGGGCGACGGGCCGTCCGCGGTCGTGCAGTGGTGCGCGCACGCGACACGGCTGCGACGCGTCCCCGTCGAGCGCGCGAAAGTCCGGGCGTACGGGGAGAACGTGGGGGAACGGGGGAATTCGCGTGCCGACCGCCATCGCTGTCACCAGCGCCGACCTGGTGCTGCCGGCCCCTGACCGGCACACACCCGGGGCCGCCCTGCTGCACCCGCCCGAACAGCACGACCTGGAGTCCGCCCTCGCCGAAACCAGCGCCCTGCTGGAGCGGCACGGCCACGTCGTGGCCCTCGTACCGCCCTGGCTGCCGCGGCCCACCGTCCAGCGGCTGCACACCGTACGGGCCATCCTGGAAACCGACCGGATCGCGCTGCTCGACATCGATCTGCCGCCGCTGGCAACGGCCCTGCTGGCCCGTCAGCTGCGCCAGCTCAGCGTCTGTGACTTCAGCCCCGGAGTCATCGCCTCCGCGGCCCGGCTGCTGTCCCACTACATCTACGCGGGCGCCCTGCTCGGCTCGGTCGCCAAGCTCGACCGGGTCCGCGTGCCCGTCGGACTGGGGGCGCACGCCCGGTCCTGGTCGCCGAGCGCGCAGTTCGCCGTACTCGCCCACCCGACCCCGTATCTGGCCAAGCTGGGGTCCGCCGGCGGCGGGCGCAGCGGCCGAGGCGGGTCGCACGGCTCACACGGCGCGTCACACGGCTCACGCGCCGGCTCACGCGCGGCGTCGGGCGGCGGGCCGAACGGTACGTCCCACGGCGGGGCGCACGGTGGTCCGAGCGGTACGTCGCACGGCGGGCCGCACGGCGCTTCCCGCGGCGGGGCCGCGGACCTGCCCGCCGGACCCGACTTCGCCACGCACCTCACCTTCGCGCGCGGCCACCTCGCCTCCGACTGGGTCGCCGCCGAACTCGCCCCCGCCTGGCAGGTGCAGGGCGTCCTGGAGAACCCGCTGCCGGCCGCCTCACCCGCCTGGTGGGGCACCCCCAAGCTCGTCGAGTTCGCCGCCGGCATCCCGGACCTGTCCGTGCTCTACCAACTGGTCGCCTCGGTCCGCCGCGAGCGGTGCCGCTGGTGCGGCCTGGAACTCATCGGCGACCGCTGCGGCTTCTGCGCCGCGCCGCTCACCGCCCCACCGCCGCCCGCGGCGGTGCCGGCGAGCAACGGCCGCTCCAGACCCTGACCGACGACCGAACGTACGAATGAAGAAAGAACGGCGAGGTAGTACGGCCTATGAACTCACGCCAGCGCCGCGGCGTCATTCTGCTGCTCCTGTCGGTCCTGTGCGCCCTGGGGGCCTTCGCCGGAGTCCTCGTGGTGATCGGCGACGTCAACTCCAAGGTCGGCTCCGAGGTCGTCGCCTACCGCGCCAAGGCCGACATAGCCCCGTACAGCCCGCTGGCGGCCGGCCAGTTCGAGGAGATCAGGGTCCCCGAGCGGTGGCTGTCCGACACGGCCGTCACCGACCTCGGCGCGCTCAGGGACAAGATCGCGCTCACCACGCTGAAGAAGGGCTCGCTGCTCCAGAGCGACATGTTCGTCGACCGGCCGCAGCTCCAGCCCGGCGAGCAGGAGATCGCGATCATGATCGACGCGGCGACGGGCGTGGCCGGGAAGATCACCTCCGGTGCCAAGGTCAACATCATCGCCACCTTCAAGGGCGCCAAGGACACCGAACCCTCCCGTTCGGTGATCATCGTCGCCAACGCCCGGGTGCTGAACGTCGGCAAGCTCACCGCCCTGGAGAAGGACAGCGACCGCAAGGGCCCCTCCGAGGCCGTCCCCATCACCTTCGCCCTCAGCACCAAGGACACCCAGCGCGTCGCGTACGCCGAGTCCTTCGCGGAGCACGTGCGGCTGGCGCTGGTCGCCCCCGGCACCGACTCCGCGCCCGCCGCGGGCGACCGTACGTACACCCTCGACGGGGACAAGTGAGGCCCGGATGACCACCCGAATCCTCCCCGCGGTCGCAGACCCGGACGCCGCCCGCATCTTCTCCACCCTGCTGAGCCAGCTCCCGTCGGCGGAGCCCGCTGCTGCCGTCGCCGACTCGACCACCCTGCTGGACACCCTCGCCCGGCTCGCCGTCGACTCCCTCGACGACCTCCCCGAGGTGGTCCTCGTCCACGAGCGGATCGGCCCGGTGCCCGCACTGGAGCTCATCCGGGAAGTCGCCCTCCGCTTCCCGGCGGTGGGTGTCGTCCTGGTCTCCTCGGACGCCGGCCCTGCGCTCTTCTCCGCCGCGATGGACTCCGGCGCCCGCGGCCTCGTCGGCCTGCCGCTGTCCTACGAGGAACTCGCCGCCCGCGTCCATGCCGCGGCCCAGTGGGCCGTCGGCGTCCGCCGCCACCTGGGCAGGGGCCCCGCCGACGCTCCCACCGGGCCGGGCGGACGGGTGGTCACGGTCACCGGGGCCAAGGGCGGTGTGGGCACCACCTTCACCGCCGTCCAGTTCGCGCTCGCCGCGGCCGCCTCGGGACGGCGTACCGCACTGGTCGACATGGACCTCCAGGCCGGCGACGTGGGCTCGTACCTCGACGTGCAGTTCCGGCGCTCCATCGCCGACCTCGCCGGGATCCAGGACATCTCGCCGCGGGTCCTCCAGGACGCGGTCTACGAGGACCGCACCGGACTCGCGCTGCTGCTGGCCCCGGCCGACGGCGAACGCGGCGAGGAGGTCGACGACCGGGCCGCCCGCCACATCGTCGGCGCCCTTCGCAGCCGCTACGAACTCGTCGTCGTCGACTGCGGGACCCAGGTGACCGGTGCCAACGCCGCCGCGGTGGAGATGGCGGACACCGCGGTCCTGGTCACCACCCCCGACGTGATCGCGGTACGGGCCGCCAAGCGCATGGTCCGGCTGTGGGAGCGGCTCCAGGTCCGCAAGGCCGAGGACACCTCGGTCGTCGTCAACCGCTGGAGCAAGCACACCGAGATCCAGCCCGCCCTGATCGAGAAGATCACCAAGACCCGTGCCACCCGCACCCCCGTCCCGGCCGCCTTCAAGGAGCTGCAGGCGGTGGTCGACGCGGGCCGCGTCCAGGACCTCGACAACCGCTCGACGGTCAAGCAGGCCCTGTGGACCCTGGCCGGCGAACTCGGCCTCCTGGCCGCCGCCCCGGACACCCCGGCGACTCCCGCCCCGCCGGGCGGCGCCCTCACCCTGCGCGCCGCGGGCACGGTCTCCCGCCTGCGCCGCGGCCGGGAGGGCTGACGGATGCCCGCCCGGAGAGGAGCCCGGGGCGACCGGGGCCAGGTGGCGATCGAGTTCGCCGGCACGGTACCGCTGATCCTGCTCCTGGTGGCGGCGGTATGGGAGTGCGTCCTGGTCGGCTACGCCTTCTCCCTGGCGGGCAACGCGGCGGACGAGGCGGCCCGGGCGGGGGCGGTGCACGGGGGTGCGGCCTGCGACGCGGCGGCGAGGGAGCACATCGGGGAGGCGTGGAACCTCCAGGTGGACTGCGGCAGGTCGGGCGACATCTACCGGGCCAGGGTGCGCCTGTCCATTCCCGTCCTCCACCCGGCGCTCAACTTCGGCGAGATCGACGGCACCGGCGGCGCCGCGCTGGAGAAGGGGGCCGAGTGACATGAGACGGCGCATCCGCTCCGACCGGGGCCAAGTGGCCCTGGAGTACATCGGCTTCATACCGATCCTGCTGTTCGTCGCGCTGTGCGCGATCCAGCTCGGCTGGGTCGCGTACGTCCACGAGCAGGCGGACACGGCCGCCCGTACGGCGGCGCGCGTGGAGGCCCAGCACCCGGGCCGGGGCGTGGCGGCCGGACACGCCGCCATCCGCGAGGGACTTCCGGCGGTGGTCGACGTGGACCCGGGACGCGACGCGGTGACCGCGACCGTGACCATCCGCATCAATTCGATCATCCCCGGGCTGGACCCCGATCCGGCCAGGGCGACAGCCGTCATGCCCAACGACGACCCCGAGGTGACCGGACCATGAGCCTGCGTTCCCGGGTCAGCACCCCCGACGACCGCCACAGCCCCCGCGAGGACGGCCGGCTGGTCTCCTCCTACCGCGCCAAGCTGCTGGAGGAGATCGACCTCGCCGAGATGTCCGCGCTCGCACCCGCCGAGCGCCGGGCGCGCCTGGAACGCGTACTCGGGCACATCATCAGCCGCGAGGGTCCCGTCCTGTCCACCGTCGAACGCGCGCAGCTCATCCGCCGCGTCGTCGACGAGGCCCTCGGACTCGGCGTGCTCGAACCGCTCCTCGAAGACGCCTCCATCTCCGAGATCATGGTCAACGGACCCGACCAGATCTTCGTCGAGCGGTCCGGCCGCGTCGAGCAGCTCCCCCTCCGCTTCGCCTCGCACGAACAGCTCATGCAGACCATCGAGCGCATCGTCTCGACCGTCAACCGCCGCGTCGACGAAGCCAATCCCATGGTCGACGCGCGCCTGCCGAGCGGCGAGCGCGTCAACGTCATCATCCCGCCGCTCTCCCTGACCGGCGCCACCCTCACCATCCGCCGCTTCCCGCGAGCCTTCACCCTGCACGAGATGATCGCCCTCGGCTCCCTCGACGAGCAGATGCTCCTGCTGCTGTCCGGGCTGGTCCAGGCGAAGATGAACGTGATCGTCTCCGGCGCCACCGGCACCGGCAAGACCACCCTGCTCAACGCCCTCTCCGGCCTGATCCCAGAGGGCGAGCGCATCATCACCATCGAGGACTCCGCCGAACTGCAGCTGCAGCAGGCGCACGTCATCCGCCTGGAATCGCGGCCGGCGAACGTGGAGGGCAAGGGCCAGATCACCATCCGCGACCTCGTACGCAACTCCCTGCGCATGCGCCCCGACCGCATCATCGTCGGCGAGGTCCGCGGCGGCGAGACCCTGGACATGCTCCAGGCCATGTCCACCGGCCACGACGGCTCCCTGGCCACCGTCCACGCCAACAGCTCCTCCGACGCCCTGACGCGCCTGCAGACCCTGGCCTCCATGTCGGAGGTCGAAATCCCCTTCGAAGCCCTCCAGGACCAGATCAACAGCGCAGTCAACGTCATCGTCCAGCTGTCGCGCTTCGGCGACGGCTCGCGCCGCATCACGGAGATCTCCATCCTCGAATCACACGGCCGCGAACCCTTCCGGATCACCACGGTCTGCCGGTTCGTCGCCCAGCCCATGGGGCCGGACGGCCGCGTCCAGGGCTACTTCCAGTACTACCCGCTGCCCCGCCGCATCGCCGAACGCCTCTACATGAACAACCAGCCCATCCCGCAGGCCTTCGGCGTCGCGCTGCCCGACGACCCCCTCACCACCCCGCACATCACACGGACCGCCCTGTGAACCCACTGATCCTCCTCACCCTCGGCATCACGCTGCTTGCCTGTGCACTCGCGGTCGTCGGCCTCCAGGCGTACGCGGCCGGCCGCGCCCAGCACGCCGCCCTCGTCGAACGGCTCTCGGCGAGCGGCGTCCCCGAGCCGCTCGGCCGGGTACGCCGCTTCCGGAAGATCGACCGCCGGCTGCGGAAGACGAAGTTCGGCCGGCGCATCGAGCAGAAGCTGACGACCACCGGCCTGGACCTCACGCCCGGCGAGTTCTTCGTCTACATGCTCGCCTCCATCGCGGGCGTCTGGCTCATCGCCTCGTCCCTCCTCGCGCCGTTCTTCGGACCGGTCGCCGGCCTCATCGGCATCTGGGCGGCGAACGCGTTCCTGAACTGGCAGCGGACACGGCGTACGGAGCGCTTCATCAACCAGCTCCCCGACCTGGCCCGCATCCTCGCCAACGCCACCCAGGCCGGGCTGGCCCTGCGTACCGCCATCGGCATCGCGGCGGAGGAGCTGGAGGCGCCGGCCGGCGAGGAACTCGCCCGGGTCGCCGACCGCCTCGCCGTCGGCCACTCCATCGAGGAGTCGCTCGGTGAGCTCACCGAGCGCCTTCCGTCGCGCGAGCTCGTCGTCCTCGTCTCGACCCTCGTCCTGTCGGCGCGGGCCGGTGGCGCGATCGTGGACAGCCTGCGCAACCTGACGGTGACGCTGGAGCAGCGCAAGGAGACACGTCGCGAGATCCGCACCCAGCTGTCCCAGGTCACGGTGACGGCCTACCTGGTCCCGGCCATCGGGCTCGGCTCGCTGCTCCTCGTCGACATGATGATGCCGGGCGCGCTGGACCGGATGACGGGCGCGTTCTTCGGACAGACGGCCGTCCTCGTCGCGCTCGGCCTCTTCGCGCTGGGCTTCATCCTCATCCGGCGCCTGTCGAAGATCGACGTGTGAGGGGGCGGACGGGACGATGACCGCACTTCTCCTCGCTCTCGCCGTGGGCCTCTCGGTGTTCGGCGCGTTCCACGGCGTCCGCCTCTACCGGGCGGACGTGAAGCTCCCCACCGACCTCGCCCTGGCCCTGGAGGTCGGAGCGACCCGTACGACGGCGGTCGGATCGCTGGTCGACCGCATCGGCATCCGCTGGGCGCCGCTGGTCCTGCGCGCGATGGGCGCGACCCGGGTGGCCGGCAAGCGCCGGCAGATCGACATGGCGGGCAACCCGGCCGGCCTGACGATCGACCGGTACGCGGCGCGGCGCGCGGTGTACGGGGTACTGGGCGCCGCGGGTGCCTTCTCCATGCTGGTCAACGGCCAGTTGGTCGCGGCCCTGCTGATGGTGGCGTTCGGTCTGTTCTGGATGGAGGTCGGCCTGTGGTCGGCCATCCGGGTCCGCCGCGACCACATCGAGCGGACGCTGCCGGACTTCCTGGACGTCCTCGCCGTGGTGGTGAGCGCGGGGCTGGGCTTCCGGCAGGCGCTGGACCGGGTGGCCGGCAAGTACGAGGGGCCGTGGGCGGACGAGATCCGCATCACCCTCCAGCAGATGGACATGGGCGTCAGCCGCCGTCAGGCCTTCGACGAGCTGCGGCGTCGCAACGACAGCGAACAGGTCGCGCAGTTCGTGACAGCCCTGCAGCAGGGCGAGGAACTCGGTTCCCCGATCGTCGACACACTGATCGCGATCGCCGAGGACATGCGCCGTACGGACGCCCAGAACGCCCGCCGGCGGGCGGCCCGGGCCGTCCCGAAGGCCACCTTCGCCGTGACGATGTTCATGCTGCCGGGCACGCTCATCCTGCTGGTGTGCGGCTTCGTCTACGGCGCGAACGTCGACTTCGGCGCGCTGTTCGGGGGTGGCTGAACGATGGCGCGGCTGAGCGTGCTCATCGCCGACGGGAACCCGGTCATCAGGGCGGGCCTCGCGGCCATCCTGGGCGCGGCCGGGGACGTCGATGTGACCGCGCAGGCCGCGGACGGCCGCGAGGCCCTGAGTCTGACCCGCCGGCACGCTCCGGACGTGGTCCTGTTGGACGTCCGGATGCCGGGGGTGGACGGGATCTCGGCGCTGCCGCACTTGGTGCAGTTGGCGCCCGTACTGATGCTGACGTACAGCAGGGAAGCCGAAATCGTCCGCGAGGCCCTGCTGCTGGGCGCCGACGGCTACCTCGTGCACGGGGAGTTCACGGCCGACGAGCTGGTCAGGGCCGTTCACGACGCACCCCTGGGCCGCCCCCACTTCACCCCGACGGCTGCTAGTGCCCTGCTGGCGGAACTCAGGGCCTCTTCGCATCCGCAACGCGATGTGGCACAGTCGTCCGAGCGGATGCACAACTCTGTTGTCTTCGGGCTGAGTTCCCGGGAGGTGGAGATCATGGATCTGATCGCGTCCGGGATGAGCAATCAGCAGATCGCCGCCGCCTGCTTCATCAGCGAGAAGACGGTCAAGAACCACATCAACCGCATCTTCGCCAAGCTCCGGAGCGCCACGCGCAGCGAGGCGATAGCCCGCTGGCTGGGAACCGCCCGTCCAGGAGTGACCGGTCATGGGTAGACAGAGTGCGCAGTGGGTCCGTAATTGGGTCCCGGGACCCTTGGTTACGACTGGTGACTCGCCGTACCGTCCGCAGATCGACACCGGTACCGGCCCGGGAGGGAACCCCCATGTCACAGAACACGCTGCTGAAGGCCGCCGTGGAGGCGCGGATCAGGGTGAACGGATGGGCGGACACGGCCGTGACAAGGCTTCGCCAGCGCCACGCGACCCTCGACCGCGGCCAGACGGCCTTCGAATACCTCGGCATCATCCTGGTGGTGATCGTGATCGTCGGAGCGATCGTCGGCTCCGGTGTCGGGACGGAGATCACCACCAGGATCAAGCAGGCAGTGAAGGACATCAAAGCCGGCTGATGGCGTCGCTTGGGCAGCGAACGGCTGACCGAGGGCAGGCCTTCCCCATCTACGTCATCGTGGTGGCGGGCCTGCTCTTTGCCGCGCTTGCGTTCTTCGTCGTCGGCCAGGCTTCTGTGACTCGGAGCGACGCCCAGGGTGCCGCGGACGCCGCAGCTCTGGCGGCCGGGCGAGCGGCCAGAGACGACGTGCTGCTGGATCTGGACCTGGCCGCTCTAGCGCCTGCGGACTGGGAAAGGATCCTCGAAGGGAAGGCCTTCGAGGTCGGTGCAGCATGCGGCGAGGCCACGGCCTTCGCTGTGCAGAACGACGCGACAGTTACATCGTGTGATCCCGCTCTCCCCAGATTCTCCGTCACGGTGGAGACAAAGAAAGCAGTTGGTCAATCGGTGATTCCAGGGACCGAGAGCATGCACGGAACCGCCACAGCCACGGCCCTGATCAAGCCGAGGTGTCACCTGGGCGCGGCACCCGCTCCAGCGCCCACCCCCATCCCCACTCCCACCACGACAGGCGGGGGCGGCTCGACGCCCCCGGCGACGCCGACGCCGACTTCGTCAACGGTGAACCTCGATTGCGGCGGAGATTTGATCAAACTCGACCCGCTCAAGCCGGGCTCGCTCAGCGGATTGACCAGAAGACTGTTCAGCGTGCGACTCGTCGGCTGACAGGGACCGAGAGACAAGGAAGCGTTCATAGATGAGCATGCGGCGCATGGTGAATGTCCGCGGGGGAGTGGCTGTTGCAGGGGCGGCGGCCATGGTCCTCACGCTGGCCGGATGTGGCGGCAACGGCGAAGACAACAAGCCGAAGGGAGAGCGGAAGCCCTCGGCGCCCCAGTCTCAAGGATCGGGAGCGCAGAACCCAGCGCCGAGTGCGAGCCAGGGTTCCGAACCGACCGCTGTGATCGCCACCGTGAACGGAGCGAGTGGCATGACGCTGGTAATCCATTCCTTGCAGCGCGATCCTGGCGGCTTCCTGACGATCAATGGACAAATCAAGAACACCGGCAGCCAGTCCTTCACTGGTACTTCGGCATGGCGGGGAATCGAGCTGAAGGGCAGCGGGGAGTCCGTGGCGGGGGCCACGCTTGTCGACAAGGCGGGCAAGAAGCGCTACTACGTACTTCGGGACACCGAAGCGCGTTGCCTGTGCACCACGGGGATCTCGAGCGTCGACCCGGGCCAAGTGGTGCCGTTTTTCGCGCAGTTCCCTGCCCCGCCGACCTCGACCACAGAGGTGGAGTTCAGCCTGCCCACCTTTGCCACGGCCACAGTCAAAATCTCGGGGTGACCCCATGACAACCCACCGCCGCACCGTCGCTGCTACGGCCGCTGTCGGTCTTGTGATCGCAGGAGGACACCTCATCGGGGCCACCGCCGCCCACGCCGATGACGTGAAGCCGTCCGTACCCCCCGGCACGGAGCCTTCGGCCTCCGCGCCCGTGGCGATCGACTCCAACGCCCCCGGGCTGAAGATCCCGCAGGGCGGAACCCTCGCACCTGTCAAGGTGCTGGACATCGCCGAGGTCGTCGAAGACCTCGGCGGGGAGCAGCGGCGGCAGGAGACGAACGAGACCGTCATGATGGCGCTGCAGTCCGAGGTGCTGTTCCCCGAGGACAGCGCCGTCTTCAACGCGCAGGCCGCCGCCCGCATCCAGGCCATCGGCAACGAGATCAACCAGTCCAAGGCGACCCGCATCCGGGTCTTCGGTTTCACCGACGACCAGGGCAGTTACGAGCACGGCAAGGAGCTGTCCAAGCAGCGGGCCGATGCCGTGCACAACGAGCTGGCCAAGACCGTGACGAACCCGAGCGTCGTCTTCGACGTCCGCGGGTACAGCGAGGACTACCCGATCGCCGACAACGGTACCGAGGAAGGCCGCAAGAAGAACCGCCGGGTGGAGATCACCTTCCCGCGCGGCGCCGCCGGCTAGTCGCCCGTCCGCAACCGCAACCGCAACCGCGGACGCGGCCGCCGCCGGAGGCGGAGGCGGCCGCGGGAGGCTTCGACCATCGTGCCGAGGACGAGCGACTGGACCAGTACGCACACCACCAGCTCAGTCAGGAAGAGCCACGTCGCGGGCTGCCCCTCCCCGTGGACCGCCCCCTGGGCGAGCGCCACGACGAGGAACAGCGGGAACGCGAACAGGGCGGGCACCACCCACACGAAGCCGGGATCCGGGGCGAACAGCGTGACGGCCGTCGCGATGGCCACGGCGACGCCGACGAGGCCCAGGTAGATCCCTGAAGCGGGGTTCGCGAAGGTCAGGCGGACGAGCGTACGAGCGTTCATCCGTCCATGGTCGGGAGCCCGCGGGCTGCCGTCCTGAGTACGCGTACCCAGGTCCGTGTTCCGTACCGTCAGCCGAACTGCCCCGGCCGGTAGTCCCCGGCCGGCTGCTGGATGATCACGTTCATCCGGTTGTAGGCGTTGATCAGGGCGATGAGGGACACCAGCGCGGCCAACTGATCCTCGTCGTAGTGCTTCGCGGCGTCCGCCCACGCCGCGTCCGTGACCCCGCCGGCCGCGTCGGCGATGCGCGTGCCCTGTTCGGTCAGCTCCAGGGCCGCCCGCTCGGCGTCGGTGAACACCTTCGCCTCGCGCCAGGCCGCCACCAGGTGGAGGCGCTGCGCGGTCTCCCCGGCGTGCGCGGCGTCCTTGGTGTGCATGTCGGTGCAGAAGCCGCAGCCGTTGATCTGGCTGGCCCGGATCTTCACCAGCTCCTGGGTGGCCGCAGGAAGGGTCGAGTCCGAGACGGCCTTGCCCGCGGAGTTGATGTACCTGGCGAACTTGGTGGCGACGGGGCTGCCGTAGAAGTTGAGTCGGGCGTCCATGGTGATTCTCCCTGCCGTGTAGACGGTTGCACAGCTCTGACGGATCGCACCGGACGGATGTGACAGCCCATCGAAGCGCCGAGCAGTGACCTGCGTCACTTCGCCAGGAGGATCTCCGCCACCTCGCGCGCCCGGCGGGCCGGTTCCGGGCCGGGGCTCAGGGCGGCCACCGCCGTGGCACCCTCGACCAGGACCAGGAGCTGGTCGGCCAGCGCCGGCGGGGCCGCGCCCGGGGCCCATTCGGCAAGGAGCGAGCGCAGTTCGGCCTTGTGGACGCGGACGACCTCCGGCGCGGCCGCGCCCAGTTCCCCGTACGCGTTGAGGAACGCGCAGCCCCGGAAGTCCGGCTCCGAGAACCATCGCGCCAGCCAGTCGAAGACGGCCAGGACCGGCGGCTGCGCGGACGCCGCCACCGACTCGCGCAGGCTCGTCGTCCAGCGCCGGTCGCGGCGTTCCAGGTAGGCCGTGACCAGGGATTCCTTCGCCGGGTAGAGCCGGTACAGGCGCTTGAGGGGCACTCCGGACGCGGTGCGGATGCGGTCCATGCCCACCGCCTGGATGCCGTGGCGGTAGAACAGCTCCTCCGCCGCGTCCAGAAGTCGGGTGCGTGCCTCTTCGTCGTCCATGGAGGCAGGGTAGCCGGATTTCGCTTGCGGCGAGAACGGTCGTTCTCCTAGGCTGGCGGCGACTGCGAGAACGATCGTTCTCTGCTCCTCTGCCCGGAAGGATGCGCCATGACCCGTCTGCCCCTGCCTCCCTTCACCGACGAAACCGCCCGCGCCAAGGTCCAGGCTGCCGAGGACGCCTGGAACAGCCGCGACCCCGAGCGCGTCGCCCTCGCCTACACCGAGGACTCCGTCTGGCGGAACCGCGACCGCTTCCTGACCGGCCGCGACGAGATCCGCGCCTTCCTCGCCGACAAGTGGGAGCGCGAGCTCGACTACCGGCTGCGCAAGGAGCTCTGGGCCCACACCGGCAACCGCATCTCCGTCCGCTTCGAGTACGAGTGGCACGACGCCTCGGGCCAGTGGTGGCGCAGCCACGGCAACGAGCAGTGGGAGTTCGACGACGACGGCCTGATGCGCCGCCGCGAAGCCAGCATCAACGACGTCCCGATCACCGCCGAGGACCGCCGCATCGGCTGACCGTGGGCTCCTTGCCTCGCGGCCACGGCTCTTGACCGAAGTCCGACCCGCCGGGTGTGCGCGTCTGCCAAGATGATCAACGCTCCACGGGGGAGGCCCGGCACGACGCCGGGCGGCAGGGCATCGGGCAGGGGGACCAGGCATGGCGCGGACTCGGGTGAACGGCGTCGAGATCTTTTACGAGATCGAGGGCGACGGCGAGCCGCTCGTGCTGGTCCACGGTTCCTGGACCGACCACCACAGCTGGCACGCCGTCCTGCCGCAGCTCACCCGCACCCACCGCGTGCTCGTCTACGACCGCCGCGGCCACAGCCTGAGCGAACGCCCGCCGGGCCAGGGCACCCGGTTCCAGGACGAGGACGACCTGGCCGCGCTCATCGAGATGATCGGCACCCCGGTCCACGTGGCCGCGAGCTCCTTCGGCGGGTCGGTCGCCCTCGGCCTCGCCGCCCGGCGCCCCGAACTGCTGCGCAGCCTCGCCGTCCACGAGCCGCCCCTCACCGCCGTCGTGGCCGGCGATCCGGAGCTCGACCGGCTGGTGCGGGAGGCGCAGGCGCCCATCGACGCCGTCATGGCGGAGGTCCGCGCGGGCGAACCCGAGGCGGGCGCACGCCGGTTCGTCGAGGACGTCGTGTTCGGGCCGGGCGCGTGGGACGGGATGCCGGACCCGGCCCGCCGGACGTTCGTCACCAACGCCCCCACCGCCGCCGACGAACAGGACGACCCGGACTGGAACACCGTCGACCTCGCCCGCCTGGCCTGCTACACCGGTCCGGCGATGCTGAGCAAGGGCACCGACAGCCCGCCCTGGTTCGGCGCGATCGTCGACCGGCTCGCGCAGGTGATCCCCGGAGCGCAGGCGCGCACCCTGGACGGCGAGGGCCACGTCCCCCACCTCACCGGCCCGCACCGCTACGCCGAGAACCTCCTCGCCTTCATCGCCTCGACGGGCCCCACTCGCCGCTCGTGACCGTCCGTTCGTTCGCACTGCGGCTCTTCCTGGGCCGACGCCATGAGGCGCCGCGGGAGCGATGGGCATCGCGACGGGAGAGCACCGCGGCGGCGGGGCCGGGCCCAGGGGTGTCCCGTGAGCCCGGTGGCGGCACCCGTACTCGGTGAGCCTGCACCGGATGACGTTCCAGTCGTCCGGGGTGGGAGGAGTCCACCGCATAACAGGTGCGGGATACGACAGGGCAGGCTGATGGAGATCCACCAGAACGGCCGCGGCCGGTTTGAGGCCGGCAAGGACGTGACCTTCGTCATCCGGCTCGATGACGGGACGCTGGTCGTTCCCCCGGGCTCAAAGACCGATCTGAAGGACATGCTGTGATCACCACGGACCCTGTAGGCGAATGGTTCTGGGAGACGACGATCGCCGTCTCCGGACAGCAGGGTGCGCGCCAGGCGCTCCATCTCTTCGACCGAGTCCACTCTCTCGGTGCCGACCTCGGTCTCGTCGATGGCTGGGGACACGGGGGCGTCAAGGTCGTCACGCTGGAGGCGCCGCGGGACAGGCGGTACGAGTGGGAGGGAAACGGGCGCCTCGACGGCGCGGTGGAGGAGAGCCGGGCTCGGTTCGACCAAGACGCGACCCTGCACATGTGGAGCGTGCTGCCTGGCGAATGGCTGGACTCCGACGGCGGGGCGCATCGCTCTGAGCGTCTCTTCGCGTTGCGGCTGCTCCTCTGGCCCGGCGGGCACACCATCGTGTCGCTTGCGGCGTACTCCGACGCCTGGATGACCCTGGACCTGAGGCAACGCCCCCAGCCCGAGGTCGCCGCGGCCAACGCACCACGTCTGAAATCCCTGTTGAGTGCGATTTCCGACCTGCTGGGAGCCGAAGTCGATCCCGGGGATCCCACCTACTACGGCAGGCCCACAGCTTCCGGCTTCGAGGACCTCTCGGAAGAGGGCACCGACTACCCAGACCCCTGGAGCACCTTCGCCGTACCGGCCAGATGGCAGCGCATGCTGCACCTCCTGCCGAAGGGCTATCAGGAGCAGTCCTACGAGGCGTTCACCGAAGGTCCGGTCAAGTACATCGAGGTTCACCGGAGCGGTGGCACCGTGGGCTGGCTCTGGGCGGGCAAGGACGGCAGTTCTGCGGGATACGAGCCGCGCACCGCGGCCGGAGAGATCGCCTTCGCCGCCGGTGTACCCCTGCTGCTGGCGTTCACCGAGGCGCGTCGAGCCGGATCGGCTGCACTGGACGCTCTCAGAACGGCGGCACTGTCGGAGCCCGATGCGGAGATCCGTGACGCGAATTCGCTCGATACCTTGCAGGAACTGTCTGGCTGTTGAACCGGCTCCATGCGGTGGAGTGGGCCGGTGACAGGGGCGAGGTGCTCGCGCGCGTCATGTACCGGCGCATGTTCATGCGCGAGTACCTGAGGCGGGCCGCCCTGGCGGAAATGCGCGAGCAGACGCCCTCCGCGCTGCCTGACCTGCCGGACCTCTACGAACCGAACCGCTGGTCCTGTTCCACAAGCGGGGCGGGGAGTACGTGCGGGACGACGCCGGCGGCCTCGACGTGACCGGGGTGTCCTTCCGGCCGGGAACCCTGCAGGGCCCCTCGGTACCCGGCCCTTCCACGCGCTCGACGAGACGTGCTCGACGCTCTGGATGCCGAAGGCTGCATCTCGTCCCACGCCGTCGGCGCGAGCCGAGTTCCCCTCATGCGGCGCCGCATGGTGCGGGGCGAGCGCCAAGACGAGGCGTTCGGCCGGGACCGGGTCCGGAAATCTGCCGCCTGGCCGCCTCATGTAGAGGGAAGAGGCGATCAAGGGCGCAGGACTGGTCCCGTTGGACGAGATCGCCGCGGCCGAGCCCATTGGTGCCGCCGCCGACCGGGCGTCCCGTCAGCCGGACCGTGCACCGAACTGAGGTGCGCGGTGGGCGCGAACCGGCTCCGGGGCCGGTCGGCTGGTGAACAGGGTGCCGAGCGGCTCGCGGGCGGAGTCGGCTTTCGCCTTGCCGTAGCCGGTCCTGACCTGGCTCCGTCTGCGCCCGGCGTTCGCCTCCACGTTGATCAAGGGCGGGCACCGCTCCGCGGGTGGGACCGGTGCATCACGGCTTCTCGTGGTGGGCCTGCGTGATGAGGTCCGTGGCGACCTCCAGGGCGGCCAGGCGGGTTTCCTCCGGGTCGCCCTCGACGTGCTGGAGGAACATCATCCCGGCGTGCAGCGTGAACAGGGCGCTGACGCAGCGCACCTGGTCCGTCAGCGGGCCGTCCTCCGTGCGCAGCAGCTCCACCAGGTGGTACAGGCGCTTCTTCACCGTCTCGCCGATGCTCAGCTCGCGCGTCGTCGCCTGGTTCTCCTGCATGAAGCGGTACAGCGCCGCGCCGGCCGCCATCGCCTCGCTGTAGCGGCGCAGCACCTCGCGCTTGGTCTCCAGGGTGCGCGGCTGCTGCTCCGCCCACTTGATCAGCTCGTCGATGGGACGTGTGACGTCCTCGAAGAGGCTGATGATGATGTCTTCCTTGGTCTTGAAGTGGTAGTACAGCGCCGCCTTCGTGACCTCCAGCCGCTCCGCGATCTCGCGCAGCGACGTCTTCTCGTACCCCTGCTCGACGAAGAGCTCCAGCGCGATGTCCTGGATGCGCTGGCGCGTGTCGCCACGACGGCGCTGCGGACTGCTGCTGGACATGACTCTCCTCGTATTACTTACTTGACGCCCGGCAAGTTACGGGTCTACGGTCCCCAGTGTAATCAACTAGCCGGTCGGCAAGTAAGTGCCGATCCGGCAGGTAGTGCCCAGGGGAGTGGACAGGAAATGGTGGAGACAAGCAAGCCCGCGGAGACCTCGCCGGAGGTGAAGCCACGCAGCGTGCGGGTCGTCCTCATGGCCCTCATGATCGCAATGTTGCTGGCGATGCTCGACAACATGATCATCGGTACGGCGATGCCCACCATCGTCGGCGAACTCGGCGGCCTGGAGCACCTGTCCTGGGTGGTGACCGCGTACACCCTGGCCACGGCCGCCTCCACCCCCATCTGGGGCAAGATCGGCGACATGTACGGCCGGAAGGGCTCCTTCCTCACCTCGATCGTCATCTTCCTGATCGGCTCCGCGCTCAGCGGCATGGCCCAGGACATGGGCCAGCTCATCGGCTTCCGCGCGATCCAGGGCCTCGGCGCCGGCGGTCTGATGGTCGGCGTCATGGCGATCATCGGCGACCTGATCCCGCCCCGCGAGCGCGGCAAGTACCAGGGCATGATGGCCGGCGTGATGGCCCTCGCCATGATCGGCGGCCCGCTCGTCGGCGGCACCATCACCGACCACATGGGGTGGCGCTGGTCCTTCTACATCAACCTGCCCCTCGGTGCGGTGGCCCTGGCCATGGTGACCGCCGTCCTGCACCTGCCCAAGCACGCCGAGCGGCAGCGCCCGAAGATCGACTACCTCGGTGCGGCCCTGCTCACCGTCGCCATCACCTCCACCGTGCTCGTCACCACGTGGGGCGGCAACGAGTACGCCTGGGGCTCCGCCCAGATCCTCGGCCTCGTCGCCGTCGGCGTGCTGACCACCGCCGCCTTCCTCTACGTGGAGACCAAGGCGGCCGAGCCCGTCATGCCGCTGCACATCTTCCGCAGCCGCAACTTCACCCTCATGTCTCTGATCGGCTTCCTGGTCGGCTTCGCCATGTTCGGCGGCGTGCTCTACCTTCCGCTGTTCCAGCAGTCGGTGCAGGGCGCCTCGGCCACCAACTCGGGCCTGCTGCTCCTGCCCATGCTGCTCTCGATGATGCTCGTCTCGCTGATCGCCGGACGCGTCACCACCAACAGCGGCAAGTACAAGATCTTCCCGATCGTCGGCGGTGCGCTCATGGTCGTCGGGATGTTCCTGCTCGCGACCATGGACACGGGGACCTCCCGCCTCGTGTCCGGCGTCTACATGGCCGTTCTCGGTGCCGGGCTCGGCTTCCTGATGCAGATCACCATGCTGGTCGCGCAGAACAGCGTCGACATGAAGGACATGGGCGTCGCGTCGTCGTCGGCGACCCTCTTCCGTACGCTCGGCGGCTCCTTCGGCGTGGCGCTGATGGGCTCCCTCTTCACCTCCCGGGTCACGGACACCATGTCCGAGCGCCTCGGCCCGGAGGCCGCCGGAGCCGCAGGTTCTGCCCAGTTGGACGCGGCGAGCCTGGCCAAGCTGCCCGAGGCCGTGCGCGAGGCGTACCAGCATGCGGTGGCCGTCGGCACGCACTCCGCGTTCCTGCTCGGCGCGGGCGTCGCCGTACTGGGCTTCCTGGCGGCCTGGTTCGTCAAGGAGGTCCCGCTGCGCGGCGCCGGCCCGGCTCCCGCCGCGGCCCCGGCCGACGGCAAGTCCGCTTCCGCGGCACAGGAGTCCGTCGCGCACTGACCCCGCACATTGAACGATCCCGGCCCCGGCGGACGAACGCGTCCACCGGGGCCGGCCCGTTTTACCGCGGCCCGCCGGGAAGGAGCTCCGGACGATCGAGGACCGACATCCCATCAGCCCTATCAGCCCCATCGGTCCTGTCAGTCCAATTACGGGGAACTTACAGGTGATTTGACTGGAACTCCTCCGAGGTGGCGAACGTCCTGATCCACGGAACGCTCGCACAGCGGATGGGGAGGGTTCATGGGATTCACGACGCACACGAACAAGAACGGCGTCCGGGCCGGTGCGGCCATCGTCGCGTCGGCCGTCGCCGTGGCGGCGACGGCCTGGGCAGTGGCGACCCTCGTGGAACCGGGCGGGGCCGGTGCCGCCTCCCGTCAGAACGTGTCCCAACCGAACGGAACGGACAACTCCGGCCACGGCCGGGCGGGTGGGCCGGGGCAGCAGCCGCAGGGGATACCCGAGGGCATCGGCCACGCCTCGGAGAGCGGCGGGAACGCCGTCAACATCACCATCGACGACGGCCCCGACCCGCGCTGGACCCCCGAGGTGCTCGCCGTACTGCGCGAGCACGACGCCAAGGCGACCTTCTGCATGGTCGGCCCCCGCGCCAAGGCCCACCCCGACCTCGTCAAGAAGGTGGTCGCGGCCGGCCACCGGCTCTGCGACCACACCATGGACCACGACACGGCCATGGACAAGAAGCCCGTCGACTACCAGGAACGGCAGATACTCGACGCCAAGAAGCTCATAGAGGAGGCCGCCGGCAACGGCGCGAAGGTCGAGTACTACCGGGCCCCCGGCGGCGCCTTCACCCCCGACAGCCGGCGCATCGCCGCCGCGAACGGGATGCGTCCGCTCGGCTGGAACGTCGACACCAAGGACTTCGAGAAGCCGGGCACGGCCGCCATCGTCGACGCCGTCAAGCGCGAGATGGGCAACGGCCCGACGGTCCTCTTCCACGACGGCGGCGGCAACCGCGCCCAGACCGTCGAGGCCCTCGACCAGGTGCTGGCCTGGCTCCGGGAACAGGGCCGGCCGACCGGCTTCCCGGTCCGCACCGCCCCCGACACCCCGTGAGTCGCCGCCCGCCCAGCCGCTCCTGAGCCGCCCGGCCACCCGCTCCTGAGGCCCCGCCCCCGCTCCTGAGGCCCCGCCCCCGCTCCCGAGGCCCCGCCCCCCGCTCCCGAGGCCACCCGCTCCTGACACGCCGTCCACCGTGCGAACGGGTGAGGGTCGACGACGCCGACCCGACCGCGTTGTTACCTGGTCCGGCACGGACGCACGTACGCCCGACCAGGAGGTCCTGTGGCCATCGCCCCCGCCAAACTGTCCGACCCCGTGGTCGGCGCCCTCGTCGCCGCCGTCAACGCGCACGACAAGGACGCCTTCCTGAAGCTCCTGACCGCCGACGCGACCATGTCCGACGACGGATCCGACCGCGACCTCCACGAGTGGATCGACCGAGAGATCTTCGACTCCAGCGGCCACATGGACGTCCAGTCCGAGTCCGACGGGGGCCGCACCCTCGTCGTCAACTACCGCAACGACACCTGGGGCGAGATGCGCACCGCCTGGCGCTTCACCATCGCCCCCGGCGGCGGCCGCATCAGCCGCTTCGAAACCGGCCAGGCCTGATTCAGAGCCCCCGCGCCACTTCCAGCACCGCCGCTGTCAGGCGCTCGTTCTCCGGGGCGATCCCGCCCGGGAAGCCGAAGCGGCGGCGCGTGTACCCGTACGCGATCCCCGTCACCGGGTCGGCGAAGCCCTGCCCGCCCGCCGCGCCACAGTGCCCGAACGCCTGCGGCCCCACCGCGTGCTGCTGTTCGAAGCCCAGCCCGAAGTGGTCGGTCTCACCGGTCAGCACCTCCTGGCCCGCCATCTGCAGCGTTGCGAACTCCGCCGCCGTCTCCGGCTTCAGCAGCGCGGCCCGGGCCCCCACCTGGCTGATCGCCGCGGCGTACAGCCCCGCGACGCCGCGCGCCGAACCGATGCCGCCCGCCGAGGCCGGGCCGAGCTCCCGCGTCCGGGGGTGGTTGGCGTGGGTCACCAGGTCCATCGGCGGCTCCCGGTGCCAGTTGAAGGCCACCGCCAGCAGCTCCGGCACCGGCCCGGCCGCCGCCTGCGCCGCGGCCTGCTCGGGCGTCGGGATCATCTCCAGGACCGGCTTCCAGCGGCCCTCCTCCGAGGCCGGGAGCCCCATGTAGAGGTCCAGCCCGTACGGGGCGCGCACGCGTTCCTCGTACACCTCCTGGATCGACCTGCCCGTCGCGCGCCGCACCACCTCGCCGGTCAGGGCGCCGATCACGAAGGCGTGGTAGCCGTACGCCGTCCCCGGCTCCCAGTACGGCTTCTGCCCGGCCAGCCGGGCGGCGATCAGCGCGTCGTCCGCGATCTCGTCGTAGTCGAAGCCGCCGTCCACACCGATCAGCCCCGCCTGGTGGCTGATCAGCTGCCGCAGCGTCAGCCGCTCCTTGCCGTGCCCGGTGAACTCCGGCCAGTACGACGACACCGGCCGGTCCAACTCCAGCGTGCCGTCCTGCACGAGCAGCGCCACCACCAGGTGCGCGGCACCCTTGGTGATCGAGAAGACCCCGCTCAGCGTGTCCGCGTCGGTGTCCTCGCCGGCCCACAGGTCGACGACGCGCCGGCCCCGGTGGTGGACGGCGAGCTGGGCCTCGGGCGGATGCGGTTCCGCCGCCGCGAACGCCTCGAACTCCTCCCGTACCCGCTCCCACCCGGCCGCCACCGTGCCGTTCACACCGTTCCCGCCCATTGCGTCCCCCTCGGATCGGATCGTCGTTCCGCAGGCTCGGAACCGAAGTGGATCACCGGATATTCCGGTGATCGGCAGCTCCCTTACGGGTGAAAGGCCCCGCCGCGTCGTTCCGGCCCGCGCCGGGGCGCTGTTGGTCCCGGCATGAAGCGCACCCGCACCGCCGCTCTCGCCCTCGCCACGGCCGCCGCGGCTCTCGCCCCCGTCCTCGTCCAGCAGGCCACCGCCGCGGAGGGCGCCTACCTCCAGGACCCGGCGGGCGGCGAGAAGAGCATGAAGTCGATGTGGACCAAGGACGAAAGGCACAAGGTGGAGGGGCAGTTCCGCTTCCACCCGGGGGTCCAGTACAAGACGGTCACCCGCCCCGGCCCCGCGGCCGCGCCGGACTACGAGCGGAAGGCCGGCGACCCCTCGACGCTCGCGTGGCAGCCCTCGTACGAGTTCGCCTGGTCGGTGTCGGACTCGACCGTGGTGAAGAAGGCGGTGACGGTCAAGGAGGGCGAGCACCCGATCGTCGTCCACGCCGTACTGCGCCGCGCGGACCGGTCCACGGTGGCGGAAGTGCGCAGGGAGCTGGCGGGGAAGCCGGCGACGGGACGCGAGAAGGTCGCGGGCGACAGGCGGATCGCCTGCGACACCGGTGAGTACACGGTGGAGTGGTCGGTGACGCGCTCGGGCTACGGGACGCTCAAGGGCTCCCTGCGCTGGAACTCCAGCTGCGAGCAGTACCGGACGGCCTTCTCCCAGAACCACGGGAAGCAGCGCTGACGCCCCCGTCGGGGACCGGCCGCCCCGCGCACCTCGTGAGTGCTCGGCGGGCGGCTGGGCCGCGGCCTTGGATCAAGTGCCGTAGTGGCCATGGTGCCGCACGGGGTGGTCTGCGGCCCGGGTCGAAGGTCCCGTGTCGTGCGGAACTTCGGTGCTCTCGGTGCGCTCAGTGCTTCTTGGAGGCCTGGGCGGCCTGTGCGGCGATGTCCTCCAGGACGCCCTTGGGGTCGCCGGTCGGTTCCACGGCGCGTCCGATGTTGCGCTTGATGGTGTCGCTGACCGTCACCCAGGACGGGTCGTTGACCGGGTAGAGCTGGGCGCCGCGCAGCGCGTTCAGGAACTGCTGGTCGTTCTTGTCGAGTCCGCCGCCGGCCGGCGTGCGCGAGGCGGACACGGTGGACGGCAGCAGGTGGTAGCGGTTGGCGAAGTCCGACAGATTCCGGTCCTGGTAGACGAAGTCCAGGAACTTCCCGATCTCCGCGCGCTTGCCGTTCTGCTTGAAGGCCATCATCCAGTCGGCCACGCCGACGGCCGGCGGGATCTCCCCGGTGCCGAGGTCGTCCGAGACGGGCATGGCGGTGGTGACGACGCTGATGCCCTTGGCGCGTGCCTCGTGGGCGAGCGAGGGGTAGCCGTTGAGCATGCCGACCTCGCCGCGCGTGAACGCGGCGAAGGCGTCGGCCCGGTTCAGCTGGGACGGCGCCGTCGGGCCCGTGTACCCGGTCGCGACCATGTTGCTCTTGACCCACTCCCAGGTCTTGATGTTCTGGTCGGAGGCCAAGCTGTAGTTGCCGCTGCTGTCGGCGTAGCCGCCGCCGTTGCTCAGCTCCCAGATCATCGCCTCGGCATGCGCCTCCTCGGGCCCCAGCGGCAGGGCGTACGGGTACTTCACGCCCTTGTCCTTCAGCGCCTTGGCGGCGGCCTTCAGGTCGGACCAGGTCTTCGGGGCCTCTTTGATGCCGGCCTTGCCGAACAGCGCCTCGTTGTAGAAGAGGAGGCGGCTGCTCGCCACGAAGGGCAGGCCGTAGAGGGTGCTGCCCACCGAACCGGCATCGGCCAGGGGCTGCAGGAAATTCGCCTCGGCGGTGACCGAGAGGAGTTCGTCCGCGGGATAGAGCTCGCCCCGGGCGGCGAAGTCCGAATAAGAGCCCATGAGCGCCATGTCCGGCGCCTTGCCGGCCTTGACCATACGGGAGACCTCGCGGTCGATGTCGGCCCACGGCAGGAGTGTGACCTCGACCTTGATTCCCGGGTTCTCCTTGGTGAAATCAGTCGTCACCTTGTCCCAGAAGGGCTTGGAACTGGTGGCGGGGCTGTCGCCGTATTCGGCGGCGACGAGCTGCAGCGTACCGCCGTCACCTGCGTCGTCTCCTGAAGCGCCGCATCCGGCCAGCGGTATCAGCAGACCGAGCACGGCCGCGGTGGCGGTCGTGCCGAAAATTCTCCGTCGCACGGGTCTATTCCCCTGAATTTCTTTTGTATCCCGTTGTTATTTATGGGTTGCTCCGGGCCGGCTGATCCCTCGATGGCCCGTTGGCCGGAATTCTCTCCTGCCGGAGGGTGGTTGATTCCATTGGGTCCGCACTTGTGTTCATTGCTCCAATCGACGCTTTTCCGAGTGGTGTTTTCCGATATGTGATCGACCATGCGGACGCGCGTAGACATGCCGAAAAGCCCGTTTCCGGTCGGGAAACGGGCTCAGGGGGCGGCGACGGCGTGACGGCCGGTCAGTCGGCGAATTCGCCCGCGTAGGGGTCGGGCTCGCCCGTCTCCGGGTTGCGGCCCTCCTGCCAGCGGCGCTGCGCCTTGCGCCAGTGCACGAAGCTCAGGTGGCCGCCGTCCCAGAAGGTGATGCTGACGGGGCTCACGTCGAACTCGTCGGAGCAGAGCCGGTAGAGGAACTCGGCCATGCCGTACGGGTACACGGCGAAGGAGTCGGCGGTGTGCCGGCCGCACACCAGGACCGGCCAGCGGTCCGGATCGGGGTCGGAGGTCAGCCAGCACAGGATGTCCGAGCCGCCGGTGACACCCCAGGCGATGATCGACTCCGGATCCACGTCGAAGGCCGAACGTCCGCCCTCCGCCTCCCACGCCTGCCGGGCGTTGTCCGTCTCCTCGGCCATCTCGGCCGGGTCCCACTGGAGCCCGGGCTTGGGCAGCGGCAGCAGGACGCTGGCCTCACCGTTGATGGAGCCGGCGCCGAAACGGCCCATGAACGCGATGAAGTCCGCCGGGAACCGGGTCCCCCAGGCCGCCTCGGCCGCGGGCCAGTCGACGTCCTCGTCGGCGCCGTGCGTCGCCGGCATGATCTGCTCCAGCGCCTTGATCCGCGCGTTCTCCGTCATGCCGCTCCCCTGTTGCCCCAGCTCAACCGCCCCAACCTACTGCCGCCGGGGGCCAACCCCTAAGGGGTGTCCACTTCCAGCGTTGTCCCGGCCCTCAGCCCCCAGCCGGCCATGGCGCCGGCAGCCGCCTCCAGGACGTGCCGGGCGCGCGGCCGGGGCAGTCCGATCCGGCCGGGCGCCATGGTGACCACGTCGAGCACGCGCAGACTCCGGTCCAGGTACGCCACGTCGATCGCGAACCGCATCCGGAAGGTGTGCACGCTCGCCGCGGGGGTGAGCAGCATCGCCCCCTCGATCCCGTCCCGGCCGAGCAGGCCGCGCGTCCTCGCCCGGTAGGAGGCGGCGACCTCCAGCGGGATCCGCGTGGGGTCCGTGCCGACCCGCAACGCGGCGGGCCCGTCATGCCAGTGCGCCATGGCGGCCACCCTAGGGGACCGCCTACCTTCGCCGGATGGGTGTGGTCGTTATCGTTCTCGCCGCCGCGTACGGCGTGGCCGCCGGGCTGCTGCTGCCGCGCGCGGCCTACCGCTTGTCGGTGGAACCAGGTGACCCCTGGCGGGGGCACTGCCCGCAGGGACACCGGCTGCGCGGCTGGCTCGGCCCGGCCCGCTGCCGCACGCCCGGGGCGGAGCGGGCCGGCCGGGGGACGACGTACAGTCCGGGGCACGTCTACGGGCGGAGGGCCGTGCTCCCGGCCGCCCTCACCGGAGGGGTCTGCGCCCTGATCGCGGCGGCCGTCGGGGCGCGGCCCGAAGCGGCGGCGTACGCGGCCCTGGCCCCGCTCCTGGTCCTGCTCGCACTCGTCGACCGGGCCGTGCACCGCCTGCCCGACGTCCTGACCCTGCCGCTCGCCGCCGCAGCGGCCGCCCTGCTCGGGCTCGCCGCCCTGCTGCCCGGCTCGGCCGGCTCCTGGCGGTTCGCCCTGCTGGGCGGAGGCGCGCTGGGAGCCGCGTACCTGCTGCTCCATCTGATCAACCCGGCCGGCATGGGCTTCGGGGACGTCAAGCTCGCGCTCTCGCTGGGGGTCGCTCTTGGGTGGTACGGGTGGGGGGTATGGGCCGCGGGCGCCTTCCTCGGGCTCCTCTACGGCTCCCTGTACGGCCTGACCCTGCTCCTGCGCGGCTCCGCGACCCGTGAGCAGGGCTTCGCCTTCGGCCCCTTCATGGCGGCCGGAGCACTCACCGGAGTGCTGCTGGGTGGTTTCGGAGCGTAATCATCTCGCGCCGATGCACGCACCATGCTTTACGAAGGGTTATGGTGGAACCCCCCCCTCGGGCCGGTCCGTATCCCCCCCACGGACCGGCCCGTTTTTCGTTCACCCGTCTCCCGTACGGGTGTTGGGGCAAAAATGCAGGTCAGCCGCGCTGGGCCCAGATGTTCGTCCCGGGCGTGGACACGGCGAAGAAGTCGATCTCCTTCAGCTCCGCCTCGGAGAGCGGCGCGCCGGCCAGGGCGGCCACGTTCTGCTCCAACTGCCGAACGCTCGAAGCGCCGATCAGGGCCGAGGTCATCCGCTCGTCGCGCAGCACCCACGTGAGTGCCAGCTGGGCCAGGGACTGGCCGCGGCGGGACGCGATCTCGTTCAGCCCGGCCAGCCGGCGCAGCACGTCGGCCGAGAGCAGGTCGGGGTTGAGCGACTTGCCCTGGGCGGCCCGCGAGTCGGCCGGGATCCCCTTGAGGTACTTGTCGGTCAGCAGGCCCTGCGCGAGCGGCGCGAAGGAGATGCACCCCATGCCGGCGTCCTCCAGTGCGTCCAGCAGGCCGTCCTCCTCCGTCCAGCGGTTGATCATGGAGTAGGAGGGCTGGTGGATGAGCGGGCGCACGCCCGTCCCGCGCAGGATCCGCACGGCCTCGGCCGTCTGCTCGGCCGTGTAGGAGGAGACGCCGACGTAGAGCGCCTTGCCCTGCTGGACCGCGGACGCGAGGGCGCCCATGGTCTCCTCCAGCGGGGTCTGCGGGTCGAAGCGGTGCGAGTAGAAGATGTCGACGTAGTCCACGCCCATCCGCTTCAGCGAGGCGTCGAGCGAGCTGAGCAGGTACTTGCGGCTGCCCCACTCGCCGTACGGCCCGGGGTGCATCAGGTAGCCGGCCTTGGTCGACAGGATCAGCTCGTCGCGGTAGGAGGCGAAGTCCTGCGAAAAGATCTTGCCGAAGTTCAGCTCGGCCGAGCCGGGCGGCGGCCCGTAGTTGTTCGCGAGGTCGAAGTGGGTGACCCCGAGGTCGAAGGCCCGGCGCAGGATCGCCCGCTGGGACTCCAGCGACCGGTCATCACCGAAGTTGTGCCAGAGGCCCAGGGAGATGGCGGGGAGCTTGAGGCCGCTGTGGCCGGTGCGCCGGTACTCCATGGAGTCGTAGCGCGAGGGCTCTGCCCGATAGGGATTGGTATCAGTCACGTTGTCCTCCCTATCACGGAGTTGTGACAGACCGAGTTGGGTACCCGATCCCGGCGCGCAGTAATGTGGCGGCCTCGGGGGAGGGACCGCATTTCGCACGGGGGCAAGGCACGGAGGGGCTGGAAGATCGTGAAGCTGCGCGACCTGGTGTACAGGCTTTATGCACGCCGGGTGGAAGGCCGCCTCGACCACGACGCGGCGCCCAAGCACATCGGCGTCATCCTGGACGGGAACCGTCGCTGGGCGAAGGCGTCCGGAGGTACGACGGAGCAGGGCCACCAGGCCGGAGCCGACAAGATCTCCGAGATGCTCGGCTGGTGCACCGAGACGGACGTCGAGGTCGTCACCCTGTGGATGCTCTCCACGGACAACCTGGACCGGCCGGAGGTCGAGCTCCGCCCCCTGCTCAACATCATCGAGAACACCGTGCGGGGCCTCGCCGCGGACGGCCGCTGGCGCGTCCACCACGTCGGCAACCTGGACATCCTGCCCGCCGGGACCCAGCGCGTCCTCAAGGAGGCCGAGCAGGCGACCCACGACGTCGACGGGATACTCGTCAACGTCGCCGTCGGCTACGGCGGCCGCCAGGAGATCGCCGACGCGGTGCGCTCGCTGCTGCTGGAGCACGCGCAGAAGGGCACCTCCTTCGAGGAGCTCGCCGAGATCCTCGACATCGACCACATCGCCGAGCACCTCTACACCCGCGGCCAGCCCGACCCGGACCTCGTGATCCGCACCAGCGGCGAACAGCGGCTGTCCGGATTCATGCTGTGGCAGAGCGCGCACTCCGAGTACTACTTCTGCGAGGTTTTCTGGCCGGCCTTCCGCAAGGTCGACTTCCTGCGTGCCCTGCGCGACTACGCCGCCCGCCACCGGCGCTACGGCACCTGATGCCTCGTAGGGGGTGCCGGCCGATCGGGCCGGACACCCCCTGGAGGGTTCCGGCCGTCGGGGAGCCCCCTCAGCCCCGCCGCCCCCTCCCCTCGAAGCCTTCACCAGGCATTCACCGAGCGTCCGTCATATGCCATGGCATGTCCGTGGCCTGTTCGGGGAATATCCCTTTCAGGTCGATGCCCGATCCACGGGTGTCGAGTCTCAGCGGACGGCATGGGGCCGTCCGCCCGGGAGGCCCTTTGCACCAGGACGCACGTGCGGTTCGCACGGACGCAGTGGAGGGCCGGGAATCGGCCCTGGCATGGGTGCCGATGACCGGTCCGGTCTTCATGGCCCGACCTCTTCCGAGGGGGTACGTCCTTCCGTGGTGACCAGCACTAAGCGCCGCCTGTCAGACAGGCGGACCTACGTCCTCGACACCAGCGTCCTGCTGGCAGACCCCAATGCGATCTCCCGCTTCGACGAGCACGAGGTCGTGCTCCCGATCGTGGTGATCACCGAGCTGGAGGCAAAGAGGCACCATCCCGAACTCGGCTACTTCGCGCGTCAGGCCCTGCGCCTGCTCGACGACTTCCGGGTTCGCAACGGTCGCCTGGACGCCCCCATCCCGCTGGGCGATCTGGGCGGCACGCTGCGCGTCGAGCTCAACCACTCCGACCCGGGCGTCCTGCCCGCCGGCTTCCGCCTGGGGGACAACGACTCTCGGATCCTCGCCGTCGCCCGCAACCTCCAGGCCGAGGGCTACGACGTCACGGTCGTCTCGAAGGATCTCCCGCTGCGCATCAAGGCCTCCTCCGTGGGGCTGATCGCGGAGGAGTACCGGGCGGAACTCGCCATCACCGACGGCGGCTGGACCGGCATGACCGAGATCGGCCTCTCCGGGGAGCAGGTCGACCTCCTCTACTCGGAGGAGCGGCTCTACGTCCCGGAGGCCGCGGAACTGCCCGTGCACACCGGACTGGTCCTGCAGTCCGAGCGCGGCAAGGCCCTGGGCCGGGTCACCGCTGACGGCAACGTCAAGCTCGTACGGGGCGACCGCGACGCCTTCGGGCTGCACGGGCGCAGCGCCGAGCAGCGCATCGCGCTGGACCTCCTGCTCGACCCCGAGATCGGGATCATCTCGATGGGCGGCCGGGCCGGCACCGGCAAGTCCGCGCTGGCGCTCTGCGCCGGCCTGGAGGCGGTGCTGGAGCGCAGGCAGCACCAGAAGGTGATGGTCTTCCGGCCGCTGTACGCGGTGGGCGGCCAGGACCTCGGCTACCTGCCCGGAGACGCCTCCGAGAAGATGAGCCCCTGGGCGCAGGCGGTCTTCGACACGCTCTCGTCGGTCGCCGGACGCGAGGTCATCGAGGAGGTGCTGAACCGCGGGATGCTGGAGGTCCTGCCGCTCACGCACATCCGCGGTCGCTCGCTCCACGACGCCTTCGTGATCGTGGACGAGGCGCAGTCGCTGGAGCGGAACGTCCTGTTGACCGTTCTGTCCCGGATCGGGGCCAATTCGCGGGTCGTTCTGACCCACGACGTCGCCCAGCGGGACAACCTGCGGGTCGGCCGGTACGACGGAGTGGTCGCCGTGGTCGAGAAGCTGAAGGGGCATCCGCTCTTCGCGCACGTCACGCTGACGCGATCCGAGCGCTCCCCGATCGCCGCTCTGGTCACCGAGATGCTGGAGACCCTCTGACCCGGGTGAGCCCGCGACCCCGCCCCTCGGGGCGGTCGACCCGGTCAAAAGCCCCATAGCGGGAAGGTGAGTTGGCGCCGCCCGGCAAAGGCCCGAGAGCCTAGCCGGGCGGCGTCGTGCTGCACAGCCCTTTGAGGAAATCGACGGCGACGTGCCAGGTGTGACCTTTCCCACGCAACGGAGAATTGCCTTGCGGTGTGAGGTCCGGCAGAGTCTGGTTTCCGTCAGGCCCCGCATACGGCACACCTGTATCTCCCGTGAGGTACGCGCAGCACCACAACTCCACAGCCGATGGCCGTATGCCGCCCGGAGCTACACGCGGCAGCCCCCGCAGGGGAGTTGCCCACGGGCCCGCGCCTCCAGTGACCGTAGAACCACGGAGGCCAGAGTCGAGGGCACTTTTGCGCCCGCGCGGTCACTGCGGACGCTGCTGGAAGGACACCGTGTGAGCCGGATCTCGGTCCGGGGGTTCGCAGTGGCTTCGGCCACCGCGGTCACCACCGTCGGCGCAGTCGTGGGCGTTGCCACCGGCGACCCCACGAACGATCTCGAGACGACCGCGTCCGGGGCGACCCTCCTCGCAGACATCCCCGTCGGCGACCAGGCGCAGGTCCAGGGCGCCCTGACGCAGCAGGCCGACACCATCGCGCACGCCGCCGACACCGACGCCAAGCGCTCGGCAGAGGAGGCCGCCCGCCTCCAGGCCGCCGAGGACGCCAAGTCCAAGAAGGCCGAGGCGCAGAAGGCCGCCGACGAGAAGGCGAAGAGGGAACGCGAGGCGAAGGAAGTCGCCAGCCGTTCCGCCGCCCGCGACGCCGGTGACTTCGCCGTCCAGAGCTCCTACACGGTCGCTCAGGTCAAGGCCATCGCCCAGCAGATGGTCCCGGCCGGCCAGTTCCAGTGCTTCTCGAACATCATCAACCAGGAATCCACCTGGAACTACCTGGCCGTGAACAAGTCCTCCGGGGCTTACGGCCTGGTCCAGGCGCTCCCCGGTTCGAAGATGGCCTCGGCCGGCGCCGACTGGCGTACCAACCCCGCCACGCAGATCAAGTGGGGCCTGAACTACATGGAAGACCGCTACGGCAGCCCCTGTGCCGCGTGGAGCTTCCACCAGGCCAACGGCTGGTACTGACGGCCACCGCCGCACCGCGGCGCCACAGCTCGTCCCGGGTAGCCCCGCACCGTCGTACGGTGCGGGGCTACCCGCGTGTACGGTCATTGGGGTGTGCCCGTAGACCGGGGGGCGGGGGAAGGAAGCTGACATGGCGAAGAGGGAAGGCTGGCTCGGCCGGCTGGGCAACAGGCTGAACGCGATGGAGGCGCGGCTCAACGAGCGGCGCGCCGAAGTCGAGGCCGAGACCGGCGGCGACCTGCCCGGGCGGTCCCGGCCGGCCCAGGCGGCGCAGGCGGCTCCGGCGGCCGCTGAGCGGTCCGACGCACCGGCGGAGGGGAGCGGGGCCACGACGGCCGCTCCCGCGCGCTACGAGCGCCCCGAGCGGCCCGATCCGGCGAGTGTGGTCCCGTGGGGGATGCGTGTCGCCGCCGAGGCCAGCTGGCGGCTGCTGCTGCTCGCCGGGATGCTCTGGGTGCTGATGAAGGTGATCAGTGAAGTCCGCCTGGTCGTCCTCGCCTTCGCGGCCGCCATGCTCGTCACCGCGATGCTCCAGCCCTTCGTCGTCCGCCTGCGCAGACTGGGCCTGCCGCGCGGTCTGGCCACGGCCGTCACGGCGGTCCTCGGCTTCGTCGTCATCGGGCTCGTCGGCTGGTTCGTGGTCTGGCAGGTCATGGAGAACCTCGACGATCTCTCCGACCGGGTCCGCGACGGCATCAACGAGCTCAAACTCTGGGCACTGGACAGTCCGTTCCATGTGACCGAGAAGCAGATCAACGACATCGCGAAGAACCTCAGCGAGACCATCGGCACCAACACCGAGCAGATCACCTCCGCCGGGCTCCAGGGCGTGACGGTCCTCGTCGAAATCCTCACGGGCATGCTGCTCGCGATGTTCTCGACGCTGTTCCTGCTCTACGACGGCAAGCGCATCTGGAACTGGGCGCTGGGCCTGGTCCCGGCCGCCGCCCGCGCCGGAGTCGCCGGCGCCGGTCCGCGCGCCTGGCGCACGCTGACCGCGTACGTCCGCGGCACGGTCATCGTCGCCCTCATCGACGCCATCTTCATCGGCCTGGGGCTGTACTTCCTGGACGTTCCGATGGCGGTGCCCCTAGCCGTGTTCATCTTCCTCTTCGCCTTCATCCCGCTGGTCGGCGCGGTGATCTCGGGCGCCCTCGCCGTGGTCGTGGCGCTCGTGACCCAGGGCGTGTTCACCGCCCTGATGGCGCTGCTGGTGGTCCTGGCGGTACAGCAGATCGAAGGGCACGTGCTCCAGCCCTTCATCCTCGGCCGGGCGGTACGGGTACACCCGCTCGCGGTGGTTCTCGCGGTGGCCGCCGGCGGGATGGTCGCGGGCATCGGAGGGGCGGTGGTCGCCGTTCCGCTGGTGGCCGTCACCAACACGGTGGTGGGCTACCTGAGGGCGTACTCGCGGGACCAGCACCATCTCGGGACCGGGATGGTCGGCCCCGCGCCGCACGGCGCGACGGCCCTGGGCCTGGGGCCCGTCGACGAGGAGCGCCCCAGGCCCTGACCGGGCCGGGGCGAGAACGGGCGGGCGCCGCCGGTGGCGCCCGCAGCGGCACGACAGGGGGGACAGGCATGATCACCGATCCGGAGCTCGACGGCGCGTGGGAGGCCGAGCACGCGGGGGAGCGGGCGGAGGAACTCGCGCCGCGCGGACGGGCGGAGGGCGCCGCGGGGGCGCGCCGGCCGTGGTTGTGGGCGCTGGGCGGGGCCGTGGCCGCCTCGGCGGTATGGGCGGGCGGGCTGTACGCCTTCGGGGAGAAGCTCGCCGCGCCGGAGATCTCGTACCGGGCGACGGAGAACCTGTGCGAGGACTTCCGGGCCCAGGCGCTGGGCAGGATCGCGGGAGACCTGCACCGGTACCGGCCGATGAACCAGCAGAACGACCACCCGGCCGTGCGCGGGGCGATATGCGTGCTGCAGAACGGCGAGTCGGTGTCGACCCTCACCGTGCGGGCGCAGGTCGACCTGCACAAGAAGACCGACCCCGGAGCCGAGTTCGACGTACCGTCGCTCTGGCTCGCCGCCGATATCGGCGCGGGGCGTACGGAGGCGGTTGAGGGACTCGGTGAGCGCGCCGTCGTCCTCGTGAGCCCCGGCGACGCGACCGTCCAGCTCAGGGTGCTGGACGGCGGTGCGGTGTTCACGATCGAGGCCTACGGCAGCGGCCGTGCGCAGAACGCCCCGGCCGACACCGCCGCGCTCCATGCGGCGATGGCCGAGGACGCCCGCGCGCTGATGGCTGCGCTGAAGAAGTAGGGGGCGGCGTGATGATCAGCGAACCCGAGCTCGACGGGGCGTGGGAGTCGGCGCGTCCGGCGGAGCTCGCACAGGACGAGGCCGTGCGCCCGCGGAGGCCGTTGCGGCCGTGGTGGGGGATCGCCGCCGCGGTCGTGGCCACCTCCGCGCTGTGGGCGGGCGGCCTGTACGCCTTCGGGGACCGGCTCGCGGAGCCGGAGGTCCGCTACGCGGTCACGGACGACCTGTGCGGGCGGTTCAAGGCGCCGGCCCTCGCGGCGGCGCTGGGCGCGTTCACGGACTCCACCCCGCGGAAGGCCGGCCGTCAGCCGGCCTTGGACTGGGCGTCGTGCAGCCGCAACGGTGACAGCAAGGACGGGTCGGGCGGGTTCACGGTGGTGGCCATGGTCGAACTGCACAAGAAGTCCGATCCGGCGCCCGAGTTCGCCCTGGGCTCGCAGTCCGACCGGATGTTCGACAGTGACCTCCGGTGGGAGGAGGTGCCCGGCCTGGGTGAGCAGGCTCTGGTCGGGTCGTCCGATGACAGCAGCGATCTCCGGCTGCGCGTCCGTGACGGAGGGGCGGTGTTCACCTTCGTGGCGATGTTCTTCACCCGGACGGAGGGCGAACCCGGCCTCCCGGTGAAGGAAGCGGCGCCGCCCGACCAGGACGCCCTCACGGCGGCGGCGGTCGAGGACGCGCGGGCGCTGATGGCCGCCCTGCGCAAGGACTGACCACTGACGACTGACAACGCCAGGGCCCCGCGGCCGTTTCCGGTCGCGGGGCCCTGGCCGTCGTACGGGGTGCTGCTACTCGCCGGCGAGGGCGGCCTCGGCGTCGAGGGTGACCGCGACGGCCTGGATCACCGAGGCGATCTTGAAGGCCTCCTGGATCGTCTCGCGGTCGACGCCCGCCTTGCGCAGGACCTGCTCGTGCGAGTCCAGGCACTGGCCGCAGCCGTTGATCGCGGAGACGGCGAGCGACCACAGCTCGAAGTCGATCTTCTCCACGCCCGGGTTGCCGATGACGTTCATCCGCAGGCCCGCGCGCAGCGTGCCGTACTCCGGGTCGGAGAGCAGGTGCCGCGTGCGGTAGAAGACGTTGTTCATCGCCATGACCGCGGCGGCGGACTTGGCGGCGGTGTACGCCTCCGGCGAGAGGTTCGCCTTCGCCTCGGGCTCCAGCTCACGCAGGACGCGCGGGGAGCGGGCGGCGATCGCGCAGGACAGGACGGTGCCCCACAGCTGCTGCTGCGGGAGGTCGCTGTTGCCTATGACCGAACCGAGGTTCAGCTTCAGGTCCTTGGCGAAGTCCGGGACGGACGCCTTCAGGGAGTCGAGGGACATCCGTCACTCACCGGCCAGCAGCGCGCCGGCGTCGATCGTGGCGTCGCCCTTGTTCCAGTTGCAGGGGCACAGCTCGTCGGTCTGCAGGGCGTCGAGGACCCGCAGGACCTCCTTGGGGTTACGGCCCACGGAACCGGCGGTCACCATCGAGAACTGGATCTCGTTGTTCGGGTCGACGACGAAGACGGCGCGCATCGGCAGGCCGTCCTCACCGAGGATGCCCAGCTCGGCGGAGAGCTCGCGCTTGATGTCCGACATCATCGGGAAGGGCAGGTCACGCAGGTCGGCGTGGTCCTTGCGCCAGGCGTGGTGCACGTACTCGGAGTCGAGGGAGAAGCCGAGCACCTGCGCGTCGCGGTCGGCGAACTCGTCGTTCAGCTTGCCGAAGGCGGCGATCTCCGTCGGGCACACGAAGGTGAAGTCCAGAGGCCAGGCGAAGATGACCTTCCACTTGCCCTCGTAGGTCTTGTGGTCGATCTGCGCGAACTCGGCACCGGCCTCGAGCGAGACGCAGGCGGTCAGGTCGAAGGCGGGGAACTTGTCACCAACAGTGAGCACGCGCTCTCCTTGTTTCAATGGAAACAGACCCCTTTTGGGGGCTTTCCGATGGGGTTGGACGTGTCTCACATGCTGGCACAACCTGCATTGATTATGGAAATAGCTAGTCTTGCTGCGGGTGATCGGAGGTACCTATCAGTGGCTGTCGGTAATAGGGGAGCGAAGCAACCGACCCTGGCTCAGCTGCGCGCCTTCACGGCCGTCGCCGAGCACCTGCACTTCCGCGACGCGGCCGCGGCCATCGGCATGAGCCAGCCGGCGCTCTCCGGCGCGGTGTCCGCGCTGGAGGAGGCCCTCGGCGTGCAGCTGCTGGAACGCACCACCCGCAAGGTGCTCCTCTCCCCGGCGGGCGAGCGGATCGCCGCCCGGGCGCAGGTGGTGCTCGACGCCGTCGGCGGACTGCTGGAGGAGGCCGAGGCGGTACGGGCGCCCTTCACCGGGATACTGCGGCTCGGGGTGATCCCGACCGTGGCGCCGTACCTGCTGCCGACCGTGCTCGGGCTGTTCCACCGCCGCTACCCCCGGATGGACCTCCAGGTGCACGAGGAGCAGACCGGCTCGCTGCTGGAGGGGCTGGCCGCCGGGCGCCTGGACCTGCTCCTGCTGGCGGTGCCGCTCGGGGTCCCCGGCGTCACCGAACTGCCGCTCTTCGACGAGGACTTCGTCCTCCTCGCCCCTCGCGGGCACGCGCTGGCCGGACGCCGGGACATCCCCCTCGACGAACTGCGCGACCTGCAGTTGCTGTTGCTGGACGAGGGGCACTGCCTGCGGGACCAGGCCCTCGACATCTGCCGGGAGGCCGGGCGGACCACCGGGGCGGACGTCACGACGACCGCCGCCGGGCTGTCCACGCTCGTACAGCTCGTCGCCGGCGGCCTCGGGGTGACCCTGCTGCCGCGCACCGCCCTGCGGCTGGAGACGGCCCGCAACGAGTACCTGTCCACCGGTTGCTTCGCCGAGCCCGCCCCCTCACGGCGGATCGCCCTGGCCATGCGCACGGGGACCGCCCGCCAGGAGGAGTTCGAGGCGATCGCCGCCGCCCTGCGCGAAGCCGTACGCCCGCTCCCCGTCTGGCCCACCGACTAGGAGGCGGCTTGTAGGTCGGGCCGGATCAGGAGGCGGGCGTACGGGGGCGGGCGGGCACAGGGGTCACTCCGTGCGCAGGCCGTCCGGGCGCATCAGCCGCAGCAGCGGCGGCAGGCTGAGCAGGGTCACGGCCGCGACGACGCCCGCGCCGACCCCGGTCATCCCGAGGACCGACGGCCAGTCGATCCGGACCGGCAGGGCGGCCATCCCCATCAGGACGGCGCCCAGCGCGGTGCCCACCGCGGCCGCCAGCACCAGGCCCAGGACGATCGGCACGGCCGTCTGCCACAGCACCGACAGGCTCAGCGTGGAGCGCTTGGTGCCGAAGGCGACCAGGGAGGACAGCAGCCGCCGGCGCTCGCGCAGTTGCTCCAGCTGTGAGACGAACAGGCTGGCGCCGATCAGGAGCAGCACGGCTGCGGCGCCGAAGAACAGCCCCGTGCGGATCGATGAGAAGCCGGCGGCCTGCTCGGAGTGGCGCAGCGTCAGCGCCACGACGAGCGGGTCCGCCTTGAAGACGGCGTTGCGCGCCCGGTCCAGGGCGTCGGGACCGGAATCGTCGACCTGGACGAAGATCCGCGCGTCGGGGAAGTCGCCCAGCTCCTTCGGCGCGGCCGACGGAGTCACCAGCAGGCCGTCGCGCACGGACCCGGAGGGGTCCTCCCGGGCGGGGACCTTACGGGTACCCGCCGGGACCTGCCACTTCACCGGCCCGGGCCGGTCGGCCGGATCGGACTCGTACCGCCGGACGTTGCCGACGAACAGCTCGTCGCCGGGCTTCGCCGTGCCCCCGTAGATCCCCGTGGAGGAGGGGCCGGTCAGGACGAAGGCGTCGCCCTCCTCGCAGGAGTCGAGCGTGGCGACCTCCCGGAGCGCGTCGCAGGTGCCGACGGTCACCTGGACCGTGTCCTCCTCCGCGGGAATCCGGTGCGCGGCCTGCGTGGAGGTCAGCGGGACCGCGCGGGTGACGCCCGGTACGGCGGCGATCCGATGCGCGAGGTCGTCGATCGGGGCGTCCGACTCGCGGTTGGCCATGACGGCGACGGCGGCCCTGGAGGGGTCCTGGCCGGTCGACTCGGTGTAGTCCCCTTCGATGCCCGCGAAGAGCATCTGGAGGGCGATGGCGCCCGCGACGGCCACGGCGATGCCGTTGACCAGGCGGGCGGCGCCGCCGCTGTCGACCTGGAGCCGGCGCACGGCCAGCTGCCAGGAGACCGGGCCGCCGGACATCTTCCCGACGAAGCGCTCCAGCAGCCAGGGGAGCAGCACGGTGATCCCGACCAGCAGCAGCACCACGCCGCCGCTGACCTGCCACTGGTTGAACCTGCCCTGGTCGTTGCCGCGGCCGTCCATGGGCAGGAGCAGGCCGAGCCCGACCAGTGGCAGCAGCAGCCGCCACCAGATGCGGCGGCGGGAGGGCTTGGCCGTGCGGACGACGCCCAGCGGCTCGATGACCACACCGCGCAGCGCGAACAGGGTCACGGCCACGGCCGCCGCGGGCACCGCGAGGGCGACCAGTACCGCCAGCCAGGGCGCCGGGTCGAGGTCGGCGGGGAAGACGCTGCGCTGCCGCAGGCTGACGCTGCCGACCAGTGAGCGGCCGACGGCGAAGAAGCCGGTGCCCAGGGCCAGTCCGACCAGGGAGCCGCCCAGCGCCTCACCGGCCGCGATCCTGCGCACCATCCTGCTGTCCGCGCCGACCAGCCGCAGCGCGGCGAGCCGCCGGTCGCGCCGCTGCCCGCCGAAGCGGACGGCGGTGGCGATGAACACGGCGACGGGCATCAGCAGGGCGACGAACGTCAGGACGACCATCAGCATGAGCACGGGGTCGAGGCTCTCGCGGTCCGCCGCGTAGCCGAAGCCGGTGACGCGCTCGACGCGGTAGTCCTCGGGGCCGTTCTTGCGGAGGGTGTCGCTGCCCAGGTAGAAGAGCAGTTCGCCGGGGCCGACCAGGCCCGGGTCGCCGACGATCTCGCTGACCCGCGCGTCGAGCCGCTCGCGCAGCAGGGCGCCTTCGGAGGACTTCAGGAACTCGTCCAGGGCGGGGGAGAGGGCCATCTCGCCCGGGCCCGGGAGTTTCTTCAGGCCGGGCGGAAGCGGGGCGTCCGGACCCTCGGCCCGCACCACGTGCCCCTCGATGTCCTTGTGGTGGTACGTCTGCCCGATCCGGGCGATCAGCAGGGTGTCGGGTCCGGGGGCGTCGGCCGTGTCGGAGTGCAGCGTCGACCGCGCGTCGCCGCGCTCGTACCGTGCGGTCAGGGCGCCGGGGATCGCGGTGCTGATCAGCAGCAGCGCGACGCCGAGACCGACGCCGACACCGGTGAGCAGGGTGCGGATCCAGCCCTCGCGGCCGCCGCCGAAGGCGAAGCGGGTGCCCATGCCGAGGTCGCGGGTCCAGACCTGGAGCCGGGTCATACGATGCGCTCCATGTCGCGGGACTTCCCGTCGCGTACGACGATCTCGCGGTCGGAATAGGCGGCCACGCGCGTCTCGTGCGTCACGAGGACGACGGCGGCGTTCGCGGACCGGGCGGCCTCCGTGAGCAGCTGCATGACGAGTTCGCCGTTGAGGGAGTCGAGGGCTCCGGTGGGTTCGTCGGCGAAGATCACCCGGGGGCCGGTGACGAGGGCGCGGGCGACGGCCACGCGCTGTCCCTGGCCGCCGGATATCTCGCCGGGCCGCTTGGCGCCGAGGTCCTCCACCTGAAGCTGCTCCATCCAGTGCAGGGCGGTGCGTTCGGCCTCCTTGCGCTTGACGCCGGTCAGGCGCAGCGGGAGGGCGACGTTCTCCACACAGGTCAGCTCGGGTACGAGCTGCCCGAACTGGAAGACGAAGCCGAACTCGGTGCGGCGCAGGGCGCTGCGCTCGGCGTCGTCGAGGGTGGTGAGCTCGCGGCCGGCGTAGGTGATGGAGCCGGAGTCGGGCGGGACGATCCCGGCGAGGCAGTGCAGCAGGGTGGACTTGCCGGAGCCGGAGGGGCCCATGACGGCGACGACCTCGCCCGCGTGGATGGAGAACTCGGCGCCGTCCAGGGCGTTGGTGGTCCCGTACGCCTTGCGCAGGTCCGTGGCTGCGAGCAGGGAGCCGGCCGGAGTCATCATCGGCGGACCTCCCGCGCGAGCTGGTCGAGCCTGGCCGCGGTGAGCTCCAGCCACCGCAGGTCCGCTTCGAGGTGGAACAGGGCGTGGTCGCAGATGAGCTGGTCGGCGGTGTCGCCCTTGCGCTTGCGCTGGGTGAGGATGCGCATGAGGCGCAGGTGCTCGGCCCGCTGGGTGTCCAGCAGTTCGTCGGCGCGGCGGCCGGTGAGCAGTGCGAGGACGACCTTGGTGTAGAGGGTCGAGTGGAGGTACGGCTCCGGCTTCTCGGGCTGGGAGAGCCAGGCCTCGACGTCGGTGATCCCGGCGTCCGTGATGGCGTACCGCTTGCGGTCGGGACCTCCGCCCGCCTCTATGCCCTCGACCTCGACGAGGCCGTTCTTCAGGAGGCGGGACATGGTCGAGTAGACCTGCCCGTAGGCGAGGGGGCGGTCGTGGCCGAACTTCTCGTCGAAGGCCCGCTTCAGGTCGTAGCCGTGGCGCGGGCCGGCCTCTAGGAGGCCCAGGAGGGTGTGACCGATGGACATGCCGCCGACTATACATCGCGTGTATACGCGGAGTGTATAGAAGCCCGGGCTGCGGAAGCGCGAAAGCCGCTCCCGTGCGCGGCACGGGAGCGGCGGTCAGTCCGAGGGCTTCGGCGGCCGGCCCCGGCGGGGAATGGGGCCCGGGGCGGAGGGGAGCCGGCCGGCCTCGGCGAGGGCCCGGCGGAGCAGGAACTCGATCTGTGCGTTGGCGCTGCGCAGTTCCTCGCCCGCCCAGCGGGCCAGCGCGTCGTACACCTGCGGGTCGAGTCGCAGGAGCACCTGCTTGCGCGCCTGCCGACCCGCCGGCTTCTCCTCGCCGGAGGGGGTCACTGGTAGAGGGTGCCCGTGTTGAGGACCGGCTGGGCGGCGCGGTCGCCGCACAGGACGACCATCAGGTTCGAGACCATGGCCGCCTTGCGCTCCGAGTCCAGGTCCACGATCTCCTCCTCCGCCAGACGGGTCAGGGCGAGCTCGACCATGCCCACCGCGCCCTCCACGATCTGCTTGCGAGCCGCCACGACGGCGCCCGCCTGCTGACGCTGGAGCATCGCGGAGGCGATCTCAGGAGCGTACGCGAGATGCGTGAACCGGGACTCGATGATCTGCACCCCGGCGGCGTCCACCCGTGCGTGCAGTTCCACCGCGAGCTTCTCGGTGATCTCCTCGGCGTTCCCGCGCAGCGACAGGCCGCCCTCCTCGTGCGCGTCGTACGGGTACTCGATCGCGATGTGCCGGACCGCGGCCTCGGTCTGCGTCTCGACGAACTCGGTGAAGTCCTCGACCTCGAAGACCGCGCGCGCGGTGTCCTCGACCCGCCAGACCACGACCGCCGCCAGTTCGATCGGGTTGCCGTAGGCGTCGTTGACCTTCAGGACGGCCGTCTCGTGGTTGCGCACGCGGGTGGAGATCTTCTCGCGCGAGGTCAGCGGGTTGACCCAGCGCAGGCCGTCGGTGCGGATGGTGCCGCGGTAGCGGCCGAAGAGCTGGACGACGCGGGCCTCGCCCGGCGCCACCGTGTTGAGGCCGCTCATCGCGATCACGGAGGCGAGGCCCAGGAGCACGCCGCTCACGATCAGCCCAACCTTGGCCCCGGTCGCGCCCGCCGCCGCGCCGGCCACGACCAGCCCCGCGCCCGCGAGCAGGCCGGCCAGGCCGAGCAGCAGCGCCAGCCCGCCGCCCATGCTGCGCGCGGTGAACTCCCGTACTCCGTCCGGAGTGGCTATGTGGTTCGTCATGGTTCGCCCCGTTTCTCTGCGCGCGGCCGGTCGGGCCGCCTAGCAAAGTGATATCACTTTTTTGCGCAATGGCAACCCATCCGCTTATCTGAGCGTCGGTTCCTGTGATGTGGGTGCTGATTCTCACGTCCGAAATGACCAAAATTGGTCCGCATTGACCAAAGTTTGTCACAGCCTGCGGTGTTAGCTTTCTGAGTTGACGTCGGGGGGGTAATCGAGCGGAGCGGGAGCGATGGGCCGAGCAGAAGTGCGTAAGGCGCAGCAGCGCGGTGCGCGGCGGGCGCCGAGCGGACGCGCGAAGGGCGCCAACGGGAGCGGGGGTACCGGCAAGCGCACCGGCATACGCCGCTTCTTCACCTGGAAGAAGGTCCTGGGCACGTTCTTCACGCTTGCCCTGCTCGGTATGGGCGCGCTGGTCGCCCTGTACTTCTACGTGGAAGAGCCGGACCCCAACAAGCAGGCGCTCCAGCAGAGCAACGTCTACAAGTACGCGGACGGCACGATCATGGCCACCAAGGGCAAGGTCAACCGCGAGATCCTGCCCATCGACAAGATCCCGATGGACGTGCAGGAGGCGTTCATCGCGATCGAGAACAAGTCCTTCCGCAGCGACGGCGGCGTCGACTTCAAGGGCCTGGCCCGCGGTCTGTGGAACACCGCCACCGGCCGCGGCAAGGCCGGCGGCTCCACGATCACCCAGCAGTACGTCAAGAACTACTACCTGACGCAGGAGCAGACGCCGACCCGCAAGCTCAAGGAGCTGGTGATCTCCCTCAAGGTCGACCAGCGCATGAAGAAGCCCGAGATCCTCGCGGGCTACCTCAACACGAGCTACTTCGGCCGCGGCGCCTACGGCATCCAGGCCGCCGCCCAGGCGTACTACGGCGTGGACGCCGAGAAGCTGACGCTGGAACAGGGCGCCTACCTGGCCACCCTCGTCCAGGCGCCCAGCCAGTACGACTGGTCGACCGCCGGTGACGACACCAAGAAGCGGATCAAGATCCGCTACGACGCGACGCTCGTCAACATGGTCGACATGAAGAAGCTGGACGAGAGCAAGCGCCAGGGGATGAAGTTCGCGGAGCCGATCCCCCCGCAGCCCCCGATGGGCATGGACGGCCAGAAGGGCTACCTGGTCCAGGCGGCCGAGGCCGAGCTCAACGCCCAGGGCGTCGAGCGCAAGCTGATCGACGCCGGCGGCTGGACGTTCACGCTCAACATCGATCCGAAGAAGCAGGAAGCGCTCGAGACGGCCGTCCAGGAGGAGCTGGAGTCCAAGCTCGACCGCAAGGACACCAAGGGCCGGCCCCAGGACCAGAGCGTGCAGGCCGGCGCCACCTCCGTGGACCCCAAGACCGGCCACATCGTCGCCATGTACGGCGGCACCGGTCTGAAGGACCACTGGTCCAGCAACGCCCTGCGCAAGGACTACCAGCCGGGTTCGACGTTCAAGCCGATCGTGCTGGCCTCCGCCCTGGAGAACGGGGCGAAGACCCAGGACGGCAAGCCGATCACCCCGAACGCGCTCTACGACGGCACCAGCAAGCGCGCGGTCGTCGGCAGCGACATCCCGTTCGCCCCGCAGAACCAGGAGAACCGCAACTTCGGCGACCCGATGATGACGGTCCAGGACGCGACCAACTCCTCGGTGAACTCCGTCTACGCGCAGATGATCGTGGACGTCGAGCCGCCCAACGTGAAGAAGACCGCGCTCCAGGTCGGCATGAAGGACCGTGAGGGCTGGCCCGCGGACAAGCCCGCCATGGCCCTCGGCACGATGAGCGCCAACACCGTGGAGATGGCGGCCGTCTACGCCACCTTCGACAACCACGGCAAGAAGGTCACTCCGACCATCATCAAGACGGCCGAGCACAAGGACCGCGAGGTCGAGCCCGTCCAGCCGATCGGCACGCAGGCCATCAGCCGCCGCACCGCCGACACCGTCACCAAGGTGCTCACGGGCGTCGTCAACGACGACGGCGCCTCCGGCAACAAGGTCCGCAGCAGCGCCTACGAGGCCGCCGGCAAGACCGGTACCACCGAGAACAACTTCTCCGGCTGGTTCGCCGGTTACACCCCCGAGCTGGTTACCGTCGTCGCGATCTTCGGTGAGGAGCCCGGCACCGCCAGGCAGGTCACCCTGACCGGCACCGCCGGCCTCGGCCGTCTGGGCGGTTCCAGCTTCCCCGCCACGATCTGGAAGGCGTACACCACCGCCGCCCTCAAGGGCGGCAACGCCGGCAAGTTCCAGCTGTCCGAGGCCGACATGGGCGCCGTGCAGACGCCGTCCCGCAGCGCCTCGCCGACGGCCTCGGCGAGCCCGTCCTCCAGCCCGCCGGCCGTCACCAGCAGCCCGACGCAGTCCCCGACGACGTCGCCGACGCCCACCGCGACCAAGACGGGTCCGACGCCCAGCGGGACGACGTCCCCGACGGCCACGGCCACCAAGACGGGCGGCCCCAAGCCGCCGGACCCGCCGGTCCTGGGCGAGCACCCGGCCAACTGAAACGAGAGCGCCGCCCCGCAGCCGAGAAGGCTGCGGGGCGGCGCTGTTCCGTGCTCGTGCCGGCCGTTGGACGAGCGGTCAGCGCCGCTCGCCGGCGCCCGGCAGCGGGAGTTCGAACCAGACGACCTTTCCACTGCTGAGCCGGGTCGCACCCCAGCGCCGGGCCAGCCGGTTCACCAGGAACAGGCCGCGGCCGCCCTCGTCGGTGTCGCGGGCCCTGCGCTGGCGGGGCAGCTGCGGGGAGTCGTCCCCGACTTCGCAGCGCAGCACGTCCGTACGCAGCAGGCGCAGCGTCACGGGCCGTTCCGCGTACCGGACGGCGTTGGTGACCACCTCGCTGACCAACAGCTCCAGGGAGTCGCTCAGGTCCTCCAGGCCCCACCGGGTCAGTGCCCGGCGGGCGAACCGCCGGGCGCGGCCCGGAGCGGTCTCCTCCGGGTCCAGGAACCAGTACGCGACGTCACTGGGCGCGATGCCGTCGAACCTGGCCGCGAGCAGCGCGATGTCGTCGTCCCGGTCACCCGGGCCCAGCATGTCCAGCACGTCGTCGCACAGGGCCTCCAGCGGCGGCGGATGGTCCAGGCCGGTCAGCTGCGCGGTCGTGGCCAGCCGCTCGCGGAGCTGCTCGATGCCCGTCCACACGTCCCGCAGGCGCGACTCCACCAGACCGTCGGTGTAGAGCAGCAGGGTGGCCCCGGCGGGCGCGTCCAGTTCGACGGCCTCGAAGTCCACGCCGCCGACGCCGATGGGTGCGCCGGGCGGTACGCGCAGCACCTCGGCCCGGCCGCCCAGGTGCAGCAGCACCGGCGGCGGATGGCCGGCGTTGGCGATGGTGATCCGGTGCGCGACGGGGTCGTACACGGCGTACATGCACGTGGCCATGCGGTCCGAGCCCAGCCGCTGCGCCTGCTCGTCCAAGTGGTGCAGCACCTCGGCGGGCGGCAGGTCCAGCTGCGCCAGGGTCTGGGCGGTGGTGCGGAGCTGTCCCATGATCGCGGCCGACGTCATGGAGTGGCCCATGACGTCGCCGACGACGAGCGCGACCCGGCTGCCCGGCAGCGGTATGGCGTCGTACCAGTCGCCGCCCACCCGGGCCGTCTCGGCCGCGGGCAGGTAGCGGGAGGCCAGCCGCACACCGGTGGGCTGGGGGAGGCTGTCGGGCAGCATGGTGCGCTGCAGTTCGTCGGCGATGTACGCCTCGCGGCCGTACAGGACCGCCTTGTCGATGCCGAGCGCGGTGTGGGTGGCCAGCTGGGCGGCGACCAGCAGGTCGTTCTGCTCGAAGGCGGGACGCTCCGGGCTGCGCAGGAACACGGCGGCGCCGATCACCCGCCGGCGGCCGCGCAGCGGCGCCAGGACCGCGCGGTTGCCGCGCGGCAGCGGATGGTCCGCGCCGAGCAGCTCGGGCAGTGCCGCCCGGGCGCCGGCGGAGGACGCGAAGACGGGCCGTACGCCGCGCAGCACCTCGGCGAGCGCGCCGCCGGGCCGGATCTCGCACAGCTCGGCCGCGGGCAGGTCACCCTGCGGGCCGACCAGCGGCAGCTGGCTGAAGTCGAGCTCGCCGGTGGCCCCCGCGGCCCCGGCGAGGTCCATCCCCGCGCCGATGGTGCTGCTGATGTCCGTCAGGTCGTCGATCGGCCGGAGCCGGTCGGTGCGGCGCAGCCTTAAAACGACCGGGCCGACGGGCCGCTCGTCACCGACCGGCAGCGGGTCGCGCAGGTAGACGAGGATGGCGTCGGAGAAGGTCGGGACGGTGGCCCGGCACAGGCCGAGCACGATCTCGTCGAGGTCGATGCCGCGGGCGATCCGCCGGGTGGCGGCGCCCACGAAACGCAGCCGGTCCCCCTCGCGGCGCGCGGCGGTCGCGTCCGGGGCGCCCCCGCCCGGCACGGCGGGCCCGCCGGCCCCCTGGAAGCCCGGTGCGCCGCTTCCTGCACCGGCGGGAGCCGGGCCGGCCCCGGCGCCGCGGGCGGCGTCGTGGGCGTCCACGGCGTCCGCGGCGTCCCGGGGACGGGCGTTGTCGTGGTTCTGGCCCGGACCGGAGCCCGCGGCGGCGGGAACCTCCGCCGCCGCTCCGCGCGGCCGGGGGAGACCCGAGGCCGCGCCCGCCGCCGAGCGCGCGGCCCGTACGTCGGAAGCCGCCGCGGCGGCCGCTGCGCCCGGGTCGGCCGCAGGGCCGGTACCGGCGCCGGCGGCATGCGTGCGTACGGCCTCGGCGGCGGCGATGGGCGCCTTGCCGTGGCCGGCCTCGTCCGTACCTCCGCCGGAGGCGACGGGCTGCGGGCCCTCCTGGGAGGTGGGGTACTCCGTCACGCGTGGAATTCCGTCCGTTTGCGCTCGATGTGCGCTGCACTCAACTCGGTCAGTCGCGGTATACCCGCTCAGCGGCCCGGGCACCATCGCCCAGAGGTTCCTCGCTCGAACTTCCTCGTGTGTCGACCTCCGGTCAGATCCCGTGAACAGAACGACACTTGCTGGGGTGCGACCCGATCGCACCGTTCCGCGCGCGCGACCTCGCGGAGGACGATCCTACGTTTGAACCCCGGGGGCGCATCAAGGGTCTCATGAGGTCATATGCGCCGGGGGGTGGTCCCAGTCCTCGGGCAGGGCCGGAATCCTCCAGGCCGGATCCGGCCGCCAGTCCTGCCAGCCGGCCGAGAACGGAACGCCCCATTCCTCGATCACCGCGACCGCCGCGCGGCCGGCTTCCCGTACCCGCCGTGCCTGCTCACGGCCCATCAGGCCGGACCGCTGGGCCTCGGCGAACTCGTCCTCGTCCAGCCACTTCCAGCTGCGGTCCGGGTAGACGGCGATGTCCAGGAAGTGGTCCTCGGAATCGACTCCGCCGGCCCATCTCGCCCGCGGTTCCTCCAGGTTCACGTACCAGTTCTTGAACTGCCAGCCCGGCCCCCAGAACAGCCAGACCGACCACGGGTCCCCGGGCCGGGCCAGTTTCAGGACGCCGCCGCCGAACCAGCGCGAGCGCACGGTGGTGCGCGGCGCGGTGTAGCGGGTGGCCAGCGGCTCCTCGTGCACGGGGGTGCCGTCGGCGAGCACCGGCTTGACGCATTCGGTGCCCGGCGCCATCCAGACGGCGAGCATCTCGTCGGTGTCCTGCACCACCGTCACCGGGCGGCAGATGTGCACCGCGCCCTTCAGTCCCGGGGCGTGGTCGCGGTAGCGCCAGAGGATCTGGTCCCCGGGCTCCCAGCGCGTCCCGCGCGCGGGGCCGGTCGGCGCGTCCGGCGCCCGGCCGCTCCCGGGCTTGAAAGTACCTGTCATGCGCAGATCTTAGGGCGGGGGCCCGTACGCCCGCTGCGGTGCAGGTCACCAGGCGATTCGGGGACGAGGAACGACCGGATCCGGACCCCGCCCGGGGGCGCGGGACGGCCGGTCAGGGACGCGTCATGCGCAGGACGTCCAGGGCCTCGTCGAGCTGCTCCAGGGTGAGGGCGCCGCGCTCCACGTAGCCGGACTCAAGGACGACCTCCCTGATCGTCTTGCGCTCGGCGAGGGACCTCTTGGCCACCTTCGCGGCCTCCTCGTAGCCGATGTAGCGGTTGAGCGGGGTCACCACGGAGGGCGAGGACTCGGCGTACTCCCTGGCCCGGGCCTCGTCGGCGGTGATCCCGTCGACCGTGCGGTCGGCGAGCAGCCGGCTGCCGGCGGCCAGCAGCCGGATCGATTCGAGGAGGTTCCTGGCCATCACCGGGAGCATCACATTGAGTTCGAAGTTGCCGGCGGCGCCCGCCACCGCGACGGTGGCGTCGTTCCCCATGACCTGAGCGGCGACCATCAGGACGGCCTCCGGGACCACGGGATTGACCTTCCCGGGCATGATCGAGGAGCCGGGCTGGAGGTCCGGGAGGCTGATTTCGGCCAATCCGGTCCGCGGCCCGGACGCCATCCAGCGCAGGTCGTTGCAGATCTTGGTGAGCGAGACAGCGACCGTACGGAGCATTCCCGAGGTCTCCACCAGCGCGTCGCGCGCGCCCTGGGCCTCGAAGTGGTCGCGGGCCTCGGTCAGCGGCAAGCCGGTGGCGACCGCCACTTCGGCGATCACGGCGGCCGAGAACCCGGCCGGGGTGTTGATGCCGGTGCCCACCGCGGTTCCGCCCAGGGGGAGTTCGGCGAGGCGGGGCAGGGACGAGCGCAGCCGCTCGACGCCGTAGCGGATCTGGGCCGCGTAACCGCCGAATTCCTGGCCGAGGGTGACCGGGGTGGCGTCCATCAGGTGGGTGCGGCCGGCCTTGACCACCCGGTCGAACTCGGTCGCCTTGCGCTCCAGCGCGGCGGCGAGGTGCTCCAGGGCCGGCACCAGGTCGTTCGCGACGGCGGCGGTGGCGGCGATGTGGATGGAGGACGGGAAGACATCGTTGGAGCTCTGCGAGGCGTTGACGTGGTCGTTGGGGTGCACGTCCCGGCCGAGGCGCTCGGTGGCCAGGGTGGCGATCACCTCGTTGGTGTTCATGTTCGACGAGGTCCCCGATCCGGTCTGGAAGACGTCCACGGGGAAATGGTCGTCCCAGCGGCCGTCCGCCACCTCGCCGGCCGCGGACCGGATCGCCTCGGCGACGTCCTGGTCCACCACGCCGAGCCGGGCGTTCACGAGGGCCGCCGCGGCCTTGATCCGGGCGAGGGCCCCGATGTGGGCCCTCTCCAGCCGCTGTCCGGAGATGGGGAAGTTCTCCACGGCGCGCTGGGTCTGCGCCCGCCACTTGGCGTGCACGGGCACCCGTACGTCACCCATGGAGTCGTGCTCGGTCCGGAACCCGTCGCCGTGCTGATTGTCTGTCATGTCTGTTGCCTCCTAAAAAAGTTGAGCAATTCTCTTGTTGCGAGTGTTCCCAACTCCCCTACCGACCAGTAAATACCGTGGGTAACACTGACCGTCCGGGGAGGCGTCCATGGCACGTGCCCGTACGAAACCCATGCTCAGATCTACCTTCGCCGCCGTCGCGGCGATCGCGGCCGCCCTGGGGGGTGTCACCGCCGTCACCCCCATGGCCCAGGCGGCCACCACCGCCGGCGTCGTCAAACCGCTCCCGCCCGAGCTGGAGGCGATCCGCGCCGCCGAGGCCGTCAAGATCTACGGCGACCCGGCCGTGCGCCCGCAGGCCGACCGCAGGACCGGCCTGATCTCGCTGGGCGACAGCGAGATCTCGGGCGAGGGCGTCGGCACCTACGACCCGGCGACCAATACGCCGGACAACCAGTGCCACCGCTCGCCGGACGCGGCGATCCACCGCACCGGCATACCGGCCGACCTCACCTTCAACGTCGCCTGCTCCGGCGGCTACACCGGAAACATCAGGATCGGCGGCAGCAAGCAGTACGCCGACGAGCTGGTGCAGAGCGACAGCCTGGCCATCAAGGCCCGCAACACCAGGATCAAGATGGTCCTGCTCGTCGCCGGGGCCAACGACGACCTGCAGTTCGGTCCGGTCATGACCGACTGCGTGACCCGCTGGGTCCTCAGCCAGGGCACCTGCGAGCCCAAGTACGCCCCCGGCTGGCAGGCCCGCGTCGACGGCCTGAAGCCCAAGGTCGAGGCCACGGTCGCCGACCTCAGGACGGTCATGCGCGACGCCGGCTACGCCGACGCCGACTACAAGCTCGTCCTGATGGGCTACCCCAGCCCCATCGGCCCCGACTTCCACGACAACCCCGGCTTCCCCGGAAAACTGCCCGGCGGCTGCGCCGGCTACGACTCGGACGCCACCTGGGGCCGCAACTACGCGGTACCCGCCTTCGAGAAGGGCATGCGCGCGGCGGCCCTGGCCTCCGGCGCGGTCTACCTCGACAACTCCCGGCTCTTCCACGGCCACGAGGTGTGCATGGAGGACACCTGGGCCCGCGGGCTGTACCTGGACCTCGGGGACCACTTCCCGTGGGACGAGAACACCGCCCGCCAGTCCTTCCACCCCAACTACCGCGGACACGGCGCCTTCGCGTCCTGCCTGACCCAGCTGTACGCCTCGGGCCTGCGCGAGGCCTCCTGCGCCGATCCCGCGAGCACCGGCACGCCCGTCCTCCAGGCCGGGGCCTGGGACGACAAGTTCAAGCCGCTCAGGAACGAGGCCACCGGCAACTGCCTCGACTCCTTCGGCGGTTCCAGCGCCAACGACACCAAGATCGTGGGCTGGGAGTGCCACGGCGGCCGCAACCAGGGCTGGTGGTACGACAGCGCCCGCAAGTCCGTCCACATCGAACTGACCCAGGACCGCTGCCTCGACGCCCCCGGCGCCGACTACGGCCCCGGCACCGGCCTGATCATCTGGAACTGCCACGGCGGAGCCAACCAGCAGTTCGTACGCGACGGCGCCACCCTGCGGCCCGCCGCCGCGCCGGGCATGTGCCTGACCGTGGCCGCCGCCCACGACCCGCTGCGCCTCCAGGCCTGCAACGGATCCGCGAGCCAGCGCTTCGCATAAACCGCCCCCGCTCCGCCCGATTCCCCCACGCCCGGCCGGCGCACCCCGGCCGGGTGTTTTCATGCGCGGCTTTAGCGTCGCATTATGCCTGCCTTATGCGCGGCTTTAGCCATGGCCGAAAATATGCCAGCCGATAATTTTCCGGGTGCTCTTTTCCGCATTCCGTGCATACGATCTTGGCGTTGTCGCACCGCGGGGGGTCTGACCGTCCCCCAGAAGTGCCATCCAAGGGGGGATTGCTTTCATGAAGTCCATGCGTGCTGCCGCAGCGGCGCTCGCGACGTCCGGGGTGCTGGTTCTCGCGCTGCCGTCCGCGGCCGAGGCTGCGCCCACCGGTCGGTGCTATCCGGACATGGCCTGCCTCTACTTCAACTCGAACCAGGCGGGCGCCCTGTCGCAGCTATACCACATCGAGAACTACCCGGCCTACACGTTCGACAATGTGGTCTTCAACCGCGGCACCGGGAACGGGGAGGGGACCCCGCTCAAGAACAACGCCGCCTCGGCGGACAGCCGCTATTGGAACCAGGCGGTCCGTGTTCATTTCAACAGCTGGTACAAGGGTCCCTACGACGTGGTCGAGCCTCAGACGAGGCGGAATCTGAACGTGACGTACAACAACAACGCGTCCTGGAACTACCACCCGAACGGCGTCTGAGGACCGAGAGAGAATGCTGAGCGAAATGAACAAGAAGCGCACCCGTATTTCCCTTCTCGCGATGGCCGTCGCCTCCGCAGCGGTGATGGCGGGCTACGCCGCCTCCGCCGGTACCGACGCCGGCGCCGCCGGCGGCGACGCGACCGCGATCGCCGGTTCCGCCAAGGTTCGCACCCTGCCCATCGAGCAGTACCTGCCGACGCCCGCCGAGTTCGCGAAGCTGAGCCAGGCCGGCGGGAAGCTCCAGCAGAAGTGCATGCAGGGCCTCGGCTTCGCCTCCTTCCAGGCGCCCGAGCAGGGTCCGGCCGACCCGCGCGAGACCTTCACCGACCTGCGGTACGGCACGGTCGACGCCGCTCAGGCGGCCCGCTCCGGTTACAAGCCGGCGTTCGTCGCAGCCCGGCAGACCGCCAAGGCGGGCGGCCCGGCCGCGGCCGCCGCGGCCGACGGCCCGGCCCCCTCCGCGGCGGCCGAGCCCGTGCTGAACGACGCGGAGTGGCTCGCGATGACCGGCACCACCAAGGAAGCCGGCGACACCGCCAAGGCCAGGCAGGCGGCGCCCAGCCAGGTCCAGGGCAAGGACATCCCGCCGGGCGGCTGCATCGCCGAGTCCACGCGCACCCTCACCGGCGGCGGCGAGCAGCTGTACGCGGACCTCGCGCAGGACATCAACGGCCAGTCCTACAAGGAGTCCCTCAAGGACCCCCGCGTCACCAAGGCCTTCGCGGCCTGGTCCGCCTGCATGAAGGGCAAGGGGTACAGCTACAAGGACCCGATGCAGGCCAACGACGACCCGAAGTTCGCCGCACCGACGGCCTCCGCGGAGGAGATCGCCGTCGCCGGCGCGGACGTGGCCTGCAAGAACGAGACGAAGCTCGTCGACGTCTGGCACGGGGCCGAGGCGCAGATCCAGCAAAAGATGATCAACGCCAAGGCGAAGGAGATGGACGCCGTCAAGAAGGCGAAGCAGACCGCCCTGGCCCACGTCCAGTAGGGGCCCGCCACCCGCTGAGGCCGCACGAAGGCGCTGCGGTCCGCCCGGCTCCGCCACCCGGAGCCGAGCACCACCATCTAGGGGGATCACTTCCATGAAGACCATGCGTGCTGCCGTCGCGGCGGTCGCAGCCTCCGGCGTGCTGGTCATGGCACTGCCGACCGCGGCCGAGGCCGCGCCCACCCAGCGCTGCTACCCGGGCCTCGCCTGCGTCTACTACAACTCCAACCAGGCCGGCGCCGTTGCCACGATGAACCACATCGACGGCATGCCGTCCTGGGACTTCGCCGGCGTGTTCAGCCCGGGCACCGGCAACGGGGCGGGCCAGCAGATCAAGAACAACGCGGCCTCGGCCGACAGCCGTTACGCCACCCAGGCCGTCCGGGTCCACTACAACAGCTGGTACAAGGGTCCCTACGACGTGGTCACCGCCCAGTCGAAGCGGAACCTCTCCGTGACGTACAACAACAACGCGTCCTGGAACTACCACCCGAACCCGAGCTGAGCGGGACAAGGGAATCCGGCCCGGCTCCCCACCACGGAGCCGGGCCGCCGCCCCCGCTAGTTCGCGTCCAGCTGTGCGCGCACCTCGCGCGGCCGGTTGGTGATCAGGGTGTCCACACCGAGCCGCAGGCACAGCTCCACGTCCTCCGGCTCGTCCACCGTCCACACCCGCACCCGCAACCCCTTCGCCTTGAGCCGGGCCACCAGCCCCGGATCCTTGCGCACCAGGTCGATGCCCGGCCCGGCGTGCCCGGCGAACGGCGGCCGGGCCGGCCGCAGCCGCCGCTCGATCAGGTAGACGGCCGGCAGGCCGGGCGCCAGCCGGTTCAGCCTGATCAGAGCGTTGCGGGAGAAGCTCATCACCTCGACCAGGCCAGTCGAGCCGTCGGCCAGCCCGTGGTCCTTCAGCACCCGCACCAGCTCGGCCTCCAGCCGGCCGCCGGCCCGGGTGGGGTGCTTGGTCTCGACCGCCAGCCCGACGGGCCGGTCGGCGGCCAGCGCCTCCTTCAGCAGGTCCTCGAAGAGCAGCACCTGCGCCCCGCGGTGCTCCTCGCCCTTCCAGCTGCCGAAGTCCAGGGCGGACAGCTCCTCGTGCGTCATCCCGGACACCACCCCGCGCCCGTCGGAGGTCCGCTCCACGCGCCGGTCGTGCACACACACCAGCTTGCGGTCGGCGGTGAGCCGTACATCGCATTCGAGGGCGTCGGCACCGTCCGCGATGGCCTGCCGGTAGGCGGCCAGGGTGTGCTCGGGATGCTCGTGGGAGGCCCCGCGATGGGCGACGACCCGGACGGCGCGGTCGGTACGGAGCTGCGTGTGCGTCATGCCCCCGACGCTATCGGCATGCGCGCAACGCCCCGGTACCGCATGCTGCCCGGATGGCGGAACAGCACATGCACGCGTGGACGCACTGCGGCCCCTGCGAGGACTGCGTCGAGGAGGACTGGCAGCTCGTGCAGGCCGGCGAGCTGCGCTGGGAGGGGTACCAGCACTGCCCGCGCAACGAGGTCTACGCCTGCGACCGGGGCACGGGCGTACCGCCGCCGGAGGTCCGGGAGCGCATCCTCGCCCGCGAGGGATCGGTCCACCTGGCGGTCGGCGGGCCCGACGGAGTACCGATCGCGCTGCTGCGCCGGGTGTACGGGCTGAGCATCGCCGAGGCCGTGGCCGCACGGACGGAGGGGTACCGGGCCACCCCCGTTGAGGCCCGGTACCTGATGGCTGTGGCTGCGGCTACGGCCGTGGCTACGGCTGCGGACGGGGGGTCAGCGGGGCCGGGGCGATCTTGAAGCCGCCCTTGGTGACCTCCGTGAAGGGCGCCGGGGCCATGCAGGTGCCCACCGTCGGCTCGGCGACCGAGCCGTCGGGCTTCGCGTCGACGTTCACGATGCCCCAGGAGAAGCCGACGCGGTCGGGTGCGCCGCGCTCGCCGTCCTGGACGCTCAGGCCGATCCGCCTGCCCTCCCAGCCGACGTTCGAGCTCTTGACCACCGCGGTGATCGTGGCCGTCCTGCCGCCCGTCACCATGCAGTCCACCTCGGCCTCGGCCACGCCGGTGAAGTCCTGGTCCGGCATGGCGTGGTAGACGGTCACCCGGCCGCGCGCGTCCGTCGGCAGACCGTGCTCCAGGTTCTCGCCCTTCAGCGGCCTGCTCCACGGCACCGACTCGGCGTCGACCGTGAAGCGGATGTCGTGCGAGGCGGGCACGTACGGGTAGTGCACCGTGCCGCCCCCGTGCACCGAGGCGGCCTTCGGCGCGGCAGGCGCCGCCGGAGCCGGGGCGGCCGCCATCAGGGTGCCCAGCAGCGCGGCCGATCCGGCGACGGCAAGGGCGCGCGTACGGTTCTTCCGCGTACGGTTCTTCATCGTGAACTCCCGTGTTCCAAAGTGGTTTTGGCTACGGGTAGAGCCTCGCCGTCCGGCGAACCCCGCTCCATCTGCCGATCGGCGGAAACGCCCGAGGGGCGCTCTGCCGTTCGGCAGAGCGCCCCTCGGAACGGGCTGAGGACTACAGCCCCGGGCCGCGCACCGGGATGCTGGTGAAGGTCGGCTGCTCGGGTTCACGCGAGGTGAAGAAGTCGTTGCCCTTGTCGTCCACGACGATGAAGGCCGGGAAGTCCTCGACCTCGATCTTCCAGACCGCCTCCATGCCGAGTTCCTCGTACTCCAGGACCTCGACCTTCTTGATGCAGTCCTGCGCCAGGCGGGCCGCCGGGCCGCCGATCGAGCCGAGGTAGAAGCCGCCGTGCGCGGCGCACGCGTCCGTCACCTGCTGGGAGCGGTTGCCCTTGGCCAGCATGACCTTGGAGCCGCCCGCGGCCTGGAACTGCTCGACGTAGGAGTCCATGCGGCCGGCCGTGGTCGGGCCGAAGGAGCCCGACGCGTAGCCCTCGGGGGTCTTCGCGGGGCCGGCGTAGTAGACCGGGTGGTCCTTCAGGTACTGCGGCATCTCGGCGCCCGAGTCCAGCAGTTCCTTGATCTTGGCGTGCGCGATGTCGCGCGCCACGACCAGCGGGCCGGTCAGCGACAGGCGGGTCTTGACCGGGTGCTCGGTCAGGGTCGCCAGGATGTCGTCCATCGGCTGGTTCAGGTCGATGGAGACGACGTCCGAGGACTCGGACAGGTGCTCGTCCGTGGTGTCGGGCAGGAAGCGGGCCGGGTCGCGCTCCAGCTGCTCCAGGAAGACGCCCTCGGCGGTGATCTTCGCGGTGGCCTGGCGGTCCGCCGAGCAGGACACGGCGATCGCGACGGGCAGGGAGGCACCGTGGCGGGGCAGGCGCACGACGCGGACGTCGTGGCAGAAGTACTTGCCGCCGAACTGGGCGCCGATGCCGATCTTCTGCGTCAGCTCGAAGACCTGCTGCTCCAGCGCCTCGTCACGGAAGCCGTGGCCCAGGGGCGAGCCCTCGCGCGGCAGCTCGTCCAGGTAGTGGGCGGAGGCGTACTTCGCGGTCTTGAGCGCGTGCTCGGCGGAGGTGCCGCCGACGACGATCGCCAGGTGGTAGGGCGGGCAGGCCGCCGTACCCAGCGAGCGGATCTTCTCCTCCAGGAACTTCATCATGGAGGCCTCGTTGAGGACCGCCTTGGTCTCCTGGTAGAGGAAGGACTTGTTGGCGGAGCCGCCGCCCTTGGCCATGAAGAGGAACTTGTACGCGCCGCCGTCGGTCGCGTACAGCTCGATCTGCGCCGGCAGGTTCGAGCCGGTGTTCTTCTCCTCCCACATGGTGATCGGCGCCATCTGCGAGTAGCGCAGGTTGAGGCGGGTGTACGCGTCGTAGATGCCGCGGGAGAGGGCCGCCTCGTCACCGCCCTCGGTGAGCACGTTCTGGCCGCGCTTGCCCATGACGATCGCCGTACCCGTGTCCTGGCACATCGGCAGGACGCCGGCCGCCGCGATGTTCGCGTTCTTCAGCAGGTCCAGGGCCACGAACTTGTCGTTCGAGGAGGCCTCGGGGTCGTCGATGATGCGGCGCAGCTGCGCGAGGTGCGCGGGACGCAGGAAGTGCTGGATGTCGTGGATGGCCTCCTCGGCGAGCTTGCGCAGCGCCTCCGGCTCGACCTTGAGGAACGTACGGCCGTCCGCCTCGAAGGTGGACACGCCCTCGGCGGTCACCAGCCGGTAGGGGGTGGTGTCCTCGCCCAGGGGCAGCAGGTCGGTGTACGCGAACTCCGGCATTGGGGCCATTCCTCACTCGGCAGACAGCACTGACGACCAATTTGGCAGCGCAGTCCACCAGCGTAGGACCTCCCGCCCGGCGTGTGTCTGTGAGGTAAGGCTCACTCGGTAGTATCGCGATCTATCGTGTCTCGCTATGCTGGCGTCGTGGACCTGGAAAAGCACCTGGAAAAGCCCCCCGCCGCCCCCGCCCACGCCGGGCTGCGCGCCTCCGACGCCGACCGGGACCGGATCGCGCAGATCCTCGGCGACGCCGTCGCCGAAGGCAGGCTGACCGCGGAGGAGCACTCCGAGCGCCTGGACACGCTGTACGCCGTCAAGACGGTCGGCGAGCTGGAAGTGCTCGTACGGGATCTGCCCGCGCCCGGCGGCGCCCATGCCCCGGCCCCAGCCGCGTCCTCGTACGCGGGGGCCGCCGGTGCGGCCGCCGAGACCATCGTCGCCGTGTGCAGCAGCTCCAGCCGCAAGGGCCGCTGGAGGCCGGGCGCGCACACCCGTGCGGTCTCGGTCATGGGCGACATCACCATCGACCTCACCCAGGCGGTCTTCGAGCAGCAGGTCACCGAGATCAACGTGACCTGCGTGCTCGGCAACGTGGAGGTACTGGTCCCCGAGAACGTCACCCTGCGCGGCTACGGCAGCGGGGTCCTCGGCAACTTCGAGGTGCGCGGCGAGAGCCGCGGGGAGACGGACCCGCAGGCGCCGGTGGTGATCGTCCGGGGTTTCTCCCTGCTCGGCAACATCGAGGCGCGGCCCAAGCTGGGCGCCCGCCTGGTCGACCTGGCGCGCAAGCTCCGCAAGAACCTCGACGGCTGACGGCTGAAACGCGGCGGCAGCGCATCCGGAGGCGGAGGGTCTCGTTTCGGACGAACCCCGGGCGCCCCGTGGCACACAGTGCATAGGGGCGCGTACAGCGGGTAGGGACAGGTGCGTCGTCTCTCGCTCACGTATACGTCGTCAGGAGTAGACCGTGCCGCTTCCGCCGCATCAGTCCCTGCAGGTAGCCGCCGTGAAGAGCCTTCAGGGTCCTGGGGCACGCCCTTCGGCCGTGCCGAGCCCGCGGGTGCCGGCCAGGGCGGCGGAAGACGGCCCATGGCACGCGGAGGCGGTGTGCCGCCGCGACGAGGCGGGGCTGTTCTTCGCGCCGTCCAAGGAGCCGACGGCCGCCCGGCTCTCCCGCGAGGAGGCCGCCAAGCGCGTCTGCGCCCGCTGCCCGGTGATGGTCGCCTGCCGCGAACACGCACTGCTGCAGCCCGAGCCGTACGGGGTCTGGGGCGGGCTCACCGCGGCCGAGCGCCGCGTGGTGCTGGCGCGGATGCGGCGCAGGTCCGCCGAGCTGCGGCAGGCCCCCGGCGCGGGGCCCATAGCCGCGGCGGGCTGAGCCGGCTGCCGCCCCGGCGGGCAGGTCCTGGTCCGCGTCGCACGTCACACGCCCCACGGACGTACGCATGCCACGCACGTCCCGGTGCGTCTCCCACGCCTCGTACGCGGACACGCGAGAGGGGCGGTCACCCCCGCACAGGGTGACCGCCCCTCTCGCGTTGTGCCCCCGCCCTCTACTGGGCGCGGTCGAAGTCGATCGCGCTGTACGCGCGCAGCTTCGACAGCCGGTGCGTGGAGTCGATCTTGCGGATGGTGCCCGACTTGGAGCGCATGACCAGCGAGGACGTCGTCGCCGTCTCGGAGCGGTAGTGCACGCCGCGCAGCAGCTCGCCGTCGGTGATGCCGGTGGCGACGAAGAAGACGTTGTCGCCCGAGACCAGGTCGGTGGTGGTGAGCACCCGGTCGAGGTCGTGGCCGGCGTCGAGTGCCTTCTGGCGCTCGGCGTCGTCCTTCGGCCACAGCTTGCCCTGGATCACACCGCCCAGGCACTTGATCGCGCAGGCCGAGATGATGCCCTCGGGAGTGCCGCCGATGCCCAGGAGCAGGTCCACGCCGGTGCCCTCGCGGGCGGCCATGATGGATCCGGCCACGTCGCCGTCGGAGATGAACTTGATGCGCGCGCCGGTCTCGCGGATCTCCCGGACGATGCCCTCGTGGCGCGGGCGGTCCAGGATGACGACCGTGACGTCCTCGGCGGCCATGCCCTTCGCCTTGGCGACCCGGCGGATGTTCACCGAGACCGGGGCGTTGATGTCGACGAAGTCGGCGGCCTCGGGGCCGGTGACCAGCTTGTCCATGTAGAACACGGCGGACGGGTCGAACATCGTGCCGCGGTCGGCGGCCGCCAGGACGGCGATGGCGTTCGGCATGCCCTTGGCGTTCAGGGTGGTGCCGTCGATCGGGTCGACGGCGATGTCGACCTCGGCACCGGTGCCGTCGCCGACCTGCTCCCCGTTGAAGAGCATCGGGGCTTCGTCCTTCTCGCCCTCGCCGATGACGACGACGCCGTTCATCGAGACGGTGGAGATCAGGGTCCTCATCGCGTTGACCGCGGCGCCGTCCGCGCCGATCTTGTCGCCGCGGCCGACCCACCGGCCGGCGGCCATGGCGGCCGCCTCGGTGACCCGTACGAGTTCGAGCGCGAGGTTGCGGTCAGGGGCCTCCGGGGAGACTTCGAGCTGGGGCGGCAGGTTGTGCTCGGTCATCGGAGCGCACCTTTCTGTACGGCGACGGCCGGGAAGTGAGGGTGCTGGAACTCTATCGGTACGTCGACATATTGAGCAGGGCGGGTCACGTATGAGCGGAATATCGGTCATTCGATTGTCCTGAGCGGACGCCTTGCGCGCCCGTGCGCGGACTCGGCGGGCGACTCAAGGGTGCGCCGTGCGGCGCGCCCGCGCGACCCCGGCGGTGATCGCCGCCCGGTGATGCGGGACGATGGTGCCGTGGCAGGTATGAAAGGCAAGCAGACGGTCTGGGACATGGTCCGGTCGCTGGCGGTGATCGGTGTCGTCGTCGCCGGGATCTACGTCTTCGTCCCGCATGACGACAAGGCCGATCCCACGCGCACGGTCGACTACCGGGTGGAGACCCTCACGGCCCGGCGCGCGGCCCCGTATCCGGTGGCGGCCCCGGTGGGCCTTCCGGAGCAGTGGCGGGCGACCTCGGTGACGTACGAGCGCAAGAAGGCCGACGCCTGGCACCTGGGCTTCCTCGACCCGGAGCAGCAGTACGCGGCGGTCGAGCAGTCCAGCGACACCTCCGTGAAGTACCTCGAACGGGTCACCAGGAACGCCACGGCCTCGGGGCAGACGCAGCAGGTCGGCGACGCGGCATGGGAGCGCTGGGAGGGCGAGAAGTACGACGCCCTCGTCCGGCGGGAGCAGGGCCACGTCACGGTGGTGACGGGCACGGCCTCCTTCGAGCAGCTCGGGACGCTGGCTGCGGCGCTGGAGTTCAAGCAGGGCCGGTAAGGCCGGTAGGGCCGAGGGACCGGTGTGCGGTCTCGGGCCTCTCAGCCCTCGGCGGTCCGGCCCTCGCCGGCCATGAGCGGCCAGACCAGGGCGGGGCCCCAGGCGGATCAGGCCGATCAGCATCAGCGCCTCGCCCCGGATGGGCCGCAGCCCGAACGGCTCGGCGAGCTCGGGAAGGCGCCGACCACTGCGATCAGGGCGTAGGGCGGAGCGGCTCCGGCCTGCTGCCGGATCGGGAACCGGTCGCCGCCCGCCCCGGGTCGGCAGCCGCAGCGTGCAGACGCAAACGACCACCGCGAGGACGGCGAAGGCCGCCGCGCCCGCCGGCCCGCCGGACCCGCGGCTGCTCGGTGCCGCCGACCCGGGCGAAGAAACCCATCAGGGCGGGCAACAGGCGCGACGGGTGTTCCCGCCGACGACGCGCGGTGGCGGCGGCAGTGCGCGGCAGTCACGGCGAAGGGCCGTGCGCCCCGGGATCCCGGGGCGCACGGCCCTTCTCGCGTGCTGCGGCCACGGGGCCGCGGCCGTGCTCAGACGGTGGTGATGACCTCGTCGATCGACAGGCGCGGGGAGCGCGGGAACCACGCGTCCTCGCCCGGCTTGCCGATGTTGACGACCATGATCGGCGTGTGGTCGTCGTCCAGGAACTCCTTCTGGATGCCCGCGAAGTCGGCGCCGGTCATCGGACCCGCGGCCAGGCCGGCGGCGCGGACGCCCAGGATGAAGTACGCGGCCTGCAGCGAGGCGTTGACCAGCGAGGACTGCTCGCGGGCCGGGCGCTCGGCGAAGAAGAGGTCCTTGGCCTGGGGGAAGTGCGGGAGCAGGCGCGGCAGCTCCTCGTGGAACTCGTTGTCCGCGGAGAGGATCGCTACCAGCGGCGCGGCGAGGGTCTTGGCCTGGTTGCCCTCGGCCAGGTGCTGCACGAGGCGCTCACGGGCCTCGGCGGAGCGGACCAGCGTGATGCGCAGCGGCGTGCCGTTGAAAGCGGTGGGGCCGTACTTCACCAGGTCGTAAATCGCCTGGACCTGCTCCTCGGTCACCGGCTCGTCGGAGAACGAGTTGGCGGTGCGGGCCTCGCGGAACAGCAGGTCCTGCGCGGCGGAGTCAAGTACGAGAGACATCGGAAAGCCTTCTTCCATACGGAGGTGAAGCGATGGCCACGACTCTACGGCCGAAGTAGATGAATTTTCAACTAAATCGGTGTGGCCGTGACCCGGATCACTCCTCCCCGGCGGCCTCGCGCGCCGCCAGCGCCGAGTCCAGCCGGGCCCGGGCCCCCTCCAGCCAGTGCCGGCAGACCTTCGCCAGCTCCTCGCCGCGCTCCCAGAGCGCGAGGGACTCCTCCAGCGAGGTTCCCCCGGCTTCGAGCTTGCGGACCACTTCGATGAGTTCGTCGCGGGCCTGCTCGTAACCCAGCGCCGTCTCGGCCTCTGTCATTCCCTTTTCCACCCTATGTGTGTAGTGCGACCACGTGATTGCGGCAGTGTGCCGTTACTCCGAAGCGACCGCCTCGCCGGCGGCCGATCCCTCCGGGGCCCCGTCCGGGGTCCTGTCCGCGGTCCCGTCCGGGGCCTCTGCCGGGGCGACCTCCACGGTGAAGGTGCCCGCCGCAACCCTGGCGCGCAGCACCTCCCGGGCCGACACCTCCTGCGGCGAGCGCACCACGTGTCCGTCCGCCCGCTGCAGTACGGCGTACCCGCGCTCCAGCGTCGCGGCCGGCGACAGCGCCACCACCCTGGCCAGCGTGTGGGCCAGCTCCGAGTCCGCCCGGTCCAGCAGGTGCCCCAGCGTGCGCCTGCTGCGCGCCAGCAGCGCGTCCAGATCGTCCTCCCGCATTTCCACCATGCGCTGCGGGTGAACGAACACCGGCCGGGCCAGGGCGTGCGCGAGCCCCCGCTCCTCCCGGTCGAGCAGCGAGCTCACCGCACGCAGCCCCCGGCCCTGCAACTGGCGTACGCGCTCCAGCTCCTCGCCGACGTCCGGGACCACCTTCTTGGCCGCGTCCGTGGGCGTGGACGCCCGCAGGTCCGCGACCAGGTCCAGGAGCGGCGAGTCCGGCTCGTGGCCGATCGCCGAGACCACCGGGGTACGGGCCGTCGCGACGGCGCGTACGACCTCCTCGTCGGAGAAGGGCAGCAGGTCCTCCACGCTGCCGCCGCCGCGCGCCACGATGATCACGTCGACCTCGTCCAAGGCGTCGAGCTCCTTGACGGCCCGGACCACCTGCGGCACGGCGTGCACGCCCTGGACGGCGACGTTGCGCACCTCGAAGCGGACCGCCGGCCAGCGGCGCCGGGCGTTTTCCAGGACGTCGCGCTCGGCCGCCGAGGCCCGCCCGACCACCAGCCCGATCAGCTGCGGCAGGAAGGGCAGCGGTTTCTTGCGCTCCGGCGCGAAGAGCCCTTCGGAGGCCAGCGAGCGCTTGAGCCGCTCCAGCCGGGCCAGGAGCTCCCCGATGCCGACCGGCCGTATCTCCGTCGCCCGCAGGGACAGCTGCCCGCGCGGGGCGTACCACTCGGGCTTGGCCAGCAGGACGACCCGCGCGCCCTCCGAGACGACGTCCGCGACCTCGTCGTAGACCTGGCGGAAGCAGGTCACGCTGACCGAGATGTCGTGCGAGGGATCGCGCAGCGTCAGGAAGACCACCCCCGCCCCCGGCCGCCGCGAGAGCTGCGTGATCTGCCCCTCCACCCACACCTGCCCGAGGCGCTCGATCCAGCCCCCGATGAGCCGGGACACCTGGCCCACCGGCAGCGGCGCCTCGGCCGACGTATTCAGACCCATGTGCGCAGGCTATCCGGAGCCGCTGACAGCGTCTCAGGCTCTGCCGCCGGTGTCGGTGCCGGTGTCGGTTCCGGTGTCGGAAGTGTCGGAAGTGTCGGACGCCGCGGCCGTTGCCCCGGCCATGGGGGCAATGAACAGCAGCCCGTAGACGACCAGATCCCGGAAGCCGAGGCTCCGCCGCAGTGCCGCGGGCGCCGGGGCCCTGCTGGAATCCGTCGCGGACGCCATCATTCCTCAGGGTGACGGGTGGGACGTTCTCACGGGGCCTCCCGGTCAGTCTGTGCCGGACGGGCGACGTCCGGCCTGCTGGAGACCCCCGTACGATGGAGCACATGACTGCTCCCGCCCCTGCTCCCGCTTCCCGCCGTGTCCTGCTCGCCGCGCCCCGCGGCTACTGCGCGGGCGTGGACCGAGCCGTGATCGCCGTCGAGAAAGCCCTCGAGCAGTACGGGGCGCCGGTGTACGTCCGCCACGAGATCGTGCACAACAAGTACGTCGTCCAGACCCTGGAGAAGAAGGGCGCCATCTTCGTCGAGCGGACGGAGGAGGTGCCCGAGGGCAACATCGTGATGTTCTCCGCCCACGGCGTCGCCCCGGTCGTCCACGAGGAGGCGGCGCGCGGCAGGCTCGCGACGATCGACGCGACCTGCCCGCTGGTCACCAAGGTCCACAAGGAAGCCATCCGGTACGCGAACGAGGACTTCGACATCCTCCTCATCGGCCACGAGGGCCACGAGGAGGTCATCGGCACCTCGGGCGAGGCCCCCGACCACATCACCATCGTCGACGGCCCGCACGACGTGGACAAGGTCACCGTCCGCGACGAGTCCAAGGTCGTCTGGCTCTCGCAGACCACGCTGTCGGTCGACGAGACCATGGAGACGGTCGACGCGCTGAAGACGAAGTTCCCGCTGCTCGTCTCGCCGCCGAGCGACGACATCTGCTACGCCACCTCGAACCGGCAGGCCGCCGTCAAGGTGATGGGCGCGGACTCCGACCTGGTCATCGTCGTCGGCTCGAAGAACTCCTCGAACTCGATCCGGCTGGTCGAGGTCGCGAAGGACGCCGGCGCCAAGGCCGCGCACCTCGTCGACTTCGCGAGCGAGATCGACGAGGCCTGGCTGGAGGGCGTCACCACCGTCGGCCTCACCTCGGGCGCCTCGGTGCCGGAGGTCCTGGTCGAGGAGGTCCTGGAGTGGCTGGCCGCGCGCGGCTACGCGGACGTGGAGATCGTCAAGACGGCGGAGGAGTCCATCACCTTCTCCCTGCCCAAGGAGCTCCGCCGCGACCTGCGCACCGAGGCTGCGGAACTGGTCGCCGACAAGTAACTCGTTTCGTACCGTATGTCCATGCAGATCTTCGGCGTGGACATCGGCGGATCAGGGATCAAGGGCGCTCCCGTGGACCTGGAGCGAGGCGACCTGGCGCAGGAGCGCCACAAAGTACTGACACCACAGCCGGCCACCCCCGACGGGGTGGCCGGCTGTGTCGTCGAGGTGGTGCGCCACTTCGACTGGGACGGCCCGGTCGGCGTGACCTTCCCGGGCGTGGTCACGGGCGGGGTCACCCGCACGGCGGCCAACATGGACAAGTCCTGGATCGGCGTGGACACGGCGGCGCTGCTCTCGCGCGGCCTCGGCGGCCGGCCGGTGACGGTGCTGAACGACGCGGACGCGGCGGGCGTCGCGGAGATGACCTACGGAGCCGGACGCGGGCGGGGCGGCACGGTCCTCCTGCTCACGCTGGGCACGGGCATCGGGAGCGCGCTCTTCACGGACGGACGGCTGGTCCCGAACACGGAGCTGGGCCACCTGGAGCTGAAGGGCCACGACGCGGAGACGCGGGCGTCGGTGAAGGCCAAGGAGGACGGGGACCTCACCTGGGAGCGCTGGGCGAACCGGCTCAGCAGGTACATGCAGCACGTGGAGATGCTGTTCTCCCCGGACCTGTTCATCATCGGCGGCGGCGTCAGCCGCAAGCCGGAGAAGTTCCTGCCCCTGATCGAAGGCGTCCGGGCCGAGATCGTCCCGGCCAGGCTGCAGAACAACGCGGGCATCGTCGGAGCGGCGATGGCGGCGAAGGGGTGACCCGCCTGTCCGTGGTCAAGCGACCCGGCGGGGGAGGCGGCGCCGGCCGATGAGCACGGCCTTGCGCACCAGTGCGATGAGCGCGGCGACGAGCGTGCCCGCGTACAGCCAGCCCGCGTGCAGGGACAGCGCGGAGACCAGCCCCATCAGCTGACCGCCGAAGCCGCCGGAGCCGCCCGAGATGGGCCACACTCCGGCGGCGAAGGCGATGGGGACGCCGATCGGCGCGGTGATCAGGTCCGCCGGCCGCACCCAGAGCGCGGTGGCGGCCGCGACGGGCGGGAAGAGCAGCCCGTAGACGAAGAGCGAGGAGCTGAAGAGCAGCCAGCAGATGCCGGCGACGAGCACCATCGCGGTGCACGCGAACAGCCCGCCGCCCAGGCCCGTCAGCCGGGGGCGGGGCATCCGGCGCACGGGCGCCGGCCGCGGGGCGCCGCCCTGCGCGGGCACGCCCGCGGGCCGCGGGCCCCTGCGCTGGGCCGGGGGTCGCTGCGGGTGAGGCGCCGGTCGCGTCCTGTATTGCTCCACCCCACCAAACTAGGCGGGACGGCGGCCGGATCCGGGCCCGGACACGCGTACATCCACCCCCACTCATCGGAAAGTAAACTGTCCGGTGGCCCACCCCCGGGCCGCCGCCCCTCCAGCTACGGGAAGTCGCCAACGTGTCGCTCACGATCGGAATCGTCGGCCTGCCGAATGTCGGCAAGTCGACCCTGTTCAACGCCCTGACCAAGAACGACGTGCTGGCGGCCAACTACCCGTTCGCCACCATCGAGCCGAACGTCGGCGTCGTCGGCGTCCCGGACGCGCGCCTGGCCGTCCTCGCGGGCATCTTCGGCTCGCAGCGGGTCCTCCCGGCGACGGTCGACTTCGTCGACATCGCGGGCATCGTGCGCGGCGCGTCGGAGGGCGAGGGCCTCGGCAACAAGTTCCTCGCGAACATCCGCGAGTCGGACGCCATCTGCCAGGTCATCCGCGCCTTCAAGGACGAGAACGTCGTCCACGTCGACGGCAAGGTCTCGCCGAAGGACGACATCGAGACGATCAACACCGAGCTGATCCTCGCCGACCTCCAGTCCATCGAGAAGGCCGTCCCGCGCCTGACGAAGGAGTCCCGCCTCCAGAAGGACAAGATCGCGGTCCTCGCCGCCGTCGAGTCCGCCCAGAAGATCCTGGAAGGCGGCGAGACCCTCTTCTCGAAGGGCATCACGAAGGGCACGGAGCAGGGTGACCTCCTGCACGAGCTCCACCTGCTCACCACCAAGCCGTTCCTCTACGTCTTCAACGTCGACGAGGACGAGCTGACGGACGACGCCTTCAAGGCGGAGCAGAGCGCGCTCGTCGCCCCGGCCGAGGCGATCTTCCTCAACGCCAAGCTGGAGGCGGACCTCGCCGAGCTGGACGACGAGGAGGCCCTGGAGCTCCTCCAGTCGGTCGGCCAGGAAGAGCCGGGCCTGGCCACCCTCGGCCGCGTCGGCTTCGCCACGCTGGGCCTGCAGACCTACCTGACGGCCGGCCCGAAGGAAACGCGCGCCTGGACCATCAAGCAGGGCGCGACGGCCCCGGAGGCGGCCGGCGTGATCCACACCGACTTCCAGCGCGGCTTCATCAAGGCCGAGGTCATCTCCTTCGCCGACCTGGTCGACTGCGGCTCGGTGGCCGAAGCCCGCGCCAAGGGCAAGGCCCGCATGGAGGGCAAGGACTACGTCATGCAGGACGGCGACGTGGTCGAGTTCCGCTTCAACGTGTAGTCATCGCGTTGCCGCACGTTGAATGATTTCGTCAACGTGCAGTCAGAAGGGGTCGGACTCGGTGAGTCCGACCCCTTCCGCATTCCCGTGCCGACTTGGCGCTGACGCTTCAGCTGCTGCGCGGCGGTGTGAGCTTGTCGAGGTCCAGGCTGATCTCGAAGGGCACCGGGCGCTGGAGGGTGCCCCGGAAGATCCCGGCGGGCGCGTAGGCGCCGGTGGGTTCGTCGAGTTCGTAGGCGTGGACGACGGGCACCCCGTCCTCGTCCTCGATGCACCAGTAGTGCGGGATGCCGGCTTCCGCGTACTTGCGGAGCTTGACTGTGCGATCGCGATGGGCGGACTCGGGGGAGACGACCTCGATGACGAGTCGGACCTCCTCCGGTGCGAACCAGGTGCGGTCGCCGTCGAAGTCGGCCGTCGTCACCAGCAGGTCCGGTTCGGGACGGTTGCGCGGGTCGAGCTTGATGGTCATCTCGCGGCCGACTCGGGTGTCAGCGGGGACCTGCTCCATGAGTGCGACCGTGAGCATGGTGACGAGGTGGCCGTGCCACCACCTCTGGGGCGACATCATGAAGACGAGGGCTCCGTCGATCAGCTCGGTGTGGCGGGGCGCCTCGGGGAGGCGGTCGAGGTCCTCCGCGAACCAGCCTTCCGCGCGCGGCGGGCGCATCCAGTCGGGCAGTGCGGTCATGGCTTCACGGTAGCGGCCCGCGGCTCAAGCCGGAGAGCCAACGAACCCGATCCGGTGGTTTTCGGCAACTTGCCGTGCCACGACCGGCCACGCGCCCAGCGTTCGGCCATGAGTGACTCATCGGTCCAGGTGGCCATGGTGGTCACCTGCGTGGCGGCTCCCGTCTCAGCGACGACGGCCGCGTTTCGGGCTTCCGTCTACAACCGTCGGCAGGCGAGAGCAGTTGTCCCGGCCGACGCCCTCACAGAGAAGGCGGCGGCTTGGACGGCACAGCTCGGAGCAGGCCCCGGCGAGGCGTAGCGGGCGAGCGGTGTGGGGCCGCGGGGTGGGGTGGATCGGCATAAAATGGGTGTAAAGGTACTCCGGGTGGGTTCGGGAGGCGTGATGTCCGTACGGCCCGACGCGCCGCCGCAGCGCGCGCAGCATGATCCCGAGGACACGCTCAACAAGCTCGGGAGTTCATGGCACTGGGCGCTCGGTGTCGCCCTCGCGACCCTGATCCCGGGGATCCTCGTGCTCGTCTGGCCCGACGAGACCCTGCACATCCTGGCCGTGATCATCGGGCTGCAGTTCCTGGTTGCGGGCGGGTTCCGCTTCGTATCGGCCTTTTCGCACAGCAACGACGCCGGCGGCAGCCGGCTGGCGAGCGTGCTGGTCGCGGTACTGGCCTTCCTGGCGGGCGTCCTCGTACTGCGCCACCCGATGCAGACCATCGGCGCGCTGTCCTTGATCGTCGGAGTGTTCTGGCTGATCACCGGCGTGCTCACGGCGTACGTCGCGATCGCCGACCGGCTCCTCGTCCACCGCGGGCTGCTCTTCGGCCTGGGCGCTCTCGGCACCGTCGCCGGAATCGTCGTGCTCTGCTTCCCGGTGGACTCCGCGGTCGCCCTGACGCGGCTGCTGGGCCTGTGGCTCGTCCTGCTCGGCGTGTTCGAAGTGGTGATGGCCCTCGTCATGCGTTCTGCCACCCGTCGCATGACCGCGCCCAGGTAGGCGGCGGGCGCCCGTCCATTGTCTTGTGGTGCAAGGTAGTGCGCGAGTATCTTGTGCCGCATGACAAAGGAGCCGCCGGCGACCGGTGACCAACGGCGCAGCCAGCTCCTGCGCGGGGTGCTCGACCTGTGTCTGCTGTCCCTGATCGCCGAACGGCCCCGGTACGGATTCGAGTTCGCCGAGGCGCTCGCCGCCGGCGGGCTGGAGCTCGTCAGCGACGGCAGCATCTATCCGCTGCTCGCCCGGATGGAGCGGGCGGGGCTCATCTCCTCGTACCGCGCCCCGTCCCCGAGCGGCGGCGCCCCCCGCAAGTACTACCGGCTGACCGAGGCGGGGGACGCCGAACTCGGCCGGGGCCGCGCCGACTGGCAGGCCTTCACCGGACCGGTGGGCCGGATCCTGACCGCCGCCACCACCACGCCCACGCCATCCACGGGGGAGAACACAGCATGACGAACGCGCAGATACTCGCGGCCTGCCGCAGCAACTGGGAGTACCGCGGGATCGACGACGCGTCCGTGCGGGAGATGCTCGACGAGCTCTCCGCGCACCTGGAGGACGCCGAGGCGGCCGGCCGCACCGGGCAGGACGTCGTCGGCCCCGACGTGCGCACCTTCGCCGCCGCATGGGCGCGGGCCCGTTCCCCGTTGCCGCGCCGCGTGCTGCGCATGCTGTGCCTGGGCGCCTTCGTGCTCGGCTGCCTCCTGCTGCTGACCTGCCTGACCCGCTGGACCACCGAGTCGGCCGTAGCCCCCGGCAACATCGCCTTCTGGTCCGTCCTCGGGGCGGCCACGGTCGTCTGGGAGCTGCGCCGCGGGAGCCTTGGCATGCTCGGTAGCTGGGGGATCGGCCTCTGCGTGGCCCTGCCCGCGGCCATCCTCACCCACCGGCTCGCCGGTGACGCCCCCGTGTTCACCGTGCCGCTGTGGGCTGCCGCGCTCCTGCTGCTGCCCGGGCTGCCCTACGCCGTCGCCGACGTACGGGCCAGGAGGAACGGCGCCGCCTGACGGTGCCGTCCGCGGCCCGCTCAGAAGCCGCGCACCGAGGCCACCGTGAACGTGGTCGGGGTGCCCGTGCCGGGGTCCATGGGGCCTCCCTTGTCGAACTGGGAGCGGACCACGAGGGTGCGTCCGGGTACGCGCGCGAGGGTCGTGGGGATCTGCAGCGACGGGTCCGTGATCGTACGGGTCAGCCTGGCGTGGGTGCCGTCCGCACCGACCTGCCAGCGGGTCAGCGTGTTGGTGGCGTTGTGCGCCACGCGCAGGGTGCCGTCCGGGGCGAGGTCGAGACCGTCGGCGGCCTTCAGGTCGCCGCCGGTGAGGGCGACCCGGCGTACGTCGCCGGTCCGCAGGTCGACGCGGTAGAGGTCGCCCGCCGTCATGTCGACGGTCAGGAGGTAGCGGCCCGCGCGGTCGGAGGTGATGCCGTTGAGGCTGAAGGTGCCGGACGGGCGGGGGCGCAGGGCCGGGGTGAGGTCGTAGGCCTCGGTCAGGATGCCGCTGCCGGCGGCCAGTTGCCGCGGGGTCACGCGGTAGATCACGCCTCGGCTGCTGTCCGTCAGGTACGCGGTGCCGTCCGGGGTGAGGGCCAGGTCGTTCACGAAGCGCGCCGAGGTCCCCGCCACCTCGAAGTGGGCCAGCCGACGCCCGGTCGCGGTGTCGTAGACGGCCACGCCTTTCGTGGAGTCCGTGACCCACAGCCGGCCGCGGGCGTCGACCCGCAGGCCGTTGGCCGTACGGCGGCCGTCGGTTCCCGAGGGCAGGAACACCTCGGCCTCGTGCCGGCCGGGCCGGGCCCGGTAGACCGCGCCGTCCGCGTACGAGCCCACGTAGACGGTGTGCGTGCGGGGGTCCGCGGCTATGCCCTCCGGATAGACCTTCGCGCCGGGCAGGGCGAAGGCGGTGGATATCCGGGCATCACCGGACGCCGTCTGCGGCCGGGCCAGGGCCGGAGCCGGCGCCGCCGCGCCGAGTGCGAGGGCCCCGGCCAGCGAGGCCGCCACCAGGGCGGACCTCCTCCTGAGGGCGATGGCCACCGCGCCCTTCTTCGGTGCGCCCTTCTCCACTGCGGCGCTCTCCGCTGCGGCCCTCTTCGTCTTCTGCGTCATCGCCTGCCCCGTTCGATGTCCTCTACTGATCATGTGAGGATGAATGTATGTTAGAGCTCTAATGCTTGCAAGGGCCGGGCCGTAGGATGCCGGAATGACCTCCATGGCCCCCGAGGAGCGCATCGGCTCTCACATCAAGCGCGCCGAGCAGGCACTCCTCGCGGCGAAGAACGCGGCCTGCAAGCCCGCCGCAGTAACGGTTCCGCAGTACGCCGCCCTGCTCTGGCTCGCCGAGAAGCCCGGCATCTCGGCCGCCGCGCTCGCGCGCCTGTGCGGGGTGACGCCGCCGACCATGAACACCGTGCTGAAGAACCTCCAGGAGCGCGGGCTCATCGAGCGGACCCCGCACGAGTGGCACCGCAACGTGCTGGAGACCCGGCTCACCGAAGAGGGCCGGGCGGCCATGGAACTCGCGGACACGGGCGCCGTACGGGTGGAGCGCGCCCTCGCCGCCGCGTTCACCGAGGAGGAGCGGGAACTGTTCATCGCGCTGCTCGGGCGCTGCGCGGAGGTGCTCGACGCCGAGCGGTGATCTCTCCGCCCGCACGGATCAACGATGTTTTTTTGCTCGAATTTGGAACTGTGCGGGTGGTTTGCTCATCAGGACTTAGGGGAGACCAGCCGCTCTGCCCTCGGGGGCAGCAAGACCGTTCGGAGCGAAGTTCGTGCACCAGTACCCGCAGCGCCCGCGGCCTGACGACCAGCAGTCGTACCAGGACTACCCGCCCCAGGGGCATGGCGGCCAGCAGCACCAGCAGCAGGACCAGCAGCACCAGTCGTACGAGACGCCCTCGCCCTACCCGGGCCGGCCGCCGTACGGTGAGCCGCCCACCGCGGCCGGGTACCAGCACGACACCGAGCTCCGGCAGCCTGAGCGGTCCCGGCGCCGAATATGGATCAGCGCCGTGGTCGCCCTCGCGCTCCTCCTCGGCGGCGGCGGGTTCGCCGCCTGGAAGCTCGACTGGTTCTCGGGCAACGGCGAAGCAGTGACCTTCGGCAAGAACCCGCCGCAGTCCCCGGCCGCAGGCGCGTCCGACGCGGGCACGCCGAGCGCCGAGGCCAAGCCCTCGGGCGACCCGGACGTGCTCATGCCGACCGGCCCGAAGTCGGACTTCAAGCAGACCGCCAAGCTGGACGACGGCACGATCATCGCGAAGACCCGCCTCGCGGGCGCGAAGTCCGGCTTCGAGGGCGACGTGTGGGTGTGGGCCCCCAAGCAGTACGACGACCCGAAGTACGCGAAGAGCGGCTTCCCGGTGCTCATCGCGCTCCCCGGCGGCAACGGCTTCCCCAACAACTACTGGGCGGACACCAGCCTCGGGCTCCAGAAGGCCATCAACGAGGGCGTCAAGGCCGGCACCAGCCTCCCCTACATCGTGATCATGCCGGTGCTCAACCCGGACGCGAAGTACTACTACGACGGCTCCGACATCCCCGGCCAGGCCAAGATGGGCACGTGGATCGCCGAGGACGTCCCGGCGTTCGCCAAGGCCAACTTCCGTACCTACAAGTCCCGTGACGGGTGGGCCTTCATGGGCTCCTCCTCGGGCGCGTTCGTCGGCATGAAGACGGTCCTCCAGCACCCGGACAAGTTCAAGGCCGTCATCGCCTCCGGCGGCGAGATCGTCCCCGACTCGCCGCTGTGGAAGGGCCACCAGGCGGAGATGGACGCGAACAACCCGGAGAAGCTCGCTCAGAAGCTGATCGACACCAAGGGCCCCGAGGTCTACATCAACTTCCAGGTCGGCACCAAGGAGTCCGGCAAGGACCGAATGGTGAAGTTCCAGCAGCAGTACGGCAAGGGCCCGGTCAAGACCACCATCCGCGACATCCAGAACGGCGAGCACAACGGCTGGCACTACGTCCGGGGCATGAAGGAAGGCTCCCTGGAATGGGTCAGCAAGGTCCTGAAGGCACCTAAGCCGGAGGAAGGCTGATCTGGACCCGAGAGCCTGGCCTGCCGCGCGTGGTGGGGCGGGCGGGCGTGCGGGCGTGCGGCCAGGCGGGCGTGCGGCGGGCAGGCGGGGGAGGGGAGTGGGGCGGGGGCTTCGGGGGGCGGGTTCCGCGCGACGGAGGAGGCGCGGGGGCTTCGCGGGGGCGGGAGCCGCGGGGGCGGAGCAGGAAGGGCGAGGGGAGGCTTCGGGAGGTCGGGAGCCGCTGGAGCGGGATCAGGGATGTCCTGGGGGTTTCCCGTCAGTCCCATCGTCTCTCCGTGTCGGGCCGGCCCGTCAAGGGCGCTCGTTCCTCGCGTCGCTTCGCGATGTCGCTGCGCTCCACCCTTGACCGACCGTCCCGCCACGGAAATCCGAAAGACTGCCGGGAAGCCCCCAGAGGAACGGGCCGGGACCAGTTTTCAGGGACGGGGCGTCGGATGCGTCCGGGCAGAGCCCGGTGCGCATCCAATCGCTACGCGCTCCTGCCGGACGGCGCCTGCGAGCCCCGTGGGCTGGGCATAAGCCGCCACCAATCGCTACGCGCTCCTGACGGACGGCGCCTGCGAGCCCCTTGGGCTGGGCATAAGCCGCCCCAAATCGCTACGCGCTCCTGCGAGACGGCGGCTGCGAGCCCCTTGGGTTGGGCATAGGCCGCCATCGATCGCTACGCGCTTCTCGATGACGGCGTCCGGCCCTCATCTGGGGCTGATAGGGGCGATATCGAGGGGCGGAGGGGCGATCCATCGGCTCAGCCGAACCCAACCCCCGTCAAGACCACGACAAGATTCCACCCGCCGGTACAGACAGGGGCAATTGGGGCGAATTGACGACTCCTGAGGCACACACCCGCCCAGACATGGATTGGCATCGCTCCAGCCGTCATCTGACGCTTTTCCACCCCCCCCGCAGTGGGCCGGACGCCGTTGGTGAAGAGCGGAGGAAGGTTTCTGCGGCCCGCGACCAGCCCCAGACGGATCGCAGACGCCTGATCGAGAAGCGGGCGGCGATCTGAGGCGGCCTATGTCCAGCCCAAAGGGCGCGCTGACGCCGTGTCGCAGGGGCGCGTAGCGATCTGTCGCGCCTATGACCAGCCCAAAGGGCTCGCAGGCGCCGTCTGTCAGGAGCGCGTAGCGATTGGTGGCGGCTTATGCCCAGCCCAAGGGGCTCGCAGGCGCCGTCTCGCAGGAGTGCGTAGCGATTGGTGGCGGCTTATGCCCAGCCACAAGGGGCTTGCGGACGCCGTCCGGCAGGAGCGCGTAGCGATTTGACGCGCACCGGGCTCCGCCCGGACGCATCCGACGCCCCGTCCCTGAAAACTGGTACCGGCCCGTTCCTCTGGGGGCTTCCCGGCAGTCTTTCGGATTTCCGTGGCGGGACGGTCGGTCAAGGGTGGCCGAAGGCCATCACGCAGTGACGCGACCGCAGGGAGCGCCCTTGAGGGACCGGCCCGACACGGAGAGACGATGGGACTGACGGGAAACCCCCAGGACATCGCTGACACCGACCGAGCGGCTCCCGACCTCCCGAAGCCGCCCCCGCTCTTTCGATTCCGTTCGAGCGTCTCCCGCCCCCCGCCGCCGCCCCGCCCTCCGTTCCCGCTCCGGCGTCTCCCCCCCCCGACGCCCCCCCGACGCCCCCCGCCGCCGCGCCGCCCCCGCCCCCCGCGTGGTGCTCGCCACGTCACTCCCGTCCCAGGCAACCCGCGCCGTCGTTCATACCTCTGTAAAGGGTGTAAGGGGGACCGATCGGTCCGGCCCGCGCTCCGAGGTGAGCGCCGGAGAAGGAACGGGACAACAACCGTGCAGCATGACCAGCAAGGCGACGGCAGCCCCATGACCGCGGGCCGCCGTCGCCCCCACCGCCTGCGCCTGCTTCTGATCAGCGGCGGTCTCGCGCTCGCCCTCGCCGGGGGCGGCGCGGCAGCGTACAAATTCGGCCTCTTCTCGGACATAGGGGATCCGGTTGCCTTCGGCAAGGTCCAAGAGAAGACGGTCACCGCCTCCGAGGCCCTGCCCGAGGTGCTCATGCCCACCGGCCCGGCGGCCTCGTTCGTCCGGACCAGCCGCCTGCCCGACGGCACGCAGATCGGCAAGACCACCCTCACCGGCAAGAAGTCCGGCTTCACGGGCGACGTGTGGGTGTGGGTGCCGAAGGAGTACGACGACCCGAAGTACGCCCAGAGCGGCTTCCCGGTCCTGATCGCCCTGCCCGGCGGCCGCGGCTACCCCACGAACTACTGGGGCACGGGGCCCGGCCTCGGCCTCCAGCAGGCGGTCAGTGACGGCGCCAAGTCGGGCAAGAGCCTGCCCTTCATCCTGATCATGCCGGTGACCAACGCGGACACCAAGCACCACTTCGACGGATCGGACATCCCCGGCCAGCCCAAGATGGGCACCTGGATGGCCGATGACGTCCCCGATTTCGCCAAGGCCAATTTCCGGACCTTCACCTCCCGCGACGGGTGGGCCTTCATGGGCTCGTCGGCCGGCGGATTCAACGGCTTCAAGCAGCTCCTGAAGTACCCCGACCGGTTCAAGGCGGTCATCGCCAGCGGGACCGACATCGTCCCCGACTCCCCGCTCTGGAACGGGAACACGCAGGCCATGGACGAGAACAACCCCGAGAAGCTCGCCGCGAAGCTGATCGACGCCGGCGGTCCCGACGTCTACGTCAACTTCCAGATCGGGACCAAGGAGACCGGCCGCGAGCAGGCCGAGAAGTTCATGAAGGAGTACGGCAAGGGCCCCGTGCACACCTCGCTCCAGGTGATCCAGGATGGTGAGCACAACGGAAAGTCGTACGTGCGCGGCATGAGGGAGGGCTCCCTGGAGTGGATCAGCAAGGTGATGAAGGGACCGACACCCGCTCCCGGCGTGAGATGAGCACGGTGGTGAAGGGGGCATCGGCGGCTGTCGCCGCTGGCATCGCGGCGGTGTGCGCCATGGCCTTCATGAAGGCCCCCGGCGACCGGCCGGTGCTCCCCTTCCCCACCGTCGGAGTACTCATGGCGGGTGGCGAGCACTGGTGCACGGCGAGCGTCGTCGACAGCCCGAAGGGCAACGTCGTCGCCACCGCCGCGCACTGCGTCGCCCCCGCCGGCGAGGACGGGCAGCCCGGTGAGGTCGCCCACGACGGCCTGGCCATCGGCGAGCTCTCCTTCGCTCCGGCGTTCTCCGGCGAGGGCGACGGCACCCAGCCCCTGGGCGTGTGGAAGGTCAAGGCGATCCACGTCGACGACCGCTGGGCCAAGTGGGGCGAGGACACCGCCGACTTCGCCTTCCTCACCATCGCGCCGGACGAGGACGGGCGCAGCGTCCAGGAGGCCGTCGGCGGCCGAGCCGAGGCCCCCAGGCCCGAATGGACCTCCGGCTACGAACGGGACGTCACCGTCGTCGGCTACCCGGAGTCCGAGCACAACCCGCAGAACAGGCCCGTCTCCTGCACCACGCAGACCCGCCACGACGAGGAGGACCCCGACATGCTCTACATGAGCTGCGCGGGCTTCTGGACGGGCACCAGCGGCAGCCCCTGGATCGCCGACCGGGGCGGGCCGGACCCCGCCGGGCACCTCATCGGGGTGCTGAGCGGCGGGGACACCGACGTGGACTCCACGGCCGCGCTGTTCGACGAGCGTGCGAAGGCGCTGTACGAGCGGGCCGCGCGGGGCTGAGCGCCCTGGTTCCCCGCCCCCCGCCTGCCCGGTGCTGCTACTGCTTCTTCCTGCGCTCCGTGCTGACGATCACGACCACCGCGGCCACGACCACCGCGCCGCCGACGACGATCGGCCAGGTCAGGGCCTCGTCGAGGATGAGCCAGCCGAGCGCGACGGCGACGACCGGATTGACGTACGCGTACGTGGCCACCAGGGACAGCGGCGCGGCCTGCAGGAGCCACACGTAGGCGGTGAAGGCGACGAGCGAGCCGAAGAGGACCAGGTAGCCCAGGGCCAGCCAGGAGGCGGTGGAGAAGGCCGCCGGGTCCAGACCGCGGTGTTCGCCGCGCAGCAGGCCGACGACCACGCCCGCGATCCCGCCGGCGAGCATCTGGTAGGCGCTGCCCGTGAAGGGGTTGCCCGGCAGCGACAGCTTCGAGGCGGAGAAGGAGCCCAGCGACCACAGCACCGAAGCCACCACCACCAGGAGCACCCCCGACAGCCGTACGGCGCCGCTGAGCCCGGGACTGGTCAGTACCGCCAGACCGGCGAGGCCGACGAGGACCCCGGCCAGGGTGCGGGCCGGTGGCCGGTCGCCGGTGGCAGTGCGCAGCACCACCACCCACATGGGCACCGCAGCCACCAGTAGCGCCGCCAGCCCGGACGGCACGGAGGTCTCGGCGAGCACGACCAGGCCGTTGCCGCCGAGGATCAGCAGCAGGCCGACCAGGACCGCCGAGCCGAGCTGCGCGCGGGTGGCCCGGAGTGCGGCCGTCCCGTAGCGCCAGGCGACCACGGCGGCCAGCAGTACTCCGGCGGTGATGAATCGGGCTCCGGCGGAGAGGAAGGGCGGCATCGTCTCGACGACGATCCGGATGCCGAGGTAGGTCGAGCCCCACACGACGTAGACGACGGCCAGTGCGGTCCAGACCGCGCCGGTGATCTTGGCGTGCGGGGTGACCGTGGGCTTGCCGTCCACGGGGGTTGAGGTGCTCATGCCCGGATCCTATGGTCGTTGGCCCATGCAGACATCTGGGTTTCTCAGCCCTTGAGCAGGTCGTTCAACTCGCCGTACGGGAGCGAGTGCGCGAGCGCCCCGTACGTCCCGCCGGTGGCCAGCTCCTCGGCGGCGCGGCGGACCACGGCGTACGCGGCCTCGGCCACCCAGGAGCCGAGGCTGACGCGGGAGACGCCGAGCGCGCCGCAGGCGGCGACGGTCGGGGCGTCGGGGCCGAGGAGGATGTTGAGGGGGGCGTCGATGCCCTTGGCCAGCTCGGCCACGGTGGCCGGGTCGAGGACGCCGGGCACGAAGACGCCGCTGGCTCCGGCCCGGAGGTAGGCGGTGGCGCGGGCGAGCGTCTCGTCGAGGCGGGCGGAGGGCTCGCCCAGGCCCTTGAGGTAGGTGTCGACGCGGGCGTTGATGTAGAGCGGGACCCCCGCGGAGTCGGCGGCGGCGCGGGCGGCGGCCAGGCGCTCGGCCTGTTCGGCGGGGTCGCGGGTGCCGTCCTCGATGTTGATACCGACCGCGCCGGCGGCGATGACACCGGCGACGGTCTCGCCGACGGCGGCCGGGTCGGCGCCGAAGCCGCCCTCGATGTCGGCGGTGACCGGAACGGACACGGCGGCGCTCACGCGGGCGATCAGGTCGAGGGCGCGGTCGCGGGCGAGGGCGTCGCCGTCGGGGGAGCCGAGGGACCAGGCGGCGCCTGCGCTGGTGGTGGCGACGGCGGGGGCGCCGGTCGCCTCCACGATGCGGGCGCTGGCGACGTCCCAGGCGTTCGCGAGGGCGAGGGGGGCGGAGGGGGTGTGCAGCGCGGTGAAGGCGGTGGCCTTGGCGGCGAGGCCGGTCTGGGTGCGGGTGCGGGTGTTCATGGGGTCAGTTGAGCAGACGGGGTGGGGCGGGGGCTCGCGGATTTCCGACCTCGGCGTTGACGCGGCGCGGGCCTTGCCGTCCGCCTCCCGGCGGTGTGTCGCCGGTGCGGCACCGTTGCGGGGGCGCTGCCCCCGAGCCCCCGCGCCTCAAACGCCGGCGGGGCTGGAGGGTGCGGCGGGGCTGAAGGGAACTACGGGGCCAGGCCCGTCTTCGCGCCCGCGCCGCAGAGCGGGATCACTGCCGTGCGGCCCTGCAAGGGGTCGGTCGGGGAGGTGGGGGAGACCGCCGCCCAGCAGGCCGCGGCCGTCGGTTCGACGAAGAGGCCGCGTCGGGCCAGGTCGCGCTGGGCCTCGCGCAGGCGGGCGTCCGGGACCGTCACGAAGGTGCCGCCCGACGCCCGGACCGCGGCCAGGATCTGGCGGGCGCGCGGTGGCGCGGGGATCGCGATCCCCTCGGCCAGGGTCGGCCGCTGTTCCACCGGAGCGGCATCCTCCGCGCCCGCCGCGAACGCCTCCGCCAGCGGGGCCACCGCCTCCGACTGGACCGCGATCAGGGCGGGGGGCCGTACCCCGCGCCGGGCGAGTTCCTGCGTCGCCAGCGCGGCACCGAGCAGCAGGGTGCCGTTGCCGACCGGCACCACCAGCGCCTCCGGCAGCCGCCGCCCCATCTCCTCCCACACCTCGTACACGTAGGTCTTCGTCCCGTGCAGGAAGTACGGGTTGAACACGTGGCTGGCGTAGAAGACCCCGGGGGCGTCCGCCTGCTTGCGGGCGGCCAGCGCCGCGGCCTCGCGGCCGCCCGGGATCACGCGGACGACCGCCCCGTGCGCCCGCATCTGTTCGGTCTTCTTCTCCGACGTCCCCTCGGGTACGAAGATTTCGCAGTCGAGTCCGGCCCGTGCGCAGTACGCCGCCACCGACGTCCCCGCGTTGCCGCTGCTGTCCGCCACGACGCGCTGCGGCGCCAGCCGCCGGGCGAGCTCGACGAGCATCACGGCGCCCCGGTCCTTGAAGGACAGCGTCGGCATCAGGTAGTCGAGCTTGGCGTGGATCCGCTCCCCCAGCGGGATCAGCGGAGTGTGACCCTCCGCCAGGGAGACGGAGAACGCCCCCGGTAGCGGCAGCACCGGCCCGTACCGCCACAGGGAATTCGGTCCGGCGGACGGTTCGAGCGCCGCGTCCGGGTCCGGCGTGAAATCGAGGTCCCAGGGACCTCCGCACAGAGGGCACCCCCAAGGCGCGGTCCGGACGTCCGCGCGTGTACCGTCCTCGGAGCAGACGTAACCGGGGGGTGCGTGCGTCATGTGCGGAGCGCCTTTGCTCGGGCATGGCCGTCGTATGGCACGGATGTTACGCGTTCGTCGTCCTCCACAGGGTCGCGCCGGGGGTGGGTCAACCTTTCGGAGGCGGCAGCCCGTTGGGCCATCTGCGTTGTCATGGTCACGCTTGTGCGCGGCCCCGCTGCCCCCTGCAGTGCACCACCTAGGAGGAGGACCCGTCACATGCCAGTGATGCGTCATACGCGCCGGAAGATCGCCGGCATCAGCGCGACCGCGGTCGTGGCCCTCGCGCTCGGCGCGGCCGCCGCACTGCCCGCCGCGGCCGTCGGCAGCGATGCGCGCGGCGTGGTCCAGAACGCCGGGGCCCCGGGGTCCGTGCCCAACAGCTACATCGTGACCCTGAAGGACACCGCGCCCCGCTCGACCAGCGCGAGCGGCAAGCTCGTCGCCAAGAAGTACGGCGCGAAGATCGAACGGACCTACAGCGCGGCCCTCAACGGCTACGCCGTCGAGGTTTCCCAGGCCCAGGCCGAGAAGCTCGCCGCCGACCCGGCGGTCGAGTCGGTCGTGCAGAACCGCACCTTCACCGTCAGCGCCACCCAGCCCGCCCCGCCGTCCTGGGGTCTGGACCGCGCCGACCAGCGGTCGCTGCCGCTGAACCAGAGCTACACCTACCCGGACAAGGCCGGCGAGGGCGTCACCGCGTACGTCATCGACACCGGTGTCCGCATCACGCACCAGGACTTCGGCGGCCGTGCCTCGTACGGCTACGACGCGATCGACAACGACTACACGGCGCAGGACGGCCACGGCCACGGCACGCACGTCGCCGGCACCGTCGCGGGCGGGGCGTACGGCGTGGCCAAGAAGGCCAAGGTCGTCGGCGTCCGCGTCCTGGACAACAACGGCTCCGGCACGACCGCCCAGGTCGTCGCGGGCATCGACTGGGTGACGCGCAACGCCGTCAAGCCGGCCGTCGCCAACATGTCGCTCGGCGGAGGCGCCGACTCCGCGCTCGACACGGCCGTCCGCAACTCCATAGCCTCCGGCATCACCTACGCCGTGGCCGCGGGCAACGAGTCGGCCAACGCGTCCACCAAGTCCCCGGCGCGCGTCGCCGAGGCCATCACCGTCGGCGCCACGACCAGCACCGACGCCAAGGCGAGCTACTCCAACTACGGCCCCAGCCTGGACATCTTCGCGCCGGGCTCCGCCATCACCTCCGCGTGGGGCACCGGCGACAACGCGGCCAACACCATCAACGGGACCTCGATGGCCACGCCGCACGTCGCGGGCGCGGCCGCCGTCTACCTCTCGCAGAACCCGTCCAGCACCCCGGCCCAGGTGGCCACCGCGCTGATCGGATCCGCCACCCCGGACAAGGTGACCGGCCCCGGCACCGGTTCGCCGAACCGCCTGCTGTACGTCACGGCCCTGGGCCCCGTCCCGCCGGGCAAGCGCTTCGAGAACACCGCGGACCACGCGATCAACGACAACGCGACCGCCGAGTCCTCGATCGCCGTGAGCGGAGTCGTCGGCAACGCCCCGACGACGCTGAAGGTCCCGCTCGACATCAAGCACACCTACATCGGTGACCTGAAGGTCGACCTGGTCGCGCCCGACGGCTCCGTCTACACCCTGCACAACCGCTCGGGCGGCGACGCCGACAACATCGTCAGGACCTTCACCGTGAACGCCTCCTCCGAGGCGGCGCCGAACGGCACGTGGAAGCTCCGCGTGAACGACAACGCCACCGGCGACACCGGCAAGATCGACTCCTGGGCGCTCCAGTTCTGAGGAGCGGGCCGGAGGCAGTGACCGGGACGTGAGGAAACAGCGGGGGCGACCGAGTGGCGGTCGCCCCCGCTGCGTACTATTCGCGCATCCGTTCGCGCCCTCCGTGGTGCCTCCCGGCGCCCCGCGATGCCCCGCCACCCGCGATGCCCCGCCACCCGCGATGCCCTCTGCCACCTGCGATGGAGTACGACCCCGTGAGCATCCCGCCGAGTCCTCCTCCCGGACCGGGCCACTCCTGGCCCCCGCCGACACCGCAGCCGGGATGGGGACCGCCGCTCGGCCACGGGCCGCAGCCGCCGGCGCTCAACGGGTTCGCCCTCGCCTCGCTCCTGGCCGGACTCCTGTGCTTCCCGCCGCTCGGCATCGCCTTCGGCATCGCGGCCCTCGTGCAGATCGCGAAGAAGGGCGACCGGGGCAAGGTCCTGGCGATCACCGGGCTCGTGGTGTCCGTCGTGATGACCGGAGTGATGGTCTTCGCCGTCGGCCGCTTCACGGAGGCGGTCGGCGGCCGGCTCGACGGGCTGAGCCAGTACACCGAAGTCGAGGGCGAACTCAAGGACATCGACGACCTGAAGGCGGGCGACTGCTTCAACGTCCCGGGCGGGGACCTCTTCGACGAGCGGCCCCTCACGTACGCGGTCGACTGCTCCCGGGTGCACCACGGCGAGGTCACCGCGTCGAGGACGGTGGGCGCCGCGGACCCCGACTCGACCGAGGCGGACCGGGCGGCGGAGGACGCCTGTTGGAAGGCCCAGGACGAGTACGCGATGGACACCTGGGCCCTGCCCGAGTTCGCGGAGATGTTCTACTTCGCGCCCTCGCAGGAGTCCTGGCGCCAGGGCGACCGGACACTGCTCTGCGTGATCGGCACGACGGAGGAGGAGTGGCGCGGCAGCCTGCGCCGGGACGCCGGGATGCTCAAGCCCGAGCAGGCGGCCTTCCTGCGGGCGGCCAACGGCGTCGAGTTCGTCCTGAGCCGGCCGCCCGAGGAGGACGTCGACGACGCGCTCCAGAAGCACCAGGCGTGGGCGCGCGAGATGCACGCGGCGCTCGGTGAGGAGGCGAAGGTCCTCCAGCAGGACGCGGCTCGGCCGGGGCTGGAGAGGGCCGTCCCCGCGCAGCTCAAGGAGATCGAGGTGGCCCGCGCGGCCTGGCAGCGCGCCTCCCGGGCGCGGACGGAGGCGGAATTCGACCGGCTGCGGGGCCGGGCCGTGGCCGCGATGTCGCTGGAGACGGAGAAGGCGCTGCGCGGCGCGTACGGGCTTTCGACGCAGATCCCGCAGTGGCTGGAGGACAGCGAGGGCAGCACCGAGGACCCGGAGGAGGGGCCCGGGCGGGGGCCCTCGTACGAGGCGGTGTGACGCCGCAGGGGTAACGCGCCGTAGCGGGTTTGAGTGACCTGGCTTCATCACTTCGGGTGAAACTCTGGCCCTTGCTTGCGGTCTTCAACCGTCGGTTGCCAGGGTGTAGCTGTCTGTCAACCTGATGGGAGTGGCCAGTGACTTTCGGTGAGCAGCCGGCCTATCTTCGCGTGGCCGGGGATCTTCGACGTCAGATCGTCGACGGTTCTCTGCCCCCGCACGCCCGGCTCCCGTCCCAGGCCCGCATCCGCGAGGAGTACGGGGTCTCCGACACCGTGGCCCTGGAGGCGCGCAAGGTCCTCATGGCGGAGGGGCTGGTCGAGGGCCGGTCCGGGTCCGGTACGTACGTGCGCGAGCAGCCGGTGCCGCGGCGGGTGGCCCGCTCCGGCTACCGCACGGGCGGCGCCTCGACGCCGTTCCGGCAGGAGCAGGCCGACTCCGGCGCGCGGGGGACGTGGGAGTCGAGCAGCGAACAGACGGGCGCGCCCGCGGAGATCGCGAAACGGCTCGGCATCGAGCCGGGCGAGCGGGTGATGCGGACGCGGTACGTCTTCCGCGACGCGGGGGAGGCGATGATGCTTTCCACCTCCTGGGAGCCGCTCGCCGTGACCGGGCGGACCCCGGTGATGCTGCCGGAGGAGGGCCCACTGGGCGGCTCCGGAGTCGTCGACCGGATGGCCGCGATCGACGTCGTCGTCGACAACGTGGTGGAGGAGGTCGGCGCCCGGCCCGGCCTGGCGGAGGAGATCATCCTGCTCGGCGGGGTCCCGGGGCACGTGGTGCTGGTGATCGGCCGCACCTACTACGCCTCCGGCCGCGCGGTGGAGACGGCCGACGTCGTCGTCCCGGCGGACCGCTACCGCCTCTCCTACCACCTTCCGGTGCGCTAGGTCGCGCCCGCGAAGCCCGCCGCCGCGCCCGCCCGCCGGCGGCCGACGCTACTTTGCGGCACTCCCCAGGGAGTGCCCGGCCCGGGGTGCCTGGACCCGGCGGGTTTCGGCGCGATGGTGATCGCCCCCGGCCGCCCTGAAGGACACCTTCCGTAGGCCCGCCCGGCGGCGCGCCGCCCCCGAGACACCTTCGCGGCGGCCGAAACCGCCCTGTTCCCGAGCTCCCTCAGCGCCCGGCACGGCGCGCTCCCCGGAAGCTACCTGCGGGTATACCCGTCCGTAGCGCCGCCGGGGGCGCGCGTCGCGTTTCTCGATGCCCGCGCGCGCCTGGTCCGTACCGGCGCGCGCGGCGCAGTCGTACGCATGGCCGGATGCGTACGCCTGCCAGGTATCTCTTCGTGAAAAACCATATCCGCTCCGTAAAGGTCGGGCGTAAGGTCGGGCATATGCGCAATGCGGTTTCCCGTGCAGATACGTCGGCGGAGGGTGAAACGCGATGAACGACAGCGGTGCCCTGCTCCCGTGGCTGGTCATACGTCAGGACGACAACGGCAACCGCTACCGGGTGGGCCGGTACGCCACCCGGGCCGAGGCCCAGAAGGTCGCCGAGAGTCTCGACGACCGAGGACACAAGCAGCTCTACTGGGTCGAGCGGATCGGCCAGACCGCCACGATGAACTGAGCCGAGCGGCGCCTCGCGGCGCTGGCATAGGCTCCGCCCCATGACTGTACGAGTGGTCGTGGGCGGAGCCCTTTGTCATGAGGGGCGCCTGCTGGCCGCCCGCCGCAGCGCACCGCCGGAGCTCGCCGGACGCTGGGAGCTGCCGGGCGGGAAGGCCGAACCCGGTGAGTCCGTCCCCGAGGCGCTGGTGCGCGAACTGCGCGAGGAACTCGGCGTGGAGACCGAGCCGCTGGAGCGGATCCCGGGGGAGTGGCCGCTGAAGCCCGGGTTGGTCCTGCACGTGTGGACGGCGCGGCTGCTCTCCGGGGTGCCGGCGCCACTGGAGGACCACGACGAGCTGCGCTGGCTCGGGCCGGAGGAACTGGAGTCGGTGGACTGGCTCGACCAGGACCGCCCCGCCGTCGCCGAGGCCGGCCGCCGACTGCGCGCGGACGGCGCCGACGGCGGCGGCGGTTGCTACGACGGCGGGGGCGGGGGCGCGTGATGTTCGCGGTCTAGGCCGTCTGCGCCACAGTGCGCCGGTGCGTTCGAGGTCGAGTGGTACGACGCCCTGAATATCGGGTATGTCGCTATTAATCCCTATCTCGTCCCCTTTTCGTCCCAGACGAACCGGACTGGGGTCGCTTCTGGCCCGGGAAGTGATCGGCGTGATCGACACAGACGGTGAGAGCGCCGAGTGGGCCTTCCCCGCCGAGCCCGGCGCCGTCCGCACCGCCCGCCACGCCGTGCGCGGAACCCTGCACGAGTGGGGCCTCGAAGCCGTCGGCGACGTGACCGTCCTGCTGGTCAGCGAGCTCGTCACCAATTCCCTCCGCTACGCCTCCGGCCCCATCGGCGTCCGCCTGATACGGCGGAATCCGGCCGTCGGCGGACCCGCGGACACCCCCGCCGCAGGCCCCGCGCTCCTGGTGGAGATCTCCGATCCGCTTCCGGATCCGCCCCGGGAACGGGTGGCCGACACCGAGGACGAGGGGGGCCGCGGACTGCACCTCGTGGCCGTCTCCTCACAGCGATGGGGAACGCGTCACGGGAAAACAGGGAAGACTGTGTGGTTCGAGTTGGCTCTTCCTGGTGAGTAACAAGGTGAGCGGTGGCGGGAGAACCCCCGAGGCCCTTCCGGCGGTGGCCGGAAAGGGGGTCGGGGGAGATCGCGCGACATGGCTCGAAATCATCGAGACCGTGCTGTGATCGTGAACGCCGTGCCGTCCGGGGTCGTGGTGCTGAATACTGCCGTCATGGCCGGTCCGGTTGCGGTGAGCTGGAGGGGACGGTCGCGTGAGCGAAATACCTGCGCAGGCACATCAGGCCAATGTGCCTCGGGAGACATGGCACGACGCCCTGTGGCACAGCAGTCCGCCTGGCTCGATATATGACTACATAAAGGTCGCATCCTTCTCGATCGGGCCCGACGGGTACATCGACCAGTGGAGCCTGCGCGCCGAGGAACTCTTCGGGCTGACGGCCGCCCAGACGGTGGGGCGCGACCCGGTCGACGCCTTCATGCCGCCCGAACTGCGCCCGGACGCCCACCGCAAGGTCGCCGAGATCCTCGACGGCAAGGAGTGGACCGGCCTGATCCCCTTCAGGATCCCCGGCGGCAACGGCGCGCACGGCGTGGCCGAGATCTATGTGATGCCCACCCAGACCGAAACCGCGGAACGGGCTGCCCTGTGCGTCGTCGTCGACGTACGCGCGCTCCGCCGCATCGAATCCGACCTTGCCGCTTCACAGGCCATATTCGGCCAATCTCCCTTCGGCTTCCTGCTCTTCGGCACGGACCTCACCGTGCAGCGGGCCAACCGCCGCTTCGCCACCGTTTTCGGCGGCAGCGCGGAAGAGCACCGCGGTCGCACCGTGCACGACTACCTGCCGCCGCACGAGGCCGACCGGATGGCGGATGCCCTGCGCCGGGTGCTGGACACCGGCGACGCCGTCACCGACCTGAGGATCACCGGAGCCACCCCCCGCAGCCGGGAGAACCGCCACTGGTCCATCAACCTCTACCGCGTGCACGGCGGCAGCGGCCGCCCCATCGGCGTCGCGGGCATCGGCACGGACGTCACCCGCCGCCACCTCGCCGCCCGCGAGGCCGCCGGAGTACGGCGCAATCTCGCCCTGCTCAACGAGGCCGGGCACCGCATCGGGACCTCCCTCGACCTGGAGACCACCGCCCGGGAGCTCCTCGACGTCACCGTCCCCGGCTTCTGCGACCTCGCCGCCGTCGACCTCTACCAGGGGCTGTTGCTCGGCGACGACGACCGGCCCGCGCGGCCCCAGGGGCCGGGCGTACCCAGCCTGCCCGGGCAGGGCCCGGCCCGCACGCCCTCCGCGGCGCTGCGCCGGGTGGCCTTCTCCTCCGCCGTGTCGGACGCCCCGCTGTCCGGGCCCGGCGCCCTGGTCGCCGTCGGCGACATCCACCGCTATCCCGCCGCCTCGCCGGGCGCGCTCGCCCTGCGCACGGCGCGGCCGCGGCTGATCGAGGGCGGCGGCCCGGAAGACCTCGTGCAGTCCACCCTGGTGGTACCGATGGTCGCCCACGACACCGTGGTCGGACTCGCGCAGTTCTCCCGTACGAAGGGCAGCGAACCCTTCGGCGAACGGGACCGGGCGGTGGCCGTCGAACTCGCCGCCCGGGCCGCCGTCTGCATCGACAACGCGCGGCTGTACCGGCGCGAGCACGAACGGGCGCTGATACTGCAACGCAGCCTGCTGCCCCCCGGCGACCCGGAGGCGGCCGGCCTGGACATCGCCTGCCGCTACCTGCCGGGCAACGCGGCCACGGAGGTCGGCGGCGACTGGTTCGACGTCATCGAACTGCCCGGGCACCGCACGGCGCTGGTCGTCGGCGACGTCATGGGCCGGGGCCTGCGGGCCGCCGTCGCCATGGGCGAACTGCGGACCGCCGTCCGGACCCTTGCGCTGCTGGACCTCGAACCGGCGGAGGTGCTGACCGCGCTCGACGAGATCGCCCGCGGGCTCGGCGCACCCGGCGGCTCCCAGCAGGCCTCCCGCGCGGCCCTGCACTCGCGGGACGCCGACCGCTCGGAGGTGTACCTGGCCACCTGCGTGTACGCGGTCTACGACCCGGTGACGCGGCGCTGCACCATCGCCAACGCCGGCCACATGCCGCCGGCCCTGGTGTCGCCGAACCACACCGCGCCGGGCGAGGACCGCGAGCCGCTGCCCGCCCTGCTGCTGGAGGTGCCGCCCGGGCTGCCGCTCGGGGTGGGCGGGGAGCCGTTCGAGGAGGTCGAGGTGGAACTCCCCGAGGGCGCCCTGCTCGCCCTGTACACCGACGGACTCGTGGAGTCCCGCGACCATCCGCTGGAGGAGGGCCTGCGCGGCCTGCGCGCCGCGCTCGCCGACCCGGTCCGCCCCCTGGAGGACGTCTGCGACCACGTGCTCAACACCCTGGACACCCGGCACGGCGAGGACGACATCGCCCTGCTGATGGCCCGGGTGCAGGGGCTGCCCGTCGACGCGGTCGGGGACTGGCAGCTGCCGCGCGAGGCCCGATCGGTGGGCCGGGCGCGGGAACTGGCCCGGGCCAAGCTGCCGGCCTGGGGCCTGGAGGGCCTGCTGGACACCACCGAGCTGCTGGTCAGCGAACTGGTCACCAACGCCCTGCGCTACGGCGAGGGCGAGATCCGGCTCAGGCTGCTGCTGGACCGGACGCTGGTGTGCGAGGTGTGGGACGCGAACCTGGTCCAGCCCCGCCGCCGGCGTGCCCGCGACACCGACGAGGGCGGCCGGGGCCTCCAGCTGGTGGGCATGCTGTCCGCCGGGTGGGGCACCCGGCGGACCCACCGCGGCAAGACCGTGTGGTTCGAACTCCCCCTTCCCGGCGCGGCGGAGGAGGCCGTCTCGGAACTCTCGGCGGAGCAACTGCTGAACATGTACGGCTGACGCCGGGCCCGGCTCCCCGCCCCCGCCCCGGGAACCCGGGGCCCGGGGGCGGGCGCAGGCGTTCCGGTAAAGCGGTTGGTGGCGGGGAGGACCCGGACGTCAAGGCGGCCGCGGATCAGCGCGCCGAAGGGTTCGCGGACACCCCCTAGGCGGCCCGGCCCCCTTTGAGGGCGGCCAGGCGGGCCTCGACCTCCGATGCCTTGCCGAGGTCCTCCAGGGACTCGAACTGGGCGTCGAGGGAGGACGCGGCCAGTTCCTGCTTGCCCAGGGCCATCGCCTCCTCCCGCCGCACCTTCTCCTCGAAGCGGTTGAGGTCGCTCGTCGGGTCCATGACGTCGATGCTCTTCACCGCGTCCAGCATCGTGTTCTGCGCCTGCGCGGTCCGCGCCCGGGCCACCAGCTCGTCCCGCTTGGCCTGCAGCTCCGTCAGCTTGTTCCGCATCGACTCCAGGCCCGACTTGAGCTTGTCGACGACGACCGCCTGTGCGGCGATCGTCGGCTCGGCCGTCTTCGCCTCCTTCTCCGACTGCAACTGCCGCCCCAGCGCGACCTTCGCCAGGTTGTCGAACCGGTCGGCCTCCGCCGTCGCCCCCGACGCCCTCAGCTCGTCCGCCTTCCGGCTGGCGGCCAGGGCCTTGGAGCCCCACTCGGCGGCCGCGTCCACGTCCTCCTGGTGGTCCGCCTCCAGCATCCGCAGGTTGCCGATCGTCGTCGCGACCGCCTGGTCCGCCTCCGAGATGTTGTTGCTGTAGTCACGGATCAGCTGGTCCAGCATCTTCTGCGGGTCCTCCGCCTGGTCCAGCAGTGCGTTGATGTTGGCCTTGGCGAGCTGGGTGACCCGGCCGAGGATCGTCTGCTTGCTCATGATGGGCCTCTCCTGATGAGGATGGTCTGTCCGGTACGGACCCGCGCCGCGGGCGGTTCGGGCCGGCGGTTCGGAAGCGGGCGGTTCAGAAGCGGCCGCCGCCGCCCATGCGGCCCCGCGTGCCGCCGCCGCCGAAGGAGCCCGGGCCGCCCCCGCCGCCGAAACCACCGAAGCCCCCACCGCCCCCGAAGCCGCCACCGCCGCCCCCGAAGCCGCCCCGCAGGATCTCGCCGAGGATGATCCCGCCCAGCACGGCGCCGCCCTGCCCGCCGCCGCGCCGGCCCGCGTACGGATCCTGGTACGCCCGCACGTCCTGCTCGGCCAGCTGCTGGGCCCGCCGCGCGAGCGCGTCCGCCTGCTGGGCCTCCGCCAGCGCCGCCGGCGGATCGCTCGCCGCCAGCGCCCCCGCCCGCTCCAGCCGCCGGTCCGCCTCCGCCAGCCGCGTGCGGGCCTGGCTGCCCACCGCGCCCCGGGTGGTGGTGATGTAGTCCGTCGCCGCGCCGATCGCACTGCGCGCCGACAGCATGGCCTGGTCGAGGAGGGCCACGGCCCGCTGCCGGCCCGACTCCCGCTCCCGGGCCCCGGCCAGGGCGTCGTCCAGGGCCGCGTCGGCCTCCTCCACCCGGCGCAGGGCGTCGATCGGGTCGTACCGGCCGGCCGCCTCCTCCTGCCGCACGTCGGCCAGTACGGACTCGGCCCGGCCGATGCGCCCGCGCAGGTCCGCCGTCGAGGTGCCCTCCGCCGTACCGGTCAGCAGCCCGCGGGCGTCCGCGAGGTCGGTCTCCGTCTCGGTCAGCGCGCCAGGCAGCTTCCCGGCCGCCTCCGCCAGCTCCTGCGCCCGCCGCTCGACCGCGTCCATCAAGGTCGCTGCCTGGTCCACCGCGCCCTCGGCGGACCGTACGTGCACGGCCGCGGTGCCGTTCTCGCCGGCGTCGACCGCCGCGTGGGCCAGGCCGAGGTTGGTCGCCGCGAACAACAGGCGGTCCTCGGCCTGTTCGGGATGGGAGGAGACCGGCGCGGAGGCGGAGTCCGCGTACCGCCGGGTCAGCGCGGTCAGGGTCGCCTCGGCGGTGGTGGTGCGCCCGGTCAGCTCCAGGTAGCGCCGCTCCACGGCCGCCAGGGCCTGCGGGGCGTTCTTCTCCAGGTCCCGCAGCCGGTCGAAGTCGGCCGCCTGGGCGTCGAGCCGCCGGTTAGCCCCGGTGCAGCGGGCCACGATCTCGTCCAGCATCCGGCGCCGGGTCGCGTCGTCCTCCGGGTAGGCGTCGTCGAGCTGCTGGCGCAGCCGGAAGGCCAGCGTCAGCTCGCCCTTGGCGTACTCCACGGCCGCCGTGAAGGGAGCCGCCGCCTCCTCACCGAACTCCGCGACGGCGAAACCGAGTTCCTCGGCGCTGGTGCGGACCGCGTCGTCCGTCTCCACCAGCAGGGATGCCGCCCGGCCGTCCAGCTCCGGCAGCGGCAGGCGGTCCGGCGCGCCTTCGGGCCAGCCGGGCCCGGTCGTCGTCCCGCGGCCGCCGGCCGCGGTGTCCCTGCGCCCCCGGCGCCGGTACGCGTACACGCCCAGCGCCGCGGCCGCGCCGACCGCTACCACCGGCAGCACGAAGTCCCCGGCGCCGCTGCCGTCGCTGCCGCCGCCGGGGTCGGGCGGGCCGGGCGTGATGGTCGGCGCCGGGACGGGCTGCCCGCCGAGGACCGCGTCGTAGCCGTTCGCCGCGCCGATCGCCGCGCCCGCCCAGTCGTTCTGCCGCAGCGCCGGCTCGATGGCGGTACGCGCCACCTCGGCCAGCTGCTGCTCGGTGAAACCGGAGTCGACATCGGCCGAATAGGCGTACTGGCGGGCCCCGGTGGCCACCGCCAGCAGGACGTCGTCCCGGCCCAGGCCGTTGCGCTGCGCGGTGGCGTCCGCCCAGCTCTGGGCGGAGCGCCCGGAGAAGTCCCGCACGTACGCCACGAAGAGCTGGATCTTCCGGTCGGCGTACAGCTCGTCGAGGGCGGTGGTGACGGCGGGCCTCCGGTTGCCGAGCGCGCCCACGAGGTCGGTGATCTGCCCCTGCTGCGACAGGGCGACGGGGTCCTCGGCCCGCGCGTCCGGCGCCTGCGCGAGGCCCCAGCCGCCGAGCGCCAGCAGTCCGGCGGCCAGGGCGAGCCCGGCCCGTGCGAGTGCTCTGCTGCGCGGCGCGGTTCTCGGCGGGATCACATTTGGGAGGGTATGAGCGGTTCCCCCTGTCCGCATCCGGAGCAAGGGACAGTGATCCCGTCCGGGAGCGGTCGTCGGCAGGCCATGAAGAAGATATGACCGCAGCCCTGCTCGCCGCGGCCGCCCTCGGCCTCGCCGCCCCCGCCCACGCCGACGACTGCTCCAACGGCAACGTCATCGACCACTCGGGCCGCTGACCGGCAGGGGTCCCGGGTCCTCGCGCGGAGGATCCCGGGCGCCCCTCAGCCCTTCCGGCGTCCGATCTTGCTGCCCAGCCAGACCAGCGGGTCGTACTTGCGGTCCACCGCCCGCTCCTTCAGCGGGATCAGGGCGTTGTCGGTGATCTTGATGCCCTCGGGGCAGACCTCCGTGCAGCACTTGGTGATGTTGCAGTAGCCGAGCCCGTGCTCCTCCTGCGCGGCCCGCTTGCGGTCGAGCCCCGCCTCCGAGGCCGCGTCCAGGGGGTGCATGTCCAGCTCCGCCACCCGCATCAGGAAGCGCGGACCGGCGAAGGCGCCCTTGTTCTCCTCGTGGTCACGCACCACGTGGCAGGTGTCCTGGCACAGGAAGCACTCGATGCACTTCCTGAACTCCTGTGAGCGCTCCACGTCGATCTGCTGCATCCGGTACGCGCCCGGGGCCACCCCCTCCGGCGGCACGAAGGCCGGTACCTCCCGTGCCTTCCGGTAGTTGAAGGACACGTCCGTGACCAGGTCCCGGACGACGGGGAAGGCGCGCAGCGGAGTGATCGTGATCGTCTCGGTCCGCTCGAAGGTCGACATGCGCGTCATGCACATCAGCCGCGGCCGCCCGTTGACCTCGGCGCTGCACGAGCCGCACTTGCCCGCCTTGCAGTTCCAGCGCACCGCCAGGTCCGAGGCCTGGGTGGCCTGGAGCCGGTGGACGATGTCCAGGACCACCTCGCCGTCGTGCACCTCGACGGTGAAGTCCCGCAGTTCCCCGCCCTCCGCGTCGCCCCGCCAGACCCGGAAGCTCGCGTCGTACGTGCTCATTCGTACAGCTCCTCTTCGGCGAGGTACTTGACCAGCTCTTCCTTGTCGAACAGTGCGAGCAGGTCGGGGCGGATGGGTTCGGTGCGGGTCCGGACCAGTTCGATCCGGTCGGCCGCCGGGTCCGCCGGTGCGGGGTCCACCGGCCGGCACAGCAGGTTCACCGGGCGCCAGGTCCGCTCCATCGCCGGGCAGTCCTCTCGGGTGTGCCCGCCCCGGCTCTCGGTGCGCTCCAGGGCCGCGCGGGCCACGCACTCGCTGACCAGCAGCATGTTCCGCAGGTCCAGGGCGAGGTGCCAGCCAGGGTTGAACTGCCGGTGGCCCTCGACGCCGGCCCGGGAGGCCCGTACGCGCAGGGCGGCGAGCCGCTCCAGGGCCTCGGCCATCTCGCCCTCCCGGCGGATGATGCCGACGAGGTCGTTCATGGTCGTCTGGAGTTCCTGGTGCAGGGTGTACGGGTTCTCCGCGCCCTCGGCGGCGTGGAACGGGGCCAGCGCCTCCGCGGCCGCCGCGTCTATCTCCGCCTGGGAGACGGCCGGGCGCCCGCTGCCGTCGCCCCCCTGCGCGGCGTACTCGGCGGCGTGCAGCCCGGCCCGCCGCCCGAAGACCAGCAGGTCGGACAGGGAGTTCCCGCCGAGCCGGTTCGAGCCGTGCATCCCGCCGGCGACCTCGCCCGCGGCGAACAGGCCCGGCACGCCGACGGTGGCCGCGGTCTCGGACTCGACCGCGATCCCGCCCATCACGTAGTGGCAGGTGGGCCCGACCTCCATCGGCTCCGCCGTGATGTCGACGTCCGCCAGCTCCTTGAACTGGTGGTACATGGAGGGCAGGCGACGCTTGATCTTCTCGGCCGGCATCCGCGTGGACACGTCGAGGAAGACCCCGCCGTGGGGGGAGCCGCGGCCGGCCTTCACCTCGGCGTTGATCGCCCGCGCCACCTCGTCACGGGGCAGCAGCTCGGGCGGGCGCCGGTTGTGGTCCGGGTCCTCGTACCAGCGGTCGCCCTCCTCCTCCGACTCCGCGTACTTCTCCTTGAACACGTCGGGGACATAGTCGAACATGAATCGCTTGCCCTCGGAGTTGCGCAGCACCCCGCCGTCGCCGCGCACGGACTCGGTGACGAGGATCCCCTTCACCGACGGCGGCCAGACCATGCCGGTCGGGTGGAACTGCACGAACTCCATGTTGAGCAGGGGCGCACCGGCGAGCAGGGCCAGGGCGTGGCCGTCGCCGGTGTACTCCCAGGAGTTGGAGGTGGTCTTGAAGGACTTGCCGATGCCTCCCGTGGCCAGGACCACGGCCGGTGCCTCCAGGACGAAGAAGCGGCCGGACTCGCGTTCGTAGCAGAAGGCCCCCGAGACCCTCTGCGCCTCCTTCAGCACCCTCGTGACGGTGCACTCCTGGAAGACCTTGAGCCGGGCCTCGTAGTCCCCGTGCTCCTTGAAGTCCTCCTGCTGCAGGGCGACGATCTTCTGCTGGAGGGTGCGGATCAGCTCCAGGCCGGTGCGGTCGCCGACGTGTGCGAGGCGGGGGTACTCGTGTCCGCCGAAGTTGCGCTGGGAGATGCGCCCGTCGGGCGTGCGGTCGAAGAGGGCACCCCAGGTCTCCAGCTCCCAAACCCGGTCCGGGGCCTCCTTGGCGTGGAGTTCGGCCATCCGCCACTGGTTGAGGAACTTCCCGCCGCGCATGGTGTCGCGGAAGTGCACCTGCCAGTTGTCGCCGTCGTTGACGTTGCCCATGGAGGCGGCGATCCCGCCCTCCGCCATCACCGTGTGGGCTTTGCCGAACAGGGACTTGCAGATCACGGCCGTACGGGCACCCCGCTCGCGGGCCTCGATCGCGGCCCGCAGCCCGGCGCCGCCCGCGCCGACGACGACCACGTCCCACTGCTGCCGTTCCACTTGAGCCATCTCAGAAGATCCTCGGGTCGGTGAAGGCGCCGCTGGCCAGCAGGTAGACGTAGAAGTCGCACAGGGCCACGCTGATCAGGGAGGCCCAGGCCAGTTGCATGTGCCGGGAGTTGAGCCGGCTCACCCAGCCCCAGAGCCGGTAGCGGACCGGGTGCTTGGAGAAGTGCTTGAGCCGGCCGCCCATGATGTGGCGGCAGGAGTGGCAGGACAGCGTGTAGGCCCAGATCAGCGCGATGTTGACCAGGAACAGCACGGTCCCCAGGCCCATGTGGCCCCACGCGTAGTGCTCGTCGCGGAAGGTCAGCACGGTGTCGTAGGTGAGGATTCCCGCGACGGGTACGGCCGCGTAGAAGAAGTACCGGTGGGCGTTCTGGAGGATCAGCGGGAAGCGGGTCTCGCCGGTGTACTTCGTGTGCGGCTCGGCGACGGCGCAGGCGGGCGGTGAGGCCCAGAAGCCGCGGTAATAAGCCTTGCGGTAGTAGTAGCAGGTCAGCCGGAAGCCGAGCGGGAAGACCAGGATCAGCAGCGCGGGGGACAGGCCCCACCAGCTGCCGAAGAGGTCCCAGTTGGGGCCGCCGCGCATCTCCGCGCAGTTCTCCGCGAGGCACGGGGAGTAGAACGGGGAGACGTAGGGGGCCGCGTAGTAGTCGGCGTTCGCGAAGGCCCGCCAGGTCGAGTAGACGATGAAGGCGAGCAGCCCGGCCGCGGTGCCGGCGGGGGCGAGCCACCACCGGTCGGTCCGCAGGTGCCGGGCCGCGATCGCGGCCCGCGAGGCGTCGTGGACGCCGCCGGGCCGCTGCTGGGGTCGTTCCGTGCCTGTGGCCAAAGAGGACTCCGGTTGGAGTGATGAGGGGACGCCTCCCTCAGGCCCGGCGGCCGCGGGGCGGCCGGGCCTGACGGGGTGCGGGGTGGACGGCGTGCGGGTGGCGTACGGGTGGCGTCAGGGAGCGCGGCGGTCGCGGGCGCCCAGGCCCTCGTCGTCGGAGTCCGTCCACAGCGTGCTGTCGTAGGGGGTGTCCGGGACCGTCACCATCCGGGACGGATCCGGCGCGGGCGACGCGGGCTTCTGGCGCGCGGCCTGCCGTTCCAGCCGCTCGACCTTGCGCGTCAGTTCGTCCAGGCTGCGCCGTACTGCGGTCAGATCGTCGTTCATGGACATGATTTGCCCTCATTTCCGCCAGGGTGCGGTGGCAACGCTCATGTGCGCCTGCGAGTGTCGCGCTTCGTGTCCCCGGTTGTGAAGGGACGCGCAGCGATTGCGGGCGCGCAGGCGTGAACTGTGCGCCCTCCCCGCCCCCATTCTCATCCCCCCTCCGGGGGAACGCCCTTTTGCCGCGCAAGTGGGATTGGTCCGCACGGGTGGGGTTCGCGGCGTGGCGAGAGGCGGGTGCGAAGGGTGCGGAGCGCCGTCGATTTCAGTGGAGTCCGGCAACCGGTGTGATCAGCTCCATATACCGCCGAACGTGATCATGCTTCCCCCACGCCCCGCCCCGGAGGTACCACCCATGTCCCAGAGAAGGCGCAGGTCCTTGGCGCTCCTGACCTCGGGAGTCCTCGCACTGCCGCTGCTCACGGGCTGCGGCGCGGGTGACGACGAGGGCGGCCCGGCCGCCGCCGGACAGGACATCGCCACGACCACCCGCGACAAGGTCGCGGACGGGGGTGTGCTGCGGTGGGCGGTGGACACCCTCCCGGAGACCCTCAACGCCTTCCAGGCCGACGCGGACGCGACCACCAGCAGGATCGCGGGAGCCGTGCTGCCGCAGCTGTTCGTGCTGGACGCCAAGGGCCGGCCCGTGGCCAATCCTGATTACCTGGAGAAGGCCGAGGTCATCGAGCGGGAGCCCAAGCAGGTCGTCCTGTACAAGCTGAACCAGCAGGCCGTGTGGAGCGACGGGCGGGAGATCGGCGCCCCCGACTTCGTGGCCCAGTGGCGGGCCCTGAGCGGCAAGGACACGGCGTACTGGACGGCGCGCAACGCCGGCTACGAGCGGATCGAGAAGATCGAGAAGGGCAAGACCGATCTGGAGGTCAGGGTCACCTTCGCCAAGCCGTACACGGACTGGCGTTCGCTGTTCTCCCCGCTCTACCCCAAGCAGGTCACCGGCACCCCGGACGCCTTCAACGAGGGCGCCCGAGGCACCCTGAAGGTAACCGCCGGGCCCTTCGCCCTCGGGGCGATCGACAAGAAGACGGGCACCGCCGCCCTGACGCGCAACCCGCGCTGGTGGGGCAAGCAGGCCAAGCTGGACACGCTGGTCCTGACCGCGGTGCCGCGGGCCGAGCGCCCCGCGGCGCTGGCCGCCGGGAAGGTCGACCTGGCGGAGATCGACCGCTCCGGGGCCGAGCGCATCGCACTGGCCCGCCGGGACGCCGCCGGCAAGGGTGCCGCCGGCGGGGGCGGGGCCCCGGCGCACGGCCCGGGCGCCGCGACGACCCCCGCGCAGGCCACGCTGTCCTGGGCGAACGCCTTCGGTACGGACGAGGAGAAGGCCGCGCAGGAGAGGGAGGCCCGCACCAAGCACACCGAGGCGGTGAAGCGGTACGCGGACGAGCAGGCGGCCCTGCGGGGCTTCACGGTCCGCAAGTCCCTGGAGCCGGCCTACACGCAGCTGGCGATGAACGGTGCGTCCGGCCCGCTGGCGGACGAACGGGTGCGCCGGGCGGTGGCCCGCGCCCTGGACCGCCAGGCGCTGGCCGACCTCGTACTCAAGCCCCTCGGCCTGCCCGCGAAGCCGGTCGGCAGCCACGTGGCCCTGGCCGGGCAGCAGGCGTACGCCGACAACAGCGACGCCCTCGGCGGCCAGGACGCCAAGGCGGCCCAGGCCCTCCTCGCCGACGCCGGCTGGCGCCGGGGCGGGAAGATCACCGAGCCGGCCGGGGCCAAGGCCGGCCCGGAGAGCGCGCCGCAGGACGACGGCAAGACCCCCGCGGGTCCGGGCACCGGGAACGACGGCCTGTACATCGTGGGCGAGGACGACGGGGCCAACGGCGAGGCCGCCGACACCGGCACCGGCGCTGGCGCCGACACCCGGGCCGCCGCCGCCGGCGACGCCGACGCCGCCGCGGCGGACGGCGAGCAGGACGGCGTCTCGCCGGTCCTGGCCCCCGCCCCCTTCGGGGCCCAACAGAAGGCCTCCCTCCTCGCCCAGGCGGCCCAGGCCCGCACCGCCGACGACGCCGAGCGCAGCGCGGCCCTGGACGGTGACGCGACCGATCCCGCCCAGGGGTCCCCGGCCCCGGCCAAGCAGGCCACCCGTACCTCGGGCAACATGCTCGCCAAGGACGGCAAGGCGCTCACCCTGCGGTTCGTCCTCCCCGCCGGACCCGGCTCGGAGTCCCTGCGCACCGTCGGTGAGCGGATCTCCCAGATGCTCCGCAAGCTCGGGGTGAACACCGAGACGACCAAGGTGGCCGACGACAGCTTCTTCAAGGACCACATCGCCTCGGGTCAGTACGACCTGGCGCTCTACTCCTGGCCGGCGACGGCCTTCCCCGCCACCGACGCCCGGCCGATCTTCGCCAAGCCGGAGCCGGCGGCGGACGGCTCGCTCCTCGTCGAACAGAACTACACACGGGTCGGCACCGACCACATCGACCAGCTGTTCGACCAGGCCGTCGGGGAGCTGGACGAGGCCCAGTCCCGCGAGCTGGTGCGCAAGGCCGACGCCAGGATCTGGGCGGCGGCCGGATCGATCCCGCTCTTCCAGCGCCCCGAGCTGGTGGCGGTCAAGCCGAGCCTGGTCAACGCCGGCGCCTTCGGCCTCGGCTCCCCCCGCTACCAGGACATCGGCTGGAAGAAGGCGCCGAAGGCCAAGGAGAGGAAGAAGTAGCCCGGGCGAAGATGTGGTGACAAAGGGGTGCCTGTCAGGTTGACCCACGGGTCACAAGCTCAGATGTGACTCAAGTCCCTTGCCCGCCGGAACTCCGGCGGGCAAGGTCGTGGATACCCGTTGACCCGCATGAATTCCCGCAGGAACGGCGGCCCGGGCACCCCACCTCACGCTCGGCCGCACTCATCCCTCCGGCCTCTTGACACACCCCACGGCAGGCGGTTCCCGCCACGCGACGTACCATGGGGTAAGGCCGTGGCAGGTTTTCGCCCGGTCGAGGCGCGCGTGCCAGGCCGTACGCGACGCCATCCACGATCCCGGGAGAAGCGCCGAAGTGCCCACGCGCCACGACATCCGTAACGTCGCCATCGTCGCCCACGTCGACCATGGCAAGACGACCATCGTCGATGCCATGCTCAAGCAGGCCGGTGCCTTCGCCGCCCACCAGCACCTCGACGACCGCATGATGGACTCGAACGACCTGGAGCGTGAGAAGGGCATCACGATCCTCGCCAAGAACACGGCGGTGAAGTACCACCCCAAGGACGGCGGGGCCCCGATCACGATCAACATCATCGACACCCCCGGCCACGCCGACTTCGGTGGTGAGGTCGAGCGCGGTCTGTCGATGGTGGACGCCGTCGTCCTGCTGGTGGACGCCTCAGAGGGTCCGCTGCCCCAGACCCGCTTCGTCCTGCGCAAGGCCCTGCAGGCGAAGATGCCGGTCATCCTCTGCATCAACAAGACCGACCGCCCGGACTCCCGGATCGACGAGGTCGTCAACGAGACCTACGACCTCTTCCTGGACCTGGACGCGGACGAGGACCAGATCGAGTTCCCGATCGTCTACGCCTGCGGCCGTGACGGCGTCGCCTCGCTGACCAAGCCGGAGGACGGCACCGTCCCCGCGGACAGCGACAACCTGGAGCCGTTCTTCTCCACCATCCTGGAGCACGTCCCGGCCCCGGTGTACGACGAGGAGGCCCCCCTCCAGGCCCACGTCACGAACCTGGACGCCGACAACTTCCTCGGCCGCATCGCGCTCGTCCGCGTCGAGCAGGGCGAGCTGCGCAAGGGCCAGACCGTCGCGTGGATCAAGCGTGACGGGACCATCTCCAACGTCCGCATCACCGAGCTGATGATGACCGAGGCGCTCACCCGCAAGCCGGCCGAGGTGGCGGGCCCGGGTGACATCTGCGCGGTCGCCGGTTTCCCCGAGATCATGATCGGCGAGACCCTGGCCGACCCGGAGAACCCGATCGCCCTGCCGCTGATCTCGGTCGACGAGCCGGCGATCTCCATGACCATCGGTACGAACACGTCCCCGATGGTCGGCCGCGGCGGCACCGGCAAGGGCGCGGACGCCAAGTCCGCGGTCAAGGACCGCAAGGTCACCGCCCGCCAGGTCAAGGACCGCCTGGACCGCGAGCTGATCGGTAACGTCTCCCTGCGCGTGCTCGACACCGAGCGCCCTGACGCCTGGGAGGTCCAGGGCCGCGGTGAGCTCGCGCTCGCCATCCTGGTCGAGCAGATGCGCCGTGAGGGCTTCGAGCTGACCATCGGCAAGCCGCAGGTGGTCACGCAGGAGATCGACGGCAAGGTGCACGAGCCGGTCGAGCGCATGACGATCGACGTCCCCGAGGAGCACATGGGCGCGGTCACGCAGCTCATGGGCGTCCGCAAGGGCCGCATGGACAACATGTCCAACCACGGCTCCGGCTGGGTCCGCATGGAGTTCGTCGTCCCGTCCCGCGGCCTCATCGGCTTCCGCACGGAGTTCCTGACGGGGACCCGCGGTACCGGTATCGCGCACTCCATCCACGAGGGCTACGAGCCGTGGTTCGGCCCGCTGGTGACCCGTAACAACGGTTCGCTGGTCGCGGACCGCGCGGGCTCGGTCACGCCGTTCGCGATGATCAACCTGCAGGAGCGCGGTGTCCTGTTCACCGACCCCGGCACCGAGGTGTACGAGGGCATGATCGTCGGCGAGAACTCGCGCTCCGACGACATGGACGTGAACATCACCAAGGAGAAGAAGCTCACGAACATGCGTGCGGCTTCGGCGGACAACACGGAGAACGTGATTCCGCCGCGCAAGCTCTCCCTGGAGCAGTCCCTGGAGTTCTGCCGCGACGACGAGTGCGTCGAGGTGACCCCGGAGGCGGTCCGCATCCGCAAGGTCGTCCTGGACCAGAAGGAGCGCTCGCGCACCGCGTCGCGCGCCAAGTCCGGCAAGTAACAGCCCCGTTCGGGCCGCCGGTCCCGGGTCCGCCCGGGCGGCGGCCGCGGCGGTCGTGGCCGGCCGCACGGGCGTGGTAGAACAGCAGCCCCTTCCCTCACGGACTCCGTGCGGGAAGGGGCTGTTCGCTTTTGTCAAGCGGATTTTTGCGTTCAGGTGTCCGCATACCGACCGTGACACTCCGGATGATGAGCTAACCGTCCGTTTCGCACGTGTCTGTCTCCTATCCGTTTGTCCGGATTTCGGGTTTCTGCTGCGGATCGATGTTGTGAAAACGAGACCACTTAAGTGTGGTTTACGGCCTGGCAGTCCCTGAGGATGGCTCCATTGAGCTCGGGTCAATGGGTCACGCGATGTGGGGATCGCGCCGACTCACGAGCACACTATGGGCAGGAAACCATTCGCCGTCAGGGGTGTCGGCGAGGTTTTCATGCCCCTCAAGTCGATCAGTGGACTCATGAGGAGGAAACCCATGCGCGGTGCCAAGAGCGCCAAGTGGGTCGTGGGCGCGGTTCTCGTCGCCCTGACCGCTACCGCCTGTGGCGGCGGTGACGGTGACAGCAAGGACAAGGGCAACTCTGCCGGCGGCGGCACGTTCCGCCTGGGCAGCACGGAGCCGGACACCATCGACCCGGGGCGTGCCCACGAGTCCACGGGCATCCTGCTGTCCAACGCCCTGTTCACCGGCCTGTACTCGAACACGCCGGACGGCCTGGCCGAGCCCGCGCTGGCCGAGTCGGCGAGCTCGGACGAGGGTTGCACCTCCTGGACCTTCAAGGTCAAGGCGGACACCAAGTTCTCCAACGGCGAGGTCGTCGACGCCGAGGCGTTCGCCCGCGGTTGGGCGCGTTCCGCGCACAAGGCCGCCGCGTCCGACGTGGCGTACCACTTCGCCGGCATCAAGGGTTACGCGGAGCTGCAGGACGGCTCGGCCAAGACCTTCTCCGGTGTCACCACCCCGGACCCGCACACCATCAAGGTCGACCTGTCCAAGGCCGACTGCGAGTTCGTGCTGAAGACGGCGCACACCGCCTACAGCCCCGTCCCGAAGGTCGCCAAGGTCGGCGAAGAGGACAAGGCGTTCGGCGAGGCCCCCGTCGGCAACGGCCCGTTCAAGATGGACGGCAGCTGGGAGCACAACAAGGCCATCAACCTCGTCCGCAACGACGACTACGGCCTGACGAAGGCGAAGCTGGACAAGGTCCAGGTCACCCTCCTCAACGACAAGACCGCGCACCAGCTCGAGTACGACGGCTTCCAGGCCGGCACCTTCGACTACGCGCACATCCCGACGCCGATGCTGAAGACGGCCGAGGCGAAGTTCAAGCCGCAGAACAAGTGGTTCGCCAAGGACACCAACGGCATGAACTACGTTCTGCCGATCGGTGACAACGGCCCGACCAACAGCAAGGACGCCCGTCTGGCGATCTCCTACGCGATCGACCGCCAGGCCATCGCCAAGGGTGTCTTCCAGGGCTTCCAGACCCCGTCGACGACCATCGTGCCGCCGGCGTTCCCGAAGGCGTACCAGAAGGACCTCTGCACCTCCTGCGTCAAGCAGGACGTCGCCAAGGCCAAGGAGCACGCCGAGAAGGCGGGCCTGAAGCCGGGCAGCGAGATCAAGTTCTCCTTCAACACCGGTGCGGGCCACGAAGAGTGGGTCCAGGCCGTCGCGCGTCAGCTCGAGGACGTCCTCGGCCTGAAGGTCAAGCTGGACGGCAAGGACTTCCCGGGCATGCTCAAGGAGCAGCAGGGCGCCCAGGCCACCGGCATCTACCGCTTCGCCTGGGGCGCGGACTACCCGACCCCGGAGAACTTCCTGTTCCCGCTGCTGCACTCGGCATCGATGAACAAGGACGCCGAGGGCAACGTGAGCGGTGACAACCGCGCCCGTTACAACAACCCCGAGTTCGACAAGCTGGTCGACACGGCCCGCGCCACCAAGGACGAGGCCGCGCGTACCGCGATGTACAAGCAGGCCGAGAAGATGGCCATGGACGACATGGCCCTCATCCCGACCTTCAACCGTTCCCAGTTCCGCCTGATGGCGACCGACAAGTTCAACGGTCTGGACGACATCAACTTCAACGAGGACCCGATCCTCGAGAAGATCTCGCTCAAGAAGTAATCGGTTCGGACGGTATATCCGTCAGGAGCGAACGTGCCGCGGCCCCCGGGTGACCGGTGGGCCGCGGCCCCGCTCGGCAGGCCGTTTTTACTTCGGCACCCCTCACATCCGCGGGCAATCCCCGCAGGCCGAGAGCCGGCCCGTTCACTGGGCCGGAGGCCGCTGCTCCCAGAAGCGGCCAGGTAGAGAGGCACAAACATGGGAAGGTACGTCGCCCGTCGCCTCGGGCAGATGGTCATAGTCCTCATCGGCGCGACCATGGTTCTGTTCGCTTGTCTGTTCGTTCTCCCCGGTGATCCCGTGGGTTCGATCGCGGGCAGCGACAAGGCTCGTGACCCAGCGGTGGTCGCGGAGCTCAAGGCGCGTTACGGGCTCGACAAGTCGCTGCCCGAGCAGTATGTGAACTACGTGTCGAAGGTCGCGACCGGAGACCTCGGCGAGGACTTCGTCCAGCGCCGCGAGGTGTCCGAGATCCTCGGCCCCAAGCTGGCGAACACCGCGAAGCTGGCCCTGCTGGCCATCGCTCTCGTGACGGTGTTCGGTATGGGCGTCGGCATCATCGCCGCCCTGTACAGATACAGCATCTTGGACATGGCCACGACATTCTTTACGACCATGGCCGTCGGCTTCCCGACGTTCGTGATCGGCATGCTGCTCATGAAGTGGTTCGCGGTCGAGCTCCAGTGGTTCCCGCAGCTCGGCGGCGACAAGCTCGAAGGCATGGTCCTTCCCGCGGTCACCCTCGCCATCACCGACATCGCGTTCGTCGCCCGCCTCACCCGCGGCACGATGCTCGAGGTGCTGCGAGCCGACTACGTGAAGACCGCCGTGGCCAAGGGACTTCCGCGCCGTCGCGTGCTCTTCAAGCACGTGCTCCGCAACTCGTCCATCCCGGTTGTCACTTACCTGGGCATCTCGTTCGGCGCACTTCTCGGTGGCGCGCTCATCACCGAGGCGATCTTCAACTGGGACGGTGTCGGTCTGGCACTGGTTCAGGCGATCCAGCAGCAGAACAACCCGATCGTGATCGGCGTGGTGACCTACAGCGTCGCCATCTTCGTCGTCCTCAGCCTCATCGTGGACCTGCTGTACGCGGCCCTCGACCCGCGTATCCGCCTCAGCTGACCGCCCCCCAAGGAGGATTTCCTCATGTCTGAGCTCGTCAAGAGCCCGGCGATCGGGGACGAGAGCCCCGTGCCGGCCACCCCGGCCGCCCCTGAAGCAACCCCCAAGCAGCTCACCCAGTGGGCCGAGATCCGCCACCGCTTCGTCCAGAACAAGCTGGCCGTCGTCGGTCTCGTGATCATCTGCCTGCTGTTCCTGACCGCGATCTTCGGCAACATGTTCGCGCCGTTCGACCCCGGCGCGCAGGACCTGGAGAACACCCTCGCGTCGCCCAACGCCACGCACTGGCTGGGCACCGACGCCCTGGGCCGCGACATGTTCTCGCGCCTCATAGCCGGTACCCGCGTGGCCATGTTCGTCGGCCTCGCCTCGATCTTCTTCGCCGTGCTGATCGGTGTCGCCCTCGGCGCCATCGCCGGTTACTTCGCCGGCTTCGCCGACACCCTCGTCATGCGCATCGCGGACGTCTTCCTCGCGTTCCCGCTGATGATCGGCGCCGTCGTCATCATCCTGGTCACCGGCCGCGGCATCACCCCGGTGATCATCTCGCTCGCGGTCTTCTCGTGGGCGACCGTTTCCCGACTGCTGCGCAGCTCGATCCTGTCGGTGCGCGAGATGGACTACGTCCACGCGGCCAAGGCGCTCGGCGCCAGCGGCGGCCGGATCGTCCGCAAGCACATCCTGCCCAACTCGCTGACCCCCGTTCTGGTCTACGCGACCTTCAACGTCGGCACCACGATCATCGGCGTCGCGGCCCTCTCCTTCCTCGGCGCCGGTGTCCCGGTCGACGTCCCGGAGTGGGGCAACATGCTGGCGGCCGGTCAGGCCTTCATCGGCGTCCACGACTACCTGTGGCTGTACCCCAGCCTCTTCGTCGTCGTCACCGTGCTCGGCTTCGCCTTCGTCGGCGACGGCCTGCGCGACGCGCTCGACCCGAAGCTGCGGTAGGGCCGCCCGATGCTCCGAGACAACATCAGCAAGCAGGACGAAGGTGGCGGCGTGACGACGTCGGAGATTCTCAGCGTTGCGGAGACGGGCGGCGGGTCCGCCGTGCCGCTGCTGGAGGTGGACAACCTCCAGGTCGAGTTCAAGACCCGTGACGGGGTCGCCAAGGCCGTCAACGGCGTGAGCTACAGCGTCAGCGCGGGCGAGACCCTCGCCGTGCTCGGCGAGTCCGGCTCCGGCAAGTCCGTCACCGCGCAGGCGATCATGGGCATCCTCGACAGCCCGCCCGGACGCGTCTCCGGCGGCGAGGTGCGCTTCCACGGCAAGGACATCCTGAAGATGTCCGACGAGGAGCGCCGCAAGCTCCGCGGCGACAAGATGGCGATGATCTTCCAGGACGCGCTGTCCTCCCTGAACCCGGTCTACTCGGTGGGCGACCAGCTCGGCGAGATGTTCCGGGTCCACCGCGGCATGTCCAAGAAGGACGCCAAGGTCAAGGCCATCGAGCTCATGGACCGCGTGAAGATCCCCGCCGCCAAGGCGCGCGTGGGGGACTACCCGCACCAGTTCTCCGGCGGCATGCGCCAGCGCATCATGATCGCCATGGCGCTGGCCCTGGAGCCGGACCTGATCATCGCCGACGAGCCCACCACGGCTCTCGACGTGACCGTCCAGGCCCAGGTCATGGACCTGCTCGCGGAGCTCCAGCGCGAGATGAACATGGGCCTGATCCTGATCACCCACGACCTCGGCGTGGTCGCCGACGTCGCGGACAAGATCGCGGTCATGTACGCGGGCCGGATCGTCGAGACCGCTCCGGTCCACGAGATCTACAAGCGCCCCTCGCACCCGTACACCCGGGGCCTGCTGGACTCGATCCCGCGCCTGGACCAGAAGGGCCAGGAGCTCTACGCGATCAAGGGCCTGCCGCCCAACCTGCTCCGCATCCCGGCGGGCTGTGCCTTCAGCCCCCGGTGCCCCATGGCGCAGGACATCTGCCGTACGGAGATCCCGGTCCTGCACCCGGTCACCGAGCAGGACGGCACCGAACTGCCCGGCCGCGGCAGCGCGTGCCACTTCTGGAAGGACCAGATCCATGGCTGAGCTCAGCAAGACGACCACCGAGCGCGAGCCGATCCTCCAGGTCCGCAACCTGGTCAAGCACTTCCCGCTGACCCAGGGCATCCTGTTCAAGAAGCAGGTCGGCGCCGTCAAGGCCGTCGACGGCGTGTCCTTCGACCTGTACCAGGGCGAGACCCTCGGCATCGTGGGCGAGTCCGGCTGTGGCAAGTCCACGGTCGCCAAGCTCCTGATGAACCTGGAGCGGGCCACCGCCGGCGAGGTCTTCTACAAGGGCCAGGACATCACCAAGCTGTCCGGCCGCGCGCTGAAGGCCGTGCGCCGCAACATCCAGATGGTGTTCCAGGACCCCTACACCTCGCTGAACCCGCGCATGACGGTCGGCGACATCATCGGGGAGACCTTCGAGATCCACCCCGAGGTGGCCCCGAAGGGCGACCGGCGCCGCAAGGTCCAGGAGCTCCTGGACGTCGTGGGTCTGAACCCGGAGTACATCAACCGCTACCCGCACCAGTTCTCCGGCGGCCAGCGCCAGCGCATCGGCATCGCCCGCGGCCTCGCGCTGAACCCGGAGATCATCATCTGCGACGAGCCGGTCTCCGCGCTCGACGTGTCGGTGCAGGCCCAGGTCATCAACCTGATGGAGAAGCTGCAGGACGAGTTCAACCTGTCCTACATCTTCATCGCGCACGACCTGTCGATCGTCCGGCACATCTCGGACCGCGTCGGCGTCATGTACCTCGGCAAGATGGCCGAGATCGGCAGCGACGCCGAGATCTACGAGCACCCGACCCACCCGTACACCCAGGCGCTGCTCTCGGCCGTCCCGGTCCCCGACCCGGCCGCCCGCGAGGGCCGCGAGCGCATCATCCTCACCGGAGACGTCCCGTCCCCGGCCAACCCGCCGTCGGGCTGCCGCTTCCGCACCCGCTGCTGGAAGGCCCAGGACAAGTGCTCCACCGAGGAGCCGCTGCTGGCGATCCCGGAGCGCTTCAAGGGCCAGGACACCCCGGCCGCGCACAACTCCGCGTGCCACTTCGCCGAGGAGAAGGCCATCCTGGCCGTCTGACGCACACGCTGGACCCCACGGCCGGCCCCCGGCGCCCCACGGCGCCGGGGGCCGGCCCCTTTTGCGGTCGGACACCGCGCAAACCGGTTGCGACCCAGGGATCCCGGGTCCGAGAGTGACGCAATGACCATCACCGTACGGCCCGCCGGTCCAGGGGACGCCACCGACATCTGCGCCCTGCTCAACACCGTGGACATGATCGAGATCGGCCGGCCCGAAACCGACCTCGGCACCGTGGAGTCCGACCTCAACGCTCCCGACGTGGACCTGGCCACCGATTCCTGGCTCGCCTTCGAGGGAGGCCGGCTCCTGGCCTACGCCATGGTCTGGGCGGACTCCGGACCCGGCCGCGTCGACGGTGACCACTACGTCCTGCCCGGCCACGACGAGGCCGCGACGCTGCTGCTGGAACGCATGGAGGCCCGGGCCCGCGAGATCACCGGCGGCACGGGCACCCTCAAGATCCAGCTCAACGTGGCACCCACCATCGACCTGGCCCTCCTGGCCGGGCGCGGCTACCGCACCGTCCGCCGCTACCAGGTCATGACGCGCTCCCTGTCCGCGGCCGCCGACCGCGCGCCCACCCCGCCCGCCGGACTCCTCCTGCGGGCGTGCGGCGACGACGAGGCCGACCGCCACCGGGTCCACGCCCTCGTCGAGGAGACCTTCGCCGCCCACTTCGGCCATGTGGACCGCCCGTACGAGACCTGGCTGGACCACGTCGAGGGCCGCGGGCTCGACTGGTCGCTGGTCTGGATCGCGAGCCTGCCCGGCGAGGGCGACGTGGCCGTACTGCTCACCCGGGACGACCGGACGAGCATGGCCTGGATCAGCCACATAGGCGTACGCAAGGACGTGCGCGGCCGGGGCGTCGGCGGCTTCCTGCTGCGCCACGGCTTCGCCGCCTACGCGGCGCGCGGCCGCGACACCATCGGCCTCGGCGTGGACACCCACAACGCCACGGGCGCACTCGCGCTCTACGAGGCGCACGGCATGGCCCTGCACTACGGCGTCGACGCATGGGAGCTGGCTTTGCACCCCCAGGGGTGACAGGGGCGTGACGCGAGGGTGCAATCGGTCCAACCATGCGCGTGGGGGACCGCACATAGGGTGACATTGGCCCCTAAGTGAGTCTTGGGAGCCATAGGAGGCACTCCATGCGCGGAGCCACCCACGCCAAGTGGGCCGCAGGTGCAGTGGCCGTCGCCCTCGTGGCGACGGCCTGCGGCGGCGGGAGCGACAGCGGCGGAGGTGGTGGCGAAGCAGGGATCGTCAGCTCGTCGTGGGGTGACCCGCAGAACCCGCTGGAGCCCGCCAACACCAACGAGGTTCAGGGCGGCAAGGTCCTCGACATGCTCTTCCGCGGCCTCAAGCGCTACGACCCCGAGACCGGCGAGGCCAAGAACATGCTCGCCGAGTCCATCCAGACGACGGACAGTCAGAACTTCACCGTCACACTGAAGGACGGCTGGAAGTTCAGCAACGACGAGCCGGTCACCGCGCAGTCCTTCGTGGACGCCTGGAACTACGGCGCGGACGTGCGCAACAAGCAGAACAACGCGCCGTTCTTCTCCGACATCGTCGGCTACGACGACGTGCACCCGACGTCCGGCGAGCCCAAGGCCAAGACGATGTCCGGACTGGTGGTCAAGGACCCCAAGACCTTCACCGTCGCCCTCAAGAACAAGTTCTCCACCTGGCCCGAGACCCTCGGCTACCAGGCCTTCTCGCCGCTCCCCAAGGCCTTCTTCACCGACCACACCGCCTGGCTGGACAAGCCCGTCGGCAACGGCCCCTACCTGGTGGACTCGTACAGCAAGGGCACCGGGATGAAGCTGCGCAAGTGGGACGCGTACCCCGGTGAGGACAAGGCGCAGAACGGCGGCGTGGACCTGAAGGTCTACACCGACAACAACACCGCCTACACCGACCTGATCTCCGGCAACCTCGACCTCGTCGACGACGTCCCGGCCCAGCAGCTGAAGAACGTCAAGAACGACCTCGGCGACCGGTACATCAACCAGCCGGCCCTCATCATCCAGACCCTCACCTTCCCGCTGTACGACCCGCAGTGGAGCAAGCCCGGCATGGAGAAGGTCCGCCAGGGCATCTCGCGGGCCATCAACCGCGACGAGATCACCAAGCAGATCTTCCGGGAGACCAGGACCCCCGCCAAGGACTGGACCTCGCCGGCGCTCGGCGAGAAGGGCGGCTTCTCCGCCACCGCCTGCGGCGACGCCTGCGTCTACGACCCGGCCGAGGCCAAGAAGCTCATCCAGGAGGGCGGCGGGCTCCCCGGCGGCAAGGTCACGCTGACCTCCAACGTGGACACCGGCTCGCACCGCGACTGGATGGACGCCGTCTGCAACAGCGTGAACAACGCGCTGGGCGAGGGACCCGTCTGCACGGTCAACCCGGTCGGCACCTTCGCAGACTTCCGCAACCAGCAGAGCAGCTACAAGCTGACCGGCCCCTTCCGCTCCGGCTGGCAGGCCGACTACCCGCTGATCCAGAACTTCCTGCAGCCGCTCTACTACACCGGCGCCTCCTCCAACTACGGGAAGTTCAGCAACAAGGAGTTCGACGCCCTCATCGACCGGGCGAACCAGGAGAGCGACGCGGCCAAGGCCATCACCAGCTTCCAGGAGTCGGAGAAGATCCTCGCCGAGCAGATGCCGTCCGTCCCGCTCTGGTACCAGAACGGCAGCGCCGGCTACTCCGAGCGGCTGGAGGACGTGGCCCTCAACCAGTTCAGCGTCCCGGTCTACGACCAGATCAAGGTGATCTGACCCCCACCCGGATCCCGGCCCCCCGCACCGCGGGGGGCCCGCCGCGCCCGCCAACAGCATGGAGCACTCCATGGGACGTTATGTGATCCGGCGGCTGCTCCAGATGATCCCGGTGTTCATCGGCAGCACGTTCCTGATCTTCTTCATGGTGTACGCGCTCGGTGACCCGGTCGCTGCCCTCTTCGGCGACAAGGCCCCCGACCCGGCCACCGCCGCCCGCATCCGCAAGGACCTCTACCTCGACCAGCCCCTGTGGAAGCAGTACCTGCACTACATGGGGCAGATCTTCCAGGGCGACTTCGGCACCGCCTTCAACGGGCAGTCCGTCACCGAGCTGATGGCCGGCGCCTTCCCCGTCACCCTGCGCCTGACCCTCGTCGCGATCTTCTTCGAGGTCGTCATCGGCATCACCCTCGGCGTGGTCAGCGGCCTGCGCCGCGGCAGGACCGTCGACACCTCCGTGCTCGTGCTCACCCTCGTCGTCATCTCGGTGCCCACCTTCGTGACGGGCTACCTGCTCCAGTTCCTCTTCGGCGTCACATGGGGCTGGGTGCGGCCCACCGTCTCCCCGGACGCCCCCCTCAACGAGCTGATCCTGCCCGGCATCGTCCTCGCGCTGGTCTCCCTCGCCTACGTCACGCGCCTCTCGCGCACCTCCATCGCCGAGAACGTCAAGGCCGACTACGTCCGCACCGCCACCGCCAAGGGCCTGCCCCGCCGCCGGGTCGTCACCCGCCACCTGCTGCGCAACTCCCTGATCCCGGTGGTCACCTTCATCGGCACCGACATCGGCGCCCTGATGGGCGGCGCCATCGTCACCGAGCGGATCTTCAACATCCACGGCGTCGGCTACCAGCTCTACCAGGGCATCCTGCGCAACAACTCGCCCACCGTCGTCGGCTTCGTGACCATCCTCGTCATCGTCTTCCTGCTGGCGAACCTGCTCGTCGACCTGCTCTACGCGGTCCTGGACCCGAGGATCCGTTATGCCTGATCCCGAGCGCCCCGGACCCGCCGGCTACGACCCGGTCGGCCCCCGCCCCAAGGAAGCCGTCTCGCCCACGGGCCAGGGGGGACCCATGGATCTCGCGCTCGACGAGGCAGAGAGCGTCGAAGGCATCGAGAAGACCGCCGGACCGGGCGCGTCCGGCCCCAGGGAGCGGGCTCGCTCCCTGTGGTCCGACGCCTGGCACCAGCTGCGCCGCAACCCCGTCTTCATCGTCTCCGCAGCTCTGATCCTCTTCCTCGTCGTCATCGCGATCTGGCCGCAGCTCATCGCGAGCGGCGACCCCCTGCAGTGCGACCTCTCCAAGTCCCAGCAGGGCTCCGCCCCCGGCCATCCCTTCGGCTACGACACCCAGGGCTGCGACGTGTACACCCGCACCGTCTACGGAGCCCGCGCCTCCATCACCGTCGGCGTCTGCGCCACCCTCGGCGCCGCCCTGCTGGGCTCCGCCCTCGGCGGGCTCGCCGGCTTCTTCGGCGGCTGGGGCGACTCCCTGCTCTCCCGGGTCGCCGACATCTTCTTCGGCATCCCGGTCGTCCTCGGCGGCCTGGTCTTCCTGTCCGTCGTCACCGGCACCACCGTCTGGCCCGTGGTCGGCTTCATCGTGCTCCTGGGCTGGCCGCAGATCGCCCGCATCGCCCGCGGCTCGGTGATCACCGCCAAACAGAACGACTACGTCCAGGCCGCCCGCGCCCTGGGCGCCGGCAACGCCCGGATGCTGCTGCGGCACGTGGCGCCCAACGCCGTCGCCCCCGTCATCGTCGTCGCCACGATCGCGCTCGGTACGTACATCGCCCTGGAGGCGACCTTGTCCTTCCTCGGCGTCGGCCTGCGCCCGCCCACCGTCTCCTGGGGCATCGACATCTCCAACGCGGCCTCGCAGATCCGCAACGCCCCGCACATGCTGCTCTGGCCCGCCGGCGCGCTCAGCGTCACGGTGCTCGCCTTCATCATGCTCGGCGACGCGGTGCGCGACGCCCTCGACCCCAAGCTGCGCTGAGGAGCCCCGCACATGCTGCTCGAGGTCCGCGACCTGCACGTGGAATTCAAAACGCGCGACGGAGTCGCGAAGGCGGTCAACGGAGTCGACTACTCGGTGGACGAGGGCGAGACCCTCGCCGTGCTCGGCGAGTCCGGCTCCGGCAAGTCGGTGACGGCCCAGGCCGTGATGGGGATCCTGGACGTACCGCCCGGCCGGATCGCCGCCGGCGAGATCCTCTTCAAGGGCCGCGACCTGCTGAAGATGAAGGAGGACGAACGGCGCAGGATCCGCGGCGCCGAGATGGCGATGATCTTCCAGGACGCACTGTCCTCCCTCAACCCGGTGCTGACCGTCGGCGCCCAGCTCGGCGAGATGTACGAGGTCCACCGCGGCACCTCCCGCAAGGAAGCCCGGGCCAAGGCCGTCGAGCTGATGGACCGGGTGCGGATCCCCGCGGCGAAACAGCGGGTGGGGGACTACCCGCACCAGTTCTCCGGCGGCATGCGCCAGCGCATCATGATCGCCATGGCCCTGGCCCTGGAGCCCTCGCTCATCATCGCGGACGAGCCGACGACCGCCCTGGACGTCACCGTCCAGGCGCAGGTGATGGACCTGCTGGCAGAGCTGCAGCGAGAGCTCAACATGGGCCTCATCCTGATCACCCACGACCTCGGCGTCGTCGCGGACGTCGCCGACAAGATCGCGGTCATGTACGCGGGCCGGATCGTCGAGGCGGCCCCGGTCCACGAGATCTACAAGGCGCCCGCGCACCCGTACACGCGCGGCCTGCTGGACTCCATCCCCCGCCTGGACCAGAAGGGCCAGGAGCTGTACGCGATCAAGGGCCTGCCGCCCAACCTGCTCCGCATCCCGCCCGGCTGCGCCTTCAACCCGCGCTGCCCGATGGCGCAGGAGGTCTGCCGCAGCGACGTCCCGCCGCTGTACCCGGTGACGGAGTCGCCCGTGCCGAGGGCCAGCGCCTGCCACTTCTGGAAGGAGTGCCTCCGTGGCTGAGCCCCTCCTCGAGGTGAAAGACCTGGTCAAGCACTACCCACTCACCCGGGGCGTCCTCTTCAAGAAGCAGGTCGGCGCGGTCAAGGCCGTCGACGGGGTCTCCTTCGACCTGCACGCCGGCGAGACGCTGGGCATCGTGGGCGAATCCGGCTGCGGCAAGTCCACCGTGGCCAAGATGCTGGTCAACCTCGAACGGCCGACCGCCGGTTCGATCGCCTACAAGGGCGAGGACATCAGCCGGCTGTCGGCGCGCGCCCTGAAGGCCGTGCGCCGCAACATCCAGATGGTGTTCCAGGACCCGTACACCTCGCTGAACCCGCGCATGACGGTCGGCGACATCATCGGGGAGCCGTACGAGATCCACCCCGAGGTGGCCCCCAAGGGCTCGCGCCGCGGGCGCGTCCAGGAGCTCTTGGACGTCGTCGGCCTCAACCCGGAGTACATCAACCGCTACCCGCACCAGTTCTCCGGCGGCCAGCGCCAGCGCATCGGCATCGCCCGCGGCCTGGCCCTCCAGCCCGAGATCATCGTCGCCGACGAGCCGGTCTCCGCCCTCGACGTCTCCGTCCAGGCGCAGGTCGTCAACCTGCTGGAGAAGCTCCAGGACGAGTTCGGCCTGTCCTACGTGTTCATCGCGCACGACCTCTCGATCGTCCGGCACATCTCCGACCGGGTCGGCGTCATGTACCTCGGCAGGATCGTCGAGATCGGCACCGACAGCCAGATCTACGAGCACCCGACCCACCCGTACACCCAGGCGCTGCTTTCGGCCGTGCCGGTCCCCGACCCGCAGGCCCGTGCCCACCGCGAGCGGATCATCCTCTCCGGAGACGTCCCGTCCCCGGCCAACCCGCCCTCGGGCTGCCGCTTCCGCACCCGCTGCTGGAAGGCACAGGACCGCTGCGCGACGGAGGTCCCGCTGCTCGCGGTCCCGGAGGTCTTCTCCTCCGGTCCGGCGGCGCATCCTTCGGCGTGTCACTTCGCGGCGGAGAAGCGGGTGGTCCCGCACGTACCGCCGGACGAGACCGACCGGCCCGGGGGACTGCACAAGGACTGAGACGCTCACCCCGGCGACCGATCATTTCCGGCCACCCGTCGCGTTCCGCTTGCGGGGGCGCGCGCGCTTCGTCAACTCGGTTTACGTGTCGGCAACTTGACCGTTTCTGCCCCGAGATCTGGGGCATGCAGGCTGGGTGCCGTGCGGCCGTGCGGGTGCCGACAGCCGGCCGGGGGGCGTAAACGCTCCCCGGCCGGCCTTTGTGTGACCCCGGCCGTGCGCGGCATGCGCCCCTTGTGCTGCCGGATTTCGATCGATGCGCTGGCACGGATAGTTATGATCCGTAGCGCACGGTGGGTATGACTCTCGCCGAGCACGAATACGCGTACCGATGTCCGCTCGACGTGGAGGTGAAACGCCGTGGCACTCTCGATCTCTGCCGTGGTGCTGCTGGCGATCATCGTCTTCCTGCTGGTCCGCCGCGCGGGCCTGAAGGCGGGACACGCGGTGGTCTGTGTGCTGCTCGGCTTCTACCTGGCGAGTTCCACCATCGCCCCGACCCTCAGCCAGCTCACCTCGAACGTGGCGAGCATGATCAGCGGCATCAAGTTCTGACGGGCGTCCCGGCGGCTGCCGCCGGGGCCCGCCGGGCGGGGCGGGCAGGCCTGTTCCGGCGCGGGGCACCCCCTACGCTAGGCCCATGAACGGTCTTCCCGCCCGTCGTCTGCTCTTCGTGCACGCGCACCCCGACGACGAGTCGATCAACAACGGCGTCACCATGGCCAAGTACGCGGCCCAGGGCGCCCACGTCGCGTTGGTGACCTGCACCCTGGGCGAGGAGGGCGAGGTCATCCCGCCCGGTCTGGCCCACCTGGCGGCCGACCGCGACGACACCCTCGGCGCCCACCGGATCGGCGAGCTCGCCGCGGCCATGGCCGAACTGGGCGTCCATGACCACCGGTTCCTCGGCGGCCCCGGCCGCTTCCGCGACTCCGGGATGATGGGCGCCCCGCAGAACCGCCGCCCGGAGGCCTTCTGGTCCGCCGACGTGGACGAGGCCGCCGCGTACCTCGTGGAGGTGATCCGGGAGCTGCGCCCGCAGGTGCTCGTCACCTACGACCCGGACGGCGGCTACGGGCACCCGGACCACATCCAGGCCCACCGGGTCGCCATGCGCGCCGCCGAACTGGCCGCGGAGAAGGCGTACCGGCGCGACCTCGGGGATCCCCACACGATCGGGAAGATCTACTGGAACCGCGTCCCGCTCTCGGTGGTCGAGGAGGGCTTCGCCCGGCTGAGCGCCGCCGGGGACGGGGTGTCCTTCCCGGGACTGGCCTCCCCCAAGGACGTGCCGGGGGTCGTCGACGACGAGCGGATCACCGCCGAGATCGACGCCGACGAGGCCCTCGTGGCGGCCAAGGCGGCCGCCATGCGGGCCCACGCCACCCAGATCGCCGTGGACGGGCCCTTCTTCGCCCTCTCCAACGACCTGGCGCAGCCGCTGTTCGCCCGTGAGTACTACGAACTGGTCGAGGGCAGACCGGGCGTCGCGGCGGGCGAGCGCGAACACGACCTCTTCGCGGGGGTGGACGCGTGACCGGCACCCTGACGGCGGGCCGGCTCGCCGGCTGCCTGGGCCTGCTGGTGCTGGGCGCGCTGACCGGCGCGGCCGGCTGGCTGGTCGTCGACCTGTGGTTCCCCGGCGGGCTGCTGCTCGCGCTGCTGGCCCTCTTCGGGCTGTTCCTCGGCGGCCGGCTCGCCCTCGGGACCGGCCTCGGGGTGGGCGGCGGCGCGGTCGGCTGGTTCCTCGCCTACGTGGTGCTCAGCCTCCCGCGCCCCGAGGGGGACTTCATCCTCAGTTCGTCCGGAATCGGCATGTACGCCTACCTTTTGGGCGGAACGGCGCTGGCTGTGATGTGCGCCACGATCACCCTTCCCGCCGATCGGCCGGTTTCGGCCTCCCGGCCCGTCAAGTGACGTGGTGTCGGACCTCGTAGGGCGCCCGGCGGACCGGTGGGGGCGGGGGCTCTCGTGGCGCTTCAGGGGGGTTTGACGGGCCCCAAAGGGAACCCCTGATTCCCGCCAGTCAGTTGCGCGCGGGCGGCGGCCAGTATGGTGGACGGGCCGCCGAGCTGCCCGCGCACGGTATGACGGGCGGCGGAGCCAACCGGGAGAACCTGCCTTGAGTCGTGAAACCGACAGTTCGTCCTCCGGGCCCAAGGGGCACGGGGGAGCCGCTTACCCCTCGGGTACGCCGCCGTACGGAACCGGCCAGTACCCGTCCACGACTGTGCCCGGGCCCGGCGCGGCGACCGCCCCGGAGGAGAACCCTGTGACCTCGAACCCGTCCACGCCCGAATCCGACGGGCCCAAGACCGAGACCACCCTGACGACCCGGATCCGGATCAACATCCCGGGCTCGCGGCCGATCCCCCCGGTGGTCGTGCGCAAGTCGATGGGCACCAACACCGGCACGTCCGGCGGGGCACCGACCCCGTCGGAGCCGGCGCCCGGGCAGCAGGCCGAGCCCCCGCTCCCGCAGCGATCCGGTCCCCGCCCGACCCGTGTCGAGGCCGCGCCCGAGCCGGACCCGGCCCCGGCGAAGGCCGAAGAGGCCGCCAGCAACTGGTTCGCGCCCCGCAAGCCGCCCGCCCCCGCCCCCACGGCGCCCGCGGCGCCCGCCGCGGCGCAGATGCCGCCGGCCGCCCCGGCGCCGCCGCTCGCCAAGCGGGTGCCCGGTGCGACGCCGACCCCGCCGCCGCCCGCGCCCGGCGCCGGCTTCGAGCCCCCGCGGCACACCCAGGCGCCGCCGGCGCCGGACGCCGCGTACGCGCCGCCGCGCACCCCGCCGCCGCCCGTCGCCGACTACGGCACGGGCTACGCCCCGCAGCAGGCGCCCGCCCCGGCGGCCCCGGTGCCCGGCGGTCCCGGCGTCGGCACGACCCAGGGCTTCCCCGCGTACGGGACCGGCCACGGCGACGGCGGCCCGTCCACCGAGGCGTTCCCCGTCTACGACAGCCAGGCCGACGGCCCCGCCGGCCCCACCGGCGGCCCGGGCTTCGGCTCCCGTCCCGCCGGCGGCGGCCCGTCCGCCGCGGAGGCCGCGGGCTGGCCCGGTCCGGACCTGGACGGCCCGCTGCCGACCCCCGTACCGGCCCCCGCGCCGGCCGCCCCCCGCTCCACGCAGCCCGCGGACAAGAAGACCGCCGCGAAGCCCGCCAAGAAGGGCCGCTCCAAGCTGGTCCTCATCGGCGGCGGCATCGTGGCGCTCGTCGGCGTCGCCTACGGCGCAGGGCTGCTTCTGAACCACTCCGACGTCCCCAAGGGCACTACCGTCCTCGGCGTCGACATCAGCGGCAGCCGCGACGAGGCCGTCTCCAAGCTCCAGACGGCCTTCGGCACCCGCGCCGCGGCACCGATCCAGCTGAGCGTCGGCGGCAAGCCGGTCGAGCTGAAGCCCGACAAGGCCGGCCTGACCCTGGACAGCCAGACCACCGTCCGCAACGCCGCCGGCAGCGACTACAACCCCGTCACGGTCATCGGCTCGCTCCTCGGCAACGAGCGGGTCGCCGACGCCGTGATGCCCGTCGACGAGGAGAAGCTCACGGTCGCGCTCCAGGAACTCGCCGGCACGGCGGGCTCCGTCACCGAGGGCACGATCACCTTCGACACCGGCAAGGCCGTCGCCGTCCCCGGCAAGGCGGGCACCACCCTGGACGTGGACGGCTCCGTCGACCTCGTCACCAAGGCCTTCCGCGATCAGGTCGGCACGGGGAAGGCCGCCGTCCTGCAGCTGCCGACCACCACCAGGGAACCGACGATCAACCAGGCCGAACTGGACCGTGCGATGAAGGAGTTCGCGGAGCCCGCGATGTCCGCCAACGCCACCGTCAAGGCCGGCCCCAAGTCGATCGCCTTCGGCAAGCTGTCGCTGCCCAAGATCCTCAGCATGCAGGCCGTGGACGGCCGCCTCACCGAGAAGTTCGACCTGGAGGCGCTCAAGGCGACCTACGGGAACACCTTCGACGGAGTCATGATCACCCGCGGCACCGGCGCCAAGACGGCGGTGACCCCGCAGGACGTCGTCGGCGCGCTCGCCAAGGCCCTGCGCGGCAAGACCCCGGCCGAGCGGACCGTGGTCATCGACACCAACCCCAGCTGAGACACGGCGTCGACGGTGCCCCCGCCCGGGATCCGGGCGGGGGCACCGTCATGTCCGCCGCATGGCATCCGCCACCTGGCGCGCACGACGCGGTGGCGATTCAAAACCTGGCGGCGCGCAACCGCGCCGGAGCGGTGCACGTGGCCCGCGAGAAGGGCTGTTCCTGACGGTCCGCGCCACCGCGGGGGCTCCGCCCCCGACCCCGGTCCTCAAAACGCCGGACGCCGGACGCCGGACGCCGGGCGCCGCGAGGCGGGGGCCGGTTCCAACGGGCCGGGCGCACGCCGGGGCGTCTCCTCGGGCGCCGAATCGGTTCTCGGGGTCGGCAGGTACGGCGGCGGTGCGTTCGGCGCCTGCGGGGATCGCCCCGACGTACACCCGGCCCCGCCGGAACCGGGGGTGGCGGAACCTGCTGTGGCGGACGGCGCCCGGCGCCGGGCGGAACCCGCACCTGGCGGGGCCCGCGGGACCCCGCCCCTGCCGGAGCCCCCGGCCCCGGCGGAATCCCCGCGCACCCCGGCCGGGCGGCGCCGGGCGCGGGCGGGCTCGCGGTCAGTTCAGGAGGGCGCGGGCCGAGACGGCTTCGGCGCGGATGCGGGCCGCCGCGTCGTCGTCCACCGCCGCGACGACTTCGGCGTACGCGTCGAGTTCGGCCGCCCCTTCCCGGAAGGAGCCCCGCTCCACCAGCAGCCGCGCCCGCTCGTAGCGCAGCGACGCCGGATGCGACGGCAGCAGCAGCGACAGCTCCAGCGCCCACAGCGCCACCCCGGACTGCTCCGGGCGGGTGGAGGCCCACGCGCGGATGTTGGTCAGGATCCGCAGCACGATGTCCAGCGTCCTGGCCGGTGCGCGAGGCCCCGACGCCAGCTCCGCCGGCCCGGCGCCCAGGGAGGCGCCGCCCGCGAACGGGTCCACCACCACGCCCTCCTCCGGGTCGCCGAAGCCCACCACGAAGTGGCCCGGCAGCCCCAGCCCGTACACCGGCGCGCCCGCCCGCCGGGCGACCTCCAGCCACACCACCGACAGCAGGATCGGCAGACCGCGCCGGCGCCGCAGCACCTCGTGCAGCAGCGAGGACGACAGCCGCTCGTAGTCCGCCGGGGTGCCGTGGAAACCGAGGCGCCCGCCCAGCAGTTCCGTCACCGCCGAGGCCCACGCGCGCCCGTCCCGCAGACCGTACGGCAGCATCCCGGCCAGCCGGTCCAGCTCGATCTGCGCCCAGTCCATGGCACGTTCGTCCAGCTCCGGATCCGCCTCAGCCGCCAGCAGCAGGCACATCAGCGCCAGGTCGGGCCGCTCCGACCGGGCCTGCGCCGCGAACTGCTCCCGCCAGGCCGGCGTGCTCACCGGGCCGCCCGGAAGTGGTGGTAGACGTGGTGCGTCGAGAAGCCCAGCCCGTCGTACAGCGCCAGCGCCCCCGCGTTGTCCGTCTCGACCTGCAGCCACGCCGCCGACGCGCCCTCCTCCAGCGCACGCCGCGCCAGGGCGGCCATCACCGCCGTCGCGAGCCCCTCCCGCCGGTGGGCGGGATCGACCGTCACCGCCGCGAAGCCGGCCCACCGGCCGTCCACCACGCACCGTCCGATCGCCCGACCCCCGGGCAGCGAGGCGAACCACACCGACGGGCCCTGCACCAGGACCCGCCGGGCCACGTCCGGGTCGGAGACCCTCCCGTAGCGCCCGAGCCACTCCTCGTCCGGGACACGGGTCAAAGTCACGGACCCGCTCGCGGGCGCGTCCACGTCGCCCACCGGGGCGAGCGCCCCGATCCGTACCTCCGCCGACGCCTCGGACGCCCAGCCCCGGCGCTCCAGCTCCGCGCACAGCAGCTCCTGCGTGCCGGCGGCCCCCGTGGCGGCCTGCACATAGGCCGGAAGTCCTCGTTCCGCATACCAGGAGGTCACTCGCGCGAGTGCACCGTCGAGCGGTATGCCCGGGTCGCCCGCCGGCAGCACGGAGTTCGCCCGCCGGGTGAACCCGGCGGCAGCGCGCAGCGTCCACCCGCCCAGGGGCTCGCTCTCCAGCGGCTGCCAGGCCCGCGCCGAGACCCTCGTCAGCTCCTCGAAGGAGGCCGCCGGACCGCGCCGCCGGGCCGGCGCCGCGGGCACGACCTTGCCCGCCACCAGCGAGGATTGCGTGATGCGGACGGACTGTCCGTTCTTCTTTGTGATCAGCAGCACACCCTGGTCCCAGGATGTGAGAACACCGACCGTGTCCGTGAACTCGGGTGATCCGCCCAGTCCGGTCTCCACCCGTCGTACAGAGACACGTTTACCCACGTCAGCCGGGGTGATTCGAACCTCCAGCAGTCCTCCGGCAGTGATTTCCACAGCTCTGTCCGCCCCTCCTGTTCGGATCGTGCCCGGGAACGGAGATACTAGGGGCGGGCATCGACGACGCCGCGCTCCCGCGCGATATGGAAAGCCCTACCGAGGAGGAACGAGAGCGTGACCTACGTCATCGCGGAGCCTTGTGTCGACGTCAAGGACAAGGCATGCATCGAAGAGTGCCCCGTCGACTGCATCTACGAGGGCCAGCGGTCCCTGTACATCCACCCGGACGAGTGCGTCGACTGTGGTGCGTGTGAGCCGGTCTGCCCGGTCGAGGCCATCTTCTACGAGGACGACACTCCGGAAGAGTGGAAGGACTACTACAAGGCGAACGTCGAGTTCTTCGACGAGCTCGGTTCGCCCGGTGGTGCCTCCAAGCTGGGCCTGATCGAGCGCGACCACCCCTTCGTCGCGGGGCTGCCCGCCGGCATCAACGGCGAGCACTGACCTTTCACGGCAGAAGCGCCCCCCGGTCCCGTACGGCCTGCCCGCCGCACGGGACCGCGGTGTTTTCCGACCCGTCCCACCAGCACTCAGAGAGAGCAGAGACCACCGTGGCCGCAGTATCCGACCGTCTTCCCGCCTTCCCCTGGGACAAGCTGGAGCCGTACAAGAAGACGGCGGCGGGCCACCCGGACGGCATCGTCGACCTGTCCGTCGGCACGCCCGTGGACCCGGTCCCGGAGCTGATCCGGCGGGCCCTGATCGACGCCGCCGACTCCCCGGGCTACCCGACGGTGTGGGGCACGGCCGCCCTGCGCGACGCCATCACGGGCTGGCTGCGCGGCCGGCTCGGCGCGAGCGCCGCCGAGCACCGCAACGTCCTGCCGGTCGTCGGCTCGAAGGAGCTGGTGGCCTGGCTGCCGACCCAGCTGGGCCTGGGCGCCGGCGACCAGGTGGCCTACCCCCGGCTCGCCTACCCGACGTACGAGGTCGGGGCGCGGCTGTGCGGCGCGGAGCCGGTGGTCTACGACGACCCGACCACCGACCTCGACCCGGCACGCGTGAAGCTGCTGTGGCTCAACTCCCCGTCCAACCCGACCGGCAAGGTCCTCGCCAAGGACGAGCTCGTCCGGATCGTGGCCTGGGCCCGGGAGCACGGGATCCTGCTCTTCAGCGACGAGTGCTACCTGGAGCTGGGCTGGGAGGCCGAGCCCGTCTCCGTCCTCCACGACGACGTGTGCGGCGGCTCGTACGAGGGGATCGTCGCGGTCCACTCCCTGTCCAAGCGCTCCAACCTGGCGGGGTACCGGGCGGCCTTCGTCGCCGGTGACGCGGACGTGCTCGGCGAGCTGCTGGAGATCCGCAAGCACGGCGGCATGATGACCCCCGCCCCGGTGCAGGCGGCCACGGTGGCGGCCCTCGGTGACGACCGGCACGTGGCGGAGCAGCGCGAGCGCTACGCGGCCCGCCGTGCGGCGCTCCGCGCGGCCCTGGAGGCGCACGGCTTCCGGGTCGAGCACAGCGAGGCGAGCCTCTACCTGTGGGTGACCCGGGACGAGCCCTGCTGGGACACCGTCGCCCACCTCGCGGACCTGGGCATCCTGGTCGCGCCCGGCGACTTCTACGGCGAGGCGGGCGCCCGCTTCGTGCGCGTCGCCTTCACCGCCACCGACGAGCGCGTCGAGGCAGCGGTCAAGCGCCTCGGCTGACCGGGCCCGTGACAGCCCGAGGGGGCCGGGAGTGTGCAACTCCCGGCCCCCTCGGTGTTTCCCGGGTGTCAGCCCTGCAGGCCGCCGCCGGGCAGTCCCGCCGGCAGGACACCGCCCACGGGCAGTGCGGAGACCGGCAGCTCCTGGGTCGTGGGCAGACCGCCGAGCAGGCCGCCGGCCTGGCCGGCCAGGTCGGAGGCGGGGGCCGGCAGGGTCTTGGCCGCGTCACCGGCGGTGCCGATGGCGTCGGTGGCCGTTCCCGTGGCCGTGTCGGCGGTCGCCGCGGGGGCGTCCGTGGCGGTGAGTGCGCCCAGCTGCGGCACGGACTCCAGACCGGCGGCGTTGGCCGCGCCGGCCGCACCGACCACGGGCGCTGCCCCGGCTGCGACGAGCAGCGCGGCACGGGCGATCCGACGGGTCAGGGGGAGGGACATGATGCTCCTAAGCGGTAGCGGCTGAGTACGCCTGACTAACCGCTCGGGGGGCGGGTGGAGTTGCGGCGCCACCGGGTAAAGGATCGGTAACGCATCGTTTAATCGGCTTCCGCGACAAGAGCATTGGATGCGCGCCGACCAGGGGTTCCGTCCCTCCGGGGCGTCCGTGCGGCGGGGTGCGGCGCGGTGGTGATCACCCCCGCAGGAGTGAACACCCGTACGCGCGGCCGGGTACCCGCGGCTGACCCGCGCCCGCTGCGCCGGGGCGCGGGCGATCAGCGGGCCATGAAGATCCGCACCTCGCCGGGAGCCGCTCCGTAGGGATCGCCGTCGCCGTTCTTCGCGCCCGCGTCCGCCTTGTCCTGCCACCGGCCCCGGTCCTTGCCCGCGACCCAGCCGCGCAGGTCGTAGGAGACCCGGGCGATCCCCATCCCGCGCGAATTGGCCACCGCCCAGTGGGCCATCGCCCGGCTGCGGCGGGTCGCGGCCTCACCCGCGTCCCGCTTCTCCACCATCGTGATCTCGGGCTCCTCGACGGCCCGGACGCCGCCGGCGCTGCGGCCGGCCTGACCGGCCTGGGCGCCCTGCGGGCCGAAGGTGTGCATCCCGTCCTTGCCGAAGATCCGTACCAGGCCCTCGCGCACCTTCTCCGGGTCGCCCGGCTGCGTGGGCGCCGGACCGCCGCAGTCGAGGCTGCCGCCGCCGGCGAAGGCCGCGGTCAGCACCGTCGCGTCGGGCTCGTGCTTGGCGTAGGCCTGCGGGTAACCGCTGCGCTGCACCTTCTGCGCGGCCACCGTCAGCGGCAGGCGCGAGTACCCCGGCACGTCGACGAGGTGGTCGTAGAAGATCCCGGCCGAGTAGACCGGGTCGGTGATCTGCTCGGGCGTGCCCCAGCCCATCGACGGGCGCTGCTGGAAGAGCCCCAGCGAGTCCCGGTCGCCGTGGTCGAGGTTGCGCAGGGCGGACTCCTGCATGGCGGTCGCCAGGGCGATGGTGACGGCCCGGTCCGGCAGGCCCTTGGCGATGCCGACGGCGGCTATGGTCGCCGCGTTCGCCGCCTGCTCCGGGGACATCTCGTACTTTTCGGAGCCGCCGCCACGGCTCGACGCGTCCGCGCTCGCGACGCAGAAGGGGGCGCCCCCGCCGTTCGAGGCGCGCTGCACGGCGAAGTACCCGGCCACCGACAGGAGAACGAGCAGGCCGACGACCACACGGAGCAGCCTGCGGCGGCGAGGACGGGGATCACGGATCTCGGACACGCGGCCCACCGTACTTGAGGCATATGACGCGTCCACCGGCCGGACGAGGGACGCTTCGCCACACCCCGGGGCGTTAGGGTCAGTTCCATGTCCGAATCCGAGCTGGACCTCACCCTGGACGCCGCCGAGCTGACCGCCCGGCTCGTCGACATCCCTTCCGTGAGCGGCGACGAGAAGGTACTCGCCGACCTCGTGGAAGACGCGTTGCGCGGCCTGCCCCACCTCACCGTGGACCGCTTCGGCAACAACGTCGTCGCCCGCACGGACCTCGGCCGCGCCGAGCGCGTCGTACTCGCCGGCCACCTCGACACCGTGCCGATCGCCGACAACGTCCCGTCGCGCCTCGACGAGAACGACGTCCTGTGGGGCTGTGGCACCACCGACATGAAGTCCGGCGTCGCCGTGCAGCTGCGCATCGCCGCGACCGTGCCCGAGCCCAACCGGGACCTCACCTTCGTCTTCTACGACCAGGAGGAGGTCGCCGCCGACCTCAACGGCCTCGGCAAGGTCGCCGAAGCCCACCCCGACTGGCTCACGGGCGACTTCGCGGTCCTGCTGGAGCCCTCGAACGCCGAGGTCGAGGGCGGCTGCCAGGGCACCCTGCGCGTGCTGCTGCGCACCGCCGGGGAGCGCGCCCACTCCGCCCGCAGCTGGATGGGCTCCAACGCCATCCACGCGGCGAGCCCGATCCTGGCCCGGCTGGCGGCGTACGAGCCCCGCAAGCCGGTCATCGACGGCCTGGAGTACCACGAAGGCCTCAACGCCGTCCGCATCGAGGGCGGCGTCGCGAACAACGTCATCCCCGACGCGTGCACGGTGACGGTCAACTTCCGCTACGCCCCCGACCGCAGCGAGGCGGAGGCTGTCGCCCACGTCCGCGAGGTGTTCGCGGACTGCGACATCGCCGAGTTCGTCGTCGACGACTCCTCCGGCGGGGCCCTCCCGGGCCTCTCGCACCCCGCCGCGGCGGCCTTCATGAAGGCGGTGGGCGGCCGGGCCATGCCGAAGTTCGGCTGGACGGACGTCTCCCGCTTCAGCGCGCTGGGCGTCCCGGCGGTGAACTACGGGCCGGGCGACGCCCTGCTGGCCCACAAGGTCGACGAGCGCGTGGAGACGAAGGCCATCCTGCACTGCGAGGAACGACTCCGCGCCTGGCTGACCTCCTGAATTCCGCTTCCCGTCACCTTCCTGCGCCTACCCTGATCCAACGATCAGCAGGAGGGAGCACATCATGGGCAACCCCGGCACTTCCGACGGGTCCGCTCGTCGCCGGCCCGAGGAGCAGCAGCTCGGGCCGGTGCTGAGGCGGCGGAGCCAGGTGCAGGCGGGCAGTACGACGGACCAGCGGCTGCTGGACTCCGCCGGGCCCTCCGAGTGGGTGCACACCGATCCCTGGCGGGTCCTGCGCATCCAGTCGGAGTTCATCGAGGGCTTCGGCACGCTGGCCGAGCTGCCGCCCGCGATCAGCGTGTTCGGCTCGGCCCGCACCCCGGAGGGCTCGCCCGAGTACGAGGCGGGCGTGCGGATCGGCAGCGCGCTGGTGGACGCAGGGTTCGCGGTGATCACCGGTGGCGGTCCGGGAGCGATGGAGGCCGCCAACAAGGGCGCTCGCGAGGCGAACGGGATCTCCGTCGGCCTCGGCATCGAGCTCCCCTTCGAGCAGGGGCTCAACCAGCACGTCGATCTCGGCCTGAACTTCCGGTACTTCTTCGTCCGCAAGACGATGTTCGTGAAGTACAGCCAGGGCTTCGTCGTGCTGCCCGGCGGGCTGGGCACATTGGACGAGCTGTTCGAGGCGCTGACCCTGGTCCAGACCCAGAAGATCACCCGCTTCCCCATCGTGCTCTTCGGCACGGAGTACTGGAGCGGCCTGGTCGACTGGCTGCGGGGCACGGTGATCGCCCAGGGCAAGGCCTCGGAGAAGGACCTCTACCTCTTCCACGTCACCGACGACGTGGAAGAGGCGATCGCCCTGGTGACGAAGGAAGTCGGGAAGTAGGTCCGGTCCGCGGGCCGGCCCCGGCCGGCCCGCGGGGACGAGCGCCGGCCTCCGGCCGGCGGCGGCTCAGGCCAGGCCGCGGCGGGCGACCGCGGGCGGCCGGTGGCCCTGGATCGAGCGGACCATGTGCAGGATCTGGCGGGTCTCCGCGACCTCGTGGACGCGGTAGACCTGCGCGCCCAGCCAGGCCGAGACGGCCGTGGTGGCCAGCGTGCCCAGCAGCCGCTCCTTGACCGGCTTGTCGAGGGTCTCGCCGACGAAGTCCTTGTTGGACAGCGAGACCAGCACCGGCCAGCCCGTCGCGGTCATCTCCTCCAGCCGCCGGGTCGCCTCCAGCGAGTGGCGGGTGTTCTTCCCGAAGTCGTGACCCGGGTCGATCATGATCGCGTCCCGGCGGACGCCGAGGGCCGCGGCCCGTTCGGCGAGCCCGACCGTGACCCGCAGGATGTCCGCCATCACGTCCTCGTACGCGATCCGGTGCGGCCGGGTGCGCGGCTCGACCTCGCCGGCGTGCGTGCAGACCAGGCCGACGTCGTAGCGTGCCGCCACCTCGGCCAGCTTGTGGTCCACCCCGCCCCACGCGTCGTTCAGCAGGTCCGCCCCGGCCTCGCAGACGGCTTCGCCGACCTCGTGCCGCCAGGTGTCCACGCTGATCACCACGTCCGGGTGGCGGCGGCGGACCTCGGCCACGAAACCGACCGTGCGCCGCGCCTCCTCGACCGCGTCCACGTGTTCGCCCGGGCCCGCCTTGACCCCGCCGATGTCGATGATCGCGGCGCCCTCGGCGACGGCCCGCTCCACCCGGTCCAGCGCGGGCTCGTCGCGGAACGTCGCGCCCTGGTCGTAGAAGGAGTCCGGAGTCCGGTTCACGATGGCCATGATCACCGGCTCGTGGGTGTCGAACTCGCGCCTGCCCAGTCGCAGCATCCTGGTCTCTCCTCCTCCGGCGGCCCTCGCGCCTCGCCTGCGACCTTAACCTGGTGGCCGGAGTCTCTCAGGGGAGTTGATCGTGTTCTTCTTCTTGATGATCGCGCTGGTCGTGGTCGTGGCAGCGGTCACCCTCGCGGTGATCGGCGGCGGCTCGGAGGCCGTCTTGCCGGAAGCGGAGCCGGACCGGGTGGCGGACGGGCTGCCGGAGACCCGGCCCGTGGTGCGGGAGGACATCGCCGCGCTGCGGCTGCCGGTCGCGCCGCGCGGCTACCGGATGGCCGAGGTGGACGACGTACTGGAGCGGCTCGCGGCGGAGCTCGCCGAGCGGGACGCGAGGATCGCGCTGCTGACGGGAACGGCGTCGCCCGGGGCCGCGGCCCCGCGGGACGCCTCCGGCCCGGTCGACCTCAGCAAGGGCGGTGAGCGGTGACCGGAGCGGTGGCGGGCCCGGACGGCCTGCTGCGCTGCCCGTGGGGGCTGTCCACGCCCGACTACGTCGCCTACCACGACTCCGAATGGGGCCGTCCCGTCCACGGCGACGACGCCCTGTACGAGCGGCTGTGCCTGGAGGCCTTCCAGTCGGGGCTGTCCTGGCTGACGATCCTGCGCCGGCGCGATGGCTTCCGTAAGGCCTTCTGCGACTTCTCCATCGCGGCGGTCGCCGAATTCGGCGACGCGGACGCGGAGCGGCTGCTGGCCGACGAGCGGATCATCCGCAACCGGGCCAAGATCGAGGCGACCCTGGCCAACGCGAAGGTCCTCGCCGGCTGGGAGTCCGGCGAGCTGGACACCCTGGTCTGGTCCCACGCCCCCCAGGAGCCCGGCCCGGCCCCGCTCACCGTCACCGAGGTCCCGGCGGTCACCCCGGAGTCCACGGCCCTCGCCAAGGCCCTCAGGAAGGCCGGCATCCGCTTCGTCGGCCCGACGACCGCCTACGCCCTGATGCAGGCGTGCGGGCTGGTCAACGACCACCTGGCCGCCTGCGCCCTGCGCGACCCGGCGTAGGGGGTGTCTCGCCGGTCACGCCGGGCTCGCGGGGCATGGCACCCTGGTCCGGCCTGACGGACGAGACACCCCGGACCCCCGCGGGACGGCAGCGCGGCTCAGCGGCCGAGGTACTTCGGGGGCTGCTTCGCCAGGAACGCCTGGACGGCGATGGAGTGGTCCTCGGAGGCCCCCGCACGGGTCTGCAGGACGTCCTCGTGCGCCAGGGACTCCGCGAGCGTGTGGGAGGCCCCGTACGCGAGGGACTCCTTCAGGGAGGCGTAGGCGACCGTCGGACCCGCGGCCAGGGCGCGGGCCACGGCTTCGGCCTCGGCGTGCAGGGAGTCCGAGGGCACCAGGCGGTTGACGATGCCGAGCTCGTACGCCTCCTGCGCCTTGATCGAACGCGGGAAGAGCAGCAGGTCCGAGGCGCGGGAGGCGCCGATCAGACGGGGCAGGGTCCACGAGACCCCGGAATCGGCGGTGAGCGCCACGCCGGCGAAGGAGGTGTTGAAGGAGGCGGTGTCCGCTACGACGCGGAAGTCGGCCGCCAGCGCGAAGCCGAAGCCGGCCCCGGCCGCGACGCCGTTGACGCCGGCCACCACGGGCTTCGGCATCTCGGTGAGCGCCCGCACGATCGGGTTGTAGTGCTCCTTGACCGTGTTCATGGTCAGCGAGGAGCCGGTCTCCCGGTCCGCGGCGAGGTTCCCGATGTGCTCCTTGAGGTCCTGACCGACGCAGAAGGCCCGGTTCCCGGCGGCGGTCAGCAGGACCGCCCGGACCGCGGTGTCCTCGGCCGCCGCCAGGGCCGCGTCGCGCAGGGCGACCTTGGCCTCGGTGTTCATCGCGTTCATCGCGTCGGGACGGTTGATCGTGATGGTCGCGAGTCCGTCGGTCACTTCGTAGAGCACACTGTCGGCCATGGCAGGGGGTCCCCCTTCGTCGCGGGCTTGGCTACCGGCCGGTACCGGCCGGTGCAAGGGCCAGCATGGCGGACCGGACGCCGAGCGCACATGTGATGTGTGTCAAAGAAAGCCGGAGCCGTTCCCCAGGTGCGGCGGCGAAGTATCGCAGGCGGATCCCCGAAATGAGTGGTTTTGGCCGAGCGCGTTGCCCAAGCGTTCCCGGGTGATGTTGGTCATCGGGTCCTGACATGCGGGATAATGGCTGGGAAGCAATGTGTTCGATGCCGGGTACTAGGCGCCTGAATGGGGCCGTCGGCTGACGATGAGCTGGTTTCAGGAAGGGGAACGAGCATGGCGGCCATGAAGCCGCGGACGGGCGACGGCCCGCTCGAGGTCACCAAGGAGGGGCGGGGCATCGTCATGCGCGTACCGCTCGAGGGCGGCGGTCGGCTTGTCGTCGAGCTGACCCCCGATGAGGCGGACGCCCTGGGTGACGCCCTGAAGAAGGTCGTCGGCTGACCCGCTGACAGCACTTCCACCTTCTGTTTTTCGCATTCTCTGCGCTGCCCCGACCGCGATCTGCGGCCGGGGCAGCGTTGTGTCGTGTCCCAGGGGTGTCCCGTCGGTCGGGCAGGGCTCGCGGCGGCCTGATCGGCCAGGACACCCCTGGCACCTGGGCCCCGGCGGAGCCGCACGTGACCTTCTCCCCGCCCGCGCCGCCGGCCTTCGCCGACTGCACCCCCGCCAGAAGGCGGCCCGCGTCCTGTCCGCCGCGGGCCCGTCTGGTGCTGCGGGCGCACACCCCGGCCAGCTGCTCGCCGGCACCGCTCTGGGCGGTACGGCGGCCCTCACCTTCACGCTCCTGAGCTGACCGGCCCGGGCGCCGGGGTGCGGACGGGTCAGCGGCGCACGGCGCAGAGCAGTCCGTCGCCCACCGGGAGCAGCGCGGCCTCCAGTGCCGGGCTCTCCCGGACGCTGCGCAGCAGCTCGCGGACGCGGAGCACCTCCACCGGCTGGGCCGCGGAGTCGACCGTGCGGCCGTCGGAGAAGACCCCCTCGAAGCACACCAGCCCCCCGGGGCGCAGCAGGCGCAACGATTCGGCGAGGTAGTCGAGGGACTCGGTCGGGTCCCCGTCGCAGAAGACGAGGTCGTACCCGCCGTCGGCGAGCCGGGGAAGGACGTCGAGTGCGCGGCCGGGGATGAAGCGGGCGCGGTTGCCCGCGAAGCCGGCGGCGCGGAAGGCCTGGCGGGCGAAGGCCTGCCGGTCCGCCTCGGGATCGACCGTGGTCAGGACCCCGTCGGGGCGCATCCCGTGCAGGAGGTGGATGCCGGAGACGCCGGTTCCGGTGCCGATCTCGGCGACCGCCTTGGCGTCCGCGGTTGCGGCCAGCAGGCGCAGCGCGGCGCCGGTCCCGGGGGAGACGGAGCGCAGGCCCGCTTCCCTGGACCGGTCGCGGGCCCATCGCAGAGCGTCGTCCTCGGCGACAAACGCGTCGGCGAACGCCCAGCTCGTCTGCCGGTTGCCGGTAATGACCCTCTCCTGTCCCCATAGTTGGCGCAACGGTGACTGTATCCGTTGACGTCGGGAACCCGCAGATGGGACCGGGCGTTGTGAGGGGTGGAGGCGGGACGAGAAGGACGGCGCCGGGCAGATCGGCGGCGGGGACCGCCCCGGGGCCTAAGGCTTGCGTAAAGATACTGCAAAAACCCTTATCCGGAGCTGACAGAGGGGGTGGCTATGGTAGGGACTCCACTGGACACCACCAGAGCCGACAGGGGAGGTGCGGCTGCGCCTGTGGATCGTGGGGGCGTGTTCAGACGCCTCTTCTGGTCGGCGGGTGAGCCGAAATCCGTGACCTACATTGCTGACCGCTTCCACACCGCAGACACCGCAACCACAGCGACCTTTGCCGCAGATGCGGGATCGCAGGCGTGGACCCCTCCCTCGTGGGAGGAGATCGTCAGCACGCACAGCGCGCGGGTCTACCGCCTTGCCTACCGCCTGACGGGCAACCAGCACGACGCCGAGGACCTGACCCAGGAGGTCTTCGTCCGCGTCTTCCGCTCGCTGTCCACGTACACGCCCGGCACGTTCGAGGGCTGGCTGCACCGCATCACCACGAACCTCTTCCTGGACATGGTGCGCCGCAAGCAGCGGATCCGCTTCGACGCGCTCGCCGACGACGCCGCCGAGCGGCTGCCGAGCCGTGAGCCGTCCCCCCAGCAGGTCCTCCACGACACGCACTTCGACGCGGACGTCCAGCAGGCGCTGGACACCCTCGCCCCCGAGTTCCGCGCGGCCGTGGTGCTGTGCGACATCGAGGGCCTGTCCTACGAGGAGATCGCCGCGACGCTCGGCGTGAAGCTCGGCACCGTGCGCAGCCGCATCCACCGCGGCCGCTCGCACCTGCGCAAGGCGCTCAAGCACCGGTCCCCCGCGGCCCGTGCCGAGCAGCGCGCGATGGCGGGTGTGGCGACGGGCGGGCCGGACGCAGGGAGAGAGGGCGGAGCCGAGTGACCGGAGCCAGTCCGTCCCCTGCCGAACAGCATCTCGGTGACCGGCTCGCCGCCCTCGTGGACGGGGAGCTGAAGCACGACGCGCGCGAGCGGGTCCTGGCGCACCTGGCGACCTGCGCCAAGTGCAAGGCCGAGGCCGATGCCCAGCGGCGTCTGAAGACCATGTTCGTGGAGAGCGCGCCGCCGCCGGTGTCCGCGGGCCTGCTCGCGCGCCTCCAGCAGCTTCCGGGAGGCGGTCTCGACGGCCCGTCCGGCCCCGCGGGTCCACCGGGACCGGGCTCCGCCCAGCCCGACCCCTTCGAGGCTTTCGCGTACGGGCTGCCCGTCGCCGCCGTCCGCCCGCAGCAGGAGGGCTTCCGCATCCACGAGGTGGGCCGTCCGCGCCGCCGGTTCGCCTTCGTCGCCGCCGGAGCGGTGTCGCTGGCGGCCCTCGCGCTGGGCGGCACCCTGCCGCTGGAGGGCACGGAGCCGAACGTCCGGGGTGATTCCCCTGCGCCCACATCCAGGCCCGGCCCCGCCCTGCCCGTGAGCGACGCGGCGATCCGTGACCGGCCGCCCACTCCTGCGGCCGTACCGACCCTCCTGACGGCCGTGGCGAGCCCGCCGGCGCCGCCCCAGCCCTCCCCGCCGGGCTCGGCCCGTCCGGTCTCCCTGCTGCGCTGACCCGGGACCTGGTTGAATCGGCCGGACATGCGCACAGGTACGCGGGGAGCGCCCATGGCCGACAGGCAGCAGACCGAACCGGCTCCGCAGTGGTGGAGCCGGCCCGAGGGCACGGCCGACAGCCGTCGGGACGGGGTTCCGGCCCCGCGGCCCGGGACCGCCGGCGAAGCCGTCGACGGAGACGGAGAGGGTGACGGCGCCGACGACGGCGGGAACGGGGCCGCCGAGCGGGTGGCGGCCCCTGCCCAGGAGCCGCCGGCCCACCAGGGCCGGTACGACCCCTGGGGCGAGCAGCCCCTCCAGGTCGTGGACCGGGGCCGGGACCGCCCCGGGTTCCGGCTGTGGCAGGTGGCCTCCCTCGCCGCGGGAACGGCGCTGCTCGCGGGCGGGATCGGCGGTTACGTCGGCGTGCTCGCCGAGCGGCAGAGCAGCACCAGGCTGGAGCTGCCGCAGGCGGCCGTCGCCGACAACGGCCGGGCGCCCGACAGCGTGGCCGGGATCGCGGCCACCGCACTGCCCGGCGTGGTGACCCTGCACGTGCGGGGCGCGAAGAGCAGCGGCACGGGCACCGGCTTCGTGCTGGACCCGCAGGGGCACATCCTGACCAACAACCACGTGGTCGCCGACGCCAAGGAGATAGCGGTCACCTTCAGCACCGGCGAGAGCGTCACCGCCGAGCTGGTCGGCCGCGACTCCGGCTACGACCTGGCCGTGGTCAAGGTCAGCGGGGTGCGCGGGCTGCGGCCGCTCAGCCTGGGGAACTCCGAGAACGTGAAGGTCGGCGACCCGGTCGTGGCCATCGGCGCGCCCTTCGACCTCTCCAACACGGTCACCGCCGGCATCATCAGCGCCACCGGCAGGCCCGTCACCGCGGGCGGCGACAAGGGCGACGGCAGTGACATCAGCTACGTCGACGCCCTCCAGACCGACGCCCCCATCAACCCCGGGAACTCCGGCGGCCCCCTCCTCGACGCCCGGGCGCACGTCGTCGGCATCAACAGCGCGATCCGCGGCGCCGACAAGGACGACCCCGACCGGCAGGGCGGCTCCATCGGCCTGGGCTTCGCCATCCCCATCAACCAGGGCAAGCGCGTCGCCGAGGAGCTCATCGCCACGGGCCACGCCACGCACCCCGTCATCGGGGTCACCCTCGACATGGACTACACGGGTGACGGAGCCCGGGTGGGGGACAAGGGCGAGGACGGCAAGCCGTCCGTGACCGCCGGAGGACCGGGCGCGCGCGCCGGCATCAAGCCCGGTGACGTGATCACCAAGGTGGACGGGCAGCGGGTCCGCGGCGGCGACGAGCTGATCATCAAGATCCGGGCCCACCGCCCGGGCGATCGGCTCACCCTGACCGTGCTGCGCGACGGCCGGGAGCACACGCTGGGCGTGGTCCTCGGGTCGGCGAACGGCTCATGATCCCGGGATGACCGGGGGGTGAAACCCCCACGGGGCCGGGACGCGTGTATGGGCCCGCGGGCAAGGCCGGGTACCGTGTGTTCGGGCCCGAAGTGACAGAGAGCCGAGGAGCGGCAAGGTGTTCAACGACATAGGCGCACTCGAACTCGTCACGATCGTGATCCTGGCCATCCTCGTCTTCGGCCCGGACAAGCTGCCCAAGGTCATCCAGGACGTCACGGGCTTCATCCGGAAGGTCCGTGCCTTCTCCGACAGCGCCAAGCAGGACATCCGCTCCGAACTCGGCCCGGAGTTCAAGGACTTCGAATTCGAGGACCTCAATCCGAAGACCTTCATCCGCAAGCAGCTGACGGAGAACGAGGACCTCAAGGAGATCCGCACCAGCTTCGACCTCCGCAAGGAGCTGAACGACGTCACCGACGCCGTCAACAACCCGGAACCCCACCCTGCCCCGGCCTCCCCGTCCGGCGCGGCCGCCGCCGGTGCGGACCTGCTGAAGAAGCCCGCGGCCCCGGCCGCCGAGCAGCGCGTGCGCTTCGACGCCGACGCCACCTGACCCAGCCTGCCCGGTGATCCGGGGTCCGGTGGCTATCCTCCATCTGTCCGGATCGCGGGACGCCCGAGGGAGGGGGTCCCCCCAGCGCAGCGAGGGGGAGGGCCGTTCCGGACCCCACGGAACGAGAGGCCGCCCAGATGGAGACGACGAGCAGCAGCCTGGTAGGCGCGCAGACCGCCGAGGCACCCGCCGCCGCAGACCCCGCACAGGAACCGCATACCAGTCCGCATACGAGCCCCCATACGGGCGACCGTGCCGAGGAGCAGCAGCCGGAGGCCGCCGCCCCCGTGCCGGCGGCCCGCCGGACGGCCGACGGCTTCCTGGCCGCTGATTTCCCCTGGTACGGGCTGGACGAGGCCTTCACCGGTCGCCGCTGGCTCATGCAGGTCGGCACCGCCGCCGACGGAACGGTCGAGCACGGCTCCACCGGCCACGGTGACGAGCCGTCCGCCCGGGGCGAGATCGCCACCGGCGAGAAGGAACGCTTCGCGGTGGTCATCACCGTGGCGAGCAACCCGCTGCGCCGCAGCGGCGACGGCACCGGAGTCCTGGAGGCCACCTCCGTCTCCTCGGCGGCCTGGCTGGCCGGCTCCGGGCTGCTGGCCTACAGCTGGCCCGGACAGATGGACCACACCCTGCGCGACGACTGGCTCGACCAGCAGACCGAGGCCGCGTGGGAGCTGGCCGACGACCTCGCCGGCGAGGACTGGTCCACGCTGTCGCTGCCGGTGGACGGGGAGCCGACCACCTTCCACTACCGCGAGTCCGAGTTCGGCTGGGTGCTCGCGGGCTCCACCGGGAGCGGGGTGCACCTGGGCGCCTACGGGCGCGGGATGAGCGCCTACGGCCTCGGCTTCTCGGCGATCTCCGACCTCGGCACGTACGAGTAGCCGCACCGGCCGGGCAGGGGCACGGGTACGGAAGAAGGGCACCGCCGGCCGGCGGTGCCCTTCCCTTCGCGACGGGGCCAGGCGGTGTCCTGTCGATCAGGCCCGATCAGGGAGCGGTGGATGCCGCCGAGGCGCGGCGTCATCCACCGCGCGCCCGGCATGCGAGACAGCTCCTAGAACTTGTTGCGCGGGGTGATGCCCAGGGACATGCCCGACAGGCCGCGCGCCCGGCCGCCCAGCTTGCCCGCGATCGCGCGCAGGGCCGCACCGGCCGGCGAGTCCGGGTCGGACAGGACGACGGGCTTGCCCTCGTCGCCGCCCTCGCGCAGCCGGACGTCGATCGGGATCTGCCCCAGCACCGGCACCGTCGCGCCGACCGTCCTGGTCAGCCCGTCGGCGACCTTCTGGCCACCGCCCGAGCCGAAGACGTCCACCATCTCGTCGCAGTGCGGGCACGGCAGGCCCGACATGTTCTCGACGACGCCGACGATCTTCTGGTGGGTCTGCACGGCGATCGAGCCGGCCCGCTCGGCCACCTCGGCGGCAGCCTGCTGCGGGGTGGTGACGACCAGGATCTCGGCGTTCGGCACGAGCTGGGCCACGGAGATCGCGATGTCACCCGTACCCGGCGGAAGGTCCAGCAGCAGCACGTCCAGGTCGCCCCAGAAGACGTCGGCCAGGAACTGCTGCAGGGCCCGGTGCAGCATCGGCCCGCGCCACACGACCGGGGCGTTGCCCGGGGTGAACATGCCGATGGAGATGACCTTCACGCCGTGCGCGGACGGCGGCATGATCATGTTCTCGACCTGGGTGGGACGGCCGTCCACGCCCAGCATGCGCGGCACGCTGTGGCCGTAGATGTCCGCGTCGACCACGCCGACCTTCAGGCCGTCCGCCGCCATCGCCGCGGCCAGGTTCACCGTGACGGACGACTTGCCGACACCGCCCTTGCCGGACGCGACCGCGTACACGCGGGTCAGCGAGCCCGGCTTGGCGAAGGGCACCTCGCGCTCGGCGGTGCCGCCGCGCAGCGTGGCGGCCAAGTCCTTGCGCTGCTCGTCGCTCATCACGTCGAGGGTCACGGCGACGGAGGTGACGCCGGCGACCTTCTCGACGGCCTCGGTGACGTTCTTGGTGATGGTCTCGCGCATGGGGCAGCCCGACACCGTGAGGTAGACCGTGACGGCGACCGCGCCGCCGTCACCGATCTCCACCGATTTGACCATGCCGAGGTCGGTGATCGGCCGGTGGATCTCGGGGTCGTTCACCGTCGCCAGAGCGTCCAGGATCGCGTCCTGCTCAGGCACGGCGGCGGAGCTTGTGTCGGTAGCCATGCCCCGATGGTACGGCTCGGTAGCACGGCTCAGGAAAGCCCGTCAGCGGTCGCCTTCATCACGTTCCGCCGGGAATAGACGGCGCTCGTCCATCTCCTTGATCAGGACCTGGAACTCCGACCTGATCCAGTCGCGCGTGGCGACCTCGCCCAGGCCCATCCGCAGCGCCGCGATCTCCCGCGTCAGGTACTCGGTGTCGGCGATGGAGCGCTCGTTCTGCTTGCGGTCCTGCTCGTGGGTGACCCGGTCGCGGTCGTCCTGCCGGTTCTGCGCGAGCAGGATCAGCGGTGCCGCGTAGGACGCCTGGAGCGACAGCATCAGCGTCAGGAAGATGAAGGGGTACTTGTCGAAGCGCAGGTCGTCCGGCGCGAAGACGTTCCACAGCACCCAGAGGATGATGACCAGCGTCATCCAGACGATGAACCGGCCCGTGCCCAGGAAGCGCGCCACCCGCTCCGACAGCCGCCCGAAGGCCTCCGGGTCGTATTCGGGCAGCAGGGACCGGCGCGGCGCCCTCGGGAGGTCCAGGCGCACGCGCGGGCGCGTCAGCGCGCTCGACCCGCTCGACGGCTTCGCCGCGCGCTCGGCGGAACGTTCCGCCGCCTCCGCCGCCAGCCCGTGCTCGCGCGCCTGCATCCGCGCCTGCTCGCGCCGCTCCCGGATCTGCTCCCGGCGCCGCTCGCGCGCCTGTTCGCCACGCCCCCGGTCGAAGCGTCCTCGCTCAGCGGCCACCGACGGCCTCCTCGGAATGGAATTCCGTCTCCCGCCAGTCGTCCGGCAGCAGGTGGTCCAGTACGTCGTCGACCGTCACCGCGCCCAGCAGCGAGCCGCCCTCGTCGACCACCGGCACCGCGACCATGTTGTAGGCGGCCAGGTGCGTGGTCACCGCGGGCAGCGAGGCGTTCGGCCGCAGCGGCGGCAGGTCCGTGTCCACGATGGAGCTGACCAGGGTGAACGGAGGATCGCGCAGCAGCCGCTGGAAGTGCACCGTGCCCAGGTATTTGCCCGTCGGCGTCTCGTCCGGCGGCCGGCACACGTACACCTGCGCCGCCAGCGCCGGCGACAGGTCCGCCTGCCGTACGCGGGCCAGCGCGTCCGCGACCGTCGCGTCCGGGCGCAGCACGATCGGCTCGGTCGTCATCAGACCGCCGGCGGTGTTCTCCTCGTAGGACAGCAGGCGGCGCACGTCGGCCGCGTCATCGGGCTGCATCAGCGTCAGCAGCCGCTCCTTGTCGTCCTCCGGCAGCTCCGACAGCAGGTCGGCCGCGTCATCGGGGTCCATCGCCTCCAGGACGTCGGCGGCGCGCTCCTCCTTGAGCTTGCCGAGGATCTCCACCTGCTCGTCCTCGGGCAGCTCCTCCAGGACGTCCGCGAGCCGGTCGTCGTCGAGGGCATTGGCCACCTCGGCGCGCCGCTTCGGAGTCAGGTGGTGCAGGACGTTCGCCACGTCGGCGGGGCGCATCTGCTCGAAGGTGGCGACCAGGTTCTCGGCGCCCTGCCCGTGCTCCTCCAGCGAGAAGCCCGTCACCGCCGACCACTCCACCGTCAGGGCCTCGCCGCGCCGGCGCAGCGCACCCGACTTGCCCTTCCGCACGAAGATCCGGTCGATCTCCCAGTCCCGGCGGGCCGGCAGTTGCTGGATGGCCACGTCCAGGACGGTGACCTCCTCGCCGCTGGCGACCAGGGTCACCCGCCGGTCCAGCAGTTCGCCCAGGACCAGCCGCTCGGTGGGGCGCTGCTCGAAGCGCCGCATGTTGATGACACCGGTGGTGATGACCTGACCGGACTCGACCCCCGTGACCCGGGTCATCGGCAGGAAGATTCGCCGCCGGCTGACCACCTCGACCACCAGGCCCAACAGCCGCGGCGGACGGCCGCCGACCCGGAGCATCGCGACGAGGTCGCGGACCCGGCCCACCTGATCGCCGTTGGGATCGAAAACGGGCACACCCGACAGATGCGAGACGAAGATCCGCGGGGCGCCTGCAGCCATCCGAGCGCCTCCTAGAGCGTCTGTCGACAGTCGTGCCGCCCCTCAGGCTAGCCCGTGCCGCGGGAAGGCGTCCTGGTGGGGAGGTCCGCCCGGGGACCGCCGGACCGCGGGGGAGCGGTCGCGGGCCGCCGCACACGGACGGGTACGCTGCCTGCTGGCCGCAGACGAACGACGAGAGGCACCTGCCCGTGACCGCCTACTTCCCCGCCGCGCGGCTGCGCCGGGCCGCCTTCATCGGTGTGCTGTGCGCGGGTCTTGCCGTGACCGGGACGGGGTGCGGGGACGACCCGGACGAGGGCACGAACGGCGTCGGCAAGCTCTCCGCCGACAAGATCGAGGAGAAGGCGAAGGCGGCCGCGACCGGCGCCGACTCGGTGCACCTGTCCGGCACGCTGGTCAGTGGCGGCAAGTCCTTCACCGTCGACATGCGGCTGAAGGCGGACGGCGGCTCCGGCGAGGTGAAGTCGAAGGAGGACACCTTCCAGCTGCTGCGCGTGGGGGAGCAGCTCTACCTGAAGGCCAGCGCGGCGTTCTGGGGCCAGTCCGACTCGGCCGGCAAGCTCGGCGACAAGTACGTGAAGGTGCCCGAGGGCGACCCCTCCTACAAGCAGTTCCGCGGCTTCACCGACATGGACGTCCTGCTGGACGGACTGCTGGGCCTGGAGGGCAAGCTCGCCAAGGGCTCCTACACCAAGGTCGGGCACACGCGCGCGGTCCAGGTCACCGCGGACGAGGGCAAGGGCGGCAAGCTCTCGGTGTCCCTGGAGGGGACCCCCTACCCGCTGCTCATGGAGCGCGCCGGCGGCGCCGGCCGGGTGGAACTCGCGGAGTGGGGCAAGCCGTTCCAGCTGGACCCGCCCGCGCAGGACCAGACGGTCGACTACGGCAGCCAGCTGCCGACGACGAAGGACCAGGGCGGCGAGGCGGCCCCGGCCCCCTCCAAGGGCTCGGGCCAGGGCGCGAACCCCACCAAACCTTAGGGAGTACGCCCGGTCAGCCCCGGGCGGCCTTCTTGCGCTTCAGCAGGAGCTTCGGCAGGGCCGCGGGGACCGGCCTGCGGGTCGTCGCCGGGGAGCCCAGCGGGGCCGCGGCCAGCGAGCCGTCCGGCAGTTCGGACCGCACCGATTCCGGCTCCAGCCGCAGCAGCCGGCACTCGCGCGCCCACCGCTCGGTCATGTCCTCCGAGTCGGGCGCGTTCAGCCGCTTGCCCTTGAGCTCGGCCACGGCCGCGTGCCACTCCTCGCTGCGGGGCGCGAGCTCCCGTACGGTCGCCGTCCAGGCCACCAGCCGGCCGCCCTTGTCCTTGCTCCGCACGGTCACCTCGGCGCCCGCGCCGTCCGCCAGCCCCGGGAACGGCTGCTCGCCGGGCCCGTCACCCAGGACGTGGGCCGCGCCGTTCACCCAGGCGTGCCACAGGGCGCGGTCGGCCCCGGCGCCGCGGACCCAGATCAGGCCGGACTTCTTGGTGGCCTCCTCGACGAGGGCCAGGTCGAGCGTGCTGAGAGTCATGCGGACAGGGTAGGGGGTCGCCGCGCGGGCCCTGGCGGGTGTCCTGCCGTCGGGCCGGGCGGCCGACGCCATGTTGCGGAACTCCCTAGAGCCAGCCGTGGCGGCGCAGCGCGCGGTGGATGGTGAAGCAGGCGCCGAAGATCGTCGCCATCACCATCGGGTAGCCGTACTCCCACCGGAGCTCGGGCATGTGGTCGAAGTTCATCCCGTACACCCCGCAGATCATCGTCGGCACGGCGATGATGGCCGCCCAGGAGGTGATCTTGCGCATGTCCTCGTTCTGGGCGACCGTCGCCTGCGCGAGGTTGGCCTGGAGGATCGAGTTCAGGAGCTCGTCGAAGCCCACCACCTGCTCGTGCACCCGCGCGAGGTGGTCGGCCACGTCCCGGAAGTACTTCTGGATGTCCGGGTCCACCAGCCGCATCGGCCGCTCGCTCAGCAGCTCCATCGGCCGCAGCAGCGGCGAGACCGCCCGCTTGAACTCCAGCACCTCGCGCTTGAGCTGATAGATCCGCCCCGCGTCGCCGCCGCGCGCGCTGCCCTTGGCGGGGGCCGCGAAGACATCGCTCTCCACCTCGTCGATGTCGTCCTGCATCGCCGCCGCGACCGCGATGTAGCCGTCGACGACGTGGTCGGCGATGGAGTGCAGGACGGACGAGGGCCCCTTGGACAGCAGCTCGGGGTCGTCCTGGAGGCGGTGGCGCAGCCCCTTGAGGGACCCCTGGCCGCCGTGCCGGACGGTGATGACGAAGTCCGGGCCGGTGAAACACATCACCTCGCCCGTCTCCACCACCTCGCTGGTGGCGGTCAGTTCGGCGTGCTCCACGTAGTGGATGGTCTTGAAGACGGTGAAGAGGGTGTCGTCGTAGCGCTCCAGCTTCGGCCGCTGGTGCGCGTGCACCGCGTCCTCCACGGCCAGCGGGTGCAGTCCGAAGGTGGCCGCGATCCCCGCGAACTCGGCCTCCGTCGGCTCGTGCAGGCCGATCCACGCGAAGCCGCCGTCCTCACGGACCCGGCGGATCGCCTCACGGGGCGTCAGACACGCCCGGCCCAGCACCCGGCGGCCGTCGCGGTACACGGCGCAGTCGACCACCGCGCTGCTCGCCGACGGGTCGCGGGTCGCGTCGTAGCCGGGCTGTGCGGGGTTGGGCTTGCGCAGGGACGGGCGTACGGCCGCACGCAGGTAGGGCAGCATCGACATGGCAGGCTCCTTCGCACGCACGGCTGTGGACCGTACGGGTGGGAGACCCTCCGACACGCGGGGCGGGCAGGCCCGGGCAGGCGGGAGGGAACAGGACGGGAGGACAACGTTCTGCCGTCGCTCTTCTACTGATCGGAAGATCACAGAGGGCGGGAAGCGCCCGCCGGAGAAGCGGAAGAGCGATTGGTACTGCACGATCGACTTCGATCCACCGCAGCCCCACCTCCTCCGGCCGGTCCCCCGTGGGGGACGTCCTGTCTCCGGGGCCTTGAAACAACGCTTCTGCGTGCGGCCCCGAACAGCTGTCAACACTATCAGCCGACGGATGGTCAAGACCCGCCCTTTACCCGGCTGATACGAGTTCTATGCTCGCTGCATGGCAGAAATTCTGGCCCTCGTCGAGGCCCGGCTGCGCACCGCGTTCGGTGAACCCGACGCCCGCGCCGCCGTCACCTTCCTGGGCACCGACCGCATCGAGGTACTCCGTTTCGCCGAGGGCGACCTCGTCCGGTACGCGACCCTCGGGATGTCCGCGAACCCGATGACCGATCCGACCGCCGTGGTCGCCGACCCCGTACGCGGCCCGCGCGCCGAACTGGTGCTGACCGTACGGGCGGGGCTGGCGGACACCGACAAACTGCTCAGGCCGCTCGCGGTGCTTGCCGCCTCCCCGCAGGTCGAGGGGCTGGTCGTGGCCCCGGGTGCCTCGCTCGATGTGGGCGAGCCGCTGTGGGAGGGGGCGCCGTTCAGCTCGGTCCTCGTGGCGGAACCGGGCGGTCTCGTCGAGGACCTGGAGCTCGACGAGCCCATGGAACCGGTGCGGTTCCTGCCGCTGCTGCCGATGACGGCGAACGAGGCGGCCTGGAAACGGGTTCACGGTGCGGCCGCCCTCCAGGAGCGCTGGCTCGCGCGCGGAACGGACCTGCGGGATCCTCTGCGTAGCGCTGTCGCACTGGACTGACAGCCCGGACGGGTGACCGTGCCTTGACTGGCGGCCGGGCGGGGAGGAGCGTGGCTACCTATGAGGGGTGAACCAAGTTGCCCGAAGTGCGGTGGCCGGGTCAGGGCGCCCGGACTCTTCTCCGACTCCTGGCAGTGCGCGGCGCACGGCGCCGTCCACCCCCTGCAACCCGTCATCCCGCCGAGCGTGGAGGGCCTGGGCGTGGTCGTGCACCGGGCGCGGGTTCCCGTGTGGATGCCGTGGCCGCTGCCGCTGGGGTGGCTCTTCACCGGCGTGGCGTCCGCCGGTGACGACCGCAGCGGGGGCCGGGCGACGGTGGTCGCCTGCTCGGGTCCCGGGCCGGTGGGGGGTATGGGGGAACTGCTGCTGATCGCGGAGGAGCTGGGCGTAGGCCTGGGCGCGCGGTACGCGGGGATCGACGGTCCGGACCCCGGCCCGTCCATCAACATGGCCGGGCCGCCCCACACCAAGGTCGTCGCGGCGGGCCGTCCCACGCCGCTGTGGCACGTGGGCGGAGGCCCGGACGACCGGGCCGTCTTCGCCGGCGAGGCGCGCGGCCTGTGGCTGTGGGCGATCGTCTGGCCGCAGCAGTCGGGGCTCCTGCTGTACGACGAGCTGGTCCTGACCGACCTGCGCGAAGGGGGCGCCGAGGTCGAACTCCTCCCGTGCGGGGCGCTGAGCCCGCGCATCCTGGGTCCCGTCTAGGGCCGGGTGCCCCGGCGTAGATCCTTCCGGCGAAACCGGACCTTCCGCCCGGTTATCCTGGGGTGTCCCCCCGTCCGTACGACCCATGGAGCTCGGCTGTGCGCATCGACCTGCACGCGCACTCCACGGCGTCCGACGGTACGGACACCCCCGCCGAGCTCGTGCGCAACGCAGCCGCCGCCGGGCTGGACGTGGTCGCGCTGACCGACCACGACACCGTCGGCGGGTACGGCGAGGCCCTCGCCGCCCTTCCCGCCGGACTGACCCTGGTGACCGGCGCCGAACTGTCCTGCCGGCTCGACGGGATCGGCGTGCACATGCTCGCCTACCTCTTCGACCCCGAGGAGCCCGAGCTCGCCCGCGAGCGGGAACTCGTCCGGGACGACCGCGTCCCGCGGGCCCGGACCATGGTCCGCAAGCTCCAGGAACTCGGCGTGGCCGTCACCTGGGAGCAGGTGGCGCGGATCGCCGGTGACGGTTCGGTCGGCCGGCCGCACATCGCCACCGCCCTCGTCGAGCTGGGCGTCGTGCCCACCGTCTCGGACGCCTTCACGCCGGACTGGCTCGCCGACGGCGGCCGCGCGTACGCCGAGAAGCACGAGCTCGACCCCTTCGACGCCGTACGCCTGGTCAAGGCCGCCGGCGGTGTCACCGTCTTCGCGCACCCCGCCGCCGTCAAGCGCGGCCGGTGCGTGCCGGAGTCCGCGATAGCCGCGCTGGCGGCCGCGGGCCTGGACGGCATCGAGGTGGACCACATGGACCACGACGCCGACACCCGCGCGCGGCTGCGCGGCCTGGCGGCGGACCTCGGGCTGCTGGCCACCGGTTCCAGCGACTACCACGGCAGCCGCAAGACCTGCCGCCTGGGCGAGTACACGACCGACCCCGAGATCTACGGCGAGATCACGCGCCGCGCGACCGGGGCCTTCCCCGTGCCGGGCGCCGGCGGACGCGGGCGCTGACCGGCCACTTAGCGGCCCGCTCGACCCGTCCCTGACTTCTTCTTCGCGACACCCCTCTCTCCTGCAAGGCATCACTGTGTTCGACTTCGCCGTCTTCGGATCCCTTTTTCTCACCCTTTTTGTGATTATGGACCCACCGGGGATCACGCCGATCTTCCTGGCGCTGACCTCCGGCCGTCCCGTCAAGGTGCAGCGCCGCATGGCCTGGCAGGCCGTCTGCGTGGCCTTCGGCGTCATCGCGGTCTTCGGCCTCTGCGGTCAGCAGATCCTCGACTACCTGCACGTCTCCGTCCCGGCGCTGATGATCGCGGGCGGTCTGCTGCTCCTGCTCATCGCGCTCGACCTGCTCACCGGCAAGAACGACGAGCCCAAGCAGACCAAGGACGTGAACGTCGCCCTGGTCCCGCTGGGCATGCCGCTGCTGGCCGGGCCCGGTGCGATCGTCTCCGTCATCCTGGCCGTGCAGAAGGCGGACGGGGCGGCCGGCCAGGTCTCGGTCTGGGCCGCGATCATCGCCATGCACGTCGTGCTGTGGATCACCATGCGCTACTCGCTGGTGATCATCCGGGTCATCAAGGACGGCGGTGTCGTCCTCGTGACCCGGCTCGCCGGCATGATGCTGTCGGCGATCGCCGTCCAGCAGATCATCAACGGGGTGCTCCAGGTGGTCCAGGGATCCTGACCGCTCCCGCCCCGTCCCCCGCCGCTCGTACGCGAACGCCCCCGCACCGGTCCCGGTGCGGGGGCGTGGACGTTTCGCGCGGAGCGTCAGATGGACGCACTCTCGGCCGGTCGGATCAGGATGCGCTGGCCGACGTAAGCGGCCTGCTGCACGATCCGGTTGACGGAGGCCGCGTCCACGACGGTGCTGTCCACGGCGGTCCCGTCGACGTCGTCCAGGCGCAGAATCTCGAAGCGCACGGGGCTTCTCCCTTCGTCAGTGTTCTCCTTGCACTGGTTCAACGAAGTGTAAGCCGCAATCATTCCCTACGCTAAGGAAATTTTTTGGCTGGCTAACTACATGGCACTGGCGGCGTCCCAGAACGACGCCAGCGCGGCAGCCGTCGTCGCCGGGTCCTCGGCGTTCGGGGAGTGCTCGGTCCCCGGCACGACCACCCGCCGCGCGCCCAGCCGCTCGGCCATCGCGTCCATCAGCGGGACCGGCCAGGCGTAGTCCACAGCCCCCGACAGCACCAGCTTCGCGAGCCGGACCCGGCTGAGTTCGTCCACCCGGTCGGGCTCGCAGATCAGGGCCCGGCCCGTGACGATCAGCTGCTCGGGGACGGTGGCCAGCCACCGCTCGCGCAGGAAGTGCGTCAGCTCGGGGGAGTCCTCGGCCGCGTCCTGCGGGTCGTGGGCCCGCATCGCCGCCCAGATCCCCGGCATGTCGTCCCCCATCGCCTCCAGCGCCGCGACCAGCAGCTTCGTACGCGCCTGCTGCTCCTCGGCGATCGCCGCCGGCCCGCTGCTCAGCAGGGTGAGCGAGGCGAAGGGCGACGGGTCGCGCAGCACGGCGGCGCGTGAGATCAGCCCGCCGAGCGAGTGGCCGACCAGGTGCACGCGGCCCGCACCCAGGGCGCGGACCTGGGCGAGGAGGTCGCGCGCCAGCTCCTCCAGGCCGTACGCCGACTCATCGCGCGGGCCGGGCGTCTCGTACTGGCCGCGCCCGTCGACGGCGACCACCCGGTAGCCGGCGGCGGCCAGCGGCTCCAGCAGGGCGACGAAGTCCTCCTTGCTGCCCGTGAAGCCCGGGACCAGCAGGGCGGTACCGCGGACCGGCTCGCCGGCCTCGTGCACGGCGAAGCAACCGCGGTCGGTGGACAGGCGGTACGCACGGGCGGCGGACGGCAGCGTAAGGCGCGGGGGCTTGCTCATGGCCCGAGGTTACCGGCCCGTAGCCCATGGCACAGCCCGGGTACGCCGACGGCCCCGGCCCCCTCGGAAGGGGGCCGGGGCCGTCGGTCGGGTGCTGTGGTCCTACGCCTCCGGAGCGGCCTCCGCGACCTTGCGGGTCCGGGTGCGCTTCGGCTTGGCCGGGGTCTCCTCGGCCACCGCGGCGGTCTCGGCGGCCTCCGGAGCGGCCTCCGCGACCTTGCGGGTCCGGGTGCGCTTCGGCTTGGCCGGGGTCTCCTCGGCCACCGCGGCGGTCTCGGCGGCCACCGGAGCGGCCTCCGCGACCTTGCGGGTACGGGTCCGCTTCGGCTTGACGGGAGCCTCCTCCGCCACGGCGGCGGTCTCGGCGGCCTCGGCGACCGGGGTCACCGGGGCGGCCGCCGCCTTGCGGGTGCGCCGCGCCCTGACGGGCTCGACGGGCGGAGCCATCTGGAAGTCCGGCTCGGGGGCCGTCTCCACGACCCGGCGCGGGCGTCGCGCCCGGACGGGAGCCGGCTCGACGGGCGGGGCCATCTGGAAGTCCGGCTCCGGGGCGCTCTCCACGGCCTTGTGGACGCGGGCACGCCGAGGCTTGACCGGGGCCTCCTCGGCGACCGGGGTCACCGCGGCCACTGCAGCCGCAGCCACGACGGCTTCGGCCACGGGAGCCTCGGCCACCGCCGGCGCGGACTGCACCGGCACCGCACCCACACGGGTCCGGCGGCGGCGCGGCCTGCGCGTCTCGTCGCCCACGGCCGGTGCCTGCGGGGCCTCGGCCACCGGGGACACGGCCGCCTGCTCGGCGCCGGCCTCGGACCCGCCCCGCGTACGGCGGCGCTGCCGCGGCGTACGGGTACGGGCCGGACCCTCCTCGGTCACCGCGGCGGCCTGCGCGGAGCGGCCGCCACGGCCACCGCGGCCGCCGGTCTCGCCCAGGTCCTCCAGGTCCTCGGCCTTCAGGCCGGCCCGCGTGCGCTCGGCGCGCGGCAGGATGCCCTTGGTGCCGGCCGGGATGTTCAGCTGCTCGAACAGGTGCGGCGACGTGGAGTACGTCTCGACCGGCTCGTGGAAGTCCAGCTCCAGCGCCTTGTTGATCAGCTGCCAGCGCGGGATGTCGTCCCAGTCGACCAGGGTGACGGCGATGCCCTTGTTGCCCGCGCGGCCGGTACGGCCCACACGGTGCAGGAAGGTCTTCTCGTCCTCGGGCGTCTGGTAGTTGATGACGTGGGTCACACCCTCGACGTCGATGCCGCGCGCGGCGACGTCGGTGCACACCAGCACGTCGACCTTGCCGTTGCGGAACGCGCGCAGGGCCTGCTCGCGCGCGCCCTGGCCCAGGTCGCCGTGGACGGCGCCGGACGCGAAGCCGCGGCGCTCCAGCTGCTCGGCGATGTCGGCCGCCGTGCGCTTGGTACGGCAGAAGATCATGGCCAGGCCGCGGCCCTCGGCCTGCAGGATGCGGGAGACCAGCTCCGGCTTGTCCATGTTGTGCGCACGGAAGACGTGCTGCTTGGTGTTGGCGACGGTCGCGCCCTCGCCGTCCTCGGAGACGGCGCGGATGTGCGTCGGCTGGGTCATGTACCGGCGGGCCAGGCCGATGACCGCACCCGGCATGGTCGCGGAGAACAGCATCGTCTGACGCTTGGCGGGCAGGTAGCCCATGATCTTCTCGACGTCGGGCAGGAAGCCCAGGTCGAGCATCTCGTCGGCCTCGTCCAGGACGAGCGCGCGGACGTGCGACAGGTCGAGCTTGCGCTGTCCGGCCAGGTCGAGCAGGCGGCCGGGGGTGCCGACGATCACGTCGACGCCCTTGTTGAGGGCCTCGACCTGGGGCTCGTAGGCGCGGCCGCCGTATATGGCCAGGACGCGGACGTTGCGGACCTTGCCGGCGGTGAGCAGGTCATTGGTGACCTGGGTGCACAGCTCGCGGGTCGGAACCACCACGAGGGCCTGCGGGGCGTCGGTCAGCTTGTCGGGCGTGGCCCGGCCGGCCTCGACGTCCGCGGGGACGACGACCCGCTCCAGCAGGGGAAGGCCGAAACCGAGCGTCTTGCCGGTGCCGGTCTTGGCCTGGCCGATGACGTCCGTGCCGGAAAGGGCGACGGGGAGGGTCATCTCCTGGATCGGGAAGGGGGACACAATGCCGACGGCCTCAAGGGCTTCGGCCGTCTCGGGAAGGATCCCGAGGTCTCGGAACGTAGTCAGGGTGCTGCCTCTTCTGTGAGACGCGGCGCGAGGCGGCGAGGGGGGTCCTACCGTGCTGTGCTTGCAGTACTGCCACGTACGAAGCTGCGCGGGACCACTAGCCTTCGCTCAAGCGCATCTGCCGCTGAGGGGGCCCCTCGTGGGAGGCGGTACGCATGGACGTACGCACCACACCGAGGGCGGTCGGTTGGAGCCGATCGGGCCACCGACCGGGCATCCTCATTCGGATGGCCCGCCGACTATTCGGCAGGCGCATTACCACTGTACCCCGGAATCGCGCAGGTGTGTCGGGTGAATTCACCGGGCAGGTGGGTTTAGGTGGACAGGCTACGAGCACGCGTGGTGACCTGAGGCGCCATTCGGCGGGCTATTGTGCGGAGCATGCCGACCGTAGAAAACGCCTCGCCCGCCGACGACAGCACCCCCGCCGAAGCCACGGGGATCGCCTCGCAGGACTGGGCGACCGCATCTGCCTCGCCGCAGTACCGGGCCGCCGTCGTGGACCTGCTCGGCGCGCTCGCGTACGGGGAGCTCGCGGCCTTCGAGCGCCTCGCGGAGGACGCGAAGCTCGCGCCCACCCTGGACGACAAGGCCGAGCTCGCCGCGATGGCCTCCGCCGAATTCCACCACTTCGAGCAGCTCCGGGACCGCCTCGCGAAGATCGAGGTCGAGCCGACCGCCGCCATGCAGCCCTTCGCCCAGGGCGTCGACGACTTCCACCGCCAGACCGCTCCGTCGGACTGGCTGGAGGGCCTGGTCAAGGCGTACGTCGGCGACTCCATCGCCAGTGACTTCTACCGTGAGGTCGCCTCCCACCTGGACACCGACACCCGCGCCCTGGTGCTCGGCGTGCTCGACGACACCGGCCACGGCAACTTCGCCGTGGAGAAGGTGCGCGCCGCGATCGAGGCCGACCCGCGCTGCGGCGGCCGGCTCGCGCTGTGGGCCCGCCGCCTGATGGGCGAGGCCCTCTCGCAGGCCCAGCGCGTGGTCGCCGAGCGCGACGCGCTCTCGACCATGCTGGTCGGCGGTGTCGACGGGATGGCGGCGGGCTTCGACCTCGCGGCCGTCGGAGAGATGTTCACCCGCATCACCAAGGCCCACACCAAGCGGATGGCGGCCCTCGGCCTCGCAGCCTGATCTGACGGTCCCTTACGTCGTCGGCCCCGGCGCGCCGTGTGCGCGCCGGGGCCGACGTACGCGGTCCGGGGGACCGGGCCTCGGCGGCCCGGCCTCAGGAATCATCCCCGCGACGGGAGCGAAAACGGAGTCCTGTGGGGACGCCTGCGGGGCCCGTGGGCCGGACGGAGCAGCAGGGACAGCACCACGGCCGAGACCAGCACCGCGCCGACGAAGGTCGCCATCAGGGTGTTGTGCCCCGGGCCCAGCGCGAAGTGGGTGAGATAGGCGCCGAACAGCGCCCCCACCACCCCGCTGCCCAGCACCGTCCTTCGGGAAGGAAGTCGGGGCGCGAGCACTCGGACGGCCGCGGCGGACAGGGCGAGGCCCAACAGCGCGGAGCCGAGCACTTCCATCAGCACCATGAGGTCTCTCCCATACGTCAGGGCAAACCGGGTCACTGCGGTCCTACCCGAAGCCCAAGAAAGGGAAACGGCCCGGTGGAATCAACCACCGGGCCGTTTCGGACAGTTCCCAGAGCTTCTCAGAGCGCTCCGAAACCGACCTTGCGTGCGGTCGGCTCACCCAGGTCGACGTACGACAGGCGGTCGGACGGCACCAGGACCTTGCGGCCCTTGTTGTCGGTGAGGCTCAGCAGCGGCTCGTTGCCGGACAGCGCGGCGCTGACGATGCTCTCCAGCTCCTCGGCGCTCAGGTCGCTCTCCAGCACGATCTCCCGGGGTGCGTGCTGCACGCCGATCTTGACCTCCACGGCTTTGTCCCTCCGACGATCCGGTTCGCGCGATCAGCCGCGCCGTACGCGGTCCACATTAGCCCGGAGAGGGGATGCGGACCGCGCAGAGCGGACACGCTGGCAGCGAACACCGCGAGGACCGCGCGGCGACCGTCAGGATTCCGTGCCGTGCAGCGGGAAACCGGCGATGCCGCGCCAGGCGAGGGAGGTCAGCAGGCCGACCGCGGTGTCGCGGGCGACCGGGCTCTCGCTGGAGAGCCAGTAGCGGGCCACGACCTGGGAGACCCCGCCCAGGCCCACGGCCAGCAGCATCGACTCGTCCTTGGACAGGCCGGTGTCCTCGGCGATGACGTCGGAGATGGCCTCCGCGCACTGGAGGGAGACACGGTCGACGCGCTCGCGCACCGCGGGCTCGTTCGTCAGGTCGGACTCGAAGACCAGCCGGAAGGCGCCGCCCTCGTCCTCCACGTACGCGAAGTAGGCGTCCATCGTGGCGGCCACGCGAAGCTTGTTGTCCGTCGTCGACGCCAGCGCGGTGCGCACGGCCAGCAGCAGCGACTCGCAGTGCTGGTCCAGCAGGGCCAGGTACAGGTCGAGCTTGCCGGGGAAGTGCTGGTAGAGCACCGGCTTGCTCACTCCGGCGCGCTCGGCGATGTCGTCCATGGCGGCAGCGTGGTACCCCTGGGCGACGAAGACCTCCTGGGCCGCGCCCAGCAGCTGGTTGCGCCGGGCTCGGCGCGGCAGTCGCGTGCCCCGCGGACGCGCTGCCTCGGTCTGCTCGATGGCTGTCACGCCGCCTCCCACTTTCTCTCAGAACACAGGCGCTCTGCGCCGCGCCGCCATCGTACTTTTCGGTAACCGAATCTGGGGGGTCCGAGCCGAGTTTTCTCGCGGTACGGACGGCCCGGAGGCGCTGGTCAGCGGTCGCTCGACAGTCGGTCAGCGGTAGTCGTCCTCGTCCAGCCGCACCACCCGCGCCTGCTCGGCGGCGTCGCCGTCCGCGGCCTGTTCGGCCTGGCCGGCCTGCCGGCCGTTGTCGGGATCGTCGTCGTCAGGCCGGAGATCGGCCTGCTGTTCCGCCACATCCGCCTCGGGGGCCTCAGGATCGAGGGATTCCGCAAACCGCTCCCGGAAGGTGTCCGGCTCCGCAGGGTCGACAGTCATCGCCGCTCCCCTCGCTTCCTTGTGTCACTTACGAGCCTAGGAGGATCGCGGGGGCACCGCTATGCGGATACCAGGATCCGCGATGTGTCTGTGACCGCGAACACAACAAGTGGAGCGTGATCCTCTCGTAACATTGCCCGCATGTCTTCGACCGAGCTGCCGGGCGTGCGGTCCACCGCCGAACTGTCCTCCCCCCTGGGAGCGGTCCGGGTGGCCGACGGAGAGCAGCTGCGCACCGCCGCTCTGCCCGGACTGGATCTGGCCGTCCGGGTGCGCCCGCCGCGGCGCACCGACCTGCCGCCCGCCCTCTTCGTGCACGGGCTGGGCGGTTCCTCGCAGAACTGGTCGGCGCTCATGGAGCAGCTGGCGGACACCGTCGACGGCGAGGCCGTGGACCTGCCCGGCTTCGGCTGGTCCCCGCCACCCGCCGACCGCGACTACTCCGTCACCGCGTTCGCCCGGGCCGTGATCCGCCACCTGGACGCCGCCGGTCGCGGACCCGTCCACCTCTTCGGGAACTCCCTCGGCGGCGCCGTCTCCACCCGGGTCGCCGCCGTCCGCCCCGACCTTGTGCGCACCCTGACGCTCGTCTCGCCGGCCCTTCCCGAGCTGCGCGTGCAGCGGTCGGCCGTACCGACCGCGCTCCTGGCGCTGCCCGGGGTGGCCTCGCTCTTCAGCCGGATGACGCGGGGCCTCACCGCCGAACAGCGCACCCGGGGAGTGACGGACCTCTGTTACGGAGACCCCTCCCGGGTGACTCCCGAGGGGTTCCGCAACGCCGTGGAGGAGATGGAGCGCCGGATGGCCCTCCCGTACTTCTGGGACGCGATGACCCGCACGTCACGCGGCATCGTCGACGCCTACACCCTCGGCGGCCAGCACGGACTGTGGCGCCAGGCGCAGCGGGTGCTCGCCCCGTGCCTGCTGGTCTACGGTGGCCGGGACCAGCTGGTCTCGTACCGTATGGCGCACAAGGCCGCCGCTTCCTACCGGGGTTCACGGCTGCTGTGTCTGCCCGAGGCCGGGCACGTGGCGATGATGGAGTACCCCGAGGTGGTGGCCGCCGCCTTCACGGAGCTGCTGCGCGACACCCGCGCGGGGGCTGCGGACGGGGACACCGAAGACGGCAGGGGCTGAGGGGTCGTGGGACGACACAGTCGAAAATCCGGGGCGCCCGCTCCGGAGTCCGCTCCGGCGCAGGCGCCCGCCGCAGCGCGCCCGCAGGCGCACCCCGATCCCGCCGGGTACGGGGACCAGTACGCGAACGACGTCTTCGGGAACCAGGTCTTCGGGAGCGAAGCCTCGGCGAACGAGGCCTTGGGCAACGACGTCTTCGGCAACGACGACCCGTTCGCCGGGTGGCCCGAATCGACCGTCACCCACCAGGGGTACGTGCCGCAGGACCTGCCCGCCTCCGGCACGCGTGCCGGAGGCCACCCCCAGCAGTACGAACCCGGCGGCGCCTGGGGCGCCCGGCCCGACTCCGCCTCCGACTCCGGTTCTGTGTACGGGGACTGGCGCGGGGTGCCGCGCCCGCGCACCGAGTCCCCCGCGGCCGGGGTGGCGGCCCACGCCGCGCGCCTGGACTCCGGCACCCCGCCCTCCGGTACCCCGGCCTTCGGCACCCCGCCCTCCGGTACCCCGGCCTTCGGCACGCCCGCCGTGGGCTTCCCGCAGGTCATGCCCGAAGAGGCCGCGCCCGACCCCCGCACTTCCACCGGCTCGCACCGCCGGGTACCCGGCCCGCGGGTGCCGGCCGACCCCGTCGTGGAGCCGGCCGGGTCCGAGTCCGGCTCCGGTCGCAGCCGCAAGGTGCGTACCTACACCGGCATGGCCGCGGCCGCGGTCACCACCGTCCTCGCGGTGGTCGTCGCGGGCCAGGCGTACCTCGACGGCGACGCCGACGAGGCCAGGGCCGGCGCGCCCGCCGCCACCGGGAAGGACCGCAGCGACACCGCCGCCTCCCGCTCCGACGGCCGCCCCACCCCGAACGGCGGCGTGGCCGCGCCCGTGGCGCCGTCCGCCGCGGCGCCCGCGCCCGAGCTGACGTACGAGCAGCAGATGGCGGCGCAGCTGCCCCTCGACCCCAAGCTCACCGGGCCCGGGACCTTCGACACCGTGCCCGGCGTGGCCAAGGCCCCCGGCAAGGGCAAGACCGTGCGTTACAGGGTCGACGTCGAGCAGGGCCTGGGCCTGGACCCGCAGCTGTTCGCCGAGGCCGTCCACCGCACCCTCAACGACGACCGCAGCTGGGGCCACGGCGGTACGAAGACCTTCGAACGGGTACCCGGCGGCGAGGCCGACTTCGTGATCACCCTCGCCAGCCCCGGCACCACCGGCGTCTGGTGTGCCAAGTCCGGCCTCGACACCATCGTCGGCAACGTGTCCTGCGACTCGGCGAAGACCGAGCGGGTGATGATCAACGCCTTCCGGTGGGCCCAGGGCTCCGAGACCTACGGTCCCGACCAGATGCTCACCTACCGCCAGATGCTCATCAACCACGAGGTCGGCCACCGGCTCGGCCACGGCCACGTCAACTGCCGCACCCCCGGCGCGTTGGCCCCGGTCATGCAGCAGCAGACCAAGTCCCTCAACATCGACGGCATCCAGTGCAAGCCCAACCCCTGGGCATTTCCCGAGAGTTGACGCCGCGTCGGCGGAGCGCCGTGACGGTCGCGTTGACAAGCCGTCCGATCATCGGTCATGGTTCTCCGCATGTCGCACCGCCACACCCTGACCGCGAGCGCCGCCATTGAGCTGGCGCTCCTCGGTGTGGCCGCGCACAGCGTGGCCGACATCTTCTGTCGCTGACGCCGGCCCGACCGCGCAGCGACCCTCTTCGTCCTTTTCGTGACGCCGCCGCGCCCGGGCACACCCATGCCCGCAGGCGCGGCTTCCTCCTGTTCGGTGCCGGTCCGGTACCGCCGCTGATCGCTGATCGCCGCCCCTCGCGTGGCCCTTCCGTTCTTCCTTCACGCCGAGAGGTCCTTCTCCGATGTTGCGTCAGTCCCACATACCGCGCCGCGTGGCCGCGGCCGCCGTCAGCCTCGTACTGGCCGGGGGCGCCGCCGCCTGCGGGCCCAAGGACGGCGCGGACGGGGCAGGCGCCGCCGGCGGCAAGCCCGGCGCCGCTGGTGCGCCGCAGAAGGGCGGCACGCTGACCGTCCTCAACTCCGAGCCGCAGAACGACTTCGACCCGGCCCGGCTCTACACCTCCGGCGGCGGAAACGTTCCCTCGCTGGTGTTCCGTACGCTGACCACCCGCAACCGCGAGGACGGCGCGGCCGGCACCAAGGTCGTGCCCGACCTGGCCACCGACACCGGAAGGCCCAACGCCGACGCCACCGAGTGGACCTACACCCTCAAGGACGGCCTCAGGTACGAGGACGGCTCCCCGATCACCACCGCCGACATCAAGTACGGCATCGAGCGCTCCTTCGCCGCCGAGCTGTCCGGCGGAGCCCCCTACCTGCGGGACTGGCTGGTCGGCGGCGAGTCCTACGAGGGCCCCTACAAGGACGGCGGCAAGGGGCTCGACTCGATCGCCGTGCCCGACGCGAAGACGATCGTCTTCAAACTGCGAAAGCCCGAGGGCGAGTTCCCCTTCGTCGCCACCCAGACGCAGTTCGCCCCCGTCCCCAAGGCCAAGGACACCGGCGCCACGTACGAGGCGCACCCGGTCTCCTCGGGCCCCTACAAGGTCGTCAGGAACGAGAACGACGGCGAGCACCTCACCCTGGAGCGCAACGAGCACTGGGACGAGAAGACCGACGAGGAGCGCAAGGCCTACCCGGACAAGATCGACGTCCGCTCCGGCCTCGACTCCGCCGTCATCAACCAGCGCCTGACCACCAGCGCCGGCCCCGACGCCGCCGCCATCACCACCGACACCAACCTCGGCCCGGCGGAGCTCGCGCAGATCGGCGACTCCGCCGACAAGAACGGGCTCGCCGGCCGCGTCGGCACCGGCCACTTCGGTTACACCAACTACATCGCCTTCAACCCGAAGGTCGCGCCCTTCGACAACCCGAAGGTGCGCCAGGCGATATCCCACGCGATCAACCGCACCAGCGTGGTCAACGCCGCCGGCGGCTCCGCGCTGGCCGAGCCCGCCACCACCTTCCTGCCCGAGCGCGAGGCCTTCGGCTTCACCCCGTACGACCACTTCCCGGCGGGCAGGACGGGAGATCCGGCCAAGGCGAAGGAGCTGCTGAAGGAGGCGGGCTTCCCCGACGGGCTCACCGTCACCCTGACCCACTCCACCGCGCAGAACCGCCAGACCAGCCCCGAGGTCGCCACCGCCGTCCAGCAGGCCCTCGCCGCCGCCGGCATCACCGTCAAGCTGGAGGGCCTGGAGAACAACGCCTTCAACGAGCGCCGTTGGGACGCCAAGAACACGCCCGGCTTCTTCCTCTCCCGCTGGGGCGCCGACTGGCCCTCCGGCGGCCCCTTCCTCGCCCCGATCTTCGACGGCCGCCAGATCGTGACCGGCGGCTCCAACTACAACCACGCGCAGCTCGACGACCCGGCCGTCAACGCCGAGATCGACGAGATCGCCAAGCTGACCGACCTCGCCGCGGCCGGCAAGCGCTGGGGCGCACTCGACAGGAAGATCGGCGAGCAGGCCCTCACCGTGCCGCTCTTCCACCCGGTCTACAAGCGGCTCGTCGGCAAGGACGTCAAGAACGTCGTCATCAGCGACTGGACCGGCGTCCTCGACATCTCGCAGGTCGCGGTCAAGTGAGCCTCGCCCTCGAACGGTCCGCACCGGCGCCCGGGGCCGTCCCCCCGGGCGCCGGCGCCGGACGCCGACTGTGGCGGCGGGTACGCCGACGGCCCTCCGCCGTCGCGGCCGCCGCCGTCCTGGCCCTGCTCGTCCTCCTCGCGCTCGCCGCCCCGCTGCTCGCGCACCTCACCGGACAGGACCCGGGCGCGTACCACGACGACCTCGTGGACTCCGCCCGCGGCGGCGTCCCCCTCGGCTCCTTCGGCGGGATCTCCGCCGACCACTGGCTCGGCGTCGAGCCGGGCACCGGCCGCGACCTGTTCACCCGGCTCCTCTACGGCGCACGGATCTCCCTGCTCGTCGCCCTCGGCGCGGTCGCCGTGCAGACGGCCGTCGGCGTGGGCGTCGGACTCGCCGCCGCACTCGGCGGCCGGGTCGCGGGCCGGCTCATCGGCCTGGCCACCGACGTGATGATCGCCCTGCCGATGCTGGTCATCGGCATCGCCCTCACCGCGGTCGTCCCGCCCGACTTCCCGCGCCCCCTGCTCCTCATCGTCCTGATCGGGCTCTTCGACTGGGGCGGCACCGCCCGCATGGTGCGCGCCCAGACCCTCGCCCTGCGCGGCCTCGACTTCGTGGACGCCGCCCGCCTCTCCGGCAGCGGCACCCTGCGGATCGCCCGCCGCGAACTGCTGCCCTCGCTGGCCGCCCCCGTCATCACCATCGCCGCCCTCAAGGTGCCGACCGCCATGGTGGCCGAGGCCTCCCTCTCTTTCCTGGGGGTCGGCGTCAAGCCGCCCACCCCCTCCTGGGGGCAGATGCTCTCCAGCGCCCAGACGTGGTTCCGGGCCGACCCGGCCTACGTCCTGCTGCCCGCCGGGCTGCTCTTCGTCACGGTGCTCGCCTTCACCGTCCTCGGCGACGCGGTCCGCACGGCCCTCGACCCGCGCGAAGGCTCCCGCCTGCGGGTCGGCACCGGAAAGGAGAGCAAGGCGTGAGGCGCTTCGTGCTCCAACGGATCGGCGGCGCACTGCTCGTGCTGCTCGCCCTGTCCGTCCTCATCCACGTCCTCTTCTACTTCGCCCCGGGCGACCCCGCCCGCCTCGCCTGCGGAGAACGCTGCAACCCGCAGCAGATCGCCCAGGTCCGCGAACAGCTCGGGCTGAACGAAACGGCCGTCGCCCAGTACCTGCACTTCCTCCAGGGGCTGGTGGCCGGCCGGGACTACTCCGCGGGCGCCGGGCAGGCCCTGCACTGCGACGCGCCCTGCCTGGGATTCTCGTACCAGACCGACCAGCAGGTCACCGGGCTGATCCTGACCAGACTGCCCGCCACCCTGTCGCTCGCGCTGGGCGCACTGGCGATCTGGCTGCTGGTCGGCGTCGGCACCGGGCTGCTGTCCGCGCTGCGCCGCGGCGGCATCACCGAACGCCTGCTGACCGTCCTCACCCTCGCCGGGACCGGCACGCCCGTCTTCATCCTGGGGCTGCTCCTGCTCATGGCCGTCTGTGCCCACCTCCAGTGGCTGCCGTTCCCGACGTACGTGCCGCTGACCGAGGACCCCGAACAGTGGGCCTGGAACCTGCTGCTGCCCTGGCTGACCCTCGGCCTCTTCGAAAGCGCCAAATACGCTCGTCTCACCCGCAGTTCGACCCTGGAGACGCTCGCCGAGGACCACATCCGCACCTTCCGCGCCTACGGGGTGGGGGAGCGGGCCCTCGTCACCCGGCACGCGGTGCGCGGCGCCGTCGCCCCCGTGATCGCCCTCAGCGCCGTCGACTTCGGCACGATGATCGGCGGCGCGGTGCTGACGGAGTCGCTGTTCGGGATCCCCGGTCTCGGCAAGACCCTCATCGACGCGGTGCGGGTCGTGGACCTGCCCGTCGTGGTGGGCGTCGTCCTCGCGATCGGCGCGGCCGTCGTCCTCGCGGGTGCGATCGCCGACCTGCTCTACGCCGCCGCGGACCGAAGGGTGGCCCTCGCATGACACAGCCACTCGTCGAGGTCGCGGGCCTCGTCGTCGACTTCCCGGTCGGTGCGGCGGGCGACCACGTACGGGCCGTGGACGGGGTCTCCTTCACCCTCCGGAAAGGCCGCGCCCTGGGCATCGTGGGCGAGTCCGGCAGCGGCAAGTCCACCGTGGCCGCGGCCCTGCTGGGCCTGCACCGCGGCACGGGCGCACGGCTGGCCGGCACCGTCCGGGTCGACGGCACCGACGTGGCCGCGGCCACGCCCGCCGAACTGCGCCGCCTGCGCGGCGGGACCGCCGCCATGGTCTTCCAGGACCCGCTGAGTTCCCTGGACCCCTACCTCGCCATCGGCGACCAGATCGCCGAGGTCCACAGGATCCACTCGGGCGCCTCCCGGCGCGCCGCCCGCGCCCGGGCCGTCGAGGTGCTCGACCGGGTGGGTATCGCGGACGCCGTACGCCGCTCCCGGGCGCGGCCGCACGAGTTCAGCGGCGGCATGCGGCAACGGGCCCTCATCGCCATGGCGCTGGCCTGCGACCCGCGGCTGCTGATCGCCGACGAGCCGACCACCGCACTGGACGTGACGGTCCAGGCCCAGATCCTGGACCTGCTGCACGGCCTGCGCGAGGAGCGCGGACTCGGCCTGCTGCTGGTCACCCACGACGTGGGCGTGGCCGCGGAGAGCGTGGACGAACTGCTGGTCATGCGCGACGGCTCCGCCGTGGAGCGCGGGTCGGTGGCCTCCGTGCTGACCGCCCCCGCCGAGCCGTACACGCGGGAGCTGCTGGCTGCGGTGCCGAGGCTGGACGGGCCGCGCCGTTCCCGGGACCCCGCCCCGGACCCCGCGCCCCGAACGCCGGCGAGGCCGCAGGTGCCCGTCGTCGAAGCCGTCGGACTGCGGCGCGAGTTCGGCAGGCGGGGGCGGCGGGTCGCCGCCGTCGCCGGAGTGTCCCTCACCGTGCGCGCCGGGGAGACCCTCGGCATCGTCGGCGAGAGCGGCTCCGGCAAGAGCACGCTCGGGCGGATGCTCGTCGGACTGCTGCAGCCCGACTCCGGGCAGATCCGGCGCGGGGGGCACCCCGCCACCGGCGTCGCGGGGGGCGTGCAGATGGTCTTCCAGGACCCCGTCTCCTCCCTCAACCCGCGCCGGTCCGTCGGCGAGTCCATCGCCGACCCGCTGCGCGCGGCCGGGGAACGGGACACGGCGGCCCTGCGGACCCGCGTCGGGGAACTGCTGGAGCGCGTCGGACTGGAGGCCGGGCACTACGACCGCTACCCGCACGAGTTCAGCGGCGGCCAGCGCCAACGGGTCGGCATCGCGCGGGCGTTGGCGCCCAGGCCCCGGCTCATCGTCTGCGACGAGCCCGTCTCGGCCCTCGACGTGACCACGCAGGCACAGGTCACCGCCCTGCTGGCGGAACTCCAGCGGGAGTCCGGCATCGCCCTGGTCTTCATCGCGCACGACCTGGCGGTGGTCCGGCAGGTCAGCGACCGGGTCGCCGTCATGCGGGCCGGTGAGATCGTGGAGGAGGGCCCGGTGGACGAGGTCTACGACCGTCCGGCCCATCCCTACACCCGCCAACTGCTGGCCGCGGTACCGCAACCAGGGAGTGTCCGGCGGGTCGCGGTCGGATAGCGCGGACGCCCGGTGTCGCGCCAGGAGGCTTGTGCCGTGGCGTAGTTGCGAGCCCAGGTCGGGCCTTGCGAGGCCGTACTTCTAGCGCGCTCGAACGCGAACCGTACGGGAAAGTTACGACTCTTCACCCCTTCCGGTGGCGCGACGGACAACCGTCCGTCGCGCCTTCGGCATATCCGCTTGAGTTCTCCCGCGGCGGGTCGCCGGACCGACGGCGACCGCCTGGACGGGAGATCGGGGGTGCCACTCGTGCGGATCGGACTGCTCACGGAAGGTGGTTATCCGTATGCGACGGGCGAGGCCAGGCTGTGGTGCGACCGGCTCGTGCGCGGACTCCCGCAGCACGAGTTCGAGCTCTACGCGTTGAGCCGCAGCGCCGAGCAGGAACGCGCCCGGGTCCCGCTGCCCGAGCACGTCACCCACGTCCGCGCGGCCCCCCTGTGGGCCCCCGCCGACGACGGGCGGACCTACTCCCGGCGCGAGCGCCGACGGTTCGCGGACTGCTTCGAGGAGCTGGTCCACGGGATCTGCGCCGGCGCCCCCGATGCCTTCGCCGCCGGGCTGTACGGGCTCGCCGGCCTCGCCCGCGAACAGGGCGGGCTGTACGCGGCACTGCGCTCCGAATCCGCGGTGCGGGCCCTGGAGGCCGCCTGCCGGGCCCCCGGCGCGAGCCGCACCGTACAGGCGGCGCAGGTGACCGACCTGCTGGAGTTCGTCGACGAACTGGAGGGCATGCTCCGGCCGCTGTCCCTCGACTGGTACGAGGAGAACGCCCGCGGCGAGGGCCTCGGCGCGGTCGACGTCTGCCACGCGGCCGCCGGCGGGGTGGCGGCGCTCCCCGGTCTGCTGGCCAAACGCTTCTTCGGGGTCCCGCTGCTGGTCACCGAGTACGGGGTCCAGCTGCGCGCGCACTACCTGGCTCACCTCGGCGGCGCCGGCGAGGGCGAGGAGCCCCGCCCCGCCGTACGGGCCCTGCTCGCCGCCTTCCACCTGCGGCTGGCCACCGAGATCTACGCCCGGGCCGACTTCCTCACCCCCGGCAACGGCCACGCCCGGCGCTGGCAGGAGCGCTGCGGCGCCACCCGTGACCGGCTGCGGACGGTCTACCCGGGGATGGAGGCGGACCGATTCACCAGCGTCGGGGACGCCGCCGACCGCGGGGACCCCGACACGCTGGTCTGGGTCGGCCGGGTGGAGCCCGCCAAAAACCTCATCGCCCTGCTGCACGCCTTCGCCGAGGTCCGCAGGGCCGAGCCGCGCACCCGGCTGCGGATCTTCGCCACGGCCGCGGACCCCGGCTACCTCGCCGACTGCCGCTCCCTCGCAGCGCAGCTGTTCCCCGACGAGGCCGCCGACTGCGTCAGCGTCGGGGAGAACCCGGTCGCCTTCGAGGAGATCGGCGGACCGGAAGTCCCCTCCGCTGCCGAGGCGTACGGAGCCGGGCGCGTCGTCGTGCTGTCCTCCGTGATCGAGGGCTTCCCCGTCACCCTGGCCGAGGCGATGCTCTGCGGGCGCGCCACCGTCTCCACCGACGTCGGCGCGGTCTGCGAGGTCATCGGAGGCACCGGCCTCGTCGTCCCGCCGCGCAACCCGCGGGCACTCGCCGAAGCCTGCCTGTCCCTGCTCGGGGACGCCGAGCGGGCGGAACGCCTCGGCGCCGCCGCACGGGCGCGGGCCCTGGAGCTGTTCACCGTCGAGCAGAACGTCGCCGCCTTCCAGGAGATCTACCTCCGGCTGCTGGCCAAGGGCTCCGAACGGCCCGACGGCGGCGTCCCCTTCGCCCGGCCCCCGGAGGCGCGGGTGCCCGGCCACTGGACCAGCCCGACCTGGGCCAAGCCCGCACCGGACCCCACCTCGGAGGCCGCCGTATGACCACCGTCGACCCCGGCACCGCGGCCCTGCCGGGACGTGAGGCGCGGGAGTCCGGGGGCAGCGCCCCGGCCCCCGGCGCATCACCGGACCGCGCGCCGCAGGACGCGGTCGCGGCTGCGGCACCGTTGCCGGGGCGCAGCACCGGACCCCGCGGCTCGACCGCCGGCGAGGCCGGAACCGCCGGGGCCGCCGCCTTGCGCCCCGGCGGGGCCGAAGTCGTCCGGGGAGCGAAGCCGCAGGCGCGACCGCGGGCCGGCGGGGACCCCGTCAAGGCCCTGCTGCACCGGCACCGCGAGCTGTGCGAGCGGGCCGTGGACCCCCTGGAGATCGCCGCCGGACTGGAGGCCCACGGCATCACCGACCGCACCGCCGCCCGCTTCCGGCACCGGGACGTCTTCTCCCTCGCCGAGGAGCTGTACGCCCGCAGCCCGCGCGGAGAGGTGCCCGCCGCCGCGCCGGCCCCGGTCCCGGCCGGGCCCTCCGCCTACCGCGCCCTCGGCTGTGCGCTGCTGCCCGGGGCCCTCGCCGCCGGCGCGGCCGCCGCGGGACAGGCGTGGGCCGGGCCCGCCGCCGTGGCCGCCACCGTCGCCGCCCTGGTGTGGCCGGTGCGGGCCGCCGGGAGCCGGTTCCCGTGGCTCGCCCACCTGCTCGCCGCGGCCGTGGCCGGCTGGGCCGCCCACCGGCACGGCAGCGCCCTCGCGGTCGGGCTCGCGCTGGCCGTCGCCCCCGGGCACCTGCTCGCCGCCGCCTTCGCCGCCGGTGCCCGGGCCCGGCTCGACGGGAGCCGCGCCCTGGAGGACTTCGCCGACCGGGCCCGCCCCCTGCTGTTCGCGTCCGTCGCCGTCTTCACGGCGGCCGCGGCCGCCGTCGCCGCCGTCGCCGGCACACCGCTGCCGGTGGCCGTGCCGCTCGCCCTGCTGCTCTTCCTGACCCGGCTCCTGCTGCGGCACGGAACCCGCCGCGGCCCCGTCGCCGCCGCACTCGCCCTCGCCCTGATCCCGGTCCCGGCGGCGGCCCCCGCCGCCGCGGCCGCACTCCTCGTCCACGCACTCCTCGCCCTGTCCCGCGCGTCCGCGCACGCGAGGCCATGACGCCCCCCGGGACCACCACAGCCCTCAGGGGGTGTCATGTCGACCATGCCGGGCTCGCGGCGCCTGCCACCGCGCCTCGCCGCGCTGTCCTCACTCGACGACGCTCCGCCCGCCTCCCTCGTCCGCCTTGCGATTTCCCCTCGGCCCTGCGGGCCTGGGGAGGCCCCATGGCGTCATCCACTGCTCCCTGATCCGGCCTGATCGGCAAGACACCCCCTGGGAGCCGACGCCGAGGCGCACTGCCCGTACCCCGCCCCGTCCATTCACCCGTCCGCAAGGAGAAACAGACATGACCGGCCAGCCAACCGACCAAGGGGTCTCGCGATGAGGGTGCTGCTGATCGGAGCCAACGGATACCTCGGCCGCTACGTCGCCGACCGGCTGCTCGCCGACCCCGCCGTCCAGCTCACCGCGCTCGGCCGCGGCGACGACGCCGACGTCCGCTTCGACCTCGCCACCGGCAGCCCCGGAGCGCTCACGCGCTTCCTCGACGCCGTCCACCCGGGCGTCGTCATCAACTGCGCCGGAGCCACCCGGGGCGGGGCCCGGGAACTCACCCGGCACAACACCGTCGCCGTCGCGACGATCTGCGAGTCGCTGCGCCGCAGCGGCTGCGGGGCCCGGCTCGTCCAGCTCGGCTGCGCCGCCGAGTACGGGCCCAGCCAGCCGGGATCCTCCACGGCCGAGGACGCCGTGCCCAGACCCGGCGGACCGTACGGCGTCAGCAAACTGGCCGCCACCGAACTGGTGCTGGGCTCCGGGCTGGACGCCGTCGTACTGCGGATCTTCTCGCCCGTCGGCCCGGGCACCCCCGCCGGGTCCCCGCTCGGCCGGCTCGCCGAGGCCATGCGCCGCGCGATGCAGTCCGGTGACGGCGAGCTCAAGCTCAGCGGGCTCGGCGTGCAGCGCGACTTCGTCGACGTACGGGACGTGGCACGGGCCGTGCACGCCGCATCCCTGTCCGCCGCCCAGGGCGTGGTGAACATCGGCACCGGCCGCGCCGTGCGGCTGCGTGACGCGGCCGCCGTCCTCGCCCGCGTCGCCGGGTACGGGGGCGCCCTGCACGAGCTCGACGTACCGCACGGCGGACCGCAGCAGGGGCACGGGCACCCCGGCCGCCCGCCGGTCGGGCTCACCTCCATCGGGTCCCCCCGCTCCGAGGTCACCGCCGAGCAGCTGGCCGCATCGGCCCCCCAGCCGTACCCCTACCCGGACGGCTGCGGGGCCTGGCAGCAGGCCGACGTGCGCACCGCCCGCGACCGGCTCGGCTGGCGGCCCCGGATCAACCTGGAGGAATCCCTCGCGGACATCTGGATGGAGGCGGCGTGCCGCATCTGACCACTCCGCCGGGTGCCCTGACGGCGGCCGCGACCGGGGCCGGCCGCCTCGGACTGGGCATCCCCGGCTACGCGCACCCGCTGCTCGCTCCCGTGGAATGGGCCGAGCTGACCCGCCCCGGCACCCCGCTGCACTGGGCCGTGCTGAACGTCGCCGACGGCCCGGGCGGGCGGCCCGATCCGCACTGCACCGAAGCGGCCGCGAAGCTGCACGCCGCGGGCGGCACGGTCCTCGGCCATCTCGCGATGCGGGACGGGTCACGGTCCTTCGGGGAGCTGGTCTCCGACGCCCACCGCTTCCGGGACTGGTACGGGGTCGGCGGCTTCTACCTCGCCGGGGTCCCGGCGGACAAGGCGGAGCTGGCCCCGGTGCGTCGCGTCGTCGACTCGGTGCGCGGCCTGGGGGAGGACCTGCGGATCGTGCTCGAGCACGGCACGCACCCGTACGAGGGCTACGCGGACGCCGCCGACCAGCTGGTCACCTTCTCCGGGGCCTGGGCCGACTACCGCTGGTCGCAGGTGGCGGAGTGGACGGCGGACCACCCGCCGGAGCGGTTCTGCCACCTGGTCCACGGGGTGCCGCGCACGCACCTGGAGGAGGCGATGCGGATCGCGCGCTGGCAGGGCGCAGGCACCATCTGGTTCACCGACCGCCGCGCCGTCGGGGACCGCGACCCCTGGGCGTCCATGCCCGGGTACTGGGACGAAATCGTCTCACGCATCGGAACAGGTGTCTTGGAATGAAGACGGGCGTGGCAGTGTTACGGAGAGAACCACCGTTAAGTCGTCCCCATCTACGGAGTCCCCGTGTCGCTGCCACCCCTGGTCGAGCCGGCTGCTGAGCTCACCGTTGACGAGGTCCGTCGGTACTCCCGCCACCTGATCATCCCCGATGTCGGGATGGACGGCCAGAAGCGCCTGAAGAACGCGAAGGTGCTGGCCGTGGGCGCGGGCGGACTCGGCTCGCCCGCCCTCATGTACCTGGCCGCGGCCGGCGTCGGCACGCTGGGCATCGTGGAGTTCGACGAGGTCGACGAGTCCAACCTGCAGCGCCAGATCATCCACAGCCAGTCGGACATCGGCCGCTCCAAGGCCGAGTCCGCCCGCGACAGCGTGCTGGGCATCAACCCGTACGTGAACGTGGTCCTTCACGAAGAGCGGCTCGAGGCCGAGAACGTGATGGAGATCTTCAGCCAGTACGACCTCATCGTCGACGGCACGGACAACTTCGCCACGCGCTACCTGGTCAACGACGCCTGCGTGCTGCTGAACAAGCCGTACGTGTGGGGTTCGATCTACCGCTTCGACGGCCAGGCCTCGGTCTTCTGGTCCGAGCACGGCCCGTGCTACCGCTGCCTCTACCCGGAGCCGCCCCCGCCGGGCATGGTCCCGAGCTGCGCCGAGGGCGGCGTGCTGGGCGTGCTCTGCGCGTCCATCGGCTCCATCCAGGTCACCGAGGCCATCAAGGTGCTCACGGGCGTGGGCGAGCCGCTGGTCGGCCGCCTGATGATCTACGACGCCCTGGAGATGCAGTACCGCCAGGTCAAGGTCCGCAAGGACCCCGACTGCGCGGTCTGCGGTCCGAACGCGACCGTCAAGGAGCTCATCGACTACGAGGCCTTCTGCGGCGTCGTGTCGGAGGAGGCCCAGGAGGCGGCCGCCGGCTCCACGATCACTCCGAAGCAGCTCAAGGAGTGGATCGACACGGACGAGCCGATCGAGATCATCGACGTCCGCGAGGTCAATGAGTACGAGATCGTCTCGATCCCGGGCGCGAAGCTGATCCCCAAGGGCGAGTTCCTGATGGGCACCGCCCTGCAGGATCTGCCGCAGGACAAGCGCATCGTCTTGCACTGCAAGACGGGTGTCCGCAGTGCGGAAGTCCTCGCGGTCCTGAAGTCCGCGGGCTTCGCGGACGCGGTGCACGTGGGCGGCGGCGTCATCGGCTGGGTCCACCAGATCGAGCCCGAGAAGCCGGTCTACTAAAGACAGTGGCGATCTGACGAAGGGGTGCTCCCTGCGGGGCACCCCTTCGTCATGTCCGTCATGAACTCTTCCCGCCACCGCTGTCGGTGCCCGTCCCTACCGGGACCCCGGGCGGGCCCGGGCGGCCCGGCTGTGCTCAGGCGCCGACGGGTTGCGCCGGGGCCGGGGCCGACGGCCGGGCGGGGGACTGGGAGGCGTCCGGGGCGGGGGTGCAGACGGTGTTCGCGGCGGGCACCTTCCCGTCCAGCAGGTAGGAGTTCACGGCTCCCTGCACGCACGGGTCGCCGCTGTTGTACGCCCCGTGCCCCTCGCCCTTGTACGTGAGTTCCACGCCCACGCCGGGCCCGAGTCGCTCCACCATCTTGCGGGCGCCCTCGTACGGGGTGGCCGGGTCGCCCGTGTTGCCGATCACCAGGATCGGGTCGGCTCCGGGGGCGGAGACGTCCGGGGTCTCCGCGGTGCCGGGGACCGGCCAGCCGGTGCAGCCCATCATGGCCCAGCCGAGGAAGTCCCCGAAGACCGGCGAGGCGGCACGGAAGGCGGGCAGCTTCGCCTTGGTCTGCTCCAGGGTGTAGCGGTCCTTGGAGTCGACGCAGTTGATGGCGGTGTTGGCGGCGCCGATGTTGCTGTAGTCGCCGTTCTGGGAACGGCCGTTGAGGGCGTCCGACAGGGCCATCAGCAGCTGGCCCTGGCCGCCCTCCGCCTCGTCCAGGCCCTGCTCCAGCAGCGGCCAGAGCTCCTGCGAGTAGAGGGACTGGGCGATGCCGTTGGTCGCCGAGGACTCCGTCAGCATCCGGTCGCCGATCCCCGGGATGGGCTTGGCGGCCAGCTGCTTCTGCAGCTTGATGATGTTGTCCTCGATCTCTTTGGCGGTACTGCCCTGGAGCCGGCACTCGTCGCCCCGGTCCACGCAGTCCTGCGCGAAGTTGCCGAGGGCCAGCTGGAAGCCCTTGGCCTGGCCGAGCGCCCCCTGCTCGGAGGTCGCGGTCGGGTCGACGACGGCGTCGAAGACGGTCCGGCCGACCTTCTCCGGGAAGAGGTGGGCGTAGACGCCGCCGAGCTCGGTGCCGTAGGAGATCCCGAAGTAGTTGAGCTTCTCGTCGCCGAGGGCCTGGCGGATCCGGTCGAGGTCGCGGGCGGCGTTCTCGGTGCCGACGTACGGGAGCACCTTCCCGGACTTCGCCTCGCAGGCCCGCTGGTACTTGCGGGTGTTCTCCAGGTACGCCTTCTCCGCCTCCGGGGTGTCGGGGGAGGAGTCCGAGGCGTAGTACGCGTCGAGCTGCTTGTCGTCCAGGCACAGGACGGGGGCGCTGCGGCCCACCCCGCGCGGGTCGAAGCTCACGAGGTCGTAGCGCCGGCGCAGGGCCTCGTACTCTTTGGCGGCGCCGGGCAGCGTGGTGATCCCGGACCCGCCGGGTCCGCCGAAGTTGAACACGAGGGACCCCAGACGCTCGCCCTGATTCCTCGCCTTCGCCCGGATCAGGGCGAGAGGAATCGTTTCTCCTTCAGGGTCTGCGTAGTCGAGCGGCACGTGGAGCGTGGCGCACTGCCAGTCCTTGGGCGGAGCCTGCCCGCCCCCCTCGGCGGCCGTCGGGGCCTCGCAGTCCCCCCACTTCAGGGGCGGCGCCCCCTCCGTGCCGCCGGCCTTGGGCGTCTTCTCCTGCCCGCTGTCGGAACAGCCACTGGTACCGGCCGCCCCGGCCATGAGAGCGACGGCGACGGCGACCCGCAGGAGGTATTTGGGCATGTCACCATCGTGCGCGCCCCCGTCGCCCCCCGCCCGCGCGCTGACCCGTTCGGGTAAGCCGGGAGCCGCTACGCCGGCACCGGACCGGGCGGCCGCGCCGCCGCGCGGCCCGCCGCCACGTACGCCGGTACCCCATGCCCTCGTAGGCGGCGCCGCACAGCGCGAGGCCGGGAGCTTGGTCCCAGCGGGTCACGCCCGCCGCGACCGGCTCGCCCAGCGGCCCCACCGCAGGGCGGAGCTCGGTGATCACCGTGCGGATCGGTGTCGGTCCGGGCGGCCACCTGCCCGCTGTGCGGGGCAACAGGTACAGCCCTCGCGGTGCGGGACGGCAGCGGCCGAATCCCGCCCCGCCGGCGTTTTGAGGCGGGCGCGGCGCGGAGCGCCGTCGGGGGTGCAGCCAGGCCCGCCCGGCAGGGGCGAAAACCCAGGCTGGGGGCGCAGCACCAGCGCCCCCGCAGCCCGAGCCGGAGGCAAGAGGCGGGCCCGGCCGGAGGCTAGATGGCCTCCTTGCGGGTCAGGAAGTTGAACGAGATCCACCCCGGCAGCACCGGCAGCCAGAACGTCATCAGGCGGAACAGCAGCACCGCCGAGATCGCGACCTCCTTCTCCAGCCCGGCCGCGACCAGGCCCAGCGTCAGGGTGGCCTCCACCGCGCCCATGCCGCCCGGTGTCGGCGCGGCCGAACCGAGTGCGTTGCCCGCCAGGAACACCACCGCGATGCTCGCGTAGCTGATGGCCTCGCCGCCCCCGAACGCCCGGATCGACGCGTCCAGGCACATCACGAAGCAGCCCGTCAGCAGCAGCATCCCGCCGATGCCGGTCACCAGCTTCTTCGGCCGCTGGAGCACGTCCAGCATGCGCGGCACCACGCCCGCGAACAGCGCCCGGACCCGGGTCACCACGAACTTCCGCATGAACGGCACCGCCGTCACCACCAGCACCAGGACCGCCACCGTCAGCAGACCCGCGATGACGGTCCGGGACGGGGTCATCTCCGGGGTCTTCTCGGTCCCGGTCAGATAGCCGAAGGAGAGCAGCAGCAGGATGTGGCTGGCCAGACCGAACAGCTGCGAGGCGCCGACGCTCGCCACCGCGAGCCCCGGCCGGATCCCCGCCCGCTGCAGGAAGCGCGTGTTCAGGGCGACACCGCCGACCGCCGCCGGCGCGACCAGCTTCACGAAGGACCCCGCCACCTGCGCGACCACGGTCCGCAGGAACGGCACCCGCTCGGGCACGAAGCCCAGCAGGCTCATGGCCGCCGCGACGTAGCTGAGCGCCGAGAAGGCCAGGGCCGCACCGACCCAGCCCCACTCCGCGTCCGCGACGGTCTCGGCGAGGGGGACGTGCGCGAGCTGCGTCAGCAGGAAGTACGCGCCGAAGGCGCCGGCGATGAACGAGACCAGCGTGCGCGGCCGGATCCGCTCCAGCCGGGCCGGCTCCACCGGCGCCTGCGGGCGGATCAGCAGCACCTGTTGGCGGATCTGGCTGAGCAGGTCCTCCTCGCGGGCCTCGTCCAGGGCGTCGTCGAGCGCCCTCTTCTCGGCCTTGCGGTCGGCCGCTGCCGAGGTCGGGGCAGCGGCGGCGGAGGCCGCGGCCTCCGCCTCGCGCGCGGCCTTCGCCGCCCGCGAGGACTCCAGTACGGCCTCCCGCTCCCGCTCGGCCCGCTCCCGGGCCAGCTTGCGCAGCGTCGCCCGGGTGGAACGGCTCAGCGCGATCGGCTGGAGCAGCGGCAGGCAGTCCGCCACCGTGTCCGGGCCGAGCACCGACACCGCCGAGGCCACCGCGCGCTCCGCGCCGACCCGCAGGCCGAGGGTGGCCAGCAGCTGCGCGACGTCCATCCGGAGCACCAGGTCGCCGGCGGCGATCTCCCCGCCGCGCAGGTCGGTGAGGATGACATTGCCGGAACGATCCACCACGAGCGCGTCCCCGGTGAGCCTGCGGTGGGCGATCCGCCGCGACTGCAGGGCGCGCACCTGCTCCCAGGCGTTGCGGCTCAGCTCGTCGGTGATCTCCTCGTCGGGCAGGGAGTCCAGGGTCCGGCCGCCCAGGTGCTCGTACACGAGCATCACCGCGTCCGGGCCCAGCTCGGAGGTGGCGATCAGCTTCTGCGCGTTCGCCCCGGCCGCGATGGCCGCGTACGCCAGGAGCGCCTCCTGCTCCAGGGCCTGGCGCAGCGACTGCAGGCTGCGGCGGGTGGTGATGCCGCGCAGGGTGAGCCGGCGCCAGACCCGGTAGAAGAAGCCCTGGGCCTGCTGTTCCCGGTCGACGACGGTGACGTCGAGCGCAGGACCGTCCTCCAGGGTGACGTGGTAGCGCCGGCCGCGGTCGCCGGTCTCGGACGCCTCGGGACCCTCGGGCGTCTCGGCGCGCATCGCGCTGACCGGCTGGAAGCCGACGCGGCGCAGCCCGGCGAGGAGGTGCTGCCCGGTGGGGCGCACGTTGGGGGAGCCGACGGCGTAGAGGGTGCCGTAGGCCACGCTCCAGCCGATCAGCACGGTGAGGATGATCGAGAAGGGGGTGGTGTAGCCGTTGACCAGCATGGTGAGCGCGTTGAGCAGCAGGACGACCCAGAGCGCGACGCGCCAGTGGGGCCTGCGGGTCATGCCCACCGCGGTCATGTACGCGATCACGGGCGCGAGGTAGCCGTGCACGGGATCGGTGAGGGCCCCGCCGCCCGCGGAACGGGTCAGGGCGTCCTGGATGGTGTCGGGGGCGGCCTGGGAGACCCACAGGTCGGTGGCCAGGGTGACGCCGTGCGCGAGGACGGCGGCGAGCACGCCGTCGGCGATGCGCAGCCCGTCGCGTTTGATCAGCCGCTCGATGGCGAAGGCGACGGGGAGCAGCAGCACCGCGATGCTGGAGACCAGCGCCGCGACCTTGATCAGGAGGTCCGGCGCCTGGCCGGTGCCCTTGCTGATGTCCTCCTCGAGGCCGACCGTGGTGCCGTGGGCGAAGGCGGCGATGCCGAACAGCACGGCGATGCCGAGGAGGCCGACGAGGAGGCGTACCAGGTCGGACGGCCGGTGCACGCGGGCGGCGAGCAGCGGTTCGTCGACCTCGACCTGGTCGGCGGCGGTCGGGGCGTGGCCGTGCGGGGCCTCCGCGTCCTCCTCGCCGCCGCGGGCGCGGCCGGCCGCGGGGCCGTGCGCGCCGTGCGCGAGACCTGGCGCCGGGTCCGGTGCCGGGTCCGGCGCCACGTCTCGCGTCAGATCCGGCGCGAGGTCCTGGGGGCGGTTCTGCGGGCGGGAGGCGGGGCCGTCGTCAGGGCGCGCGCCGTCGTCCCCCGCCGCGCCTTCCGGAGGGCTCACACCCTGCTCCTTCGTCGTCACATCCGTCTCTTCTTGATCACGTATCACCAGTCACCGCCCGGAAGATGGTGGCACGGACCGAGGGGCCGCCGGGGCATCAGGGTGCGCGCCGGTCCGGAACCACAACTTCCGCCGACGGGTGGCCGGGGTACTGCACCATGTGCTGAATGAGTGAGGAGCTGCCCGCGTACGCGGAGCGCGTACTGGAGGTCGTCGAGCGTATTCCGCCCGGCCGGGTGATGACATACGGGGACGTCGCCGAATGGCTCGGCGAAGGGGGACCGCGCCAAGTCGGGCGTGTCATGGCCCTGTACGGGGGAGCCGTGCCCTGGTGGCGCGTGGTGCGGGCGGACGGCATGCCGCTGCCCGGCCACGAGGCGCGCGCCCTGGAGCACTACCGGACGGAGGCCACCCCGCTGCGCCTGACGGCCGGCGGCGAGCCGCGTCTGGACATGCGCCGGGCGCGCTGGGACGGGGACCCGGACCCCGGACGGGACCCCGGAAGGGACGGCGGGCGCGACGAGGCTCACACCTGACAGCTTCCGCCATGCGGCGCCGGGGCGGGCGATCGGGCGACGGTGCGAACGCCCGTCCGGGGTACCCGGGGGGACTGCGCGGCGTCGGCGGGTTGCCGTAGCGTTGCCTCTTCGGCTTCCGCCTCGGCTCCCGCGCGAGCCGTCACGGCAGCACCGCCACACCCCGCAGACCCACCAGGACCGGCACCCCACGTGATCACCTCTTCCTCCGACCGCACCGAACGGCGGCGTACGCGGACCCCCGACGCGTACCGCCTCGTGCGCACCGGGCCGGAACGGGTGGATCCCCCTGTGCTGGACGCAGCGCAGCGGGCGGTGGTTGACCACCCCGGCGGACCACTCCTGGTCCTGGCCGGACCGGGCACCGGGAAGACGACCACGCTGGTCGAGGCCGTCGCCGCCCGCGTGGAAGCGGGGACGGACCCCTCCCGGATCCTCATCCTCACCTTCAGCCGCAAGGCGGCGGTGGAACTGCGCGACCGGGCCGCCCTGAGGCTGGGCGGTGCCCGCGCCCCGCAGGCCACCACCTTCCACTCCTTCTGCTACGGCCTGGTCCGCGCCCACCAGGACACCGACCTCTTCGCCGACCCGCTGCGGCTGCTGTCCGGCCCCGAGCAGGACGTGATGGTCCGCACCCTCCTGGAGGGCCAGCGCCGGATCCGCTCGATCCGCTGGCCCGACGACCTGCGGGCCGCGCTGACCACGCGCGGGTTCGCCGACGAGGTCCGGGCGGTCCTCGCCCGCGCCCGCGAGCTGGGCCTCGGCCCGCAGGCCCTCGCCTCCTTCGCGGACCGCATCGGCCGCCCCGACTGGAAGGCGGCGGCCGCCTTCCTCTCCGAGTACCTGGACGTCCTCGACATGCAGGGGACGCTGGACTACGCCGAGCTCCTGCACCGCGCGGTGCTCCTCGCCGAGCGCACGCCGTCGCTGGCCTCCGCCTACGACGCGATCTTCGTGGACGAGTACCAGGACACGGACGCCTCGCAGCTGCGGCTGCTGCGGGCCCTGAACGGGCGCGGCGGGACGCTCGTCGCCTTCGGCGACCCGGACCAGTCGATCTACGCCTTCCGCGGGGCCGACATCAACAACGTGCTGGACTTCGAGTCCGCCTTCCCGGGCGCGCAGGTCAGGGCCCTGACGGTGGGCCGCCGCTCGGGCGCCGCCCTCCTGCAGGCGACCCGCCTCCTCACGACCCGCATGCCGCTGCCCCGCCTCCCCGCGGCAGCGGTCCGCGCGCACCGTGACCTGCGGGCCACGCGGGAGGGCGGCCGGGTGGAGGTCTTCACGTACCCGACGGCCGGCGCCGAGCTGGACAACATCGCCGACATCCTGCGCCGGGCCCACCTGGAGGACGGGGTGCCCTGGCAGGACATGGCCGTCCTGGTCCGCGCCGGCGGCCGCACCCTCCCCCAGATGCGCCGAGCCCTGATCGCGGCGGGAGTCCCGGTCGAAACGGACGGTACGGACACCCCCCTCCGCCACGAACCAGCGGTCTCCCCCCTCCTGACCGCCCTCCGCCTCACGGCCACCTGGCCGCCCGCAGACGAGTCCGGCCCGACCCGCGCCACCGACGCGGAGCCCGCATCCCTCCCCCCTGCCATGGGCGGGCCCGGCGCGCAGGCCGACCCCGCGGAGCCGGCCCCGGGCACGGCCGGCGCCGCAGGCGAGCCCGGTGCGCAGACCGACCGCGCGGACGCGGACCCGGCCGCGGGCCCCGTGCTGCCCGCCGCGGGTGGTGCGGCGGCCCCCGCCGAGGCCGGCCCGTCGGCCGCCCTCGGCGAGCCCGGTGCGCGGGAAGGCGCCTCGGTCGCGGCGCGGCCCGCCGCTGCCATCGAGCCATCCAGCCCGGAGGCGGACCCCGCCACCGCCGCCCACCCGCAGGCCGCAGGCCTCGCCCGCGACGGTGTCCACACCGAAGGCGATGCGGGGGCAGGGCAGGGGGCGGGGGTGGGTTCCGGGGAGTCCGGCGGCCCCGCCGGAGGCGTCGAGGCTGCGCTCACCCTGCTCGCCTCCCCCCTCGGCGGCATGGACGCCGCCGACCTGCGGCGGCTCGGCCGCGCCCTGCGTGACGAGGAGCGCGCCGCCGGCGTCAAGGTGCCCGCGCCCTCCGACGTCCTGCTCGCCCGCGCCCTCGCCGAGCCCGAGCGCCTCACCGCGCACGACCCCGCCTACGCCCGCGGCGCGCAGCGCCTCGGGCTGCTCCTGCGCAAGGCCCGCGAGCTCCTCCAGGGCGGCGGCACTGCCGAAGAGGCCCTGTGGATCCTCTGGGACGGCACCCCCTGGCCCGACCGGCTGGAACGCCAGGCCCGCCGCGGCGGCGCGGCCGGCCGCAACGCCGACCGCGACCTCGACGCCGTCTGCGCCCTCTTCGACACCGCCGCCCGCGCCGAGGAGCGCACCGGCGGCAGCGGCGCGCTCAACTTCCTCGAACAACTGGAGGCGGAGGACATCGCCGCCGACACGTTGACGGCCCGCACCACCCGCCCCGACGCCGTCCGACTGATGACCGCCCACCGCTCCAAGGGCCTGGAGTGGTCCCTGGTCGTCGTCGCGGGTGTCCAGGAGGGCCTGTGGCCCGACCTGCGCCGCCGCGGCTCCCTCCTGGAGGCCGACCGCATCGGCCGCGACGGCCTCGCCGAGCCCCTCACTCCCGGCGCCCTCCTCGCCGAGGAGCGCCGCCTCTTCTACGTCGCCGCCACCCGCGCCCGCGACCGTCTCGTCGTCACCGCCGTCAAGGCCCCCGCCGAGGACGGCGACCAGCCCTCCCGCCTGCTCACCGAGCTCGGCGTCACCCCGAAGGACGTCACCGGCCGGCCCCGCCGCCCCCTCGCCGTCCCCGCTCTCGTCGCCGAGCTGCGCGCCACCACCGTCGACCCGGACGCCTCGCCCGCCCTGCGCGACGCGGCCGCCCGCCGCCTCGCCCGCCTCGCCGCGCTCACCGACGACGAGGACCGCCCCCTGGTCCCCGCCGCGCACCCGCAGCGCTGGTGGGGCCTGTACGAGCCCACCCGCAGCAGCGTCCCGCTCCGCGACCGGGACCGGCCCCTCGCCCTCTCCGGCAGTGCCCTGGACCAGCTCGCCAACACCTGCTCCCTCCAGTGGTTCCTCGGCCGCGAGGTCAAGGCCGACGCACCGTCCACCGCCGCCCAGGGCTTCGGCAACGTCGTCCACGTCCTCGCCGACGAGGTCGCCTCCGGCCGCACCCCCGCCGACCTGGCCGTCCTCATGGAACGCCTCGACTCGGTCTGGGACGCCCTCGCCTTCGACGCCCCCTGGAAGTCGGCCCAGGAGAAGGAGAACGCCCGCGCCGCCCTCGAACGGTTCCTGCGCTGGCACACCACCGACCGCGGGGGCCGGCAGGCCGTGGCCACGGAGCACGAGTTCGACGTCACGCTCGAAGCCGGCGACGTAGCCGTCCGCATCCGCGGCTCCATGGACCGGGTCGAGGCGGACCCGCAGGGCCGTGCGTACGTCGTCGATTTCAAGACCGGGAAGTCCGCGCCCACCAAGGACGAGGTCGCCCGCCACCCCCAGCTCGCCGTCTACCAGCTCGCCGTCCGCGAGGGCGCCGTCGACGAGGTCTTCGACGGACGGCGCCCCGAACCCGGCGGTGCAGAGCTCGTCCAGCTCCGCCAGGGCGCCGCGATCCGCGACGGCGGTGAAACGGTCCCCAAGGTCCAGGCCCAGGAGCCGCTCGACGGGGAGTGGGTCGGCGATCTGCTCGCGACCGCCGCCGGGCGGGTGCTGGACGAGCGGTTCGCGCCCGCCGCCGGCCGCCACTGCGACCACTGCTCCTTCCGCAGCTCGTGCAGCGCCCGCCCGGAGGGCCGCCAGACCGTCGAGTGACCTCGGGGCGGGCGGTCTGCCGGCCTGCCGGCCTGCCGGCCTGCCGGCCTGCCGGTCGGGCGGTCGGGGTTGTCGGTGGGGGCGGCTAGCCTTTTTACGTGTCCGCGCGTGCGTCCGTACTGACCGATCCCGAGCAGCTGAAAGAGCTCCTCGGGATCCCTTTCACGCCCGAACAGATGGCCTGCGTCACCGCTCCGCCCGCCCCGCAGGTGATCGTCGCCGGTGCCGGATCCGGCAAGACCACCGTCATGGCCGCCCGCGTGGTCTGGCTCGTCGGCACCGGCACGGTCGCGCCCGAGCAGGTCCTCGGCCTCACCTTCACCAACAAGGCCGCCGGTGAGCTGTCCGAGCGCGTACGCACCGCCCTGGCGCGGGCCGGCATCACCGACCCCGACCCCTCCCCGGCCGACGCCGCCGCGGCCGGCGGGGAGCCGCGCATCTCCACGTACCACGCCTTCGCCGGCCAGCTCCTCAAGGACCACGGCCTGCGCATCGGCCTGGAGCCCAGCTCCCGGCTCCTCGCCGACGCCACCCGCTTCCAGCTCGCCGCGAAGGTGCTGCGCGACGCCCCCGGCCCGTACCCCTCGCTCACCAAGTCCGTCCCCGACCTCGTCGGCGACCTCCTCGCGCTCGACGCGGAACTCTCCGAGCACCTGGTCGACCCCCAGAGCCTGCGCCTCCACGACACCGCGCTGCTGGACGTGCTCGCCGGCACCCGCCTCACCAACGAGGACCTGCGCAAGGTCCCCGAGGCCATGCGCGGCCGCCTCGAACTGCTGGAGCTCGTCGGCCGCTACCGCGCCGCCAAACGCTCCCGCGACCTCTTCGACTTCAGCGACCAGATAGCCCTCTCCGCGCAGCTCGCCACCACCCGGCCCGAGGTGGGCGCGCTGCTGCGCGAGGAGTTCCGGGTGGTCCTGCTCGACGAGTACCAGGACACCTCGGTCGCCCAGCGGCTGCTGCTGTCCGGCCTGTTCGGCGCGGGCACCGGCCACGCCGTCACCGCCGTCGGCGACCCCTGCCAGGCGATCTACGGCTGGCGCGGGGCCTCCGTGGCCAACCTCGACGACTTCCCCGAGCACTTCCCGCACGCCGACGGCACCCCCGCCACCCGGCTCTCCCTCAGCGAGAACCGACGCAGCGGCGGCCGCCTCCTGAACCTGGCCAACGACCTGGCCGCCCCGCTGCGCGCCATGCACGAGGGAGTGGAGGCGCTGCGTCCGGCGCCGGGCGCCGAGGGCGCCGGGCAGGTCCGCTGCGCCCTCCTGGAGACGCACGCCCAGGAGCTCGACTGGGTCGCCGACTCCGTCGCCCACCTGGTGCGCACGGGTACGGAGCCGCGCGAGATCGCCGTCCTGTGCCGGTCCGCCGGGGACTTCGCGCAGATCCAGGCCGTGCTGGTGGACCGGGACGTCCCGGTGGAGGTCGTCGGCCTGTCCGGGCTGCTGCACCTTCCCGAGGTCGCGGACCTCGTCGCCGTCTGCGAGGTCCTCCAGGACCCGGGTGCCAACGCCTCCCTCGTCCGGCTCCTCATCGGCCCCCGCTGGCGGATCGGCGCGCGCGACCTGGCGCTGCTGGGCCGCCGGGCGCGGCTCCTGGTGGCCCGCACGCCGGCCGGGGCCGACCCCGACGAACGGCTCGCGGCGGCCGTGGAGGGCGTGGACCCGGCCGAGATCGTGTCCCTCGCCGACGCCCTGGAGACCTTCCTCGACGGCGCCGGCCAGACCCCGGACGACCTCCCGTTCTCCCCCGAGGCCCGGGTCCGCTTCGCGCACCTCGCGCAGGAGCTCCGCGACCTGCGCCGGTCGCTCGCCGACCCGCTGATGGACGTCCTGCACCGGGTGCTGTCCGCCACCGGCCTCGAAGTGGAACTGTCCGCGTCCCCGCACGCGCTTGCGGCCCGCCGGCGCGAGACCCTGTCGAACTTCATGGACGTCGCCGCCGGTTTCGCCGCGCTCGACGGGGAGGCCACGCTGCTGGCCTTCCTGGCGTTCCTGCGCACGGCCGCCCAGTACGAGAAGGGCCTCGACCACGCCCTGCCGGGCGGCGAGAACACGGTGAAGGTCCTCACCGCCCACAAGTCCAAGGGCCTGGAGTGGGACGTCGTGGTGGTCCCGGACCTGTGCGCGGGGTCCTTTCCGAAGGAGAAGGCACCGGAGGCCTGGACCTCGTACGCGAAGGTCCTCCCGTACGCGCTGCGCGGCGACGCCCCCACCCTGCCCGCGGACCCGGCCTGGACCTCCGCCGGCCTGAAGTCCTTCAAGGCCGCCCTCAAGCACCACAAGTCGGTGGAGGAGCTGCGCCTGGGCTACGTGACCTTCACCCGCCCGCGGTCCCTGCTGCTGGCCTCGGGCCACTGGTGGGGCCCGACCCAGAAGAGGCGCCGCGGCCCGTCGGAGTTCCTCACCGCCCTGTACGAGCACTGCGCGGCCGGTTTCGGTGAGATCGAGGCCTGGGCGGACGAGCCCGAACCGTCCGCCGAGAATCCGGCCCTCGCGGGGGAGTCCGCGGCCGACCACTCCTGGCCGCTGCCGCTCGACCCGCACTCCCTCGCCCTGCGCCGCGCGACGGCCGCCCTGGTGGAGTCCTATCTGGCGGCCCCGCCCCCGCCGGACCAGGACGACGCCCACCTCTGGCCACCGGACTGCGAGGACCCCGCCTACGACGACGAGCCCTGGCCCGCCGACCCCTGGCCGCAGCCCGACCTCGACCCGGCCGAGGGCTGGGGCCCCGAAGGGGACGCCTCCGCGGCGCCTGCCGGCCCCGGCCCGGCCGAGGGCGAGGACGACGCCCCCCTGTGGGGCGGCCCGGCATCCCTCCCGCACCCGGCGCAGCCGCCCGCGGCCCTTCCCGGCGCGCCCGCCGGAGCGGTCCCGGCCCCCGGCGGGGAGCCGCAGGCCGACGCGCCGTCCGCTTCGCCCCGGGGCGAAGCAGTCCCCGGCCCCGCCGAGGCTTGGGGCGCCGGCGCCCTTGCGGGCGACCCGGTCGGCACCGGGCAACGGGCGGGGCCGCCTGCGGCGCCTGCCGGTTCCGTATCCGACGGGGCCCCCGCGGCCGACCCGGCCGCGCCGGGCGGAACGGCTCCGGACCGCAACGCACCGGCCTCGGCCGAGTACGGGGACACCGACGCCCTCCGGGGTGACGGCGCCGCCACGCCGGGCGGCGCCCCCGACCGCACGGGCGGCCCTGCCGCGCCCGGAGCGGCGGGTCGCGCGCGAGCCGCCGACACGGCGGCGCCCCCCGCCGCCACGGCCCGGGCCGACGACTTCGGGGGCGGCGCCGACCGGGCCGCAGGCCCGAGCCCCCGCGCCGGCGGCCGGCGCGCCGTGCCCCGGGCGCGCGGCTCGTGGGCCGACGAGGCCTGGGCCGCCGACCCGGCGGCGCAGCCGCGCTCCGGCGCGCGTACACCCGCCTTCCCGGCCGACCCGCAGGGTGGCCCCGCCCTCGGGGGCGGCGAGCCCCGCCCGGCAGAGCCGTACCCCGCGCCGGGCGGAGCCGTCCCGGCGCGCGGCACCTGGGCCGACGAGGCCTGGGCGGACGAGGCCTGGGCGGACGAGGCCTGGGCGGACGAGGCCTGGGCGGACGAGGCCTGGGCGGAGGAGACCCGGGCCGGGGACCCCGCGGCGCAGCCCGCCGTCCCCGCGGCGCAGCCGCACTCCGTGCCGCGGCCCGGTGTGCCCGGCCTCGCCGGCGGGGCGCGGCTCACGCCCGAGGAGGCCCGGGCGATCGCCTCCTGGGACCGGGACCTCGACGCCCTGGAGGGCGAGCTCCGCCGTGCCCGGTCGGCCGTCCGCGACGTGGAGCTGCCCCCCGCCCTCTCCGCCAGCCAGCTGCTCCGGCTCGCCGCCGACGAGCAGGGCTTCGTACGCGACCTCGCCCGCCCCATGCCCAAGCCCCCGCAGCCCGCGGCCCGCCAGGGCACCCGCTTCCACGCCTGGGTCGAGTCCCGCTTCGACGAGCTCCCGCTGCCCTTCCTCGACGTCCTCGACCCCGTCGCCGACCTCCCCGGCGCCGCCGGATCCGGCTCCGGCCACGACATCGCCGACGAGGCCGACCTCGACGCCCTCAAGGCCGCCTTCGAACGCAGCCCGTACGCCGACCGCCCGCCCCACCGCATGGAGGCCCCGGTCCAGCTCACCCTCGCCGGCCGCGTCATCCGCGGCCGTATCGACGCCGTCTACAAGACCACCGACGGCAACGGCGACGACGCCTACGAGATCGTCGACTGGAAGACCGGCCGGACCACCGAGGCCGATCCGCTCCAGCTCGCCGTCTACCGCCTGGCCTGGGCCGAGGCCACGAACACCCCGCTCGACCGGGTCACCGCCGCTTTCCTGCACGTCCGCAGCGGCCGTGTGATCCGCCCCCGCAACCTCCCCGGCAGGGCCCGCCTTGAGCGGATCCTCCAAGGCGAATCGGGCCCCGACGGTGACCACCGGGCGGACGGCTAGGCTCGGGGCATGAGCGACACCCAGCCGGACAGCGTCGTCCGCACGTACATCGACACCCACCGCGCCGCGTTCCTCGACGACCTCGCCGAGTGGCTGCGCATCCCCTCCGTCTCGGCCCAGCCCGAGCACGCGGACGACGTACGCCGCAGCGCCGAATGGCTCGCGGGGAAGCTCAAGGAGACCGGGTTCCCGGTCGCCGAGGTCTGGGAGACCGACGGCGCTCCCGCCGTCTACGCGCACTGGCCGAGCGAGGACCCCGACGCCCCGACCGTCCTCGTGTACGGCCACCACGACGTGCAGCCCGCCGCCCTCGCCGACGGCTGGGACACCGACCCGTTCGAGCCGGTGGTCCGCGACGGCCGGATGTACGCGCGCGGCGCCGCCGACGACAAGGGCCAGGTGTTCTTCCACACGCTGGGCGTGCGGGCACACCTGGCGGCCACCGGAGCCGCTGCCCCCGCCGTGCACCTCAAGCTGATCGTCGAGGGCGAGGAGGAGTCCGGCTCCGCCCACTTCCGCGAGCTCGTCGAGAGCCGCGCCGGCGAACTCGCCGCCGATGTCGTGATCGTCTCCGACACCGGCATGTGGTCCGAGACCACCCCCACCGTCTGCACCGGCATGCGCGGCGTCGCCGACTGCGAGATCGACCTGCACGGCCCCGACCAGGACATCCATTCCGGCGCCTTCGGCGGAGCCGTGCCCAATCCGGCCACCGCCGCCGCCCGCCTGGTCGCCGCCCTGCACGACGACGAAGGCCGCGTCACCGTCCCCGGCTTCTACGACGGCATCACCGAACTCACCGACGCCGAGCGCGCGCTCATCGCCGAGCTGCCGTTCGACGAGTCCGAGTGGCTGCGCACGGCCAAGTCCCACGCGGCCGCCGGCGAGGCCGGGTACAGCACCCTGGAGCGCGTCTGGGCCCGACCGACGGCCGAGGTCAACGGCATCGGCGGCGGCTACCAGGGCCCCGGCGGGAAGACCATCGTGCCCTCCTCCGCCCACGTGAAGCTGTCGTTCCGCCTGGTCTCCGGACAGGACCCGTACGAGGTCGAGGCGGCCGTCAGGGAATGGGTCGCGGCCCGGATCCCGGACGGCATCCGCCACTGCACAACCTTCGGCGCACCGACCCGCCCGTGCCTGACCCCGCTGGACCACCCGGCCCTGCAGGCCGTCGTCCGGTCCATGGGTCGCGCCTTCGGCCAGAAGATCCGCTTCACCCGCGAGGGAGGATCCGGACCCGCCGCCGACCTCCAGGACGTCCTGGGTGCGCCCGTGCTGTTCCTCGGCATCTCGGTGCCGTCCGACGGCTGGCACGCACCGAACGAGAAGGTCGAGCTGGACCTGCTGCTCAAGGGCGTCGAGACGGCCGCCTACCTCTGGGGGGACCTGGCCGCCGGACTCCACGCCCACCGCACGCCCCGCACACCCGCCTGACCCGGCGCACACACCTGTCGTACCGAGCCTGCCTGTCCCACCACCGGGGGAGTTGGAAGTACCAGTGAGCACCCATACCGAGCGGCCTCTGTCGCTCACCGCGCCCAGCGGCATCGACCGTTCCGCGCACCACCGCCTCGACGAGGCATGGCTCGCCGCCGCCTGGAGCCACCCGACGACCCGCGTCTTCGTCGTCTCCGGCGGCCAGGTCCTGATCGACGACACCCCCGACGGCGGCACCGGCATCGTGATGACCCCGGCCTTCGAGGCCCCGGTCACCGAGACCCACCGCTACTTCCTGGGCACGGACGAGGACGGCGTACGGTACTTCGCGCTGCAGAAGGACGCGCTGCCCGGCCGCATGGACCAGTCGGCCCGCCCGGCCGGCCTGCGCGAGGCCGGACTGCTGCTGAACGACCGCGACGCCGGACTGATGGTCAACGCGGTGGCGCTGGAGAACTGGCAGCGGATGCACCGCTTCTGCTCCCGCTGCGGGGATCGCACGGTCGTCGCGGCGGCCGGGCACATCCGGCGCTGCCCGGGATGCGGCGCCGAGCACTACCCCCGCACCGACCCGGCCGTGATCATGCTGGTCACCGACGAGTACGACCGCGCGCTGCTGGGCCGCCAGGTGCACTGGCCGGAGGGCCGCTTCTCGACGCTCGCCGGGTTCGTCGAGCCGGGGGAGTCGATCGAGCAGTCCGTCGTCCGCGAGGTGTGGGAGGAGGCGGGCGTCAGGGTCGGACAGGTCGAGTACGTGGCCAGCCAGCCGTGGCCCTTCCCCTACAGCCTGATGCTGGGCTTCAACGCCCGCGCCACCAGCTCCGAGATCACCGTGGACGGCGAGGAGATCCAGGAGGCCCGCTGGTTCTCCCGGGACGAGCTGCGCGCGGCGTTCGAGTCGGGCGAGGTGCTGCCCCCGTCGGGCATCTCCATCGCCGCGCGGCTGGTCGAGCTCTGGTACGGCGAGCCGCTGCCGAAGGCCGCGGCGTAACGTTCGTCACTCCGTGACCGCGGAAGGCCCCCGCCCGGGAGGGCGGGGGCCTTCCGCGGACGCGGGAGCCGCTCAGACGGCGAGGGCCTGCTTGACCTGGGCGAGGCTCGGGTTGGTCATGACGGACTCGTTGCCGGCGGCGGACGTCACGAGCACGGTGGGCACGGTCTGGTTCCCGCCGTTGGCCTTCTCGACGAACGCCGCGGACTCCGGGTCGAGCTCGATGTTGATCTCGTTGTACGCGATGCCTTCCCGGTCCAGCTGGGTCTTCAGCCGACGGCAGTAGCCGCACCAGGTCGTGCTGTACATCGTGACGGTGCCCGTCTCCTGCATGCTGCGCTCTCCTTCGTGAAGGCTCGGTGGTCCGAGTACTCGAACGTACGCGATTCCGCGGCCATTCCCGTGCGTGCACGTCCACACCGCCGGTGTGACTGATATGACGTATCTGTGATGCCTGTGGACAGATTTCCCGCCCGGCTCACGAGACCTGGCAGCATGGCGGAGTGACAGCAGCAACGCACTCCTCATCCTTCACCGCCGCAGCGGACTCGGCCGACGCGGTGCTCCAGGGCCTCGACCCGGAGCAGCGCGAGGTCGCGACGAGCCTGCGCGGACCGGTGTGCGTGCTGGCCGGAGCCGGTACGGGCAAGACCCGTGCGATCACCCACCGGATCGCCTACGGGGTCCGGTCGGGCCAGCTCATGCCGGCCAGCGTGCTCGCCGTCACCTTCACGAACCGGGCCGCCGGCGAGATGCGCGGCCGGCTGCGCGCGCTCGGCGCGGGCGGCGTCCAGGCCCGGACCTTCCACTCCGCCGCCCTGCGCCAGCTCCAGTACTTCTGGCCCAAGGCCGTCGGCGGGGACGTGCCCCGGCTGCTCGAACGCAAGGTCCAGTTCGTCGCCGAGGCCGGCGCCCGCTGCCGCATCCGGCTCGACCGCGGCGAGCTGCGCGACGTCACCGGCGAGATCGAGTGGGCCAAGGTCACCCAGACGGTGCCCGCCGACTATCCGGCGGCCGCCCTCAAGGCGGGCCGCGAGGCACCCCGGGACATGGCCGAGATCGCCCAGATCTACGGGACGTACGAACAGCTCAAGCGCGACCGCGGAATGATCGACTTCGAGGACGTGCTGCTCCTGACGGTCGGCATCCTCCAGGACCGCCACGACATCGCCGAGCAGATCCGCACCCAGTACCAGCACTTCGTCGTCGACGAGTACCAGGACGTCAGCCCGCTCCAGCAGCGGCTGCTCGACCTGTGGCTCGGCGAGCGCGACAGCCTCTGCGTCGTCGGCGACGCCAGCCAGACCATCTACTCCTTCACCGGCGCCACCCCCGACCACCTGCTGAACTTCCGCACGCGCTACCCGCAGGCCACCGTGGTCAAGCTGGTCCGCGACTACCGCTCCACCCCCCAGGTGGTGCACCTCGCCAACGGCCTCCTGAACCAGGCCAAGGGGCGGGCCGCCGAGCACCGCCTGGAGCTGGTCTCCCAGCGCGAGTCCGGCCCCGACCCGGTGTACGCGGAGTACACCGACGAGCCCGCCGAGGCCGAGGGCGTGGCCCGCCGCATCCGTGACCTGATCGCCGCGGGCGTCCCGGCGGGCGAGATCGCCGTGCTCTTCCGCATCAACGCCCAGTCCGAGGTCTACGAGCAGGCCCTCGCCGACGTCGGGGTTCCGTATCAGCTGCGCGGCGCCGAGCGCTTCTTCGAGCGGCAGGAGGTCCAGAAGGCCATCCTCGCCCTGCGCGGAGCGGCCCGTTCCGGCGGGAACGACCCGCTGCTGGAGGACATCGTCGACCTGGGCTCCCAGGTCCGGGCGGTGCTCAGCTCCACCGGCTGGACCACCGAGCCGCCCGCCGGCTCCGGCGCCGTGCGCGACCAGTGGGAGTCGGTGGCCGCGCTGCTCCGGCTCGCCGAGGACTTCGCCCGCACCCGGCCCGGGGCCACCCTGGCGGACCTCACGGTCGAGCTGGACGAGCGCAGGGCCGCCCAGCACGCCCCGACCGTCCAGGGCGTAACCCTGGCCTCGCTGCACGCGGCGAAGGGCCTGGAGTGGGACGCGGTGTTCCTCGTCGGTCTCACCGACGGCATGCTGCCGATCACCTACGCCAAGACCGACGACCAGGTCGAGGAGGAGCGCCGGCTGCTCTACGTCGGCGTCACCCGGGCCCGGCTGCACCTGACCCTCTCCTGGGCGCTCTCGCGCGCCCCCGGGGGAAGGGCCTCCCGACGCCCCAGCCGCTTCCTGAACGGCCTGCGGCCGGGCTCCGCGGCCCCGGGGAACCGGCCGGGCTCCGCGGGCGAGCGGCCGCCGCGGCCGCGCGGCCGCCGCGGCCCGGTGCTCTGCCGGGTCTGCGGCAGGACGCTGACCGAGGCCGGCGAGCTGAAGCTGATGCGCTGCGAGGACTGTCCGTCCGACATGGACGAGGGTCTCTACGAGCGGCTGCGGGACTGGCGAGCCGCCCAGTCGAAGGAGCAGGGCCTGCCCGCCTACTGCGTCTTCACGGACAAGACGCTGATGGCGATCGCGGAGGCCGCGCCCTCCGAGGCGGGGGAGCTCGCGATGATCTCCGGAGTGGGTGCTCGTAAGCTTGACCGGTACGGAGCCGATGTCCTGGCCATCTGTGCAGGTCAGGACCCTGGGGGTGAGGATTCTGACGACGCGTAGAAACTCGTCGGAAAAATAGTTTGCACATGCCCAGCGAAGACCCATAGGTTCTTAGCAACGGAAACGGTGGCTTCTCCGAAGCCCTGGATCCGTGCTGTACTTATCCGAATACGTATGGGACAGGCCCTCGGGCCGGGTCCCCGAGACGCCGAGAGGAGGCGAGACCAGTGACCAGCTTCATGACCTTCACCAAGATGACCGATCGCTCGGTCGATGCCTCCTGCCTGCTCGGTTCCGTCTCTGCTCTGGGTGCCGGTGCGTCCGCGATTTCCGCCGACCGCCCCGCCCTGCTCGCGACCCTTGCGGTCAGCGAGCGCAATGAGCGACCGACCCAGGCACCGGTGGCAGTACTGGCAGCAGAAGCGCAGGCGCATGGCGCCTATGGATTCGCCGCCGCGGCCGGTGCCGGATCCCTGAAGAAGCAGACGAAGCAGCAGCACCACCTGATGTGGGCCTTCCGTGGGCTCGAACCCTGGAGTGATCCAGCCTGATCGCATGATCAGGCCGGCGCCTTCAGGGCCGCGGAACCCCACCCGGGATCCGCGGCCCTTCTGTTTGTCCCCGACCGGGGGCTACGACAGAGAAGGGGCCTCGGGACTGGCAGAACCAGGTACCAGCCGAACCCGGCCGACCGGCCGGAACGACTAGCCGAACAAGACGAGGAAGAAAACACCGTGCAACTCGAAGCGCACGCCCCGTCCGTACCTCAGACCCAGACGATCTCCCCGCCCGCAGTCCCGGAGGACCACACCTTGACCCCGCTCACCGCGCTGACCGCGCTCGACGACGCCATCGAGAACCTGGGCGTCCCGGTTCCCTGCCGTACCTTCGACCCCGAGGTCTTCTTCGCCGAGTCCCCGGCCGACGTCGAGTACGCCAAGTCCCTCTGCCGCACCTGCCCGCTGGTCGAGGCCTGCCTCGCCGGAGCGGTCGAGCGCCGCGAGCCCTGGGGTGTCTGGGGTGGCGAGCTCTTCGTCCAGGGTGTCGTCGTAGCCCGGAAGCGTCCCCGTGGCCGTCCGCGCAAGAACCCGGTTGTCTCGGCATGACCGCCATCGGAACCATCGACCGCCCCCTGACGCACGACCCCCTGAAGCAGGCCCTCATGACCGCCCACACCACGAGCGAGCAGCCCCACGGCGCCGCCCACGCAGACTTCATCACCACCGGCGCGATCACCTCGCGTCAGAACAGGACCCGCGAAATGCAACTCATCCCAGAAGCCCTGGCTCGTGCCCATATGGACGAGCTCATGCGTGAGGTGGACGCCGAGCGTCACGCCGTGCGCCTGGTCGCCGCCCGCCGCATGCAGCGGCGAGCCGAGCGCGTCTCGATGCGCGCCCGGCGTGCGCTGGCCATGGCCGTCATGCACTAAGAGCTGAAAGCAGCATTCCGGGGGGACCGGTCCGAACGGACCGGTCCCCCCGGTGCGTTGCGCAGGGCCGTGCACTCCTGCCGGAGGTATCGTCGGCAGGTGGACCAGCCGACACCCCAGCCCGACCCGTCGGGATCCGAGGCCCAGCCCGTCGTCGTCTGCGCGCGCTGCGGCACACAGTCCCCCGGCGGAGTCCCGCCCACCTGGACCTGTTCGGTGGAGAACGGGACCAGAGAGTACTTCTGCGTCGAATGCGCCCGCGCCAACCTCAGGGCGATCGAAGGCAGGCTCGACTCCTCCTGGTGGTGATCTCCCCGGGGGCGGGACACCCCCTGGGACCTCACTCGGCGGAGGTGAACCCGGGCAGCCAGGTGTCCAGTTCCTCGCGCAGCCGCACCGTCGCCCCCAGCTGGCACAGCACCCCGATGGTGCTCAGCGTCACCCGGTGGATCAGCAGGTACGAAGGCGGCAGGTTGATCTGCCGGCCCAACTGGTGCGCGGGGGAGCGGGGATCGGCGATCCGCGCCGCCTGACCGCGCAGCCACGGCCGGGTGAAGGTGAACTCCTCCGCCTCCGCGGGCTCGATGATCGGCTTCAGGTAGTCCAGCACGGCGTCCGGGTCCAGCTCGACGGATTCCTTCACGAACCCCTCGGCGCACAGGTGGCCGTAGACCCCCTCGGCATCGCCGTCCAGCGTCATCCGCAAGGACCTGCCGATGGGCTTGGGCCAGCCGCCGGGAAGCCGGTCGACCGTGCCGAAGTCCAGCACGCCCAGCCGCATCCGGCCGTCCGCACCCGGTATCAGCCGGAAGTTGCCCGGGTGAGGGTCGGCGTGCAGCAGCCCGGTGCGGGCGGGGCCGGAGAAGAGGAACCGGGCCAGCAGCTGCCCGGCGCGGTCGCGCTCCTCCTCGGTGCCGTCGGCGATCACCTCCGACAGCGGGGTCCCGTCCAGCCACTCGGTCACGAGCACCTGGTCGCCCTGGTGCACCACATCAGGGACGATCACATCGGGGTCGTCCACGAAGGCGTCCGCATGCGTCCGCTGGGCCTCGGCCTCCAGCTCGTAGTCGAGCTCCTCCGACACCCGGTCGCGCAACTCCTTGATCAGCGGCTTGATGTCCATGCCGGGGACCAGCGGACCCAGCAGCCCCGCGAACCGGCCCAGCTGCTTCAGGTCCGACAGCAGAGCCTCCCCGGCCCCCGGGTACTGGACCTTGACCGCTACCTGCCGGCCGTCGTGCCACACCGCCCGGTGTACCTGTCCGATCGAGGCGGCCGCGGCCGGCTTGTCCTCGAACTCCTCGAACAGCTCCCGCCAGTCCGCACCGAGACGGTCTGCCAGCACCTGATGCACCGTCGATGTCGGCAGCGGCGGAGCCGCCTCCTGGAGCTTGGTCAGCGCCGCCCGGTAGGGCCCCGCGACCTCCTCGGGCAGCGCCGACTCGAAGACCGACAGGGCCTGCCCGAACTTCATCGCACCGCCCTTCAGTTCACCCAGGGTCCGGAACAACTGCTCGGCGGTGCGCTGCTGGAGCTCGCGCGCCACGATCTCCGCCGACTTGCCCCCGATCCGCTTGCCCAGCCCCCATGTGACCCGACCCGCGATGCCGAGTGGCAGCGCGGCCAGCTTGACGGTACGGGTGACCGCCTTCCGGGGAAGATCAGACATGCGCCCCTCCAAATCCCAGACAGCTGCGCCGCAAGCGGCGGTTCGGCAGAACTCTCGGTCCCGAAGCATCCTGTCACGGCCCTCCCGGCGGGCTCGCTCCCGATCCTCTCAGGGGGGCCTGACCCGCCGGCCGGAGCCGCTCCATGGACTCCGAGGCCGCCCCGCAGGGGCAGTCGGGGTGCGGGCGGACCGGAGCGGACTCCCAGTGGAGGGTGGGCAGGGCCGCCTCCCAGCGGGATCCCGTGGAGGCCGGCAGCTGGCCGTCGAGGAAGGCGAGCGCGTGGGCGGCGGCCAGCCCGGCCACCGCCGTGGACAGGCCCAGGTCGCAGGATGCGCTCCCGCGGCGGCGGTGGGACGAGCGCCACTGCACGAGCATCCTCGGCCAGGCCGCGTCCCCGTCCACGCGGTCGCGCTCCATGCACCCCGCGCACGCCGTCGTGCCCGGCAGCACCAGCGGCCCCACCAGACCCGTGCCCTCCAGCACCCCCGCGTACAGGTGCGGAGTGCCCGAGGCGACCCAGTCGGCCGCGGTGTCCGGATCTGGGGCCCACGCGTGCAGCCCGTCCCGGGGCGCGACCACCACCAGGGCCAGCCCCGGCTCCGGACCCTCCTCCTCTCCGGCCCGCGGGCCGGGACCCGGGGCCGCGGAGCGGACCGTGGCCGCCGCGGCCTCGGCCCGCATCCGGCCCACGCTCGCGGTCCCCAGGCCGCCCGGCGCCACATCCGCCGGCTCCACCCGGCCCCCGTCGAGCACCTCGACGCGCCCCACGCCCGCTCCCGCCAGGACTGCCGCGATCACGGCGCCCACCCGGCCGCTCCCGCGCACCCGGACCCGTATCGCCCGGCGCGCGGCGATCCCCCGCAGGTCCCCGCCGGGCTCCCGGTGGACCAGCGAGAGCGAACCCAGGTCCGGGCCCAGCCGCTCCAGGGTCTCCGGATGCCTGCGCACGGCCTGCGCCCGCGGGCCGCCCGCCGAGGAGTCGTCGAGCAGGCCGGCCCCGGCCAGCCGTCTGACCAGGGCGTCGGCCAGGCCGTCCGGCAACCCCATCCGCGCGGCCTCGGCCCGCAGCAAATCCATCCCCCGCGTCCCGTCGATCCGATCGATGAGCGCGCCCGTCGCCGTGTCCACGGGCCCCAGCACCACCGCATGCGCCGGCGTCACCCCGAACTGCACCGTCTGCAGATCCCGCCAGGCCCGCGCCAGCGCCGGCTTCACCCTCGGAAACATGTCCGACCCCCTCCCTGTCCGTGCGGACTCGCACCGCCGTATTTCCCGCTCCCCGGCAACAGTGCCCCTCCGCCGGAATCCGTGCAGTAATTTGTCCACAGGCAGGAGGTATTCGGCATATGAGATGAAGAGCATTGCCGCGTCGGAAACCGGCGCCGAACCGCCCGTGTTCGAACCCCGGACGAGCGGGACTTCCGCCACCGGCACCGGGTAACGTCGTGGCGTGTCCGCCGACCCCCCGCAGCGCGCCGTCGAAGTCCGCCGGAGCGCGCGCCGCCGCAGGACCGTATCCGCCTATCGCGAGGGTGACCGTACGGTCGTCCTCATCCCTGCCCGGATGTCCGAGGCCGAGGAGCAGCGCTGGGTGGGCGTCATGCTCGAGAAATTGGCCGCGCAGGAGAGCAAACGCACCCTCGGGGACGCGGAACTCACCGAACGCGCCGAGCGTTTGTCCGAGCAGTACTTCGACGGCCGCGCCCGCCCCCGCTCGGTCCGCTGGGTCACCAACCAGAACACCCGCTGGGGCTCCTGCACCCCGGCCGAGGGCAGCATCCGGCTCTCGCACCGCCTCCAGGGCATGCCGGAGTACGTGGTCGACTACGTACTCCTGCACGAACTGGCCCACCTCCTCGTACCCGGCCACGGGCCCCGCTTCTGGGAACTGCTGGAGGCGTACCCGCGCACCGAGCGGGCCCGCGGCTACCTGGAGGGCGTGGTGGCGGCCGAGCGCCTGCCGAAGGTGCCCACCGCCCGCGAGGAATGACCCCGCCGACCGGAGCGGCCGGGCCAGCCGGCGCCCGGACCACCACCCCGTCATGTCACACAGTGTGATGTGTACCGGCTTGGTACCGGCTTGGCCGGATGTCGGCAGATGCCGTTAGCCTGAGCGGCACGAAAAGCTCAGTCGGGATGGGGGACGTCGTTACGTATGGCAAGGGAATTCCAACGCGGCCACAAGGCCAAGGTCAGTGATCTCACGGCGGGCACCGATCTGTACGTAGGCGTCCAGATCGCCGGCCCCGGGCTCACCTTCGACATCAGCTGTTTCGGCCTCGACGCCAATGAACAGCTCTCGGACGACCGCTACTTCGTCTTCTTCAACCAGCCGAAGTCGCCGGAAGAGTCCATTCAGCTGCTCGGCGCGCAGGCCGGTGACACGGAATCCTTCCGAGTGACCCTGGACCGCGTTCCGGCGTCCATCCACAAGCTGTCCTTCACCGCCACCATCGACGGTGCCGGACAGATGTCGCAGATCGGGCCGGGCCACATCCGGATCGTGGCCGGCGGCGAAGAGGTCGTCCGGTACGCCTTCACCGGCGCGGAGTTCAGCACCGAACGGGCCGTCATGCTCGGCGACTTCTACCTGAAGGACGTGTGGCGCTTCGCCGCCGTTGGCCAGGGCTTCGACGGCGGACTCGACGCCCTCCTGAAGAACTTCGGCGGCGAGGTCGCCGAGGAGGAGCAGCCGCAGCAGCAGGCCCCGGCGGCCGGCGCCCCCGGCTTCGCCCCGCCCCCGCAGGCGGCCGCCCCGGCTCCGGCCCCGTCCTTCGGGGCCCCCGCTCCGGCCCCGCAGGCCCCGGCTCCTGCCCCGTCCTTCGGCGCGCCCGCCCCGGCCGCCCCCGCCCCGTCCTTCGGCGCGCCCGCCCCGGCCCCCGCGCCCGCGGCTCACCAGCCGCCGCAGTACCAGCAGCCCGCGGCCCCGGCCCCGGTGCACGCCGCGCCGACGATGGCCGCGCCCCTCGCCCCGCAGGCGCCCGCGCCCTACGGCCAGCCGCCGCAGCAGCCCTCCTACGGCCAGGTCCCCGGGCAGTACCCGGGCCAGGTGCCGCCGCCCGCCCCGGCCCCCGGTGGCCACGGGCAGCAGCCCTCCTTCGGCCAGGTCCCGGGCCAGGTCCCGGGCCAGATGCCCGGCCAGCAGCCGGGCTACGCCCCGCAGGCCGCCGCCCCCGCGGCCGGCCTCGCCGCGGCCCTCCAGCCGTACAAGGAGGCCCCGACCGGCTCCCGCTGGACCCCGCAGAACCAGCAGCTCATGCGCGTCGACCTGTCGATGGGCGGCCAGGCCGTCCTCGCCCGCCAGGGCAGCATGGTCCTGTACCAGGGCAAGGTCGACTTCAGCTACAAGGGCGCCGGCTTCGCCGGCCGCATCGTCGGCAACGCCACCGGCCAGGAAATGCAGCTCATGCGCTGCACCGGCCGCGGCCAGGTCTTCCTCGCGGAGAACGGCGCGCACCTGCACGCCATCGAGCTCCAGGGCGACGCCATCTGCGTCTCCGCGGAGAACGTCCTCGCCTTCGACGAGTCCCTCCAGCACGAGGTCCGCCGGATCGAGGGCCACGGCATCCCCGGTGGCGCCCTGTTCACCATGCAGTTCCAGGGCACCGGCACGGTGATCGTCAAGACCCACGGCGTCCCGGTGGTGCTGCCCGTCACCCCGACCACCTTCGCGGACAGCAACGCCATCGTGGCGTGGTCGGCCGCTTCCCAGGTGATCCTCTCCAGCCAGGTCCGGCTGCGGCGCAACGCCTACCCCGGCCACAGCGGGGAGACCGTGAACCTCCAGTTCCGCGGCGCCCCCGGCAACTTCATCGTCGTCCAGCCGTACGAGGTCTGAGGGAGCCCGACATGAACGCAATGAACCAGCAGCTCGCGGGCTTCGCCCCGACCCCCGTCACGGCCCGCATGGAGAACCACGGGCGGTCCATGCTCAAGGTCGCCATGCAGAGCGGCCAGGACCTCTTCGCCCGCACCGGCTCGATGGTCGCCTACGAGGGCTTCGTGCAGTACGAGCCCAACCCGCCGGCCGTCCGCCAGATGGCCTCGCAGTGGGTCACGGGCGAGGGCGCACCCCTGATGAAGTGCACCGGTGACGGCCTCCTGTACCTCGCCGACTACGGCGCCGACGTCGTCGTCATCAACCTCAACAACGACTCGCTGTCGGTCAACGGCACCAACCTGCTCGCCTTCGACGCGCACCTCCAGTGGGGCGTCGAGCGGGTCAAGGGCCTGGCGAAGTTCGCCGGTCAGGGCCTGTTCAACGTCGAGGTCGCGGGCACCGGCTGGGTCGCCCTGACCTCGCGCGGCACCCCGATCGTGGTCGACTGCGGCCGCGGCGAGGACGAGACGTACGTAGACCCCGACGCGCTCGTCGCCTGGTCGCCGAACCTGAAGGTCAAGGGCAAGCGCAGCTTCAAGGCCTCGTCGATGCTCGGCCGGGGCAGCGGAGAGGCCTACCAGATGGCCTTCTCAGGCCAGGGCATCGTCGTCGTACAGCCCAGCGAGGACAGCACCGACCGGCTCCGGGCCCGGGGCTGAGGGGGAGCGGACACATCATGCAGAGCGCACTTTTCGCACACGCCGAGGCGCAGTCCCAGGACCGGTACACCGTCCAGAACCCGCAGCTGCTGCGGGTCTCGCTGACCGGCTCCGACGACGTACTCGCCCGCAAGGGCGCGATGGTCGCCTACCAGGGGCTCATCGACTTCGACGGCGAGTACCAGAGCAGCAGCCAGCGGGGCGCCCGCCGCCGTACCGGCGAGGGCCTGGACCTCATGCGCTGCTCCGGGCAGGGCACGGTCTACCTCGCCAACCTGGCCCAGTACGTCCACGTCGTGGACGTGGAGCAGGAGGGCCTCACGGTCGACAGCAGCTACGTCCTGGCCCTGGACTCCACCCTGCACACCGAGGTCATCGCGGTGGACAGCCAGTACGGAATCTCCGGGTCCGGCAAGTACCAGCTCAACATCTCCGGCCGCGGCAAGGTCGCCCTGATGACCTCCGGGCAGCCGCTGATGATGCACGTCACGCCCGACAAGTACGTCAACGTCGATGCGGACGCCATCGTCGCCTGGTCCACCTCGCTGCGGGTGCAGATGCAGGCCCAGACGCACTCCAGCGGCGTCTGGCGGCGCCGCGGCAACACCGGCGAGGGCTGGGAGCTGAGCTTCCTCGGCACCGGCATCGCGCTGGTACAGCCCAGTGAGGCGCTGCCGCCGCAGAACGCCCAGATCGGACAGGGCGTCGCCGCGCAGTTCGGCGTGGGCCAGCACGGTGCCCACGCCCAGAACCAGAACAACGCCTGGAACTGATCCGGGACGGCGGAAGGGGCGGCCCGCGAGGGACCGCCCCTTCGTTGTGCTCCGGGCAGCCCGCACGCTCCGGGCAGCCCTTGAATCAGCCCGCTGGCTCAGCCCTCGGCGGCGAGGCGCGACAAGGTCGCCTCCAGCAGCAGGACGACCGAGGTGTCGGCCACCGAGGCCACCTCCTCGTACGGGAACCAGCGCAGGTCGAGGGACTCGTCGCTGATCTCCGCCACGGCCCCGGCCGGGGCCAGCGCCGCGTACTGCACGTCCAGGTGCCAGTTGCAGGGCGCCGGGATCGGATGCCGGTCCAGGCGCACCGGGCCGCCGGGCACCAGGGTCAGGCCCCGCTCGATGCCCGACTCCTCGCGGCCCTCGCGCAGCGCCACCTCCGCCAGCGTCGCGTCACCGTCCTCGCAGTGCCCGCCCATCTGCAGCCACATGCCCAGCTTCTTGTGCAGGGTCAGCAGTACGCGCTCGCGCACCGGGTCGATCACGAGCGCGCTGGCCGTGAGGTGGCCCGCCCCGCAGGGCTTGTAGACCCCGTCGGGGTGGGCGTTCAGGTGCTCCAGGTACAGATCGCGCAGCTCGGTCTGGTCCTCGTAGCCCTTCAGGACCAGGACCGCGTCTTCGTGCAGGCTCACTTCGTCTCTTCGCCTTCGTCGTCGCCCTGCTGCCCACGCTTTTCGGCGGCCTCGCCGAGCATCTTGTCGATCTCGGAGAAGTCCAGCTGCTCGCGGTGCACGAAGCCGTCCGGGTCGTCCAGGTCGGTGGCCGTCGGCAGCATGTCCGGGTGCTCCCACAGCCCGTCGCGCCCGTCCACACCGCGCGCGTCGGTGAGCGAGGCCCACAGGCGGGAGGCGTCCCGCAGCCTGCGCGGGCGCAGCTCCAGGCCGATCAGCGTCGCGAAGGTCTGCTCCGCCGGGCCGCCCGAGGCGCGCCGCCGGCGCATGGTCTCCCGCATGGCGTCCGCCGAGGTCAGCCGCGGCTTGGCGGCCTCGTGCACCACTGCGTCGACCCAGCCCTCGACCAGCGCGAGCGCCGTCTCCAGGCGGGCCAGGGCCGCCTTCTGCTCGGGGGTGTCCTCCGGCTGGAACATGCCGCCCTGGAGTGCCTCCTGGAGCTGCTCCGGGTTGGACGGGTCGAGCTGCCCGACCACGTCCTCCAGCTTGGAGGTGTCGACCTTGATGCCGCGGGCGTAGCCCTCGACGGCTCCGAACAGGTGCGAGCGCAGCCAGGGGACGTGCGCGAACAGCCGGGCGTGCGCCGCCTCGCGCAGCGCCAGGTACAGCCGCACCTCGTCCGAGGGCACGCCCAGGTCCTTGCCGAAGCCCGCGATGTTCAGCGGGAGCAGCGCGGCCTTGCCCGCCGGGCCCAGGGGCAGCCCGATGTCGGTCGAGCCGACGACCTCGCCCGCGAGCGTGCCCACGGCCTGGCCGATCTGCTGGCCGAACATCGCCCCGCCCATGGAGCGCATCATGCCCAGCAGCGGGCCCGCCATGGCCTGCATCTCCTCGGGCAGCACGCCGCCCATGGCCGCGCCGACGCGCTCGGCGACCGGGTCCACGAGCTCCTTCCACACCGGAAGGGTGGCCTCCACCCACTCGGCGCGGCTCCACGCCACGGCCGTGGTGGCACCCGAGGGCAGCGAGGTCACGCCGTCCAGCCAGTGGTCGGCCAGGCGCACGGCCTCCTCGACGGCCGACTTCTCGGCGATGCCGACACTCGTGTCCTTCACGCCGTCCGCCGTGCCCTGAGCGACGGTCTGGCGGGCGATGTTCTTGGCCATGTCCCAGTTCACGGGACCGCCCTCGTAGCTGAGCATCTGGCCGAGCTGCTGGAAGGCCGCACCGAGGTCGTTCGGGTTCATCGAACCGAACATCGCGGCGAACGGATTGTCCGCGCCGCCGGGGCCACCGGCGCCCGGCAGCCCCATGCCGGGGAACCCGAAGGGATTCGCGGGGCCGCCCTGACCGCCCTGGTCGCCCTTCTTCTTGCCTTCGTCGCCGTTGTCCGGCTCCTCCGGCGGAAGGCCGAATCCGAATGGGGTGTCGCTCACGGGTTTCCTCGGCTCGTAGGGCCGCCGGCGGGGGCCGGCGGGCAACGGTCAGACAACACCACCCAGCGTAGACACCGCGGCCCGCATCCGGGCTCGGTGCTCCGCCGGCTCCTGGGCTGCGGCAGGATGGACATCACCTGGTCGGTACGCGTCACGGCGCGTCCCTACTGAAGACAACCGCTGGAGACGCCCGGTGAGTTCCCCAGATCCGCACGTTTCGGATAAGCGCAGCCGCGCGACGCAGGACGAAGACCGCCCCGAGCACGGTGACGGCGCCCCCGGCGTTCGCCAGCCGCGAAACCCCGAAGGCCCCCGTCGGCACAGCCCGGTGATCGCCGTGACCGGCGCCGCCACGGGCGTCGGCGCGGCCCTCGTGAGCCGCCTGGCCGCCTCCGACGAGGTCAAGCAGGTCGTCGCCATCGACGAGCGGCGCGGGGACTGCGCGGCCGCGCAGTGGCACGTCCTCGACGTACGGGACCCCGCGATCGCCGAGAAACTGCGCGGGGCGGACGTCGTGGTCCACCTCGCCCTCGACCTCGACCTGGAGACGGACCCCGCCGCCCGTACGGCGTACAACGTGCGCGGGACCCAGACCGTCCTCACGGCGGCCGCCGCGGCCGGTGTGCACCGGGTCGTACTCTGCACCTCCGCGATGGTCTACGGGGCCCTGCCCGACAACGACATCCCGCTCTCGGAGGACTCCGAGCTGCGGGCCACCGCCGAGGCGACCGGCGTCGGCGACCTGCTGGAGATCGAGCGGCTCGGCCGCCGGGCCCCCCGCGCACACCCCGGCCTCAACGTCACCGTGGTCCGCCCCGCGGTCCTGGTCGGCGGCACCGACACCGCCCTGACCCGGTACTTCGAGTCCCCGCGCCTGCTCGTGGTCGCGGGCTCCCGCCCCACCTGGCAGTTCTGCCACGTGGAAGACCTGGTCAGCGCCCTGGAGTACGCGGCCCTGGAGAAGGTCGAGGGCGAGCTGGCCGTGGGCTGCGAGGGATGGCTGGAACAGGAGGAGGTCGAGGAGCTGAGCGGCATCCGCCGCATGGAGCTGCCCTCGGCGGTGGCGCTGGGCGCCGCGGCCCGCCTGCACCGCATCGGGCTGACCCCGTCCCCGGCCGGAGACCTCGCGTACACGATGCACCCCTGGGTGGTGAGCGTCAGCGGGCTGCACGCGGCGGGCTGGCGTCCGCGCTGGACCAACGAGGAGGTCCTCGCCGAGCTCCTCCAGGAGGTCGCGGGCCGCCACACGGTCGCCGGACGCCGGCTCGGCCGCAGGGACGCCGCCACGGCCGCCGGTGCGGCGGGCGCGACGGTCGCCCTGCTGGGCGCGGCCGCGGCGGTCCGCCTGGCCCGCAAGCGGCGCGGGATCTGATCCCGGGCCGCCGGGTCCTGTAGGAGGCTCCCAAGGCGGGGACCGCGGGCCGGGCGAATCAGCTATTTCGCCCTGTCAGCGGCTAGGGCACGATGGACGGTATGGCACCGCACTTCGACCACCCCGGCGAGCAGGCCGCCCAGGACCCCGTCCGGCTGCTCGAGATCCGTGACACCCCGCTCTCGATCGACGAGGTCTTCCGGGCCGTCGGCGACGACGCCACGGGCGGCACGACGCTGTTCGTCGGCACGGTGCGCAACCACGACGGCGGGGCGGACGTCGACTCGCTCGGCTACTCCTGCCACCCGACGGCCGAGGCCGAGATGCGCCGGATCGCCGAGCGCGTCGTGGCCAAGTACCCGGTCCGCGCCCTGGCCGCCGTGCACCGCGTGGGCGACCTCGCCGTCGGTGACCTGGCCGTGGTCGTGGCCGTCTCCTGCCCCCACCGCGGGGAGGCCTTCGAGGCCTGCCGGATGCTGATCGACGACCTCAAGCACGAGGTGCCGATCTGGAAGCACCAGACCTTCTCGGACGGCTCGGAGGAGTGGGTCGGGGCCTGCTGACCCCGGCCGCGCAGCGGCGGTGGCCGACGGGTAGCCTCACACCCGTTCGGCCGCGCAACACGCCCTCGATTTGCGTAACCCCCTCACGGGCACGAGCGTTGAAGCCACCAACGAAACGCACTTCGGGGTAGGGAGACACGCCCATGGCATCTCTGGCGTGGTTGCTGATTCCGCTGTTCGCCGCGATCGGTGCGGCGATATGGGGCAGCTGGGCGGCGCGTGACCGCACGCAGGGCGACATATCCGAGCTCGCGGGCTACGCACGGTTCCGTGAAGCCATGGGCAACGGCCAGGGTCACGGCAATGCCGATCGGACGAGGGCCAAGGCCGAGGCGGCCTCCGCCTCCGACGCCGTCTGAGATTCCGCTGAGAGTTTCGCGCACGAAGACCCTACGGACCGGCCCCGAGGGCCGCTCGCCAGTGCCGTCCCGTACTGTCGGATCCATGCCACGCCGCACCGCGACGATGCTCGCCTCCACCCTGGTGCTGTTCGCGCTGCTCTGCGCAGGAGTGTTCATGAAGGTCCCGTACTCCGAGATGAGCCCGGGCCCGACCGTGAACACGCTCGGGGACTCGCACGGCGAGCCCGTTCTCAACATCTCGGGACGCAAGACGTACCCGACCAGCGGCCACCTCAACATGACGACGGTCCGCGTCACGGGCGCCGACTACGAGATGAACCTGCTGGAGGCCGTCTACGGATGGCTGGCCGGCGACAACATCGTCGTCCCGCACGAGAACCTCTACCCGAACGGCAAGACCGACGCGGAGTCCACCCAGGAGAACGCCGAGGAGTTCAGCCAGTCGCAGCAGAGCGCCAAGGTCGCGGCCCTCAAGCAGGTCGGCATCCCGGTCACCGCCCGCGTGATCGTCGCCACGGTCGTCAAGGACAGCCCCTCCGAGGGCAAGCTGCACGCCGGTGACGTGGTCAAGGCCGTGGACGGCGCTCCGGTCACCGCCCCCGAGGACGTGGCCAAGCTCGTCACCAGGCACAAGCCCGGCGAACCGGTCGAGTTCACCATCGTGCCCGCGGCCGATGCCGCCGCTGCCGCGAAGGCGGGCCGCGAGCCGGCCGGCACCTCCAAGGTCACGATCACCGCGGGCAAGGCGGAGGGCGACGGCCGTGCCATCGTCGGCATCCGGGCCGGCAGCGACCACACCTTCCCGTTCACGATCGACATCAAGCTCGCCGACGTCGGCGGCCCGAGCGCCGGGCTGATGTTCGCCCTCGGCATCGTCGACAAGCTCACCCCGAAGGACCTGACCGGCGGGAAGTTCGTCGCGGGCACCGGCACCATCGACGACGCCGGCAAGGTCGGTCCGATCGGCGGCATCCAGATGAAGACCATCGGCGCCCGCAAGGCCGGCGCCGAGTACTTCCTGACGCCCGCCGACAACTGCGCCTCCGCCGCCTCCAACGTGCCCGACGGACTGACGCTGGTGAAGGTCTCCACCATCGACGACGCCACGAAGTCGCTGGAGAAGATCAGCAAGGGGGACACGGCCGGGCTGCCGCAGTGCAGCGCCAAGCCCTGACCGGTCCGCCCGCCCCGACCGCCTAGGCGAAGGTCGCCGCCAGTGCCTCGGCCAGGCCGGGCACCAGGCCCCCGCCGGTGAGAACCTCCGTCGAGGAGTCCTTCTCGCGCAGCCGTACGGCGGACTCGCGCGAGCCGTCGCGCAGCACGGCCACCGTGAGGCGGACCTCCTGCCGCTCCGGGTGTCCGGCGACCCACTTCGCCAGCTGCTTGTCGTTCAGGCCCTCGGGTACGGAGGCCTCCGCGGACGGCGGCAGCATGAGGCGCTCGACGGTCAGCGCACAGCCGACGACGGCGTCGGGCCAGGCGATGGTGCCGAGGAACTTGTCGAGCGGGGTCCCGGACGGGACGGTGTCCTGCTCGATCGGGGTGAGGGAGCTCTTGCCGGCGTCGTCCTTGTCGAGGCCGAGCTGCGAAGCCAGGCGCGGCTCCTGCTTCTTGAGCCGGGCGGTGTCGACCAGCGCGAACAGCCGCGCGGGCTTGTCCCAGCCGAGGCCTGCCGCGTACTCGTCGATCTCGAGGCAGGCGCGGGTCAGCGGGCTGGCCGCCATGGGGGTGCCGGGGGAAGGCGAAACGTTGGACATGGACAACATCCTGCCTCCTTTCCGCCGTATACCGGGAACTGACCGGAGCCTCAGTAAGTTGCATGAATGGGCTCTACGATCGGGGGTCCGTTCAATACCAGTACTCAGCGACTTTCGAGGTGCGCACCTTGGCTTTCCAGATGCCGGACCGCGGCGGAGGCCCTTCCGGGCCACGGATGAGAGTCGGCCGCCCCTCCCGGCGAGCACGCACTCTCCTCATGACTTTGGGCGTGCTGGCCGTCCTGGCCATGCTCTTCATCATGTTCGCCGGCTTCTGGACGGACTGGCTCTGGTTCCGCTCCGTGAAGTACTCCACCGTCTTCACCACCACGCTGTGGACCAAGATCGGCCTCTTTGCCGTCTTCGGCCTGCTGATGACGGGTGCGGTCGGGCTGAACATCTGGCTGGCGCACCGGCTGCGGCCGCCACTCAGCGCGATGTCGATGGAGCAGCAGAGCCTCGACCGCTACCGGATGAGCATCGCCCCGTACAAGAAGTGGCTGCTGCTGGGCATCTCGGTGCTCGTCGGCCTGATCGCCGGAGCGTCGGCGGCGGGTCAGTGGAAGACCTGGCTCATGTACGTGAACGGGGTGCCCTTCGGCACGAAGGACCCCCAGTTCCACATGGACGTGTCCTTCTACACCTTCGACCTGCCCTGGTACCGCTTCCTGCTCGGCTTCGGCTTCGCCGCCGTCGTCCTGTCGGTGATCGCCGCGACCGTCGTGCACTACCTCTACGGCGGACTGCGCGTGACCAGCCCGGGCGCCCGGGCCACCGCGGCCGCGACCGGGCACCTCTCGGTGCTGCTGGGCCTCTTCGTGACGCTCAAGGCGGTCGCGTACTGGCTCGACCGGTACGGGCTGGCCGTGAAGTCCAGCGACTTCAAGGCCGCCGACAACTGGACGGGCCTGCGGTACGTCGACGCCAACGCGTACCTGCCGGCGAAGACGATCCTCGTGGCCATCGCCGCGATCTGCGCCGTGCTGTTCTTCGCGACGCTGTGGCGCCGCACCTGGCAGCTGCCGGTGATCGGCTTCGGCCTGATGGTGCTCTCCGCGATCCTGATCGGCGGGCTCTACCCGGCGATCGTGCAGAAGTTCCAGGTCCAGCCGAACGAGCAGGCCAAGGAATCGCCGTACGTCCAGAAGAACATCAAGGCCACGCGCGACGCCTACGGGATCGCCGGCTCCGAGGTCACGGACTACCCGGGGGCCCCGCAGACGGAGGACCGGGGCAAGCTGCGGCCGCAGGCCGACACCACGGCCAGCATCCGCATCCTCGACCCGAACATCGTCTCGCCGGCCTTCCAGCAGCTCCAGCAGGTCAAGGGCTACTACGCCTTCCCCTCCACGCTCGCCGTGGACCGGTACAGCGGCCAGGACACCGTGATCGGGCTGCGCGAGCTGAACATCGGCGGCATCCCGAAGAACAACTGGATCAACGACCACTTCAAGTACACGCACGGCTACGGCGTGGTCGCGGCCAAGGGCACCTCGGTCAAGGACGGCGCCCCCGACTTCACCCAGTCCGACCTCCCGTCCAAGGGGATGTTCGGCACGGAGTTCGAGCAGCGCATCTACTACGGCGAGCAGACGAAGCAGTACTCGATCGTCGGCGGTCCGCAGAAGGAGCTCGACTACTCCGACGACAAGGGTGAGAAGGAGACCAGCTACCAGGGCGACTCCGGTGTCAACCTGGGCAACCCGGTCAACCGGGCCGCCTACGCGCTGACCTTCAGCGAGCCGCAGATCCTGTACTCGGGTGCCATCGGCGACGGTTCCCGCATCCTCTACAACCGCACGCCCAAGCAGCGCGTCGAAGCCGTCGCGCCGTGGCTGACGATCGACGGGGCTCCGTACCCGGCCGTGATCGACGGCCGGATCAAGTGGATCGTCGACGCGTACACGACGACCAACGGCTACCCGTACGCCTCGCGCACCACGCTGGGCCAGAGCACCGCGGACTCGCTGACCAACAGCCAGCGCGCGGTGGTCGCCCAGGAGAACCAGGTCAACTACATCCGCAACTCGGTGAAGGCCACCGTCGACGCGTACGACGGCTCGGTCGACCTGTACCAGTGGGACACCGAGGACCCGGTCCTGAAGACCTGGATGAAGGCGTTCCCGGGCACGGTGAAGCCCAAGAGCGCGATCGACAAGCCGCTCATGGACCACCTCCGTTACCCGCAGGACCTCTTCAAGGTCCAGCGCGAGCTGCTGACCCGGTACCACGTCACCGACCCGCAGACCTTCCTCAGCGGCAGTGAGGCCTGGGCCGTCCCGGACGACCCGACGACCAAGGCCGGTACGGCGGTTCCGCCGTACTACCTGTCGATGAAGATGCCGGGCCAGAAGGAGAAGGACCAGGTCTTCTCCCTCACCACGACGTTCACGCCGAACGAGCGGCCGAACCTGAGCGCCTTCATGGCGGTCAACGCCGATCCGGGCACCCCGGACTACGGCAAGATCAGAATCCTGAAGATGCCGACCAGCAAGCCGCCGGACGGCCCCGGCCAGGTGCAGAGCAAGTTCCAGTCCGAACCGAAGATCGCCGAGTCCATCCGCCTGCTGCGCGGTGGTGACTCGGAGATCGAGTACGGCAACCTGCTCGCGGTGCCGCTCGACGGCGGGATGCTCTACGTCGAGCCGGTGTACGTCCGCAGCTCCGGCCTGAAGTACCCGCTGCTGCGCAAGGTGCTGGTGACCTACGGAAACCAGACCGCCTTCGAGGACACCCTGGAGAAGGCGCTGAACGTGGTCTTCGGGGCCGAGGCCCCGACCACGCCGGTGCCGCCGGCCCAGCCGCCGGGCGAGGGCACCGTCACGCCCCCGACCAACCAGGACCCGACGGTCAAGGCGGCCCTCGCCGACGCGCAGCGGGCCGTCGAGGACGCCGAGAAGGCCAGGCAGTCCGGTGACTGGGCGGCCTACGGCAAGGCCCAGGACGAGATCAAGGCCGCGCTGAAGCGGGCGATCGAAGCCGAGGCGAAGGCCACGCCCCCTCCGTCGGGCGGCTGATGATCAATGGTGAAGGCTCCGTCCCGCGTCGTGATACTGTGGTTTCACCGACGCGGGGTGGAGCAGCTCGGTAGCTCGCTGGGCTCATAACCCAGAGGTCGCAGGTTCAAATCCTGTCCCCGCTACTGAAAACGAAGGCCCGGATCCATGGGATCCGGGCCTTCGTCATGTCCGGAGAGGACACGCGGTAGCTGGGGCGGGTGAGTTGGGGTAGGAGCGTGTTTGACTTACCTCACTGTGGGCATGTCGACAAAACGCTGTAGTGACCTCACTGACTGCGACATACCAGGTGTACGCGGGTAGCAGGTGATGCGACGATGGGATTTATGGGGGACAGGTCAACTCTGCTGGAGACAGGGCGGTTTGTGAGGGCGCAGGCCGAAGCGGGCACAGGAGCCAACGAGTCGGCACCCGTTGCCGACACGCAGACCGCACTGACCGATGCGGATTTCGCGCAGGAGATGTTCGCCGAGACCGACGCGGCGAGCGACGCCGAGCTGGAGGCCCGGTACCGGGTGGCCGCCGACAAGGGCGACCCCGGTGCCATGAGCGTGCTCGGCGCGCTGCTGCTGCGCCGCGGAGACCTGGACGGCGCCGAGCCGTACCTGCGCGGGGCCACCGGCGAGGGGGACCGCGCCGCCGCCAACAACCTGGGCGTCCTGCTGCTCCAGCGGGGCTACCCCGAAGAGGCCGCGGGCTGGTGGCGGGTCGCCGCCGTGGCCGGTTCCGCACCCGCCGCGCACGCCCTGGGCCGTCATTTCCGCGAGCGAGGGGACGAGCCGGCCGCCGAGTACTGGCTGCGCCAGGCGGCGGAATCCGGCCATGCGCTGGGCGCGTACGGGCTGGCCGACCTGCTGGAACACCGCGGGGACAAGGGCGTGGAGCGGTGGTTCCGCGCCGCTGCCGAACAGGGCCACCGCGAGGCCGCGTACCGGCTGGCGCGGCACCTGCGCAAGGGCGACCCGGCCGAGGCCGAGCAGTGGTACCGGCAGGCCGCCGCCCGGGGACACCGGCGCGCCGCCCTGCACCTGGGCGCGCTGCTGGAGGCGCGCGGGGAGCTGAAGGAGGCCGGGCGCTGGTACCTGACCTCCGCCAAGCAGGGCGAGGCACGGGCCGCGTGCGCGCTCGGCTTCCTGCTGCGCGACGCCGGGGACGAGGACAGCGCGGCCGCCTGGTGGCACCGGGCCGCGCAGGACGGCGACGGCAACGCCGCGAACGCCCTGGGTGCGCTGCACGCCGCGCGGGGCGAGACCCAGACCGCCGAGCGCTGGTATCGGACCGCCATGGACGCGGGCGATCAAAACGGGGCGTACAACCTTGCTCTGCTGTGCGCCGCACAGGACCGGACCGCCCAGGCCGAGCAGTGGTACCGGCGCGCCGCCTACGCCGGACACCGCGAGGCGGCCAACGCGCTGGCCATCATGCTGCTCCAGGTCGGCGACGCGGCAGGGGCCGAGCCGTGGTTCTCCAAGGCCGCCGAGGCGGGCAGCGTGGACGCCGCGTTCAACCTCGGGATCCTGTTCGCCAGCCGCGACGAGGACCGTACGGCGCTGAAGTGGTACGAGCGGGCCGCCTCGGCCGGGCACACCGACGCGGCGCTCCAGGTCGGCATCGCCCTGGTGCGGGACGGGGAGGAGCGGGCCGCCGAGCGGCACCTGCGGTGTGCGGCGGGCGGCGGCAGCGCTGAGGCGGCGTTCCGCCTGGCCGCGCTGCTGGAGTCGCTGGCTCCGCCGCCGGAGCCGCCGGCGTTGGGCGAGCCGGTGGGCGGCGCCCCGCGCACCGAGAGCGAGGAGTGGTACGAGCGGGCCGCCGAGCTGGGGCACCGCCGGGCCCAGGTGCGCGTCGGCATGCTGGCTGCCGCCCGCGGTGACATGGAGGCGGCCGCCCGCTGGTACCGGGAGGCGGCCGAGGCCGGGTCCCGCAACGGCGCGTTCAACCTGGGGCTGCTGCTGGCCCGCGAGGGGAGCGAGCCGGAGGCCGCTCTGTGGTGGACCCGCGCCGCGGTGGCGGGCCACGGCCGGGCCGCCCTGCGGCTGGGCCTGCTGGCGGCCCGCCACGGGGACCTCGCGGAGGGCCAGAAGTGGTGCGCCCGCGCCATGGAACTGGGCCCGGCGGAGGTCTCGGAGCGTGCCGCCCGGCTGCGCGAGGCGCTGGCGGAGGAACTCTCGGCGTGACCCCGGCCGGGGTCCGGACCGGGGCCCGGACCGGGGGCCTGGGCCAGCCCCGGCCGGCCTCCGTTAACCGATTTGCATCTGCCGGGGGCGTTCACGTAACGTTGGGTTTACCGACGCGGGGTGGAGCAGCTCGGTAGCTCGCTGGGCTCATAACCCAGAGGTCGCAGGTTCAAATCCTGTCCCCGCTACTGAAGACTCAGGGCCCGGATCCAATGGATCCGGGCCCTGAGTCGTTTCCGCGGGCGAAGCGTCCTGGGAAACGGGTAAGGCCCGGACCCCACAGGGTCCGGGCCTTACCCGTCGTCCGGGCTCAGGCGCCCGCGCAGTTCGGGCACACTCCGCGGTACGTGACCTCGACCGCCGACACGACGAAGCCGAAGCGCTCCGAATCCGGCAGGTCGGCCAGCGGGTTCCCCGCCGGGTGGACGTCCCGGATGGCGCCGCACTGTGCGCAGACCAGGTGCTGGTGGGGCCGGTGGGCGTTCGGGTCGTACCGCTTGGCACGCCGGTCCGTGGCGACTTCCAGGACCTCGCCGAGGGAGACGAGCTCGCCCAACGTGTTGTAGACGGTCGCGCGCGAGATCTCGGGCAGCTTGGCCACGGCGCGCGCGTGCACCTCGTCGGCCGTCAGGTGCACATGGTCGCCGTCGAGCACCTCGGCCACGACGCGCCGCTGTGCCGTCATGCGAAAGCCGCGTCCGCGAAGTCGTTCCAGCAGGTCACTCATAGACACCAGCCTAACAGTGAGGGGGATTCGGTGTAACTCCCGAACCAGTGCGGAATTGGATGCTTGCTTGACTTGGACAATGTCCATTGTAGGATCGAGTACGGCAGACACCGAGGACAGGACCGCAGTGATGACGCAGGAGGCGCACGTGACGCAGGGACCGCTCACCACGGAGGCCGGGGCGCCGGTGGCCGACAACCAGAACAGCGAGACGGCCGGCATCGGCGGCCCCGTTCTGGTCCAGGACCAGCTCCTGCTGGAGAAGCTCGCGCACTTCAACCGCGAGCGCATCCCGGAGCGCGTGGTGCACGCCCGCGGCGCCGGCGCGTACGGCACCTTCACGCTGACCCGTGACGTCTCGCAGTGGACGCGCGCCGCGTTCCTGTCCGAGGTCGGCAAGCAGACCGAGACCTTCCTGCGCTTCTCCACCGTCGCGGGCAACCTCGGCAGCGCCGACGCGGTGCGCGACCCCCGCGGCTGGGCGCTGAAGTTCTACACCGAAGAGGGCAACTACGACCTCGTCGGCAACAACACCCCGGTGTTCTTCATCAGGGACGCCATCAAGTTCCCCGACTTCATCCACACCCAGAAGCGCGACCCGTACACCGGTTCGCAGGAGGCGGACAACGTCTGGGACTTCTGGGGTCTGTCGCCCGAGTCCACCCACCAGGTGACCTGGCTGTTCGGTGACCGCGGCATCCCGGCGTCCTACCGCCACATGAACGGCTACGGCTCGCACACGTTCCAGTGGAACAACGAGGCCGGCGAGGTCTTCTGGGTCAAGTACCACTTCAAGACCGACCAGGGCATCAAGAACCTGACCCAGGCCGAGGCCAACCGGCTCGCCGGCGAGGACCCCGACAGCCACCAGCGCGACCTGCGCGAGGCCATCGAGCGCGGCGACTTCCCGACCTGGACCGTGCAGGTCCAGATCATGCCGGCGGCCGACGCGGCGACGTACCGCTTCAACCCGTTCGACCTCACCAAGGTGTGGCCGCACGCGGACTACCCGCCGATCGAGATCGGCAAGCTGGAGCTCAACCGCAACCCGGAGAACGTCTTCGCCGAGGTCGAGCAGAGCATCTTCTCCCCGGCGCACTTCGTCCCCGGCATCGGTCCCTCCCCGGACAAGATGCTCCAGGGCCGTCTCTTCGGCTACGGCGACGCCCACCGCTACCGCGTCGGCATCAACGCCGACCACCTGCCGGTGAACCGTCCGCACGCCACCGAGGCGCGCACCAACTCCCGTGACGGCCACCTGTACGACGGCCGCCACAAGGGCGCGAAGAACTACGAGCCCAACAGCTTCGGCGGCCCGCACGAGACCGGCCGTCCGCTGTGGCAGCCGGTCCCGGTCACCGGTGGCACGGGCAACCACGCCGCCGCCGTGCACAGGGAGGACAACGACTTCGTCCAGGCCGGCAACCTCTACCGCCTCTACTCCGAGGACGAGAAGGCCCGTCTGATCGAGAACCTCTCCGGCTTCATCGCCAAGGTCTCCCGCGACGACATCGTCGAGCGCGCCATCGACAACTTCCGCCAGGCGGACGGCGACTTCGGCAAGCGGCTCGACGCCGCGGTCCAGGCCCTTCGTGGCTGACGTGCACCGCTCGCCGTAGCAGGACGCCGGGCCGCAGCCCTCCCCGGAGGGCTGCGGCCCGGCGTCGTCTCACGCCGGCACGGTGCGCCGCGCCGGGGCCCAGCAGCGGATGACGTCGCGCACCGACACGATGCCCACCGGTCCCCCGTGCTCAAGGACGATCAGGTGCCGGAAACCGCCGTGCGCCATCGCCTCGGCGGCTTCCTGCACTGTGGCGTCGGGGGTGCAGAAGACGACGTTGTTGGTGGTGTGCGCGCCCACCGACTCCCGGTCGGGATCGTGGCCGGCGCCGATCGAGTTGAGGATGTCGCGCTCGGTCAGGATGCCGATTCCGCTGTGGTCGGGGTCGAGGACGACGGCCGCGCCGACGCGCCGGCCGGACATCAGGCAGGCCGCCTGTCGAAGGGTGTGTGCGGGGCCGAGGGTGAGGATCACGGTGCTCATTGCGTCACGGACGAGCATGAAGAGAGCCACCTCCTGGGGTGAGTCCCCCCGCTTGGGTGGGTGCGCAGCGCGAAGACGTCTCCAGTGAAACGCTTCACAAGGGCACAAGCGGGGGGATCCTCAGATTCCCACGGACCGGAGGGGCCAGCAAGGAGGCGTGCGAAAGGAGCACGCCCGGCGCGCACGCGCGTCAGGCGCGGGGGCGGAGCAGACCCAGCATCTCCTCATGGAGCAGGCCGTTGGACGCCGCCGCGTTCCCGCCGTGCACGCCGTCGACCCCGTCCAGGCTGGTGAAGCGGCCGCCCGCCTCCTGCACCACCACCGCGATGGCCGCCATGTCCCACAGGTTCAGCTCCGGCTCGGCACACAGGTCCAAGGAGCCCTCCGCGACCATCATGTACGGCCAGAAGTCGCCGTAGCCGCGGGTGCGCCAGCACGCCCGCGTCAGGTCCAGGAAGCCGGGCAGCCGGCCCTGCTCCTCCCAGCCGCTCAGCGAGGAGTACGCGAACGAGGCGTCGCCCAGCCCGGCCACCCGCGACACACCGATCGGGGCGGTCTCGCCGAGGGCGCCGCCCGAGTAGGCGCCACCGCCCTGCGATGCCCACCAGCGGCGGCCCAGCGCCGGCGCGGACACCACGCCGACCACGGGGCGGAACACGCCGTCCTCGCCCTGCGCCATCAGCGAGATCAGGGTCGCCCAGACGGGGACCCCGCGCACGTAGTTCTTCGTACCGTCGATCGGGTCCACGACCCAGCGGCGGGGGCCGCTGCCCTTGAGCCCGTACTCCTCGCCCAGGATGGCGTCGTCGGGCCGGGCCGCCGTGATGCCGGCCCGGACGACCTCCTCCGCGGCCTTGTCCGCCTCGCTCACCGGGGTCATGTCCGGCTTCGTCTCGACCTTCAGGTCGAGGGCGCGGAACCGCTCCATCGTGGCGACGTCCGCCGCGTCGGCGAGTTCGAGGGCAAGGCGCAGGTCATCGTCATACTCGGGCATGCCCGAACAGTATCGGGGCTCCCGGACCCCGGCCAGCGAGGTCCACAGTGCGGCCGGACGGGCCCCTTGACGGCGCAGGCGCCCTTGACAGGCCCTGGCGCCCCATCAACTCTGGCCGGAGAGCCGAGCGGGGAGGCGCGGATGCCGGCAGCCCGGGATTCCTTGCTGGACGCGGCGGCAGCGGCGCTCTCGGCGCGCCCCTGGCCCGACGTCCGGATGGTCGACGTGGCCGCCGCGGCCGGGGTGTCGCGGCAGACCCTCTACAACGAGTTCGGCGGCAAGGCGGGCCTGGGCCGCGCCCTGGTGCGGCGCGCGGCCGACCGGTACCTGGAAGGGGTGGACCGGGCCCTGTCCACCCCGGCCCGGGCCCCGGAGCGGCTCGCCGCGGTCGCGGAGTGGACCGTGGGGGCGGCCCGCGCGCACCCCCTCGTACGGGCCCTGCTGACCGGCAGCTGGGGGCCGGGCCTGCCCGCGGCGGGCCGGCGCGAACCGGGGCCCGGCGAGCTCGCCCGTGCCGTGCGCGACCGGGCGGCCGCCGCGCTCACGCCGGGGGAGGGCCCGCAGCGGTGCGAGCTGGCGGTACGGCTCGCCCTCTCCTACGTCATCGCCCCGGGGGAGGAACCGGGACCGGGGGAGCTGATCGGGCTGCTCAGTGCGCCGATCCCGACAGCTGGAGCCCGATGACCCCGAGGATGACCAGCGTGATCGAGACGAGTTTGAGCGTGGAGACCAGGTCGCCGAGGAAGACCATGCCGTAGATCGCCGTACCGGCCGCGCCGATGCCCGTCCAGACCGCGTACGCGGGACCCACGTCCAGCTTCTTCAGGGCCAGGGTCAGCAGGCCGAAGCTGCCGAGCGCGAAGCACGCGAAGGCGACGGTCGGCCACAGCCGGGTGAATCCGTGGGAGAGCTTGAGGCAGACCGCGAAACCCGTCTCCAGGAATCCCGCGACCACGACCAGCAGCCACGCCATGGCGAATGCCTCCCCGCGTCATGTGACATCACGTCACTTGGTGCGATTATGCACTTGTCCAGACGGGTACTCCGACAAACACGGCATACCCGCCGGGTCGGTCAGTCGCCCTCGCGGCGCTCCCGCGTCTGCAGCAGCCGCCGCAGCGAATACAGCCGCGCCGGATCCGCGTGGCCGTCCTCCACCCACTTGTCGAGCGCGCAGTCCTGCTCGTCGTGGCTGCACGCCCGCGGGCAGCCCTCCGTACCCGGCACCAGCTCGGGGAAGGCCAGGATCACCCGGGAGGGGTCCACGTGGTGCAGGCCGAAGGAGCGCACGCCCGGGGTGTCGATGACCCAGCCGTTGCCCGAGGGCAGCGGCAGCGCCAGCGCGGAGGTGGTCGTGTGCCGGCCGCGGCCCGTGACCGCGTTCACGTGCCCGGTGGCGCGCTGGCGGCCCTTGGCGACCAGCGAGTTCACCAGGGTGGTCTTGCCGACGCCGGAGTGGCCGACGAAGGCGGTGATCCGGCCGTTCAGACGTTCGCGGACCCGCTCGGCAGCGTCGCCGGCGGCCAGCTCCTCGCGGTTGGTGACCACGTAGTTCAGACCGAAGGTCGAGTAGATCTCCAGGATCTTGTCCGCGGAGGTCAGGTCGGACTTGGTGAGCACCAGCAGCGGCTCCAGGCCGGCGTCGTACGCCGCCACCAGGCAGCGGTCGATCATTCGGGGCCGCGGCTCCGGATCGGCCAGGGCCGTGACGATCGCCAGCTGGTCGGCGTTGGCGACGACCACCCGTTCGTACGGGTCGTCGTCGTCCGCGGTGCGCCGCAGGACGGACTTGCGCTCCTCGATCCGCACGATCCGGGCCAGGGTGTCCTTCTTGCCGGACAGGTCACCGACGATCCAGACCCGGTCGCCCACGACCGCGGCCTTGCGGCCCAGCTCCCGGGACTTCATCGCGGTGATCGTGCGGCCGTCGACCAGGCAGGTCAGCCGGCCGCGGTCGACGGTCAGGACGAAGCCCTCGGAGGCGTCCTCGTGTTTGGGCCGGATGTTCGTACGCGGCCGGTTGCCCTTGGGGTTCGGGCGCTGGCGGATGTCGTCCTCATCGGTGTGCTTGCCGTACCTGCGCATGACGGGCCCTACGCTCCCGCACCCGCTCCGGGGCCCGCGTCCCCGGCCAGCATGTCCGTCCACATCTTCGGGAAGTCCGGCAGGGTCTTCGCGGTCGTGGCCACGTTCTCGATCTGCACGCCCTCCACCGCCAGGCCGATCACCGCGCCGGCGGTGGCCATCCGGTGGTCCTCGTACGTGTGGAACACCCCGCCGTGCATCCGGCGCGGCCGGATGCGCAGGCCGTCCTCGGTCTCGGTGACGTCGCCGCCGAGCGCGTTGATCTCCTTGGTCAGCGCGGCCAGCCGGTCCGTCTCGTGCAGTCGCAGGTGGGCGACACCGCGCAGCACCGACTCGGAGTCGGCCAGGGCGGCCACCGCCGCGATGCCCGGGGTGAGCTCGCCGACCTCGCTCAGGTCCACGTCGATGCCGTGGATCTTGCCGGTGCCGGTGAAGACCAGGCCCGCGTCCGTGAGTTCGCAGGACCCGCCCATCTCCGTGAAGATCCGGCGCAGCGCGTCACCGGGCTGCGTGGTGCGGCGCGGCCAGTCCGGGACGGTGACCGTGCCGCCGGTGATCAGGGCCGCGGCGAGGAACGGCTGGGCGTTGGACAGGTCCGGCTCCACGACCATGTCGCGGCCCAGCAGGGCGCCCGGGGAGACCCGCCACACGTCCTTCTCGCCGCCGGCCTCGGGGGTGTCCACCTGGGCGCCCGCCGCGCGCAGCATCTCCACCGTCATCCGGATGTGGGGCATCGACGGCAGTTTTCCGCCGACGTGCCGTACCTCGACGCCCTGGTTGAAGCGGGGGGCGGAGAGCAGCAGGGCGGAGACGAACTGCGAGGAGTTGCTGGCGTCGATCTCGACCGTGCCGCCCTCCAGCGCCCCGCCGCCCTGGACGGTCATGGGCAGCGCGCCGCGGCCGTCGTCGTCGATGCGGGCGCCGAGCGTGCGCAGAGCGGTGATGACCTGGCCGAGCGGGCGCTCGTAGGAGCGCGGGTCGCCGTCGAAGCGGATGTCTCCGTCGGCGAGGGTGGCGACGGGCGGCAGGAAGCGCATGACCGTGCCGGCGTTGCCGACGTCGACCGTGGTCGGGCCATGCAGGGCCGCCGGGATGACCCGCCAGGCCTCGCCGCTCGCGGCGGCGCCGGCGGAGCTGGAGGAGACGGTCTCCTCGATGCCCACACCCATCGCGCGCAGCGCGTCCGACATCAGCTGGGAGTCGCGCGAGCGCAGCGGGCGGCGCACCCAGCCCGGCTCGGAGGCGAGGGCGGCGAGGACGAGGGCGCGGTTGGTGACCGATTTGGACCCCGGCACCGTGACGGTGGCGTGGACGGTCCCATCGGCGAGCGGAGCGGGCCAGAGGGCAGGGGCGGGGGTCTCGGTCATGGCCCCCACTTTAGTGGCTCCGTCCGGGCCCGGATCTTGATCGCCGTCCGGTCTCAGAGGGTGGTCACAGGCCGAGCAGCCAGCGGCCGCCGCCGATCAGCGAGCAGAGCGCGACCACGTGGAAGAAGAGCAGCCACACCACCGGGTGCAAGTGGGTGAGGCGCCCCAGCTGGTCGGCGTCGGAATCGGGCGCCCCGCCGTTCCTGCGCTTGGCACCCAGCTCGAAGACCGGCCGGACCCCGCCGAGCAGCAGGAACCACACGACGAGGTAGGCGAAGCCGGCCTGCACCTCGGCCGGGGTCAGCCACGACACCAGCAGGAAGGTTCCGCCGGTCAGGATCACCGTCAGCGCCCCGTACGCGTTCCGGATCATCACGAGCATGACCACCAGCAGGGCCGTCGCCGCCCACAGGAGCAGCGTGATCCGGTGGGCCGACAGCAGGGCCGCACCGCCGAGCCCGAGCAGCGAGGGCGCGGTGTACCCGCCGGCCGCGGTCAGGATCATCCCCAGGCCCGTCGGCTTGCCCCGGCTGACGGTGACCCCGCTGGTGTCGGAGTGCAGCCGTATCCCGCTCAGCCGCCGCCCGGTGAGCAGCGCCAGCAGGCCGTGCCCGCCCTCGTGCGCGATGGTGATGGCGTTGCGCGACAGCCGCCACAGCGGGCGGGGCCCCACGGCGGCCAGCGCGACCAGGCCGGTCGCGATCACGAGCCACTGGTCCGGCGAGGTCTGTATGCCCGTGAGCCGGTCCCACAGGCCGGCCGTCGTGCTGCTGTCCATGAGGTGGCGGACTCCTTGCGGTGGTGTGTGGTGGACATGGCAGTGTGACAGCCATGTGCGGACGGTATGCAGCGAGTCGTGGACCGCAGGACCTCGTGGAGGCCTTCGGCATCGAGAAGTGGGAGCCGGAGGAGGCCCTGGCCCCCGACTTCAACGTGACGCCGACGAAGGAGGTCCACGTCGTCCTCGACCGCCCCCTGAAGGACGCTCCGGATCCGCGTCCGGTTCGCCAGCTGCGCGTCCTGAAATGGGGCCTGGTGCCCTCCTGGTCCAAGACCCCCGACGGCGCCGCGCGGATGATCAACGCCCGGTCGGAGACCCTGCACGAGAAGCCGTCCTTCCGCCGGGCGTTCGCGCAGCGCCGCTGCATCATCCCCGCCGACGGGTACTACGAGTGGGTCACCGCCCACGACGAGCGGCAGCTGGAGGTGGAGGGGAAGAAGAAGAGGGCCCGCAAGCAGCCCTACTTCGTGCTCCCCTCCGACGGCTCCCTCTTCGCCATGGCCGGCGTCTACGAGTTCTGGCGCGACCGGACCCTGCCCGACGAGCACCCCCTCGCCTGGTGGGTGACCTGCTCGGTGATCACCACCGAGGCCGAGACCGGGCCGCTGGGGGTCGCCCCCGATGAAGGGCCGCGCTCACTGTCCGAGATCCACCCGCGGATGCCACTGATGCTCACCCCCGACCGCTGGGACGCCTGGCTGGACCCCGCGAACACCGATACGGAGGGCACCCTCCGGGAACTGCTCGCATCCCCGCCGGCCGGCCTGATGCGCGCCTACCCGGTGTCCACCGCCGTGAGCAACGTACGCAACAACGGGCCCGAGCTGCTGACGGAACTGGCCGCGCCGGAGGAGGGCACACTCTTCTGACCGGCCGGGGCGGCACGATGGGCGCATGACCACGCGTACCGAGATTGTCGGCACCCCGGCGGGCGAGGCCCGCGTCACCTGGCACACCGCTCCCCGCGCCCGGCTCGTCCTCGCCGTGAGCCACGGCGCCGGCGGCGGCATCGAGGCCCGGGACCTCCAGGCGCTGGCCGCCGCGCTGCCCGCCCGCAGGATCACGGTGGCGCTCGTCGAACAGCCCTGGCGGGTCGCCGGGAAAAAGGTCGCCGCCGCCCCCAAGGTGCTGGACGAGGGCTGGCGCGGGCTGTGGCCGGCGCTCGCCGAGCCCGGATTGCCGGTGGTCGCGGGCGGGCGCAGCGCCGGCGCCCGCGTGGCCTGCCGCACCGCCGCGGAACTGGGCGCCGCCGGCGTGCTCGCCCTCGCCTTCCCGCTGCACCCGCCGGGCCGGCCCGAGAAGTCCCGCGCCGAGGAGCTCACCGGGGCCGGCCGGCCCACCCTCGTGGTCCAGGGCGGCCGCGACCCCTTCGGCCGCCCCGACGAGTTCCCGGCGCCGACCGGGCGGCACCCGTACGAGCTCGTCGAGGTCGCCCACGGCGATCACGGCTTCGCGGTGCCGAAGAAGGCCGGCACCACCCAGGAGGACGCACTGCTGACGATCACCGAGGCGGTCGGGGACTGGCTCGCGCGGCTCCCCGCGTGACACCGGCCACACCCTCCCGGCGCCGGCCCGGTGAAGGCCGAAAACCCGTGGCGCGCCGGGGAATGCGCCGCCCCGCCCCTGGTGTTGTCCCGGATGTCGGTACACACGGAACGTCGGAGGAGAGGGAGCGAATGACCCAGGTCATCAGCCAGAACCGTCCGCAGGCCGCTGACCTGGACTGGACGGTGCTGCCCGCGCCCAAGCGCAGCCCGCTTCGAGCGGCGGAGGGCCGGGATGGTCGACTATTCTCCGATTCGAGCGGACCCGCTTTCGGAGCCGCCACGCAGTCGGAGGAGGTGGGTCCTGTCGCTGGGACCGACGAAGGCCACGCGGAGGAGACGACCCCGGAGCGCAACGCGCGCTTCGAACGGGACGCCCTCGGCTACCTCGACCAGATGTACTCGGCCGCTCTGCGCATGACGCGCAATCCGGCCGACGCCGAGGACCTGGTCCAGGAGACGTACGCGAAGGCGTACGCGTCCTTCCACCAGTTCCGCGAGGGCACCAACCTGAAGGCGTGGCTGTACCGCATTCTGACCAACACGTTCATCAACTCCTACCGCAAGAAGCAGCGCGAGCCCCAGCGCAGCGCCGCGGAGGAGATCGAGGACTGGCAGCTGGCGCGCGCCGAGTCGCACATGTCGACCGGACTGCGCTCGGCCGAGTCGCAGGCGCTCGACCACCTGCCCGACTCGGATGTGAAGGAAGCCCTGCAAGCCATTCCGGAAGAGTTCCGCATCGCGGTCTATCTTGCCGACGTAGAGGGCTTTGCGTACAAGGAGATCGCGGACATCATGGGTACACCCATCGGGACGGTCATGTCGCGACTGCACCGTGGCCGCCGTCAACTCCGCGGAATGCTGGAGGACTATGCCCGTGAGCGCGGGCTGGTTCCCGCGGGCGCGGGCGAGGCGAACGACCGGAAAGGCTCGGGCTCATGAGTTGCGGAGAGCCGCACGAGACAGAGTGCTCTGAGGTCCTGGACCACCTGTACGAGTTCCTCGACCATGAGATGCCCGACAGCGACTGCACGAAGTTCGAGACCCACTTCGGCGAGTGCAATCCCTGTCTGGAGAAGTACGGGCTGGAACAGGCCGTGAAGAAGCTGGTCAAGCGCTGCTGCGGGTCGGACGACGTGCCGAGCGACCTGCGGTCGAAGGTGATGGGCCGGATCGAGCTGATCCGGTCGGGTCAGGCGGTGCCCGACCACGACGTCACCGCCGACCATCCCGCTCCCGGCTGACCGCTCCCGGTACCGGTCGAACAGTTGAACAGCCGCCCCCGGCAGATCAGTTCATTCACCCGAATGCGCTAATCCGGGGGCGTCCGCACGGCGCAATAAGAAAAAGCGGCCCGCCCCGCTCGGGGCCCCACCTATTCTCCCCAATCGGTACCGGTCGGATTCGGTACCCGGCTTGCCCGGCCCAGGGGAGGAGAGCGCCATGCGGGGTCTTCCGCCGGCCGCACGCGGATTGGTCTTCTGCGCCGTCCTGGCGGCGCTCGCCTGCACCGCCCCGGCCCTCACGGACTCCGCCGTTTCCCGGCCGGCCGTGATCCTGCTCGCCGGGCTCTACCTCGGCTGCGAGCTGGTGAAGAGCTGCCCGCTGCCGGGCCGGCGGGTGCCCGAGGGCATCGGCTCCTTCTTCCCCGTGGTGCTCGCCGCCGTCTTCCTGCTGCCGCCCGCGGCCGCCGCGCTCGTGGCGCTGCCCGGGGCCTTCGCCGCTCCGGTGGTCCAGCGGCCCGCCCTGGTGCGCCGGGTCTGGCACGGCGCCCAGCAGTCCATGGGCGCCTGGGTCGCGGGGCAGGTGTTCGGGCTGCTCGCAGGCCCGGCCGCGCTCGGCGGCGGGCCCTCCGCGCGGGCGGCCGACTTCCCCTACGCGATGCTCCCCGCGACCGCGGCGGCCACTGCCTTCTGCCTGGTGGTCACCGCGCTCGACGGGGCCGTCCTGGCCGCCGCCGAACGCGGGCCCGCCGCCACCGCCCGGCACGGCCTGCTCACCCGCTCCGTCGCCCCGCACTGCGTCCACGGCCTCGCCGGCCTGATGATGGCCGTGATGTGGCGCAGCCCGTACGGGGTCCCGGCCGCACTGCTCGTCCTGCTGCCGATGTACGTCTCCTGCTGGGTCTTCGCCCAGTACCACCGCGAGCGCGCCGCCCACCAGGCCACCATCCGCGCCCTCGTCCAGGCCGTCGACATCAAGGACCGCTACACGCGCGGCCACAGCGAACGGGTCGGCCAGGCCTCCACGATGATCGCCCGCGAGCTGGGGATGGCCGAGGACCGGCTGGAAGTGGTGCGCATCGCCGGCATCCTGCACGACGTCGGCAAGCTCGGCGTCCCGACGCGGCTGCTGCGCAAGGACGGCCCCCTGACCCCGCAGGAGCGCCGGATCATCGAGCTGCACCCCGAGTACGGGCACGAGATGGTGCGCGGCATCGGTTTCCTGGGAGAGGCCAGGTCCGCGATCCTGCACCATCACGAACGGGTGGACGGCTCCGGCTATCCGTACGGGCTGACCGGCGAGCAGATCCCGGTGCTGGCCCGGGTGGTGGCGGTGGCCGACGCCTTCGACGCGATGACCTCGACCCGCTCGTACAGCCGGGCCCGGCCGGTGCCCACCGCCCTGGCGGAGCTGGACCGGTGCGCGGGCGCACAGTTCGATCCGGCGATGGTACGGGCCCTCACCGACGCCATCGGCCGGCACGGCTGGCATCCGGTGGTCACCTCCGACGACGACCTCCAGGTGATCAGCGAAAACGCGCCCGCCGGGGTGGCGGGTGCCGGGGTGCCGGGCCCGGCGGTACCGCTGCCGGGCCACGGCCCGGCCGACGGGAGCGGCGGCCCGCTGCCCGAGCGGGTCCGCACCGCCCGACCGGCCGCGCGGACGGCGCTGCGCGCCCTGTCCGCGCAGGACGCGGCGCCCGCCGGCGCCGACGCCCCCCGGAGCCAGGCCCCGCCCGCCGGGGGGCGGCGCGGTCGCGACGGGGACGGTGCCGGGGCGGGCGGATGAGGGCCGCAGCCGCATGGGCGGTGCGGGGGGCCGCGGCCGTGCTGACCGCCGCCGCCCTCGCCCACACCCTGTGGCACGGGCTGGCCGAGCCCGGCGCCGCTCTGGCCTTCGGCTTCCTGGTCGCCGTCGGCGAGCTCACCCGCAGGGACCGGCCCGGGGCCCCCGACCACCAGAGCGCGCCGCTCGGCTCGGCCGGCGCCCTCGCCTACGCACTGCTCGGCCAGAACGCCGGCCAGCCGACCCACCACGGTGTGCTGGAGACCGTCGCCGTCGTCGTCGCGGCCGCCCTGGCGGGGATCGTCCCGCACGTCGCCCGCGGCCGCGGGCCCGCCCTGGACCACCTGGCCCGCCGGGCGCTCACCGTCGCCTTCGCCGCGGCGTGCTTCCAGCCGCTCTACAACTCCGGCCGGCTGGAGGAGCGGGTGGGCCAGGGCCCGTACCTCGTCGTCTTCCTGCTGCTCCTGCTGGGCCTCACCGCCCTGTGCGACGCCGTACTCGCCGCGGCCCTCGCCGGAGCCCGTACGGGGTGGCCGTACGGGCCCCGGCTGCGCGACGGGCTGCGCGCCCAGCTCGGCATCGGCTCGGCGATCTGCGCCACCGGAGTCGTCATGGCGCTCGGCGCGGCCGTCGCGGGCCTGTGGGCCGTCCCCGTCTTCAGCGTGCCGCTGCTGCTGACCCAGCTGTCCTTCCACCGGATCACCGCGATCCGCACCACCTACCGCCAGACCATCACCTCCCTGGCCCGGGCCACCGAGATCGCCGGCTGCACCCCGCCGGGCCACTCCCGCCGGGTCGCGGCCCTCAGCTGCGCCGTCGGCCGGGAGCTGGGCCTGTCGGAGCGGGAGCTCACGGTGCTGGAGTACGCCGCCCTGATGCACGACATCGGCCAGCTCTCCCTGGTCGACCCGGTGCCAGACGGGGCCACCGCCGAGTTGCCCGCCGCCGAGGCCCGCCGGATCGCCGGACTGGGCGGGGAGGTGGCCCGGCAGACCGGGGTGCCCGCCGAGGTGGCGGTGGTGGTGGAGCGGCAGGCGGACCCGTACCGGGAGCAGCCCGCGCTGGCCCGGATCGTGCGCGCGGTGAACGCCTACGACGACCTGGTCGGCGGGAACCGTCACCCGGGCGGCTCACTGGCCGCCCTGGAGCAGCTCCGCCTGGGGACCGGGCGGGATTACCAGCCGGAGGTCGTGGAGTGTCTGGCGAGGGTTCTGGCCAGGGGCGGACGTGGCAGAGTGGTGCCCGTCCCACCTGGGTAACCCATGGGTAATGAGCGGCCGTCCGAGTGGGCATGGTTGGATGCCAGTAAGAGTGTCGGCAAGGCTGCACCGTAGTCCCCCAGCCACCGCTGGGAGGGTGCCCCCAGGCAGGCGGGAATCGTGAGGATCTTCGGGAAGGTACGGCATCGGCCCTCCGCCTCGTGGCGGCAGGCCACCGACCGCGCGTTCACGCTGATCGGCGACGGGCGGTACGAGGACGCCGGAGCGCTGCTGACCAGAGCCGCCGACCTGGAGCCGTGGCTCTCCGAGTCCTGGTTCAACCTGGCCCTGCTGCACAAGTTCCGGCACGACTGGGAGCAGGCGCGGGCCGCCGGACTGCGCGCCGTGGCCCTGCTGGACCGCGAGACCGGAGCCCCCGACTGGTGGAACGTCGGGATCGCCGCCACCGCGCTCCAGGACTGGCCGCTGGCCCGCCGGGCCTGGCAGGCGTACGGGCTGAAGGTGCCCGGAGACCCCCACGGAGCGAACGGCGGCGGGAACGGCGAGCCGGTCGGCATGGAGCTCGGCAGCGCCGCCGTGCGGCTCTCGCCCGAAGGCGAGGCCGAGGTGGTCTGGGGCCGTCGGCTCGATCCGGCCAGGCTGGAGGTCCTCTCGATCCCGCTGCCGTCCTCGGGACGGCGCTGGGGCGAGGTCGTCCTGCACGACGGGGTGCCGCACGGCGAGCGGGTGACCGCGGCGGGACCCTCGTACCCGGTGTTCGACGAGATCGAGCTGTGGGCGCCGTCGCCGGTGCCGACCTGGGTGGTGCTGCTGGAGGCGGCCACCGAGGCGGACCGCGACGCGCTGGAGCAGCTGGCCTCGGACGCGGGCTTCGCCGCCGAGGACTGGTCCTCGTCGGTGCGGCTGCTGTGCCGGACCTGCTCGGAGAGCGAGATGCCGAGCGACGAGGGCGACGGCGAGCACCTGGATCCGCACGACCACAGCGAGCCGGGGCACCCCGGACCGCTGGGGCACCGAACGGCGGGCTCCGGCTCCCTGTGGGTGCCCGAGCGGGAATGCGGCATCGCGGCACCGGCCGGACTCGTGCGCGGACTCCTGGACGGCTGGGTCGCCGACAGCCCCGACAGCCGCGAGTGGCGGGATCTCGAAGAAGTCTGCTGAGCCGGGGCCGTAGGCTGTACGGGCACATCGGTGGCCATCGGCGACCACCGGTGACCGGCACTTACGGAAGGCGTACGGCGGACATGGCGCAGCAGGAGAACCAGGTTGTCGATGGTGGCGAGGTCGTGAACGACGGGTACGTCGTGGACACCGAGGACTGTGAGGCGCGCGAGCTGGCCCACCGGCAGCGCGGCACCGCCCGCCCGATCACGGTCGTCGGCAACCCGGTCCTGCACAGCGAGTGCAAGGACGTCACCGAGTTCGGCGACGAGCTGGCCCAGCTGATCGACGACATGTTCGCCAGCCAGAAGGCGGCCGAGGGCGTGGGCCTGGCCGCGAACCAGATCGGCGTGGACGCCAAGGTCTTCGTCTACGACTGCCCGGACGACGAGGGCGTGCGCCACACCGGTGTCGTGGTCAACCCCAAGCTCGTCGAGCTGCCGGCGGGCTCGCGGGTGCTGGACGACTCCAACGAGGGCTGCCTGTCCGTCCCGACGGCCTACGCCTCGCTGGCCCGCCCGGACTACGCCGAGGTCGAGGGCCAGGACGCCCAGGGCAACCCGATCAAGGTCCGTGGCACCGGCTACTTCGCCCGCTGCCTGCAGCACGAGACCGACCACCTGTACGGCTACCTGTACATCGACCGGCTCTCGAAGCGGGACCGCAAGGACGCCCTGCGCCAGATGGAGGAGGGCACCCCCCGCTACGAGACCGTCCCCAACGCCTAGTTCCAGGCGGCCTGCGGGCCCCGGAAGGCACGCCTGAACGCGTTCGGCGTGGTGCCCAGGGTCCGCAGGAAGTGGTGGCGCAGCGCGGCCGCGTTGCCGAAGCCGGAGCGGCCGGCGATCGCGTCGACCGTGTCGTCGGTGGACTCCAGCAACTCCTGCGCCAGCAGCACCCGCTGGCGCAGTACCCACTTGTACGGGGTGGTGCCGGTCTCCTGCAGGAAGCGGCGGGCGAACGTCCGCGGTGACATGTGCGCGCGCTCCGCGAGCTGCTCGACGGTGATCTCCTCCTCCAGGTGGCGGGCCATCCACCCGATCACCTCGCCCACCGTGTCGCAGGACGTGCGCGGCAGCGGCCGCTGGATGTACTGTGCCTGCCCGCCGTCCCGGTGGGGCGGTACGACCATCCGCCGCGCGACGGCGTTGGCCACCTCGGCGCCGTGCTCCTGGCGGACCAGGTGCAGGCAGGCGTCGATGCCCGAGGCGGTGCCGGCCGAGGTGATCACCGGGCCCTCGTCGACGTAGAGCACGTCCGGGTCGACCAGCGCCCGCGGGAAGCGCCGCGCCAGGGCCGGGGCGTGCATCCAGTGCGTGGTGCAGCGCCGGCCGTCCAGCAGCCCCGCCGCGCCGAGCGCGTAGGCCCCGCTGCACACGCTGAACACCCGCGCGCCGCGCTCCACACCGCGGCGCAGCGCGGCCAGCAGCGGCTCCGGGTAAGTGCGTTCGGAAGCGTTGCGGAAGGCGGGCACGCAGATCAGGTCGGCGCTCTCCAGCCGCTCCAGCCCGTGGGCGGGGGCGAACGCGAAACCGGTCCCGGACATGGTCAGCGGGCCGTCCTCCGCCGCGCAGACGGCGTAGTCGTACACCGGCAGCCCGTGGTCGCTGCGGTCGATCCCGAAGACTTCGCAGAAGATCCCGAACTCGAAGGGGGCCACGTCGTCGAGGAGGGCCACGGCCACATTGGTCAGCATGGATCCAGTGTGGCAGTAATTCGCTCTTCCATGACAGTCCTGCCACTGGCCGGGTTTTGTGAACGGGGTGACAGTGGATACATGAACACGTTCCTGAGCTACCTCGCCGTCCTCGCCGTCGCCACCCTGCTCCTCGCCCCCAGCCTCTACGGGGCCCTGCGCGAGCGGCGGATCGACCGGGAGCTGCGGGCCGCCCGGACCCGGCTCGTGTGGCTGCCCCGGCAGAAGGCGGGCGGCATGCCGCCCACGCCGGGCCACCGGCACGGCCTGCGGTCCGCCGCCTGGCGCCGGGGACGCCTCGCCCACTGAGCTTGGCCGGCGCCCTCCCCGCCCCGGTACGCCGAGAGCCGGGACGCGATCGCCTCGCGTCCCGGCTCCCGGTGCACCTGTGGGACTTAGAAGTCCTCGTCCAGGTCGACCGTGCCCTCGACCGCGACCTGGTAGGCCGACGGGCGGCGCTCGAAGAAGTTCGTCAGCTCCTGGACACCCTGGAGCTCCATGAACGAGAACGGGTTCTGCGAGCCGTACACCGGCGGGAAGCCGAGACGGACCAGGCGCTGGTCCGCGACACACTCCAGGTACTCGCGCATCGACTCGGTGTTCATCCCCGGCAGGCCGTCACCGCACAGATCGCGGCCGAACTGCAGCTCCGCCTCCACGGCCTCCTTCAGCATGTCGGTGACCTGCTGCTGGAGCTCATCGTCGAAGAGTTCGGGCTCCTCCTTGCGGACCGTGTCCACGACCTCGAACGCGAAGTTCATGTGCATGGTCTCGTCACGGAACACCCAGTTGGTGCCGGTGGCCAGGCCGTGCAGCAGACCGCGGGAGCGGAACCAGTACACGTACGCGAAGGCGCCGTAGAAGAACAGGCCCTCGATGCACGCCGCGAAGCAGATCAGGTTCAGCAGGAAGCGGCGGCGGTCGGCCTGCGTCTCCAGCCGCTCGATCTTCTCGACCGAGTCCATCCACTTGAAGCAGAACTGCGCCTTCTCACGGATGGAGGGGATCTCCTCCACCGCGTCGAACGCGGCCGCGCGGTCGTCCGGGTCGGGCAGGTAGGTGTCGAGCAGCGTCAGATAGAACTGGACGTGCACGGCCTCCTCGAACAGCTGGCGCGACAGGTACAGGCGCGCCTCGGGGGAGTTGATGTGCTTGTAGAGCGTCAGCACCAGGTTGTTCGAGACGATCGAGTCGCCCGTCGCGAAGAACGCGACCAGACGGCCGATCATGTGCTGCTCGGCGGGCGTCAGCTTCGCGAGGTCGGCGACGTCCGAGTGGAGGTCGACCTCCTCGACGGTCCAGGTGTTCTTGATCGCGTCCCGGTAGCGCTCGTAGAAGTCCGGGTAGCGCATCGGGCGGAGCGTGAGCTCGAAGCCCGGGTCCAGGAGGTTCTTCTTGTCGGTGGAGCTCATTACTGGCAGGCCTCGCAGGACTCGGGGTTCTCAAGGGAGCAGGCAAGCGCCTCGGCGTCGACGGCCTGCGGGAGCGCCACCGGAGCGGCGGTGGCGGCCTGGGCGGCGCGGGCGATCTTCGTCGCCGGGCGCGAGCGCAGGTAGTACGTGGTCTTCAGGCCCTGCTTCCAGGCGTACGCGTACATCGAGCTGAGCTTGCCGATCGTGGGCGTCTCCAGGAACAGGTTCAGCGACTGCGACTGGTCCAGGAACGGTGTACGGGCCGCCGCCATGTCGATCAGACCGCGCTGCGGGATCTCCCACGCCGTGCGGTACAGCTCGCGGACCTCGGCCGGGATCCAGCCGAAGCCCTGGACCGAGCCGGAGGAGTCGCGCAGCGCCTCACGGGTCTGGGCGTCCCACACGCCGAGCGCCTTCAGCTCCTCCACCAGGTAGCCGTTCACCTGGAGGAACTCCCCCGACAGAGTCTCGCGCTTGAAGAGGTTGGAGACCTGCGGCTCGATGCACTCGTACACGCCGGCGATCGAGGCGATCGTCGCCGTCGGGGCGATGGCAAGGAGCAGGGAGTTGCGCATGCCGGTCTTGGCCACGCGGGCGCGCAGCGCGTCCCAGCGCTCCGGCCAGTTCAGCTCGGTGTCGTAGTGGTCCGGGTGCAGGACACCGCGCGCGGTGCGCGTCTGGTCCCAGGCTGGCAGCGGGCCGCTGCGCTCGGCGAGGTCGCAGGAGGCCTCGTACGCGGCCAGCATGATGCGCTCGGAGAGCTTGGTGGACAGGGCCTTCGCCGCGGCGGAGTCGAAGGGCAGCTTCAGCTTGAAGAAGACGTCCTGGAGGCCCATCGCGCCCAGGCCCACCGGACGCCAGCGGGCGTTGGAGCGGCCGGCCTGCTCGGTCGGGTAGAAGTTGATGTCCACCACGCGGTCGAGGAACGTCACGGCGGTGCGGACGGTCTCGTCGAGGCGCTCCCAGTCGATCTCGCCGTCCACGACGAAGGCACCCAGGTTGACCGAGCCGAGGTTGCAGACGGCCGTCTCGCCGTCGTTGGTGACCTCGATGATCTCGGTGCACAGGTTCGAGGAGTGCACGACCGTGCCCGGCTCGGCGGTCTGGTTCGCCGTGCGGTTGGAGGCGTCCTTGAAGGTCATCCAGCCCTGGCCGGTCTGCGCGAGGGTGCGCATCATCCGGCCGTACAGGTCCCGGGCGGGCATGGTCTTGCGGGCGAGGCCGTCCGCCTCGGCCTTGCGGTAGGCGGCGTCGAACTCGTCGCCCCACAGGTCGACCAGCTCGGGCACGTCGGCCGGGGAGAACAGCGACCACTCGGCGTCGGCGTTCACGCGGCGCATGAACTCGTCCGGGACCCAGTGGGCGAGGTTCAGGTTGTGGGTGCGGCGCTGGTCCTCACCGGTGTTGTCGCGGAGCTCCAGGAACTCCTCGATGTCCGCGTGCCAGGTCTCCAGGTAGACCGCGGCGGCGCCCTTGCGGCGGCCGCCCTGGTTCACGGCGGCGACGGACGCGTCGAGGGTCTTCAGGAACGGCACGATGCCGTTGGAGTGGCCGTTGGTGCCGCGGATCAGGGAACCGCGGGCGCGGATGCGGGAGTACGACAGGCCGATGCCGCCCGCGTGCTTCGACAGGCGTGCGACCTGGTGGTAGCGGTCGTAGATGGAGTCCAGCTCGTCCAGCGGGGAGTCCAGCAGGTAGCAGGAGGACATCTGCGGGTGCCGGGTGCCGGAGTTGAAGAGCGTGGGGGAGGAGGGCAGGTAGTCGAGGCGGCTCATCAGCCGGTACAGCGAGGCCACTTCCTCGACGGCCTGGACGCTCTCGTCCGCGGCGAGGCCGCAGGCCACGCGCAGCATGAAGTACTGCGGGGTCTCGATGACCTGACGGGTGATCGGGTGGCGCAGCAGGTAGCGGCTGTGCAGGGTGCGCAGGCCGAAGAAGCCGAAACGGTCGTCGGCGCCCTCGGCGAGGGTGTGCTCGACCAGCGCGTCCAGGCGGCTCGCGTGCGTGCGCACGAACTCGGCGGTGCGGTCGGCGATGAGGCCCTCGCGGTGGCCGACCTCGACGGAGGCGGAGAAGGAGGTGGAGCCCTGGCTCGCGGCCTCGTCACGCACGGCCAGCGTCAGCAGGCGGGCGGCGAGCTTGGAGTACGCGGGGTCTTCGGAGATCAGTCCGGCGGCGGACTCGGTGGCCAGCCCGCGCAGTTCGGCGTCGTCGGCGGCGGAGCTGCGGCCGCGGAGCGCGGCGGCGGCGACGCGGCCGGGGTCGGTGTCGGGGAGGTCCGCCGTAAGTTCGGTGAGGGTACGCAGCAGCGTGGCCCCCGGGCCCTCGGTGTTGTCGCCAGAAACGGACTCGGCGCGCGGTGCGGAAGGCGCGATGGTCACGGCGGGAGCTCTCCCTCGCTCGGCCCGGGGCATCGGCGGGGGGCGAGGGCGCATGCGGGCGTGGCAGGAGGGCACACCGCATGGCGTCCACCGGCCCAACCGCGAGGCCCGGACGTGTCGGCACCCGGGTCGGTCGATCCGGGCGCGCTGACGGCAGGTCATCGGACTTGGTGTCCGGTTGCCGGACACTTCATACCGTTGCGGGACAGTTCCGGATTCCCACCGGATTCCCCTGCGGCGACAGCAGGCATGAGCATACATGTGGGGGCGGCCTTGTGCGGCAACCCCCACATGTAGTGTCGGCGTCGCTACAGCTTGAGTCGGTACGTCAGGAGTGTCAGGCCTTCGACGGGCGCCCAGTCACGCTCCGGAGTGCGTACGAAGCCCAGGCGCGCGTAGATCCGGTGGGCCCCGGCCATGCTGCGCTGGGTGGAGAGGACGACGCCCGTGACGCCCTCGACGGCCCGCGCCCGTTCGATGCACGCCCGCACCAGGGCCTCGCCGGCGCCCTGTCCGCGGGCCGCGTGGGCCACCGCGAGCATCCGGAACTCGGCCTCGTCCGGGCCTGCGATGTCGGCGAGCGGGCTGCCGGGTGCGGCGAAGGTCACCCCGCCGAGCACCTGCCCGTCGCGCTCGGCGACGAGCACCTCGGCCTGCGCGGCCCGGCCGGCCACGTCGCGCAGCACGTTGAGGTAGACGTCGTCCTCGTTGAAGTCCAGGTGCCCGTCGGCGAGGTAGGCCCGCGCCGTGATCTCGCCCAGCTCGGCGTGGTCGGCGTCCCGGACCGCTCTGATCGTGATGTCCATGCGGTCGAGTGTGCAGGACGCCTGTCGGCGCCCGGCGCTATCGTCGGAAGGCAGCACCGTCGAGAAAGGCGAGCGAGGCATGACCGTGATGACCGGCCACCGTCCCCACATGCAGACACAGGACTTCGAAGCCGTCGCGCGCATAGCGGCCCGCGAGAGGGAGGGGACACGGCTGGAGTTCATCGACGGGGTGATCAGGAGTAAGGCAGTGCCGGACGGGGACCACGGGCGGATCATTCAGTGGCTGCTCAAGATCTGCATGCAGTCACGGCCGGATGACCTCTTCCTGCATCCAGGCCAGGGAATCAAGGTGGATCAGTACCGGACCGGTCGGGCCATCCCCGATGCGGTGCTGGCGCATCCGGATGCTTTCGTCGGGCAGGGCGACTGGGTCGACCCCGACCCGATCCTCATGGCTGTCGAGGTGACCTCGTGGGATTCGGACACCCACCGGCGGGATCATGTCGAGAAGCCCCGCGCGTACGCGGAGACCGGCATCCCCCTTTACCTGCTGATCGACCGGGCCAAGTGCGAGGTCTCCGTCTACAGCCAGCCCAACGGCCAGCGGTACGAGAGTATCCACATCGTGCCCTATGGGACGGACATCGCGTTGCCCGACCCCGTCGGCATCACCCTGCAGACCGAAGTCCTCAAGGACTGGGTGCGCTGAGCACACCGTAGGGCCCCGCCGCGTCGTGCGGCGGGGCCCTACGTGTGTGTCAGCAGCAGCGGAAGCCCTCGCGGGGGTCGGCCTCGCGGGCGTCGGTGCGGGCGCGTTCGAAGGCGCGGCGGGTGAGGACCTCCGCGTCCGGGTCGTGGGAGCGGGCATGGGCGACGTACCGGTCGTACGCGGCCTCCCCGGAGAACTCCCGTACGTAGAACCTGGCCCTGGCCAGCACGCTCCGTACGGTGCTCACCCCACCGGCTCCTTGACCTGCCCGCCGCCCAAATCGCGGTCGGCCGCGGCGGCGAGCTGGGCGCGCTCCTCGGCGGTCGCGATCAGGCCCGCCGGGGCGACGATCTTCGACTCGGTCCACGGGACCTCGGAGAGCTTCGCCGACCCCGGGTCGCGGACAGCCTTGAGGCAGGTGCGGAGCGCGTCCGCGAGGACCACGATGATCAGCACCGCGAAGAGGGCGCACAGCACGCCGTCCACCGTGGCGTTGGTGACGATCGTGTGCATGTCGTCCATGTTCTTGGCCGGGGCCAGGACCTTGTCGGCGTCGATGCCCGCCTGGTATTTGTCGCGCTGGGCGAAGAAGCCGACCTTCACGTCCTCGGAGAAGACCTTCTGGTAGCTGGCGGTGAGGGTCACCGTGGCGTCCCAGACCAGCGGGACGCCCGTCACCCAGGCCCACTTGAGCCGGCCGGACTTCACCAGCAGCGTGGTGCAGACGGCCAGCGCGACCGCGGCCAGCAGCTGGTTGGCGATGCCGAAGAGCGGGAAGAGCTGGTTGATGCCGCCCAGCGGGTCCTTGATGCCGACCCACAGGAAGTAGCCCCACGCGCCGACCACGATCGCGCTCGCGAACCACACGCCGGGCTTCCAGCTGACGTCCTTGAAGGACTTGTGGACGTTGCCGAGGGTGTCCTGGAGCATGAACCGGCCCACGCGGGTGCCGGCGTCGAGCGTCGTCAGGATGAAGAGCGCCTCGAACATGATCGCGAAGTGGTACCAGAACGCCTTCATCCCGGCGCCGCCGATGACGGAGGAGAAGATCTCCGACATCCCGAGTGCGAAGGTCGGCGCGCCGCCGGTACGGGACAGCAGGCTGGCTTCCTCGACGTCCTTGGCGGCCTGGGTGAGCGCCTCGGGCGAGATGGCGAAGCCGAAGTTCGTCACCGCCTGAGAGGCGGACTCGACGGTGGTGCCGATGACCCCGCCGGGGGAGTTGACGGCGAAGAAGAGGCCGGGCTCGATGATGCAGGCCGCGATGATCGCCATGACGGCGACGAAGGACTCGGTCAGCATGGCGCCGTAGCCGATCATGCGGACCTGGGTCTCCTTCTGGATCATCTTCGGGGTGGTGCCCGAGGAGACCAGGGCGTGGAAGCCCGAGAGCGCGCCGCACGCGATGGTGATGAAGACGAACGGAAACATCGACCCGGCGAAGACCGGGCCGTCGCCGCGGGCCGCGAAGTCGGTGACCGACGGCATCTTCAGCGTCGGCATCGCGACCACCACGCCGATCGCGAGGAGCGCGATGGTGCCGACCTTCATGAAGGTGGACAGGTAGTCGCGGGGCGCGAGCAGCATCCACACCGGGAGGACCGACGCCAGGAAGCCGTACACCACCATCCAGATGACGAGCGTCTCCTTCTCCAGGGTGAAGGTCCCGGCGAAGGAGGACTCGGCGACCCAGCCGCCCGCGACGATGGCGAGCAGCAGCAGGGCGACGCCGATGAGGGAGACCTCGGTGACCCGGCCCGGCCGCAGGACGCGCAGGTAGAAGCCCATGAAGACGGCGATAGGGATGGTCATGCCGATGGAGAAGACACCCCAGGGGGAGTGCGCCAGGGCGTTGACGATGACCAGTGCCAGCACCGCCAGCAGGATGATCATGATGGCGAACACGGCGACCAGGGCGGCGGCTCCGCCCACGGGGCCGATCTCGTCCCGCGCCATCTGGCCGAGCGAACGGCCGTCGCGGCGGGTGGAGAAGAACAGTGTCACCATGTCCTGGACGGCGCCGGCGAAGATCACGCCCGCGACGATCCAGATGGTCCCGGGCAAGTAGCCCATCTGCGCGGCGAGGACGGGTCCGACGAGCGGTCCGGCGCCGGCGACGGCGGCGAAGTGGTGGCCGAAGAGCACCCGGCGGTCGGTGGGATGGAAGTCGACACCGTTGTCAAGGCGTTCGGCGGGGGTGGCCCGCGTCGCGTCGACCTTCAGCACGCGCTGCGAGATGAAGCGGGCGTAGAAGCGGTAGGCGATGGCGTACGAGCCCAGCGCGGCGGCGAGCAGCCAGGCCGCGGAGATCTCCTCGCCGCGCGAGAGCGCCAGCACGCCCCAGCCGATGGCGCCGACGAGCCCGACGAGCACCCACACGGCGATGGACTTGGGGGAGGGCGAGCCCGATGGGGTCCCCGGACTCGCCGTGTCCCGTTGTGTCCCTGTTGCTTCCGGTTCAGGCATGACCTCTCGTCCCCTCGTCGATCATCTGCGTGAGCAGGCGGAATCTACGGGGGATTGGCTGGTGAACGTAAGACCCCGACCGCATTCCGGTCGCGGGGATCCGCTACGCGGGGGGGCCGGGGGAGGTGCCTCAGGCGGCGGGGCGCTTGAGCCTGGCGACGAACTTGTAGCGGTCGCCGCGGTACACCGATCGCACCCACTCCACCGGTTCGCCGTCGGCGTCCAGGGAGTGCCGGGACAGCATCAGCATCGGCAGCCCGACGTCGGTGCCGAGCAGGCCCGCCTCGCGCGGGGTGGCCAGGGAGGTCTCGATGGTCTCCTCGGCCTCCGCGAGGTGGACGTCGTACACCTCGGCGAGGGCCGTGTAGAGGGAGGTGTACTTGGCGAGCGACCGGCGCAGCGCGGGGAAGCGCTTGGCCGAAAGGTGGGTGGTCTCGATGGCCATCGGCTCTCCGCTGGCCAGCCGCAGGCGCTCGATGCGCAGCACCCGCCCACCGGTGTTGATCTTGAGCAGTCCGGCAAGGGTGTCGTCGGCGGTCACGTAGCCGATGTCGAGGAGTTGTGAGGTCGGTTCCAGGCCCTGGGCCCGCATGTCCTCCGTGTAGGAGGTCAGTTGCAGGGCCTGCGAGACTTTGGGCTTGGCGACGAAGGTGCCTTTGCCCTGGATCCGCTCCAGTCGCCCCTCGACGACCAGCTCTTGGAGGGCTTGGCGGACCGTGGTGCGCGAGGTGTCGAATTCGGCCGCGAGCGTGCGCTCCGGCGGTACCGGGGTGCCGGGCGGCAGCGTCTCGGTCATGTCGAGCAAGTGCCGCTTGAGTCGGTAGTACTTGGGTACACGCGCCGTGCGAGTGACTGCCCCGCCGTCCGGCTCCGTGAGTGCCCCTTCGGTGGCCATCGCCGCCCGCCTTCCCGACTCCAGTTTCGCTGCCGTCACCGGCTCCTCCGATATGTGCGGTCACATGGTGACACGGCTGGGGGGACAGGCCTTCTCTCTCCCCAGGTGTCGGTCCGATAACGGACGGGACACCCGCTCATTAGACCCTTGACACCCCTAAAGGTCTAGGCCAAGCTCCAGCTACTGGTCTACACCAATATGGATCAGATCCCAGCCCCACGGCAGTACTTCGCGTATGTCACCGCGGCGGGCAAGGGAAGTGCAGGCAGGCATCCCTGAGGAGGGTGGCGTGAAGCGCAAGCTCATCGCGGCGGTCGGTGTCGCGGGCATGATGGTCGGACTCGCGGCGTGTGGCAATGGGGACGACGACAAGGCCAAGGCCGACGCGGGTCCCAAGGAGATCACCGTCTGGGTCATGGACGGCTCCGCGCCGAAGGCCTGGATCGACGAGGTCAACAAGGAGTTCTCGGCCAAGCACCCCGGTGTGACGGTCAAGGTCGAGGAGCAGAAGTGGACCGGCATCCAGGAGAAGGTCACCACGGCCCTCTCCGAGAACAACCCTCCGGACGTCCTCGAGCTCGGCAACACCCAGACCGCCGGCTACGCGGTCACCGGCGGTCTCGCCGACCTCACCAAGGAGAAGGCCCAGCTCGGCGCTGACGCCTGGCAGAAGAGCATGCTCGCCTCGGCCGAGGTCGACGGCAAGCTCTACTCCGCCCCCTGGTACGCCGCCAACCGCGTCGTCATCTACGACAAGAAGGCCTTCGCGAAGGCCGGCGTCACCCCGCCCACCACCCGCGACGAGTGGATCGCCGGCCTGGAGAAGCTGAAGGCGGCCGACCCGGCCACCCAGCCCATCTACCTGCCCGGCCAGAGCTGGTACGTCCTCGCGGGTCTCATCTGGGACGAGGGCGGCGACCTCGCCGTCAAGGACGGCGCCAAGTGGAAGGGCGGCCTCGGCACCCCGCAGGCCGGCGCCGCGATGGAGTTCTACAAGAAGGTCCAGTCCTACTCCACCGCCCCCAAGGACAAGGACGAGGCCAACCCGCAGCAGTCCACCGACATCGTCCCCAAGGGCGGCGTCGCCTCCTGGATCGGTCTCGGCTGGGAGGCCGGCGGTGCCGAGAAGGCCCTGAAGGCCGCGGGCAAGGAAGCCGACTTCGGCTACTTCCCGATCCCGGGCAAGACCGCCGACAAGACCAGCACCGTCTTCCTCGGCGGCTCGAACCTCGCCGTCGCCGAGCGCTCCAAGAACAAGGAGCTCGCCAAGGAGTGGTTGGCCCTCGCCGCAGGCAAGGACCAGATGACCAAGTACGCCGCCGAGACCAAGGGCGCGCTGCTGCCGAACCAGGCCGCCGCCAACTTCACCCCGGCCGCGGGCTCCTTCGCCGAGGCCATGGGCAAGGCCGGCGTCAACGGCAAGATCACCCCGGTCACCGCGGGCTGGGCGAACGTCGAGACCGAGCCGAACCCCATCAAGGAGTTCATGACCAAGGTCCTCAAGGGTGAGGACGCGGCCAAGGCCGGCGCGGACGCGGACGCCGAGATCGCCAAGCGCATCAACAAGTAGTCCCGCCCCGCAGTACCCGCACCACCCAGCAGTGTGAACGCACCGGGGAGTGCGGCAGGTGCCCGGACACCCGCCGCGCCCCGGTCGCGCATTTGACTCCACAGTCAACCGCGAGGAAGCCAAGCCATGACCGTGCACTCCCAGGGAGCGGTGACCAGCGCTCCACAGGACGCACCACCGAAGTCCGCCGGACTGCCCGAGACGCCGGCCCCAGCAACCGGCCCCGGCCCCGGCGCCAGGCCGCCTCGCGGGAGCGGGAAGTCGCTCCCCACCGGGTGGCTGCCCTACCTGCTGGTCGCGCCCGCGGTGCTCGCCCTCGCGACGCTCCTGCTGTACCCGCTGATCAAGAACGTGATCCTGTCCCTCCAGGACATCAACAAGATCGAGTTCATCCAGCGGAAGTACCCCTTCGCGGGATTCGACAACTACACCGAACTGCTCGGCGACCCGGACTTCTGGACCGTCGTCGTCCGCAGCTTCGCCTTCACCCTGGCCAACGTCGCGCTGATCATGGTGCTGGGCAGCCTCATCGGCATCCTGCTCAACAAGCTCGGCAAGAAGATGCGCCTGGTCCTCTCGATGGCGCTGGTGATGGCCTGGGCCATGCCGATCGTCGCCTCGGTGCAGGTCTTCCGGTGGCTGTTCGACGAGCAGTTCGGCGTCATGAACTGGGTCATGCGCACCGCCGGCTTCTCCGGCTACGAACAGCACAACTGGATGGAGACCGGCCTCTCCACCATGGTGATCGTCACGATCCTGGTGGTCTGGGGCTCCATCCCCTTCGTCGCCCTCAACATGTACGCCGGCCTCACCACGGTCGGCGCCGAGCTGTACGAGGCCGCCCGCATGGACGGCGCCAATGGCTGGCAGACCTTCTGGAAGATCGTCTTCCCGAACCTGAAGCCCTTCTTCCTCATCACCACCTTCCTGGAGGTGATCTGGGTGTTCAAGGCCTTCACCCAGGTCTACGCGATGAACAAGGGCGGCCCGGACCGAGCTTCCGAGATCCTGCCGGTCTTCGCCTACGTCGAGGGCCAGAGCCAGGCCCACTACGGCCTCGCCGCCGCGATCTCCGTCCTGACGATCGTGATCCTCGTGATCGTCATGTCCTTCTACTTCCGCCTGATCCTGAAGCAGGAGGAGGAGCAGTGAGCACGACCACCGCCCCGGAGCCCGCGGCTCCCGAGAGGCCCGCACAGCAGCTCCGCACCCGCCGCCCGGTGCGACCCGCGGCCGTGGCCAAGAACCTCGGCGCCCTTCTGCTGGCCCTGGTCTTCGTCTTCCCCGTGTACTGGATGTTCTCGTCGGCCCTCAAGCCGTCCGACCAGATGCTCACGAAGGACCCGGTCTTCGTCTTCACGCCGACGCTGGACAACTTCGGCAAGGCCACCGGGGTCCAGAACTTCTGGACGTACGTCACCAACAGCGTCCTGGTCACCGTCGGCGCCGTCCTGCTGGCCCTGCTCGTCGCCCTCGCCGCGAGCTTCGCCATCGCCCGGATGCGGTTCAAGGGACGCAAGGGCCTGGTCCTCACGGTGATGATGGCCCAGATGGCCCCCTGGGAGGTCATGGTCATCGCGATGTACATGATCGCCCGCGACGGGGAGATGCTGAACAGCCTCCCGCTGCTCACGGCCATCTACTTCGTGATGATCCTCCCCTTCACCATCTGGACCCTGCGCGGCTTCATCGCCGCCGTCCCGGTGACCCTGGAGGAGGCCGCCCAGATCGACGGCTGCACCCGCGGCCAGGCCTTCCGCAAGGTGATCTTCCCGCTGCTGGCCCCCGGCCTGATGTCCACCTCGCTCTTCGGCTTCATCACGGCCTGGAACGAGTTCGCCATGGTCCTGATCCTCAACAAGGACAAGACCGCGCAGACCCTGCCCCTGTGGCTGACCGAGTTCATGTCCGCCTTCGGCAACGACTGGGGCGCCACCATGGCCGCCTCCTCGCTCTTCGCGGTCCCGGTCCTGCTGATCTTCATCTTCCTCCAGCGCAAGGCCGTCGGCGGCATGACCGCCGGCGCCGTGAAGGGATGACGCCCCCATGACCGTCCTTGCGCACCGCGCCACCGCCTCCGACGAGGTGACCCGCGACGCCCTCGCCGTCCTCCAGCCCGGCTTCGAGGGCACCACCGCCCCCGCCTGGCTGCTCCGCAGGATCGGCGAAGGCCTCACCTCCGTGGGCCTGTTCGGCCGCAACATCGCCTCGCCCGCACAACTGGCCGCGCTGACAGCGCAGCTGCGCGCCGAACGCGACGACGTCCTCGTCGCCATCGACGAGGAGGGCGGCGACGTCACCCGCCTGGAGGTCCGGGGTGGTTCGTCCTTCCCCGGAAACCTGGCCCTCGGCGCCGTCGACGACACCGGCCTGACCCGGGACGTCGCCCGCGAGCTCGGCCGCCGCCTCGCCGAGTGCGGGGTCAACCTCAACTGGGCCCCCTCCGCCGACGTCAACTCCAACCCGGACAACCCGGTCATCGGCGTACGCTCCTTCGGCGCCGACACCCACCTCGCCGCCCGGCACACCGCCGCCTACGTCGAGGGGCTCCAGGCCGCCGGCGTCGCCGCGTGCACCAAGCACTTCCCGGGTCACGGCGACACCAACGTCGACTCCCACCACGCCCTGCCCCGCATCGACGTCGACCTCGACACCCTCGCCGCGCGGGAACTCGTACCGTTCAAGGCCGCCATCGAGGCCGGGACGAAGGCCGTGATGAGCGCCCACATCCTGGTGCCCGCCCTCGACCCGACCCGGCCGGCCACGCTCAGCCCGCAGATCCTGACCGGCCTGCTGCGCAAGGAGCTCGGCTACGAGGGCCTCATCGTCACCGACGGCATGGAGATGCACGCCATCGCCGGGACGTACGGGATCGAGCGCGGCTCGGTCCTGGCCATCGCGGCGGGAGCCGACGCCATCTGCGTCGGAGGCGGACTCGCCGACGAGGCCACCGTCCTGCGGCTGCGCGACGCCCTGGTCGCGGCCGTACGGGAGGGCACGCTCCCCCAGGAGCGCCTCGCCGACGCGGCCGCCCGGGTCCGCGCGCTGGCCGCGTGGACCCGGGAGGCCCGGCCCGACGCGCGGCCGGAGGGGAGCCGCGCGTCCGGCATCGGCCTGACCGCCGCCCGCCGGGCCCTCGTCGTCACCGGTGTGGCCGGCCCGCTGACCGGCCCGTACGTCGCGACCCTCACCCCGGTCGCGAACATCGCGGTCGGCGACGAGACCCCGTGGGGCCCGGCCGCCGAGCTGGCCGAGCTGCTGCCGGACACGGTCTCGGACCTCTACCCGCAGGGCGCCACCGCCGCGCAGATCCTGGCGGCGGCGGGGGAGCGCACCGTGGTCGCGGTGGTCCGCGACACGCACCGCCACCCGTGGATGGCCGAGGTGCTGGACGCCCTGGTCGAGGCCCGGCCGGACACGGTGGTGGTCGAGATGGGGCTGCCGCGCGCCGAGCCGCGCGGGGCCCTGCACATCGCCACGCACGGTGCCGCGCGCGTCTGCGGACGCGCCGCCGCCGAGGTCGTCGCGGGGGCCGTCACGGCCATGTGACGCGCCGCGGAACCGGAGCCGGGCACCTGTCACAGGGGTGGTGCCCGGCTCCGCCGCGTACGAGGAAGGGCCGGGCCCCCCGAGGGGAGCCCGGCCTTGGCCGTGCGGAGGCCTACAGACCCTGCCAGGACGGCTTGTTGGCGTAGGCATGGCGGAAGTAGTCGGCCAGCTTGAGCTTCGAGGCGGCGGCCTCGTCCACGACGACGGTGGCGTGCCGGTGCAGTTGCAGCGCGGACGCCGGTACGAGAGCGGACAGCGGACCCTCGACGGTCTGCGCGACGGCCTCGGCCTTGCCCTCGCCGGTGGCCAGCAGCACCAGGTGGCGGGCGTCGAGGATGGTGCCGATGCCCTGGGTGATGACGTGGTGCGGCACCTGCTCCAGGTCGTCGTCGAAGAAGCGCGCGTTGTCCACGCGGGTCTGCTCCGTCAGCGTCTTGATGCGGGTGCGCGAGGCCAGGGACGAGCAGGGCTCGTTGAAGCCGATGTGCCCGTCCGTGCCGATGCCCAGCAGCTGCAGGTCGACGCCGCCGGCCTCGGCGAGGGCCCGGTCGTAGGCCTCGCAGGCGGCGACGAGGTCCTCGGCCGAACCGTCGGGGCCCATGAAGGAGGCCTCCGTCAGGCCGAGGGGCTCGACGACCTCGCGCAGGACGACGGCGCGGTAGGACTCGGGGTGGCCGGCCGGCAGGCCGACGTACTCGTCGAGCTGGCATATCCGGGCCGCGGAGGCGTCGACCTCCCCCGCCCCGACCTTGCGCGCGAGCGCCTCGTAGACGGGCAGCGGGGTAGAGCCGGTCGCCACGCCGAGCAGGGCGTCGGGCTTGCGGCGCACCAGGGCGGCCATGGCCTCCGCGATGAGCTCGCCGCCTGCCTTGGCGTCCGGGACGATGACAACTTCCACGCGGGGCCTGCCGATCTGGAGTGGGTGGTGTGGTATAGACCAATCTAGCAGAGGGGGGCCGGGTGCGGCGGGTCCCGCCGCTTTCCATGGTGATCCCGATCCCGCCCTCCGGCCTCCTGAGGGTCGCCCGGGAGGCCGGTGCGGTGCACGGGGCCACAGCCGGTCTGACCTGCGATTGGTTGCCCTGTCTACAACTCCTTTGTCGCATAGGGTGGCTTTGGTAGGTAAATCGTGCTATTTGCGATCGGAGTGGTAGTCATGGCCAGGAATCCGACCTACACCTTCGAGAGTTACAGAGCCGTGGCGAGCGCCACGCGCGCCGCCGATCTCGCGGAGACCACCTCCCCGTTCCAGATCGAGGTCCGCTTCATCGGAGGGCTGTCGAACAGCCAGAAGGACGTCTTCGCCGAGGCGGCCGAGCGCTGGGCACGGGTCATCGTCGGTGACCTGGAGACCGCGATCATCCGCGACTTCAGCGGCGAGGTGATCGTCGACGACATCCTGATCGACGCCGAAGGAGTGTTCCTCGACGGCGTCTTCGGCGTCCTCGGCGAGGCCGGACCGCGCGTCTTCCGGCCCCAGACGGCGCTCGCCGGGGCGGGTCTCCCGGTGAAGGCCATCATGCGGTTCGACAAGGCCGACCTCGGCCAGATGGAAGACGACGGCTCACTGCTCGACGTCATCACCCACGAGATGGGTCACTGCCTGGGGGTCGGCGCATTCGTCTGGAGCGCCTTCGGCCTGCTGAAGGACTGGCCCCCGATCGTCATGCCGGGCAACCCCACCTTCGTCGGCCCGGGCGCCATGGCGGAGTTCGGCCTTCTCCGCGGTGAGGGGCAGCCCCTCCCGGTCCCGGTCGCGAACGTCGGCGGCCCGGGCAGCGCGGGCAGTCACTGGCGCGAGACGGTCTTCGGCAACGAACTGATGTCGCCGACCATCGCCGCGGCAGGAAACCCGCTGAGCCGGCTGACCGCGGCGAGCCTCGGGGACATCGGCTACGAGGTCGACCTCGATGGCGCGGAGTCCTACGAACTGCCCGACCTCATGGCGATCGCGGCGGCCGGCGAAGGGCCGTCCCAGGCCCCGCGGGGCATCGTGCTCCCGACCGTCCCCAGCTCCATCCCCTCCGAACGGCCTTGAAGACTAGGTCAGTGCCAACTGCAGGCCGCCCGTGGCGTCCAGGTGCTGGCCGGTGACCCAGCGGGAGTCCGCCGAGGCCAGGAAGGCCACCACGTCCGCCACCTCCTCCGCCGTGCCCACCCGGTGGAAGACCGAGCGGGCGGCCAGGTGGGCCCGGGTCGCGGGGTCCCCGAGCAGGACCGCGTTCAGATCCGTCTCGGTGATCCCCGGCCCCACCGAGTTCACGGTGATCCCCCGCGGCGCCAGCTCGGCGGCCAGCGAGCGCGTCATGGCGTTCGCCGCGCCCTTCGCCATGACCGTCGCGAGGATCGCCGGCAGCGCGAGGTCCGGGGTGCCGGTCACGTTCACGATCCGGCCCCCGTCACGCAGCCGCGCCAGCCCGTGCTTGATCACGAAGAACGGCGCCTTGGCGTTCAGCGCGTGCGCCCGGTCGTAGGCCTCCTCGTCGGTGTCCGCGATCCCCGCGAAGGTCGCCGCCCCCGCGTTGTTCACGAGGATGTCCACCGCCTCCGTGTGCGCGGGGTGGGCCTCGTACGCCGCCCAGAGGGCCTGTGCGTCCCCCGGGACCCCCAGCTCGGCACCGATGGCGAAGGCCCGCCCGCCCGCCGCCCCGATCGCCGCGACGGTCTCCCCGGCCGCGGCCGCGTTGCGGCCGTAGTGCACCGCCACCAGTGCCCCGTCCCGTGCCAGCCGCTCCGCCACGGCCCGGCCGATGCCCCGGCTGCCGCCCGTGACCAGTGCCGTCTTTCCTTCGAGCACGCCCATGACGCGCCCCCCTCCGCATTTGCTAGTGGTCGCTACAGAAAGGACCGTACCAGATTCCTTAGCGCCCGCTATAGAATGTGGGAATGGTGACCGGACAGCGCGGCAGGCCCCGCTCCTTCGACCGTGACGCCGCCCTGGACAAGGCGATGGCGGCCTTCTGGGAACGTGGCTACGAGGCGACCTCGATCTCCGACCTGACCACCTCGATCGGCATCAGCGCGCCCAGCCTCTACGCGGCCTTCGGCGACAAGCGCAAGCTCTTCGACGAGGTCGTCGTGGTGTACGGGAGCCGCTACGGCGACTTCGCCGCCGTGGCGCTGGCCGAGGAGCCCACCGCCCGCGCCGCCGTCGGGCGCATCCTGCGCGAGGCGGCCGAGGTCTACACCGACCCGGCCCACCCGCCGGGCTGCATGGTGATCAGCGCGGCCACCAACACCACCTCGGAGGAGGTGGCCCAGGCGCTGCGCGATCGCCGCAACGCCAACCTGGAGCTCTTCGAGAGCCGGATCCGCGCCGACATCGCCACCGGCGAGCTGCCCGTGAACACGGACGCGCGGGCGCTGGCCCGGTACGCCGGAGCCGTGCTCCAGGGGATGTCCCAGCAGTCGCGCGACGGGGCGACCCGGAAAGAGCTGGAGGCGGTGGCGGAGCGCGCCCTGCTGGCCTGGCCGTGAAAAAGGCCCCGTAAATTCCTCTGGGCCACGGTGCAGGACGGGACCCTCAACCCGTCCGGCACCGTAGCCCGGAGTACTAACGGCCGTCAGGTGTGCGGTTCCCGGCGGCCGGTGAGAGGTGTCAGCGCGGTCAGGGCAGAGCGCGCGACCACCTCGATCCGTCCTCCTGTGCGGGGAGGGCGGAGACTCTAAGTCAATTCTGGACTAGACCATTCTGTTCTGTCCATCCAATGACGGTAGCGGGAAACCCGTCACTTCCTCCAACACTACGCGGCCCGCGCCCCTCCTGGATACTCCTGAGTACCGTCTCGGGGAAAGTCATCGTGCGTACCCGGGGTACGCTCGCAACGTGCCCTCCATGAACGACCTCGTACGCCAGCACACCGCTCTCGGAGAAACCGACCTGGAGTGGCTCCACCTGCTGGTCTCGGAGTGGCAGCTGCTCTCCGACCTCTCCTTCGCCGACCTCGTGCTGTGGGTGCCCACCCTCGACGGCAGCCGGTACGTCTCGGTCGCCCAGATGCGCCCCAACACCGGCCCCACCTCGTACCAGGACGACATGGTCGGCCACCTGGTGCCGCGAGGCCGCCGCCCGCTGCTGGACGCCGCGCTCGACGAGGGCCGCATCGTGCGCGAGGGCGATCCGGAGTGGCGCGAGGAGGTGCCGGTCCGCGTCGAGTCGATCCCCGTGCGCCGCGAGGGCCGCGTACTGGGAGTGATCGCCCGCAACACCAACCTGCTCACTGTGCGTACACCCAGCCGGCTGGAGCTGACCTACCTCCAGTCCGCCTCGGACCTCGCGCAGATGATCGCGGCGGGCTCCTTCCCCTTCCCCGGCCAGCAGGTCGACATGGACGCCTCCCCTCGCGTCGGGGACGGCCTGATCCGGCTCGACGCCGACGGCGTGGTCACCTACGCCTCCCCGAACGCGCTCTCCGCCTACCACCGCCTCGGCCTCGCCTCCGACCTGGTCGGCCAGGACCTCGGCGTGACCACCGCCGAACTCGCGCCCTCCCGCGGCCCGGTCGACGAGGCGCTGGTCAAGCTGGCCAGCGGCTGGGCCCCCCGGGAGACCGAGGTCGAGGGGAACGGCGGCGTCATCCAGCTGCGCGCCATCCCGCTGAAGCCGAAGGGCACCCGGATCGGCTCCCTGGTGCTCTGCCGCGACGTCACCGAACTGCGGCGTCGCGAACGTGAACTGATCACCAAGGACGCGACCATCCGGGAGATCCACCACCGGGTGAAGAACAACCTCCAGACCGTGGCCGCGCTGTTGCGGCTCCAGGCCCGCCGAATGGATTCTGCCCAGGGCCGCGAGGCGCTGAACGAGGCCGTGCGCCGCGTCGGTTCGATCGCGATCGTGCACGAGACGCTGTCTCAGAACCTCGACGAGCGGGTCGAGTTCGACGAGATCGCCGACCGCGTCATCGCGATGGTCTCGGAGATCTCGCCGGGCAAGGTCGACTGCCGGCGCACGGGCCGCTTCGGGATCCTCGACGCCGAGGTCGCCACCCCGCTGTCGATGGTGCTGACCGAGATCCTGCAGAACGCCCTGGAGCACGCCTTCACCCAGGGGGAGCGGGGCACCGTGGAAGTGGCCGCGCTGCGCAGCGGGACCGGCCGCAAGGACGGCCGGCTGCTGATCACCGTGCTCGACGACGGCAACGGCCTGCCCGAGGGCTTCGACCCCCAGCGGGCCGGCAACCTCGGACTGCAGATCGTACGGACGCTCGTGGAGGGCGAGCTCGGCGGCACCTTCGACATGGTCCGGGCCGAGCCGCGCGGCACCAAGGTCGTCCTCGACCTGCCGTCCAGCCCGCAGAAGTAGCAGCCGTACGGTGACTCAGTGTCAAAGGTGGCCTGCGGGCCGCGGGTACGCAGCGTAGTCGCGGCACAGCACTGAGCCCCGGACCGAATGCTTCGGTCCGGGGCTCAAGAGCACGTTGCTGAGCGCTTTTCGGTTACTGCGCGCTGCGCGTCGAGGCTCGAAAGTCGTTTGTCAGGCGCTGGCGTTGCGCGCCCGGTTGCGAGCGGCGCGGCGCTTCATGGCGCGGCGCTCGTCCTCGCTGAGACCGCCCCAGACGCCGGAGTCCTGACCGGACTCGAGCGCCCACTGCAGGCACTGCTCCATGACGGGGCAACGGCGGCAGACGGCCTTGGCTTCCTCGATCTGCAGCAGCGCAGGACCGGTGTTGCCGATGGGGAAGAAGAGTTCCGGGTCTTCCTCGCGGCAAACGGCGTTGTGACGCCAGTCCATGGCTGCTCCATCTCCTTGTATTGCGGGCACTTTGCTTGTGAATGTGAACGCTTTCACGAATCCCCCCGTGAGGGAAGGGCGACCGCCCGGTTTCACGCGGGTGATCAGTCTGAGATTCGTGGAGGGGTTCTGGCGGTCTGTGTGGGTGCCGGGTCTTGCGGGCTGTCCCGATCGCCATGAAGAGATTCGCAAACCTCGGACGGGGATACAACCCCTTCCGGAAAGTTTTTTTTGATTCGTCGGTGTCTACTAGGTCACAGCCCTACATCGTGAGGGTGGACCGGCGTGTAAACGTTCGAGTGAAAGGCCTGCGGGCCCTTCCACTCACACAATCACACGCAGTGCACGGCGTACGCCTGTGAACCGAACGCTGGTGCGCAGTCCGAGGTGATCACCGTCCATCTGGAACGGGAGGGGAACCTTCGAATGCAAGGTGAAGTCGGTCAGATCGTGCAGAGACACCGCATGCTTGCCGTGCGGACCCCGCTCAGGAGTGGAGGTCAGGAGCTGTGTCGCGTACCGAGCGACGGCCGGAGTTGACAAACGGTTGAGTGCCAATACGTCAAGCGCAGTATCGAACGACGCCTCCGGAGAGGCGTAAAGCGGACGATTCCCCAGATACGTCCAGGGTGAGGTGTTGCACACTATCGACAGCACCAGGTCCGTCACCGGATCCGCGCCGGGGCGCTCCAGCGTCACCGTCCCGTGCCGGCGGTTGGGCTCCTCCCAGAACTGGCGCATCAGCTGTCGTACATACAGGGCATGCGTCGAGCGCTTGCCGCGCTCGCGCTGCTGCTCCACCCGCCCCACGACACCCGCGTCGAAACCGAAGCCCGCGCAGAAGGTGAACCAGCGCGCCGGCACCGACTCGTCCTCCGTACCCGGAGTCCCCGCCGCCAGACCCAGGCCGACCGTCCGCTCACGCTCCTCGCGCATCGCGTCCAGGAGCGCGCCCGTCGCCTCGACCGCGTCGTTCGGCAGCCCCAGGGCGCGGGCGAACACATTCGTGGAGCCACCGGGGACCACCGCCAGCCGGGGGAGCCGGTCCGGATCGGGCCCGTTGTGCAGGAGCCCGTTCACCACCTCGTTGACCGTGCCGTCGCCGCCCAGGGCGACCACCAGGTCCAGCCCCTCGTGCGCGGCCTTGCGCCCCAGGTCCCGGGCGTGCCCGCGGTACTCGGTCGTGACCGCCTCCAGCTTCATCTCGCTGGCCAGGGCATGGATCAGGACGTCGCGCGTGCGCGCACTGGTGGTCGTCGCTGCTGGGTTGGCCACGAGAAGTGCACGCATGAGCGCCAGACTACCCACCCCTTCGCGAGCCGACCCTACTGCCCGTCCCCTCCGGCTTCCGGAGGGCGCCGCTACCCTGCAAGGGTGAGTAAGAAGCAGCCCGCGAACGCCCCCGCCCGCACCGTCGAAGCGCCCACCGCGCTGCCCCGCCGGCTGACCGCCGCGGCCGCCCTCACCGCCCTGGAGGGCCTGGCGCTCGCCGGCCTCGGCGTGTACATGCTGTTCGTCGGCATCGCCGGGGACCCCGACTCCCCGCAGCAGGCCGAGACGGGCGGCATCACCCTGCTCGCCCTCGCCGCGCTGCCGCTGATCGCCGCCCGCGGACTGCGCCTGGGCCGCCGCTGGAGCCGCGGCCCGGCACTGATCACCCAGCTGATGGCGCTTCCGGTGGCCTGGACGCTCTACACCACCGGCGGTGCCGTGACCGCCGCCGCCGCGGCCCTCGCGGTGGCAGCGGTGGCCGTCGTCGCACTCCTGGTGAACCCGACGGCGACCGAGGCGCTCGGCATCGGAGGGCCTTCCTCCTCCTGAGCCCCGCTCATTCCCGCAGTCCGCTCACTCCTCGACGAGGAGCTTCTCGCGGAGCTGGGCCAGGGTGCGGGCCAGCAGACGGGAGACGTGCATCTGGGAGATGCCCACCTCCTGAGCGATCTGCGACTGCGTCATGTTGCCGAAGAACCGAAGCAGCAGGATCCGCTTCTCCCGCGGCGGCAGTCCCTCCAGCAGCGGCTTGAGGGACTCGCGGTACTCGACGCCCTCCAGGGCCTCGTCCTCCGCACCCAGGGTGTCCGCGACCGCCGGCGACTCGTCGTCGGTGTCCGGGACGTCCAGGGAGAGCGTGCTGTAGGCATTGGCCGATTCCAGCCCCTCCAGCACCTCCTCCTCGGAGATGCCCAGCCGCTCGGCCAGCTCGTGCACCGTCGGGGAGCGGCCGTGCTGCTGCGACAGCTCGGCCGTGGCAGTCGTCAGCGAGAGCCGCAGCTCCTGCAGGCGCCGGGGCACCCGCACGGCCCAGCCCTTGTCGCGGAAGTGGCGCTTGATCTCGCCGACCACCGTGGGCGTGGCGTACGTGGAGAACTCGACCCCGCGGTCAGGGTCGAACCGGTCCACCGACTTGATCAGGCCGATCGTCGCCACCTGGGTCAGGTCGTCCAGCGGCTCACCGCGGTTGCGGAAGCGCCGCGCCAGGTGCTCGACCAGGGGCAGGTGCATCCGAACCAGCCGGTTGCGCAGCTCCGCCTTCTCCACCGAGCCGTCGGGCAGCGCCCGCAGCTCGACGAACAGGGCCCGCGCGCTGCTGCGGTCGCGCGGATCGGGCAGCGCCGCAGGCGGCGGAGACACCGGGAACCCCGCCACCGGGGCCGGCGCAGCGGCCTCCGGTGGCTGTACCGGCTGTGATTGGTCCTGCTGGTTCTCGCTCATAGGGCCCGCCCGTCGCTCCGCCGAGTCCAAAAAGCCGTCTTCCGCATCCGCGTCAGCCGGGTGCGGCCGGGCGTGCTGCTGCTCCGGGATGCCGCCGTCGACCTCGTGCCGTACCCGGGGCCGATCCCCGCCCCGCACCGGGATCTCCCCGCCGCTCACGCCGGGCCTGGCCCCGCGCCGCGTTGTTTGTAAAGGCTGATGCTCACCGTCCGGTTCTCCTCGACCGTGGCCTCGACCTTGCCGGCCAGTGCCGACAGGACCGTCCAGGCGAACGTGTCACGCTCCGGCGCGCGTCCGTCCGTGGTCGGTGCCGAGACGGTCACCTCCAGCGAATCGTCGATCAGCCGGAAGACGCAGCTGAGGACGGAGCCCGGCACGGCCTGCTGGAGCAGGATCGCGCAGGCCTCGTCCACCGCGATGCGGAGGTCCTCGATCTCGTCGAGGGTGAAGTCCAAACGTGCCGCGAGGCCGGCCGTGGCCGTCCGCAGCACCGACAGGTAGGCACCCGCAGCGGGCAGCCGGACTTCCACGAAGTCCTGAGTCCCGGGCTCGCCTGCGATCTGGGACACCCTCACCTCCAAGGTGGTACGAGCTCTTTTCGCCGGTGACGCTACCGCGATCCGGGCGATCGTGTCGCGGCACCCCTCGTGACACCCGCTCTGAGCACCCCGCCCTGCGTCCAGTGACTGATGGTAAGCCCATGGGTACGCACAGTGGCTAGGGGTCTGCGGGGATCAAATCAGGGGAACCGGCGGAGGGTTGAACTACCCCGCCTCACACGATCGAACCGTCCACGAAACACCATCGCCAGGTCTCGCCCGGCTCGAAGCTCCGCATGACCGGATGACCGCTCTCGTGGTGGTGCGCCGTAGCGTGCCGGAAGGGCGAGGAATCGCAGCACGCCACGTGTCCGCAGCCCAGGCACATGCGCAGTTGCACCGGGTGGCTGCCGAGCGCCAGACATTCGGCGCAGGTCTGTGCAGACGGGACCGGCTCGGGGCGCGGCAGTTCGGCAACGTGGGTGCACTCGCTCATGATGGCCAGCGTACGGCCAGGGTGCGGGCGCGCGACGAAGGAGGACGGATCTTCGATGGACGTATTGCAGCTGGTGGCGCTGGTCGCGGGCAGCGCGGCCGTGGCGGGGCTCGCGCGGCGCACACCGGTGCCCGCGCCGCTCCTGCTCGTCGCCGCCGGGCTGGCGGCCTCGTACATCCCCGGCGTGCCCGCCTACACCCTCGACCCGCACATCGTCCTGCCGCTGCTGCTCCCGCCGCTGCTGTACACGGCCGCCGTGGACAGCTCGTACCTGGACCTGCGCGCCAACGTCCGGCCGATCGCGATGCTGTCGGTCGGCTACGTGCTCTTCGCGACCGTCGCCGTCGGGTACGCGGCGTACCTGGTGGTGCCCGGGCTGTCCCTGCCGGTGGCGCTGGTGCTGGGTGCGGTGATCGCGCCGCCCGACGCGGTCGCCGCGACGGCGATCGCCCGCAAGCTGCGGCTGCCGAACCGGCTGACGACCATCCTGCAGGGTGAGTCCCTGGTCAACGACGCCACCGCGATCACCGCGTACAAGGTGGCGCTGGCGGCGGCGGTCGGGGTCAGCGCCGGCTGGGCGGGCGGCATCGCGGAGTTCCTGCTGGCCTCGGTGGGGGGGATCGGCGTCGGCCTGCTGCTGATGGTGCCGATCCACCAGCTGCGCAAGCGGATGCGCGAGCCCCTGCTGCAGAACACCCTCTCGCTGCTGATCCCCTTCGTGGCGTACGCGGCGGCCGAGCGGGTGCACGCGTCCGGCGTGCTGGCCGTGGTCGTCGTCGCGCTGTACCTCGGGCACCGCAACTGGCAGGTCGACTTCGCCACCCGGCTCCAGGAGGAGGCGGTGTGGAAGATGGTCGCCTTCGTCCTGGAGTCGCTCGTCTTCGCGCTGATCGGCCTCCAGCTGCCGGTGGTCCTCAAGGGGCTGGGGGAGTACGAGGGCTCCGCCGCGGCCTGGTACGCGGTCGCAGTGTTCCTCGTGGTGGTGGTGGCCCGCTTCGTGTGGGTGTTCCCGGCGACGTTCGTACCGCGCTGGATGTCGCCCCGGATCCGGACGCGCGAGCCGGAGACCGACTGGAAGTCCCCGGTGATCGTGGGGTGGGCCGGGATGCGGGGGGTCGTCTCGCTGGCGATCGCCTTCTCCGTGCCGATCTCGGTGCCGCACCGGAACCTGATCCTCTTCCTGACCTTCACGACGGTCATCGGGACGCTGGTGGTGCAGGGCCTGACACTGCCGCCGCTGATCAGGGTGCTGAGGCTGCCGCCGAAGGACGTGCAGGCCGAGACGCTGGCGGAGGCGCAGGCGCAGAGCGAGGCCTCGCGGGCGGCGGAGGAACGGCTGGCGGAACTGCTGGAGGAGCCGGAGAACGCCACGCTGCCGCCGCCGCTGGCGGACCGGCTGCGGACGGTGCTGGAGCGGCGGCGCAACGCGGTGTGGGAACGGCTGGGCGAGGTCAATCCGCTGACGGGGGAGTCCGCGGACGACATCTACCGTCGGCTCGCGGGGGAGATGATCGAGGCGGAGCGGGAGGTCTTCGTCGCGCTGCGGGACGGCCGGCGGATCGACGACGAGATGCTGCGGGTGCTGCTGCGCAGGCTGGACCTGGAGGAGGCGGCGGCGTACCGGGAGTCGACGTAGCCCGCCGGGGGCTCGGCGGTGCGGGCCGGCACCGCCCCTACGGGCGACCGGTGATGATCGCGGTGACGGTCGTGCCGGGCGGGAAGGCGCCGGTCTCGGTGAGGGCGGTCAGGGCCCAGAGGAGTTTGGCCACGTAGATCCGTTCCACCGGGAAGCCGTGGCGGGAGGCGAAGTCGGCGGCGAAGGACTCCAGGGCCGCAGGGACGCGGGCGTAGCCGCCGTGGTGGAAGTCCTCCGCCAGGGACCAGTCGCCGACCTGGCCGCCGTACGCCTCCGTCTGGAGGGAACGTATCTCCGCCGACAGGAAGCCGCCGGCCAGAACGGGGACGCCCAGCGCCCGCTGCCCGGGGGCGAGTCCCGCGGCCAGGCCCGCAAGGGTGCCGCCGGTGCCGCAGGCCACCGCCGCCACGTCGGTGACGCCGTGGAGCTCACGTCCCAGCTCCGCGCAGCCCGCCAGGGCGAGGGCGTTGCTGCCGCCCTCGGGGACGACGTACGCCCCGCCCGCGCCCGCCTCGTCCAGCAGCGCGGCGAGTGCCTGCGGATCGGCCTTGGCCCGGTACCGGGACCGGGAGGCGAAGTGCAGCCGCATGCCGTCGGCCGCGCACCGGGCGAGGGAGTCGTTCAGGGGCCGGCCGGCCAGCTCGTCGCCCCGCACGATGCCGACCGTCCCCAGACCCAGCAGCCGCCCCGCGGCCGCGGTGGCCCGCAGGTGGTTCGAGTACGCCCCGCCGAAGGTGACGAGCCTTTCGTGCCCCGCATCCAGGGCCGCCCGCAGGTTCGGCGCGAGCTTGCGCCACTTGTTGCCGGGCAGCTCGGGATGGACGAGGTCGTCCCGCTTCAGCAGCAGCCGCACGCCGTGCCCGGCGAACCGCTCGTCCACCGCCTCGACGAGCGGGGACGGCGGCCGCGACTGCAGTTCGGGGTGGTCCACCAGGCCATTGTCCCCGGACAGGGCCTGGTGGGAGCGGTCACTTCAGGCGTTCCGCGATGCGGTCGCGGAGGGAGTGCATCGTGAAGCCGCGGGGGTCGACCTTGCCCGGCTGCCATTCGCGGTGGCCGATGACCGAGCGGGCCGTCCAGCGGTGGACCCGGCACAGGGCTGCCGCAGCACGGGCGATGGCGTCGATCTGGGCCGCGGGCCAGGGGTCCTCGCCGTCGCCGAGGTTCACGCACTCGAAGCCGTAGAAGTGGCGGTTGCCGTCCGTGGTCGCCTCGTTGTCCGGCGGGAGCCGCCGCTCCGCGATCACCGCCGCCAGTACGTCGGGGTCGCCGAGGCCCGCGTGGTTGGCGCGGCCGTAGCCGACCAGGTGGACGCGGCCGTCCTTCGCGATCACGCCGTGGCAGAGCGGTCCCGGGAGGGCGCTGTGGCCGTCGCGGCAGAGCTCGACGCTGTGGGCGGTGCCGCGCGTGACGGTGTGGTGGATCATCACCCCGTGCATCGGGCCCCAGGGCCCCTTGTGGTTGCGGTTGTGGGTGCGCCAGGCGCCGACCTCGACGACGGTCACGCCTTCGTTCCTCAGTGCGTTGATGAACCGGTCCGCGGACATGGGTGCGGCCATGGCCGCCTCCTTCGTTGCGGTGCGGGTCGGACACCCTGTGTGTCCGACCCATCACGCTACGGTTTAGTGGAGGCGGGCCTTCCGCGGCTAGTGTTTTCGTACGGTGAGCGAGCCGATCCGGACAGGGCTCAAGCGGAAGCGAGCCACAGGTCGGGGCCGAACACCTCGTAGTGGATGTCGCTCGCCGGCACGCCCTTGGCGATCAGCTGCTCGCGCACGGACCGCATGAAGGGCACCGGCCCGCACAGGTAGGCCCTGGTGCCCGGGGCCACGCGGACGTCGGTCAGGTCCATGAGGCCCGTGCCGTCGCCCGGCTCCGCATCCTCCTCGTACCAGAAGCGGGCCGAGGCGTCGGCCAGCTTGTGGGTGAGGGCCCGGTGGTCGGCCCGCAGCGGGTGGTCGGCGGGGGAGCGGTCGGCGTGCAGCACCGTCACCGGGGCGGCGTGCCCGGTCTCGGCCAGGTGCTCCAGCATCGAGAGCATCGGCGTGCAGCCGATGCCCGCCGAGGCGAGCAGGACCGGGGCCCCGGAGTCCTCCAGGACCAGGTCCCCGTACGGGGCGGAGACCCGCAGGGTGTCGCCGGGCCGGACGCGGGCGTGCAGGTGGTTGGAGACCTCACCGTCGGGGCCCCCGGCGGCCGGGCCGTGGACCCGCTTCACGGTGATCGCGCGGACCGGGGAGCCGGGTGAGGAGGAGAGGCTGTACTGGCGGATCTGGCGGGCTCCGTCGGGGAGTTCGACCTGGACGGAGACGTACTGGCCGGGCAGGTGCGCGGGTGCGGGGGCGCCGTCCGCGGGGGCGATGCGGAAGGTGGCGCAGTCGGCCGTCTCCTCCGACCGGCCGGTCACGGTCCACTCGCGCCATACGTCGCCGGCGGCGATCCGGTGTCCGGCGTAGAGGCGCTCCTCGATGGCCGCGAGGGCGTTCGCCATCAGCCAGTAGACCTCGTCCCAGGCCTGGGCGACCTCGGGCGTGACGGCCTCGCCGAGGATTTCGGCGATCGCGGCGAAGAGGTGCCGGTGGACGACCGTGTACTGCTCGCGGGTGACGCCGAGGCTGGCGTGCTTATGCGCGATACGGCCGAGCATCACGTCGGGGCGGGTCTCCGGGTGCTCGACGAGGTGGGTCGCGAAGGCGGCGATGGAACCGGCGAGCGCCCGTTTCTGCAGGCCCGCGTTCTGGTTGCCCCGGTTGAAGAGGTCGCGGAGCAGCTCAGGGTGGGCCGCGAAGAGCTTCGCGTAGACGAGCTCCGTTATGTCGCCGATGGCCGCTCCGACGGCGGGCAGGGTGGCTCGGACGGTCTCGGTCGACTGCTCGGACAGCATGTGGAACTCCTCGCGTGGTGGAACCGGTCCATTAATTGGCATATTAGATGCGCATTTTTGATCGCAGAGGCCCGCCATGGTGCGGACTTCTGTTCGAACTACCGTCGGGGTGAGGCTATGGGGCCCGAGGGGTAGTGGTAACCGGCCATTGGGCCCGGACGGTCAGGGACCTTCGTCCCTCGTGGGCGCCCGGCTCGAAATGCCCAGGAGGAGCGGGCCGGTCGGGGCCGCCACCAGGTCGTTCACCGTCAGCGGGTCCAGTGCGGCGAAGAACGCCTCCTGGGCCCGGCGCAGCGCGCCGCGCAGCACGCACGCCCCGCGCAGCGGGCAGGGTGTGGTGCCGTCGCAGTCCACGACGTCGCCGGCGCCCTCCAGTTCGCGTACCACCGCACCCACCGAGGCGGCCCGTCCGGCGCCGGTCAGGGTGAGCCCTCCGCCGCGGCCGCGCCGCGCCTCGACCAGGCCGAGATGCTGCAGCCTGGCGACCACTTTGGCCGTGTGGGTGTACGGGACCTCCATCGTCGCCGCCACGTCGCGCGTGGTCGGCAGGTCCGTCTCCTCGACGGCCAGGCGCATCAGGGTGCGCAGCGCCAGGTCGGTGAATCGCGTCAACCGCATGGGATCACCGTAGAAAATTCGCATCCCACGTACAAATTAAGGCCCGGCCGCGATCACGGCTTGGCCGAAAACAACGGGTGCCGCGGGCCTCACGCGGCACGTGGGCGGGGAGTTCGATCCGAGAGAGTGCCCCGTCCCCGGAGGGAGTAGTCCCACCCTTTTGTGTAATGGTCCCATCACGTGGCGTGCTGAAAGGCTGCTCCCGCAGATCCATGGAGTGATCGAAAGGGATAGACATGTCGGTCCAGGCAGGTTCCGAGTCCGAGGCCCAGACACCGCAGCGCAGTCTGGGGACGGCCGCCGCACGGAACTTGGCAACCACGACCAAGTCCGCGCCGCAGATGCAGGAGATCACTTCCCGGTGGCTGCTGAAGATGCTGCCGTGGGTGTCGGTGCAGGGCGGCACCTACCGGGTGAACCGGCGGCTGAGCTACTCGGTCGGCAACGGCATCGTGGAGTTCGTCAAGACCGGCACCCAGGTGCAGGTGATCCCCGCCGAGCTCGGCGAACTCCCGCTGCTGCGCGACTACGAGGACCTCGACGTCCTCGGCGAACTCGCCCAGCGCTGCCGGCAGATCGACTTCGAGGCCGGCCAGGAGCTGACCTCCTTCGGCAGCCCCTCGGACGAGGTCTTCCTGCTCGCGCACGGCCGCATCGACCAGATCGGCCCCGGCCCCTACGGGGACGACGCCGTCCTGCGGACCGTCGCCGACGGCGCCTACTTCGGCGAGGACGCGCTCGTCGATGAAGAATCGATTTGGGAGTACACCGCCCGCGCCGCCACCCCCGGCACCGCGCTCGCCCTGTCCCGCCAGGACTTCCAGCTGCTGGCCGACCGGGTCCCCTCGCTGCGCGAGCACCTGGACCGCGTACGCTCCATGCCCGCCCAGCGCACCAACAAATACGGCGAGGCGGAGATCGACCTCTCGGCCGGCCACCAGGGCGAGGCCGTGCTCCCCGGCACCTTCGTGGACTACGAGGCCCGCCCGCGCGAGTACGAGCTCTCCATCGCCCAGACGGTCCTGCGGGTGCACACGCGCGTCGCCGACCTCTACAACCAGCCCATGAACCAGACCGAGCAGCAGCTGCGGCTCACGGTCGAGGCGCTGCGCGAGCGCCAGGAGCACGAAATGCTCAACAACCGCGACTTCGGCCTGCTCCACAACGCCGACTACGACCAGCGCATCCAGCCGCACGACGGCGGCCCCGGCCCGGACGACATGGACCAGCTGCTCAGCATGCGGCGCGGCTCCAAGCTCTTCCTGGCGCACCCCAAGGCCATCGCCGCCTTCGGCCGCGAGTGCAACAAGCGCGGGATCCACCCGGGAAGCGTGGACGTCGACGGGACCCGGGTGACCACCTGGCGCGGGGTGCCGATCTTCCCGAGCAACAAGATCCCGATCAGCGACGCCCGCACCACCTCCATCCTGTGCATGCGCACCGGCGAGAACGAACAGGGCGTGATCGGTCTGCACCAGCCGGGCATCCCGGACGAGATCGAGCCGAGCCTGTCGGTCCGTTTCATGGGGATCAGCGAGCAGGCGATCATCTCGTACCTGGTCACCGCGTACTTCTCCGCCGCGGTGCTGGTGCCGGACGCGATCGGCGTGCTGGAGAACGTCGAGATCGGCCGCTGGCGCTGAGCGAGGTGAACGTGATCGCGACCGGTGAGGGCCAGGAGGCCGCGGCCCTGCTGGAACGTACGAGAGAAACGGTCAACCCCGAACTGCGCCGCACCGTCGAGAGCCTGCCGGGTGGGATGCGGCGCGTGGCGATGTACCACTTCGGCTGGGAGCACGCGGACGGCACCCCGGCCGGGGGCGGCAACGGCAAGGCCGTCCGGCCGGCCCTGGTGCTGGCCGCCGCCCGGGCCCTGCAGGGGCCGGGCGGCGGCCCCGTCGACCACGCCGTGCGGGCAGCCGTCGCCGTGGAGCTGGCGCACAACTTCACGCTGCTCCACGACGACGTCATCGACCAGGACGTCCGCCGGCGCGGCCGGGCCACCGCGTGGACCGTGTTCGGGACACCGGACGCGATCATCACGGGCGACGCCATGATGGCGCTCGCGCTGCGACTGCTCGCGGAAGACCCGCACCCCGCCGCCGCGGCGGCCTCGTCCCGGCTCTCGACCTGCACCATCGAGCTGTGTGCGGGCCAGCAGGCCGACTGCGCCTTCGAGCAGCGTCCGGCCGTGTCGCTCGACGAGTGTCTGACCATGGCCACGGCCAAGACGGGGGCGCTGCTGGGCTGCGCGTGCGCGCTGGGCGCGCTGTACGCGGGGGCAGGACCGGACGAGGTCGACGCCATGGACGCCTTCGGCCGGGAGGCGGGCCTGGCCTTCCAGCTGATCGACGACCTGATCGGCATCTGGGGGGACCCCGGGCACACCGGCAAGTCCGCCGGAGCCGATCTGATCGCCCGCAAGAAGTCCCTGCCGGTCGTGGCCGCCCTCACCTCGGGCACCGGGGCGGGCGAGGAGCTGGCCGAGCTGTACGCGGGTCCCATGACCGGGGACGACGTGCTCAGGGCGGCCGACGCGGTGGACCGGGCCGGCGGCCGCGACTGGGCGCAGGCCCACGCCGCGGACCGGATGGGCCGGGCGGTCCAGCAGCTGTCCCGGGCCGTTCCGGACCTCGGGGCGGCGGGCGGGCTGCTGGCGCTGGCGGAGTTCGTGACGCGCCGTACGAGGTGAGTGCCCGGCGCCATGGCGCCCTGGCGCTGCGGGGGGAGGCCCGTTCCGGTACCGCACGGTGCCGGAACGGGCCTTACCGCGTCGGTGCGCCAACTCTAGGATCGCTGACGGTTGTTGACACGTGAGCGAAGGGTGTGACCAGTGGCGCTGGAGATACGTCAGGCGGATCAGTCGGACCGGGACGCGGTGGCGGGGCTGCTCGACGAGGCCTTCCGCACCGACCCGGTGAGCAGCTGGGTCTTCCCCGACCCGGAGCACCGGGCCGCCGTGCACGGAAGGTTCCTGGGCGTCTTCGTGGACGTCGCGCTGGCCGAGGGTCGGATCGACTACGCCGTGGACGGCTCGGCTGCGGCGCTGTGGCTGCGGATCCCCGCGGGCGAGCCGGAGGGCGAGGACGAGGTGCCGGCGAGGATGCGGGCCGTGGCCGACCCGGACAACGAGCGGTGCGAGCTGGTCGGGCGGCTGACGGGCGCGGTGCACCCGACCTCGGAGGAGCACGAGTACCTGCTCATGATCGCGGTCGCCCCGGGCCGGCAGGGGGAGGGGCTGGGTACCGAGCTGATGCGGCCGGTGCTGGAGCGCTGCGACCGCGAGGGCGTGCCGGCGTACCTGGAGGCGAGCAGTGAGCGCAGCAAGGGCCTGTACGAGCGGCTCGGCTGGGAGTGCACCGGTGAGGCGGTACGGCTGCCGGACGGGCCCCTGATGTGGCCGATGTGGCGCAAGCCGAGGGGCTGAGCCGTCCCCAGGAGGAACGAGGGCTTGCGTGACCACTTCAGGTGAAGTACTTTACTCGACGTGCCCCGGTGCGGTGGCACTGTCGGACGGAAGAGAATCGCTTGCGCAAGCTCACGTACTTCATCGCCACCACCGTCGACGGGTTCATCGGTGCCCCGGACGGCGACGGCGACTTCTTCTACAGTCACGTGGACCACGAGTTCACCGAGTACCTCAAGGCCGAGTACCCGGAGACCATCGCCGCCCTCGGCCGCGAGCACCTCGGCATCGCCGACCTGCCTCCGAAGCGCTTCGACGCGGTCCTCATGGGGCGGCGCACCTACGAGCCGGGCCTCAAGGCCGGCATGACCAGCCCCTACGGCCACCTGCCCGAGCAGTACGTCGTCTCGCGCTCCCTCGCCACTGCGCCCGACCCGCAGGTCCGGCTGATCAGCGGGGACCTGGCGGCCAGGGTCCGTGAGCTCAAGGCCCGCGACGGCCTCGGCATCTGGCTCTGCGGCGGCGCCGATCTCGCCACCCAGCTGATCGACGAGATCGACGAGTTCGTCGTCAAGACCTACCCGGTCTTCGCGGGCACCGGCATGCCGATGTCCCGGGCCGGCTTCGGCGTGCGCCCCCTGGAGCTGACCGGGGTCACGACCCTCGGCGGAGGCCAGATCGTCAGCACCTACGTCCGCAAGGTCTGACCCGACGAACGTGCGAAAACCGGCCTACCGTGGAGGTATGGCCGGTGAAGAGCAGCACGCGCACGCGAGGGTGGCCCCGCAGGCCGGGCACGAACAGCAGACGTGCCCGGCGTGCGGGCGCCGCGTCGACACGGTGGTCAGGCGGCGCAAGTCCCTCGGGGTCTTCGTCCCGGTGTGGAGCCGGGGTCCCTGCCGGAACCCCGACTGCACGGAATACGCGGACGAGGAGCACGAGGAGCACGAGGAGCGGTGACTCAGCCCGTGGGCGCGAGTTCCTTCGTGCCCAGGCCGGAGGCGAAGCCGTTGGCCCACAGCTGGTTGACGCGCGCCCGCTCGGCGGAGTTCGGGGTGGCGTTCTGGCACGAGGTGCCCGGGCCGCCGCCCGACATCAGCTCGCTGCACGGGCCCGAGTAGTGGTCCGGCAGGCCCAGCACGTGGCCGGTCTCGTGCGAGGTCACCCGGGTGGAGTTGTACTGCTGGTTCTGCCGGTAGTCGAGGAAGATGTAGCCCCGGCCGTGCCCGTCGGTGCTCGCGTACGAGCCGCGCGAGTCGTTGCCCTCGCGGTATGAGAAGTTCCCGCCGGAGGACACCTCCTGCAGCTTCACGTTGCTCACGGAGCTGTTCCAGATGCGGGTGGAGTTGGCTATCTGGGTACGGAAGCTCGGCGCGTTGCGGGTGTTGTACGTGACGGTGACGGCGAGGGCGCCCGGGTTCGCGGCGCGCTGCTCGGCGACCGAGCGCTGCACGGCCTCGAAGAAGGCCCGGTTGGCGGCCTCGTTCTCCGGCGAACGCTCGTACGCGGCGAAGCTCGCGGCATTGCCGACGGGGGCGGGTGCGGCGGCGGCGGTGGGGACGGCGCCGAGGGTGGCGGCGAGACCGATGCCGACGGCGGTCGCCAGCACGGCCTTACGGGAGTGGCGCATGTGGGGGAGCTCCTACTCATCCGGTGCGGTGGGGGGTGGGTCTTTCGGTACCGGAGTCTGCGGGAGCGGAACTGGCCCGCGGATGATGTCACTGGCCGATAGCGCCGGCCTATCGGGAAGATTTCGACAGCCCAACTAGCGTGAGAATGGCGGGATTCGGGGGGCTATCGGTGGCTGGTGCGGTCCACGGGCCCGGCCTACCCTCGGGGCATGGAGCTTGAGGTCAGGCACCTGCGCGCGCTGTGCGCCATCGCCGACACCGGCAGTCTGCACAAGGCTGCCCGGCAACTCGGCGTGAGCCAGCCCTCGTTGACGACCCAGTTGCGCCGGATCGAACGGGCCCTGGACGGCGAGCTGTTCCTGCGCGAGCGGACCGGCTGCCGGCCCACCCCTTTCGGTCGCACCGTACTGGGCCGGGCCCGGCCGCTTCTCGCCGACATGGCCGCCCTGGTGGCGGAGGCCCGTGCGCAGGCCCACGGCCCGCGGCTGCGCATCGGATCGACGGCCAGCAGGGCCCTGCCGGGGTGGCTGCGCCGGCTGCACCGGCGACTGCCGGACACCGAGACCTCGCTCCTGGTGGACGTCTCCGCGAACGCGCTGCTCAGGATGGTCGCGGCGGGGCAGCTGGACGTGGCGTTCGTGCACGAGGTGGAGGGCAGCCCGCTGCGGGTGCCCGAGGGGCTCCAGACGCACGTGCTGATGGAGCGCGAGCCGCAGTTCGTCTCGATGCCGAGGGATCACCCCGCGGCGGGGCAGGAGATCGTCTCCTTACGGGACCTGGCCGCCGACCGCTGGGCGGTCGACCCGTCGGTCGACGGTGAATGGGACGGCCTGCGCCGGGTCTTCGCCGGGGCCGGGCTCGACCCGCCGGTACTGCACACCGACTACCACACGGCGACCTCGCTGATCATCTCCGGCGAGGCGGTCGCCCCCTGCCAGCCCACCTCCGGGCCGCGCGAGGACATGGCGATCCGGCCGCTGTGCGGGGACCCCCTCGCCGTGCGGCTGCTGCTGGCCACCCGTCCCGGCGCGCACGCCGAGGTCTACGAGGACCTCCGCGAGGCCTACCGCGAGGCCGCCCTGCGCACACCTCCGTACCGGGCGTGGCTGCACCACCACGCGAGCCCCCTGTTGGAGGCGGCCTGAACCCTGCGGACAGGGCGGGCTCGTCAAGATCCGAAAGACACGCCCTGGGTCGTGTCGTCAAACTCCCGTATGGCCGGCGGCCCCGCCCTTCAGGCGGCCGACGCTACTTTGACGACACTCCCCAGCGGCGCGCGCGTGCCCGGTCGTAGGCCAGTGAGAGGGTCCCCCGGGCCAGCAGGAGGGCGCCCGCCGCGGCGCAAGCCGGGCTCCGGCGCCGGGCCGCCCACACCAGCAGCGGAGCCCCCGCCGCGACCTGGGCCGCGCCCAGCAGCCGGGCCTTCGGGTCGTGGTCCAGGGGCCCAGCGGGCCCGCCTCCACCGCGTCGAGCCGGGCCCGCACGGCGTCGCGCCGGCCCGACCACTCCACCGTCTCGACGCCGGGCGCCTCCCGGGCCGCGCCCCGCAGCCGGTCGGCCGGTTCGCCCGGCGTCAGCCCGGGCGGCAGGGCCAGCCCGGCGCACGTCAGCAGCGCGACCAGCCCGCGCAGCCGGGTCCCGCCGTCCACGTCCGGCCCGGGGTCGGGGCGGGTGAGCCGCTCCAGCTCCTCCCGGACCAGGACGGGATCCAGTCCGAGCCGCGCCGCCAGGGTCCGCATCGCGTCGGGCTCGCCCGCCGGCCGTCCGGCCGCGTCCCATTCCTGGGCGACGGTCCGCCGGAAGCCGCCGGCCAGCGAGAAGCCGGCACGGCCGCCCTCCCACCACAGACCCAGCACGGGCCAGTCGGTGCCGAGCGCGATCGCCGAGCCCCAGCCGGAGAACACCTCGGCCACGCTCTCCCCGCCGCCGAGCCACGGCTTGTCCTCGGGAACGAGCACGGTCCAGTCGCCCGCGGGGGCGAGCAGCAGGCACACGCGCAGCAGGTGCGCGGGGGAGCGGGCGACGAGCGGTGCGGTGCGGCAGAGCAGCATCCCGCCGACCGGGGTCCTGGAAATTGACATGCTCACACGCTAAGGCAAAACGCCCCCAAATGGCGGATTTCGGCAGCACTGCGACCCCACTCTTGACTTCGCCAACCCGCGATATATCGTGTTCTGGAGAAGACGCGATATGTTGCGTGCGTCGAGCCCGATCCGTGAACGCACGAGGAGGATCAGCACCATGGCAGAGCAGTCGTCCCAGCCGTCGCGGTCGACGTGGCACTTCGCCGAACCGCAGAAGCTCACCTTCGAGGAGCCGGTGACCGAGCTCCGCGTGCGCGTCGTCAGCGGAACGGTGAACGTGGTCGCCGCCGAGGCGGGCCCGGCCCGCCTGGAGGTGACCGAGGTCGACGGACCGCCGCTGTACGTCGTGCAGGAGGACGGCGTCCTCACCGTCTCCTACGAGGACCTGCCCTGGAACGGCTCCCAGGGCCTCAAGCAGTGGTTCGAGGACAAGCCCTGGAAGGCCTGGTCCGGTTCCTCCTCCTCCCGCCGCAAGGCGTGGGAGCGCCGCGCGGCGGTGACCCTCACCGTGCCGGCCGCCACCCGCGTCCACGTGGCCACGGTCGACGCCACCGCATTCGTCTCCGGCATCTCCGCCGCCACCGACGTCAAGGGGGTCTCCGGTGACGCCACGCTCGTCGCACTGTCCGGCCGGGTCAAGGCGCACACCGTCTCGGGCAGCGTCGAGGCCCAGTCCGTCACCGGCGACCTCGGCTTCCACTCCGTCTCCGGCGGCCTGACCGTCGTCGACGGCGGGGGCGTGAGCGTGCGGGCCGACTCGGTCAGCGGCGACATGCTGATCGACCTGGACCCCGGCCCGGGCGCAGCGCGCCCCGTGGACATCGCCCTCAACTCCGTCTCCGGCGAGGTCGCGATCCGCCTCCCGCACCCCGCTGACGCCCGCGTCGAGGCCAACACCGCCACCGGCGGCGTCTCCAACGCCTTCGAGGACCTGCGCGTCTCCGGCCAGCTCGGCACCAAGCGGATCACCGGCACGCTCGGGTCAGGCGCCGGCACCCTGCGGGCCACCACGGTCTCCGGGGCCATCGCGCTGCTGCGCCGCCCGAAGGCCGACGCCGACGCACCCGCCGCTCCCCTCGCGCTCGACAAGAAGGTGCTCTGACATGCCGCCCGTCTTCGCCCACGGCCGCCTCCGCCTCTACCTCCTCAAACTGCTCGACGAGGCGCCGCGCCACGGGTACGAGGTGATCCGCCTGCTGGAGGAGCGCTTCCAGGGCCTCTACGCCCCCTCCGCGGGCACGGTGTACCCGCGCCTGTCCAAGTTGGAGGCGGAGGGCCTGGTCACCTACGCCACCGAGGGCGGGCGCAAGGTGTACTCCATCACCGAGGCGGGCCGCGCCGAACTGGCCGACCGCAGCGGCGAGCTGGCGGACCTGGAGCTGGAGATCCGCGACTCGGTCACCGAACTGGCCGCCGAGATCCGCAGCGACGTCCGGGGCGCGGCGGGGGACCTGCGGCGCGAGATGCGGGCGGCGGCCTCCGCGTCGGCGACCCAGGTGGGCGAGGACGACTCCTGGCAGGCGGCCAAGGAGGAGCTGCGCAAGGCCAGGCAGGAGTGGAAGGAACAGGCCCGCCGGGCGAAGGACGAGAGCCGCCGGGCCCGTGAGGAGGCGCAGGCGGCCCGCCGCCAGGCGAAGGAGGCCCAGGACCGGGCCCGCGAGGAGGTCCAGCGCATCGCGGGCCAGCTCCAGGAGCAGTTCGCCAAGTCCGGCGGCGTGCTGGGCAGTCTGGCCGGAGCCTGGCTCGGCGGCACGCACGGCTCGGGCGCGGACCGGCCGTCGGACCAGCCGTCGGGCTGGGCCGGGGACCTGTCGGCCACCGGTGACCCGGCGCGGGACCTGGACCGGCTGCTGGACCGCTTCCGCGACGAGGTGCGGGACGCTGCGCGGGACCACGGGGTGACCGCGGCCCGGGTGGCCGAGGCCCGCGACCACCTCGCGGACGCCGCTGCCCGTCTGGGAGCGACGTTCGGCTCCAGGCCCTAACCGGCCCCCGCCACCCCTGCCGGGGCGCCGCCCCGGACCCCTCGACGCCGGCGGGGCCGGCACGGCGCCGCCGCCCTGTCGAGGCTCCTCCTCCTGCCGGGGCGCGCCCCGGACCCGCGCCGGGAAGGCCGTTGAGACCGGAACGGTGCCGCGCGGCGAAGAGGCCAGAGGTCGGGGCGCCGCCCCGGACCCCGCGCCTCAAACGCCGGCGGGGCTGGAACGGCGCCGGCGGCTACGCCGCCAGGGTCGCTTCCGCCGCCGTGTAGGTGATGCCGTGGTCCGTCAGGACCTCGGAGGGCGTGCCGGGGCGGGAGAGCAGGGCCAGGAGGAGGTGCAGGGTGCCGATGTGGTTGTCCTTGCGGCCCAGGGCGATGCGGAGGGACTGCTCCAGGACCTTCTTGGAGCCCTTGGTGAAGGGCACGTGGTGGTGGCCGCCGCGATCGTCCGGCTGCGTACGTCCCAGGGCCGAGCGGAGCGAGGCGCCCAGGGTCCGCCGGCGCGGCGCGGGGGCCGCGAGGACGCCTTCGCCGTGGGCCTCCTCGATCCGGGAGACGATCTCGGTGAGGTCGATGCCGAGTCCGGCCAGCGCCTCCTCGTCCGCCCGGGACATCCCGCCCCGGCGGCGGGCCGCCGCGAGGTCGGCGGCCACCGCCGCGCGGTCGACTCCGAGGGGTTCCAGGGTGCCCAGGGCCAACAGGGACAGCAGCAGGTGCTCCTCGGTGACCGTGGCGGCTCCGGCCTGCCGGGCCTCGGCCACCGCCCCGGTCACGGTCGACCGGGCGTCGCGGGTGAAGCGTTCGAACATCAGAGCCTCCCGTACTTCTTGTGCACGGCCTGCCGGCTCACGCCCAGCTCGGCCGCGATCTCCTGCCAGGACCACCCCTGCGCGCGGGCGCTGCGTACCTGCACGGCCTCCAGCTGCTCCAGCAGTCTGCGGAGGGCGGCCACGGCACGCAGGCCCACGCGTGGGTCCCGGTCACCTGCCCGTTCGGCGAGATCGGTCGCTTCCGTCATGCATGTCAATGTAGGTTGACGCGAGAGGTGATGTCAACCCCTGTTGACATCGGGCCGGGCCCCGGAGGTCAGGGCTTGAGGACGATCTTGCCGAAGAGGTCGCCCGACGCGAGCTTCTCGAACCCCTCCCTCGCCCGGTCCAGCGGCAGCACCTCGTCGATCACCGGACGCAGCCCGGTCGTGGCGCAGAAGGCGAGGAGGTCCTCCAGCTCGTCCTTCGAGCCCATGGTCGAGCCCACGACCTTCAGCTCCAGGAAGAAGATTCGGGTCAGCTCGGCGTGCGCCGGGCGGTCGCCGCTCGTGGCGCCGGAGATCACCAGGGTGCCGCCGGGGCGCAGGGACTTCACCGAGTGGGACCAGGTGGCCGCGCCCACGGTCTCGATCACCGCGTCCACCCGCTGCGGCAGCCGAGCGCCCGGCTCGAACGCCTCCACCGCGCCGAGCTCCACGGCCCGCTTGCGCTTGGCCTCGTCGCGGCTGGTGGCGTAGACCCGCAGGCCCGCCGCCTTGCCGAGGGCGATCGCGGCGGTCGCGACACCGCCGCCGGCGCCCTGGACCAGGACGGAGTCCCCGGGGCGGACCCCGGCGTTGGTGAAGAGCATCCGGTAGGCCGTCAGCCAGGCCGTCGGAAGGCAGGCGGCCTCCTCGAAGGACAGCTCGGCGGGCTTGCGCAGGACGTTCCAGGCGGGGACGGTCACCTGCTCGGCGAAAGTCCCCTGGTAGCGCTCGGTGAGGATGGAGCGGGGCTCGTCCGGCCCCACCCCATGGCCGCTCTGGCCGATCACGGAGTGCAGGACGACCTCGTTGCCGTCCTGGTCGGTCCCGGCCGCGTCGCAGCCGAGGATCATCGGGAGGCTCTCCTCGCCGAGGCCCACCCCGCGCAGCGACCACAGGTCGTGGTGGTTGAGGGAGGCGGCCTTGACGTTCACGGTCACCCAGCCGGGGCGGGCCTGCGGGGCGGGGCGATCGCCCAGCACAAGGCCGTTCAGCGGCTGGTCACGGTCGATTCGGGCGGCATAGGCAGCGAACATGCCGCGACGCTACCGCTCGGTAGCCCGCGCAACCACCCCCGTTCCCGTCACACGGCCGCCCGGCCGATCGAGTCCTCGTAGGCCGACAGGGGCTGCTGCCCATGACGAGGCGCCGTGGGCGCCGCGGACGGCGGCCCGACCCACCGCTGCCCGGCGACGCTCCGGGCACAGGGCACCAACGACGCCCGCCGCGTCCCGGACCACCTCATCGAGCACCCCGGCGCGCAGGTCACCTCCGCGGAGCTGGACCAGCAGGTGCTCGGCGCCCCGCCCGCGAGGTGAACCCGCACTCCTCTCCACCTCGTGGGAGCAGGGGGTGGGCGTCGGGGCCCGCTACGCGCTCCGGCCGTCCGTCGCCGCCGTCTTCCCGGCGGCGCGGATCCGGCTCGACCGGGGCGCCCACCGAGCCGAAGCGTTTACGCGAGGAGGCCCGGCCGGAGTGGATCCGGTCGGGCCTCCTCGCGCACTGCCGGGTCTCGGTCAGACCAGGCGGGCCACGCCGTCCGCCTTCGCGGCGGCGGCGACCGCCGCGGCCACGGCCGTCGCGACGCGCTCGTCGAACGGCGACGGGATCACGTAGTCGGCGGCGAGCTCGTCACCCACGACACCCGCGATGGCGTCGGCGGCGGCGATCTTCATGCCCTCGGTGATCCGGGTGGCGCGCACCTTGAAGGCACCCGCGAAGATGCCCGGGAACGCCAGCACGTTGTTGATCTGGTTCGGGAAGTCCGAGCGGCCCGTGGCCACGACCGCCGCGTACTTGTGCGCGACGTCCGGGTGGACCTCCGGGGTCGGGTTGGCCATGGCGAAGACGAACGCGTCCTTCGCCATGGTCGCCACCGCCTCCTCGGCGACGGAGCCGCCGGAGACGCCGATGAACACGTCCGCGCCGGACAGGGCCTGCTCCAGCGAGCCGGTCTGGCCCGTCTTGTTGGTCAGGGCCGCGATCTCCGCCTTGACGTCCGTCAGGTCGGAGCGGTCGGCGGACACGACGCCCTTGCGGTCGGTGACGCAGACGTCGCCGATGCCCGCGTCGACCAGGATCTTGGCGATGGCGATGCCCGCCGCGCCCGCGCCCGCGATCACGGCGCGCAGGTCGCCGAGGGTGCGACCGGTGAGCTTGGCGGCGTTGCGCAGCGCGGCCAGCGTCACGATGGCCGTGCCGTGCTGGTCGTCGTGGAAGATCGGGATGTCCAGCGCCTCCTGGAGGCGCCGCTCGATCTCGAAGCAGCGGGGCGCGGAGATGTCCTCCAGGTTCACCCCGCCGAAGGACGGCGCCAGACGGATGACCGTCTCGACGATCTCGTCCGTGTCCTTGGTGGCGAGCGCGATCGGAACCGCGTCCACACCACCGAACTGCTTGAAGAGGATGGCCTTGCCCTCCATCACGGGGAGGGAGGCTTCCGGGCCGATGTCACCGAGGCCGAGCACGGCCGTACCGTCGGTGACGACGGCGACCACGTTCGACTTCCACGTGTACTCGTTCACCAGCTCCGGCTGCTCGGCGATGGCGGTGCACACCTTCGCCACGCCCGGGGTGTACGCCAGGGACAGGTCGTCCTTGTCATTGACCGGAACCGTGGCCTGGATGGCCATCTTGCCGCCCCGGTGCAGTGCGAACACCGCGTCGGGGTTGTTGTCCGTCGCACTGTCGCTGCGAGGGTTGACGATCTCCGCTGCCACTTCGTGTGACCCCTTAATTCCTTTTGTTCGTTGAGGGTGGCCACTCCTGGTTAAGGGGTGGGCGGGCACCGCGTCCGTACTCCGCATCGACGGTTGGCCCGTCTCCGCGAAGGGGAGGTTCGTACGCGCGGGCGCGCCGCACGCGCGCCCTGAGCCCCGGATGAGGGGTGTAAGGATCTGTTCTACCCGAAGAACGCTCGCTCAGACGAGTCGATTCCGGCTCAACCGTAGGTCACTTGCCCGCCTTTTGGCGAAAAGTCCAAACCTTGCCGTCCGGTGGGCGAGACGCTCCGGAGAAACTGCGCCCAAAAGGCCTGGTCACAGCAGTATCTGCGGCCTTGAACCCCCTTCCCCGCAGTCCTGTTGGCCTACCCCGGGCGCCCGTTATGCGATTTTGACCTGACGGGCAGCCTGAATGTCTCAGTCCGAATGGCAAGATGCCGTAATCACACAAGGTCGCGACACTCGATGGTGCGTGTCCGACCGTTTTTCGATGCTTTTCCACCCCTGTCGGAGGAACGAAGCCATGACCGCAAGCACCACCCGTCGTACGACCGCCGCCCGGTCCCGGATCGCCGCGGTCGGCGCGATCGCGGTCGCCGGCGCCCTGATCCTCACCGGCTGTGGCGACCAGACCGACAAGGCGACCTCGACCCCGTCGGGTGCGGCGAACAACAGCAGCGCGCCGCTCTTCTCGAAGCTCCCGAAGAAGATCCAGGACGCCGGTGTGATCAAGGTCGGCACCGACGCGACCTACGCGCCGATGGAGTTCACCGAGGGCGGCAAGATCGTCGGCGTCGACCCCGACGTCGCGGCGGCCCTGAGCAAGCAGCTCGGCGTCCAGTTCAAGTTCGAGTCGGGCACCTTCGACACGCTGATCGGCAGCATGCAGACCGGCCGCAGCGACCTGGTCATGTCCTCCCTCACCGACACCAAGGCCCGTCAGGAGGGCCTGGACGACAAGGGCGCCAAGACCGGTGCCGGTGTCGACTTCGTCGACTACTTCTCCGCCTCGACCGGCATCCTGGTCAAGAAGGGCAACCCGGAGGGCATCAAGACCCTCGACGACCTGTGCGGCAAGACGGTCGCCGTGCAGCGCGGCACCACGTACGAGGAGTCCGCGAAGACCCAGGCCGAGAAGTGCAAGACGGACGGCAAGGGCGAGCTGAAGATCGAGTCCTTCCCGACCGACGCCGAGGCCCAGACCCGCGTGAAGGCCGGTGGCGCCGCCGCCGACCTGAACGACTCCCCGGTCGCCGCGTACATCGCGCAGACCGCCGGCGGCGGCAACGACTTCGAGGCCATCGCCAACCCGACCGACGCCGGCCTCTTCGGCATCGCGGTGGACAAGAAGAACACCGAGCTGCGTGACGCGCTCAAGGAAGCCCTCGACGCGATCATCAAGGACGGCACCTACAAGGCCGCCCTGGACAAGTGGAACGCTGGTTCCGGCGCCGTGACCGAGGCCAAGATCAACGCCGGTTCCTGACCTCCGCGTACCACCGCAGCACACTGAAGGGCAGTCACTGTGACTGACAAGCTCGACAAGGACCCGGGTCCGGCGGACACCCCGCCGGCCGGGGCCGTACCCCCCGAGGCGATCCGTGCCATTCCGGTCCGCCACTACGGCCGCTGGATCAGTGCCGTGGTCGTCATCGGTCTGGTCGTGGCGCTCATCGTCGCCTTCTCCCAGGGCAACGTGCGCTGGGAGACCGTGCCGGAGAAGCTGTTCGACCCCTCGATCCTGCGAGGAGTCGTCAACACGATCTGGATCAGCGTCACCGCCATGGCCCTGGGCCTGGCGCTCGGCGTCCTGTTCGCCGTCATGCGCCTCTCGAAGAACCCGGTGACCAGCACCATCGCCTGGTTCTACATCTGGCTCTTCCGCGGCACCCCGGTGTACGTGCAGCTCCTCATCTGGTTCAACCTCGCCCTGATCTTCCCGATCCTGAACCTCGGGTTCTACAAGGACGAGATGACCCAGGTCATGACGCCGTTCCTGGCGGCGCTGCTGGGTCTCGGCCTCAACGAGGGCGCGTACATGGCGGAGATCGTCCGTGCCGGCATCCAGTCGGTCGACGAGGGCCAGACCGAGGCCTCGCACGCGCTGGGCATGACCCGGACGCAGACCATGCGCCGCGTCGTCCTGCCGCAGGCCATGCGGGTGATCGTGCCGCCGACGGGCAACGAGTTCATCAACATGCTCAAGACCTCGTCGCTGGTCGTGGCCGTGCAGTACTTCGACCTGCTGCGCGCGGCCCAGGACATCGCCTCGACCTCGTTCGCGGTGATGGAGATGTTCTTCGTCGCCTCGATCTGGTACCTCGCCCTGACCAGCGTGTTCAGCGTCGGCCAGTACTACCTGGAGCGCCGCTACGCCCGCGGTGCGCTCCGTTCGCTGCCGCCGACGCCGCTGCAGAAGATCAAGGCGAAGCTGTCCAGCTTCTCGAACAGCAAGGCGGTGGCCTGATGACTGCCATGGTGAAGGCCGAGGGCGTCCACAAGTCCTACGGTGCGGCGCACATCCTCAAGGGCATCGACCTGGAGGTCGCCCCGCGTGAGGTCTTCTGCCTGGTCGGCCCGTCCGGCTCCGGCAAGTCGACGTTCCTGCGGTGCATCAACCACCTGGAGCAGATCAACGCCGGCCGGCTGTACGTCGACGGGGACCTCGTCGGCTACCGCCAGAAGGGCGACAAGCTCTACGAGCTCAAGGACAGCGAGGTCGCGGCGCAGCGCCGGGACATCGGCATGGTCTTCCAGCGCTTCAACCTGTTCCCGCACATGACGGCCATAGAGAACGTCATGGAAGCCCCCGTCATGGTCAAGGGCGAGTCCAAGGCGGTGGCGCGCGAGCGGGCCGTCCGGCTGCTGGACCGGGTCGGCCTGGGGGACAAGGGCGGGAACTACCCCACCCAGCTCTCCGGCGGCCAGCAGCAGCGTGTGGCAATCGCCCGCGCGCTGGCCATGGAGCCGAAGCTGATGCTCTTCGACGAGCCCACCTCCGCCCTCGACCCGGAGCTGGTCGGTGACGTCCTGGACGTCATGCGAGACCTCGCCGACTCGGGCATGACCATGATCGTGGTCACGCACGAGATGGGCTTCGCCCGCGAGGTCGGCGACAACCTCGTCTTCATGGACGGCGGCGTCGTCGTGGAGTCGGGCCACCCGCGCGACGTCCTGGGCAACCCCCAGCACGACCGGACGAAGGCATTCCTCTCCAAGGTGCTGTAGTCGGCGGCGCCGGGCGCCGCACGTGGACACGGCCGAGGGGCGGTACGGGAATCCGTACCGCCCCTCTGCCTTTCCGCCACTGTTCTTCCCGGGTCCTCCGGATTCCCTACTTCAGACCTAGGACCAGTGCGTCCGAGGGCGAGCGCCAGACCGTACGGGCCTCCGCGAAACCCGCGGCGCGCAGCGCCTCGGCGTGCCAGGCCGCGGAGGGGGTGTCGCCGTCGGCGTGCTCCCCGTAGATCTCGAAGCGGCGGGCGGTGGGCTCGGCCAGCGCCGGCTCGGCGGCGGCCAGGGCCCACCACTCGCGCCAGTCCACCGCCCCGGCCGTCTTGGCCCGGTCCATGCCGGCGTGCCGGTGGGCGCGCTCGGCGGCGTTGATGCGCGGGGTGGCCGGGTCGGGCATGTGGTCGGCGTTCATGAACACCCCGCCGGGGGCCAGCAGCGGGGCGAGCTGCCCGTACAGCACGGCCAGCTCCTCGCTGTGCAGCCAGTGCAGGGCGGTGGCGGTCAGGACCGCGTCGTAGGTGGCGTGGGGGAGGGCCGCACGCCAGTCGGGGTCCTTGAGGTCGGCGGTCACGAAGGTGACCCGCTCGTCGCCGGCGAAGTGGCCCCTGGCGATGGTCAACAGCGCGGGGTCGAGATCGACGCCCGTACTGGTGGCTCCCGGGAACCGCTTGAGGACGCGGTCCGTAATACTTCCCGTACCGCATGCGAGATCCAGCACCCGGGGGGTGGGTCCCACCAGTGCCTCGACCATGTCCAGCATCACCCGGAACCGCTCCTCGCGGTCGGGCATGTACCACTCCTGCTGGCGGTCCCAGCTGTCCTGCCAGGCCTGCCAGTCGGTACCGGTCCGTCCCGCGTCGGCCGTGTCGGTCGTGTCCGCCATGTCCGCCGTGTCCGTCGCATCCGCCATCCCGAACCCCTCCCTACGTAATACCCTCGAAGACGTCTCAGCCGTTACGAGAGACATTAATCCGCAGCCGTAAGGACTACAAGTGGAACTGGCCCATTACTCGGACTTCGCCGTGCGCCTGGTCAACACCGAGGAGCCGGCCCGCAACAAGGACGTGCTCACTTCGGTGGACGCCGTCCGCGCCCTGTTCGGCGCCAGCCAGCAGATGGCCCGCCGCGTCACGGACACCGACATCACCCGCTTCCGCAACGTCCGCGGCCGGCTGCGGGCCGTCTTCGAGGCCGCTGACGGCGGCGACCACGTCCTCGCGGTCGACCTGCTGAACTCGCTGCTCATGGAGTTCCCGGTCAGCCCCCAGGTCTCCGGCCACCAGACCCTCGACGACGACGGCCGCCCCGACTGGCACATCCACCTCGCCGAACACCCCTCCAACGCCTCGGCCGGCTACGCCGCCATGGCCGCCATGGGCCTGGCCTTCGCCCTCACCGAGCACGGCCCCGACCGCCTCGGCCTGTGCCAGGCCGCGCCCTGCCGCAACGCCTACCTCGACACCTCCACCAACCGCTCCCGGCGCTACTGCTCCGACCGCTGCGCCACCCGGGCGAACGTGGCCGCCTACCGCGCGCGCAAGCGCCTGGAGGCCGAGGCGTCGGCCCGCAGCACGCGCAGCGACGAGGCCGCCCAGGACAACCGGGCCCTCAGCGAGCGCTGATCCTCCTCGCGCGGCCGAAACCGCAGGACCGCCGTCGCCAGCACCAGCTCGCCGGGCACCGGCCCGTAGTCGGTGCTGTCGCCGGTCTCGTTGTACGGGTTGTCGCCGAGCACCCACCACGAGCCGCCGGGCCGCCGCTCCACCGCGCGCTTGACCACGAGCAGGTCCTGCTGGAAGGGGTGGCGCAGCACCACGATGTCGCCCGGCCGGACGGCGGCCCCGTACCGGACCACGAGCCGGTCTCCGTCCAGCAGCGTGGGCACCATCGACGGGCCCGTCACCTCCACCACCTCGAACCGCCTGCGCGGGCGCGCGTTCTCCACCATGCGTGTCCTCCTCGTCCCTCCCGCATGCTGCCGCACGGTCCCGTACATTCGCTCACCGGTCCGGCCGTGACCCTGGACTTTTGTCCTAAGCCCATGGGGGCGCCCGCGAAATCCGGTTCCCCAGCGAGTAATGTCCCCCTTGAGAAGACGATCACGAGGAGGACAAACTCCATGCTTTCCCGCCTCTTCGCCCCCAAGGCGAAGGTCTCCGCCCACTGCGACCTGCCGTGTGGCGTGTACGACCCTGCCCAGGCCCGCATCGAGGCCGAGTCCGTCAAGGCCGTCCAGGAGAAGTACCAGGCCAACGACGACGCCGACTTCCGCGCGCGCGCCATCACCATCAAGGAGCAGCGCGCCGAGCTCGCCAAGCACCACGTCTCGGTGCTGTGGAGCGACTACTTCAAGCCGCCGCACTTCGAGAAGTACCCGCAGCTGCACACCCTGGTCAACGACACCCTGAAGGCCCTCTCGGCCGCCAAGGCGTCGAACGACCCGGCGACCGGTCAGAAGGCCCTCGACCTCATCGCCGAGATCGACCGCATCTTCTGGGAGACCAAGGCCGCCTGAGCCTCCCTTCCATGCGCAGAGGGGCCCGTCCGCGATCGCGGACCGCGGGCCGCCAGGCCGGGAGGGAGGGGGTGAGAGAAGGACGAGGGGGGCGAGCCGCCAAACCCCCGGGGGGCGCCACACCCCCCCGCAG
>NZ_JBEZYV010000006.1:0-281838 GCF_040638905.1 Streptomyces virginiae | reverse complement strand
GATGGATCACCCTTCCGCCCCCCGATATCGCCCCCATCAGCCCCAGCTGAGGGCGAGACGCCGTCGTCGGGGAGCGCGTAGCGATCGATGGCGGCCTATGCCCAGCCCAAGGGGCTCGCAGGCGCCGTCTGTCAGGAGCGCGTAGCAATTGGTGGCGGCTTATGCCCAGCCCACGGGCTCGCAGGCGCCGTCGTCGAGGAGCGCGTAGCGATTTGACGCGCACCGGGCTCCGCCCGCGCATCGCTGGCCGCCCCGTCTCTTGCTCGATCCCCCGGCCCATTCCTTTGGGGGCTTCCCGGCAGTCTTTCGGATTTCCGTGGCGGGACGGTCGGTCAAGGGTGGCCGAAGGCCATCACGAAGTGACGCGACCGCAGGGAGCGCCCTTGACGGGCCGGCCCGACACGGAGAGACGATTGGGACTGCCGGGAAACCCCCAGCACAACCCTGACACCGCCCAAGCGACTCCCGACCTCCCGAAGCCCCCGCCGCGCCCTTCCAGTCCCGGCCCCGGCCCACCCGGCCCCACCCCGCCCCGCCCCGCTAGCCGCGGGCATCAGCATGACCAGCAATCCCAGCCATCCCCCACGTCGTCACCCCGGCGGCATCGGCTGCTGCGAAGCGCCATTGAACAGATGGGCATACATGGCGCGAAGGTAGACCTTCAGGCTTTCCCTGTCAGGGAATTCGATATCAGTCAGTCGTTCATATTCGGCCGGACCGAAGGAATCATCGGCAATAATCTGCTCGAATCCCGCACGGGCCAGCTCCACATAGGAGTCGCTGAAGCTCAGCAAAGTGGGCCGCAGGCAGCCACCCACGTAGTAGCCCTGCTCAAGGTTCAAATGGCTCTGAAGAAGTTCCTGTACGAGGGTCCACTGCAATCTTTCGCTATGGACGGAAGCCGGGGCATGCCCGCACCGGCCTCCGTCGTCGGTCAGGCGGGCGGCGCGCCGCGCAGGTGGCGCAGGAGGCGCTCCAGGGCGGCCCAACTCTCGGCGGTCTCGGCGTCGCCGAGTGCGTAGTAGAAGCCCGGCCGGGTCTTCGGGCCCAGTTGCACCGGGCGTTGCTTGAGCGGCGTCCTGCTCGCGGTGTCGCGCCCCGCCTCCTGGACCTCCGCCGGACCGAGTACGAACGCGTACGGCAGCGGCGGGTGCTCGTAGTGGGGTGGGGCGCTCAGGTCCCGGCGGGCTTCGCGCAGCTGGCACAGCATGGTCTTGAGCCCGTACCGGGTCACCAGCTCCTCGGCCAGCTCCGGCAGCGCGCCCAGCGGTATCTCCTCGCCCGGCCCGAAGCCGACGGTGAGGGTGACGTCCTCCTCCACCCCCTCCGGGGTGCGGATGACGCGCAGGGTGGCGACGGCGGGCCGGTCCGGCGTGCCGACGACAACGGTCCAGGTGGAGCGCGGGGCCCGCTCGTACGCCAGCTCGGTCAGCTGGCGCCGCGACCAGCTCAGGCCGGCCGGCTCCGAGGTCCCCCAGCCGGCCGGCAGCCCGCCGGTGAGCGCCTGCCAGGCGGCCTCGAGCGCGCCGCCGAGAACGAGGTCCGCCGTGGGGCGGTGCAGGGTGCGGAAGGAGACGGTGAGCTGACGCTCACCGGTGGGCCCGGCCTCCGTGAAGGCGTCGGCCACCGGCGTCTCGCCGTTCTCGTCGCGGGCCGGAGCGAAGGTGTCGTCCTGCCATGTGAGGACGGCGCCCGTGAGGCCGTCGTAGTAGCCGCAGCGCTCGTCCTGCACCACCCACCGGGAGGGCATGGACTGCAGCAGCAGGCGGGTGGGCGTGGAGAGGCGGCAGTGCGGCGGGGTGACGATCTGCAGGGACCGGTCGCTCTCCACGGTGGCCCGCAGCGCCTCCGAGAGCCAGCTCGTCATGGGGATGACCGGGCGGTCCTGGAGCACCACGGCGGCCTTGTCGGTGAGCATGTCGACGGCCGGCTGGGCGGCGGCGGGGGCCGGTACGGCGGTGATTCCCGAGACGTCGACGGGGCGGGCCGCGCCGACGGTGCCCGGGGCGTCCGGCGGCCACACCTTGCCGCCCAGGAGCATCGTCAGACGGGCCGCGAAGGCTCCGGCGAGCTGCTCGGCCTGCGGTACGCCCGCGGCGGCGCGGGCCTCGACCCACCACGCCGGGCCGTCGCCCGACAGCTCAGCGCCGGACCCCAGCAGCCGGGCCGCCTCGCCCGGCACCTGGAGCATCAGCGGGACCTCGATCGAGACGAGCGGCCGGCCGTCGGCGTCGCACAGCTGGACCACGGCGCCCTCTCCGGCGGACTCGACCACCAGGTCCGGGCCGCCCGCGAGCAGGCCCGCCAGGACGCTGAGCGCGTCCGGCATGCGCTCGGTGAGCGCGATCACGTCCTTGGTCATGCCGTGTTCCTTGTCGTCATGTCTTTCAGTGCGTTTCTGTCGGTGCTTCGCGGACCTCCGCACGCACGCGTTCGTTTCCGAAGGCCGACAGGTACTCGCCGAACCGTCGACCCTCCGGTCCCTGCTCGTGGAAGACGATGGGGACGCCATCGATCAGCGCACGCGGGGAACAGCTGATGTCGAGCACGCTCATGGCCGACTCCACGTCGCACGAACTCTTCTCACCCGTCGCCAGTGACCGCACGCCCCGGCCGACGGCGTCCCTGACGTCGTTCAGCAGCACCGGGAGCGTGTCCGTGTCGAACAGCTCGCCCAGCTCGCCCTCGAAGTACTCGCTGTCGGCGGGCCGCACCCTGCAATTGACGACGGACCTACAGGGACCGGCCCCTGATCCACCCCTTGTCCAACTGAGTTCGTCGCCTCGCCCATCAGCCGAACGTCGCATTGGTGAGGTCCGGTCCCAGCCCGTCGATGATGTCGGGAGCCGCGAGTCCGTAGCCCTCGGCCCGGCCGTAGTACGTCGCCTCGCCGGGTTCCGCCTCGGCGCCGAGCACCTGCTCGAGCTCCTGCAGGGCGGCGGCGAGCCGCGGTGCGTTGTTGGCGTGGATGAGCGGCTGCGGCACACCCCGGAAATCACATTGAGCCCAGACATCGTGGTGCACGGACAGTTCGACCCAGATATCCGTCTCGTCGAGCGCCACATAGAGATCCACCAGCCGGTGCTCTCGATGCCGTTCACCGGCCGCGTCGAACCAGGCGCCGTCTCCCAGCAGCGTGATCGAGCTGATTCGCGCCTGCGGATGGCGGGCGCGCAGCCATCCGGGACATGCCGGACTGGCGAGCGACTTCGCGCTGACGCTCAGGCGGCTGGAGCCCGCGAGGCCGCCTCTGCCGGCGTGAGACCAATCCCACTCGACTGAATGCAGCTCCAACAGATCGTGCTTCGTGAGGACGGCGCTCATACGTGCTGCGGTCGCAAGCCCGAACCCCGGACCGGAACCCGTCGGGTCGTCCAGGATCCAGGTCCACGAGCCGCTCTCCTTGGGCGCGCGCATCAGCATGGTGGGCAAACTCTCCTGCGCAGGTGCAGCATCGCTGCGGAAATGTGGCGACGGGTTCACCGCGGGTGTCGTGCGGCCGGTTCAAGCGGCGAGCAGCGCCTTGGCGCGACGGAGGCGCCACGCTCGGCCAGCAGCGAGACGTGCCTCTACTCCGGGGGCAGCGGCTGCTTGGGCGCACCCTTGAAAAGGTAGTCGTACACGCCCTGAAGATAGGTCCGGAGGGTCTCCCTGTCGGGGAACTCAATATCCGTCAGCCGCTCATATTCAACCGGCCCGAATGAATCATCTGCCAGCGCCTGCTCAAATCCTTCACGGACCGCCTTGACAAACGACTCGTTGAATCCCAGCAACGTGGGCCTGAGGTAGCCAGTGGTGTCATAGCCTTCCACGTGGTTCAAGTACCCCGTGACAAACCGCTCGAATCGCTCGTCCATTTAGTCCTTCTTTTACGGGTGCCGGCCGGGTGCCGGGTTGGCGAACATAGTATGCAGGGTCAGTTTGCCATCGTGGATTCGGTAGCCGGGAACGATGGTTCCGCCCTCGAAGTCGACCGGCTTGAAGTCGGTCAGGTTGCTCGGGTCGCGATAGTAACCAGTGAATCTCTCATGAGCCTTCGCACCCAATACGTCCGCGATGGATGTGTCCTTCGGCATCTCTCCGGTTCGCGCATACTCGGCACGGAAATACTCGTCCGCCCGTACCATATCTTCCGCATTGCCGAAGCGGGTGGCGTAGGGGCCGACACGGTGCACCCCGCCGTGGACGCCGTCCACCCTGCTACCGGTCAACGGGTCGATGTTGTTCTCTGACTTCACGAGACCCGGATAGTGCGAGTTCGGCCCGTACAACTTCGGCGCGCCGTTGGCGTCGCGGAGTACCGTGCCGAGCCGGTCGATGAGCGCCTGGTCGGCAGGGTAGAGGTGACGGCCTGGTGCATGGCCCTCGCCGCCCTGCCGGTCGTCCAGTTCCTTGATGCGCTCGTCGACCACCTTGGGGTCCAGCGGCGGGTCGCCGGCCCCGCCGGGCGAAGCGTCGGGGGCATCGCCCTGGCCGCCTCCGTCACCGGAGTTGCCCGAGGCGTCGTGGCCGCTGCCGTCACCCTGGTGGGGAACGCCGGAGCCATCGCCGTGGTGCGTACCGCCCGAGCTGCCGCCGGAACCGTCGCCACCGGTCGTGGCCGTGTCGCCATGCGCGGCCGTGCCGCCGCCCGTTGTGTGGGGGGCGGTGCCGCCGTGTGTTCCCGCTCCCCCGCCGCCAGACGTGGTGTGGCTGTTGTGGGCCGTGTTGTGGCCGGGGCCTCCCGAGGTGTGGGAGGCCGCGCCGCCGACGGAGTGGTTGGTCGCACCGCCCGGGGCGTGGGATCCGCCCGCGGGGTGCGCCGGGCCCGTCGGGTGGCCCGTGGAGTTCTCCGCGTGGCTGGGGCCGCCCGCGCCTTCGAGGACGCGTTCCCTGACCGGGGCCGGCTCGTGGGTGTTGGGCAGGTCGTCCTTGTGCGGCTCCCGGACCGGCTCGGTGTCGGGGACGACGTTGCCGTGCTCGTCGCGGATGATGCCGTCGTGGCCGATGACGCGCTTCTTGCCGTTCGGGTCGGTGTACTCGTGGCCGGCCGGGGGCGGGGTCGCTTCCACCGGGTGCGGGGAGGTTCCGCCGGGCATGCTGTGGGCCATGTCGTCCACGCCCGCACGGCTGGCCTTGAAGCCCTCCATGAAGTCGCCGACCTTGATCTTCGTGACGTTGGCCGCCTTGCCCAGGTAGCTCATCGGGTCGACGAGCACGCCCGCCTTGCCCACGGCGGTCGCGATCTCCGAGCCCACGCCCAGCTTTCCGGCCCTGCCGAGCTTGAGGAACGAACCAGCGCCGATGGTCAGGATGTTGAACACCACCGTCCCGCCGGCCCGCGCCGGGTCCTTGCCCCACTCGTCCCACGCGACCAGCGACTTGCCGAAGTTGCGCAGGGCGGCCTTGCTCTTCTCCCGGTCGCTGTGGTCGACCGGGCCGAACATCTTGTCCATCGCCCAGTCGTAGGGCGTGATGATGTAGCCGCTGACACCGGCGAAGACGTCGCCGATGCCCGACCAGGTCTTCTTGAAGGTGTCCATGTCGAACACGTTGACCATGTTGCCGAGGCCCTTGAGGGTGCCCCAGACGCCGTCGACGAAGAAGCCCTTGAGGCCGCCGCCGACGTTGTCCTTCGTCCACTCCCACGCGGCCCGAAGGCCCGTGTACTCGCGCTCGTCGGCCGTCCCCCAAGGCGTCTCCTTGGCGTCCTTGACGTCGCTCTCCTTGAAGCCGTACATGCCGGCCTTGTGCGAGCCGTCGTCGACGACGAAGTGCGTGCCGCCCACCAGGGTGGTGATCTTGTTGGCCGCGTCGCGCTCGACGCCCTGGAACGCCACCCACGTCACGCCGACCTCGCGGACGAGGCGCGCGTTCTCGTCGATCTTGCCCTGGTCCTGCTGCCAGTCCTCGTCGTCCTTGTTGTCCGCGACGAACTTCTCCGCATCACTGCGGAGTTGCTTCATCTTCGCCACCAGCGGCCGGGCGGTCGACGCGAAAGTCGTCAGCGCACCGCTGACCGACTCCAGCTTCGTCGCGAACGCGTCCGCCTTGTCCCGGACGGGAATCGTCGAGTTGAGCAACTCCTCCTGTTCGGGAGCGTCATAGACCGGGTCCAGTGCCTGGAAGGCGTTGTGCACGTCTCTGCCGGTGCCGCGGATGCTGGAGGCGGTCGTCTTGAGCGCGGCCGCGTGCGTCTCCAGGGTCTCCAGGTTGCCGGTGAAGGTCGGTATCTTCCCGACGTCGATCACTTCTTGGGACCCTTCAGCTCTTCCGCGGTCGGAGCCTTGGAGTACTCCTCCTGCTTGTTCTTCGCCATCTGCAGGTCGCCCTTGACGTACTCCTCAGTGGCCAGGCGTGCCCCGGTGATGGACTTTCCCGTCCGGACGGGAAGGAACTTCAGGTCGTTTTCCGTTCGCTGCTGAAACTCGAGCAAGGCCTGGGCCACAGGGCCGAACGCGCCCTCCTTGGGCAGCTCGGTCCCGCCCAGCACCATCGTGCCCGCCCACGTCGCGGCGCCGACCAGGCCGTCGCTGTACGACGTGAACTCTTCCTCGAACTTACTGCCCGCTTCGGCGGTTTTGTTCAGGACGCCTTGGACGCCGGCCGGCTTGATGTCCCACGTAGACACGTTGTCCCCCGTTCCTCACAACGCTTCTCTCCAGTGCCCCGACGCCGGCCGACGGCACCGCCGCCCACCCGCACAGGTGATCCATTTCTATCAACCTTGCGTTGCTGTCTGCAAAGTGAATGCGGGTCATTCCGGCCCGGCGGCCGTCCCTGTCACGGAGTTGTGACACAGCGCGGAACTACCCCTCGCCGGTTCACGACCCTCCGGTTCAGGAGTCGGCCGGCAGGAGCTGGACCAGGCCGGGCCAGTTCTCCTCGTCCGCCTCGACGTGGACGGCGCGGACCCTCCAGCGGCCGGCGGGCAGTGGGACCGGAGCCTGGGAAGGTATCCCGCCACCGGGATACTCGACGTTGAGGTCGGATCCCGCTTCGGCGGAATCCATGAGTACGGCCGGGCCGTCCGAGACCCATGTCCCGCACTCCTCCCACGCCGTGGCGGGGTCCGCGAGCACAGCCTCGGCGGCGGCCCTCAGCCCGGCCTCGGAGTCGGCGGCCAGCCACCGCAGGAAGGCCCGGTGCTCGGGCAGATAGCAGGTGGTGGCCGGCTCGTCCGCCAGTACGAGCGCCTCGGCGCCGACCCCGCCGACGGCGATCACGCCGGCCAGACCCGCCACCGCACAGGCCCGGTCGTAGTCGTCGGCAGCGGTGGCGTCCCCCACCATGACCCCGGACTCCGTGCAGCCGTGCCACGCGGCCGACGCGGACACGGGGACGACGATCAGAGGGCCGCCCATCGAATCCACCCAGGCGGTGGGGGTGGGGGTGTGGGAAGCGTTGCCCGCGGCGGGCGCAGAGAGGTTCATGGCTTCAGTGTGCCGCCGACCACTGACAGGCCCGCCCGACCGCCGAAGTACTGCTTACGCCGTGCGGCGCAGGAGGGCCAGGTACATCGCGTCCGTGCCGTGCAGGTGGGGCCACAGCTGGACGTCCGGGCCGTCGCCCAGGGCCGGGACGCCCGCCATGAAGGGCCGGGCGTCGATGAGTTCGGCGGACACCGGCGCGTGGCCGGCGCCGCGGCCCTTGAGGACGTCGTCCACCACGACCCGGGTCTCCGCCAGGTGCGGTGAGCACGTCGCGTAGCCGACGACCCCGCCGACCCGCACCGCCGACAGGGCCTGCCGCAGCAGGCCGCGCTGCAGTGGCGCGAAGCCCTCCAGGTCCTCCGGGCGGCGGCGCCAGCGGGCCTCCGGGCGGCGGCGCAGCGCGCCCAGGCCGGAGCACGGCACGTCCATCAGGACGCGGTCGAAGGAGCCGGGCAGCCACGCCGGGCGGGTGCCGTCCGCCGCGATGACCTGGTACGGGCCCGGGTTGCCCGCGAGGGCCCGACCCACCAGCCGCGCCCGGTGCGGCTGCTTCTCCGACGCCAGCAGGAACGCCCCGCGCTCGGCAGCGAGCGCGGCGAGCAGCGCCGCCTTGCCGCCCGGGCCCGCACAGCCGTCGAGCCAGCGCTCGTCACGGCCCTCGACCGGCGCGGCCGCCAGGGCCATCGCCACCAGCTGGCTGCCCTCGTCCTGCACGCCGGCGCGGCCCTCGCGCACCGCCTCCAGCGCGCCCGGCTCGCCGCCCTCGGCCATCCGGACCGCGTAAGGCGACCAGCGCCCGGGGAGTGCCGACTCCTCGCCGACCGCTTCCAGCAGCTCCTGGGGCGTGGACCGGCCGGGCCGTGCGACCAGGGTCACCTCGGGCCGCTCGTTGTCGGCCTCCAGCAGGTCCTCGATCCCGGCGCGCCCGCCGCCCAGGGCGTCCCACAGGGCGCTGACGACCCACCGGGGGTGCGAGTGGTAGACGGCGAGGTGTTCCTCGGCGTCGTCCTCGTAGGGCGGCGCGACCCGCTCCAGCCAGCCGTCCAGGTCGTGCGCGGCGATCTTGCGCAGCACGGCGTTGACGAACTTGGCGCGTCCGTCGCCGAGCACCACCCGGGCCAGTTCCACGCTTGCCGAGACGGCGGCGTGGGTGGGGATCCGGGTGCCCAGCAGCTGGTGCGCGCCGAGGGAGAGGACGTCGAGAACCGGCGGGTCGACCTCGCGCAGCGGCCGGTCGATGCAGGCCTTGATGACCGCGTCGTACGTGCCCTGCCGGCGCAGCGTTCCGTAGACCAGTTCGGTGGCCAGCGCCGCGTCGCGCGCCTGGAAGCTCTCGTCCTGGCGCGCCTTCTTGAGCAGCGGCGGCAGAACGAGGTTGGCGTAGGCGTCACGTTCGTCCACTGCCCGCAGCACCTCGAAGGCCAGCATCCGGACGGGGTCCTTCTTGGGCCGACGGTGCGGCTTGGCCTGCTTGCCGCCCGCTCCCGCGGGGGCGGGCTTGCGACGGGGCTGACGGGGCTGTTCGCTCACGTGAAAGGTGCTCCGGATGTACGAGTGGTACGGCTGCTGGGAGTGCTACGCCTGCTACGAGTTGGTACGGGCCCTGCGCGTGCTGGAATCCGCCGGGTCCCGCCGGGACTGCGGGAAAGTCCGCACCGATCAGCCTACGTCGGCTGCGCCGAGCCGCTCGCCGGGGGCGATCCGTACCCCGCGCGCCCAGTCGGCGGCGCGCATCGGCTTCTTGCCCTGCGGCTGGACCCAGAGCAGCTCGACGGCGTGCGAGCCGGTGCCGACGTAGACGTTGTTCTTGGCCGCGGACAGCATGCCCGGCGCCAGGTCCGTACGGTCGGCGACCATGCCGAGCGAGATCAGCTTGAGGCGTTCCCCACGGAAGACGGTCCACGCGCCCGGCGCCGGCGTGCAGCCGCGCACGACGCGGTCGGCGCGCATCGCGGGCGCCGTCCAGTCGATCCGGGCGTCGTCCACCGTGATCTTGGGTGCGAGGGAGATCCCTTCGAGGGGCTGGGCGACGGCGCGCAGGGTGCCGTCCTCGATGCCGTCCATGGTGGCGGCGAGCAGTCCGGCGCCGGCGAAGGCGAGGCGCGTGAGCAGGTCGCCGCTGTTGTCGGTCGGACGGATCTCCTCGGTGAGGACGCCGTAGACCGGACCCGAGTCCAGGCCTTCCTCGATCTGGAAGGTGGAGGCGCCGGTGAGCTGGTCCCCCGCCATGATCGAGTGCTGGACGGGGGCGGCTCCGCGCCAGGAGGGCAGCAGCGAGAAGTGCAGGTTGACCCAGCCGTGGCGGGGAATGTCGAGGGCGCTCTTGGGGAGGATGGCGCCGTAGGCGACGACGGGGCAGCAGTCGGGGTCGATCTCGCGCAGCCGGGCCTGGAAGTCGGGGTCGCGCGGCCGGGTGGGCTTGAGGACCTCGATGCCGGCCTCTTCGGCGCGTTCGGCGACCGGGCTGGCGACGAGCCGGCGGCCGCGGCCGGCCGGGGCGTCGGGCCGGGTGACGACGGCCGCGACCTCGTGCCGCCCGGAGGCGATCAGGGCGTCCAGGGCGGGTACGGCGACCTCGGGGGTGCCTGCGAAGACGAGCTTCACTGGGGGTCCTACCTCGCTATGTCGGCTGTCAGCAGCGCACCAGTCTATGGGGCGTCCGCCGGGCGGCCCACCTGTGGTGCCACGGGTGGCGAGGGGGCGTGCGTACACGCGCGCGCCACTCGCATATGCCGACACGCCCCCCTAGCGTGACCTGCGCGACGGGTGGCGCGTTGGTCAAGAGAGATTGACCGAAACGGGCCGCGTGTGAACGATGTCTGCGGCCCGATCCGCCCTTCAGCACCGGTTCGAGAGGCTTCTTCATGGCCGACCACGCCACCCACGACGCCCAAGCCCGGGCCAGCCTGCACCTCCTGGTACGGGACATCGAGCGGGTTCGCCGGCAGGTGGATGCCCTGCGTACGCTCACGGCCCAGCTCGGCAACGTGTACCGCCCGCGTCGTTCGGGCCCCTCCACTGGCTTCGTCGTCTACGGCCGGGCGCCCGCGCCCACCGTCCGCCTCGCCCAGGAGCTGCGCGACAGCGTGGAGACGCTGGTGACCGCCGCGGTGGACTTCGACCGCTCGCTCGGCTTCTCGTGGGACGCGGTCGGCTCGGCGCTCGGCGTCACCAAGCAGGCGGTGCACCGCCGCTACGGTGCCCGGCGGGCACAGTCCGCGGAGGCGGCGGAGCCGCTGGCCGAGGGGACGACCACCCGGACCATGGGGCCGCTGCCCACCGTCCCGGCCGCCCGTTCGGTGCCGCCGCAGCCGGTGCGCGAGGAGGCCCAGGCAGCCGCCGGCGGTGCCCCCGCGCGCAGCCTCGTGGAGGCTCCGCGCTCCCCCGCCTTCCCCGGTCCGCGCAACGGCTGACCCTGTCCCGCCGCCGGGACGCCGACCCCCGACGGCCGGCCCAGGGCCGCCGCGCAGAAAACCGCCCCGGCGGGGAGGACCGTACGGTCCTCCCCGCCGGGGCTTCGGCGTTCGGCACGGTCTCGGTGGCGGCCGATGCCCATGCCGGCCGATGCCGGCCGATGCCATGCAGCCGGTGCCGGCCCGTGCCGGCCGATGTCAGCCGATGTCCAACGGGTCGATCCGGACCCGCACCGCCTCCGCCGCGGGAACACCGCGGGCCAGGCGCGCCGCCTGCGCGGACTTCAGCGCGGCAGCCAGGGCGGCTCCGCTGCCCGGCGGGACCCGGACCAGGGCCCGCTCCCCGGGGGACGGCTCCCCCCGACGTCCGGGCAGCGGCACCGGGCCGAGGATCTCGGCGTCGGGCGGCAGCCCGGCTCCGGCCAGGAAGGTCTCCACGGCTTCGCCCCGCCCGGCGACCGCGGCCATCCGGGAGACGGGCGGGAAGCCGAGCTGGGCCCGCTCCGCGAGCTCCCGCACGGCGTGGCCCACCGGGTCCCAGCGGACGAGGGCCTGGACGGGGCGCAGCGTCGGCTCGGCGACCACCACGACCTGGCCGTCGGCCCGTACGAGGGAGGCGGCGGCGATCCAGCGGCGCAGGGCGTCCTCGCCGGCGCGCAGGTCGGGGCGGGTCAGCATGGCCCAGCCGTCGAGGAGCAGCGCGGCGGCGTACCCGGTGCCCGCCGCCACCGGTTCGGCGCCGGGGGTGCTCACGACGAGTGCCGGCCGGTCGGGGACTTCGTCCAGGACGTGGTCGCGGCCGGAGGTGCGTACGGGCACGGCAGGGAAGGCCCGCCCGAGTTCCTCGGCGGTGCGCCGGGCGCCCACGACCTGGGCTCGCAGCCGGAAGGACCCGCATTCCTCGCAGTGCCAGGACGCCTCGTCGCGGCCGCACCAACCGCACGTGAGGTCCCGCTCGTCGGGGGCTTCCAGGGGTCCGGCGCAGACGGTGCAGCGGGCGGGGGTCCGGCACCGCTCGCACGACAGCCGGGGTACGTAGCCCCTTCGGGGCACCTGTACGAGGACGGGCCCGGTCTTGAGTCCCTCCCGTACGGTCTCCCACGCGAGGCTGGGCAGTCGGGCGGCCCGGGCCGCCTCGTCGCGGGCGAGCAGTTCGTCGCCGACGGTGCGGATCCGGGGCGCGTGGGCCCGTACCGTCTCGCGGGCCGCCACCAGCGGGCGGGCCCAGCCGGACTCGACGAGTTGGGCGGCCTCCACGGTGCAGCTGGTGCTGCCGGCGAGGAAGCCGCAGCCGTCGCTGACGGCGCGCAGTTCCAGCACCTCGCGGACGTGCGGGAAGGGGGCGCGGTCCTCGCTGTGGCTGGAGTCGCCGTCGTCCCAGATCGCGACGAGTCCGAGGTCGCGTACGGGGGCGAACATCGCGGCCCGGGTGCCGATGACGGCGCGGACGGAGCCGCGGTGGACGGCGAGCCACTGCCGGTAGCGCTTCTCGGGCCCGGACTCGGCGGTCAGCAGGGCGTGCCGTCCTTGGCCGAGGAGGGCGGTCAGGGCGGCGTCCACCCGTGCGGCGGTCCGGCCGTCGGGGAGCACGGCGAGGGCGCCGCGGCCGGAGGCCAGGGTGGCGGCCACGGCCCGGGCGAGTTCGTCGGCCCAGCCGGGGCCGGGCAGCGCGGTCCACACCGCGCGGGGGGTGGCTCCGGCGGCGAGGGCGCGCAGGAAGCCGGGGCCGGCTCCGTACCGTTCCCAGCCTGCGGGCTCGGGCGCGGGGGGCGCGGGCAGCGGCTCCGGGGAGGGCTTGGCCTCGGCGCGGGCGTTGCGCGGGGGCAGGGCGAGCTGGAGCACGTCGGCGAGGCTGCCGGCGTACCGGTCGGCGACGGCGCGGGCGAGCGCGAGCATGCGCGGGCTGAGCACGACCTCCGGCGAGACGACTTGGGCGAGGGCGGCGAGGGCTCCGTTGTAGTCGGATTCGGCGCGGCGCTCCACGATGAAGCCGTCGATGAGGCCGCCGCCCTCGCGGCGGCCTCCGTGGACCTGGTGGGAGCCTGCGCCGAAGCGGACGCGGACGCGGACGCCGGGCTGGGCGGCGTCGGAGAGCTCGGCCGGCACGGCGTAGTCGAAGGTCCGGTCGAGGTGGAGCACGCCCTTGTTCACGAGGACCCTGGCGACGGGCAGTTCTTCGGCCAGGGCGGCTCCCCGCCAGGTACGCGGCTTCGCCTTGGGCGCCTTGGCCTTCGCCTCGGCGACCATCTCCCGGAGCAGCGCGAGCTGCTCCGGCGGGGAATCGTTCGCGCTGCTCACATCAGCATTCTTACCAAACCGCTCTGACAGGCGGGCGTACGCGAAAGGCCCCGGACCGTGGGTCCGGGGCCTTTCGGCGGGTGGTCCTTACAGACCGGCGGCGGCGCGCAGGGCGTCCACGCGGTCGGTGCGCTCCCAGGTGAAGTCCGGCAGCTCGCGGCCGAAGTGGCCGTAGGCGGCGGTCTGGGCGTAGATCGGGCGCAGCAGGTCGAGGTCGCGGATGATCGCGGCCGGGCGCAGGTCGAAGACCTCTCCGATCGCGTCCTCGATCTTCTGCGTCTCGACCTTGGCGGTGCCGAAGGTCTCGACGAAGAGGCCGACGGGCTCGGCCTTGCCGATGGCGTACGCGACCTGGACCTCGCAGCGCGAGGCGAGGCCGGCGGCGACCACGTTCTTGGCGACCCAGCGCATGGCGTAGGCCGCGGAGCGGTCGACCTTGGACGGGTCCTTGCCGGAGAAGGCACCGCCGCCGTGGCGGGCCATGCCGCCGTAGGTGTCGATGATGATCTTGCGGCCGGTCAGGCCGGCATCGCCCATGGGGCCGCCGATCTCGAAGCGGCCGGTCGGGTTCACGAGCAGGCGGTAGCCCTCGGTGTCGAGCTTGATGCCGTCCTCGACGAGCTGGGCCAGGACGTGCTCGACGACGAACTCGCGGATGTCGGGCGCGAGCAGCGAGTCGAGGTCGATGTCGGAGGCGTGCTGCGAGGAGACCACGACGGTGTCGAGGCGGACGGCCTTGTCGCCGTCGTACTCGATGGTGACCTGGGTCTTGCCGTCGGGGCGCAGGTACGGGATGGTCCCGTTCTTGCGGACCTCGGACAGGCGGCGCGAGAGCCGGTGCGCGATGTGGATCGGCAGCGGCATGAGCTCGGGGGTCTCGTCGCAGGCGTAGCCGAACATCAGGCCCTGGTCGCCGGCGCCCTGCTTGTCCAGCTCGTCCTCGTCGCCCTCGACGCGCTTCTCGTAGGCGGTGTCGACGCCCTGCGCGATGTCCGGGGACTGGGCGCCGATGGACACCGACACGCCGCAGGAGGCGCCGTCGAAGCCCTTCTTCGAGGAGTCGTAGCCGATCTCCAGGATCTTCTCGCGCACGAGCTGCGCGATCGGCGCGTAGGCCTTCGTCGTCACCTCTCCCGCGATGTGCACGAGACCCGTGGTGATGAGGGTCTCCACGGCGACGCGCGAGGTCGGGTCCTCGGTGAGGAGCGCATCGAGGATCGTGTCGCTGATCTGGTCAGCGATCTTGTCGGGGTGGCCCTCGGTGACGGACTCCGAGGTGAAGAGACGACGGGACACAACGCTCCCTGGGGTTGCAGCGGCTGCTGGCTGATCATTTGGCGGAACCACATCGGGGGCTGCGCCCGATCACGTTCCGGGTGCAGTTTATCGGTCGCCACCGTTGCCCGGACCATCCGTCTCGCCTTGTGGGAGCCGTGTGACCTGCGGCACTCCATTCTTACGTACGGAAGTGACCGAGTGAAGGGGAATCCGCTCAGGCGCGTCGCGACGTATACCGCCGCGTAACCTCGTCCCAGATCGCTTCGGCGAGGACTTCCTTCGGACCGTAGGGCACCGGAATTTCCAACCCGTCAGAGACCAGGATGATCGCCTCGTTCTCCTCGGATCCGAAGGTGCGACTCTCTCCCACCTCGTTCACGACGAGAAGATCACATCCCTTGCGACGGAGCTTGGCCCGGCCGTTGTCCAGGACGTCGTCGGTCTCCGCGGCGAAGCCCACGATCACCTGGCCCTCGCGGGCCCGGTCGGCGGAGATCTCGGCGAGGACGTCGGGGTTGCGCACGAGCGCGACCGGAGCGGGGTCCTCCCCGTCCTTCTTCTTGATCTTGCCGCCGGCGTACTCGGCGGGCCGGAAGTCGGCCACGGCCGCGGCCATGACCACGACGTCGGCGTCCGCCGCCGCCTTGAGGACCGCTTCGCGCAGCTGCACCGCCGTGCCCACGCGTACGACGTCCACCCCGGCGGGATCGGCCAGCGCGGTGTTGGCCGCGATCAGGGTGACCCGCGCCCCGCGGGCGACGGCCGTACGGGCGAGCGCGTAGCCCTGCTTGCCGGAGGAGCGGTTGCCGAGGAAGCGCACCGGGTCCAGCGGTTCGCGGGTGCCGCCCGCGCTGATCACGACGTGGCGACCGGTGAGGTCCGCCTCGGCCACCCCGCGGCGCAGGACCTGTCGGCACACCTCGAAGATCTCCTCGGGGTCGGGCAGCCGCCCCTTGCCGGTGTCCTTGCCGGTGAGCCGGCCCACGGCGGGCTCGATGACGACGGCGCCGCGGCGGCGCAGCGTGGCCACGTTCTCCTGGGTGGCGGGGTGCTCCCACATCTCGGTGTGCATGGCCGGGGCGAAGACCACCGGGCAGCGGGCGGTGAGCAGGGTGTTCGTGAGCAGGTCGTCGGCGAGCCCGTGGGCGGCCTTGGCCAGCATGTCGGCGGTGGCCGGGGCGACGACGACGAGGTCCGCGCCCTGGCCGATGCGTACGTGGGGCACCTCGTGGACGGTCTCCCACACCTCGGTGGAGGCGGGGTTCCCGGACAGGGCGGCCCAGGTGGCCTCGCCGACGAAGTTCAGGGAGGCGGCCGTGGGAACCACCCGTACGTCGTGTCCGGACTCGGTCAGCCGGCGGAGCAGTTCGCACGCCTTGTAGGCGGCGATCCCGCCGCTGACGCCCAGCACGACCTTCGGCTTACCCATCCGAGCACACCCCTTTTGACACTCTCGACTCGTCCGACGCGTTCGGCTCTGACCGTCGTACCCACCCATGACACACCACAGGCCCGGCAGATGTTCTGCCGGGCCTGTGGTGAAGGAATTTCTCGGTGCCTTACTGGGCCGGGGCCTCGATGGCCTCGGAGGTCAGCAGACCCGCGTTGATCTCGCGCAGCGCGATCGAAAGCGGCTTCTCGTGGACGTGGGTGTCCACCAGCGGGCCGACGTACTCGAGCAGGCCCTCACCGAGCTGCGAGTAGTACGCGTTGATCTGACGCGCGCGCTTGGCCGCGTAGATCACGAGGCTGTACTTCGAGTCAGTGGCCTCGAGCAGCTCGTCGATCGGCGGGTTGATGATGCCCTCGGGCGCAGTGATGGAAGAGGACACGCTCTACCTTCCGAAGATGGATGAAAGATTGGGCCGTCTGGAGTCGGGCGAATCCGTGAAGACCGATCGACGATTCAGACAACTTCCATCAAGGCTAGCAGCTCACGGGCCACGTCCTCGACGGAGGTGTTGACCAGGGTGACGTCGAACTCCGACTCGGCAGCGAGTTCGATCTTGGCAGCGGCGAGCCGGCGCTCGATCACCTCGACCGATTCGGTGCCCCGGCCGGTCAGCCGGCGGACCAGCTCCTCCCAGCTCGGCGGGGCCAGGAAGACCAGCTGGGCTTCGGGCATCGACTCGCGGACGAGTCGTGCGCCCTGGAGGTCGATCTCCAGCAGTACGGGCTCGCCGTTTTCCAGGCGCTCCAGCACCGCGCCGCGCGGTGTGCCGTAGCGGTTGCCCGCGAACTCGGCCCACTCCAGCAGCTCGCCGTTGGCGATCAGCTTGTCGAACTCGTCGTCGTTGACGAAGAAGTACTGGACTCCGTGTCGCTCACCGGGCCGCGGCTTGCGGGTGGTGGCCGACACCGAGAGCCATACCTCGGGGTGAACCTTGCGCATATGCGCGACGACCGTGCTCTTGCCGACCCCTGAGGGGCCGGAGAGCACGGTCAGCCGCGGACGAACCTCTGCTGCCATAGAGCGATTATCCAGGTTCTCGGGACTGCCTGAGAACACCGGGAGAACGCCAGGCGACGCCTCAGGCGCCGGTGCTGCCGAACTCGCGCTCCAGAGAGGCGATCTGGTTGGAGCCGAGACCTCGGACACGCCGGGACTCGGAGATGCCGAGACGCTCCATGATCTGCTTGGCGCGCACCTTGCCCACGCCAGGCAGGGACTCCAGCAGGGCGGAGACCTTCATCTTGCCGATGACGTCGTTCTCCTGGCCCGTCTTGATGACCTCTTGGAGCGAGGCGCCGGAGTGCTTGAGTCGATTCTTCACCTCGGCCCGCTCCCGGCGAGCCGCGGCGGCCTTTTCGAGCGCGGCTGCGCGCTGTTCAGGGGTAAGGGGCGGAAGAGCCACGCCTACGTCACCTCGGATGTCGAACTGTCGGATACGGACCGGTGGGGAACCCAAGGGCACCACACCAGGCGAGCTCCCGAACAGCGATGGAACTCGTTCGCTGCGCGTTCACTCTGCTCGGAGACTAGCGGCCAACACCGCTCCAGTCAGCGAGAACGAACGAAAAGTCCTGGTCAGCCTCCACTGAACCGTACATCACGGACAAAATACCCGTGTTTTGTCCGGTGAAGAGCGTTCGAATTTCGTCAGAAAGTGCGAGACCCCGCTCCGCGCGGCTGCGGAGCGGGGTCTCGGGGAGGTCCCGGCGGGTGCCGGTTACCCGGAAACGGCCTCGCGGATCTCGTCGGCGAAGCGCCGCGCCGAGTCGCGCAGCGCGTTCACGTCCGGGCCGTGCTTCAGGACGCCGCGCGAGACGTTCGGGACGACGTTGCGCACGGCCTTGCCGAAGACCGCGGGCAGGTCCGCCGCGGTCGCACCCTGTGCGCCGATGCCGGGCGCCAGCAGCGGGCCGTTGATGTCCAGGTCGAAGGAGGACAGATCACCCAGGGTGGCGCCGACCACCGCGCCGAAGGATCCCATCGGGGAGGCGCCGGCGTTCTCCTCGGCCAAGTGCGCCAGCATGGTGGCTCCGATGGTCCGGCCGTCCTCGCGGACGGCCCGCTGGACCTCGGCGCCCTCCGGGTTCGACGTCAGGGCCAGGACGAACAGACCCGCGCCCGACTCGCGCGCCAGCTCCACCGCCGGCGCCAGCGAGCCGTAGCCCAGGTACGGGGACACCGTCAGCGCGTCGGAGAACAGCGGCGAGGCCGGGTCCAGGAAGGCCGAGGCGTACGCGGCCATGGTCGAGCCGATGTCACCGCGCTTGGCGTCCATGACGACCAGGGTCCCGGCCGCCCGGGCGTCCGCGACGGTCCGCTCAAGGACGGCGACGCCCTGGGAGCCGAACCGCTCGAAGAAGGCGGCCTGCGGCTTGAAGACCGCCACCGACTCCGCGAGGGCCTCGACGACCGTGCGGGAGAAGCGCTCCAGGCCCGCGATGTCGTCCTGCAGGCCCCACTGCGCCAGCAGGGCGGCGTGCGGGTCGATGCCCACGCACAACGGGCCACGGGAGTCCATCGCGGCGCGCAGTCGGGTGCCGAACGGGGTCAGGGTCACTGTGCGGCCTTTCGGGTCTCGGCGCCCACCGCGTCGGCGAGCGTCGCGTACGGGCTGGCGGCCAGGCGCGCGGCCAGGCCCTTGTGGATGGCGCGGGCGTAGCACGGGCCCTCGTAGATGAAGGCGCTGTAGCCCTGGATCAGCGTGGCGCCGGCCAGGATCCGCTGCCAGGCGTCCTCGGCGTTCTCGATGCCGCCGACCCCGATGAGGACCATGCGGTCGCCCACGCGGGCGTACAGGCGGCGCAGGACCTCCAGGGAGCGCTCCTTGACGGGCGCGCCGGAGAGCCCGCCGGTCTCCTTGACCAGGGCGGGGTCGGACTTCAGGCCCAGCCCCTCGCGGGCGATGGTGGTGTTGGTGGCGATGATGCCGTCGAGGCCCAGCTCCAGGGCCAGGTCGGCGACGGCGTCGACGTCCTCGTCCGCGAGGTCGGGTGCGATCTTGACGAGGAGCGGCACCCGGCGGTCGGTCACGGTGCGGTCCGCGGCCTCGCGCACGGCCGTCAGCAGCGGGCGCAGCGACTCGGTGGCCTGGAGGTTGCGCAGGCCGGGGGTGTTGGGAGAGGAGACGTTGACGACGAGGTAGTCGGCGTGGCGGGCGAGGCGCTCGGTGGAGGTGACGTAGTCCCCCACGGCCTCTTCCTCGGGTACGACCTTCGTCTTGCCGATGTTGACGCCGACGACCGTGCGGAAGACGGCCTCGCGGGCCGCCAGGCGGGCCGCCACGGCCGCCGAGCCCTCGTTGTTGAAGCCCATCCGGTTGATCAGGGCGCGGTCCGGCACGAGGCGGAACAGCCGCTTCTTCGGGTTGCCGGGCTGCGGCTCGGCCGTGACCGTGCCGATCTCGACGTGGTCGAAGCCGAGCATCGACATGCCGTCGATGGCGACGGCGTTCTTGTCGAAGCCGGCGGCCAGGCCGAAGGGGCCGTGGAAGCGCAGGCCCAGGGCCTCGGTGCGCAGCTCCTGGTGGCGGGGGGCGAGGTAGGCGGCGACGAAGGTGCGCAGCACCGGGGTGCGCGCTGCCGTGCGGATCCAGCGGAAGGCCGTGTAGTGGGCCCGCTCGGGGTCCATCCGCTTGAAGACCAGGTTGAAGAACAGCTTGTACATCGTCCGATTTTTCCCTTGAATCCCTTGTGCGCTCGGATGGACCTCATGAAAGGGGGGACACCGGTCGTTGTCGCCGGTGCCCCCCTTTCGAACGGGCTGCTAGTCGCGGGCCGCGGTCAGGTGCTCCGCGTGCTCCTGGAGGGAGCGGACGCCCACGTCGCCGCGGTTGAGCGCGTCGATGCCCTGGACGGCGGCGGCGAGCGCCTGGACCGTGGTCAGGCAGGGGACGCTGCGGGCCACGGCCGCCGTGCGGATCTCGTAGCCGTCGAGGCGGCCGCCGGTGCCGTACGGGGTGTTGACGATCAGGTCGACCTGGCCGTCGTGGATCAGCTGGACGATGGTCTTCTCGCCGTTCGGGCCCTCGCCCTCGCTGAGCTTGCGCACCACGGTGGCGTTGATGCCGTTGCGGCGCAGGACCTCGGCGGTGCCGGAAGTGGCCATCAGCTCGAAGCCGTGCGCGACGAGCTCGCGGGCAGGGAAGATCATCGAGCGCTTGTCGCGGTTGGCGACGGAGATGAAGGCGCGGCCCTTGGTCGGCAGCGGGCCGTAGGCGCCGGCCTGCGACTTGGCGTAGGCGGTGCCGAAGACGGCGTCGATGCCCATGACCTCGCCGGTGGAGCGCATCTCCGGGCCGAGGACGGTGTCCACGCCGCGGCCGTGGATGTCGCGGAAGCGCGACCACGGCATGACGGCCTCCTTGACGGAGATCGGCGCGTCGATCGGCAGGGTGCCGCCGTCGCCGGTCTTCGGCAGCAGGCCCTCTTCGCGCAGCTCGGCGATGGTGGCGCCGAGCGAGATGCGGGCGGCGGCCTTCGCGAGCGGGACGGCGGTGGCCTTCGAGGTGAAGGGCACCGTCCGGGAGGCGCGCGGGTTGGCCTCCAGGACGTAGAGGATGTCGCCGGCCATCGCGAACTGGATGTTGATCAGGCCGCGGACGCCGACGCCCTTGGCGATGGCTTCGGTGGAGGCGCGCAGGCGCTTGATGTCGTAGCCGCCGAGGGTGATCGGGGGCAGGGCGCAGGCCGAGTCGCCGGAGTGGATGCCGGCTTCCTCGATGTGCTCCATGACGCCGCCGAGGTAGAGCTCGTTGCCGTCGTAGAGGGCGTCGACGTCGATCTCGATGGCGTCGTCGAGGAAGCGGTCGACCAGCACCGGGCGGGTCGGGGAGATCTCGGTGGACTCCGCGATGTACGACTCCAGGCGGGCCTCGTCGTAGACGATCTCCATGCCGCGGCCGCCGAGCACGTACGAGGGGCGCACCAGGACCGGGTAGCCGATCTCGTCGGCGATGGCCTTCGCGCCGGTGAAGGTGGTGGCCGTGCCGTGCTTGGGGGCGGGCAGGCCGGCCTCGGCGAGGACGCGGCCGAAGGCGCCGCGGTCCTCGGCGGCGTGGATGGCCTCCGGGGAGGTGCCCACGACGGGGACGCCGTTGTCCTTGAGGGCCTGGGCGAGGCCCAGGGGGGTCTGGCCGCCGAGCTGGACGACGACGCCGGCGATGGGGCCGGCGAGGGACTCGGCGTGGACGATCTCCAGCACGTCCTCGAGCGTCAGCGGCTCGAAGTACAGGCGGTCGGAGGTGTCGTAGTCGGTGGAGACGGTCTCCGGGTTGCAGTTGACCATCACGGTCTCGTAGCCGGCGTCGCTGAGGGCGAAGGAGGCGTGGACGCAGGAGTAGTCGAACTCGATGCCCTGGCCGATGCGGTTCGGGCCGGAGCCCAGGATGATGACGGCGGGCTTGGTGCGGGGGGCGACCTCGGACTCCTCGTCGTACGAGGAGTAGAAGTACGGGGTCTTCGCGGCGAACTCGGCGGCGCAGGTGTCGACCGTCTTGTAGACCGGGCGGACGCCGAGGGCGTGGCGGACCTCGCGGACGACGTCCTCGCGCAGGCCCCGGATCTCGGCGATCTGGGAGTCGGAGAAGCCGTGGCGCTTGGCCTCGGCGAGCAGCTCCGGTTCGAGCTTCTCGGCGCCGGCGAGCTCGTCGGCGATCTCCTTGATCAGGAAGAGCTGGTCGACGAACCAGGGGTCGATCTTCGTGGACTCGAAGACCTCTTCCTGGGTGGCGCCGGCGCGGATGGCCTGCATGACGGTGTTGATGCGGCCGTCGGTGGGGCGGACGGCGGTGGCGAGGAGCTCGTCCTTGTCGCCGGGCTCGCCGACGAAGGTGAACTGCGAGCCCTTCTTCTCCAGGGAGCGCAGGGCCTTCTGGAGGGCCTCGGTGAAGTTGCGGCCGATGGCCATGGCCTCGCCGACCGACTTCATGGTGGTGGTGAGGGTGGCGTCGGCGGCCGGGAACTTCTCGAAGGCGAAGCGCGGGGCCTTGACGACGACGTAGTCGAGGGTCGGCTCGAAGGAGGCCGGCGTCTTCTCGGTGATGTCGTTGGGGACCTCGTCGAGCGTGTAGCCGATGGCCAGCTTGGCGGCGATCTTGGCGATCGGGAAGCCGGTGGCCTTCGACGCGAGCGCCGAGGAGCGCGAGACGCGAGGGTTCATCTCGATGACGATGACGCGGCCGTCGACCGGGTCGATCGCGAACTGGATGTTGCAGCCGCCGGTGTCGACGCCGACCTCGCGGATGATCGCGATGCCGATGTCGCGCAGCCGCTGGTACTCGCGGTCGGTGAGCGTCATGGCGGGGGCGACGGTGATGGAGTCGCCGGTGTGGACGCCCATCGGGTCGAAGTTCTCGATGGAGCAGACGACGACCACGTTGTCCTTGGTGTCGCGCATCAGCTCCAGCTCGTACTCCTTCCAGCCGAGGATGGACTCCTCCAGGAGCACCTCGGTGGTCGGGGAGAGCGTGAGGCCCTGGCCGGCGATGCGGCGCAGCTCGTCCTCGTCGTGGGCGAAGCCGGAGCCGGCGCCGCCCATCGTGAAGGAGGGACGGACGACGACGGGGTAGCCGCCGAGGGTCTCGACGCCCTTGAGGACGTCGTCCATCGAGTGGCAGATGACCGAGCGGGCGGACTCGCCGTAACCGATCTTGGCCTTGACGGCCTCGACGACGCCCTTGAAGAGGTCGCGGTCCTCCCCCTTGTTGATGGCCTCGACGTTGGCGCCGATGAGCTCGACGCCGTACTTCTCCAGCACGCCCTGCTCGTGCATGGAGATGGCGGTGTTCAGCGCGGTCTGGCCGCCGAGGGTCGGGAGCAGCGCGTCGGGGCGCTCCTTCGCGATGATCTTCTCGACGAACTCGGGGGTGATCGGCTCGACGTACGTGGCGTCGGCGATCTCCGGGTCGGTCATGATCGTCGCCGGGTTGGAGTTGACCAGGATGACGCGCAGGCCTTCGGCCTTGAGGACGCGGCAGGCCTGGGTGCCGGAGTAGTCGAACTCGGCGGCCTGTCCGATGACGATCGGGCCGGAGCCGATGACCAGGACGGACTGGATATCGGAGCGCTTAGGCACGATCGGCCTCCATCTGGGCGGTGCTCATCAAAGACGTGAAGCGGTCGAAGAGGTACGCGGCGTCGTGCGGGCCCGCGGCCGCTTCGGGGTGGTACTGGACGGAGAAGGCCGGCTGGTCGAGCAGCTGGAGGCCTTCGACCACGTTGTCGTTCAGGCAGACGTGCGAGACCTCGGCGCGGCCGTAGGGGGTCTCGGACACCTTGTCGAGGGGCGCGTCCACGGCGAAGCCGTGGTTGTGCGCGGTGACCTCGACCTTGCCGGTGGTGCGGTCCTGGACCGGCTGGTTGATGCCGCGGTGGCCGTACTTCAGCTTGTAGGTGCCGAAGCCGAGCGCGCGGCCGAGGATCTGGTTGCCGAAGCAGATGCCGAAGAGCGGGGTCTTGCGCTCCAGGACGCCCTGCATGACGGCGACGGGGCCGTCGGCGGTGGCCGGGTCGCCCGGGCCGTTGGAGAAGAACACGCCGTCCGGGTTGACCGCGTACACGTCCTCGACGGTGGCGGTGGCGGGCAGCACGTGGACCTCGATGCCGCGCTCGGCCATGCGGTGCGGGGTCATGCCCTTGATGCCGAGGTCGACGGCGGCGACGGTGAAGCGCTTCTCGCCGATCGCGGGGACGACGTACGCCTCCTTGGTGGCGACCTCGGCGGCGAGGTTCGCGCCCTTCATCTCGGGCTGGGAGCGGACCTTGGCCAGGAGGGCCTCGTCGCGGATGCCGACCCAGGACTCGCCGGAGAAGATGCCGACGCGCATGGCGCCGCGCTCGCGCAGGTGGCGGGTCAGGGCGCGGGTGTCGATGCCGGAGATGCCGACGACGCCCTGCGCGACGAGTTCCTCGTCCAGCGTGCGCCGGGAGCGCCAGTTGGAGGGGACGCGGGCGGGGTCGCGCACGACGTAGCCGGAGACCCAGATGCGGGAGGACTCGGGGTCCTCGTCGTTGACGCCGGTGTTGCCCACGTGGGGGGCGGTCATCACGACGACCTGCCGGTGGTACGACGGGTCGGTGAGGGTCTCCTGGTAGCCGGTCATGCCGGTGGAGAACACGGCCTCGCCGAAGGTCTCCCCCACTGCGCCGTAGGCGCGGCCGCGGAAGATGCGGCCGTCCTCCAGGACGAGTACGGCGGGAGCTTTGGCTGCTCCCCTGGTGGAGGTCGTCATCGTTCGGCGCCTTCCGTCGTGATGGATGGGTTCATGAGGTTGATGGCTTCGACCCATGCGGCGTGTTCGGCCGCGCGGTCGGAGCGGAATCCGGAGTCGATCAGCTTGCCGCCGTGCGCCCAGGTGACGACGAGCAGACCGCCCTCGGTGAGTACCTTGCCCGCGATCCCCTTGTCGAGGCGGGCGCCGCGCAGCTGCGCGGCCGGTACGAAGAAGTCGCCTGCACCCGGTCGGACCACGTCGAGGCCCGCGTCGGTGAGCGTGAGCTCGACCCGGCTGCGCAGGCCCAGGCCGTGGGCGACGATCCGGTCGAGCCACTGCCCGGCGGTGGTGGAGCCGTGGTACCGGCCGGTCAGGGCCAGCCGGTGCGCGGGGAGGCCGTCGGGGGCGGCGGGGAGCTCGGGCAGATCGTTCTGCAGAGCCCCTCGCCATTTCCAGCCCTGCCGCATCAGCCAGTACACGAACGCGATGAAGACGACCAGGCCGACCACCCACGCGATGCGGGCGCCGACTTCGGTCACCTCCGCCGACTGTCGTTCGGCGGCCTCGGCGGCCAGTTGGATTACTGCAGGTGTCACGCCAGTGTCCCGTCCACGACCGTTGCCCGGCCCCGCAGGAAGGTGTGAGTGACGCGTCCCGGGAGCTCACGGCCCTCGTAAGGCGTGTTGCGGCTCCGGGAGGCGAAGTGTGCGGGGTCCACGACACCACGGTACGAGGTATCGACCAAGGTCAGGTTCGCGGGTTCACCTGCCGAGACGGGACGGCCGTGGTTCTCCAGGCTGCCGATGCGCGCCGGGGCGAAGGACATCCGCTCGGCGACGCCCGCCCAGTCGAGCAGTCCGGTCTCCACCATCGTCTGCTGGACGACGGAGAGCGCGGTCTCCAGGCCGACCATGCCCATGGCGGCGGAGGCCCACTCGCAGTCCTTGTCCTCGTGGGGGTGCGGGGCGTGGTCGGTGGCGACGATGTCGATCGTGCCGTCGGCGAGGGCCTCGCGCAGGGCCATGACGTCGCGCTCGGTGCGCAGCGGCGGGTTGACCTTGTAGACCGCGTTGTACGAGCGGACCAGCTCGTCGGTGAGGAGCAGGTGGTGCGGGGTGACCTCGGCGGTGACGTCGATGCCGCGGGACTTGGCCCAGCGGACGATCTCGACGGAGCCGGCGGTGGAGAGGTGGCAGATGTGGACGCGGGAGCCGACGTGCTCGGCGAGGAGCACGTCGCGGGCGATGATCGACTCCTCGGCGACGGCGGGCCAGCCGCCGAGGCCCAGCTCGGCGGAGACGACGCCCTCGTTCATCTGGGCGCCCTCGGTGAGGCGGGGCTCCTGGGCGTGCTGGGCGACGACGCCGCCGAAGGCCTTCACGTACTCCAGGGCCCGGCGCATGATCACGGCGTCGTCGACGCACTTGCCGTCGTCGGAGAAGACGGTGACGCGGGCGGCGGAGTCGTGCATGGCGCCCAGCTCGGAGAGCTGCTTGCCCTCCAGGCCGACGGTGACGGCGCCGATGGGCTGCACGTCGCAGTAGCCGGACTCCTTGCCCAGGCGCCAGACCTGCTCGACGACGCCGGCGGTGTCGGCGACGGGGAAGGTGTTCGCCATGGCGAAGACGGCGGTGTAGCCGCCGGAGGCGGCGGCGCGGGTGCCCGTCAGGACGGTCTCGGAGTCCTCGCGGCCGGGCTCGCGCAGGTGGGTGTGCAGGTCGACGAGGCCGGGGAGGAGGACCTGGCCCTCGGCCTCGATGACGGTCGCGCCCTCGGCGGACAGGCCGGTGCCACTCCAGTCGATTTCGCCGGTCCTGGCGGTGGCCTCGATGGTCTCGCCGTCGATCAGGACGTCCTGCGCCTCGCCGCCGAGTACCTTCGCACCACGGATAAGGATCTTGCTCATGGTTACTTGCTCTCCTCGGTACGGGCGGTGGTGACGGCGGGCTCGGAGCCTCCGAGCAGCAGGTAGAGGACGGCCATGCGGGTGGAGACGCCGTTGGCGACCTGCTCGACGGCCGTGCAGCGGTCGGAGTCGGCGACCTGGGCGGTGATCTCCATGCCGCGGTTCATCGGGCCGGGGTGCATCACGATGGCGTGCTCGGGCATCTTGGCCATGCGGTCGCCGTCGAGGCCGTACCGGCGGGAGTACTCGCGCTCGGTCGGGAAGAAGGCGGCGTTCATGCGTTCGCGCTGCACACGGAGCATCATCACCGCATCCGACTTCGGCAGCACGTCGTCGAGGCTGTACGAGACCTCGCACGGCCAGGTCTCGACGCCGATCGGGACCAGGGTTGGCGGGGCCACCAGGGTGACCTCGGCGCCGAGGGTGTGCAGCAGGTGGACGTTGGAGCGGGCCACGCGGCTGTGCAGGACGTCGCCGACGATGGTGATGCGGCGGCCGCTGAGGTCCTTGCCGAGGCCGGCGTCGCGGCCGACGAGGCGGCGGCGCATGGTGAAGGCGTCCAGCAGGGCCTGGGTGGGGTGCTCGTGGGTGCCGTCGCCGGCGTTGACCACGGCGGAGTCGATCCAGCCGGAGGTCGCGAGCCGGTAGGGGGCGCCGGAGGCGTGGTGGCGGATGACGACGGCGTCGGCGCCCATCGCCTCCAGGGTCAGCGCGGTGTCCTTCAGGGATTCGCCCTTGGAAACCGATGAGCCCTTGGCGGAGAAGTTGATGACGTCGGCGGAGAGCCGCTTGGCGGCCGCTTCGAAGGAGATCCGGGTGCGGGTCGAGTCCTCGAAGAAGAGGTTGACGACGGTGAGGCCGCGCAGGGTGGGCAGCTTCTTGATCGGCCGGTCCGCGACGCGGGCCATCTCCTCGGCGGTGTCGAGGATCAGGACGGCGTCGTCGCGCGTGAGATCGGCGGCCGAGATGAGGTGGCGCTTCATCTGGATGGCTCCGTAGGTCGGGAGGGCATGCAGGCGGACGGACGTGCAGGGGTGCGGGCGGGCAGGGCAGGGCTCGGCGCGGACCCCGCCGGGGTCCGTCGTCGTGGTGGGCTACTGCCCTGCTGCCTGGGCGGTCCGCTGGCCGAGCAGCACGGCGTCACGGCCGTCCTCCTCCTGGAGCTGGACCTTGACGGTCTCCCGCAGCGACGTGGGGAGGTTCTTGCCGACGTAGTCGGCGCGGATCGGCAGTTCGCGGTGGCCGCGGTCGACCAGGACCGCGAGCTGTACGGCGCGGGGGCGGCCGAGGTCGCCGAGGGCGTCGAGCGCGGCGCGGATGGTGCGGCCGGAGAAGAGGACGTCGTCGACGAGGACGACGAGGCGGCCGTCGAGGTCGTCACCGGGGATCTCGGTGCGGCCGATCGCGCGGGCGGGCTTCATCCGCAGGTCGTCGCGGTACATGGTGATGTCGAGGGAGCCGACGGGGATCTTCGTGCCGGTGATCTCTTCGAGCTTGGCCGCCAGCCGGCGGGCCAGGTACACACCGCGGGTGGGGATGCCGAGGAGCACCACGTCGTCGGCGCCCTTGGCGCGTTCGACGATCTCGTGGGCGATACGGGTCAGGACCCGTGCGATGTCCTGCGCCTCCAGTACGGGGCGCGCGGAATCGGAGTTCTGCTGGGCGTCCATGAAAAGGACCTCCTTCTCCGCCTCACGGGACGGACCTTAAAGGACGTCTGATGTACGTGTCCCACGGTACCAGGGCGGCGGTGGTGGCCCGGCACCCGGGGTCCGCGCAGGGGCGCCCACGGGGCTGCTGGCGCCGCCCTGGCGGGGGGATGGAGACCATTCGGCTTGACGCGCCCAAGTAACGCTGCGTAACCTCACAGTGAGTTACCAGCCGCGCGGCGGAGCCGCACGTAGTTATGTAGTCGCAGTGTCCATGCAGTCACAGCGTCACAGCGTCCGGGAGCGTTATGTCCAGCGAATACGCCAAACAGCTCGGGGCCAAGCTCCGCGCCATCCGCACCCAGCAGGGCCTTTCCCTCCACGGTGTCGAGGAGAAGTCGCAGGGCCGGTGGAAGGCCGTGGTGGTCGGGTCGTACGAGCGCGGGGACCGCGCCGTGACCGTCCAGCGCCTGGCCGAGCTGGCGGACTTCTACGGGGTGCCGGTGCAGGAACTCCTGCCGGGCACGACTCCCGGCGGAGCGGCCGAGCCGCCGCCGAAGCTGCGCCTCGACCTGGAGCGGCTGGCGGGCGTCCCCGCCGAGAAGGCCGGCCCGCTGCAGCGTTACGCGGCGACGATCCAGAGCCAGCGCGGTGACTACAACGGCAAGGTGCTGTCGATCCGCCAGGACGACCTGCGCACCTTGGCCGTCATCTACGACCAGTCGCCCTCGGTCCTGACCGAGCAGCTCATCAGCTGGGGCGTGCTCGACGCGGATGCCCGTCGCGCGGTGGCGCACGAGGACGTCTGACCCTCACGCTCCACACCAGCAGAAACGTTTACCGGTGGGTGCCGGGCCCTTGCGGGGGCCCGGCACCCACCGGTTTTTCCGCCCCCCGCGCGCCCCGAGGCCGTAGGGGCGACAACGGAAGGGCCCGCAGCGCGTGCGCTGCGGGCCCTTCCGAATGGCGGTGCCGGTGCCGCCATGGGCGGCGTCCGGTCAGCTCTCGCTGCGCCGCAGGCTCGGCTTCAGGTCCTTGAAGCGGGCCAGCAGCCCGTTCACGAACGAGGGGGACTCGTCCGTGGAGAACTCCTTGGCGAGCTGGACGGCCTCGTCGATGGCCACGGCGTCCGGGGTGTCGTCCACCCAGATGAGCTCGTAGGCACCGAGCCGCACGATGTTCCGGTCCACGACCGGCATGCGGTCGAGTTCCCAGTCCACGGCGTAGGTGACGATCAGGTCGTCGATGCGGTTCACCTTGTCGGCGTAACCCTCGACAAGATCCATCGTGAAGGCGCTGACCGGCGGCTGCCGGTCGTCCGACCGCGCGTGGCGGATCCAGTCCGCGAGGACCTCGCGGACGGACACCCCGCGCTGGTCGGCCTCGAAGAGGATCTGGAAGGCGCGCTTGCGCGCGTTGCTCCGGGCAGCCACGGTTAGCTGTTCACCCGGCCGAGGTAGGCGCTGGTGCGGGTGTCGACCTTGATCTTCTCGCCGGTGGTGACGAAGAGCGGGACCTGGATCTCGTGACCGGTCTCCAGCTTGGCGGGCTTGGTGCCGCCGGTGGAGCGGTCGCCCTGGACACCCGGGTCGGTGTGCTCGATGGTCAGCTCGACGGCGGCCGGGAGCTCGACGTAGAGCACCTCGCCCTCGTGCTGGGCCACGGAGGCGGTGAAGCCCTCGATGAGGAAGTTGGCGGTGTCGCCGACTGCCTTCTTGTCGACCATCAGCTGGTCGTAGGTCTGCATGTCCATGAAGACGAAGTACTCGCCGTCCATGTAAGAGAACTGCATGTCACGGCGGTCGATGGTGGCCGTCTCGACCTTCGTGCCGGCGTTGAAGGTCTTGTCGACGACCTTGCCGGAGAGCACGTGCTTGAGCTTGGTGCGCACGAAGGCCGGGCCCTTGCCGGGCTTGACGTGCTGGAACTCGACGACGGACCAGAGCTGGTCACCGTCGAGCTTGAGCACCATGCCGTTCTTGAGGTCGTTCGTGGAAGCCACGGTTGCGGAATCTCCTGCACTGGAAGACCACGGGTGCGCGCACTACCCGGCAGTGCGGGCTAGAGCGCGAGCAGCTCCTTGGTCGTAATGGTGAGTAGCTCGGGACCGCCGTCCGCCTCGGGGCGTACGACGAGCGTGTCATCGATCCGGACACCTCCCCGGCCGGGGAGGTGAACCCCCGGTTCGACGGTGACCGGCACGCAAGCGTCCAGTTTACCCATTGCCGTAGGTGCAAGCTGCGGGTCCTCGTCGATTTCGAGGCCGACACCGTGTCCCGTCGATGGAGCGAGGGCTTCCGCGTGCCCCGCGGAGTCCAGGACGGACCGGGCCGCGTGGTCCACTTCCCGGTAGGCGGCCCCCGGCAGGAGCGCCTCCCGGCCAGCCCGCTGGGCGGTGAAGACGCAGTCGTAGAGCTCGATCTGCCAGTCGGCCGGGGTGGTGCCGATGACGAAGGTCCGGCCGATCTCGCACCGGTAGCCGCGGTAGTTGGCGCCCAGGCAGACGGAGAGGAAGTCCCCCTCCTCCACCCTGCGGTCGGAGGGCCGGTGCCGGGAGTGGCCGGAGTGCGGGCCGGTGCCGACGGAGGTCGGGAAGGCCGGGCCGTCCGCGCCGTGGTCGACGAGCCGGCGCTCCAGCTCCAGCGCGAGGTGGCGTTCGGTGCGCCCGACGAGGATGGACTCCAGCAGCTCGCCCAGTGCCTGGTCGGCGATCTCGGCGGCGATCCGCAGACAGGCGATCTCGCCCTCGTCCTTGACGAGGCGCTGCTGCTCCACCGCGTTGCCGAGGTCGGCGAGGCGCAGCTTGGGCGCGACGGACCGCAGGGCCCGGTGCCGGGCGACAGTGAGGTGGTGCTCCTCCACGGCGAGCGAGTCGGCACGTACGGAGGAGGCGGCGTCGGCCGCCGCGACGGCGGGATCCCCGCCGCGGCCGGCCAGCACGGTGACTCGGAGGTGTTCGTCGAGGCGGCCCTCGTCGGCCTCGCCGGTGGGCGCGCCGGCGCAGAACATCGCGTCCTCGGTCGGTCCGACGAGCAGTACGGCGCCGAGCGGTGACGCCCCGGAGAGGTAGCGGACGTTCGCCGGACGCGTGATCAGCGCTGCGGCGTTCCCCGCGGCGGCGCATCGGTCGCGAAGCAGGCCCCGACGGGCGGCGTACACGTCTGACATGTCTTCGAGCGTACGAGCGCCGTGCGGATCCGGCCCGGCGAGCGCGTCCGGACGAGGCGCGGCACGGGCCCGCCGCGACGGGCCGACTCCCCTGGCCCCTCCTGCGACCCCGGCGGGAGCGCTACCAGCCGCCGGGTGCCGGGAGGGCTCTGGCCAGGGCCTCGTCGAGAGCGCGGGCGGTGCCTTCGACGTCGAGCTGGGAGTTGTCGATGATCGGCAGTCCGGAGCCGTACCAGCCGGCCATCCGGCCGTGGATGCGGGCGACCTCCTCGTCGGAGAGCCGGCGGTTGCCGGAGCGCTCGGCGTTGCGCTCCAGGACGATCTCCAGGCCGGGCAGGAGCACGACCGGCAGCAGCGTCGGCCCCACGTGCCGCTTCCAGCCGCCCAGTCCCACCACGGGCCGGTCGGGGAAGACGGCGTCGTCGAGGATGCAGGAGATGCCGTTGGCCAGGTAGTTGCGGGCCGCGAAACCGCAGGTGCGGCGGGCGAGCCGGTACTGGGCCTCGGAGTGCTCGTTCCAGCCGGCCTGCGGGTCGGCGAAGCCGGAGCAGACCCATTCGCGCACGTCGTCCAGGCTGACGTGCGCGGTGGGCACGGGACGGGTGCTGGCCCAGTGCCGGGCCACGGTGGTCTTGCCCGCGCCGGCGGGCCCGATCAGCAGTACGGCGAGCACCGCGCCGCCGGTCCCCGCCACCGCGGGCGGCAGCGGGATGTGCCCGGTGGCCTCCGGTACGGGCGCCACCTGGGGCGGCGGCGCCGGCGCCTGGTGCGGGGACGGGGCCTGCTGCTGGGACGGCGGCGGGGGCGGGTGCGAACCCGGCCAGCCCTGCGCCGGGGGTATGGGCGGCTGCGGGGGCGCCGCAGGACGCTGCCCCGGCTGCCCCCAGCCCCCGCCACCCACTCCTTGGTGCATCCGCTGCCACTCCGTCTCGTTCCTGCGACTGATGCGAGAACGTTATATGACCGCGGAGGCCCGACCGTCCACCAGGCCCCGGGCGGGGTGTGTCAGGAGTCGATCTCGTCCGCCAGCGCACGCAGCGCCAGCCGGTAGGAGCCGATACCGAAGCCCGCCACGGTCCCGGTCGCCACGGCCGCGATGACCGAGGTGTGCCGGAACTCCTCACGGGCGTACGGGTTGGAGATGTGCACCTCGATCAGCGGCGCCGTGCGCTGCGCGGCCGCGTCCCGCATGCCGTACGAGTAGTGGGTGAAGGCCCCCGGGTTGATGACCACGGGGATCTTCCCGTCCGCCGCCTCGTGCAGCCAGCGGATGATCTCACCCTCGTCGTTGGTCTCGCGGACCTCGACGTCGAAGCCGAGTTCCCCGCCCAGCGACCGGCAGCTCTCCACCAGGCCCGCGTACGAGGTGGCCCCGTACACGTCGGGCTCGCGCGAGCCGAGTCGGCCAAGGTTCGGGCCGTTCAGCACGAGGACGGGCCGGCTCACGCCGACACCTCGCCGTAGGCGGCGATCAGGTGTGCCGGGTCGGGGCCCTCCAGGACGGTCGGCTTGCCCAGGCCGTCGAGGACGATGAAGCGCAGCAGGTTGCCGCGGGACTTCTTGTCGACCTGCATGGTCTGGAGCAGCTTGGGCCACTGGTCGCCGCGGTAGGTCAGCGGCAGCCCGACGGAGGCGAGGACCTCCTTGTGCCGGTCGGCGGTCGCGTCGTCGAGGCGGCCGGCGAGCCGGCCGAGTTCGGCGGCGAAGACCATGCCGACCGACACGGCCGCGCCGTGCCGCCACTTGTAGCGCTCGTTCTTCTCGATGGCGTGCGCGAGGGTGTGGCCGTAGTTGAGGATCTCGCGGAGTCCCGACTCCTTGAGGTCGCTGGAGACGACGTCGGCCTTGACCTGGATGGAGCGCACGATCAGTTCGGCGGTGTGCGGACCGGCGGGCGTACGGGCCGCCTGCGGGTCCTCCTCGATCAGGTCGAGGATCACCGGGTCGGCGATGAATCCGGCCTTGATGATCTCGGCGAGGCCGCTGACGTAGTCGTTGACCGGCAGGGACTCCAGCGCCGCCAGGTCGCAGAGCACACCGGCCGGCGGGTGGAAGGCGCCCACGAGGTTCTTGCCCTCGGCGGTGTTGATGCCGGTCTTGCCGCCGACGGCCGCGTCCACCATCGCCAGGACGGTGGTCGGTACGGCGACCCAGCGCACGCCGCGCAGCCAGCTGGCCGCGACGAAGCCCGCGAGGTCGGTGGTGGCTCCCCCGCCGACGCCGACGATGACGTCGGTACGAGTGAAGCCGGACTGGCCCAGCGCCTTCCAGCAGTACGCGGCGACCTCGACCGTCTTGGCCTCTTCGGCGTTCGGCACCTGGATGGCGATCGCCTCGTAGCCCTGGTCGGCGAGGTCGTCGCGCAGCGCCTCACCGGTCGAGGCGAGGGCCTCGGGGTGGATCACGGCGACCCGCTGGGCCTTCGTACCGATCAGGGAGCCGAGCTCGCCGAGCAGCTGCTGCCCGACCAACACGTCGTACGGGTCATGGCCGGCGCTTCCGCCGACGTGGATCCGCGTCACCTGGTCTGTCATACGTCCTTCAACTCCAGAGCGTCGAGGACCGCCTGGGCGACCTCTTCGGGGGTACGGTCGTCGGTGGCCACGACGACGCGCGCGACTTCGGTGTAGAGGGGGCGTCTGGCCTCCATCAGCTCGCGCCACTGGCGGCGCGGGTTGACGGCGAGCAGCGGGCGCGCGGCGCCGAGGCCCACGCGCCGTACGGCTTCCTCGACGTCCATCGAGAGATAGGCGACGGGCAGGCCGGTCAGCAGCTCGCGGGTGCCCTCGTCGAGGACGGCTCCGCCGCCGAGGGCGAGGACTCCGGTGTGCTCGGCGACGGCGGCCGCGACGGCCTGCCGTTCCAGCTCGCGGAAGTACGGCTCGCCCTCGTCGACGAAGATGTCGGAGATCGGCCGGCCCTGGGCCGTGACGATGTCCGCGTCGGTGTCCCGGTAGGGGACGCCGAGCCGCTCGGCGAGCAGCGCCCCCACCGTGGACTTGCCGGACCCCATGGGTCCGACGAGGACGACGAGCGGTCCGGCCGTCACCGGATCTGCAGGTTGTCGAGGTAGGCCCGGACGTTGCGGCGGGTCTCGGGCACCGAGTCGCCGCCGAACTTCTCGACGACGGCGTCGGCCAGCACGAGGGCGACCATCGCCTCGGCGACGATGCCGGCGGCCGGCACGGCGCAGACGTCGGAGCGCTGGTGGTGGGCCACGGTCGCCTCGCCGGTGGCGACGTCGATGGTGGCGAGGGCGCGCGGAACGGTCGCGATGGGCTTCATCGCGGCGCGGACGCGGAGCAGTTCGCCGGTGGTCAGGCCGCCTTCGGTCCCGCCGGAGCGGCCGGAGGTGCGCTTGATGCCCTCGGGGGTGGAGACGATCTCGTCGTGGGCCTTGGAGCCGGGCACGCGGGCGAGCTCGAAGCCGTCGCCGACCTCGACGCCCTTGATGGCCTGGATGCCCATGAGGGCTCCGGCGAGGCGGGCGTCGAGCCGGCGGTCCCAGTGGACGTGCGAGCCGAGGCCGACCGGGACGCCGTAGGCCAGCACCTCGACGACGCCGCCGAGGGTGTCGCCGTCCTTGTGGGCCTGGTCGATCTCCGCGACCATCGCCTTGCTGGCGTCGGCGTCGAGGCAGCGCACCGGGTCGGCGTCGAGCTTGTCGACGTCGGCGGGGGTGGGGAGGACTCCGTACGGGGCCTTGGCGGCGGCCAGCTCGACCACGTGGGAGACGATCTCGATGCCCGCGACCTCCTTGATGAAGGAGCGGGCGACGGCGCCGAGGGCGACGCGGGCGGCGGTCTCACGGGCGCTGGCGCGCTCCAGGATCGGCCGGGCCTCGTCGAAGCCGTACTTCTGCATGCCCGCGAGGTCGGCGTGGCCGGGGCGCGGACGGGTCAGCGGCGCGTTGCGGCCGGTGTCCTTGAGGAGCGAGGGGTCGACCGGGTCGGCCGACATGACGGTCTCCCACTTGGGCCACTCGGTGTTGCCGATCATGACCGCGATCGGGGAGCCCTGGGACAGGCCGTGGCGGACGCCGCCGAGGAAGGTGATCTCGTCCTGCTCGAACTTCATCCGGGCACCGCGGCCATAGCCGAGCCGGCGACGGGCCAGGTGATCGGCCACCAGCTCGGTGGTGACCGGGACGCCGGCGGGAAGACCCTCCAGCGTCGCGACCAGTGCCGGTCCGTGCGACTCTCCTGCGGTCAGCCAACGCAACCTGCTCAACGATGCTCCTCATGCTCGCGCCTGGTACTGCGACGGCGCGATCGGGTGCGCGGCCCGGACCCGCCTCACCCGAATCCTCCCACGTCCGGAGTGGTTTCTTGGGCCCCGGTCCAGCTGTCGGACGCCTTGGTGGTCAGCGGACGCGGCTGCGGCGGCCGCGGAGCCAGCTGATCGCCGTCCACACGCCGACGGAACCGAGGAGTCCGAAGACGACGGCCTTGGCCCATACCGGCAGGTCTCCGAAGGCCACCCTGATCAGGCTGAAGAGCGCCAAGGGGAGGTCCCACTTCGACGCGAGTACCTGCTCCGTGTCCGTTCCGTCCATCCCATCCCCCTGTAAAAGTGCAGGTGAACAGGGTAACGGGTGATATTACCGCCGAGTAGCCACAATCCCGCCAAGATCGCCCGCCGGCCCGACCGGCCGGCCGCGCCGGAGCCTCAGCGGGCTCCTGAGAGGGCCGCGAGGCCTGCGCGCCGCATCACTTGGAGCGGCGCCGGGGAGCGGCCCGTCATCTGCTCGACCTGGAGGACCGCCTGGTGCACCAGCAGGTCCAGGCCGCCCAGGAGCTTGCCCCCGCGCTGCGACCAGGCGGCGGCGAGGGCCGTCGGCCAGGGGTCGTACAGGACGTCGAAGAGGGTGCCCGGGGCGGCCGGGACCGCCGCGGCCAGTTCGTCGGTGGCTCCGGCCGGGGTGGTCGCGATGACCAGGGGCGCCTCCAGCGCCGCTGCGGCCTCGGACCAGTCGGCCGTGCGGACGGGGACGCCGAGCCGCTCGCCCCACCGGCGCATCTCGCCGGCGCGCGCCGACGAGCGGACGTACGCCGTGACCTCGCCGGTGCAGATCCGCGAGAGCGCGGCCAGCGCCGAGGAGGCGGTGGCCCCGGCCCCGAGGACGGCGGCCGAGGGGACCTTCTCGACGCCGCGCTCGTGGAGCGCGGCGACGATGCCGGGGATGTCGGTGTTGTCGCCCAGGCGTCGGCCGTCCCGCGTGAGGACGACCGTGTTGACGGCCTCGACGCAGGCCGCCGTGTCGCTGACGCCGTCCAGCAGCGGGATGACAGCCCGCTTGAGCGGCATGGTCAGCGACAGCCCGGCCCACTCGGGGCCGAGCCCGGCGACGAACCCGGGGAGCGCGGCCTCGTCGATCTCGAAGCGGTCGTACGACCAGTCGTCGAGGCCGAGCTCCCGGTAGGCGGCACGGTGGAGCACCGGTGAGAGCGAGTGCTCGATGGGCGAACCCAGCACCGCGGCCCGTATCCGTGTCATGTCCTGCTACCCGCCGTTCTTCTGCTTCTGCCGTTCCTGGAACTCGGCGACGAGCTTGAGGTGCTCGTCGTAGGTCTTGGTGAAGGTCGTCGTGTTGCCGTCGACCGACACGAAGAACATCCAGCCGCCGTGGTCCGGGTTGAGCGTAGCGGTAAGGGCGTCCATGCCCGGGTTCCCGATGGGGCCGACGGGCAGCCCCTTGATGAAGTGGGTGTTGTACGGGTTGTTGAACGCCTGGGCTTCCTTGAGGTTGAAGTTGATCTCGCTCTGGTTCTTGGCGTAGTTGTACGTCGAGTCGAACTCGATCTTCTGGTTCGTGACGTCGTTGGTCTTCTTCATGCGGTTGTAGACGACCTCGGACATCTTGCGGAAGTCGTCGTGGTTCTTGCCCTCGGCGTTGACGAGGCTGGCGACCGTGACGACCTGGAGCGGGTTCTCCAGCCCCAGCTCCTTGGCCTTGGCCTCGATGCCCAGCTCCGCGTACTTGTCGGTGGCGTTCTTGACCATCTGCTTGAGCAGCGACTCGGGGGTGCTGTCCTTGCTGAGGTCGTAGCGCGTCGGGAACAGGAAGCCCTCGAGCGGGTCCATGAGCTTGGGGTTGTTCCCGGCCCAGGCCGGCAGCCCCAGGTTCTTGGCGTCGCGCAGGGCGATCTCCCGGGTGGTGCCCTCCGGCTTGCTCAGCTTCTTGTCGATCGCCTCGTACACCTTGGAGTTGCGCATGCCCTCGGTGACGGTGATGACGTTCAGCTTGGTGGGGTCGATCATCAGCGCGACGGCGGCCGCACCCGACATCTTCTTGTTCATCGGGTAGACACCGGGCTGGATGGACTTGCCCTTGGGGTTGGCGTTCGCCGCGTCGACGAAGGCCTGGGCGCTGGCGACGACGCCGGCCTCCTTGAGGATGCGGCCCATCTGCCCCAGGCCCGCGCCCTTGGGGATCTCCACGTCGACGACCTCGCCGGCGCCCTCGCCCGCGAAGTCCTCGGCAGGGGCGAACCTGGCCTTGATGTAGGTGTAGCCGTAGTAGCCGCCACCACCGACCACGCCGAGGATGACCACGGCGGCGAGCAGGCAGGCCGTGCCGCTGCGCTGCTTCTTGCCGCCCTTCGGCGAACGGCCGCCGCGACGGCCCGCGGGCTCGTCTCCGTCACCGTCGTCCTCGCCGTCGCGACCCGCGCCGCCGACGGGGAGGTCGCTCTCGGGCTCCTCCTGCTCGACCGGTTCCGGCTCCAGGTGGCGCCGGCCCGGGGGCTGCGGCGGCGGGTAGGCCTCGGCCGTGCCGTAGAGGTCGGGGGTCTCGCCCGGGTAGCCGGCCGACGGGTGCTGGGCGTAGTCCGCCCCCGCGTACGGGTCGGTCTGCACCGCGGCCGTGTACTGGCTCTGGCCGGTGTCCCAGCCCTGGCTGTCGTACACCGGCTGCTGGGGCTGCCCCTGCTGCGGGGTGTACTGGTGCGGCGGCTGAGCCTGTTGCGGGTGCTGAGCCTGCTGGGGGTGCTGAGCCTGCTGCGGGGCGTACCCCTGCTGCGGCTGGGCGTACTGCTGCTGCGCGTACTGCTGCTGCTGGTACTCGGGGTACTGCTGGTACTCCTGGTACTGCGGCTGCTGGGGGTACTGCTGCTGGTACTGGGGCTCCTGCTGGTACTCCTGCTGCGGGGCACCGGCGTACGGCACCTGGCCCTGCTGGGTCTGGTGCCCGGTCCACCCCTGGTCCCCGTACAGGGGGTCCTCAGGGTGCCAGGGTTCGGGGCCACGGCCCCGGCCATACTCAGTCATCGGTCCCCTAGAGCCGCGAGACGCGGGGCCATGGACTCCGTCGTCCGTGGCACCCGGTTCCGCCTCTTTGACGGTGGGCGACGGCTGTTCGAATGCCGTCTCATCGCGCGGAACGTTACCGTATCGCGATCAGACAACCACTTCGACGCACTCGCCAGGCGGATTACCTGATACCCGTTCGGTCTCAAGAGCGTTCTGAAGGATCACCACAGCGGCGGCCTGGTCGATGACCGACCGGCCCTTCTTCGCGTTCCTGCCGGAGGCGCGCAGCCCCTGGGCGGCGGTGACCGTGGTCATCCGCTCGTCCACCAGACGGACCGTCACCGGCTTGATGCCCTTGGCGAGTTCGTTCGCGAAGGCGCGCACCTTGGCCGCGGCCGGCCCTTCCCGCCCGCTGAGCGAGCGGGGGAGGCCGACCACGACTTCGAGGGGCTCGTACTCCTCGACGAGCTGCCGCAGCCGCCGGTGGGCGAAGGGGATGTCCCGGCCCGGAACGGTTTCCACCGGTGTGGCCAACACCCCATCGGGGTCGCAGGACGCGACCCCGATCCGGGCGTCCCCGACGTCGATGGCCAGTCGGCGGCCGCGGCGCAGTGTCATCGTCAGGCCGTCTCGACGACGAGGCGCTCGACGGCGCTGATGGCCTCCGGGACGGCAGCCGGGTTCTGGCCGCCGCCCTGGGCGACGTCCGGCTTGCCGCCACCGCCGCCGCCGAGGGTCTTGGCGGCCGTACGGACCAGGTCACCGGCCTTGAGACCGCGCTCGCGGGCCGCCTCGTTGGTCGCGATGACGGTCAGCGGGCGGCCGCCCGCGACGGTGAACAGGGCCACGACCGCCGGACGGTCGCCGGGGATCCGCACGCGGACGTCGAGGACCAGCTTGCGCAGGTCGTCGGCGCCGATGCCGTCCGCCACCTGGCCGACGACCAGGGCGACGCCGTGGATGTCCTGGGCGTTGGCGGCGAGACCGGCGGCGGCCTGGAGGACCTTCTCCGCGCGGAACTTCTCGATCTCCTTCTCGGCGTCCTTCAGCTTGCCGAGCATCGAGGCGATCTTCTCCGGCAGCTCCTCCGGACGGCCCTTGACCAGCTCCTGCAGCTGGGCGACGACCGTGTGCTCCTTGGCGAGGAAGTTGTACGCGTCCACGCCCACCAGGGCCTCGACGCGGCGCACGCCGGAGCCGATGGAGGACTCGCCGAGCAGCTTCACCAGACCCAGCTGGGAGGTGTTGCCGACGTGCGTGCCGCCGCACAGCTCCTTGGAGAAGTCGCCGATGGTGACGACGCGCACGCGCTCGCCGTACTTCTCGCCGAACTCGGCGATGGCGCCCTGCTTCTTCGCCTCGTCGATGCTCATGATCTCGGCGGTGACGTCGAGCTCCCGCGAGAGCACGTCGTTGATCTTCTGCTCGACGTCGGTGAGGACGGTGCCCGGGACGGCGTTCGGCGAACCGAAGTCGAAGCGGAAGCGGCCCGGCGAGTTCTCGGAACCGGCCTGGGCGGCCGTCGGGCCCAGGGCGTCGCGCAGCGCCTGGTGCGTCAGGTGCGTGGCGGAGTGGGCGCGGGCGATGGCCCGGCGGCGGTGGACGTCGATGGCGGCGTACGCGGAGGCGCCCACCGTCACCTCGCCGACCTGGACGGAGCCCTTGTGCACGGAGACGCCCGGGACGGGCTGCTGCACGTCGCGGACGACGATGACGGCGCCCGAGTCGAGCTTGATCCGGCCCTGGTCGGCGAGCTGGCCGCCGCCCTCGGCGTAGAAGGGGGTGCGGTCGAGGACGACCTCGACCTCGTCGCCCTCGGAGGCGGCGGGCGCGGAGACGCCGTTGACCAGCAGGCCGACGACGGTGGACTCGCCCTGGTTGGTGGCGTAGCCGGTGAACTCGGTGGCGCCGGCGCCGTCGGCGATCTCCCGGTAGGCGGACATGTCCGCGTGGCCGGTCTTCTTGGCCTTGGCGTCGGCCTTGGCGCGGTCGCGCTGCTCCTGCATCAGGCGGCGGAAGCCGGACTCGTCCACGGAGAGGCCCTGCTCGGCGGCCATCTCCAGGGTGAGGTCGATCGGGAAGCCCCAGGTGTCGTGGAGCAGGAACGCCTTGTCGCCGGAGAGGACCGTGCCGCCGGCGGCCTTGGTATCGGTCACGGCGGTGTCGAGGATGTTGGTGCCACCCTTGATGGCCTTGAGGAAGGCGGCTTCCTCGGCGAGCGCGACGGTCTCGATGCGCTTGCGGTCGGTGATGAGCTCCGGGTACTGCTGCCCCATCGTGTCGATCACGACGTCGACGAGGTCCTGGACGACAGGTCCCGTGGCGCCCATGAGGCGCATGTTGCGGATGGCGCGGCGCATGATGCGGCGCAGCACGTAGCCGCGGCCCTCGTTGCCGGGGGTGACGCCGTCGCCGATGAGCATGACGGAGGTGCGGATGTGGTCGGCGACGACGCGCATGGACACGTCGGTGTCCCGGGCGGCCCCGTACCGGACGCCGGTCAGCTCGGTGGCCTTGTCCATGACCACGCGCAGGGTGTCGGTCTCGTACATGTTCTGCACGCCCTGCAGGATCATGGCGAGGCGCTCGAGGCCGAGACCGGTGTCGATGTTCTTCGACGGCAGGTCGCCGAGGATCGGGAAGTCTTCCTTCCCGTCGCCGGCGCCGCGCTCGTACTGCATGAAGACCAGGTTCCAGATCTCCACGTAGCGCTCGTCGTTGACGGCCGGGCCGCCCTCGACGCCGAACTCCGGGCCGCGGTCGTAGTTGATCTCCGAGCACGGGCCGCAGGGGCCGGGGACGCCCATGGACCAGAAGTTGTCCTTCTTGCCCAGGCGCTGGATGCGCTCGGCGGGGACGCCGATGACGTCGCGCCAGATCGTCTCGGCCTCGTCGTCGTCGAGGTAGACGGTGATCCAGAGCTTCTCGGGCTCGAGGCCGTAGCCGCCGTCCGCCACGGAGCTGGTGAGCAGCTCCCAGGCGTACTTGATGGCGCCTTCCTTGAAGTAGTCGCCGAAGGAGAAGTTGCCGCACATCTGGAAGAACGTGCCGTGGCGGGTGGTCTTGCCGACCTCTTCGATGTCCGGCGTACGGACGCACTTCTGCACGCTGGTGGCGCGGGGGGCCGGGGGCTTGGTCTCACCGAGGAAGTACGGCTTGAAGGGGACCATGCCCGCGTTGACCAGCAGCAGAGTCGGGTCGTCCGCGATGAGCGACGCCGAAGGGACAACGGCGTGACCGCGCTCCTCGAAGAAGCTCAGCCAGCGGCGGCGGATTTCAGCCGACTCCATCAGTGGTCCTCATTCCGGTTGTACGAAAGCTTTGGTCGGGGGTTGCTCTGGTCGTTCTCGATGGCCCGCAGCCGTCGCGGCCCGGGGAGGGCGGTGACGTTGTCGGGCCGGTCGGGGTCCTGGTGGAGCCCCAGTGCGTCGTTCAGCTCGTCCTCGCGCTGCGTCATTCCCGCTTTGACGTCGAGGGCGAAGTCCTTGAGGCGGTGCCCCGCCTCGACGGCCTTGTCGGCGGCCTGGGCCGCGAGGCTCTCCGGCGTCAGCTTCTTGAGCTGACGGTTGACCTTGGTGGTGGCCCACACGCCGGCGGCTGCGCCTGCGGTGAACCAGAAGGCTCGGCGGAACATCGGCGTCTCAGTCCTTCTGCTTCCGGCGCCGGGCGGCCGGCACCGTTCGGCCAACGATCACAGTACGGCGGGATGCCTTCGGCGGCACGCCGCCCGGGGCGGCGTCCCCCTTGCCCAGCGCCTTGCGGACGCCGTAGCCGAAGGCCGCGACCTTCACCAGCGGTCCCCCGAAGGCGGTGGCCACGGTGGAGGACAGCGCGGAGGCGTTGGAGGTGACCTCCTGGACGTCGCTCGCGATGGCGTCGACCCGGTCGAGCTGGGTGCGCGCGGAGCGGACGGTGCTGGAGGCGTCGGCCAGGAGCGGTACGGCCTGGTCGGTCACTTCGGACACCAGCTTGGTCGTCGCCCTGAGCACCTGCGCCAGCCGCACCAGGGCGACGGCGAGGAAGGAGATCAGGATGGCCCAGAAGACGGCCACGATGATCCCGGCCACCTCTACACCGGACACGTCACACCGCTCTCTGTCTGTACCCGAACCGCCGGCGGCAGCGATTCCCACAAATGGTCCTCCGACCCTATCGCGCCGGGGATACCCGGCCGTACCCGAATTCGGGGTCGGGACGACGCATCTTGGACGCAGTGCATCCGGACCAGTACGCTCCGTGTCCCATGCGACAGAGACCCCTTCGACATACCGCCCGGGGCAATCTTCCCTCGGAGCTGAGCGGGTTCATCGGGCGGGGTGCCGAACTCGCCGAGGTGGGGCGGCTCCTGGAGGCCTCGCGGCTGGTGACCGTGACCGGTGTGGGCGGGGTGGGCAAGTCCCGGCTGGTGCTCGCGGCGGCCCGGTCGGCCGCCGAGGGGGCGCGGGAGGCCCAGGACCCGCGGGAGGTCCGAGGGGCACAGGAGGCCGAAGAGGCGCATGCGCCGGGGCAGGAACGCTACTGCGACGGCGTCTGGCTGGCCGAGCTGGCCTGCGTACGGGATCCGGCGCTGCTGGAGCTCGCGCTCTCCGAGGCGCTCGGGCTGACCGACCACACCACCCGGCCGCCCCGGACCGTACTGGCCGAGCACCTGGCCGGGAAGCGGCTGCTGCTGGTCCTGGACGGCTTCGAGCAGCTGGTGGACGAGACCGCGGGGCTGGTACGGGAGCTGCTGCTGCGCTCCCCCGGCCTGCGGGTGCTCGCGGCGGGCCGGCGCCCGCTGGACCTGGACGGGGAGCGGACGTTCCCGCTCGCCCCGCCGGTCCCCGAAGAGGCGCTGGCTCTGCTGGCGGCGCGGGCGTCCGCCGCGGACCCGGGCTTCGCGGTGACCGGGGCCGACCGGGCCGAGCTCATGGAGCTGTGCGCGCGCCTCGACGGGATTCCGCTCGCTCTGGAGCTGGCGGCGGGCCGGCTGCGGACGCTGTCCCCGGCGCAGGTGCTGGCCCGGCTGGAGGACCGCTTCGGACTGCTGACGGGCGGTGTGCGCGGGGGCCTGCCGAGGCACCGGACGCTGCGGACGGCCATCGGCTGGAGCCATGAGCTGTGCACTCCGGCGGAGCGGCTGCTGTGGGCGCGGCTGTCGGTGTTCGCGGGGCAGTTCGATCTCGACGCCGCCGAATACGTGTGCGCCGGGCCCGACATGCCGGTGGAGGGCGTCCTCGACCTGGTGGGCGAGCTCCTCGCCCAGTCGCTGCTGGTCCGGGAGGAGACGGCCGCGGGGGTGCGCTTCCGCATGCTGGAGACCGTACGGCTGTACGGGGCGGGCTGGCTGGAGTCGCTGGGCGACGCGGTGCGGCTGCGGCGGCGGCACCGGGACTGGTACATGGGGCTGGCGACCTGGTGCGAGCTGGACTGGTTCAGTCCGCGCCAGCACGAGGTGGCCGCGCTGGTGGAGGCGGAGCTGCCGAACCTCCGGCTCGCCCTGGAGTGCTGTCTGGACGAGCCGGACGAGCTGCACCTGGGCCAGTACCTGGCGGGCACCCTGTGGTTCTACTGGGCGGGCTGCGGGCGCCTGACCGAGGGCCGGCACTGGCTGGACCGGACCCTGGATCCTCCGGGCGGGGCGGTGACGGAGTACGAGAGTTCGCGGCTGAAGGCCCTGTGGGTGCTGGGTTACGTCGCGGCACTGCAGGGCGACGCGACGGCCTCGATGTGCGCGCTGTACGAGTGCCGGGACGGGGCGGCGCGCAGCGGGAACCGGGTGGCGGCGGCGTACGCGGTGCACCGGCTGGGCTGCCTGGCCCTGGTCTCGGACGACATGTCCCGGGCCCGGGAGCTGCTCGGTGAGGCGCTGGAGCAGTACCGGGCGGCCGGGGAGCTGAACAGCAACGTGCTGATGTGCCAGGTGGAGCTGGGGATGGCGCTGGCCTTCCTCGGGGACCTGCCGGGCTCGCTCGCACTGTGCGGGGAGGTCCGGGAGATCTGCGAGGAGCGCGGGGAGCACTGGACGAAGGCCTACGCGCTCTACGTGCTGGCGTACGCGGCCCTGGACGGGGGCGCGACGCAGGAGGCCCGGGGGCTGCTGAGCGAGTGCGTGGAGATCAATCACGCGTTCCACGACCTGGTCGGGCTGGTGCTAGCGCTGGAGCTGCTCGCGCTGGTCACGGTCGCGGAGGGGGAGCCGGCCGAGGCCGCGGTGCTCCAGGGCGCGGCGGAGCCGATGTGGGGCGGGGTGGGGCTGCAGCTGTTCGGCTCGGGGTACTTCAACGCCCCGCGGCTGATGTGCCGGGCGCGGGCGGGCGAGCTGCTGGGCGCCGAGCGGTACGCGGCGTACGCGGCCGAGGGCCGGGAGCTGGGTAGGGAGGCGCTGGTGGTGCGGGCGCTGCGGGGGGCGGCGCCGGTGCCGCGGCCGGCCGAGCGGGGCGGGGTGCCCGGCCCGCGGGTCGCGCGCAGCACGGCGCCGGCGGACCAGCCGTAGGCGGTGTCGTACACCCGGAACGCGGAAAACCCGCCGCCCCATGGAGGGAGCGGCGGGTTTCCACCAGCCTGTGAGGGCTACGCCTGCCGGAAGATCAGCGGGCGTAGTACTCGACGACGAGCTGCTCGTCGCAGATGACCGGGATTTCCTTGCGGTTCGGGTCGCGGTCCAGGCGGAAGGCCAGGGCCTTCAGGTTGACCTGCAGGTAGCGCGGGGTCTCGCCCTCGCCTGCGTAGCCACCCTCACGGGCGACCTGGAACGGAACCTTCTCGCGGCTGCGCTCGCGCACGGTGATGACGTCGTCCGGGCGGACACGGAACGACGGCTTGTCGACCTTGGCGCCGTTGACCTCGATGTGGCCGTGAACGACCATCTGGCGGGCCTGGTAGATCGTGCGGGCGATGCCCGAACGCAGGACCAGGGCGTCGAGACGACGCTCGAGCTCGACGACGAGCGCCTCGCCCGTCTTGCCCTCGGCCTTCTTGGCGCGGTCGTACGCGCGGGCCATCTGGCGCTCGGAGATGTCGTACTGAGCGCGCAGACGCTGCTTCTCCAGCAGACGGACCTTGTAGTCCGAGTTCTGCTTGCGGCCACGGCCGTGCTCGCCCGGCGGGTAGGGGCGGGCCTCGAAGTACTTGACGGCCTTCGGCGTCAGGGCGATGCCGAGGGCGCGAGACTTCTTGACCTTGGGTCGCTTCTGGTTCACGGGGAACCTACCTCCATGTAAGTTAGGTGAGGCTTACCTTAGCGAGGAGGACGTAATGTCTCGACCACATGGGATCCCCCTGCCCAGTGCGCAACGCAGTTCGGATTCAGACGAAACAGAATCCGCTTGCGCCGACGATAAGCAAGGTCAGCCGCGTCCCAGGGAAGGCGTTCGGCAGCTCACCGGAGCCGAACGCGTACGAACCCTCGTAGAGTCCAACGCCTCAGTATCCCTCACACTGATCGGTGCTCGTGACAGTCACGGGTCCGAGGAGTTCGGGACAGGGATGCCGGTCGCGCGGACCGTCACCCCGGACGGGGACGTGATTCTCCTTGTCTCAGGGGAATCCACGGCTGCCAGGGCAGCCGCTCACGCCCAGGACGACGACCTCACCGCCGTGATCGAGATCACGGATGTGGCGCCGGTGTCCGTTCCACATCGTATCCGAGGCCGTGCGTGGCTGGCCGGGTGGCTGACGCCGGTGCGCGGGGACGACCGCGGGGCGTGCGCCGCGCTGCTCGCAGAGCGGCACCCCGTGGGCGAGCTGCTGGGCCTGGGCGAGTCCCTCGACGCCCCTCACGCCGGGCGGCCGGCCTGGATGATGCTGCGCCTGGAGGTCGGCGAGATCACCGTGGACGACCTGTGGGGCGCCGAGCACGTGGACCCCGACGACCTGGCCGCGGCGGAGCCCGACCCGGTGTCCCCGCACGAGGCGGAGCTGCTCCAGCACCTGCACTCCGCCCACGGCGACCGGATCGGCGAGCTGTGCGGGCTGCTCGGCGACCGAGGGGCGCGGGGCATGAGCGCCGTCCCGCTCGCCCTCGACCGCGCCGGCCTGCGCGTCCGCTTCACCGGCGGCGCCTCCACCGGCTCCTTCGACGCCCGCTTCGACTTCCCGGAGCCGGTGAAGGACATCTGCGGCCTGCGCCGGGCGATGGGCACCCTCTTCTCGGCCGCCGCTCACTGAGGGCAGGCGGCCGGAACGTCCTGCAGCGCCGCTTCTCCCGCGCGGTCACGGACAGCCCACCGGACAGCTCGGACAGCCCGGCTCGCCACGCCCTAGCCGCGGTCGGTGCCGCGGAGGCGTTCGCGGACCTTTTCCACCACGTCCGCGTAGCGGGCCTCGGCGCCGTAGCGGGTCGGCTCGTAGTACCGCTTGCCGTGGATCTCGTCCGGGGCGTACTGCTGGGCGGCGATGGCGCCCGGCACGTCGTGCGGGTACACGTACCCCACGGCGTGCCCCAGCTTGGCCGCGCCCTTGTAGTGCCCGTCCCGCAGGTGCGTCGGGACGGAGCCGGCGAGGCCCGCCCGTACGTCGGCCAGCGCCGCGCCGATCGCGGTCGTGGCGGTGTTCGACTTGGGGGCCAGGGCAAGGGCGATGGTGGCGTGCGAGAGGGTCAGCGCGGCCTCCGGGAAGCCGATCATCGCCACGGCCTGGGCCGCGGCCACCGCGAGCGGCAGCGCCGTCGGGTCCGCGAGGCCGATGTCCTCGCTCGCGGAGATCATCAGGCGGCGCGCGATGAACCGGGGGTCCTCGCCGGCCTCGATCATCCGCGCCAGGTAGTGCAGCGCTGCGTCCACGTCGGAACCGCGGATCGACTTGATCAGGGCGCTCGCCACGTCGTAGTGCTGGTCGCCGTCCTTGTCGTAGCGGACCGCCGCCCGGTCGACCGCCTCCTCCAGGGTCCGGAGGGTGATCTCGTCCTCGCCCTTGGCGATGGCCGAGCCGGCCCCCGCCTCCAGTGCGGTCAGCGCGCGCCGGGCGTCGCCGCCTGCGATCCGCAGCAGGTGCGCCTCGGCGTCCTGCGGCAGGGTCACCGCCCCTGCCAGGCCCCGCTCCTCCGTGAGCGCGCGCCGCATCAGGCCGCTCAGGTCGGCGTCGGTCAGCGGCTCCAGCGTGAGCAGCAGCGATCGCGACAGCAGCGGGGAGATGATCGAGAAGTACGGGTTCTCCGTGGTGGCCGCGATCAGCGTCACCCAGCGGTTCTCGACGGCCGGCAGCAGGGAGTCCTGCTGGGCCTTGCTGAAGCGGTGGATCTCGTCGAGGAAGAGGACGGTCTCCTTGCCGTACCCTCCGGCCGCGCGGCGCGCGCCCTCGATGACGGCCCGTACCTCCTTGACGCCCGCGGTGATGGCGGAGAGCTCCACGAAGCGCTTCTGCGTGGCCTGGCTGACCACGTAGGCGAGGGTCGTCTTCCCGATGCCGGGCGGGCCCCAGAGGATCACCGAGGAGGCACCGGCCGGGCCTCCGGCCCCTTCCCCGACCAGTCGCCGCAGCGGTGATCCGGGCTTCAGCAGGTGCTGCTGGCCGACGACCTCGTCCAGGGTGCGCGGGCGCATCCGGACGGCGAGCGGCGAGCTCGCGGGGTCCTTCTCCTGGCGCTCTTCGGCGGCGGCGGTGAACAGGTCTGGTTCCACATGGGAAGCCTAAGCGAGCCCACCGACAACGCCGGCCGCCGTCAGGAGGTCCAGAAGTCCCACCAGCGGGTCAGGACCAGCATGCCGATGATCCCGATGTGCAGGACCGGCAGCACCCAGGTGAACTCCTCGAAGAAGCCCTTCAGCCAGCCCGGGGCCGGCAGCAGCCCGGCGCGGACGTTGTGGGAGGTGACGTACCAGAACATCAGGATCGTGGCGACCCACGCCAGGGAGCACCACAGGCACAGCGCGTTGATGTTGTAGAGCGACTGGTAGGTGAGCCAGGCGCAGAAGACGACCCCGAAGAGCGTGCCGGCGTTGAAGGTGAGCCAGTACCAGGCGCGGAACCGGGCGCCGGCCAGGATGCTCATGCCGACGCAGATCACGATGCCGTAGGCGACCAGGCCCAGCATGGGGTTCGGGAAGCCGAAGACGGCCGCCTGGTCGCTCTTCATGATGTTGCCGCAGGAGACGACCGGGTTGAGGCTGCAGCCCGGTGTGAAGTTCGGGTCCTCCAGCAGCTTGAACTTGTCGATCGTGATCACCCAGGCGGCGAGCAGGCCCGCGGCCCCCGTGATCACCAGCAGCAGGGCCAGCGCCCGGCTCGCCCCGAAGGCCGGCCCCCGGGCGGTCTCCGCGTCCGTATCCCGTGTCGTCATACCGCCCGCTCCACATCTGCCAGGTGATCAAGCACGGGCCATTGTGCCGTACGAGCCTGTGAACGGACGGGGCCGGGGAAAGATCCCCGGCCCCGTCCTCAGGCGTTCGCTGCCGCCGCCGTCAGGCGAGGCGCGCCTGGACCGTGTCGATCAGCTCGCCGACGGGCACGGCCGTCTGGTCCCCGGACTCCATGTCCTTGAGCTGGACGACCCCCTCGGCGAGGTCGCGGTCGCCCGCGACGATCGCGAAGCGGGCACCGCTGCGGTTCGCGTCCTTCATGGCGCCCTTGAGGCCCTTGCCGCCGTACGACATGTCCGCCGCGACGCCCGCCTTGCGCAGCTGCGTCACGAGCCCGAACACGGTCGCCTTGGCCTCGCCCAGTGCCACGGCGAACACGGAGGTCGACGCGGGGATGTCGAGTTCGACGCCCTCCTTCTCCAGCGCGAGGACCGTGCGGTCCACGCCGAGCGCCCAGCCGACCGACGGCAGGGCCGGTCCGCCGATCATCTCGGACAGGCCGTCGTAGCGGCCGCCGCCGCCGACCGCGATGCCCAGGCCGTCGTGGACGAACTCGAAGGTGGTGCGGGTGTAGTAGTCCAGGCCGCGCACCAGCTTGTCGTCGTCCTCGAAGGCGACGCCGGCCGCGGTCACCAGGACCCGGACCTGCTCGTGGTACGCCTTGCAGGCGTCGCACAGGTAGTCGCGCAGCACCGGGGCGCCGACGAGCTGCTTCTGGACGTCGGCCCGCTTGTCGTCGAGCACGCGCAGCGGGTTGATCTCGGCGCGGCGCATGGTCTCCGCGTCGAGGTCGAGGCCTCGCAGGAAGGACTGCAAGGCCTCCCGGTACACGGGGCGGCACTCCTTGTCGCCGAGCGAGTTCAGCAGGATCCGGAAGTCGCGCAGGCCGAGCGAGCGGTACGCCTGGTCGGCCAGGATGATCAGCTCGGCGTCCAGCGCGGGGTCCTCGGCGCCGATCGCCTCGGCACCGACCTGCGAGAAGTGGCGGTAGCGGCCCGCCTGCGGCTTCTCGTAGCGGTAGTACGAGCCGGAGTACCAGAGCTTGACCGGCAGGTTGCCCTTCTTGTGCAGGCTCGCCTCCAGGGCGGCGCGCAGCACGGAGGCGGTTCCCTCGGGGCGCAGGGCGAGCTGGTCGCCGCCCTTGGTCTCGAAGGCGTACATCTCCTTGGAGACGATGTCGGTGGACTCGCCTACGCCGCGGGCGAAGAGGCCCACGTCCTCGAAGCCGGGGGTCTCGATGTAGCCGTAGCCGGAGTTGCGGAGCGGGGCCGCGATGGCCTCGCGTACCGCCAGGTACTTCACGGAGACCGGCGGGATCAGGTCGTACGTGCCCTTGGGGGCCTGAAAAGTAGCCACGAAGCTTTCGTCACATTCCTCGTCGTGGAGCGGCTGTCGGGTCCGCTGCCAGGCCGGCGGCGACCTCCCGCAGGTACGGGTTGGTCGCGCGCTCGCGGCCGATGGTGGTCTGGGGACCGTGGCCGGACAGCACCACGGTCGTGTCGTCGAGCGGCAGGCACACGCGGGCCAGCGAATCGAGCATTTCGGCGTGGGAGCCGCCCGGCAGGTCGGTTCGTCCGATGGAGCCGGCGAAGAGCAGATCGCCCGAGAAGAAGACCGGCGGGACGTCGGCCAGCTCGGGCATCCGGAAGGTCACCGACCCCTTGGTATGGCCCGGCGCGTGCGCCACGGAGAAGTCCATTCCGGCCAATCTCAGGGCGGCGCCGTCGGCCAGCTCGCGGACGTCGTCGGGCTCCCCCACGGTCAGCTCGCCCATGAGGGGCATCCCGATGGACCGGCCGAGGGCCTTCTCCGGGTCGCTCATCATGTAGCGGTCCTCGGGGTGGATCCAGGCCGGTACGTCGTGTGCTCCGCACACCGGGACCACCGAGGCCACATGATCGATGTGGCCGTGGGTCAGGACGACCGCGACGGGCTTGAGCCGATGCTTCCTCAGCGTCTCCTCGACACCCTGGGCGGCCTGGTGGCCCGGGTCGATGATGACGCACTCCTCGCCGGCGGCGGGGGCGACCACGTAGCAGTTGGTGCCCCAGGCGCCTGCGGGGAACCCGGCAATCAGCACGTTCGTCCTCAATCGTCGTCGGCGGGAGGGTGCAGGTCGTCAATCCTGCTGCTCAGAGCCTACCGGCGCCGCTCATTACACAGCGAACCCATATACGGTACGGCCTATCCCAGCCCGGACAGCAGTATCAGACACGTACAAGGAGACGACCCGGTGGTCACGAGCGATCAGCGGCGGCGACAGCTCGCCAGGGAGAAGTACGAGCGCCAGCAGAAGCGCCGCGCCGAGGCCCGGAAGAAGACGCGCCAGCGGGCGGCGGTGATCGGCGCGGTGGTCGCCGTGGTGATCGCGACGCTGGTGGGCCTGATCGTGGGCGGTGTCTTCGACAAGGACAAGAAGGACCAGGCCGCGGACCCGGCGGCGAACCCGTCGGCCTCGGCGACCGCGCCCGAGCCGAAGCAGTCCCCTTCGCCGGAGATGGCGATCGACCAGAAGGGGAAGTACACCTTCGCGCTGAAGACCAGCGCGGGTGACATCAACTTCGCGATGGACGCGGCGAAGACCCCGCAGACGGTGAACTCGTTCAAGTCGCTCGCCGACAAGGGCTACTTCGACAACACCAAGTGCCACCGGCTGACGGCCGGGGGGATCTTCGTGCTCCAGTGCGGCGACCCCGAGGGCACCGGCCGCGGCGGCCCGGGCTACAACATCCCGGACGAGAACCTGGACTCGCTGGGCAAGGCCAACGAGCAGGGCCAGGTGATCTACCCGGCCGGCACGGTGGCCATGGCCAACACCGGCCGGCCCGGCTCGGGCGGCAGCCAGTTCTTCCTGGTCTACAAGGACAGCCCGCTGGCGCCGACGTACACGCCGTTCGGCAAGATCGACGCGGCAGGCCTGAAGGTCCTGGAGGAGATCGCCAAGGCCGGCACGGTCGACGGCGGCCAGGACGGTGCGCCGAAGAACGATGTCAAGATCGAGAAGGGCACGGTCACCCAGAACTGACGGGGTGAGCGACCCACGGGCCGGCCGGCCCGCCCTCTGCGCCGATATTCCGTCGTGCGGGATGCGGACAGCCGGCCCGGCGGTCGCCTATGTTGGCGTTGTGCAGGGCGGGCGCTGCCCGCCCCAGGAAACTGTGGACGATGCCCAGGGGGTGAACCCCTCGCAGGCATCAGGTGGAGGAGGCGCTGTGAGCAGCGACCCGTGGGGCCGAGTCGACGAGACGGGCACCGTGTACGTGCGTACTTCCGATGGCGAGCAGGTCGTCGGTTCGTGGCAGGCGGGCACCCCTGAGGAGGCTCTGGCCTACTTCGAGCGCAAGTACGAGGGCCTGGTGGTCGAGATCGGCCTCCTCGAAAAGCGGGTGCGGACCACTGATCTGTCCGCCAAGGACGCCCAGACGGCGATCGACCACCTGCGCACGCAGGTCGACGAGCACCACGCCGTGGGCGACCTGGACGCCCTGCGCGTGCGTCTGGACAAGCTGGTCGAGACCGTGGAGTCCCGGCGCGAGGAGCGCAAGGCCCAGAAGGCCAAGCAGGCGGACGAGGCCCGGGCGGCCAAGGACGCGCTGGTCGCCGAGGCCGAGCAGCTGGCGCAGAGCGATCAGTGGCGCAGTGCCGGCGAGCGCCTGCGCGCCCTGGTGGACATCTGGAAGGGCCTGCCGCGCCTGGACCGCAAGTCGGACGACGAGCTGTGGCACCGGTTCTCGCACGCCCGTTCCGCCTTCTCCAAGCGCCGCAAGGCGCACTTCGCCTCGCTGGACGCGCAGCGTGAGGACGCCCGCAAGGTCAAGGAGAAGCTGGTCTCGGAGGCCGAGTCGCTGTCGAAGTCGACCGACTGGGGTCCGACGGCCGCCCGCTACCGCGAGCTGATGGCGGACTGGAAGGCGGCGGGCCGGGCGCAGCGCGAGGCCGAGGACGATCTGTGGAACCGTTTCCGCGGTGCGCAGGACGTGTTCTTCGCGGCCCGCAGCGAGGTGTTCGCGGAGCGTGACGCCGAGCAGACCGAGAACCTGAAGCTCAAGGAGGAGCTGGCCGACGAGGCCGAGAAGCTCGTACCCGTGACGGACCTGAAGGCGGCCCGTGCCGCGTTCCGCTCGCTCAACGAGCGCTGGGAGGCCGTCGGCCACGTGCCGCGCGACGCCCGGCCCAAGGTAGAAGGCCGGATGCACGCGGTGGAGCGCGCCATCCAGGAGGCCGAGGAGGGCGAGTGGCGCCGTACGAACCCGGAGGCGCGGGCCCGTGCGGCCGGTCTGACCGGTCAGCTCCAGGCGGCGGTCGACAAGCTGCGCGGGCAGATCGACGCGGCGCGCGCGGCGGGCAACAACGCCAAGGCCGACAAGCTGTCGCGTGAGCTGGAGGGCCGCCAGGCCCTGCTGGACCAGGCGCTGAAGGGCCTGGAGGAGTTCGGCGGCTGATATCCCGCCACCGACGAGGGCCCCGGTACGCGTTCCGTGTACCGGGGCCCTTCGTCATGCGGGCTGCGGCCCGGGGAGGGTGCCCCTACGGCCGGCGGGCCGAGGTCACGCGGTAGACGTCGTAGACGCCCTCCACGCCCCGGACGGCCTTCAGGACGTGGCCCAGGTGCTTGGGGTCGCCCATCTCGAAGGTGAACCGGGAGGTGGCCACCCGGTCGCGGGAGGTCTGCACCGCCGCCGACAGGATGTTGACGTGCTGGTCGGAGAGGACCCGGGTGACGTCCGACAGCAGCCGGGACCGGTCCAGCGCCTCGACCTGGATGGCGACCAGGAAGACCGAGGACTGGGTGGGCGCCCACTCGACCTCCAGCATCCTTTCGGGCTGCTGGGAGAGGGAGTCGACGTTGACGCAGTCCGCGCGGTGAACCGATACGCCACTGCCGCGCGTGACGAACCCGATGATCGGGTCGCCGGGCACCGGGGTGCAGCAGCGGGCGAGCTTGACCCACACGTCGTCGACGCCCTTGACGACCACACCCGGGTCGGCGTTGCTGCGCCGCTTGCCGCGGGTCCGCGCGGGCATCGATTCCTCGATGTCCTCGTTGGCGGCCTCCTCGCCGCCGAGGGCCGCGACCAGCTTCTGTACGACGCCCTGCGCGGCCACGTGGCCCTCGCCGATCGCCGCGTACAGGGAGGAGATGTCCGGGTAGCGCATCTCGTGCGCGAGGGTCACGAGCGAGTCGCCGGTCAGGATCCGCTGGATCGGCAGGTTCTGCTTGCGCATGGCCCGCGCGATGGCGTCCTTGCCGTGCTCGATGGCCTCGTCGCGGCGTTCCTTGGAGAACCAGGCGCGGATCTTGTTCCGGGCCCGCGGGGACTTGACGAAGCCCAGCCAGTCGCGGGACGGTCCCGCCCCCTCGGCCTTCGAGGTGAAGACCTCGACCAGGTCGCCGTTGTCTAGGGTCGACTCCAGCGGGACGAGGCGGCCGTTGACGCGGGCCCCTATCGTCCGGTGGCCGACCTCGGTGTGGACGGCGTACGCGAAGTCCACCGGGGTGGCACCGGCGGGCAGCGCGATGACATCGCCCTTGGGGGTGAAGACGAAGACCTCGTTGCGCGAGAGGTCGAAGCGCAGCGAGTCGAGGAACTCGCCCGGGTCCTCGGTCTCCTTCTGCCAGTCCAGCAGCTGGCGCAGCCACGCCATGTCGTTGACGGTGTCCTGGCCGGCGCTGCCCTTGGCGGCCTGGGGGACGTCGGTGCGGACCTTGGAGGTGCCCGCGACGGTCTGCTGCTTGTACTTCCAGTGCGCGGCGATGCCGTACTCGGCGCGGCGGTGCATGTCGAAGGTGCGGATCTGCAGTTCGACGGGCTTGCCGCTGGGCCCGATGACCGTCGTGTGGAGCGACTGGTACATGTTGAACTTGGGCATCGCGATGTAGTCCTTGAACCGGCCCGGGACCGGGTTCCACCGCGCGTGCACCGTGCCGAGGGCCGCGTAGCAGTCGCGGACGGTGTCGACGAGGACGCGGATGCCCACCAGGTCGTAGATCTCCGCGAAGTCACGGCCGCGGACGATCATCTTCTGGTAGACGCTGTAGTAGTGCTTGGGGCGGCCCGTCACGGTGGCCTTGATCCGGGCGGCTCTGAGGTCCACCTGGACCTCGTCCGTGACGAGGGCGAGGTACTCGTCGCGCTTGGGTGCGCGCTCGGCGACCAGGCGCACGATCTCGTCGTACATCTTGGGGTAGAGGATCGCGAAGGAGAGGTCCTCCAGCTCCCACTTGATCGTGTTCATGCCCAGCCGATGCGCCAGCGGGGCGTAGATCTCAAGGGTCTCGCGGGCCTTCTTCTCCTGCTTCTCCCGCTTGAGGTAGCGCATCGTGCGCATGTTGTGCAGCCGGTCGGCGAGCTTGATGACCAGGACGCGCGGGTCCTTCGCCATGGCCACGACCATCTTGCGGACGGTCTCCGCCTGGGCCGCCTCGCCGAACTTCACCCGGTCGAGCTTGGTGACGCCGTCGACGAGCAGCGCCACGGCGTCGCCGAAGTCGCGGCGCAGGTCCTCCAGGCCGTACTCGGTGTCCTCGACGGTGTCGTGCAGCAGGCCGGCCATGAGGGTGGCCGGGTCCATGCCGAGCTCGGCGAGGATGGTCGTGACCGCGAGCGGGTGGGTGATGTACGGGTCGCCGCTCTTGCGCTTCTGGCCGCGGTGCCAGCGCTCGGCCACCTGGTAGGCCTGTTCGAGCTGGCGCAGCGTCGACGTCTCGATCTTCGGGTCGTTGCTGCGGACTATGCGGAGCAGTGGCTCCAGTACCGGGTTGTACGGGTTCGAACGCTGCACGCCGAGGCGGGCCAGGCGGGCGCGCACCCGGTTGGAGGACGCGGCCGACTTCGCTGGCGCGGGCTTGACCGGCGCCGGCTTCGGGGCGGGCTCGGCCGGCGGGGCCGGCGGGGGCGTGGCAGCGGCCGCCGTGGCCTGCTCGGCCTGCGGGTCGGGCTGCGCGGCGGAGATTGGCTGGACCTCGTCTGGCAAGAGCGCTCCTCACGGGGGTCCCCCCGGACGGAGTCAGGGGGTGGGTCCGGTGCCCGTGTCCGGTCCGGATAACCCATCGTAGCGAGGGTTGGGTCACCCCGTTCGCCGAGCCTGCCGCAACGGCCCGCGCACGCGAACGGCGGGCACCCGGGAGATTTCCGGATGCCCGCCGTCACGTACGCGTGGGCGCGGTCAGACCACGATCAGCGCGTCCAGCGGAGCCCCTGCCAGGGCCGCGGCCAGCTTGGCCCGGCCCGGGAGGAAGGACAGCTCCATCAGGACCGCCACGCCGGCGACCTCGGCCCCGGCCCGCCGGATCAGCGAGAGGGAGGCCTGCGCCGTGCCGCCGGTGGCGAGCACGTCGTCGATGACCATGACCCGGTCGCCGGCCGCCAGGTCCTCGGCGTGGACCTCGATCTCCGCCGTGCCGTACTCCAGCTCGTACGACTGCGCGAGCGTCGCGCCCGGCAGCTTGCCGGCCTTGCGCACCGGCACGAAGCCGATCCCGGCCTGCACCGCCACCGGGGCCGCGAGGATGAACCCGCGCGCCTCCAGCCCGACGATCTTCGTCGCGCCGTACTGCCCGGCCAGCTCCACGAGCGCGCCGGTCAGCGCGCCGAACGCCTCGGGGTCCGCCAGCAGCGGGGTGATGTCCTTGAACATCACGCCCGGCTTCGGGTAGTCCGCCACGTCCTTGATGCGGCTGAGCAGGAGGGTCCGTACGTCGTCGGACAGCTGAGCGGTCAACGCCGCCGCCCCGGCTGCTGCCGGCCCTGCGAGACGACCTGCGGCTCGTCGTCGGAGCCGTGGGTGTCGTCCGCGGACTCGCCCTTGGCCGCGGCGGACGCGCGCTTGGCGAGCACCCGCTTCCTCAGCGCCTTCATCGCCGGCTCGCGCTCCTTGAGGTCCACGACCAGCGGGGTCGCGATGAAGATCGAGGAGTACGCACCGGCCGCGAGGCCGACGAACAGCGACAGCGAGATGTCGTTCAGCATGCCGGCGCCCAGGAAGCCGCCGCCGATGAACAGCAGGGCCGCGACCGGCAGCAGCGCCACGACCGTGGTGTTGATCGAACGGACCAGGGTGCCGTTGATGCTGCGGTTGGCGATCTCGCTGAAGGTGTAGCGGGTCTGCTTGGTGATGTCCTTCGAGCCCTCCTTCAGACCGTCGAAGACGACGACGGTGTCGTAGAGGGAGTAACCGAGGATGGTCAGCAGACCGATGACGGTGCCCGGGGTGACCTCGAAGCCGACGAGCGCGTACACGCCGACGGTGATGGTGAGGTCGTGGATCAGGGCGATCAGCGCGGCGACGGCCATGCGCCATTCGAAGGCGATGGCGAGGTAGATCACCACGAGGACCATGAAGACGCCGAGGCCGGTCCAGGCCTTGTTCGCGATCTGCTCGCCCCAGCTGGGGCCGACCAGGTCGGCGTTGATGTCGGCCTCGGTGACCTTGAGGTCGGTGGCCAGTTCCTTCTTCACGTCGGCGGCGGCGGCGGTGTCCAGACCGGAGATCTGGATGCGCATGCCGCCGGTGCCGAGCTCCTGGACGATCGCGTCGTGGCCGGAGGCCTCCTCCGCGGCCTCCGTCGCCTTGGCGACCGAGACGGCCGTCTTCGGGGTGGTGAAGACCGCTCCGCCCTTGAACTCGATGCCCATGTTCAGGCCCTGTACGGCCAGGGCCACGATCGCCGTGATGGTGATCAGGATGGAAACGCCGTACCAGAGAAAGCGCTTGCCGACGAAGTCGTAGCCGACCTCACCGCGGTACAGCTTGGCGCCGAGATCTCCCAGCTTCGACATCTCTCACGCCTCCTTTGCTTCGACGGGGGCGGGGGCGCCGGCGGTACGGCGGGAGCTGCGCAGCGGGGGCTTGGCGCCCAGCCGCTTCGGGTCCAGCCCGGACCACGGGTGACCGCTGGAGAAGAACTTCGTACGCGCCAGCAGCGTCATCACGGGCTTGGTGAAGAGGAACACCACGACCACGTCGAGCAGGGTGGTCAGACCCAGCGTGAAGGCGAAGCCCTGCACCTTGCCGACGGTGACGATGAACAGCACCGCGGCGGCGAGGAACGACACGAAGTCGGAGACCAGGATCGTGCGGCGGGCACGCGGCCAGGCGCGCTCGACGGCCGGACGCAGGGTGCGGCCCTCGCGGATCTCGTCGCGGATGCGCTCGAAGTACACGATGAACGAGTCCGCGGTGATACCGATGGCGACGATCGCACCGCAGACGGCCGGCAGGTTCAGCGCGAAGCCGATGCCCTTCCCGAGCAGCGCCATGATCGTGTAGGTCAGGATCGCGGAGACCAGGAGGCTGACGATCGCGATGAAGGCCAGGCCGCGGTAGTAGACCAGCAGGTAGACGACCACGAGCAGGAGGCCGATCGCACCGGCGATCAGGCCGGCCCGCAGCTGCTCGCCGCCGAGCGCGGCGGTGACGGTGGTGACGCTGTCCTCCTGGAAGGACAGCGGCAGGGCGCCGTACGAGAGCATGTTGCCCAGGTCCTGCGCGGACTGCTGGTCGAAGCCGCCGGAGATCTGCGCGTTGCCGCCGGTGATCGCCGTGCTGACGGACGGGTCGGAGATGACGTCGCCGTCGAGGACGATCGCGAACTGGTTCTGCGGCATCTGCTTCGCCGCCAGCTCGCCGGTGACCTTGGCGAAGGCGTCCGCGCCGTGGTCGTTGAAGTTCATCGTGACGATCCACTGACCCGACTGCGGGTCGATCTCGCCCTTGGCGCTCTTCACGTCCTTGCCCTCGACCGCGGCGGGGCCGAGGAGCCACTTGCCCCACTGCTCACCGCGCTGGCCGCAGGCGAGCGTCGGGTCGGTGGGCTTGACGCCCTTGCCCACGTCCGCGCGCTGCGCCTCGTTCGTGCAGTCGAGCGCGGCGAACTTGGCCTGCAGGTCCGCGGCGGCCGGATCTGGCGCGGGGGCGCTCGCGGACGGCGACGGGGCCGCCTTGTCGTCTGCCTTCTTCGACTCGCTCGCCGACGGCGTGGGAGTGGGCGCGTTCGGGGCCTTGAGGCCCTCGCTGAGCGCGCGGCCCTGGGAAGTGGCGCTGGACGACGGGGTGGCGGACGGGGTGGTCTTGTTCCCGTCCTGGGCCTTGGGAGCGCCGGAGCCGCTCGCGGAGGGGCTCGGGCTCTGGGTGCCCTCGGGAGCGGCGGGGGCGCCGTCCGCGAACGCGATGACCGGGCGGAAGTAGAGCTGGGCGGTGGTGCCGACCTGCTCGCGCGCCTGCTTCTCGTTCATCCCCTTGGGGATGTTGACGATGATGTGGTCGCGTCCCTGCGTCTGGACCTCGGCCTCGGAGACGCCGAGTCCGTTGACGCGGCGCTCGATGATGCCGACCGCCGTGTTCATGTTGGTCTCGTTGACGGCGTTCTCTTTGCCGGGCTCGCTCTTGGCCTTGAGCGTGATGCTCGTGCCGCCGGCGAGGTCGATGCCCAGCCGGGGAGTCGTCTGCTTGGAGATGAACATCCCCGCGGTGAGCGCCACCATCGCGATCAGGATGATCGCCAGGGCGCGCCCCGGCCTCCCCTGAGCCCCCGTGGGCCGCCGGCCCTTCTTCGGTGCTGCCACCTTGTCGTTTCTCCCTGTCCAACCGCCCCGCGCCGGGTCAGCGCGCGGACGGCCACGAAATGTGTGGTGGGGACCCCTGCCCCCCGCAGAAGTGTCACTGACGGGGACCGCGCCGACCGCCGGTCGGGCGCCCGCACGGTCCCCGGCCGCGCGCTACTTCGCGCCGGCCTCGCCGTCGGTCTTGCCGTCCTTGGGCTCGTCGTCGCCCGTGGACTGATCCTTCTTGCCCAGGTCCAGCTTCGGCGCCTCGTCCTCGCCCTTGCCGAGGTCCGTCTTCGGGGCCTCGGTGAGGGACGACGCGTCGTCCGGGACGGCCGGGGTGTCGGTCGTCACGTCGTCGATGCCGTGGACGATGCGGTTGTACTCCGCGTCCTCCAGGACGGCGCCGATGGCGTTCTTCGCGTAGATCGCGTGGACACCGGGAGCCACCTCGAGGGTGACCGTGTCGTCGCCGATCTCCTTCACCGTGGCGTACATGCCGCCGATGGTGCGGACGCCCGTGCCGGGCGTCATCTGGTCGCGCATCTGCGCGGCCTGCTGCTGCTTCTTCTTCGCGGAGCGGGTCATCAGGAACATCGCCGCGATGATCGCGATGAACGGGAGGAGTGTCACGAGATTCACGGGACGGAAATCCTTCGCACGACCGCACGCGGACGGCGGCCTTTTCTACGGGGGGTGGGCACGCCGACCCGAAGGGTCGGCATCGGCGGAGTCTAGGCGAGTCCGCACCGATGGAACAACGCCCAGCATGGCACCGCAGTTCCTGAGGGGGCGAACCTCCGCGCCGTCAGGCCCCGAACAGGCCCTGTTGCCCCGTTGATCCACTTCCGCCGTGCTGCGGCGCGACAAGCCCCAGGTGAGCCCATGCGGCGGGGGTCGCGACCCGCCCCCTGGGGGTACGGGCGAGCAGGCCTTCGCGGACCAGGAAGGGTTCCGCGACCTCCTCCACGGTCTCCCGTTCCTCCCCCACCGCCACGGCGAGGGTCGACAGCCCGACGGGCCCGCCGCCGAACAGCTTGAGGAGAGCCTCCAGAACGGCGCGATCCAGTCGGTCGAGCCCGCGGGCGTCCACCTCGTACACCTGGAGGGCGGTGGCGGCCACCTCGCGGTTGATCACACCGTCCGCCCGGACCTGGGCGTAGTCGCGCACGCGGCGCAGCAGCCGGTTGGCGATGCGCGGGGTGCCGCGGGAGCGCCCGGCGATCTCGGCGGCGCCGTCGGTGTCGATCTCCACGTCGAGGAGGCGGGCGGAGCGGTGGATGACGCGTTCCAGCTCCTCGGGCGCGTAGAACTCCATGTGGCCGGTGAACCCGAAGCGGTCCCGCAGCGGCGGGGGCAGCAGTCCGGCCCGGGTGGTGGCGCCGACCAGGGTGAAGGGCGGCAACTCCAGCGGGATCGCGGTGGCCCCGGGCCCCTTGCCGACGATCACGTCGACGCGGAAGTCCTCCATGGCCATGTAGAGCATCTCCTCGGCGGGCCGGGACATGCGGTGGATCTCGTCGAGGAAGAGGACCTCGCCCTCCTGGAGGGAGGAGAGGATGGCGGCGAGGTCGCCGGCGTGCTGGATGGCGGGGCCGGAGGTGATCCGGATGGGCGCCCCCATCTCGGCCGCGATGATCATCGAGAGGGTGGTCTTGCCGAGTCCGGGCGCGCCGGACAGCAGGACGTGGTCCGCGGTGGCCCCGCGCTGCCTGGCCGCCTTCAGGACCAGGTCCAGCTGCTGGCGGACCTTCTCCTGGCCGACGAACTCCCCGAGGTCCTTGGGGCGCAGGGCCGCCTCGACGGCGGTGTCCTCCCCGTCGGCGGCGGCCGCCACGATCCGGTCGTCGCTCTCGTCGTCCCAGTTCACGGTGTTCAGTCTGCCTTCTACGTCGTTGCGTTGGTCGACCCGGGCCCCGCTGCGGCCTTACCGGTCCCGCGCGGCGGCGGCAGCGGCGTCAGCGGGCGCGGTTCAGGGACTGCAGGGCGGCTCGCAGCAGCTGCGGGACGGGGGCCGAGCCGCCGGCGGCGATGGCCGCCTCCGCCTGCGGGGTCACCGCCACGACCGCCTCGTCCGCCTCGCGCGACGCGTAGCCGAGGCCGATCAGCGCGGCCGAGAGCTGCTCGGTCCAGGGGGCGGGCCCCGAGGCGACCGCGCGCTGGGCGCCCACCACCGGGGCGGGGGCGCCCAGCTTGCCCTTGAGCTCCAGCAGCAGCTTCTGCGCGCCCTTCGGCCCGATGCCCGGCACCGCGGTCAGCGCCTTCGCGTCGCCCGCGGCGAAGGCCGCGCGCAGGGCGTCCGGGCTGTGCACGCCGAGCATGGCCTGCGCCACGCGCGGTCCGACGCCGCTCGCGGTCTGGAGGAGCTCGAAGACCTGGCGCTCGTCGTCGTCGGCGAAGCCGTACAGGGTCAGCGAGTCCTCCCGTACGACCAGGGAGGTGGCCAGCCGGGCCTGCTCGCCCGTCCGCAGGCCGGCGATGGTGTTCGGGGTGCAGTGCACGGCCATGCCCACTCCCCCGACCTCGATCACGGCGAGGGTGGGGGTGAGCGCGGCGACCGCGCCGTTGACGAAGGCGATCATCGGGTACGGCCTTTCGAGGCGTGCTGGGCGACCGCCCGCTGGAGGCGGTTCTGGGCGGGGGCCCGCCAGATGTGGCAGATGGCGAGGGCGAGGGCGTCGGCGGCGTCGGCGGGCCTGGGCGGTTCGGCCAGCCGCAGCAGGCGGGTGACCATCGCGCCGACCTGCGCCTTGTCGGCCCGGCCGCTGCCGGTGACGGCGGCCTTTACCTCGCTCGGGGTGTGCAGGGCGACCGGTATGCCGCGGCGGGCGGCGCACAGCATCGCGACGGCGCTCGCCTGGGCGGTGCCCATCACCGTGCTGACGTTGTGCTGGCTGAAGACCCGCTCCACGGCGACGATCTCGGGCCGGTGCGTGTCGAGCCATTCCTCGATGCCCTGCTCGACGGCGACGAGCCGGTCTCCCAGCTCCGCGTCCGCGGGCGTGCGTACGACCCCCACCCCGAGCATGGTGAGGGGACGGCCGGCCACGCCTTCGACGACGCCGACACCGCATCGCGTCAGCCCCGGGTCCACGCCCAGTACCCGCACCGCCCACCCCTCTTCACCGCACGACCGTGCCGCCTTCGCGGGCCCGACGGGCCGCGCACGCCGACGGTGATCGCCGGCGCCGTCAGGCTATCCGCTGCCACTGACAACGACGGCGGGCCGGTGGGACGTGTCCCACCGGCCCGCCGCCGACCGCTCGGTGCGCGGCAGCGTTACGCGTCGACCTTCTCCATGACCTCGTCCGAGACGTCGAAGTTGGCGAAGACGTTCTGGACGTCGTCGCTGTCCTCGAGCGCGTCGATGAGCTTGAAGATCTTGCGGGCGCCCTCTTCGTCGAGTTCGACCTGCATGGTCGGGACGAAGCTGGAGTCCGCCGAGTCGTAGTCGATGCCGGCTTCCTGGAGCGCGGTGCGGACCGCGACCAGGTCGGTGGCCTCGCTGATGATCTCGAAGGTGTCGCCGTTGTCGTTGACCTCTTCGGCGCCGGCCTCCAGGACCGCGCCGAGGACGTCGTCCTCGCTCAGCTCGGCCTTGGGCAGGATGATGACGCCCTTGCGGTTGAACAGGTAGGAGACCGAGCCCGGGTCGGCCATCGAGCCGCCGTTGCGGGTCATGGCGACGCGGACGTCGGAGGCGGCGCGGTTGCGGTTGTCGGTGAGGCACTCGATGAGCACCGCGACACCGTTGGGACCGTAGCCCTCGTACATGATCGTCTCGTAGTCGGCGCCGCCGGCCTCGAGGCCGCCGCCGCGCTTGACCGCGGAGTCGATGTTCTTGTTCGGGACCGACTGCTTCTTGGCCTTCTGGACCGCGTCGAAGAGGGTCGGGTTGCCGTCGATGTCGGCACCGCCCATACGCGCCGCGACCTCGATGTTCTTGATCAGCTTCGCGAAGAGCTTGCCGCGCTTGGCATCGATCACGGCCTTCTTGTGCTTCGTCGTAGCCCATTTAGAGTGGCCGGACATCCGCCTGTCTCCTTCGCGTAACCAACAGTGTTCGCCTCAGATCCTACCGGGAGCTCGTCACAGCCCGGCGCGCACCATCTCGACGAAGTACGCGTGGACGCGGTCGTCGCCGGTCAGTTCGGGGTGGAACGAGGTCGCCAGGACGTTGCCCTGGCGCACGGCGACCGTGTGGCCGTCGTAGGTGGCGAGCACCTCGGCGGCGCCGCCGACGGACTCGACCCACGGGGCGCGGATGAAGACGCCCTCGACCGGGCCGCCCTCGATGCCGGTGAAGTCGATCTTCGCCTCGAAGGACTCGTTCTGGCGGCCGAAGGCGTTGCGGCGCACGATCATGTCGATGCCGCCCAGGGTCTCCTGGTCCTCACGGCCGTCGAGGAGCTTGTCCGCCAGCATGATCATGCCGGCGCACGTGCCGTACACCGGCATGCCCGCCGCCACGCGCTCGCGCAGCGGCTCCAGCATGCCGAAGAGCACGGCGAGCTTCGACATCGTCGTGGACTCGCCGCCGGGGATCACCAGGGCGTCGACCTCGGCGAGCTCCTCGGGGCGCCGGACCGGCCTGGCCACGGCGTCCGCCGCGGCCAGGGCGATCAGGTGCTCCCGTACGTCGCCCTGGAGGGCCAGGACACCGATCACGGGGGTGTTCGTCATGTCGGTACTACCAGCCGCGGTTGGCGTAGCGCTCGGTCTCGGGGAGGGTGTCGCAGTTGATGCCGACCATGGCCTCGCCCAGGTTGCGGGAGGCGTCCGCGATGATCTTCGGGTCGTCGAAGAAGGTGGTCGCCTTGACGATGGCGGCGGCGCGCTTGGCCGGGTCGCCCGACTTGAAGATGCCGGAGCCGACGAAGACACCCTCGGCGCCGAGCTGGCGCATCAGGGCGGCGTCGGCCGGGGTGGCGACACCACCGGCGGAGAACAGCACCACGGGAAGCTTGCCGAGCTCGGCGACCTCCTTGACGAGCTCGTACGGGGCGCGCAGCTCCTTGGCGGCGGCGTACAGCTCGTTGTTGTCGAAGCCGCGCAGCTTGGCGATCTCGTTCTTGATCTGGCGCAAGTGGCGGACGGCCTCGACGACGTTGCCGGTGCCGGCCTCGCCCTTCGAGCGGATCATGGCCGCGCCCTCGGCGATACGGCGCAGGGCCTCGCCCAGGTTGGTGGCGCCACAGACGAAGGGGGTGGTGAACGCCCACTTGTCGGAGTGGTTGACCTCGTCGGCCGGGGTCAGGACCTCGGACTCGTCGATGTAGTCGACGCCGAGGGACTGCAGGACCTGGGCCTCGACGAAGTGACCGATGCGGGACTTGGCCATCACGGGGATGGACACGGCCTCGATGATCTCTTCGATCATGTTCGGGTCGGACATGCGCGCGACGCCGCCGTCCTTGCGGATGTCGGCCGGAACCCGCTCCAGGGCCATGACGGCCACGGCGCCGGCGTCCTCGGCGATCTTCGCCTGCTCGGCGTTGACCACGTCCATGATCACGCCGCCCTTGAGCTGCTCGGCCATGCCGCGCTTGACGCGCGAGGTGCCGATCGCCGACTCGGCGGACTGGGGGGAGGTGGGAAGCGTGCTCACGGATTGACCTCACTCGAAAGGAAGACGGGTACTACTCCCGCTGAGGAAACCCCAGAGGATCAGTCCACTACAAGGGCCAATGTGGAGCCAGTGGCTCTTTCATTTGTCCCTTGTGGCCCTAGGGAGTGTCGTCGAAGTGGCGTCGGCCGCCCGAAGGGCGTGGCCGGCGGGACTTTGACGACACGACCCAGAGGTCCCGGACCTGCGCCCCAAGGGGTGTCTAGGTCGGCCGGTCCGCGAGGTCCGCCGGGGGCTCGTCGTCCATTTCGAAGGCCAGCGGGAACGGCGCGTGTCCGGCCAGTCTGAACCAGCGGACCTTGCGGTGGCGGCGCAGCGCGCGGGCGGCCCGTACGGCGTCGTTGTGGAAGCGCCGGGCCATCGGTACCCGGCGGACGGCCGCCGCCAGCTCCTCCGTGGCCTGCGCCCCGCCGGGAGCGGCCTTCAGCACCTCGACCTGGTCCGCGTCGGCGAAGACCGCCCGCAGCGCCTGGCTCAGCTCGCTCTCGGCGACCTCGCGCTGGTCCTCCTCGGCCTGCCGGGCCGCGTGCGCGGCCTCGTACAGCACCAGCGAGGAGGCGGGGTCGAGGGCTCCGGAAGTGGCCACCTCCAGTGCCACCGAGGCCCGCCGGACGAGCTGCGCGTCGAGCGCGGCCCGCGCGGCGTCCATCCGCGCGTGCAGCCGGTCCAGTCGGCCGGCGGTCCAGCTGAGGTAGACGCCGATGACGGCCAGGGCCAGGGCGATCCAGACAAGGGTTTCGATCACGCTGCGCGACCCTACCGCTCCGGGGGCAGCGGGCTCCCATCGGGCCCTGCCGGGCCGGACCCGGTCCCGCAGGGTGCATGATCATCGACGACCCGGGGGGACGCGGCCGGTCAGGAGGCCGTGGTGTCCTTCGAGAAGCCCAGGCGGGTGCGGAGCGGGACGCGTTCGTCGGCGCCGACCGCCGCCGCGCCGTCCGTGACCGTCTCGTAGACCGCCAGGATGTCCGCCCCGACCGTGGACCAGTCGAAGCGGCGCACGTGCGCCGAGCCGCTGGCGCTGAGCCGTGCCCGGCGCTCCGGGTCCCGCAGCAGGGTGATCGCGCCCGCCGCGAGGGCGTCCGCGTTCTCGTTGGCGAAGAGGTCGCCGGCCCCGCCCTGGTCCAGGACCTGCGCGAAGGCGTCCAGGTCGGACGCCAGCACCGCGGCGCCCGCCGACAGGGCCTCGACCAGGATGATGCCGAAGCTCTCGCCGCCCGTGTTGGGGGCCACGTAGACGTCGACACTGCGCAGCAGACGCGCCTTGTCCTCGTCCGAGACCATCCCGAGGAATTCGACCCGCGAGCGGATCTCGGCGGGCAGCGTGGCCACCGCCTCCTCCTCGTCGCCGCGGCCCGCGACCAGCAGCCGTACGTCCGGGCAGGCCTCGACGATCTTCGGGAAGGCGGCCATGAGCACCGGCAGGCCCTTGCGCGGCTCGTCGATGCGGCCGATGAAGCCGAGCGTCTGACCGCCCCACTCCGCCTTGGGCCGGGCCTTCGCGAAGAAGTCCACGTCCACGCCGTTGGGGATCACGACCGCGTCCCCGCCCAGGTGCTCCACCAGCGTGCGCCGCGCGTACTCGCTCACCGCGATCCGCGCGCTGATCTTCTCCAGCGCGGGCTGCAGGATCGGGTAAGCGGCGATCATGGCCCGGGAGCGCGGGTTCGAGGTGTGGAAGGTGGCCACGATCGGCCCCTGCGCCGCCCAGCAGGAGAGCAGTCCCAGCGAGGGCGAGGCCGGCTCGTGGATGTGGATCACGTCGAAGGTGCCGTCGTGCAGCCAGCGCCGGACCCGGGCGGCCGACAGGAATCCGAAGTTCAGCCGCGCCACGGAGCCGTTGTACGGGACCGGCACGGCCCGCCCGGCGGAGACCACGTACGGCGGCAGCGGGGTCTCGTCGTCGGCCGGGGCCAGCACGGACACCTCGTGGCCGAGGCCGATCAGGTGCTCGGCGAGGTCCCGGATGTGGAACTGGACGCCGCCCGGCACGTCCCACGAGTACGGGCACACGATGCCGATCTTCACTGCGTGCGCTCCTCCAGGTCTTCCAGCCAGAGCCGCTGCAGCATGTGCCAGTCCTCCGGGTGCTCGGCGATGCCCCACGCGAAGGCGTCCGCCACCGCCTGGGTCATGGCGGTGGTCTTCTCGGCCCGGGTCCCGGTCTTGGGGACCTCCACCTCGGGGTGGATCCGGCCGTACATCTTCGGCGTCTCGCCGTAGTACAGGGTCGCCGGGAGCAGCACCGCGCCCGTCTGCTGGGCCAGCAGCGCCGGCCCGGCCGGCATGCGCGCCTTCGCGCCGAAGAAGTCCACCTCGACGCCGGAGGCCGACAGGTCCCGGTCCGCCACCAGGCAGACCAGGCCTCCGGAGCGCAGCCGCCGGGCGAGGGTGCCGAAGGCGGCGCCGCCGCTGTGCGGCAGGACCTCCATGCCCAGGCTCTCCCGGTAGGCCACGAAGCGGTCGTAGAGGGTCTCCGGCTTGAGCCGCTCGGCGACCGTGGTGAACGGCACGCCGATGTGGCCGATGGCCCAGGCCCCGGCGAGGTCCCAGTTGGCGAGGTGCGGCAGGGCCACGACGACTCCGCGCCCGGAGGCGAGGGCATCGCGCAGGATGTTCTCGTCCTTGAACTCGACGTCCGTACCGAACCGCCGCGGGTCCATGGTCGGCAACCGGAAGGACTCCATCCAGTACCGCATGTACGAGCGCATGCCGGCCTTGGACAGCTCGCGCAGCCGCTCCGGGCCGGCGTCGGGCACCACCCGGGCCAGGTTCGACTCCAGCCGCAGCACGCTCTTCCCGCGGCGCTTCCACGCATAGTCCGCGATCCGTCGGCCGAGGGCGACCGCGGCGGGCTCGGGCAGCTTCTTGACTCCGGCCCAGCCCAGCCCGTACAGCCCGTCGACCAGCTTGTCCTGTGCGGTACCCATCAGGCGGCGCCGCCCTCGGGAGCGGCCGCGGCGTCGGCCTCGGCGGACTCGCGCCGTACCGTGACCACGCGCTGGATCAGCGTGACGAGCGAGCCGGCGGCCACCACCCACAGGCCGATCGGCAGGAGGACGCCGATCCAGGACGGCACCCCGAAGGCCTGCAGTCCGGACAGGCCGGCCGCGACCAGCGAGATCACCAGCCGCTCGGCGCGTTCGATGAGCCCGTTGACGGCCACCGGCAGCCCGATCGACTCGCCGCGCGCCTTGGTGTAGGACACCACCTGGCCGCTGGCCAGGCAGAAGATCGCGACCGCGCACAGCGCGTTGTCGTTGCCGGAGCCCGCGTACCAGAGGGCCAGGCCGCCGAAGATCGCCGCGTCGGCCACCCGGTCGAGGGTGGAGTCGAGGAAGGCGCCCCACCGGCTGGAGATGCCGGCCTGGCGGGCCATGTTCCCGTCGACGAGGTCGGAGAAGACGAAGAGGGTGATGGTGATGGTGCCCCAGAAGAACTCCCCGCGGGGGAAGAAGACCAGTGCGCCCGCCACCACTCCGGCCGTGCCGATCAGGGTGACCGCGTCCGGGCTCACCCCCCGCCGGAGCAGAAATGCGGCGAATGGCGTGAGAACACGCGTGAAGAATGCACGCGCGTACTTGTTCAGCATGGCCTTCCCGGAGGGTCGCTGGGCCGCACGGCCACCACGGCCACCGGCTGGCCCATCGTAGCCAGCACGCCGCCGCCGGAACGCCGCGCACCCACCGGTTCTCGCCCGTAAGGCGTTCTTCATGCCGTGGACCGCTGCCCGTGCGCCACGGGTACGGCCCCGGTACGACGTATGGACGCGATGTGACAGCAGTGCAAAGCTCGTAGAACCGCGCATTCCTCATGCGCGGGGACAAGGAACCCACCTCCTCACCGTCACCACCGGGAGGCACGAGCACCATGGGAGCCACATCACACCAAGCCGGAGCCGCCGGCAGGGCACTGACGGCCGACCGCCCCTCTTCCGTACGGAACGTCGTGCTGGTCGGCCACAGCGGATCCGGCAAGACCACGCTGGTCGAAGCCCTCGCCCTGACCGCCGGAGCGGTCAACCGGGCCGGTCGGGTCGAGGACGGCGCCACCGTCTCCGACTACGACGAGATCGAACACCGACGCCACCGCTCCATCCAGCTCTCCCTCGTCCCCGTCGAATGGGACGGGATCAAGATCAACATCGTGGACACCCCCGGATACGCCGATTTCGTCGGGGAACTCAGGGCCGGTCTGCGCGCGGCGGACGCGGCCCTTTTCGTCGTCTCGGCCTCGGACGGGATCGACGGCGCCACCCGCATGGTCTGGGACGAGTGCGAGGCCGTCGGCATGCCCCGCGCCATCGTCGTGACCCACCTGGAGGCCGCCCGCTCCGACTACACGCAGATGACCGCCGTCTGCGGCGAGATCTTCGGCGCCGACGACCCCGACGCGGTCATCCCCCTCTACCTCCCCCTGCACGGCCCCGCCGGCCCGGACGGCCACGCGCCCGTCACCGGCCTGCTCGGCCTGCTCTCCCAGCGCGTGTACGAGTACGCCTCCGGCGAGCGCGTGGAGCGCGACCCGGACCCGGCGGAGCTGGCCCTCATCACCGAGGCCCGTTCGCGCCTGATCGAGGGGATCATCGCCGAGAGCGAGGACGAGACCCTCATGGACCGCTACCTCGGCGGCGAGGACATCGACCTGAAGACCCTCGTCGACGACCTGGAGCGCGCCGTCGCCCGCGGCACCTTCCACCCCGTCCTGATGGCCGCGCCCGCCGCCGACGGCGCCCGGCAGGGCCTGGGCACGGTGGAACTGCTCGAACTGATCACCGGCGGCTTCCCCACGCCCCTGGAGCGCCCCGCCGTCCCGGTCACCCGTCCCGACGGCTCCGCCCGCCCCGACGTCACCTGCGATCCCGCCGGGCCCCTGGTCGCCGAGGTCGTCAAGACCTCCTCCGACCCCTACGTCGGCCGCGTCTCCCTCGTGCGCGTCTTCTCCGGCACCCTGCACCCCGACGAGACCGTCCACGTCAGCGGGAACGGCGTCGCCGACCGCGGACACGAGGGCCGCTCCCTGCACGAAGCAGACGAGCGGATCGGCACCCTCACCGCCCCCTTCGGCAAACAGCAGCGCGTCCTGGACCGGTGCATCGCCGGCGACCTGGCCTGCGTGGCGAAACTGAGCCGTGCGGAGACCGGCGACACCCTCTCCGCCAAGGACGACCCGCTCCTCATGGCGCCCTGGACGATGCCCGAGCCCCTGCTCCCCCTCGCCATCGAGGCCCACAGCAAGGCCGACGAGGACAAGCTCTCGCAGGGTCTGGCGCGGCTCGTCGCCGAGGACCCCACCATGCGGTTGGAGCAGAACCCGCACACCCACCAGGTCGTCCTGTGGAGCCTCGGCGAGGCCCACCAGGACGTCGCCCTGGAGCGGCTGCGCACCCGCTACGGCGTCCAGGTCGATCCCGTCCCGCACAAGGTGAGCCTGCGCGAGACCTTCGGGGCCAGGGCGGCCGGCCGCGGCCGGCACGTCAAACAGTCCGGCGGCCACGGCCAGTTCGCCATCTGCGAGATCGAGGTGGAGCCGCTCCCGCCCGGCAGCGGCATCGAGTTCGTCGACAAGGTCGTCGGCGGCTCCGTGCCCCGCCAGTTCATCCCGTCCGTGGAGAAGGGCGTGCGCAGCCAGGCCGCCCGCGGGGTCGCGGCGGGCTACCCGCTGGTCGACGTACGCATCACCCTCCTCGACGGCAAGGCGCACTCGGTGGACTCCTCGGACGCCGCCTTCCAGACCGCCGGCGCCCTCGCCCTGCGCGAGGCCGCCGCCGAGGCCCGCATCGACCTGCTCGAACCGGTCGCCGAGCTCGACGTCCTGATCCCCGACGAGTACGTCGGCCCCGTCATGAGCGATCTCGCGGGCCGCCGCGGCCGTGTCGTCGGCACCGACCAGGCCGGGTCCGGGCGTACTCGGGTCCGCGCCGAGATCCCCGAGATCGAGATCAGCCGCTACGCCGTCGAGCTGCGCTCGGTCTCGCACGGCACGGGCCGCTTCGCCCGCGCCTACGCCCGGCACGAGCCCATGCCGCCCCAGATCGCGGAGAAGGTGCGCGAACAGGCGGAGAAGGGAAGCTAGTTGGGGTGATCCCCAGGAAGAGCCGCCCACCCGACCAGCTTGCGGTGGGCGGCATTTCCCTGTCCCATGACCGTGGGGCGAGATCCGCCGATAGGCTCGTCGGCGCACCAAAAGAGCAGGAACGCACAGCGATGGGGGCAGCGGTGGCGGACGACGGATTCGACTTCAGGCCCGGCGCGCAGATTCCTCTGCAGAACGGCGGGGGGCAGACGGCGGCGACCAACGCCCTCGCCTCGGCCGCGTACCGCGACGGCGGCAAGGACAGCAAGCTCGACGCGATACTCGGGGCCAACAGCGAGAACCACCCGGCCACGGTGAAACCCCCGAAGCTCTCGCTCTTCGAGCCGAGCCTCGGTGAGGCCTTCTGCCGGGCCGTCGAGGCGCGCACCCTGGGGGCCGGCCGCAAGCCGCTCATCCAGTCCTTCGGCGCCGACCCGCAGACGGTCGTGGAGCACTGCCTGGCGGCGTCCCGGATCCGCAAGGAGCGGGACCGCAGGCTCCGCCTGATCATGCTGGTCTGCGGTGTGCTGTTCCTGCCGGGGCTGCTGCTGTGGCTGGGCCTCTTCCAGCTCCGCAAGTCCCTGTCCTCGAAGGACGGCAAGCACTCCTGGCTGGGCACCGTGCTGCTGGTGGGCGTCGGCCTCGTGGTGGCCGTCCTGATGTTCAGGCTGCCGCTCACCGGGTTCCTCGGCCTCTACGTCCGCGGCATGGTCATCGCGCCCGCACTGGGCTGGCTGCTCGCCCGCCGCATCTGCGAGTCGACCGCCCGCGACCTGCGCGAGCGCTGGGACGGGCTGCTGTCCGGCGGCGGGGTCGCCGCCAAGATCCCGGAGGCCGTGCCCGGCAACCCCGACGAGAAGGCCCGTGAGGACCTGCGCCACCAGCTGGCCAAGCTCACCGCGGAGGACCGCAGCAACCAGGTCTTCTACGCGGGCCCCAAGGGCATCCTCGGCATGGGCACCCGCTGGGGGAACTGGCAGATGGCCGAGGAGCTCGCCCCGAAGGACGAGGCCAAGGAGATCCACCCCTTCCGGGCCTGGGACGTCATACGCGCGATCGACGCCCAGCTGCGCAAGCTGGAGCGCGGCCCGCTGCACACCGGGGGCTTCCCGCCCGCCGCGATCCAGCACTGGATCGTCACCCCGGTCGGCGAGGGCGCCGCCGAGGTGGCCCGCCCCACCGGCGAGAACGTCGACGCCTTCCTCGTCAAGCCCCACGAGGTCACCCGGATCTGCAACGAGCAGCAGTTCAACTCCGGGAACCGGCACTACCTGGGCATCCAGTACCCGCTCTGGGACGGCCAGCTGATCATCAACATGCTGGTCACGGTCACCGTGCTCTACAAGACCCTGCGCGTGGACGTCACCGCGCACGCCCTGGGCCCCGTACACGGCCTGTTCACCACCAAGTCCAAGGCCCCGGTGGTGGAGGTGCCCAAGAGCATCCGCTTCTGGGAGACCGTGGAGAAGCCGCTGCCGCTGGTGGACACCCAGGAGGTGGTGCGCCTCGCCGTACGGGCACCGCTGACCTGGTACCCGCCGGTCCTCGACTTCTTCGGCGGCAAGCTCGTCCTGCCCGAGCCGTTCGGCCTGCGCCACGTCTGGGCGAGCTCGATGTGGCGCCACCGGTTCATGGCAGACGACGCCCTGCGCACAGTGGCCCCCGTCCTGAGGTCGATCCACACGGCGACCTTCAAGGTCCTGGAGGAGAACGGCGTGGACACCGAGCGCTTCACCAACCGGTCCTCGATCATGAGCGGCCTCATCCAGGAGCCGTCGCCGCGGAAGGCGGACGTGTACGACGCCTAGCAGGGGAGGGCCTGGCTAGGGTGGAGGAGGAGACGGCCCGAGGAGGCAACCGTGACCGAGCGCAAACCGCCTGGCGTGGACTTCGAGTCCTTCGTGGACCGGCAGATCAGACAGGCCACCGCACGCGGCGACTTCGCGGAGCTGCCGGGCTTCGGCAAGCCGCTGGCCTCGCTCGACGCGCCCTACGACGACCTGTGGTGGGTCAAGGACAAGATGCACCCGCGAGGGCCTCGCCGTCCTGCCCCCGGCGCTCGCGCTGCGCAAGGAGGCCGAGGACGCCCTGAGGGCGGCCCTGGCGGCGCGGACCGAGCAGCGGGCCCGGACGGTCCTCACGGAGATCAACGAGAAGATCCGCGCGGCCCTGCGCATGCCGCCGCCGGGGCCGCCCCTGGGCCTGAGCGAGTTCGACGTCGACGAGGTGCTCGGCACCTGGCGCGCGTCACACCCGGACAGCGCCTGATCGGCGCCCGATCAGCCGACCGGCCAGGCGTCGGCGAGCATCTGGCGGGTGTCCGCCAGGAGTTGGGGCAGCACCTTGGTGTGCCCGACCACCGGCATGAAGTTCGTGTCCCCGCCCCAGCGCGGCACGATGTGCTGGTGCAGGTGCGCGGCGATGCCGGCGCCGGCCGCCGCACCCTGGTTCATGCCGATGTTGAACCCGTGCGCCCCCGAGGCCTTGCGGAGCGCCACCATCGCGCGCTTCGTGAGGTCGGCCAGCTCGGCCGTCTCCGGGGCGTCGAGCTCGGTGTAGTCGGCGACGTGGCGGTACGGCACGACCATCAGGTGGCCGCCGTTGTACGGGTAGAGGTTCAGTACGGCGTAGACGTGCCGGCCCCGCGCCACCACCAGGCCGTCCTGGTCGGACATCTCCGGAATCCCGCAGAAGGGACAGCCGTCCCCGGCCTCCGGGCCGGTCGGCTTGTTCTCCCCTTGGATGTAGGCCATCCGGTGGGGCGTCCACAGACGCTGGAACGCGTCCTGCGTGCCCACCCCGATCTGCTGCTCCGGCTCAGTCGTCATGGCATGCAGCATATGACCTTGCCCGCGCGGACGAGGAAGGCCCCCGGAAAGTGATCACTTCCGGGGGCCCTCGTCACTATCAGACCTGGACGCGGTCGGCGACGACCTTCGCCAGCTTGGCGAGCGCCTCGTCCTTGGGGATGCCGTTCTCCTGCGAACCGTCGCGGTAACGGAAGGAGACCGTCCCCGCCGCCATGTCCTCGTCACCGACGATGATCATGAACGGCACCTTGAGCTTCTGGTGGTTGCGGATCTTCTTCTGCATCCGGTCGGAAGAGGCGTCCACCTCGACCCGCAGGCCCTGCTTCTTCGCCTCGGCGGCGAACTCCTGCAGGTACTCCACGTGCCCGTCGCCGATCGGGATGCCGACGGCCTGGACCGGGGCAAGCCACGGCGGCATGGCACCCGCGTAGTGCTCCAGCAGCACGGCGAAGAACCGCTCGATCGAGCCGAACAGCGCGCGGTGGATCATGACCGGGCGCTGGCGGGAGCCGTCCGGGGCGGTGTACTCCAGGTTGAAGCGCTCCGGCAGGTTGAAGTCGAGCTGCACGGTCGACATCTGCCAGGTACGGCCGATGGCGTCGCGCGCCTGCACGGAGATCTTCGGGCCGTAGAAGGCCGCGCCGCCCGGGTCGGGGGTCAGCGGGAGGCCCTGCTTCTCGGCGACCTGCTGGAGGACCGAGGTGGCCTCCTCCCAGACCTCGTCCGAGCCGACGAACTTCTCCGGGTCCTTGGTGGACAGCTCCAGGTAGAAGTCGGTCAGGCCGTAGTCGCGCAGCAGGTTCAGCACGAAGGTGAGCGTGCGGTCGAGCTCCTCCGCCATCTGCTCACGGGTGCAGTAGATGTGCGCGTCGTCCTGGGTGAAGCCGCGGGCCCGGGTCAGGCCGTGCACGACGCCGGACTTCTCGTACCGGTACACGGTGCCGAACTCGAAGAGGCGCAGCGGCAGTTCGCGGTAGGAGCGGCCGCGCGCGTCGAAGATCAGGTTGTGCATCGGGCAGTTCATGGGCTTGAGGTAGTAGTCGGTACCACCGTCGAGCTGCATGGGGGGGTACATGCCCTCCGCGTACCAGTCCAGGTGGCCGCTCTTCTCGAAGAGGGCGCCCTTGGTGGCGTGCGGCGAGTAGACGAACTCGTAGCCCTCCTCCTCGTGCCGGCGGCGCGAGTAGTCCTCCATGGTGCGGCGGATGATGCCGCCGCGCGGGTGGAAGACGGCGAGGCCGGAGCCGATCTCGTCCGGGACGGAGAAGAGGTCGAGCTCGTTGCCGAGCTTGCGGTGGTCGCGCTTCTCGGCCTCGGCGAGGAAGTCGAGGTGGGCCTTCAGCTCCTCCTTCGACGGCCAGGCGGTGCCGTAGATGCGCTGGAGCATCGGGTTCTTCTCGCTGCCGCGCCAGTAGGCGGCCGCGTTTCGCATGAGCTTGAACGCCGGGATGTTGCGGGTGGTGGGCAGGTGGGGACCGCGGCAGAGGTCCTTCCAGCACAGCTCGCCGGTCTTGGCGTCCAGGTTGTCGTAGATGGTCAGCTCGCCGCCGCCCACCTCGACGTTCGCACCGTCGTCGGTGGACGCGGAACCCTTGATGCCGATGAGCTCCAGCTTGTACGGCTCGTCCGCGAGCTCCTCGCGGGCGGCCTCGTCGCTGACGACGCGGCGGGAGAAGCGCTGGCCCCGCTTCTGGATCTCCTGCATCTTCTTCTCGACGGCCTTGAGGTCCTCCGGGGTGAAGGGCCGGGCCACGTCGAAGTCGTAGTAGAAGCCGTCACGGACCGGCGGGCCGATGCCGAGCTTGGCCTCGGGGAACAGCTCCTGCACGGCCTGCGCCATCACGTGCGCGGTCGAGTGGCGCAGGATGTTGAGGCCGTCCTCGGAGGAGATCTCCACCGGCTCGACGGTCTCGCCGTCCTGCACCTCGTACGCGAGGTCCTTGAGCTCGCCCGCGACGCGGGCGGCGACGATGGTGCGCTCGCCGGCGAAGAGCTCCGCCGCCGTAGTGCCCGTGGCCACCACGCGCTCGTCCCGCTCGGAATCGCGTTGGATGATCACACGGACGTCTGACACCGGTCTCTCCTGACTCAGGGGATGCGCGAGCGAACGCCGCGCGCCTGAATCGTACCGAGCGGAGTGGCTGCGCCGCTAAACGGTTCCTCCCGGGCCCGGCCCGGACCCGTGCTCGCGAGCCGTGGCCAAGGCCCCGGCCCGTGGGGCGGGGTAGTCCCCACAGGCCGGGCGAACCCACCGCCGACCAGCGGGCCGGACCGGCGCAGGGTTCGCGAGCCGAGGAGACACCCCGGAGGGGCACCACCCCGCCCCGAAGCCCGGCCTCCTGCCCGAACCGCCATGGCCCGCGCAGCCCCAAGGCACCGCCCCACACGGACCCGCCCAGCCCGAGCCATGCCCGCGCAGCAAGGGCACCGCCCCGCACCGAGCCCCCGCCCGACCCGAACCGGCATGCCCGCGCAACCCAAGGGGCCCGCCCCAGGCGAGCTCCCGCTCGGCCCGAGCGGGGGCATGGCCGGGCAGGTCCGGAGGTCCCGGCCGTCTCCGGCCCGGACGGGCAGGCGCCGCCAGCGGAAATTGCGGGCCGCCGCCGGGGGCCACCGGTAGCGTGGGGGCGCCCCAGCCCCCGGAGGGACCCGTATGCCGAGCCCCCAGATACGCCCGCTCGACCTGGCCGACGACGCCACCGCCCGCGCCGTGCACCGGATCGGCCGGGCCGCGTACGCCGTCGAGGCGGAGATCATCGGCTTCGACGGGATCCCCGCCCTGCACGAGAGTCTCCCCGAGATGCGCGCGCAGGACCTGCGCTGGGTCGGGGCCGTCTCCGAGAGCGGGGAGCTGGCGGGCTTCCTCGCCTGGGAGGAGGTGCCCGACGGCGGCACCGGCACGGGCGCAGGCATCGGCATCGACCGGCTCTGCGTCGCCCCGGCCTTCTTCCGCCGCGGCGTCGCCTCCCTGCTGCTGCGCCACGCCCTCGCCGAGCTCTTCCCCGGCCGCCCCGTGAACGTCACCACGGGCGCCGCCAACGCCCCCGCCGTCCGCCTCTACGAAGGCCTCGGCTTCGTCCGCGGCGCGGACTTCTCCCCCGCCCCGGGACTGACCATGGCCTCCTTCAGTCGTCCGACGGCAGTACGTCCGCCGGGTCGAAGGACTCGTCCAGCGACTTCATGAGGCGGTCCCGCTCGACCTCGTCCAGGGGTACGGGGCTCACGTCCCTGGCATCGGTGAGCCTCCGGAAGCCGCCCCGCCGCTGCAGCCGCCCGCTGATCCGGATCGGCAGGCCCACCAGGTGCGCGTGGCCCGCCACCCGGTACGCCTCCTCGTCGAGCGCGGCGCGTACGTACGGGACCTCCGCCCCGGCGAGGACCCGCAGCCGGACCGTGCCCCCGCCGCCCGGGGCCGAGCGCCGCATCCGGACCACCGCCCCCGCGACGCGCACCGGCACGGCCGGCTCGCCGCGGGTGTAGCGCGCCGCCGCCTCCCGCAGGACCGGCAGGTCGCCCGGGGAGAACTCCACCGGCTCGGGCCGCGCCGCGCAGCCCGCCGGAACCCCCGCCGCCGGCGCCCAGGCCAGCCCGACGCGGGCACCCTCCGAGCCCCGCACCAGCGCGATCAGCGCCTCGGCGAGCTCCCGGCTGACCCCCGCGCCCACGGCGGCGTCGAAGGCCTCCATGCCGCCGGTGGCCCGCTGGTAGTCCGCGGCCTCGCGGGCCGCGTGCAGGGCGTGGTGCAGCCGCGTCACGATGCCCCGCCCGCCGTCCACCGGCACGTACGCGCTCAGATGCCGCCCGCCCGGCTGCGGCCCCACCAGGACGGGGTCCAGGGCCCGTTCGGCCTGGGCCCGGTGGCGGGCGCCGTAGTAGCCGGCCCTCGCCCGTACGGCGAGCGCCCCGGCGAGCAGCAACTGCCGTGCGGCCGAGCGCAACTGCTCCTGCACGGTCCAGGCGGCCTCGCCCTCCAGGCCGTACGCCCCGGGCGGGACCTCCCGCTCCCAGCGGATCTCGTCGCTGGGCACGCTCAGCCCGTAAAGGACCTCCCGCGCGGACGGGAGCGTGCTGCGCGAGAGCGCGGTCAGCGCCTCCTCCAGGAGGTCGGCGCAGTCGGGGAAGGCCCGGTTCTCGGGGACGAGCACGCTGGTGCCGGCGTACCCGGGCGGTGTCCAGCGCCCGTACCGGCCGGCTGCCCCGCCCCGGCGCAGCCATCCGTGCCGGTGCAGCAGCGCGCCGAGCACGGCCGGGTCGACCTGTGCGGGATCGGGCACGGCGGACTGCGGGAAGGCCGGGAAGTGCCCGGGGCGGGCGTGGTCCGGGGGCAGGAGTGGTTCGAGGTTCGACGGGTGCCAGTGCATCAGGGTGTCCCTCCCGACCCGACCCGGGTCATGATCTCGCACAGTGCCCGGTCGTCGAAGATCCGCGCGGTCGGTATCCGTACGGTGGTCCGGCGCCGGCCGGTCACCGGGTGTCCGGCGAGATTGGTCCAGTAGCAGCAGTGCCGCAGGTCGAGCCGGTCGTGTCCGGCGGCGAGCCACTGGTCGCGCTCCCGCGGGACGAGCATCACGACGAGGATCTTGTGGACGGCGACCGGGGTGCGGGCCAGCTTCACCAGGTGCTCGTTGTCGAGGGTGAAGGCGAAGGTGGGGCCGGGCGGCCGGGGCGGTACCTGGTAGGTCGCCTTCAACTGCACCTTGACGGTGACCTCGTCGTCGACGACGTGCTCGGGGGCCCCGTGACTGACGTGCCAGTCCACGCCGTTGTCCGGGAAGGGCTGGGACAGCGAGCAGCCGGCCGCGGCGGCGACGGCGTGCAGGTATCCCACCTGGAGGGTCTCCATGCAGGCGGTGGTGGCGAGTGTGCCGCGCAGCGGTACGGCCCGCGTCCCGTCCGGTGTACCTGTACCGGTACCGGTCCGCGGTTCGATCCGCCCCGCCAGCACCCCGCCCGGTTCGGGCTGTGCGAGCGCCATGGCCGGCTCCCCGTGCCTTCCGGGCTCTGCCTTCGGTGGTGGGTGGGTGACGACCGGTCATGTGTACGGCCTCCCATGAAGGTTGTCTCCGCACCCGGGTCGCGGCAAACGGCGTACGGAACAAACAGCCCGGGTATCACCGATTCGGGCAGGGGCGGCACGTTCCGAGGCGGCGGCGCCCGGCTGCACCCCAACTGCCGACCGGGGACGAGGAGTTCGCCATGAACCGCTGGTATGAGGGCCCGCTGGCCGCATTCGACACGGAGACGACCGGGGTGGACGTGGAGCAGGACCGGATCGTGTCCGCCGCGCTCATCGTGCAGGAGTGCGCGGGCGGCCGGGTCCGCACGACGCGCTGGCTGGTCAATCCCGGCGTGCCGGTGCCCGCGGGCGCGACGGAAGTGCACGGCCTCACCGACGAGCACCTGCAGCGCCACGGGCGCTGGCCGGCGCCGGTGGTGGAGGAGATAGCCCGCGCGCTCGGGGAGCAGCAGATCGCGGGCCGGCCGGTGGTGGTGATGAACGCCCCGTTCGACCTGACGCTGCTGGACCGGGAGTTGCGCCGGCACCGGGCGTCGTCGTTGTCGCGATACCTGGACAACCGGCCGCTGACGGTGCTGGACCCGCGGGTGCTGGACAAGCACCTGGACCGGTACCGCAAGGGCCGCCGGACGCTGACGGACCTGTGCGCGCACTACGGGATCGAGCTGGAGGGCGCGCACGACGCGGCGGCGGACGCGCTGGCCTCGCTGGAGCTCGTACGGGCGGTGGGGCGCCGGTTCGCCTCGCGGCTGGAGCGGCTGACGCCGGCCGAACTCCACACGCTGCAGGCGGTGTGGCACGCGGCGCAGGCGCGCGGTCTGCAGGCGTGGTTCGCGCGGCAGGGGACCCCGGAGCCGGTTGATCCGCACTGGCCGCTGCGGCCGGACCTGTCGGCGGCCGCGTAGCCGGGCAGGAGGCCCGGACATGCGGAAGGCCGGTCCGTCGTCGACGGACCGGCCTGACCCGGTGGGCGATACTGGGATCGAACCAGTGACCCCTTCGGTGTGAACGAAGTGCTCTCCCGCTGAGCTAATCGCCCGGGAACGCACTGAACAATACAGAAGCCTCGGGGCTGGTTCAAACCGCTTCCCCGGCCGGGCCCGCCCGGGGGTACTCAGGGCGTACTTGAGTACCCCCGCCCATGCCCCGACCGGGTGACGGGCGCCACACTCCGCATATGAACTCCCCTCTGCCGCCGGCCGAAGAGCTGGCGCTCATCGACCGTGAGCTGGCCCAACTCGATGCCCGGCGCCTGTATTTGCTGGCCCGCCGGGACTGGCTGCTGCGTCTGCTCCAGCAGTCGGGTGCGGCGGTGGCCCCCTGGGGGCCCGCCGCGTCCGGTTCGCCGGCCCCGCCCGCCCGGTCCGCCGGCCCGGCGAAGGAGGCTTCGGCTCCCGGCGCGCAGAACGTGCTGCTCACCCTGGGCGCGGTGCTCCTGGCCGTGGCCGCGCTGGCGTTCACTCTGGTCAGCTGGGGGTCCATGGGGATCGCCGGGCGTTCGGCGGTGCTGGCCGTGGTGACGGCGGCGGCGCTGGCCGCCCCCGCGGTGCTGCTGCGCCGCGGGCTGCGGTCGACGGCGGAGTCGGTGGCCGCCGTGGGGCTGCTGCTGACGGTGCTGGACGCGTACGCCCTGTACGCGGTCGGCATGCCGGACGCGGACGGCACCGGGTACGCGGCCGGCGCGGCCGCGGTGCTGGCGGCGGTGTGGGCCGGGTACGGGTCGGCGCTGCGCACGCTGCGGATACCGCTGCCGGCGGCGGTGGTCGCGGCGCAGCTGCCGCTGCCGCTGGCGGCGGTGGCCTGGCAGGCGGGCCCGCTGGGGCTCGGCTGGGCGCTGCTGGTGACGGCGGCGCTGGACGCGGCGCTGGCGCTGCGGGTCCGGGCGGCGGCGGTCCCGGCGGCGCTGCTGGGCTCGGCGGCGCTGCTCGTCGGGGCGGTCCAGTCGTGGTCGGCGGGGTCGGCGGTGCAGGCCCTGGCTCCGGCGGCGCTGCTGCTGGCGGGCGCGGCCCTGGGCGCGGCGGCCGCCTGGCGGGAGCCGCGGGTCTGGGGTGCCGCGCTGGTGGGCGGCGTGGCGGCCGTGGTGGCCGTGGCCGGCGTGGCCCGGCCGGAGCTCGCACCGGGCTGGGCGGTGGTGGCGCACCTGCTGGTGGGTCTGCCGCTGCTGGCGGCGGTACGGGTGCCCGCGCTGCCGGAGGCGGTGCGGCGCGGAGCGGTCGCGGCCGGTGCGGTGGTGGGCGCCCTCGGCGCGCTGGCGGCCGGCGCGGCGGTGGCTCCGGTGCTGGCGGCCCGGCTGCGGGTGCTGGAGGAGGTGTGGGCCGCGACCACCCCGGCGGCGGACCCGTACGGTCCGGGGGCGTCGCCCGCGGTGGGGCTGCTGCTGACGGCGGCGGCGGCCTGGTGGCTGTCGCGGGTGTCGGCGCGGCCGGAGCCCGGAGTTCTGGCGGTGGTGCCGGCCTGGGCGGGCCTGTTCTCGGCGCCGGTGCTGCTGGGGTTCCCGGTGGCGGCGGTGTTCGCGGTGCAGCTCGCGGTGACGGGCGCGGCGGGGGCCCTGGCCCTGCGCTCCTCCGGGCGGGGGGCCGGGATCGCAGCGGCCGGGTGTGCGCTGGCGGGGGCCGTGAACGTGTCCCTGGGCGCGCTGGACGGCCGCACGGCGACCTTCGCGGTCTGGGGCCTGCTGGGCGCGGCCTGTGCGGCGGGAGCGGCGTACGGGGCCGCCGCGCGGTGGGTGCGCTCGGGGGCGGCCGTGTGCGCGGTCGGTTACGCGACGGGGCTGCTGGTGGCGGCTGCCGCGGTGACGGACCTGGCGGTGGTCTGGTGGGCGCTGCCGGTGCTCGCGGTGCCGGCGCTGGTGGCGGCCCTCGGGCCGCGGCTGGGGGCCGTGCGGCTGCCGGCCGAGATCGCGGCGGCCGTGTCGGGTGTCCTGGCCCTGGCCCTGTCCGCGGGGCGGCCCGGGACGCTGGCGCTGGTCCTGGCGCTGTCCGGGGTGGTCTGCGCGGGGGCCGCGGTGCGGCCGGAGCGGCGGGTGCTGGGCTGGGCGGCGGGTGCGCTGTTCGCGGCGGCGACGTGGGTACGGCTGGCGGAGGCCGGGATCACGGCCCCGGAGGCCTACACGCTGCCGGTCACCGTGTCCGCGCTCGCGGTGGGCTTCCTGCGCAGGCGCCGGGACGCGCGGGCCTCGTCCTGGACGGCGTACGGACCGGGGCTGGCGGCGACGCTGCTGCCGAGCCTGCTGGCGGCCTGGGGCGACGCGGGCTGGGTGCGCCCGCTGGTGCTGGGGGTGGCCGCGCTGGCGGTGACCCTGGCGGGCGGCCGGTGGCGGCTGCAGGCCCCGCTCCTGCTGGGCGGCGCGGTGCTTGCGGCGGTGGCGGTGCACGAGCTGGCCCCGTACGTGGTGCAGGTCGCGGGGGCGCTGCCGCGCTGGGTGCCGCCGGCCCTGGCGGGCGTGCTGCTGCTGGCGGTGGGCGCGACGTACGAGAAGCGGCTGCGCGACGCCCGCAGGCTGCGGTCCGTGATCGGGCGGCTGCGCTAGGTCGTGTCCGGGCGGGAACGCCAGAGGCCCGGAGACGGTGAAGTCTCCGGGCCTCTGGTCCGGGTGGGCGATACTGGGTTCGAACCAGTGACCCCTTCGGTGTGAACGAAGTGCTCTCCCACTGAGCTAATCGCCCGGACGCACCGCAAACATTACCCCATGTCAGCGGTGCTCTTTGACCGTCACTGGTCCTTGAGGTCCCAGGGCAGGACGAGCCCGTACTTCCACAGGTAGAAGCCGATCAGGGCGCCCGCGATGACGAGGCCCGCGGTGGTCAGGATGATGTTGCGGCGGCGCACCTTCGGGTCGAGCGCCTTCTGGGCGGCCTCGGTGACCTTGCGCTTGGTCCAGCGCAGCACGAGGTGTGCCCAGGCGAACTCGGTGGCCCAGATCGCCAGGCCCGCGAAGATCGCGACCCAGCCGGGGCCGGGCAGGACGAGCATGGCGACGCCGGCGGCGATCACCGCGAGTCCGACGACGAAGACTCCGACCTGCCAGCTGAGGTGCAGGCTCTTGCGGGCCTTGATGAAGGCGGGCGCCTTCGAGACGTGCGGCTTTTCCTCCGCCGCCTCCTTGCCGTTCTCGCCGGCGGCCTGTGCGGTGGCTTCCGTGGCGGCGTCACCGGTAGCGGACTCGTTCGTTCCGCGGTCACTCCCCGTATTCATAGGTCGAATCTACCCGAGCGGGAAGCACACGGGAACGGCGGTTTGGATCCGCCGTCCGAGGGACCCAGAGGTCCGCAAAACGGTCAGAGGGGTTTACAACGACACCGTAGGTGGCATGTCGATTTCGCCGACGTGCGAATCCCCGAGCGCACACTGAGCGAAAGGCCCTGGCGCTTATGAACACCACGGTCAGCTGCGAGCTGCACCTGCGCCTCGTTGTGTCGAGCGAGTCCTCACTGCCTGTTCCCGCGGGCCTGCGGTATGACACGGCCGACCCCTACGCCGTGCACGCCACCTTCCACACCGGCGCCGAGGAGACGGTCGAATGGGTGTTCGCCCGCGACCTCCTCGCGGAGGGCCTCCACCGGCCCACCGGTACCGGCGACGTCCGCGTCTGGCCCTCCCGCAGTCACGGTCAGGGCGTCGTCTGCATCGCCCTGAGCTCACCGGAGGGAGAAGCGCTTCTCGAAGCACCCGCCCGAGCCCTGGAGTCGTTCCTCAAGCGGACGGACGCCGCGGTTCCACCCGGGACCGAGCACCGGCACTTCGACCTCGACAAGGAGCTCTCCCACATCCTGGCCGAAAGCTGAGCCAGGCTCTCAGCCGCTCGGCACCGTCCGACTCGGGGCGACGGTGCGGAGCGGACAACCACATACGCCTGCGCCCGGCGCTGTTCCCGCGGAAGCCACCCGCGAGGACGGCGCCTGTGTGCTGTGCGGGGACCGGCTATTGTCGGGCGGCATCGGCGGCGCCCGTCGCCGCAGGCCCGGCCCCCAGGGAGACACCGTGCAGATCCCACACGACACCCGTCGCGCGCTCGACGTCGTCGTCGCGCTGGTGAACACCGCGGCCGAATCTGACCAGCCCGACGGGCTCTCGGACATCGGCGCGCTGCGCGACTTCGTCCAGGAGTACTCGATCAGCGACGTCGGTGAGCTCGGCGCCCGCGATCTGGCCGGTGTGCGGACCGTGCGCTCGAAGTTCGCCCAGGTCTTCGCGGCGCCGACCGCCCGCGCCGCGTCCGTGCTGATCAACGAGCTGGTGGCAACCGCGGGCACCACCCCGCAGCTGACCGACCACGACGGCTACGACTGGCACGTGCACTACTTCGCGCCGGGCGCGTCGGTGGGCGACCACCTGGCGGCCGACGGCGGCATGGCACTGGCCTTCATCGTGGTCTCCGGGGAACAGGAGCGGCTGCGCCGCTGCGAGGCCCCCGACTGCCGGCGCGCCTTCGTGGACCTCTCGCGGAACCGGTCCCGGCGCTACTGCGACAGCCGGACCTGCGGGAACCGGCTGCACGTGGCGGCGTACCGGGCCCGCCGCAAGGAGGCCGACGCGGGACCGTCAGAGCAGGAAGAGATCGTGCACGGCGGCGAGCAGCAACAGGATTCCGATCACCGCTAGGAAGATCATCAGGGGTGGCTGGGAAAGCGCGAACAGACAGCCCCTCGGCTCGTCGGCGACAGGGTCGGGTACCGCGACGGGCACCGCGGGGTCACTCTGCGATGTCTCGAACATGTCGGGGCGATGATGGCGCAGCGCGCCGCCCCGCACCCCTCAACACGCCAACACTCGCGCGGCAGTTCGCTCGATCTCGTGGACGCACCGCCCTCTCCGCCCCCGTTTCACCCCCCGGCGTGCATTCCGCGCCGACACCGCGCGCCGAGGCCGCGCCCGCAACCTGCACCGCGTGCCCCTGGCGTGCGCCCCCGCTTCCGCCCGAGGACTCGACCACTGTCACTCGGTGACAGAGACCCGAGAGCGTGGGATCCGTGCGGGCGCGCCTCGGCGGGCGGGTCAGATGCCGTGCTTCTTGAGGATGGCCTCGATGTCGGAGAAGTCGTCCGCGGGGGCCCGGGTCGGGCCGGCGCTGCCCAGGGAGGGCTTGGAGGCGGCCGGGGCGACGGCCTCCGGGGAGGGGCCGGTCTTCGCCTTCTTCACGGGCTCGCCGGCACCGCCAGGGCGGCGCCGCTCCACGGCCCGGGTGGTGGCGAGGATCAGCCAGGCCAGGCCCAGCAGCCCGAATCCGAGCCAGACGGTCGGGTTGAAGACGATGCCGGTCAGCCACTCCACGACACCCGTCATCACGAGGCCGACCGGCACCAGCGCGTACGCCGTGATCCGCGCGGCGGCCAGGAACCGCCTGCGGTAGGCGGTCACAGCGGCGATGCCCAGGCCCGCCGCGGACACCGCGGAGCAAATGGTCTCGGCAAGCATGCGGTCCTCCGGACTCTCGGTGGCGGGGCGATCTGTCCCCGTCCGTCCATCGTGCACCGCCCGCCGCCGTACGGGCCAGGCGCTGGGCCGCTTCCGTACGGATCTCCGGGGGATCTCGGGGTCGGGGTCCTCCGCAGGTGCCGGTCGGTGGGGCGGGCGGGGGCTGGGAGACTGTTCGCATGACCGATTCCGTGATCCTCGACGTCTGGTGCGAACTGCAGTGCCCGGACTGCCACCGCGCCCTGGACGACGTCCGCGCCCTGCGGGCCCGCTACGGCGACCGGCTGGACATCCGGCTGCGCCACTTCCCCCTGGAGAAGCACAAGCACGCGTTCGCCGCCGCGCAGGCGGCCGAGGAGGCCGCCGAGCAGGGGCAGGGCTGGCCCTACGCGGAGGCCCTGCTGGCCCGTACGGCGGAGCTGGCCGAGAAGGGCGAGCCCGTGCTGCTGGACGTGGCCCGCGGTCTGGGTCTGGACGTCGAGGAGTTCGACACCGCCCTGATCGACGGACGGCACATCCTGATCGTCGACGCCGACCAGGCCGAGGGCAAGGCGATCGGCGTGACCGGCACCCCGACGTACGTGATCGACGGCGAGCGTATCGACGGCGGCAAGAGCCAGGAGGGCCTGCGCGCCCGCATCGAGGAGATCGTCGACCGTCTGACCGCGTCCTAGATCGCGTCGTCAAAGTCCCGCCTGGCCGGCGGGGCGCCCGCCCCGCCCTTCGGCCGGCCGACGCCGCTTCGGCGACACTCCCTAGATCAGCTCCTTGGAAGCGTTCACCGCGATGTCCCGGTAGCCGAGCGACTCGTAGAGCCGCCGGGCCGGGGTGTTGCCCTCGACCACGTGCAGGCCCAGCCGGCAGCCTCCGGCGGCCAGGACGGTCCGCTCGGCGAGGAGCATGAGGGTCCGCCCGTGGCCCTGCCCGCGGTGCTCGGGGGCGACCTTGACGTCGTACACGTACGGGACGGCGCCGAGGCCGGGCAGTTCGCACTCCCCGATCCACACCGTGCCCAGGGTCTCCCCCGCCGGGGTCTCCAGCAGGAGGAAGTCCGCTCCGGGGGTGTCCGGGCCGTCGGGCAGCATCCTGGCGTGTTCGGCTCGGGAGGCGGCCACACCCTGCTCGTCGGTCATGCCCGGGGCCACGAGCCGGCGGCCGTACTCCACGATGCCCGGTTCGAGCCAGGCGTCGAACTCGGCCCGGGTCATCGGCCGGCCGACGCTGCCCGCCGGGAGGCCCGGCGGCTGCGCCGGCAGTTCCTTGACCATGATCCGGCCGGTCTCCCGGTAGCCCAGGGCCGCGGCCATCCGCAGCGCCGGTTCGGCGTCGGCGGGCACCGACACCGCGATCCCGGTGCAGCGCCAGGAGCGCAGCACCTCCTCGGCGGCGAGCGCGGCGACCGTGCCGCGGCCGCGCCGGCGGTCGCCCTCCTCGATCCGCAGCCCCCGGATCACGCCGATGGAGGGCTGGGCGGCGGACCGGGTGGCCAGTTCGAGCGTGCCGACCCGACGGCTGTTGACCCGGACCTCGTAGGTCTGCCGCCGGGTGCCGTCACTGTTTCGCTGGAGCGGCTGCGCGGGCCGCAGGGTGGTGGTCATCACTTGGAGTTCTACCTGCCCCGCGGCTCCACGTCACTGGTGTGCGCGGACCGGTGTTCACGGATCGGGGGGCTCACGGGTCGAGGTCCGCGCCGGCCTTCACCTCGAAGATCCGCATGACCTCGGCCGTGACGGGTCCGGGACCGGTTCCCGTTCCGGTTCCGAGTTTGCGGCCGTCGAGGCGGACGACCGCCTGGGCGTCGCGCAGCGAGGAGGTCACGAAGACCTCCTCGGCCTCCGCGAGCACCTCGAAGGGCAGGTCGGTCTCCTTGGCGCCGGCCCAGTCGACGATGAGGGCCCGGGTGATGCCGGCGAGGCAGCCGGATTGCAGGGGCGGGGTGTGCAGTTCCCCGTCGAGCACGACGAACACGTTGGAGCCCGTGCCTTCACAGAGCCGCCCGACGGTGTTGGCCAGCAGCGCCTCGGAGGCCCCTGCCCGGTACGCGGCGGCGAGCGCGACCACGTTCTCGGCGTACGAGGTGGTCTTCAGGCCGGCCACGGCGGAGCGCTCGTTGCGGACCCAGGGAACCGTGACGACGGAGGTGGTGTCCGGGCGGCGGGGGGACGCGGCGACGGCGGCGATCAGGGTGGGCGCGGCGTCGCCGCGGTCGGAGCCGAGCGGGGCGACGCCGCCGGTGTAGGTGAGGCGCAGCCGCCCGTGCTCGACCGGTTCGGCCTCCAGGACGGCGGCGCAGGCGCGGCGCACCTCGTCGAGGTCGGGGTCGGGGAGGCCGAGGCCGCGGGCCGAGCGGGTCAGCCGTTCCAGGTGGCGGGTGAGCGCGAAGGGCCGGCCGCGAACGGCCTTGAGCGTCTCGAAGACGCCGTCGCCCACGGTGAGCCCGTGGTCCAGGACGGACACCGTCGCGCTGTCGACGTCCCTCAGGGCTCCGTCGAGCCAGATTCTCATGGTGCTGTCCTTCCGGTGGTGCCGTTCGCCCCCTGGGTCGCGCTGGTCTCCCGGCCCGCCGCGACCCGCAGCAGGCGGGCGGCCTTGAGCTCGGTCTCGGCCCACTCGCGGTCGGGGTCGGACCCCCAGGTGATGCCGGCCCCGGTGCCGAAGAGCAGGCGGGGACCGCCGGGGGCCGCCCGGTCGATCCAGAAGGTACGGATGCCGACGGCGAGCTCGCCGGCGCCGCGGTCGGCGTCGACCCAGCCGATGCCTCCGCAGTAGGGGCCGCGCGGGGCGGTCTCCAGGGCCTCGATGATCCGCAGGGCGGAGGACTTGGGCGCGCCCGTGACGGATCCGGGCGGGAAGGTCGCGTCGAGGAGTTCGGGCCAGCCGGTGCCGTCGGCCAGTTCGCCGCTCACGGTGGAGACGAGGTGTACGAGGCCGGGGTGCTCCTCGACGGCGCACAGCTCGGGAACGGATACGGAGCCCGTGGCGCAGACCCGGCCGAGGTCGTTGCGTACGAGGTCCACGATCATCACGTTCTCGGCGTGGTCCTTGGGCAGGAGGTCGGCGACGGTGCGGCCGGTGCCCTTGATGGGTCCGGACTCGACCCGCCGGCCGTTGCGGCGCAGGAAGAGCTCGGGCGAGGCGGTGGCGATCTCCACGCCGTGAGCGGCGAGGCGAATCGTTCCTGCAAAGGGTGCGGGGTTGCCGCGGGCGAGGAGCGCGGTGAGGGCGTCGACGTCGGCGCGGTCCGGGTCGGGCAGCGGCGCCGACAGCACCCGGCAGAGGTTCGCCTGGTAGACCTCGCCGGCCGCGATGTGCTCGCGGATGCGGCGTACTCCGGCGAGGTACGCGGCGCGATCGAGCGAGGAGGTCCACCGGTCGGCGTCGGGACCGCTCCAGGCACCGGGCGCGGGATCGGGGACGGGGTCGGGTCGCACGTCCCCGAAACGCGCGCAGACGAGGCGCCCTTCGAAGTCGGCGGCCACCGCCCAGAAGCCGGTGGAGTCGAGGGCGGCGGGGTCACTGGTGACATCCCGCAGGTCGGTCGCGAGGAGGCCGCCGAAGCGGGCCATGGGGGGCAGGTCGTGCACGGCTGCGAGTCTATGACCGGCGACGCGACCGCGCCGGTGCGGTGACGGCCGGGTGACCTGTGGTGATCGAGCGGCAGCACGCTGCGGAAACGCGTTTTTGAGCTGGACGGGGAATCCGCTAGAGTTCAACACGTCGCCAGGGAGCGAAGGGGGAACACCCCGGAGCGAACAAGGTGACCTGCGGACGTAGCTCAGTTGGTAGAGCACCACCTTGCCAAGGTGGATGTCGCGAGTTCGAGTCTCGTCGTCCGCTCGAAGTGGGGGATCTTCCCGAGAACCCCTGCAGCTCCATGGTGGAGTGGCCGAGAGGCGAGGCAACGGCCTGCAAAGCCGTCTACACGGGTTCAAATCCCGTCTCCACCTCCAAGGACGATTAGCTCAGCGGGAGAGCGCTTCCCTGACACGGAAGAGGTCACTGGTTCAATCCCAGTATCGTCCACTGGTCCGCAAGGATCCCCGCGCGATTAGCTCAGCGGGAGAGCGCTTCCCTGACACGGAAGAGGTCACTGGTTCAATCCCAGTATCGCGCACGCAGTACACGTACCACCTGCGGTTTCGCACCGCGGTCCCGCGCGATTAGCTCAGCGGGAGAGCGCTTCCCTGACACGGAAGAGGTCACTGGTTCAATCCCAGTATCGCGCACCACCGGAGAGCCCCGGCCGTTTCGACGGCCGGGGCTCTCGCGTTCCTCCACACGGGTGTGCGGGCGTCAAAAAGGGTGCTGCCCGTACGACTCCCCAGTCGTACGGGCAGCACCCTTCACCTGCCGTCCGTCGCGCCCCCGTCCCCACGGGGTACGACAGGCCGATGTCCCGGCCCGGGCCGCTCTCCCGGGCCCGGGGCGCCGCTCAGCGCCCCGGCATCATGCCCACGGACGACGCCTGTGCCGCCAGCTGATCGAATCCTCCGAAGAGGAAGAGCAGCAGCGCGGCCAGGGGGAGCACCATGGCCGCGGCCACCAGTGGGTGGCGGGTGCCGGACTCATGGCTGTTGAACGCGAATGCCTTGCGTCCCTGCCGTGCGATGCCCGCCATGGCCCTCTCCCTGTCGTCTGGCAGCGGCGGGCTCTTGACCTCGGGGGACGAGTGCATCACCCGCCGCTTGACTTCAACACTAGGCGGGCGGGCGGCCGCCGGCCTCATGCCCTCGTACCCATTGCCGGGCCTCCAGGAGGATGACGGCGGCCCCGCCGTGTACACCCCTGGGTGGAGAGCGTCCCCCTTGCGTCGGGGTCTTCCCCGAGGGGATGACCGGAGGGTAGTGACTTCCCTCACTTCCGTCACTCCCTGTTCATGCGTGTCCGTCGACCGGGCATCCGCAAGATCGACTCGGGTCGCGGCGGCTCCGGCGCGCGCTCCGGTGCGCGCCGGCCTGCCGTGGTGCGCCAATCCCCTTGCCTGAAGGGCCGTTTGAGCCCCCCGTCGGCCACGGCCGGACCGGGTCCGCGGATCCCTGAGACTCCCTCAAGTGTGCTGTGCCGCACTGACGATCGAATCTCCCGACGAGGGCGCGGCCTCTGAGCACGCATGGCGGATGGTCCGTAAGCTGTGCCACGTCAACAGGACGACCGTCAGCGGGGTGGACATGGCGATGATGCGGCTCCGGCGCGAGGACCCGCGTGTCGTCGGCTCGTTCAGACTGCACCGGCGGCTCGGGGCCGGCGGCATGGGCGTGGTCTACCTGGGTTCGGACCGGCGCGGGCAGCGGGTCGCCCTCAAGGTCATCCGGCCGGACCTCGCCGAGGACCAGGAGTTCCGCTCGCGGTTCGCCCGCGAGGTGTCCGCGGCCCGGCGGATCCGGGGCGGGTGCACGGCACGCCTGGTCGCCGCGGACCTGGAGGCCGAGCGGCCGTGGTTCGCCACGCAGTACGTGCCCGGGCCCTCGCTGCACGACAGGGTCGCCGAGGAGGGCCCCCTGACGGCCGCGCAGATCGCCGCCGTCGGCGCCGCGCTCTCCGAGGGGCTGGTCGCCGTCCACGAGGCGGGGGTCGTCCACCGGGACCTGAAGCCCTCGAACATCCTCCTGTCCCCCAAGGGCCCGCGGATCATCGACTTCGGCATCGCCTGGGCGACCGGGGCGAGCACCCTCACCCATGTGGGTACGGCCGTCGGCTCCCCCGGGTTTCTCGCACCCGAGCAGGTTCGGGGCGCCGCCGTCACCCCGGCCACCGACGTCTTCGCGCTCGGCGCCACCCTCGCCTACGCGGCGACCGCCGACTCGCCCTTCGGGCACGGCAGTTCCGAGGTCATGCTGTACCGCGTGGTGCACGAGGAACCGCACCTGCAGGGCGTCCCGGACGCACTGGCGCCCCTGGTACGGGCCTGCCTGGCCAAGGACCCCGAGGAGCGGCCCAGCACGCTCCAGTTGTCGATGCGGCTCAAAGAGATCGCGGCCCGCGAGGCTCAGGGGCTGTCGGACGGCCGCCCGCCCGCGCAGCGGGCGAGGACGGAACGGCTGCCCGAGGGCGCCCCGGACCACTCGGAGCAGCGTGCGGAGCGTCGTACGGGCGGCAGCGCGCCCAGGGCGGCCCAGGGCGGCGCACCCGGCGGCCCGCACTCGCGGCCCTCCTCCTCGCGCAACTCGCGCAGTCCCGGCGGCCCGTCCTCCCGGCCGACCGCGGGACGCACGGGCGGCCGCCCGGCGCCGAGGACGACGGGCACGGGACGGCGCCCCTCGCGGCCGGACCCGAAGCTGATGCGCCAGCGCCTGATCGTGTTCATCGTGGTCACGCTGGTCGTGGCGCTGGGCATCGCGGCCGCCCAGAAGCTGTAGCGCCAGGGGGCGGCTACCGGCCCTGGGCCACCGCGTAGAAGGCGACCGCCGCGGCGGCGCCCACGTTCAGCGAGTCCACACCGTGGGCCATGGGGATGCGCACCCACTCGTCGGCAGCGACCAGCGCCCGCGTCGACAGGCCGTCGCCCTCGGCACCGAGCATCAGGGCGACCCGCTCCAGGGACTGCGGAGCGGCCACCTCGATCGGCGTCGCCTTCTCGTGGGGGGTCAGCGCCAGCAGTTTGAAGCCGGCCTCGCGCACCGAGTCCAGGCTCTTGGGCCAGGCCTCCAGGCGGGCGTAGGGCACGGAGAACACCGCGCCCATGGAGACCTTCACCGAGCGCCGGTATAGCGGGTCGGCGCAGTCGGGCGACAGGAGCACCGCGTCCATGCCGAGGGCGGCGGCGCTGCGGAAGATGGCCCCGATGTTGGTGTGGTCGTTGACCGCTTCCATGACGACCACGCGGCGGGTCGTGGCCAGGAGTTCCTCGGCCGTGGGCAGCGGCTTGCGCTGCATGGAGGCGAGGGCCCCCCGGTGCACGTGGTAACCGGTGACGCGTTCGGCAAGGTCGGGGCTGACGGCGTAGACCGGTGCCGGGAGCTCGTCGATGACGTCGCGCATGACGTCGACCCACTTGGCGGAGAGCAGCATCGAGCGCATCTCGTACCCGGCGTCCTTGGCCCGTCTGATGACCTTCTCGCCCTCGGCGATGAAGAGGCCTTCCGCGGGCTCTCGCCTGCGCCGGAGTTCGACGTCGGTCAGGCCCGTGTAGTCGCGCAGGCGCGGGTCGTCGGGGTCGGTGATGGTGATGAGATCAGCCACAGGGTGATACTGCCTTGTCCTGGGTGCGGTGCCAACGGCCTGTCAGGCGCTGGTGGGGGGAAGGTCCGGGGCTCCGACACGGACGACCTCGCCGATGACGATGACGGCGGGCGGGCGGACCTCCTCGGCGCGGACCGTCTCGCCGACCGTGGCGAGGGTGGCGTCCACCCGGCGCTGGGCGGCGGTGGTGCCCTCCTGGACGACGGCGACGGGGGTGTCGGCGGAGCGGCCGTGCCGGACGAGCGCCTCGGCGATCAGGCCGATCTTGTCGACGCCCATGAGGACCACCAGGGTGCCGGTGAGCTTGGCGAGGGAGGCCCAGTCCACGAGGGACCGCGGGTCGTCGGGGCCGACGTGGCCGCTGACCACGGTGAACTCGTGGGCCACGCCCCGGTGGGTGACCGGAATGCCGACGGCCGCGGGCACCGAGATGGAGCTGGAGATGCCGGGCACGACGGTGCAGGGGATCCCCTCCTCGGCGAGGGCCAGCAGCTCCTCCATCCCCCGTCCGAAGACGTACGGGTCGCCGCCCTTGAGCCGGACCACGGCCTTGCCGGCCTTGGCGTGCTCGATCAGCGCGTTGTTGATGGCCTCCTGGGCCATGAACCGGCCGTACGGGATCTTCGCGGCGTCGATGACCTCGACGTGCGGGGGGAGTTCGTCGAGCAGGTCGCGGGGGCCGAGCCGGTCGGCGATGACCACGTCGGCCTCGGCGAGGAGGCGGCGGCCGCGCACGGTGATCAGGTCGGGGTCGCCGGGGCCGCCACCGACGAGGGCGACGCCCGGGGTGGACTTGTGGCGGTGGCCGGGGGCGGCGAGGCTGCCGTCGCGCAGGCCCTCGATCACCGCGTCCCGCACGGCGGCGGAACGGCGCGGGTCGTTGCCCGTCAGCACGGCGACGGTGACACCTTCGATGCGGCCGGTGGCCGGGGTCCAGGCGGTGGCCGCCGAGGCGTCGTCGGCGCGGACGCACCAGACGCGCTCGCGCTCGGCCTCGGCGGATGCCTGCTCGTTGACGTCGCGGTGCTGCGTGGCGATGAGGGCGTACCAGGCACCGGCGAGGTCGCCGTCCTGGTAGCGGCGGCGCTCCCAGCGGATTTCGCCGGTCTCGGCCATGGCGTCCACGGAGGGCGTGGCGGAGGGCGAGACGAGCAGGACGTCGGCGCCGGCCGCGATGAGCGCCGGGAGGCGGCGCTGGGCGACCTGGCCACCGCCGATGACGACGACGCGGCGGCCGGCGAGGCGGAGTCCTACGGGGTAGGCGGGGGTGTCGGCCATGGCGGTGCGGCTCCTGAAGGCGGCGGTTCTGTGCGTGCCGCTGCGGCGTTGGAGCGGCGGTGTACTGACGTGCGGTGATCCGGTGCGGGTCCACCATACGGCGCGGGCCGTCCCGTAGCGCGGACGGGGGCTGCGCCCGGCCTCCCGGGGCTCCGCCCCGGACCCCGCGCCTCAGACGCCGGCGGGGCTGGATCTGCGCCGGTCCGGCTCAAGGATCGGGGCTCCTCCCGGACCCGGGTGTCCCGGCCCGGAGGGCGGGGTTCGAGGCGGCTTCGCGGTGGGGCGGTGCCCCTCCGGCAGGTCTCCTCGGCTCGCGGACCCTGAGCCGGACCGGACCGGCGCTCGGCGATGGGTTCGCTCGGCCTGCGGGGACCTCTTGCGGGGGTGCGAGGCGGAGCACCGCTCCTTGAACGGCGCCCGCCCGCAGGGCCCGGGCCGGGCCTACTTCTCCGTGACGCCCGCCGAGTCGAACGTGGCGACCTCGTGCATCGCGCGGGCCGCGCTCTGGACCAGCGGGAGGGCCAGCAGGGCTCCGGTGCCCTCGCCGAGGCGGAGGTCCAGGTCGACCAGGGGGCGCAGACCCAGCTTGTTCAGGGCCGCCACGTGTCCCGGCTCGGCGCTGCGGTGGCCGGCGATGCAGGCCGACAGCGACTCGGGCGCGATGGCACGGGCCACCAGCGCGGCGGCCCCGGCGCTGACGCCGTCCAGGATCACCGGCGTGCGCAGGGACGCGCCACCCAGGAGGAGGCCCACGATCGCCGCGTGCTCCAGGCCGCCGATCGCGGCGAGGACGCCGATCGGGTCCGCCGGGTCGGGCTGGTGGAGCTCCAGGGCACGGCGTACGACGTCGACCTTGCGGGCGTGCGTCTCGTCGTTGATGCCGGTGCCGCGGCCGGTGACCTCCGCCGGGTCGACTCCCGTGAAGACCGAGATCAGGGCTGCGGAGACCGTGGTGTTCGCGATGCCCATCTCGCCCGTGAGGAGCGCCTTGTTGCCCGCCGCGACCAGGTCGCGGGCCGTCTCGATGCCGACCTCGATCGCCGCGATCGCTTCCTCGCGGGTCATCGCCGGGCCGGTGGACAGGTCGGCCGTGCCCGGGCGTACCTTGCGGGGCAGGAGGCCCGGGGTGGCGGGCAGGTCGCCCGCGACGCCGACGTCGATGACGCAGACCTCGGCGCCCACCTGGTTGGCGAAGGCGTTGCAGACCGCGCCGCCGCCCAGGAAGTTGGCGACCATCTGCGTGGTGACCTCCTGCGGCCACGGGGTGACGCCCTGGGCGTGCACGCCGTGGTCGCCCGCGAAGATCGCGACGGCGGCCGGCTCGGGGATCGGCGGCGGGCAGACCCGGGACAGGCCCGCCAGCTGGGCCGAGATGATCTCCAGCATGCCCAGCGCGCCGGCCGGCTTGGTCATGCGCTTCTGGCGCTCCCAGGCCTCGCCGAGCGCCTTCGCGTCGAGCGGGCGGATGCCGGCGACCGTCTCGGAGAGGAGGTCGTGCGGTTCCTCACCGGGCAGCGCGCGGCGGCCGTAGGTCTCCTCGTGGACCACCCAGGAGAGGGGGCGGCGCTGCGACCAGCCGGCCTGGGCCAGCTCGGGCTCCTCCGGGAACTCGTCGACGTAGCCGACGCACAGGTACGCGACGACCTCCAGGTGCTCCGGCAGGCCGAGCTCGCGGACCATCTCGCGCTCGTCGAAGAAGCTCACCCAGCCGACGCCGAGGCCTTCGGCGCGCGCGGCGAGCCACAGGTTCTCGACGGCGAGGGCCGAGGAGTACGGGGCCATCTGCGGCTGGGTGTGCCGGCCGAGGGTGTGGCGGCCGCCGCGGGTGGGGTCGGCGGTGACGACGATGTTCACCGGGGTGTCGAGGATGGCCTCGATCTTGAGTTCCTTGAACTGCTTCGCCCGGCCCTTGGGCAGCGATTTCGCGTAGGCCTCGCGCTGGCGCTGGGCGAGCTCGTGCATCGTCCGACGGGTCTCGGCGGAGCGGATGACGACGAAGTCCCAGGGCTGGGAGTGGCCGACGCTGGGCGCGGTGTGGGCCGCCTCCAGGACGCGGAGCAACACCTCGTGCGGGATCGGGTCGGTGCGGAAGCCCTTGCGGATGTCGCGGCGCTCGCGCATCACGCGCAGGACTGCCTCACGCTCGGCGTCGGCGTAGCCGGGGGCCGGCTCGCCGGCGGCGGCGGGCTCCGCCTCGACGACCGCCTCGGCGGCCTCGGATTCGGCTTCGGATTCGGCCTCGGGGCCGGGCTGGGGCGCGGGCTCCGCCTCGGGCTGTGCCTCAAGCTGTGCCTCGGGCTCGACGGCCTCAACCTGCCCGACCGGCTCCTCGGGGGCGGCCGCCACGGGCTGCGGCTCGACCGGGACGGCAGCGGCTACGGCCGCCACCGGCTCCGCAGGGGCGACCGCCACGGGCTCCGGCTGGACGGGCTCGGGCTGAACCGGCTCGGGCTGAACCGGCTCGGGCGCGACAGGCGCCACCGGCTGCTCTTCGGGGGCGGCCGCCACGGGCTGCGGCTCGACGGCCACCGGCTCGGCCGGGACGGGGGCTGCCTCGACCGGCGCCGACTGGACCGCCTCGGCGGCGACGGCCCCGACCGGTTCGGCGGCCTCGACCGGCTCCACGGGAGCGACCGGAGCGACGGCCACGGGTACGACGGCCGGTGCCTCGGCAGCGACCGGCTCGGGGCCCTCCGCCACGGGGAGCGCCTCGGCCGGTACGGCCTCGGGCTGCGTCTGGGCGTGAGCCACCGTTTCTGCGGGCACCGGCTCCGGCTCCACGGCGGCCTGGACGGGCTCGGCAACCTGGACGGGCTCGGGGGCGGCCACCGGCTCGGGGGCCTGTGCCGCCTCTGCCGACGGCGGCTCCGGCGCGGCAACCGGCTCCGGCGCGGGCACCGGCTCCGGCGTCCACGGCGTGCCGGCCTGCGGCGGGACCTCGCCGAGCTGCGGGGCAGCGGGGTCCTGGGCGGCCTCCGCACGCGGGACGTCCAGGTACTCGGGCCCGATGGTCGGGGGGCCGGCCTGGTGGAGCGGGGTCGTGGGCGCCGCGGGGGCGAGGGGGGCGGCCGGCGCGGGCGTGGCGGGCGTCGCGGCCGGGCCGCGGTCCGCGAGGGAGCGTACGACTCCGCCGGTGGCATCGGGCACGGGCGGCCCCATGTGCAGCGGGCGCCGGACGGGGGACGCGGGGGCGGCGGGGGCGGCGGGCGGCGGCACGAGCCCGCCGAGGTCGAGCGCTCCGGAGTCCCGGCCGCCCGTCTCGTGGGCGCCCGCGCTGTAGGAGCCCTCGGGGAAGGCGGGCTGGGGGAACTCGGTGTACGCGGCGGGTTCCGGGTACGCCGCCGGGGCGCCCGCGTACGCGGTCCCCGCGCCGTAGGAGGCGTCGGCGTACATCTGCTGCTCGGCGTGCTGGGGCTGCACGGGGAAGGCGGGGGCCTGCGGAACGACCTGCGGGTCGCTCCAGGAGCCCTGGGCACTCGGCATCAGCAGGAGTTCCTCGTCCTCCGGCTCGGCCGGATTGTCCATGAGGTCCTGGAAGGCATAACCGGGCATGGGTGCGGGGATCTGGACCGGGGCGGGGATGCCCTGCTGATCCACCATGCCCGTGTTGTCCGGGAGACCCTCGCCCGGGACCTGGCCGGTGTCAGTCATGCTTACCCCTCGCCCATCGTGTTGCCTCTTCGATCACCCGGTCGCCCACGAGGCCTCCGAGCGGAGTTGCCGTGCGGTGTCGCGGGTGCGACGAGTCCGTCTCACGTGCGCCTGCGCGACAACCAGTAAGCATTGTCGCGCCCGTTGGCGATCGTGGCGGCCATAACCACCACGGTCCTCTGTGGACTGCGCCACGTCGCGCGTCCAGGCCGTGTCGTGATGCCCGGAACGTCCGCGCGGTACGACGATCGGCCAGCCTACCCCGGCCCTGGTCTCAGCGGGCGACAGGGCGCTGAGCTGCCAGGAGGAACACCACGGAACGGTCCTGTTCGGCCCACGTGCGGGGGTCCAGGCCGACGGCCTGGAGGAGGGCGCACTCGACGTCGTAACCGTGTTCGGTGAGTACGCGGCCGATGGCTTCCGCCTCGTCGCGGGTGGAGGCGTGGCTGACGATCCGTTCGGGGCGGCGGTCGGCGACGGCCGCGACGACCTCGGCGCCGCCGCCGCCGACGCGGACGACGTCGGGTTCGGGCAGGCTCTCCAGGACGTGCGGGGCGCGCCCGGCGACGAACTGCAGTTGCACTCCTCGCTTGCGCGCGGCGGCGGTTACCTGCTCGCGGGCCCCGGGGGCGGCGTCCACGGCGATCACGGCCGCGCCGAGGGCGGCCGCGTCCACGGCCACGCCACCGGATCCGGTGCCGATGTCCCAGACGAGGTCGCCGGTACGCGGGCCGAGCCGGGCGAGTTGGGCCGCGTGCAGCAGTGCCGACTCCCCCTCGCCCTCCCCCGCCCCGGTCTGCGGGCGGGCCCAGCCGCGGTCGGCGCCGTGGGCGGCGCTCTGGCCGAGCAGCCAGCCGGGGTCGGCGGCCGGGGCCTGGCCCGCGCCGCCGATGACGATGACGACGTTCGGGTCGCGCCAGCTGTGGTCGGCGGCCTTGTCGGAGGTGAGGACGCTCACCTGCTCGCGGTCCGTGCCGAGTTCCTCGCAGACGACGAAGGTGCGGTGGACTCCGTCGAGGAGCAGGGCGAGTTCGGCGGGGCCGGCGCCGGGCGAGGTGAGGACCGCGACCTTGGGGTGGGCGCGGCAGACGTTGACGGCGCGCCGCAGGGTACGGGGGTGGGCGACGACCACCTGGGCGTCGTCCCAGGGCATGCCGGCGCGGGCGAAGGCGGCCGCGACGGAGGAGACGGCGGGGACGACCTCGACCTCCAGGCCGTGCTCCGGAGCGCGCAGGGTGCGTACGACGCCGAAGAAGCCGGGGTCGCCGTCGGCGAAGACCACCGCGGTGCCGCGGTGGCCGGCGATGCGGCGGGCGGCCAGGCCCAGGCTGCCGAGGCGGATGCGCTCGGCGGCGGGCGGGACTTCGGGGAGTGCGAGGTGGTGGGCGGCTCCGGCCACGAGGGTGGCGGCGGAGAGCGCGGACCGGGCGGCCGAGGTCAGGGGCGAACCGTCCCAGCCGATCACCGTGACCCGGTCGGCCATCGTCGTCTGTCTCCTGATGTGGGGGGGCGGGAGGGAGGGGCGGGCACGGTGAGACTACCCGGTCATCGGTTCATTTCCGGTCGGCGCCGACGGGGTGGCCGTGCGCGTCGGACCGCTGCCCGGCGACCGCTCCGCCCGGCCGTCCGCCGTGGCCGCCGTGGCCGCCGTGGGTGTCGTGGCTCTCGTAGCTCCCGTAGCCGTCGTACCCGTCGTAGTCGTCGCCTTCGTCCAGGTCCTCGGGCAGGAGGCTCCAGACGATCAGGTCGGTACGGGTGTCGGCCCAGCCGCCGTCGGCGGTCTGCGTGCGCACCGTCCACGCGTTGCGCAGGACGCCCTCGCTGATGCAGCCGATCTTCTGGGCGACCTGCTGGGAGGCGGTGTTGTCGGCGGCGGTGCGCAGTTCCAGGCGCTCGAACGCCTGCTCACGGAAGAGCCATTGGGCGACGGCGAGGACGGACTCGCTGGCGTAGCCCTCGCCGCGGGCCCATGGCGCGGTGACGTAGCCGACCTCGGTGGCGCGGGTGCGCCAGTTGGTGTTGCGGAGGTGGACGATGCCGACGAGGCGCTGGGTGAGGAACTCGGTGACGGCGAAGACGATGCCGCGGCCCTCGGCGCGTTCGGTGTGGGAGTCCCGGGTGGCCCAGGCATACGCGTCGGCCTGGGTGTAGGGGTGCGGCGCGGAGGTCCAGGCGGTGATGTGCTCGTCGTTCATCATCTCGGCGAGCGCGGTGACGTCCTCCTCCTCGAACGGGCGCAGCACCAGCCGGTCCGTGCTGATGGTGACGTCCGGGAAGGTGGTAGTCATGCGCAGCTCCATGCCTGAGAACGTGGTGCGACCGTGTTGCGAGGCGACCGTGTGGTGCGGGGCCGTTGGTGCGGGACCTGATCCACGGGTCGTAGGCCACAGCATGCAGCATCGAACGGGGGATGTGCAGGGCCGGGTTGCCCGGGAGCGGGCAGGACTCGGCGCCGGGGGCGGGCAGGACTCGGCCCCGCACGCCGACAGGGGCGTGCGGGGCCGAGATGCATGACCGTCCGGGCCCGACAGGGGTCGGGCGGCGGGGTCAGGAGGCGGGGGTGCCGAAGGCCGGGACGACCGAGCCCTGGTACTTCTCCTCGATGAACTTCTTGACGTCGTCGGAGTTCAGGAGCTTGGCGAGCTTCTGGACCCGCGGGTCGTTCTGGTTGCCGTCCTTGACCGCGAGGAAGTTGGCGTAGGGGTTGCCCTCGGCCTTCTCCAGGACGAGCGCGTCCTTGGCGGGCGACAGGTCGGCCTCGATGGCGTAGTTGCCGTTGATCACCGCGGCGTCCACGTCGCCCAGGGCGCGCGGGACGGTGGCGGCCTCCAGCTCCTTGAACTCCAGGCCCTTCTTGTCGGTGATGTCGGACAGCTTCGCGCTGGTGCCGACGCCCTCCTTCAGGGTGATCAGGTTGTTCGCGGCCAGCAGCTGGAGCGCGCGGCCCTCGTTGGTGGTGTCGTTGGGGACGGCGATGGTCTGGCCGGCCTTGATGTCGGAGAGTGCCTTGACCTTCTTGGAGTAGAGGCCGAGGGGCTCCAGGTGCACGTTCACGACGGGAACGACGTGGGTGTTGTTCTTCTTGTTGAAGTCGTCGAGGTACGGCTTGTGCTGGAAGTAGTTGCCGTCGACCTGGCCCTGCTCGGTGGCGGTGTTGGGCAGGACGTAGTCCGTGAACTCCTTGACCTCCAGCTTGAGGCCTTCCTTGGCCGCGAGCTTGTCCCTGACGAAGTTCAGGACGTCGGCGTGGGGGCTCGGGGAGGCCGCTATGACGAGCGGCTTGCTCTCGTCGGCCTTGCCGCCGTCGGCCTTGGCGGAGGACGGGTCCGAGGAGCTGCCGCAGGCGGTGAGGCCGAGGGTCAGCGCGGTGGCGGTGGCGGCGAGGGCGGTGAGCTTGATGTTCTTACGCACGAAGAGTGCCTTTCTTGCTGAACAAGTACCGAGGACTTGCTGGTGGTGGCCCAAGCACGACAAGTGCGGGCTCTGGGGGGAAATCGGTGGGGCCGGGGCCGTGGTGGAGGTCAGACCGTCCGGCCGCGGCGTGCCAGGAGCCGTACGACGCCGTCGCCGATCAGCTGGACCACGGTGACGAGGACGATGAGGACCACGACGGTGGCGACCATGAAGCCGGTCTCGAAACGCTGGAAGCCGTAGGTGATGGCCTTGGAGCCGAGGCCTTCGCCGCCGACGGCGCCCGCCATGGCGGAGTAGCCGACGAGGGTGATGACGGTGGTGGTGACGCCGGCGACCAGGGAGGGCAGGGCCTGCGGCAGGAGGACCTTGCCGACCAGGGTCGGGATGCCGCCGCCCATGGACTCGACGGCCTCGATCAGGCCGTGGTCCACCTCGCGGACGGCGGTCTCGACGAGCCGGGCGAAGAAGGGGATGGCGCCGATGGCGAGCGGGACGATCATGGCGGTGGGGCCGATGAAGGTGCCGACGACCGCGGTGGTGACCGGGATCAGGAAGATCAGCAGGATGATGAACGGCAGCGATCGGCCTATGTTCACGATCACGCCGAGGACCTTGTTGAGCGGCTGGTTCTGCAGGAGGCCGCCCTTGTCGGTGAGGACCAGCAGGATGCCGATGGGCAGTCCGCCGAGCACGGTCACCAGGGTGGACCACAGCACCATGTAGAGGGTGTCGTAGGTGCCCTGGGTGAGCAGGGGCTGCATCTCGGACCAGGTCACTTGGCACCATCCTCGGCCAGCTCGGCCTGTTCGGTCAGTTCGGCCAGTTCGTTGTCGATCCCGTCGGCCTCGTCGACGACGTCGACCTGGAGGCCCTGCTCGCGCAGGAAGCCCACCGGCACGACGTTCTCCTCGTAGCGGCCGGGCAGTTCGATGCGCATGCGGCCGATGAGCCGGCCGGCGACGGTGTCCATCGCGGCGCCGAGGATCGAGATGTCGATGTTGTACGTGCGCGAGAGCTGCGAGATGACCGGCTGGGCGGCGGCCTCACCGTGGAAGGTGACGTCGACGACCGTGCGGTCGGGGCCGGAGGCGGCGCCGGTGACCGGGAACAGCTCGCCGGCGAGTTCGGAGCCGGGGGTGGCGAGGAGTTCGGCGACGGTGCCGGACTCGACGATGCGGCCCTTCTTCATCAGGGCGGCCGAGTCGCAGACGGTCTTGACGACGTCCATCTCGTGCGTGATGAGCAGCACGGTCAGGCCGAGCTGCTCGTTGAGGTCGCGCAGCAGCTTCAGGATGGAGCGGGTGGTCTCGGGGTCGAGGGCGCTGGTGGCCTCGTCGGAGAGCAGCACCTTGGGGTCGCCGGCCAGGGCGCGGGCTATGCCGACGCGCTGCTTCTGGCCGCCGGAGAGCTGGGTGGGGTAGGCCTTGGCCTTGTCGGCGAGGCCGACGAGGTCGAGGAGTTCCAGGGCCTTGCGGGAGCGCTCGCGGCCGGAGACGCCGAGGATTTCCAGGGGCAGCTCGACGTTGGCCTGGACGGTGCGGGAGGACAGCAGGTTGAAGTGCTGGAAGACCATGCCGATCCGACTGCGGGCCTCGCGGAGTTCCTTGCCGGCGCGGCGGCCGCGGCCGGCGAGCGCGGTGAGGTCGACACCGTCGACGTGGACGGTGCCGGTGGTGGGGCGCTCCAGCAGGTTCACGCAGCGGATCAGGGAGGACTTGCCGGCGCCGCTCTGGCCGATGACTCCGTACACCTCGCCCTCGCGGACGTGGAGGTCGACGCCGTCCAGGGCGGTGACCTCGCGGCCACGGGACTGGTAGACCTTCGTGAGGCCCGATGTGGTGATCACAGGAATTCCGTCGCTGTCGAGTGCACGGCGCAGCGGGGTGCCGGGCACGGGGCAAACATCTGGGACGCGATACGGGACGAACCGTCAGGAAACGATGGCTTCGACGCGTGCGCCGGGCATGAGTGGGCCGTGCTGTCCATCAGGTGGTGACGTACTGGCGCGGCCGGTCTCGCTTCGGGGCGCGAGGCTCAGGAAGGGGCCCTCAGAAGGCGCACATTCGACACATACAGCGAGCACCGGGCGTCATCGTCGCCTCGGTCGCAAGGGTGCGGCTGCTCGTCGTGGTCATGGGCCCCAGTAAACCAGACGTATCCCGTCACCGATCAAAGCTGTCCGGATAGCGGACGCAATCTGGCCGCATACCGGACAACGCCGGTCGGCCGACGCCCTCCGTCCCACCCTGCCGTCATCATCGCTGACCTGCGCCGACACGCTCCGCCGGGCTTGTGGCGGGGTCGCTGCGGGGGCCGCCGGTGGGGGCCTTCGCAAGGTGCCCTGTGGTCAAGACCACGACCTCGGCGAGGGACGCGGCCGCGCCGGAGCGGTCGTACGGGAAGGGGCGCGCGCATCGGGTCTTTCGGCCCGTAATACCCTCGCTGCATGCTCGACGCCCTGACGGTCGCCATCGGCGTGGCCGCACTCGCCCTCGCCGCCTGGTGCGGTTTCGCCGCGTTGCGGGACCAGCCCACGAAGGACTGGCACTTCATCGGCATGGCCGTCGTGACCGTTCTGGTCCTGGCCCAGCTGGTGATCGGGCTGGTCCAGTTGGCCAGGGGCGAGAAGCCCGACGAGGGCACGGTGATCTTCGTGGCCTACCTGCTCGGCGCCTTCGCCGCGGTACCGGCCGCCGGGCTGCTCTCGCTGACCGAGCGGACCAAGTGGGGATCGGTGACGGTGGCCGCCGGCGCGGTCGTCCTCGCCGTCCTCGAAGTACGGCTCTACGACATCTGGGGAACGACCGGTGCCTGACGTCGAGACGACGACCGCCACTCCCGCCGGGCGCAAGCGGCTGGTCTCCGGGCCCGGGCTGCTGCTGGTGTGGCTGTACGGCGTGATGGTGGTGGGCGCGGTCTCGCGGTCGGCCTTCCAGATCTCCACCGAGTTCGACCGGGCGCCGCTGGCCTACTCGCTGTCGGCGGTGGCGGCGCTGGCCTACGCGTTCATCACGTACTCGCTCGTGCGCGGCGGCGAGGCGGCGCGCAGGGCGGCGCTGGTGTGCTGCGCCGCGGAACTGGCGGGCGTACTGGCCGTGGGCACGTGGACGCTGGTGCGCCCGGAGTCCTTCCCCGACACGACCGTCTGGTCGCAGTTCGGGATGGGCTACCTGTTCATCCCGGTGATCCTGCCGATCACCGGGATGCTCTGGCTGCGCAAGCGCCAGGTCCCGTCGTCGAAGTAGCGCCGGCGGGACTTTGACGACAGGACCTGGGCGGGCTCAGGCGCTGACCGCGAAGTCGGTCGGGTCCTTGGCTTCCTTCTCCAGGATCACCAGCTGCACGCCGTCGGACGCCGTACGCCCGCCGACCTTGACGTAGCCGGCCTTGCGGTAGAGGCGCAGGTTGGACTCGCTCTTGTGACCCGTGTGCAGGCGGAAGCGGGTGGTGGTGCCGGGGCTCGCGAGGGCCTCCTCCACGGCGCGCAGCAGGCGGGCGCCGAGCCCGTGTCCCTGCAGGCGCGGGTGGACGCAGAGCTTGGCGATCTTGGCGGTGCCCTCTTCGTCCACGCTGCCGCGTACGGTTCCGACGATCTCGTCGCCGAGCCGCGCCACCAGGACGGTGTCCGTCGCGAGCTCTCCCTTGAGGGAGTCCAGGGACTGGGTGAGCGGCTGGATGAGGTAGTTGCCGTACAGCTCCGCCTCGCGCTGGAAGGCCAGGTACTGCAGTTTGAAGATCTGCTCGGCGTCCTCGGCAGTCGCCGCCGAAATGGTCACGCTCATGCCCATGTGCGCATGCCTCCAGCTCACCTGGTAGCCCGTTGGTCTACCGCTCCATTCCCCGAAGGCCAGGAGCCGCAACCTCTGCCGCGAGCATTCTGCGCAGACATCCCAGGCAACGGGAACGGACGGGCCCTAAACTTCCTTGTGAGATACCCAACTCTCCTGCGATTTCACGGTATGTGAGGTCTCTGGGCGAAAGAAGTGCCTTCATCAGTTCGGGACAGCGCCCTGGCAACCGGGCGACGGCCGATCGGAGGGCGCGGTTCTCCTCACCGTGCAGCAGGGCGTCCTCGGGCTCCGGCCCGGGCCCGCCGGCGGCGCCCGCCCGCGGCCGGCGGTCCTCCACGCGGTGACGGCGGTGGTCGTACGGGATCTCGCGGCGGGCGCGGCGCCGGGCGAGCCGGGCCTCGGCCCGTACCGCGCGGCGCAGCCAGCGGGCCGGCTCGGCCGGGTCCGCGGGATCGGGTGCGCCCCGGCCGCTCTCCAACAGCCTGACCCAGACGGCTTGTTCCAGGTCGGCCGCGTCCACTCCGGCGCCGGGGGCCTCCGCCGCCGCCTCCGCGGAGAGCAGCGGGCCCAGTTCGTTGACGAGGTCGGGGTCCATCAACAGGTCCATGCCGAGCGGGACGAGTGGGCCGCGCCCGGCGGTTTCCCCGCCGGGCGCGGCCCACTCGTTCGGGAAGCGGCGCTCAGCCGTTGACGGGGCGCCGGCCCGGGCGGAAGGCCTCGGCGGCGAGCAGTCCGGTGTCCGGGTTGTCGGTGAAGATCCCGTCGATGCCCTGTTCGAAGTACGTGCGGAAGGCGCCGAGGGCGTCGCCGTACGCGGCCGGATCCGTACCCCTGCGGTACTCGGCGGGCAGGAAGCTGTTCTCGTTGCGCGCGGTATAGGGGTGCAGCAGCAGCCCGCGGGCGTGGGCGTTCTTCACCAGCGTGGTCGGAGCGCCGAGCCGGCCGGCCGCGTCGCGCGGGAGGATCAGGTCCATGGTGGGGCCGATGCCCTGGGCGAAGCCGGCGATCCACTTCAGGCCCTCGGGCTTGACCAGGTCGGCGACCGTACGCGGGTCCTTGGCCTGTTCGAAGTCCCAGGGACGGGTGTCGGCGGCGGAGAGCAGGACCACGCGGGGCGCGGAGACCAGCCGGGAGAGCCGCTGGATGCTGGAGGGTTCGAAGGACTGGAGGAAGACGGCGGCGTCGCGGCCGTCCCGGCGGTACCGGCGCAGCAGCCGGGCCAGGGGCTCCTCCAGGCCGAGGCCCAGGCCGCGGAAGTAGCTGGGGTGCTTGGTCTCGACGTGCAGCCAGACGCGCCGGCCGCGCCGCCTGCCCTCACGGTCGGCCCAGCGGAGCACCTCTTCGAAGGTGGGGACCGCCCACTGGCCGTCGTAGAGCGTGTTGCGCTGGCGGACGGCGGGGATACGTTCCTTCGCGCGCAGGGTCTTCAGCTCGGCGAGGGTGAAGTCCTCGGTGAACCAGCCGGTGACCTGGACCCCGTCGACGGACTTGGTGGTGCGCCGGGAGGCGAACTCGGGGTGGGCGGCGACGTCGGTGGTGCCGCCGATCTCGTTCTCGTGGCGGCACACCAGGTGGCCGTCCCGGGTGGGGACCAGGTCCTGCTCGACGACGTCCGCCCCCAGGTCGAGGGCCAGCTGGTAGGAGCCGAGCGTGTGCTCGGGCCGGTAGCCGCTGGCGCCGCGGTGGCCGATGACCGTGGGGTACGGAAGGTCCCGGAAGCCGCCGTCGCCGCCGTGCCCGCCACCCTCCCCGGAGGCGGCGGCCGGTCCCGCCGCGAGTCCGGTGATCCCGGCCCCGGCGGCCATCACGGCCGCCCCCAGGACCGTGCGCCGCGCTGCCCCACCCTGCGTCATGAGTGCCACTCCTCGTCGTGAAGGCCCCGAGGGCCGTGAAGCGTGCCGGTCGTGATCGGCGTGCCGATGGTAGGCAAACGGGGGTGGCCGCGGGGGGTGCCGCGTGGGCACATCCGGGGAACTTGGCGAAAACGCGCGTCAACAATACGTATCCGACACGTGAACCCGATGTGCGCTCGGAGCTGACCCGCGAGTATCGTCCTCACCTGCGCTACTGCCGAGTGGTGGGTGCGCGAGCCGCTTTTCGATGCCGGAGGGCCCACGTTGTTCCGTACGAAGCTCATCAAAGCCACTGTCGGACCGGTCATGCGCACGATGTTCCGCACCCGCGTGGAGGGCGTCGAGAACATCCCCGGCTCCGGACCGGTGATTCTGGCGGGCAACCACCTCACCTTCATCGACTCCATGATCCTGCCGCTGGTGTGCGACCGCACGGTCCACTTCATCGGCAAGGACGAGTACGTGACCGGCAAGGGGCTCAAGGGCCGGCTCATGGCGTGGTTCTTCACCGGCTCCGGCATGATCCCCGTCGACCGTGACGGTGCGAACGGCGGCGTCGCGGCCCTGATGACCGGCCGCAGGATCCTCGAAGAGGGCAAGATCTTCGGCATCTACCCCGAGGGCACCCGCTCCCCCGACGGCCGGCTGTACCGCGGCCGCACCGGCATCGCCCGCCTCACCCTGATGACCGGTGCCCCCGTGGTGCCGTTCGCGATGATCGGCACCGACAAGCTCCAGCCCGGCGGCGCCGGCATGCCGCGCCCGGGCCGGGTCACGGTCCGCTTCGGCGAGCCGATGGAGTTCTCCCGCTACGAGGGCATGGACCGCGACCGGTACGTGCTGCGCGCCGTCACGGACTCGGTGATGGCCGAGGTCATGCGGCTCTCGGGCCAGGAGTACGTCGACATGTACGCGACCAAGGCGAAGGCCGCCTAGTCCCCCGGCTCCTCACGGCGTCACTGCCGCCTCAGTGACCGGCTGACGCCCGCCGCCGTCGTGGTGGCGAGGATCCAGCCGGTCACGATCAGCAGGTACGAGAGCCACTGGTGCCAGCCGCTCGGTGCGAAGGCCTGCTCCTGGCCGAAACCGATGATGGGCAGCATCAGGTCGATGGTGTAGAAGACCGCGTTGAAGTCCGGCGCCTCGCCCTGCTTGAGCGGGCGCGGCTCCTCCAGCGCGAACGCGACGGCCCCGGTGAGCAGCAGCGCCGTCAGCCAGCCCGCCGCGCGCAGCGGCCGGAAGCCGTAGCCGACCGTCGCGTCCTGGAGGAGGCCCCACAGGCGCGCGTGCCGGGGCAGTGTGCGGCGGTGCCTGCGCAGCTTGGCGAGCTGGACGGTCCGGGCGGCCGCCTCGTCGCCCGCCGTGCGGTAGGCCGCGGCCAGCTGTTCGTACGGGTACGGGAGGTATCCGGGCTCGCCGGTCTCCAGTGCGGCCAGCCGCTCCTCGGCGGGCAGGTGGGGGCCCAGTGCGCGGTAGGTCAGGCCGTCGAGGCGCAGCGGGTCCCGCCAGGTCCCGGGCCGCATGTTCAGCAGGTCGAACTGCGAGCGCCGCAGGTTCACGGTGCCCCGCACGTCCTCGCAGGCGGGCAGCCACGTCTCGCCGACCGTGCAGCTGGAGGCGCGAAGGGCGACGCCGCCCGGGTTGTCGAGGACGGCTCGGGCGAGGTTGAGGCGGCCGGGTATGCGCGATCCGGTGAGGTTGAGGCGGCCCTGGGTCCGGGCCCGCGCGGCCTGGAGGTTGGTACCGACCGTGAGGGTCTCGGCCTGCAGGGCGGTGCCGTCCGGGGCGAGCAGGCAGGCGTCGTCGAGGTTGATCTGGCCGCCGACGACGGCGCCGTTGAGGCGCAGCTGGCCGTGGACGGTCAGGTCGTTGGCGATGATGTCGGTGCCGATCTCCGCGTGGTTGAGCTGGAGCGGCGGTTCGTCCGCCTCCTCGCCCGTCGCGGGGCCCACCACCGCACCCTGGAGGAAGAGGCCGCCGGATATCTTGGCTCCCTGGAGCCGGACCGGACCGCTGATGTGGCAGCAGGAGAGCCGCAGGACGACGTCGACGCGCACGGTGGCCGCGGTGAGGCCGGGCAGGGTGGAGTAGCCGAGGACGAGGGCCTTCAGCTGGGCTCCGTACAGGAGCGGTTTGCGTTCGAACCAGCAGTCACGCATCCGGATCGGGTGGTCGATCACCGCGTAGCGCAGGTCGAGCTTCCCGATGATCCGCGCGCCCTTGATCTTGAGCCCGGCGACCCGGCCCTCCGCGGCGGGGGCGGCGCCCAGCAGGAGGGCCCGCAGCACCTCGGCCCGCAGGGTGCGTCCCGGGCCCCAGCCGGCCCCGTCCACGGAGCTGTCCTCGGGGTGCTCCCGGAAGTCGACGCCGTCGCCGCGCGGGAAGGCGTCCCAGACGCGGCGCTCGGCCGGGGTCAGATCGTTGATCTCCATCGCCGGGATGGTGTCCCGGGTTCCATGGACTGTCAACTCGGTCCGGGACAGCGCCCCTTGGCGTCGGGTCAGTGCTCGACGCCCCCCTGGAGGCGCTGGCCCCGCAGCAGGAACCAGGCGGCCGCGGCGGTGGCCAGCAGTACGGCCGCGCCGACGCCGGAGGCGAACCGCAGGCCGTCGACGAAGGCCTCCTGGGCGGCGCCGACCATGCGGGCGGCGGTGTCCGGGTCCAGCGTCCTGGCGGCCTCCACGGCTCCGCCGAGGGATTCGTGCGCGGCGTCGGCCACCGGTCCGCTGACGGACGCCGGGGCGGTGAAGCCCCGGTAGACGCCGGTGACGATGGAGCCGAGCAGGGCGATGCCGAGGGCGGCGCCGAGTTCGTACGCCGTCTCGGAGACGGCGGAGGCCGAACCGGCCTGCTCCTTGGGCACGCTGGAGAGGATCACGTCGGCGGTGACGGTGAAGGAGAAGCCGGCGCCGAGGCCGACGACGAGCAGGGCCGCGCCGAGCAGCGGGTAGCCGCTCTCCTTGTGGATCACGGTCAGCACGGCGAGGGCCAGGCCGATGGCGGCGAGGCCGCCGGTCACGACGGAGCGCACCGAGTACCGGCGGGCGTACCGGCCCGCGACCAGGCCGGTGGCCACCGCGCCGATGGCGGCGGGCAGTTCGGCCAGGCCGGCCTCCAGCGGGCCGCGGCCCTGCACGAGCTGGAGGAACTGGGAGAGGAAGAAGACCAGTCCGGAGAGGCCGAAGACGGTGAGCAGGTCGGCGAGGACCGCGCCGGAGAAGCCGCGGTGCCGGAAGAGCCGCATGTCGAGCAGCGGGGACGGCAGGGTGAACTGGCGGCGGACGAAGGCGTAGAGCGCGCCCGCGCCGAGGGTCGCGGCGAGGGCGACCTCCCAGGTCATGCCGTGCGTGGCGGCTTCCTTGACGGCGTAGACCACACCGATCACGCCGACGAGGGAGAGGGCGACGCTGACGAGGTCCCAGGGGCCCGCGACCGGGTTCTTCGATTCGGGCAGCAGCTTGATCCCGACGAGGACCAGGGCGATCATCACGGGGAGGTTGATGAGGAAGACCGAGCCCCACCAGAAGTGCTGGAGCAGGGCTCCGCCGACGACCGGGCCGACGGCCGCGCCGGCCGAGGCGGTGGCGCCCCAGATGCCGATGGCGAGGCTGCGTTCCTTGGGGTCGGTGAAGATGTTGCGGATCAGCGCGAGGGTGGACGGCATCAGGGTGGCGCCGGCCACGCCGAGCAGGGCGCGGGCGACGATCATCATCTCGGGGCTGGTCGCGTAGGCGTTCAGGACCGAGACGGCGCCGAAGGCGGTGGCGCCGACGAGGAGCAGCTTCTTGCGGCCTATGCGGTCGCCGAGGGAGCCCATGGAGACCAGGAGTCCGGCGATGACGAAGGAGTAGATGTCGCCGATCCACAGCAGCTGGGTGCCGGAGGGTTCGAGGTCTTCACTGAGGGAGGGTGTGGCGAGGCCGAGGACCGTGGCGTCGACCGCGACGAGCAGCACGGCCAGGACGAGCACGGAGAGTGCGAGCCAGCGGCCGCGGCTCTTCTCCTCCACCCCCGTCTGACGTATCAGCTGTTCGGTACGGCTCATTTCTCCACACTCCGTCGGGCGCCACCGAGCAGCAGCTCGGTGATCATGTACTGGAAGTCCTTGGCGGCGACCCGGCCGTCCATGACGGCCCAGGCGCAGCTGCCGATGAGGCCGTAGAGGGCCTCGGTGAGCCACGCGGGGCTCAGGTCGATCCGGATGTCGCCCTCTTCCTGGCCGCGCCGGAACAGGGCGGTGACGCGGGCGTCGAGCCGGGCCCAGCCCTCGTTGACCTCGTCGCCCTCGAAAAGCTGGTTCTCGGTGACGAGGAAGGCCAGCAGCTGGGCATTGGGCTCGGCCTCGGCGACGAGGCGTCTGAGCGCTTCCACCGCGGTGCCCTCGTCGAGGCGGGCATGGTCGAACGCCACCTCGAACTCCCGGATGCCGAGCTCTTCGAGGGCGCGTACGAGGGCGTCGCGCCCGGCGAAGTGCCGGTGGAGGGTCGCGCGGCCGATTCCGGCGGCGCGGGCGACCTCGTCCATCGTGGCGGTCGACTTGCGGGAGAGCAGGGCGGCCGCGTCGCGGAGCACCTGGTCACGATCCATGGCCATGAGACAAGCATACACCGATTGAGACACGCACGTCTCAGTCTTGCGGAAAATGGGCTGCCCGCGGGCGGCCGGAAGGGAATCCTGCCCGGATGAAGCCACTGCTGCTGATCGACGTCGACGGACCACTGAACCCCTACGCCGCCCAGGTGCAGCGCCGGCCGGAGGGGTACTCCACCCACCGGATGCGGCCGACGGGCTGGACGGAGAAGGAGAGCGCGAAGCCGCTGCGGGTCTGGCTGAACCACGGCCACGGGGCGGAGCTGCTCGCGCTCGCGGACGCGTACGAGCTGGTCTGGGCGACCACGTGGAAGGACGAGGCCAACGACTGGATAGGCCCTCACCTGGGCCTGCCCCGGCTCCCCTACATCGACTGGCCGGTGATGCACGGCCGGGCGCCGCACGGCACCTTCTGGAAGACGCAGTACATCCTGGAGTACGCGGGCGAGCGCCCCTTCGCCTGGATCGACGACGACATCACCCCACTGGACCGCGAGTACGTCGACCTGCGCCACCCGGCGCACACGCTCCTGCTGCGCATCGACGAGCAGATCGGCCTGGCCCGCGGGGACTTCGACACCCTGGCGGACTGGGCCGCGGGGCACGGACGTGGCGCGGGGCGGTGAACGGCCGCCGCGGGCCGGGGTTTTGATCATGCTCCGGCCGCGACTTAGCATGCACATGCCCCCCGGACGTTACCGACGAAAGCGACCCATGCGCCTCCAGCGGACCCTCGCCGCGACAGCCACCCTCGGATGCCTCGCCACACTTGCCGCGTGCAAGGAGGGCGAGCCTCCGGCCGCACCGGCCGCATCGTCCTCCACGGCGGCCGCCACCGGTACGGGCCCGCTCGCCGAGGCACAGCGGCACCTGCGGCAGTTCGCCAACTGCGACGACCTGAGCGACAACCCCGACGACCCCCGGATGCCCTCGGGCGACTTCCCCAAGGCCGGGCAGTGGTCGGTGAAGGAGCTGGGCGTCTGCAGCGACAAGGTCCGGCAGGGCGAGATCGTCATCGCCGTTCCCGGGGACATGAAGCAGTTCCAGGAGGGCTACAAGAAATACGTCCTCGGCAGGATCGACGGCGGTGACGGCGCGTACGGGCTGGAGAGCCGGGTCCTCGTCGGCAAGGGCTTCGTCGCGTTCCCGACCAGCACCAAGACGGCTCTCGCGCTGGTCCGCTCCGACCTGCGGGTCCTGACCTGCAACCCGACCGCTCCCGTCCCCAAGGGCTACAAACGGGAGAAGCCGCTGGTCGAACACTGCAACCTCAGCGACTTCGTCGGCTCCGAGGACGGATCGGGCAGCCCGAACCTGGAGACCCCGCAGGATCCCGCGGGCGAGGGCGAGAAGCTGGGCCAGCCCAAGACGGGCAGCCTGGGGCTCCCGCGCGCCGGCAGCATCGCCGAGCTGCGCAAACTCGTCGGCAACAGCCTCGACTGCGAGCAGCACTTCTCGACCGACCCCGCCGCGGTCGCCATCGAGTCGATCGACTACGCGCCGGTGGTGGAGGGCAGTGGCCTGGACTGGGGCGTGACCGGCCGCGCCCTGTGCGGGCAGCCCGCGACGGGGCAGCGCGCCCGCGACCTGAGCTGGCTCGACACCGTCGGGAACATGAAGCTGCTCCAGACCAAGGCGAAGGCCGCCCAGTTGGCCGACTACAAGGACGACGGCAAGCTGAAGCAGACCGCGAGCCGGCTGCTCGTCGGGGAGAACATCGCCGTCGAGACCAACAGCCCGTCGTCCCGCCGCGGCCTCTACCAGCTGCAGTTCCTTTATCTGAACTGCATTCCCGGCTTCTCCGCCCCGTCCGGGTACCGGCTGGAGAAGTCCAGCGTCGACGGCTGTGTCCTGACCAACTACGAGCCGGACCACCCGCTCGACTGAGCCGGAGCCGGACGCGCCGGAGGGGCGGCCGGAGCACAGTGCTCCGGCCGCCCCTCCGGCATTCCGCCGCGTGCGGACGTACAGGCCCGGACCCGGATTCCGGCGGGCGTGCGGGCCGCAGGGCGGCGGGGGCAGCGGGCGGCAGGAGCGGCGAGGGCGGCTCCTGCCGGTGGCGGCTACTGCTTGTGGACGGCCCAGGCGTGCTGGATGACCAGATCGGCCTTCAGCTCGGTGAGCTGGACCGCGACCGCCGACGGGGCGGTGCCGCCGCGGCCGTTGCGGGAGGCGAGCGCGCCCTTGACGTTGAGGACGGTGCGGACCTCGGGGGTCAGGTGCTCGGAGATCTTCGCGAACTGCTCGTCCGTGAGCTCCTCCAGCTCGATGCCGAGCCCCTCGCACTCCTTGACGCACTCACCGGCCACCTCGTGCGCCACCCGGAAGGGGACGCCCTGCTTGACCAGCCACTCCGCGATGTCGGTGGCGAGCGAGAAGCCCGCCGGGGCCAGCTCCTCCATCCGCTCCCGGTTGACGGTGAGCGTGGCCATCATGCCGGTGAAGGCCGGCAACAGGACCTCCAGCGTGTCGCAGGAGTCGAAGACGGGCTCCTTGTCCTCCTGGAGGTCCCGGTTGTAGGCCAGGGGCAGTGCCTTGAGGGTCGCGAGCAGGCCCGTCAGGTTGCCGATGAGACGGCCGGACTTGCCGCGCGCCAGCTCCGCGATGTCCGGGTTCTTCTTCTGCGGCATGATCGACGAGCCGGTGGAGAAGGCGTCGTGCAGCGTCACGAAGGAGAACTCCTTCGTGTTCCAGATGATGATCTCCTCCGCGATCCGGGACAGGTTGATCCCGATCATCGCGGTGACGAAGGCGAACTCGGCGACGAAGTCCCGCGAGGCCGTGCCGTCGATCGAGTTGCCGGCCGAGCCGCGCTCGAAGCCCAGCTCCGCGGCGACCGCCTCCGGGTCCAGGCCCAGCGAGGAACCGGCCAGCGCCCCGGAGCCGTACGGCGAGACGGCGGTCCGCGTGTCCCACTGCCGCAGCCGCTCCGCGTCCCGGGACAGGGCCTGTACGTGGGCCAGTACGTGGTGGGCGAAGAGCACCGGCTGCGCGTGCTGGAGGTGGGTGCGGCCCGGCATCGCCACGTCGGCGTGGCTCTCCGCGAGGCCGACCAGCGCGTCCTGGAGGTCGGCGATCAGGCCGCCGATGATCCGGGCGTGGTCGCGCAGGTACATCCGGAAGAGGGTCGCCACCTGGTCGTTGCGGGACCGGCCGGCCCGCAGCTTGCCGCCGAGGTCGGCGCCGAGACGCTCCAGCAGGCCCCGCTCCAGGGCGGTGTGCACGTCCTCGTCGGCGATGGTGCCGGTGAAGGAGCCGTCGGCGACGTCGGCCTCCAGCCGGTCCAGGCCGGCGATCATGCGCTGGAGCTCGTCGGCCGTGAGCAGGCCCGCCGTGTGCAGCACGCGGGCGTGGGCGCGCGAGCCGGCGATGTCGTACGGCGCGAGGCGCCAGTCGAAGTGGACCGACGCGGACAGCTTCGCGAGGGCCTCGGCGGGACCGTCGGCGAACCGGCCGCCCCAGAGCCGGACGTCACCAGCGTTGTTGCTGCTCACAGCTACTGCTCCTCAAGACTGCATGGGTGGATGGAGAACGGCCTCCCCGCCGCGGAGGTAACGGGGAGGCCGTCCTCGGGCCGGCCGGGCGGAGGGGGATCAGGCCAGGTCGCGCTTGGCCGCGATCTTCGACGACAGGGCGAAGATGTCGATGAAGCCCTGCGCCTTGGACTGGTCGAAGGTGTCGCCGGTGTCATAGGTCGCGAGGTCGAAGTCGTACAGCGACTCCTCGGACCGGCGGCCGGTGACGACGGCGCGGCCGCCGTGCAGGGTCATCCGGATGTCACCGGTGACGTGCTGGTTGGCCTCGTCGATGAAGCCGTCCAACGCCCGCTTGAGCGGGGAGAACCACAGGCCGTCGTAGACCAGCTCGCCCCAGCGCTGCTCGACCTGCCGCTTGTAGCGGGCGAGTTCGCGCTCGACGGTGACGCTCTCCAGTTCGCGGTGGGCGGTGATCAGCGCGATCGCGCCCGGAGCCTCGTAGACCTCGCGGGACTTGATGCCGACGAGGCGGTCCTCGACCATGTCGATCCGGCCGACGCCCTGGGCTCCGGCGCGCTCGTTGAGCTGCTGGACGGCCTGCAGGACGGTGACGGGCCGGCCGTCGAGGGCGACGGGCACGCCCTCCTCGAAGGAGATGACGACCTCGTCGGCCCCGCGCGGGACGGCCGGGTCCGAGGTGTACTCGTAGATGTCCTCTACGGGTCCGTTCCAGATGTCCTCCAGGAAGCCCGTCTCGACGGCGCGCCCGAAGACGTTCTGGTCGATGGAGTACGGGGACTTCTTGGTGGTCGTGATCGGCAGGCCCGCCTTCTCGGCGAAGGCGATGGCCCTGTCCCGGGTCATCGCGTAGTCGCGGACCGGGGCGATGCACCTCAGGTCGGGGCCGAGGGCCTGGATGCCGGCCTCGAAGCGCACCTGGTCGTTGCCCTTGCCGGTGCAGCCGTGGGCGACGGTGCCGGCGCCGTGCTTGCGGGCGGCGGCCACCAGGTGCTTGACGATGACCGGCCGGGAGAGGGCCGAGACCAGCGGGTACCGGTCCATGTACAGGGCGTTCGCCTTGACCGCCGGGAGGCAGTACTCGTCGGCGAACTCGTCCCTGGCGTCGGCGACCTCGGCCTCGACCGCACCGCAGGCCAGCGCGCGCTTGCGGATGAGGTCCAGGTCCTCGCCGCCCTGCCCGACGTCCACGGCGACGGCGATGACCTCGGCGCCCGTCTCCTCGGCGATCCAGCCGATGGCGACGGAGGTGTCCAGGCCGCCCGAGTAGGCGAGTACGACGCGCTCGGTCACGGGACTCCTCCTCGGCGGGGTGCGTTCGACGACAGGCATAACTATGCACTGCTCCGTATGTTTCGTCAATCGACGGGAGGTGGCAGGCGCGTGCCCAGGGGAGATATTCCGAGCCCGAAACCGGACCCCCGCCTACGATCGGGGCCCGGAACACTTTCGGGAGGGGTGGCGACAGATGAACCGCACAGGGGCCGGCGCAGCGGCCGGCACCGACGCCGCGAGGGGGCGCGCCCTGGCGGAGGAGCTGCTGGACGGGTGCGCGGCCGCGGTGCCGGCGCCCGGTTCGGGGCCGGACGTCTGGCTCGCCTTCGCCGAGCAGGTCCGCAGCGGGGGCCACGGCGGGCGGCGGCCGCCGGTGCCCGCGCCCCCGGCGCTGCGGCTGTGCCACCCGCGGGGCTGGGTCCGCGAGGCGGCCCTCGCCGAGCCGGACGCCCCCGCGGAGCTGGTCGCCGTCCTGACCACCGACTCGGCGGCGCCCGTACGGGACCGGGCCCGCGTCGTGCTGGAGCGCATTCTCGTCGCCCGCCCGGAGGCCACCCTGCGGGCGCTGACCCCGCTGGCGCTGCGGCTGGGGCGGCGCTCGCGGGGCGGATGGATCCTGCAACTGTTCGAGGAGGCGCTGCGCCGGCAGGCCGCGGCCGCCTCGCCCTGGTGGCACCTGCCCGGGCCGTCGGCGCCGCCGGGCGGCGGTACGGGCGCCGTCCTCGCCGAACTGCTGGACTGCCCCGACCGGCAGGTGCGGCAGTTCGCCGTCCGGCTCGCCCTCACCGGGCCCGGGCGGGCCGACGCCCTGGAGTGCGCCCGTCGGGCCGCCGCCGAGTCCGACCCGGCGGCGGCCGGACTCTGGACCGACGCCGCTCTGGCCGCGGCGGACGACGCGGTGATCGACGTGCTGGCCGGCGCCCGGATCCCCGCCGTGCGCGCCGCCGGCGTCACAGCGCTGCGCCGGGCCGGCCGGGCCGCCGAGGGCGTCTCGCACCTCGCCGACAGCTCCGGGCTCGTCCGGTCCTGCGCCCGCTGGCTGGTCGGCCAGGACGGCGGCGACCCCCGCGAGCACTACCGCTGGCTGGTCTCCGATCCCGCCGGGCCGTCGCCGTACGCGGTGGCCGGACTCGCCGAGTGCGGCCGCGGCGAGGACACCGACCTGCTGCGAGGGCTCGTGGCGCACCCCGCCGGGCCGGTCCGGGCCGCCGCGCTGGCCGGCCTGCGGCGCCGGGACGCCGTCGTGGAGGACTCCGTCCTGCTCGCACTGCTGGACGACCCGACGCCTTCCGTGGCCCGCGAGGCGAGCCTGGGCCTGCTGCCCGCGGCCGGGCGCCTGGACCCGGCGCACCTGGCCGAACGGCTGGACCCGCGCGGCCCGCTGCACATCCGGCGCGCCGCCTTCCGCCTGCTGCGCGCCCGGGGCGGGATCCACGCGCTGCGGGCCGCCGTCGCACTGATCGACGACTGGGACCCGAGGACGCGCGAAACGGCGCGGACCGCCGTGCGCGCCTGCCAGTGGCACCCGGCGCAGTTCGAAGGAGAGGCGGACAGGGCGGAGCTGGCAGCCCTGCTGAAGCGGTCCGCGAAGCTCTTCGGCGACTACGGACTGGGGTTGCGTCGCAGCAGATTGGGGCTCGCGACGTGAAATCCTCCGGCCCGTTCCACACGTGCGGGCCGATAATCAGCCCATGGGAAAGCTCTACGAACGCATAGACGGCAGGCTCCGCACGTTCATCGAGGAGCAGCCTGTCTTCTTCACCGCGACCGCCCCGCTCTCGGGTGACGGCCACGTCAACCTGTCCCCCAAAGGCCGCGCCGGCACCCTCGTCGTCATCGACGAACAGCGGCTCGCCTACCTGGACTTCGGCGGCAGCGGCGCCGAGACCATCGCCCACCTCCGCGAGAACGGCCGGATCACCCTCATGTGGTGCGCCTTCAGCGGACCCCCGAACATCGTGCGCATCCACGGCGAGGGCGAGGCCGTCTTCCGCGACGACCCTCGCTGGCCCGAGCTGATCGGCCTGTTCGGCACGGCCGACGGGCCCGGCGCGCGGGCGATCATCCTGGTGCGCGCCCGCCGGATCGCGGATGTGTGCGGGTACGCCGTCCCCTTCATGGAGTACCGGGGCGAGCGCACCCTCCATGCGGACCACCTCGCCCGCAAGAGCGACGAGGAGTTCGCCGAGTACTGCGAGAAGAAGGAGCACATCGCGACGAGCCTCGACGGCCTGCCTGCACTGCCCCTGCCGCTTCCTGCACGTACCGTCTGACATGTGCTGCGTACCGCTCTCGTCACCGGCTCACTGATCGTCACGGCGCTGCTCCCCCAAGGGGCCGCGCCCTCACCCGGGCCCCTGCCCACCCGTCTCGCCGACACCGGCGGCGGCAGTCAGCTGATCACCGCCGTCGCGCCCGCGCCCGGATCCACGACCGGCCGGGTGACCTGGTGGGACCGGTGGGCGGGGCGCTGGTACGAGGTCGGGAGCGCGCCCGCCCGCTTCGGGGCCGGCGGCCTCACCGAGGGCGCGACCCGTACGCAGGGCACCAACACCACCCCGACGGGGCTGTACGAGCTGCCGTACGCCTTCGGGATCCGGCGGGCGCCGGCCGGGACGGCGTACGTCTACCGGCGGGTGAAGGCGGACTCCTGGTGGTGCCAGGACAACGCCTCGGCGGCCTACAACCGCTGGGTGGAGCCGCTGCCGGCGGACTGCGCGCCGGGCGAGGCCGAGCATCTGGTCACCTACGAGAAGCAGTACGCGCACGCGCTGCTGATCGCCTTCAACTACGACCGGCCGGTGCGCGGCCGGGGCGCCGGAATCTTCCTGCACGTGAACGGCAAGGGTGCGACGGCGGGTTGCGTGTCGGTGCCGGCGCGCGACATGCGGAGGATCCTGCGCTGGGCGGAACCCGGCCGGCGCCCGCACATCGCGATCGGCACGCAGGACGGACCGCTCGCCGTCACCCGCTACTAGCGTCCCCCGCTTGCTCCGACTCGTCCTCGTCGGCGGCCCGGTACTCGTACGCGTCCTCCCACCAGACCTTGTCGTCCAGCCACTCGTCGCCCTCGTCGCCGGCCTCCTCGTGGACGACCGTGTCGGCGCCGCGGCACGTGTGGCGGTCGCCGAGGCTCAGCAGCACCAGCGCGCGCTGCTCCTCGTCCAGCGCCGCGAAGGCCGGGTGCGGCTCGGAGCGCACCAGGTCGCCCAGCGGGTCGCCGCAATCGGTGCGCTCCCGGACCACCCTGCCGGCCTTCTCGGCCGTCAGCAGCGCCGACAGACCGAGGGCGGCCACCACGGCGCAGGCCCATTCCCGCAGACCGTGCGGGCGACCGGTCACCAGCAGCGCGCTCGCCAGGACCCATAAGAACATCACCAGGACGATGCCCACACAACTGCAGCAGGCCAGAAACCGGTTCCCCGCGCCGTCGGGCATCCGCGGGAGCTCGGGCAGCAGAGCGTCCCGTTCGCTCCGGTACGCGCCGCGCCGCTCCACGTACCCGGCGTCGCACCAGTCGATCCAGCCGAGCGAAACGGGCTCGGGATCGTGCCGGCGTAAGGCCTCCAGCAGGGCGGCGGGCATCGGATGGGCGGGGGTCCGGGCGGGGTCGCGGCCCTGCTCGGTCAGGAACGCTGCACCTTCTTCGTCGATCCGGAGGTACCCGCCGAGGACGAGTTCGGCGGCGGCCGCCTCGGTCGCCTCTTGCCGCAACAGGGCCATGTGGTACGGCTCCAGCTCGACGGCGGCGACGAGCCGGAGCGTCCGGCTGCGGATCCGGGCACGGCGCCACCACAGCAGGGCGATGGGCCCGTAGACCGCGGCGGTCACGGCGGACACCACCAGGGCGAGGGCGAGTTGGCGCACGCCCCGAGGCTATGTCGGCGAACGACGGTCCGGCACGGGGATTTCCGGCGCCCCGGACCGCCCGCCGGCCCGTCCCGCTCAGCCCTCCTTCTGCGCCAGCCGCAGGAGGTGGTCGGCGAGGGCCTGGCCGCCCGCCGGGTCCCGGCTGATCAGCATCAGGGTGTCGTCGCCGGCGATCGTGCCGAGGATCTCGCGGAGCTCGGCCTGGTCGATGGCCGAGGCGAGGAACTGCGCCGCGCCCGGCGGGGTGCGCAGGACCACGAGGTTCGCGGAGGCTTCCGCCGAGATCAGCAGCTCCCCGGAGAGGCGCCGCATGCGCTCCTCCTTCGCGGACTCGCCGAGCGGGGCCTGCGGGGTGCGGAAGCCGCCCTCGCTGGGCACCGCGTAGATCAGCTCGCCTCCGGTGTTGCGGATCTTCACCGCGCCCAGCTCGTCGAGGTCGCGGGAGAGCGTCGCCTGGGTGACGCTCAGCCCGTCGTCGGCGAGCAGCTTCGCCAGCTGGCTCTGGGAGCGGACCGGCTGCCGGTTGAGGATGTCCACGATCCGGCGGTGACGCGCGGTGCGGGTCTGCGGGACGGCCTGCCCGCCGTGCTCGTTGTCCTGCGCCTGGCTCATCGTCGTCTCATTCTCCGGATCCGTCCCCGTGGGCTGCGTCGAGGACGCCGGGCAGCGCCCGGACGAACGCGTCCGCCTCGGCCTCGGTGAGTACGTACGGGGGCATGAGCCGTACGACGTCGGGGGCGGGCGCGTTGACCAGGAAGCCGGCGTCCTGGGCCGCTTGCTGCACCTTGGGTGCGAGCGGCTCGGTCAGCACGATACCCAGGAGCAGGCCGGCACCCCTGACGTGGGATACCAGAGGGTGGCCCGAGGACTCGATCCCCGAGCGCAGCCGCTCGCCCCGCGCCTTGACCCGGTCGAGCAGGTCGTCGGCGGCGATGGTGTCGATGACGGCGAGGCCGGCGGCGCAGGCGACCGGGTTCCCGCCGAAGGTGGTGCCGTGCTGGCCGGGCCGCAGCAGGTCGGCGGTGGGTCCGAAGGCGACGACGGCCCCGATGGGGAGGCCGCCGCCGAGCCCCTTGGCCAGCGTGACGATGTCGGGCTCGACGCCCTCGTGGGCCTGGTGCTCGAACCACTGGCCGCAGCGGCCGATGCCGGTCTGGACCTCGTCGAGGACCAGCAGGGTGCCGGTGGCCCGGGTGATCTCGCGGGCGGCCGTCAGATATCCGGCGGGGGGAACGACCACGCCGTTCTCGCCCTGGATCGGCTCGATGACGACGAGCGCGGTCTCCTCGGTGACGGCGGCCCGCAGGGCCTCGACGTCGCCGTACGGGACGTGGGTGACGTCGCCGGGCAGGGGCAGGAAGGGCTCCTGCTTCTTCGGCTGGCCGGTGAGCGCGAGCGCGCCCATGGTCCGGCCGTGGAAGCCCCCGTCGGTGGCGACCATGTGGGTCCGCCCGGTCAGCCGGCCGATCTTGAAGGCGGCCTCGATGCTCTCGGCGCCGGAGTTGCAGAAGAAGACCTTGCCGGGGCGGCCGAAGAGCTGGAGCAGCCGCTCGCCGAGCGCGATGACCGGCTCGGAGGCGAAGAGGTTGGAGACGTGGCCGAGCGTGGAGATCTGCTCGGTCACGGCCGTCACGATCGCCGGATGCGCGTGGCCGAGGGCGTTGACGGCGATACCGCCGACGAAGTCCGTGTACTGCTTGCCGTCGGCATCCCAGACCTGGGCGCCCCGGCCGCGGACGAGGGCGAGGGCGGGCGTGCCGTAGTTGTCGGCCAGCGCGCCCTGCCACCGTGCGCCGTACTCCTGGTTGCCGGTGCCCTTCGTCATGCTGCTCCCCCTGGCTGTCGGTCGGGCACGACCATCGTGCCGATGCCGGAGTCCGTGAAGATCTCCAGCAGGATCGAGTGCGGGACCCGCCCGTCGAGGACGCGGGCGGTGCCGACGCCGTTGCGTACGGCGTGCAGGCAGCCCTCCATTTTGGGCACCATGCCGCTGGACAGCTCGGGCAGCAGCTTCTCCAGCTCGCTGACGGTGAGCCGGCTGATGACCTCGTCGCTGTGCGGCCAGTCGGCGTAGAGGCCCTCGACGTCGGTGAGGACCATCAGCGTCTCGGCGCCGAGGGAGGCCGCGAGCGCCGCGGCCGCCGTGTCGGCGTTGACGTTGTAGACGTGGTGGTCGTCGGCGCTGCGGGCGATGGAGGAGATGACCGGGATCCGGCCGTCGGCCAGCAGCGCCTCGATCGCGCCGGTGTCGATGTCGGTGATCTCGCCGACCCTGCCGATGTCGACGACCTCGCCGTCGATTTCGGGGCTGTGCTTGGTCGCGGTGATGGTGCGGGCGTCCTCGCCGGTCATGCCGACGGCGAGCGGACCGTGCTGGTTGAGCAGCCCGACCAGCTCGCGCTGGACCTGGCCCGCCAGGACCATCCGTACGACGTCCATGGCCTCCGGGGTCGTCACGCGCAGGCCTGCCTTGAACTCGCTGACCAGGCCCTGTTTGTCGAGCTGGGCGTTGATCTGCGGGCCGCCGCCGTGCACGACGACCGGCTTGAGGCCGGCCTGGTGCAGGAAGACGACGTCCTGGGCGAAGGCGGCCTTGAGGTCCTCGTCGATCATGGCGTTGCCGCCGAACTTGATGACGACGACCTTGCCGTTGTGGCGCCTGAGCCAGGGCAGGGCCTCGATGAGGATCCGCGCCTTGGGCAGGGCGGTGTGCTTGCGGGCGGTGCCGGGCAGGCCGGCCTTCTCGTCGCTCATGAGGAGTACGCGCTGTTCTCGTGGACGTAGTCGGCGGTCAGGTCGTTGGCCCAGATGACGGCGGACTCGCCGCCGGTGGAGAGGTCCGCGGTGATGCGGACCTCGCGGTCCTTCATCGAGACCAGGTCGCGGTCCTCGCCGACGGAGCCGTTCTTGCAGACCCACACGCCGTTGATGGCGACGTTCAGCCGGTCCGGGTCGAAGGCGGCTCTGGTGGTGCCGATCGCGGACAGCACGCGGCCCCAGTTGGGGTCCTCGCCGTGGATGGCGCACTTGAGGAGGTTGTTGCGGGCGATGGAGCGACCGACCTCGACCGCGTCGTCCTCGCTGGCCGCGCCGATGACCTCGATGCGGATGTCCTTGCTGGCGCCCTCGGCATCGCCGATCAGCTGGCGGGCCAGGTCGTCGCAGACGGTGCGGACGGCCTCGGCGAAGTCCGCGTGGGCGGGCGTACGGCCGGACGCGCCGGAGGCGAGCAGGAGCACCGTGTCGTTGGTGGACATGCAGCCGTCGGAGTCGACCCGGTCGAAGGTGGTGCGGGTGGCGGAGCGCAGCGCCTTGTCGAGGGCGGGGCCGTCCACGTCGGCGTCGGTGGTGAGCACGACCAGCATGGTGGCCAGGCCCGGGGCGAGCATGCCGGCGCCCTTGGCCATGCCGCCGACGGTCCAGCCGTCCCGGGTCACGGTGGCCGTCTTGTGCACGGTGTCGGTGGTCTTGATGGCGACGGCGGCGGCCTCGCCGCCGTCCTCGGACAGGGCGGCGGCGGCGGTCTCGATGCCGGGAAGCAGCTTGTACATGGGGAGCAGGACGCCGATCAGGCCGGTGGAGGCGACGGCGACCTCGCCGGCGTTGTGCTCGCCGAGGCCGTGCTCGTTGAGGGTGGCGGCGACCTTCTCCGCGGTGGCGTGGGTGTCCTGGAAGCCCTTGGGGCCGGTGCAGGCGTTGGCCCCGCCGGAGTTGAGGACCACCGCGCTGACGGTGCCGCCGCGCAGGACCTGTTCGGACCAGTGGACGGGCGCGGCCTTGACGCGGTTGGAGGTGAAGACGCCCGCGGCGGCGAGGCGCGGCCCGTTGTTGACCACGAGGGCCAGGTCCGGGTTGCCGTTGGCCTTGATCCCGGCGGCGATGCCCGCCGCCGTGAATCCCTGTGCTGCCGTGACGCTCACGGTGCGACTCCGATCGTCGAAAGGCCCAGGCCCTCGTGAAGCCCCAGGGCGATGTTCATGCTCTGCACCGCGCCGCCGGCGGTGCCCTTGGTGAGGTTGTCGATGGCGCTGACGGCGATGATCCGGCGGGCGGACTCGTCGTAGGCGACCTGGACGTGAACGGCGTTGGAGCCGTGGACGGACTTGGTGGACGGCATCCGGCCCTCGGGCAGCAGGTGCACGAAGGGTTCGTCGGCGTACGCCTTCTCGTACGCGGCGCGCAGCGAGTCCGCGGTCGTGCCGGGCAGGGCCTTGGCCGAGCAGGTGGCGAGGATGCCGCGGGCCATGGGCACGAGGGTCGGCGTGAAGGAGACGGAGACCCGCTCGCCGGCGAGCGGGCTGAGGTTCTGCACCATCTCGGGCGTGTGCCGGTGGCTGCCGCCGACGCCGTACGGGGTCACGGACCCCATGACCTCGGCGCCGAGCAGGTGCGGCTTGAGCGCCTTGCCCGCGCCGGAGGTGCCGGTGGCGGCGACGATCACGGCCTCGGCCTCGGCGAGCTGCGCCTGGTAGGCCGGGTAGAGCGCGAGGGAGACGGCGGTGGGGAAGCAGCCGGGGACGGCGATCCGCTTGGCGCCTTCCAGTGCGGCGCGGCCGCCGGGGAGTTCGGGGAGCCCGTAGGGCCAGGTCCCGGCATGGGGGGCGCCGTAGAACGCGTCCCAGTCGGCCGGGTCCTTGAGGCGGTGGTCGGCGCCCATGTCGACGACGAGGACGTCGTCGCCGAGCTGGGCGGCGACGGCGGCGGACTGGCCGTGCGGAAGGGCGAGGAAGACGACGTCGTGGCCGGCGAGCACCTCGGGGGTGGTCGCCTCCAGGGTGCGGCCCGCCAGCGGCACGAGGTGCGGTTGCAGGGAGCCGAGGAGCTGCCCGGCGTTGGAGTTGCCGGTGAGTGCACCGATCTCCACCTCGGGGTGCGAGAGCAGCAGGCGCAGGACTTCTCCGCCCGCGTACCCGCTCGCTCCGGCCACCGCTACACGTACCACCATCGGACCCTCCTCATCGATGGCATGACTATACGTACGTCCGCACGTTTATGCAATGTTGTGGATCTCGGCGGGAGGGCCTGGCCGAAGGAACGGGCGCGACACGCTCCCTCCGAAAGATGTCTAGCAGCAAAGCCCGCCGTCCGGCGGCGATTGCGCCGGTCGCGTCAGGAGCGGGCCCCGGAAGGGGACCGCACCGGACCGTGGCGGTGCCGCGGAGGCGGTCCCGTCGACGAGACGGCTGCGGGCCCGCGCGGCCCCGGCCGGGCCCGCCCGGGGTCTCACGCCGCGATCAGGCCGGCGCCTGGAGGCAGAGGTGCCATTGGCCGGACCAGCCCGTGAGGGTCATCGTCGACAGCGGCCGGACGTCCACGTTCCAGTAGGTCAGCGGGGGCGCCTTCAGGGCGTAGACCAGGGCGGCGCGGACCACGGAGGGTTCCGCCACCGCCACGATCGCACCGCCGTCGTCGGCGGGCCGGGTGTCGAGCCACCCACCGATCCGGGAGATGAAGGCGAGCAGCGACTCCCCTCCGTGCGGGGCGGCCCGCGGGTCGCTGAGCCACTGGTCGACCGCCCCGGGCTCCTGCGCGGTCACCTCGGCGAGGGTCAGCCCCCGCCAGCGGCCCATGTCGCACTCGCGCAGCGCCGGCTGGGCCAGGGGCGCGTACCCGAGGGCCTCGCCCGTGGCCCGGCTGCGCGGGGTCGGCGAGCAGTAGCGCAACTCTGCCGCGCCCAGGGGTACGAGGCCCTGCGCGGCGGACTCGACGGCCCGCCAGCCGGTTCCGTCCAGCGGGCGGTCGTCGTCGAAGCGCTCGGCGAGCAGCGAGGAACTACGGGCTGCGGCGACAAGCGAAACCCGAACATGCATGCGGCGATGGTGGGCCGCGCGCGGCGGCGGGTCAAGCGTCCGGAGTGCGCGGCTCCTCTCCCATGCCCGCGCGCAGCCTCTGCACGGCCTCCACCAGTTCGGCCGGGCCGGAGACGCCGGCGAAGCTCAGCCGCACGTACGGAGCGGGCGGTTCGGCGCAGAAGTAGGGGCGGCCGGGAGCCACCGCGACTCCGGCGCGCAGGGCCGCGGCCGCGAAGGCCGCGTCGTCGCCGCCACCGGCCATCCGGGCCCACAACTGGTAGCCGCCCGACGGCAGATGGGGCAGGGTCAGCCCGACCGGCTCCCGCCGCAGCGCGCCCGCGAGCACGTCGCGCCGGTGACGCAGTTCGGCGGCCACGGCCTTCAGGTGGCGCGGCCAGGCGGGCGCGCCGACCAGTTCCAGTGCGGCCTCCTGCAGCGGCCGGGGCACGAAGAAGCTGTCCACCACCTGGATGGCACGGAGCCGGTCGACCACCGGGCCCCGGGCCGCCAGGGCGCCGACCCGCAGGCTGGGCGAGGTGGCCTTGGTCAGGGACCGGACGTGGACGACCACCCCGTCGTGGTCCTCGGCGGCCAGCGTCGCGGGCAGCGGACCGGAGTCGTCGTGGCCCAGGGCGCGGGCGTAGTCGTCCTCGACCACGAAGGCCCCGGCCGCCCGCGCGATCCGCAGCACCTCGGCCCGCCGCGCGGGCGCGAGGACCGCGCCGGTGGGGTTCTGGAACAGCGGCTGGCAGACGAACACCCGCGCACCGGTCGCCTCGAAGGCGGCGGCCAGCAGTTCCGGCCGGACCCCTTCGGCGTCCACCGGGACGGGCACGGGACGGCATCCGGAGGCGCGGGCGATGGCCAGCAGTCCGGGGTAGGTCGGGGACTCCACCAGGATCGGCGCCCCCGGCGGGGCCAGCGCACGTACGGCGGTGGTCAGCGCGCTCTGCCCGCCCGCGGTGACCAGTACGTCGGCGGCCCCGACGGCTCCGCCGATCTCGCGGGCGAACCAGTCTCGGAGCTCGGGCAGCCCCTCCATGGGCGGCCGGTCCCAGGCTCCCGGGCGCCGCCCGGCCCGGGCGAGCGCCGCGGCCATGGCCCGCTCGGGCTGGATGGAGGCGTGCAGGTAACCGCTGTTGAGGCCGATCACCGACGGCGGCGGCGCGGCCAGGCAGGCCAGCACCCCGGACGCATCCACCGAGCGCGGCACGATCTCCCCGGGGGTCTCCGCGCTGAGGGCGACCTCCTGCCAGGAGGTGTCCCCGGCCGCGGGGAGCGGTGTGCGCGGCGCGGCGCGGAAGACGCCGGCGCCGGGCCGGGTGACGACGAGGCCCTCGGCGGCGAGCTGCGCGAGGGCCCGGGAGACGGTTACGGGACTGACCCGGTACCGCTCGACCAGGGCCCGGCTCGACGGGAGCTTTCCACCCACCGAGTAGCGGTCAAGCTCGGACCGCAGGCAAGTTGCCAGCTCCGCCACACTGCTACGCTCATACATGACAGCACAGAATAGCGCTACTCTCCCGACCGCGATAGCGGTGAAGAATCCGCTGCTGCGCGGCACGGCTCTCGCCTCGCTCGGCGTCGTCGCCTTCTCGCTGACCCTCCCCGCCACCGCCTGGGGGCTGGAGAGCTTCGGCCCGTGGTCGCTGGTGGCCCTGCGCAGCGTCCTGGCGGCCGCGATCGCGGGCGTCTTCCTGCTGGCCCGCCGGGTCCGGCCGCCGGCCCGCGAGCACTGGGCCGGCCTCGCCGTCGTCGCCGGCGGGGTGGTCGTCGGCTTCCCGCTGCTGACGACCCTGGCGCTGCAGACCTCCACCACCTCGCACGCCGCCGTCGTGGTCGGCCTCCTGCCGCTGACCACGGCCGCGCTGTCCGCGCTGCGCACCGGCACCCGCCCCCCGCGGGCCTTCTGGGCCGCGGCGGTGGCCGGGGCCGTGGTGGTGCTCGGCTTCACCCTCGCGCAGAGCGGCGGCTCGCTCTCGGCCGGCGACGGCTGCCTGTTCGCCGCCCTGCTGGTGTGCGCCGCCGGGTACACCGAGGGCGGACGGCTCGCCCGTACGCTGCCGGGCTGGCAGGTGATCGGCTGGGCCCTGGTGCTTTGCCTGCCGCTCACCGTGGCCGGCTGCGCGCTCGGGCTCGTGTACGAGCCGGTGCACCTCACCGGCCACGGGCTGGCCGGACTGGTCTGGGCGGCGGCCGGCTCCACCTTCCTCGGCCTCTACGTCTGGTACCGGGGCATGGCGGAGATCGGAGCGCCGCGGGCCAGCCAGCTCCAGCTCGCCCAGCCGCTGCTGACCCTGGTCTGGTCCGTGGCGCTCCTCGGGGAGCGGCTCGCCCCCGCCGCACCGGCCGCCGCCTGCGCGGTTCTCATCTGCATTGCGGTGACCCAACGGGTCAAACAGCCCCGGAACGACCTAAACTGCTAGCACCGGATCGGAGCGCCACCGAGGAGGTCAGACATGCGAGCGACCGAGGGCGACCAGCTGGTGCAGCACGGCAGGATCGTCGGACAACCCGACAAGGTGGGCGAGATCACCCAGATACTCGGCGAGAACGGGACGCCCCCGTACCGGGTCCGCTTCCAGGACGGACACGAAGCGCTGATGGCGCCCGGACCCGACTGCGTGGTCCGCCACCCCGCAGAGCCCGGTCACTGATTCACCGCGGCGGCACGGCCGAGCCGTAATGGTCGGCGACCACACGTGCCATCGCCCCGTTGGGGTCCGCGGCCACCTGCTTCGCCGAGAAGTAGACGTGGCCGCGGACCTCGGGGTAGCCGCGGGCGAACCGCACGTGCCGAGACAGCTCCGCCGGATCGCGCCAGGCCGCGGTGGGGCTGTCGGCCTCGCAGCGGTACAGCGCCTCCCCCACGTACAGGGCCACGCGGGTGCCGGCGACGGTCCGGGCCCACCAGGGGACGAGCGCCGCGTAGTCGGCCGTCGGGTGCCCGATGTGCCAGTAGGCCTGCGGCACGACGTAGTCGATCCAGCCCTGCCTGACCCAGTTGCGGGTGTCCGCGTACAGGTCGTCGTACGCGGACAGCCCCCGGGTCCGCGAGCCGGCCGGGTCCCGGTCGGAGTTGCGCCAGATCCCGAAGGGGCTGATGCCGAACCTGACCGCGGGCCGCAGGGCGCGCAGCCGCTCGGACATCTCGCGCACCAGGGTGTCGGTGTTGCTGCGGCGCCAGGCCGCCCGCGACGAGAAGCCACCACCGTGCTCCTCATAGGCCGCGTCGTCGTCGAAGTACTCGCCGTCCACCGGATAGGGGTAGAAGTAGTCGTCCCAGTGGACCGCGTCCAGCGGGTAGCGGGTGACCGCGTCGAGCATGGCGTCCTGCACGAACCGCCGCACCTCCGGCACCCCGGGGTTGTAGTAGAGCTTCCCGCCGTACTCGACCGTCCAGCCGTCCTGCCGCGCCGGATGCTCGGGCACCAGCCGGTCGAAGTCGGTGTGGTTGGCCACCCGGTACGGGTTGAACCAGGCGTGCAGCTCCAGACCCCGGGCGTGCGCCTCGGCGACGGCCGTTCCCAGGGGGTCCCAGCCCGGATCGACCCCCTGCTCCCCCGTCAGCCACTGCGACCAGGGCTCGTAGGGGGAGGGCCACAGGGCGTCGGCCGCGGGCCGGACCTGCAGGACCACGGCGTTGAGCCGGCGGCGCACGGCGGTGTCGAGGAGGGCGAGCAGCTCCTTGCGCTGCGTCGCCGCGGACAGCCCGCTGCGCGAGGGCCAGTCCACGTTCGAGACGGTGGCGATCCACATGCCCCGGAACTCCGGGGTTCCAGCACCCCCGCCGGGGAGCGGACCGGAGCTCCGCGGCCCGGCGAAGGCCGGTCCCCCCGTCGCGGCGGCGATCACCGCCGCCGCTCCCGCCAGCAGTGCCCGTCGACCGATGTACGCCATGTGACAGCTCCGTTTCGCTGAGTGACGATGCGAGGTGCCCGCTCAGCATGCCCGCCCCGGCCCGCCGCGCCGCGCAAGGTCGGGAGTAACGTCGGGGGGCGTGGCGGGCGCCGGAATCGTACGGGGGACCCGCCGAGGATGAGCTGCGAAAGGCACGAAGTGACTGACCTCCCTTCCGACATCACACGAGTCGGCGTAGTGGGCTGTGGCCAGATGGGCGCGGGTATCGCCGAGGTGTGTGCCCGAAGCGGCCTTGAGGTCAAGGTCGCCGAGACCACCGGCGAAGCCCTGGAGATCGGCCGTACCCGGCTGCACAACTCCCTGACCAAGGCCGCCGAACGCGGCAAGATCACCGAAGAGGAGCGGGACGCCACCCTGGCCCGCCTCACCTTCACCACCGACCTCGGCGAGTTCGCCGACCGCGACCTCGTCATCGAGGCCGTCGTGGAGAACGAGCAGGTCAAAACCGAGATCTTCCAGGTCCTGGACCAGGTGATCACCCGCCCGGACGCGATTCTCGCCTCCAACACCTCCTCGATCCCGCTGGTCAAGCTGGCCGTCGCGACCTCGCGGCCCGACCAGGTCATCGGCATCCACTTCTTCAACCCGGCCCCCGTGCAGAAGCTCGTCGAACTGATCCCGGCGCTGACCACGGGCGAGGAGACCATCAAGCGGGCAGAGGCCCTGGTGCGGGACGTGCTCGGCAAGCACGCGGTCCGCGCCCAGGACCGTTCCGGCTTCGTCGTCAACGCGCTCCTCGTCCCCTACCTGCTGTCCGCGATCCGGATGTTCGAGTCGGGCATCGCGAGCCGTGAGGACATCGACAACGGCATGGAGCTGGGCTGCGCCCACCCCATGGGCCCGCTGAAGCTGTCCGACCTCATCGGCCTGGACACCATCGCCTCGATCGCCGACTCGATGTACGCCGAGTACAAGGAGCCGCTGTACGCCGCTCCCCCGCTGCTCCAGCGCATGGTCGACGCCGGCCGCCTGGGCCGCAAGACGGGCGCGGGCTTCTACCCGTACGGCTGACCGCCCGGGGCGAGGTCCCCCTACCGGCCCAGCCGCAGGTGGTGCAGCAGGAGCAGCCCGGCCGCCATGTTGGCGGCCGGGATCTCCCCGTCCGCGATCATGTCGGGCACCAGCTTGAGGGGGACCCACTCCCGGCGCGAGGACTCGAAGTCGTCCTCGGGGTGGCCGGTGTAGGTGGCCCCGTCCGCCCAGTAGAGGTGGTGGCGGGCGTCGGTCAGCCCGTTGGACGGCTCGACGGTCATCAGGTGGTGGAGCGGGCCGGGCCGCCAGCCCGACTCCTCCTCCATCTCGCGGGCCGCCGCGGCGGCGATGTCCTCGCCGTCCTCGACCACTCCGGCGGGCAGTTCCCAGCCCCAGCTGTCGGTGATGAAGCGGTGCCGCCAGAGCAGCAGCACCTCATTGGCCTCGTTGACGGCCGTGGCCACGGCCACCGGACGCAGCCGGATCACGAAGTGGTCCAGGTGCCGGCCGTCGGGAAGTTCCACATCGGCGAGATTCACGTCGAACCAGCGGTTCTTGTACACAGTCTGCTCACTCAGGTTCGTCCACTGCACGGCTGTGCCACCTTCCGTTCGAGTAGGTGGCAAACATCGCAGCAGCTGCCCTGTCACAGCGGAACGCGCAGCGCCCCGTCGATGAGCCGCACGGTCTCCTGCGCGTCCGAGCAACCGCTGGTCAGCAGCTGTTCGCGGACCGCCCGAAGCCGGTCGCGCAGCCGCAGCGACTCCATCCCGCGGGCCCGCTCGGCCATCTCGGCCGCGCCCGCCGCGGCCCGGTCCGCCTCTCCCTGGCGGAGCTGGATCTCGCAGAGCATCGCCAGCCGGTGCACCCGCCCCCGGTCGTGCGCCGGGGTGCCGACGGCGGCGGCCGCCTGGACCCGCGCCGCCTCCAGATCCCCCAGACTGAGCAGTGCCTCGGCGACCTGGACGTTGACGAGGCCGGGCTGTACGTAGCCGGTCTCGTCCGGTTCGCTGCCCGGGTGGATCCGGGCGGCGGCCGTCTCGGCACCGCGGATGCACGCCAACGCGGCCTGCGCGTCGCCTAGTTGGGCGTAGGCCTTGGCCTGCATGGCGTGCAGGTCGGCGGCGAGCGCCGGGGTGGTGTGCCGGCCCGCGGCGCGCAGCGCGGCCTCGGCGAAGGCGACGGCCTGGCGGTACTCCCTCAAATGCAGGGACTGGTTGACGATCAGGGCGATCACGTACGCCCCGAGCCCCCGGTCCCCGCTCGCCTTGGCCAGCCGCAGCGCCTGGTGGAAGTAGCGCTGGGCCAGCCCGTGCGCGTCGGAGTCGTACGCGCAGATCCCCGCCACCGCCACCAGGGACCCGGTGGCCCGGTGCAGCCGACGCCCGAGGTCGTCGGGGTAACTCCCGCGCAGCATCGGCGCGGTCTCGGTGCCGAGGAAGCGGACGATCCGGTCGCGGGTGGCCATGCCGCCGGCCCGGCGGTACATCAGCTCGTAGTGGGCGCGGGCGGCCTTCAGGATCTCCACGTGCTCGGGGCCGATCCGGTTCGGTCCGTCGCGCGAGACGTCGGCGTCCTCGGGCGGGTTCTCCCATTCCCAGACCGGAATGACGGCCGGGGTGCCGGTCACCGCCTCGGCGGTGAGCAGTTGGGGCCGGGCCTGCCCGTCGGAGCGCCACAGGGCCGCGGCCCGGTCCACGAACCCGCTGAGCGGGGAGGCGTGCAGTGAGACCGGGTGGTCCGCCGCGCCGAGGCCGATGTCGTCCAGGCCGAGGGGCCGCCGCAGCCGGCCTCCGAGCACCTCGCAGATCAGGTCGGGGACCTGGCCGCGGGGGCGCTGCCCCTTCAACCACCGCGTCACGGCGGTGTGTTCGTAGCGCAGGGCCAGCCCGCGGGTGCGCCCCGCCTGGTTCACGTAGGCAGCGAGCCCGGCGTGGGACATGCCCGCCTCGGCGAGGAGGGCGTCGAGCAGGACATTGGGCTGCATGGGGCGCTCCCGGAGCTCGTCGGTATCAGGCTAGTGGGTGCGCGGTTCACACGGGGTGTGAAGTGAGTACCCGCATAAATGCGATTCGCACTCTGCCGCACGGACCCCTGGAGGCGCTTGACTGAAGACCCTCGCCAAGAGGAGCTCGGGTCGTCGGCTCCCCCTCGTACAGTGCGACGACCCGTCACCGCGCCGCCCGTCCTGCTGTCTGCCCGACACTCCATGGCAGGCGGGCGGCGCCTTCCGGTCCCGCCGGCGCCCGGTTGGTCGCCGGGCGCCGGCGGCTGACCGGACCGGACGCGCGCCGGGCCCATCCACCGGGCCCGGCGCGCGTGGGTCAATGCCGGTCGTTGCGGAGCACCACAAGGGCGACGTCGTCGGCGAGCCGCCCGCCGGTGTGCCGCAGCAGGGCCGCGTGCACGCCCGCGACCAGCCGAGCGGGCGTGAGCGGTGCCCTCGCGAGGACGCTCCGCAGGGGGAAGAACCGCCCGGCGCCGTCACGGGCGTCCTCCGCCCCGTCGGTGTGCAGGAACAGCGTCTCCCCGGGCCGCAGTTCCCCGCACGCGAGGGCCCGCGGATCCCGCGGTAACGGCACCACGCCGAGCGGCGGCAGGGTCTCTCCGGCGAGGGCTCTCACGTCGATGGCGCGCTGCGCAGAGCCTCCCCCGGCGCCGGGCTCCGCCCGGGAGTACCTCTCGGCGGAGCCCCGGCAGCGCGCCGCGCAGGGCTGCGGTACCGGCACCGGGCGGATCAGGTAGGGCCAGGGATGGCCGCAGTTCAGGGCCGTCAGGGCACCGTCCGGAGCGATCTGGAGGAGCAGGACCGTCACGAACTCCTCCGCCGCCGGGGACTCCGGCTCGGCCGGACAGGCCGACGGGTGCCCCGACCGGGCCCGGTCCCGTACGTGCCGGTGCAGGGCCCGTTCCATCCGCCGCAGGACACCGCCGAGCGAGGGCTCGTCGTACGCGGCTTCGCGGAAGGCCCCCAGGACGGCTGCCGCCGCGCCCAGCGCCGGCAGTCCGTGGCCCCGTACGTCCCCGATGACCACCCGGATCCCGTGGGCCGTCGGGACGGCCTCGTACAGGTCGCCGCCCACCGCGGCGCCCCGGCTGGCGGAGAGCTGCGCCGCGGCCAGGGCCAGACCGTCGATGCGGCCCGGCAGCGGCCGCAGCAGGGCCCGTTGTACGGCGCCCGCGATTTCCTCGGACCGGCGCAGCTCGGCCAGCAGCCCGCGCCGGATGTGCAGGGCGCACCCGGTGGCCAGCAGCAGGAAGGCGGCGCAGGTGGCCAGGCTCGGCACCAGCATTCCCGGGGTGGACAGCTCCCAGGACACGGCGGCGCCGCCCCAGGCCGCGACGCACACCCGGCGCACCCGGGTCGTCTCCCCGCGCGTGATCATCCGTAGGTCTCCCCTCCGGCCGGATCGATTGTGTCGACCGGACGGCGGCCTCCGACACGGGCGGCGGAGGTTCTCACCCGAATGAGTGAGGGGCGTATCCGATAGCGGATACGCCCCTCACCAGGCCTCGAACAGGTCCGAGGACCGTGCGGCTACGCGCCCCGGAGCACCGCTCCGGTGCGCTCGCCGGCGAGCGCCACCGCCGCGTCGCGCGCGGCCGTGGACTCCTCGGCGGTCAGCGTGCGGTCGCTCGCGCGGAAGCGCAGCGCGTACGCCAGGGACTTCTTGCCCGCGCCGACCTGCTCACCGGTGAACACGTCGAACAGGCGCAGCGACTCCAGGAGTTCGCCCGCGCCCTTGCGCAGGGCCGCCTCCACCGAGGCCGCCGGAACGGACGCGTCGACGATCAGCGCGACATCCTGGGTCGCCACCGGGAAGGAGGAGATCCGGGGCGCCTGGACTGCCTCTCCGCCGGCCGCCGCGAGGCGGTCCAGGTCGAGTTCCATCGCACTGGTGCGGGCCGGCAGGCCCATCGCCTTGACCACCCGAGGGTGCAGCTCCCCGGCGTGGCCGATGACCTGCTCCACACCGTCGACGGTGACGACCAGCTCGGCGCAGCGGCCCGGGTGCCAGGGGCCGTACTGGCCCTGGCGGACGACGAGCTCCGTGCCGGCCTCGACGGCCAGCGCGCGGGCGGCCTGGACGGCGTCGGCCCAGTCGGCCGGGCGGCCCTTGCCCCACCAGCCGGCCTGCTCGCGGGCGCCGGCCAGCACGACCGCGGCGTACCGCGGCTGCGCGGGCAGTGCCGCGTCCAGGGTGGCGACCTCTTCGTCGGTGGGACGCCGGTCGACGGGCAGCCGTACGGCGACACCCGGCCGGGCGGCGGCCCGGAAGACCGAACCGATCTCGAAGAGCGCGAGGTCGTGGCTGCCGCGGCTGTCGTTGCGGCGCAGCGCGCCGAGCAGACCCGGCAGCAGCGTGGTGCGCAGCGCCGGCTCCTCGTCGGAGAGCGGGTTGACCAGCTTGACGACCTGGCGGGCGGCGTCGTGCGCCGGCAGCTGGAGCTGGTCGAAGACGCCCTCGCCGAGGAACGGGTAGCTGAGCGCCTCGACATAGCCGGCGCCGGCCAGCGCGCGGCCGACGCGGCGGTGCAGCTGCTGCCGGGCGGTCGGACCACGGCCGGAGGGCACCTGCGGCAGGGTCGACGGGAGGTTGCCGTACCCCTCCAGCCGGATGACCTCTTCGGCGAGGTCGTTGGGCGCGGCGAGGTCGGGCCGCCACGACGGCAGCGTGACGACGAGCTCGTCCTGGCCGTAGACGTCGCAGCCGATCTCCTGGAGGCGGCGCACGACGGTCTCACGGCCGTAGTCCATGCCCGCGACCCGGTCCGGGTGGTCGGCGGCCATCGCGACGGTGCGCGGCGCGCCCGGGGCGATGACCTCGGTGACCCCGGCCTCGGCGGTGCCGCCCGCGAGGAGCACGAGCAGGTCGACGGTCCGCTGTGCGGCCGCGGCGGCGGCCAGCGGGTCGACGCCCCGCTCGAAGCGCTTGGAGGCCTCGGAGGAGAGCTTCATGCGCCGTGCGGTGCGCGAGATCGACACGGAGTCGAAGTGCGCGGCCTCGATGACGACGTCCGTGGTCCCGGTGACGGCGCCGGTCTCCGGGTCGGTGACGGAGTCGGCGATCTCGGTGTTGGCGCCGCCCATGACACCGGCGAGACCGATGGGCCCGCTGTTGTCGGTGATCACCAGGTCCTCGGCGTCGAGCGTGCGCTTGACCCCGTCGAGGGTGGTGAACTTCTCGCCCTGCTCGGCGCGGCGGACGCCGATGGTGCCGTCGATCCGCGAGCGGTCGTAGGCGTGCAGCGGCTGGCCCAGTTCGAGCATCACGTAGTTGGTGATGTCGACGGCGAGCGAGATCGGGCGCATGCCGGCCTTCTGGAGGCGGCGCCGGAGCCAGATCGGGGAGCGGGCCTCGGGGTCGAGACCGGTCACGGTGCGGGCGGTGAAGCGGTCGCAGCCGGCCGGGTCGTCGATCTTGACCGGGTAGCCGTACGAGTTCGGCCCGGGCACGTCGAGCAGCGCCGGGTCGCGCAGCGGCAGGCCGTAGGCGGTGGCCACCTCGCGGGCGATGCCGCGCAGGGACATGCAGTAGCCGCGGTCCGGGGTGACATCGATGTGCAGCACCTCGTCGACGAGCTGGAGCAGCTCGATCGCGTCGGTGCCGGTCTCGTGCTCCGGCGGCAGCACGATGATGCCGTGCGTGCCGTCGTCGCCCATGCCGAGCTCCTCGCCGGAGCAGATCATGCCGTGCGAGGTCTTGCCGTACGTCTTGCGCGAGGCGATCGCGAAGTCGCCGGGCAGGACGGCGCCGGGCAGGACCACGACGACCTTGTCGCCGACGGCGAAGTTCCGGGCGCCACAGACGATCTCCTGCGGCTCACCGGTGCCGTTGGCGGCGCCGACGTCGACCGTGCAGAACCGGATCGGCTTGCGGAAGCCCTCGAGCTCCTCGATGGTCAGCACCTGGCCGACGACGAGGGGGCCCTTGAGCCCGGCGCCGAGCTGCTCGACCGTCTCGACCTCCAGGCCGGCGTCGACGAGCTTGGCCGCGACGTCGCGACCGGTCTCACCCGCGGGGAGGTCGACGTACTCCCGCAGCCACGAAAGCGGGACCCGCATCAGATCTCCATCCCGAAAGGCCGGGTGAAACGAACGTCACCCTCGACCATGTCTCGCATGTCTTCAACGTTGTGACGGAACATCAGCATCCGCTCGATGCCGAAGCCGAAGGCGAACCCGCTGTACTTCTCCGGGTCCACACCGCAGGCGGTGAGCACCTTCGGGTTGACCATGCCGCAGCCGCCCAGTTCGATCCAGCCCTCGCTGGAGCAGGTACGGCACGGGCGGTCGGGGTTGCCCACCGACTCGCCGCGGCACACGTAGCACTGCATGTCCATCTCGGCGGACGGCTCGGTGAACGGGAAGAAGTGCGGGCGCAGCCGGGTGGTGGTCTCCTCGCCGAACAGCTCCTTGACCATGTGGTCGATGGTGCCGCGCAGGTCCGCCATGGTCAGGCCCTCGTCCACGGCGAGCAGCTCGACCTGGTGGAAGACCGGGGTGTGCGTCGCGTCGAGCTCGTCGGTGCGGTACACGCGGCCCGGGCAGACGATGTAGACGGGGGGCTTGCGCTCCAGCAGAGAGCGCGCCTGCACCGGGGAGGTGTGGGTGCGCAGCACGACGCCGGACTCGTCGCCCTCGGTGCCCTCGGGCCCCTGGACGAAGAAGGTGTCCTGCATCTGGCGCGCCGGGTGGTCGGGCGTGAAGTTGAGGGCGTCGAAGTTGAACCACTCCGCCTCGACCTCGGGCCCTTCGGCGACCTCGTACCCCATGGCGACGAAGATGTCCGCGACGCGGTCCATCAGCGTGGTCAGGGGGTGCCGGGCGCCGGTGGGGACGCGGTCGTACGGCAGCGTGACGTCCACCGCCTCCTCGACCAGCACCCGCTCGTCGCGCTCGGCCTCGAGCTCGACGGTGCGGGCCCCGAAGGCCTTGTTCACGGCGCCGCGGGCCTGGCCCACGCGCTTGCCCGCCTCGGCCTTGGCCTGCGGGGGCAGGGCGCCGATCTCGCGGTTGGCGAGCGCCAGGGGCGAGCGGTCGCCCATGTGCGCGGTCTTCGCCTCGCGCAGCGCGTCGAGGTCGCCGGCGGACGCGAAGGCGGCGAGCGCCTCGTCCCGCATGCGCTCGATCTCTTCCGGTTTCAGTGCCTCGACCTCGACAGGGTCGTACGACTTGTTCGGTGCCGACATCTCTTCCCGTACTTCCGATGGCTGGCTGGTGGGTCCCCGTACGGTGCGATCAGACCGATCGACACAGAGACACAAAGGTGCCAAAGGACGAGTCTAAAGGTCGCCGGGGGTGAAGGAGCCCGTGGGCCGCCCGGTGAGACGCTCCGCAGGACTACTGCGTGAGGTAGGCCGGGGCGCTCACGGGCAGGATAAATCGGAACTCGGCGCCGCCGCCGGGGCCGCGGCCGACCGTGATGGTGCCGCCGTGCGCCTCCACGATGCCCTTGACGATGTACAGGCCCAGGCCGGTGCCGCCGCGCTTGCTCCCCCGCCAGAAGCGGGTGAAGACGCGGGCCATCGACTCCTCGGGGATCCCGGGGCCTTCGTCGGACACGGTGACGGCGGTTCCCTTCTCATGCGGCGATACCCCGATGGTGACCGTTCCGTCGCCGTGGCGCACCGCATTTTCGAGGAGGTTGCCGAGGATCTGGTCGATCTTGTCGGGATCGGCCCACAGGTCGGGGAGGGGGCGGCTGATGCTGACGAGGAACCGCTCGGGGGCCTGGCCGTTCGCCGTGAGCGCCTGCACGTGCCGGCCCACCGCGGTGGCGATGTCGACCGGCTGGCGGCGGACCTCCAGGCGGCCCGAGTCGATGCGCGAGATGTCGAGGAGCTCGGCGATCAGGCGGGTGACCCGGTTGGCGTCGGCGTCGACGGTCTCCAGCATCAGCCGCTTCTGGTCGTCGGTGAACCGCTCCCACTTCGCCAGGAGGGTCGCCGTGAAGCCCTTGACGGAGGTCAGCGGCGAGCGCAGCTCGTGGGCGACCGTGGCGATCAGCTCGGCATGGCTGCGTTCGGTGCGGCGGCGGGCCTCCGTACCGCGCAGGGTGACGACGAGGCGGCGCACCGGCCCGGTGGGGTGGGTGCGGATGTAGCTCGCGGAGACGAGCACCTCGCGGCCGCCCGGCAGCAGCAGGTTCCGCTCGGGCTGGCCGCGACGGGTGGCCAGGCCCCCGTACGGGTCGGTCAGCGCCCACCAGCGGCGGCCTTCGAGGTCCTCCAGCGGGAGGGCCCGGTCGATGGGGGCGCCGAGCGCCTGCTCCGGCGCGAGGGCGGTGATCCGCGCGGCGGCCGCGTTGAAGCAGACCACCCGGCCGGTGTCGTCGGCGACGACGAGTCCGTCGGGCAGGTAGTCGGGGTCCACGGCGAAGCCGGGGCCGAACCCCGCGGCCGGTGCCCCGGCGGCCGTCTGGGCTGCGCGGACCGGGCGGGCGGCGGGTCCGGCGCCGCGCGCGCGGGCCGAGTCCACGGCCTGCGGTGGCACGCCGCACAGCCCGTCGGCGGCTGCGGCCGGGGGTCCGGGAGCGTCCCGGAACCGCTCCTCGGCCGCGGCAGCGGCCCCAGGTGCGCTGTTCGTACCGACGGTCATGTCCGTCATGTCCCCGTACCCCACATCTCCGAGTAGCGCCGTGGGCCCCCCGGGCCGCCACACTACTAGCTGGGGGTCACGGAGCGGCACCCTCCGGGCGCCCGCTGTGCTCGCGCGGACGCGTAGAGACACACGGCGGCGGCCGTCGCCAGGTTCAGGCTCTCCGCCTTCCCGTGGATCGGGACCCGTACGACGGCGTCCGCGAGGGCCCGGGTCTCCTCCGGCAGGCCCCAGGCCTCGTTGCCGAAGACCCAGGCGGAGGACCCGCCCATGGTGCCCGCGTCGAGTTCGGCGTCGAGGTCGTCCTCGCCGGCGCCGTCGGCCGCGAGGATCCGCACGCCGGCCGCGCGCAGTCCCTGGACGGCCTGCTCCACCGGAACGCCGACGGCGACCGGGAGGTGGAAGAGGGAGCCCACGGAGGCGCGTACGGACTTGGGGTTGTAGAGGTCCACGGAGGCGTCGGTGAGCACGACCGCGTCGGCGCCGGCGGCGTCCGCGCAGCGCAGCACCGTACCGGCGTTGCCGGGGTCTCGGACGTGCGCGAGGACCGCGACGAGCTTGGGCTCGGCCTTGAGGATCTCCTCGAACGGCGAGTCGAGGAAGTGGCAGACGCCGACGAGGCCCTGGGGCGTGACCGTCTGGGAGACCTCGGCTAGCACCTCGTCGGAGGCGTAGTGGACGCGCGCGCCGGCGCCCAGGGCCGCACCGATGATCTCGGAGTAGCGCTCGGCGGCCTCGACGGTGGCGAACAGCTCGATCAGGGTCGGCTCTCCCGTGGGTCCGCGGTGCTCGACGGCCTCCCGGACCGCCTGGGGGCCCTCGGCGATGAACCGGCGCTCCTTGGTGCGGAAGTTGCGCCGCGCCAGTCGCCTGGCGGCGGCCACCCGCGGGGATCGGGGGGAGATCAGCTCGGCGGGGTGACCCAGGTCAGCCATGGTCTCTGCGGTTCTCTCTCGGGGTGCGGGCGCCCGGGGCGCGACGGTGCGGGGAAAGCACTCGGACCCGCAGGCGCATCGCCTGCGGGTCCGAGGGTGCCGACCGCTCATGCGGCCGGCCAAGCCTTACGCGGCGGCCTTGGGGGCGTTGACGTCGGCCGGGAGCGCCTTCTGCGCGACCTCGACGAGCGCGGCGAACGCGTTGGCGTCGTTGACGGCCAGCTCCGCGAGGATCTTGCGGTCCACCTCGATGTTGGCGGCCTTCAGACCCTGGATGAGGCGGTTGTACGTCATGCCGTTCTGGCGGGCAGCGGCGTTGATGCGCTGGATCCACAGCTGACGGAAGTCGCCCTTGCGCTTCTTGCGGTCGTTGAAGTTGTAGACCAGCGAGTGGGTGACCTGCTCCTTGGCCTTGCGGTACAGGCGCGAACGCTGACCGCGGTAGCCGGAGGCCGCCTCGAGGATCGCCCGGCGCTTCTTGTGGGCGTTTACTGCCCGCTTGACGCGTGCCACTTTTTAACTCCTTGTAGCGGGGCCGTGGGTGTCTTCACACGACCCGGAAATTCGATGGGGTCCCGGTCTCGACATGCTTCCGCTCCCGAGAGGGGAGCGGAGGACGTCAGATGCCGAGAAGCTTCTTGATCTTCGCGGCGTCGCCGGGAGCCATCTCCGCGTTGCCGGTGAGGCGGCGGGTGACACGGGACGACTTGTGCTCGAGCAGGTGGCGCTTGCCGGCGCGCTCGCGGAGCACCTTGCCGGAGCCGGTGACCTTGAAGCGCTTCTTGGTACCGCTGTGCGTCTTGTTCTTCGGCATGGCGCCGTTATCTCCTCGTCGGTGGCGCTCCCTCGCCGGCCCGGTCCGGACCGGCTTGTGGGAGCGTCATGTTGTGTAGGTGATTCGAGACAGGTGCCTCGGAATCAGGCCTCGGCGTTCGCCTCACCGGCGTCGGCCTCGGTGACCTCGGCATCCTTGGCGTCCGTCGCCTCGACCGGGGCGGCCTCCTCGGAAGGAGCCGCCTCGTCGGCAGCGGCGACGCCCTGGCGCTCGGCCTTGCGGGCGGCCTGCGCCTCGCGGGCTTCGGCCATCGCCTCGGTCTTCTTCTTGTGCGGACCGAGGACCATGATCATGTTTCGGCCGTCCTGCTTCGGGTTCGACTCGATGAACCCGAGGTCCTCGACGTCCGAAGCGAGACGCTGCAGCAGTCGGTAGCCGAGTTCCGGCCGGGACTGCTCGCGACCACGGAACATGATCGTGATCTTGACCTTGTCGCCCTGCTTGAGGAACCGAACGACGTGACCCTTCTTGGTGTCATAGTCGTGCGGGTCGATCTTCGGCCGGAGCTTCATTTCCTTGATGACCGTGTGCGCCTGGTTCTTGCGCGCCTCACGGGCCTTCATGGCCGACTCGTACTTGAACTTGCCGTAGTCCATGAGCTTGCAGACCGGCGGGCGTGCGGACGCCGCGACCTCGACCAGGTCGAGGTCGTACTCCTGCGCGAGCTCAAGCGCCTTGGCAAGCGGCACGATGCCGACCTGCTCGCCGCTGGGACCGACGAGTCGTACCTCGGGAACGCGAATCCGGTCGTTGATGCGGGGCTCGGTGCTGATGGATCCTCCTCGGTAGCACCACACGACTGCCTGGCAGACAGCCGCTGACGTGTATTTCCGTCAGACCGACCACGGCGGGAGAATGCAAAAAGCCCCGCCGGGCACAGGCGGGGGCTCCAAAACAACCGGAGCACCGCCGCATGCGAAGATGCGGGGCGCAAACTCGGGCGGCTTTCCATCGTCCGTACGGAACGATGGATGCCGCCTGACCGGTGACCCGCCGCCCCGGAAGGCGGTCAGGTGGGAGAACGGAGCCTCCACTTGTGGGCCGGACACCACAGCATCCGGCCGGTCGATGTACATACTAGCACCCGCGTTGCAAGCCCGCCGCACGGCATATCGTGGTCCGCATGACTGACGCGACGCCCTCCACCTCCACCGAAACCACTGCCGACGGCACCCCCGACTACGACGCCATGACCCGCGACATCGCGGACGTGCCCGCCGTCGAGGTGATCACCACGGTGGCCGTGCACCTGCTGAGCGCCGCGGCGGTCAACCTGGGCCTGGACAAGCCGGACTCCGAGCACAAGGACCTCGACGAGGCCCGCAAGCTGATCACGGCCCTCGCCGGCCTGGTCACCGCGAGCGCCACCGAGATCAGCTCCTTCCACGCCGCCCCGCTGCGCGACGGCCTGAAGTCGCTCCAGTTGGCCTTCCGCGAGGCGTCGATCGTCCCGGACGAGCCGGGCCAGGGCCCGGGCGAGAAGTTCACCGGCCCCGTCTTCGGCTGATCCCGCTTTGAACACGACGAAGGAGGGGCGGACCGTGACACCACGGTCCGCCCCTCCTTCGTCGTTCAGCGGGTGAAGAGCGCCTCGCCGGGCGGGGCCGGGGCGTCCGACGGCAGCAGTGCCAGGTTCAGGCCGCGCACCAGGCGGGCCCGCAGGGTGGTGTCCGCCGCCAGGGCCTCTGCGACGCGGCGGGCAGCTGCGGGGGCCTGGGCGTCGGCGGCCAGCACGATCGCGAGGATCCCGTCGGCGTCAGCGCCGGCCGGGCCGAGGTGGGCGCGGAGCACGGCGGGCTCGGCGGACACGGCGGCCCGTACGGCCTCCCGTACGGCGGGGTCGGCCAGCGGGTCGGTGTCGGTACGGCCCTCGGCGAGCGCGAGCAGCGCGGGGCCGGTCAGCTGGTAGGCGACCGGGCCGGCCAGGTCGAGCACCACCGTGTCGGCCTTCTCGTGCGCGGCGGCCGCCAGCGCCTGGTGCAGCGGTACGGCCACCGGCCGGGCGGCCGGGTCCCAGAGCGCGAGCGAGGCGATCGAGGTGAAGGCGGGCAGGGCCCGCCGGTCGCCCGCCCGCAGGGTCGGGACGGCCATGTCGCTGGTCTTCTCCCGCTTCAGGCCGGTTTCCGGGTCGGTCTCCACCTCACCGAGCACGGCGACCACCGGGACCAGCAGCCGGGCGCCCTTGAGCGCCGCCAGCACCCGCGGCTCCTGGGTGCGGTCCTCGGCCCAGGCGGCGAGGGCCGCGGTCAGCTCGGGATCGGCGGAGCCGTCGTCGTCGGAGAAGCCCGGGTCGGGAATGTTCTTGTTCGCCATATTCGCCACAGTTACCCGACCCTACTGTGCCGGGTGTGCGTCGTGGCCCCGGGGACCCCGGCGCGGGCGGCGGGCCAGTACGGCGGCCAGGACGAGCAGCGCGGCTCCCGCGACCGCCGCCGCCGGGGCGCCGAGCCGGGCGCCCCGCTCGCGGGGACGGACCGGCTCGGGGCCCGGGCCGAAGTACCGGCTCGCGGCGGCGGCCGGCGCGGGCACCGCGGCCTCCGCCCGCATCGCCTCCGCGACCTGCAGTGCGGCGGCGGGGTCCACCGTTCCGTGACCGCGGGCGTCGTCGCGGCCGCCGGCCGGGGAGTCGGAGGCGGTGTCCTCCAGCAGTTTCTTGATCTGGGCCGGGGACAGGTCGGGGTGCGCGGCCTTGACGAGGGCCGCCGCGCCGGAGACGAAGGCCGCGGCGGCACTGGTGCCCCAGCCCTCGTAGTAGGAGCGGTCGGGGTCGGCGATGACGACGTCGACGCCGGGGGCGCTCACGGTCGCGTACCAGTTGCGCGTGGAGAACTTGGCCTTCCGACCGCGGCGGTCGACCGCGGTCACGGCGATGACCCCCGGATAGGCCGCCGGGTAGGAGACGCGGTCGCCGGACTCGCCTCCGTTGCCCGCGGAGGCGACGACGACCACGCCCTTGGCGAGGGCGTACTGGACGGCCTCGTCCTCGCCGGCCTCGTGGTGGGCGGAGTCGCTGTCGTCCCCGAGGGACAGGTTGATCACGTCGGCGCCGTGGTCCGTCGCCCAGCGGATGCCTTCTGCCAGGGCACCGCCCTTGCTCTCGCGGGCCTTGGCCCGGCCCGGGTCGCCCTCTTCGAGGATCACCCGCACCGGAAGGATCCGTGCCTGCGGGGCGATGCCGAGCACTCCCTGGCCGCGGCTCGGGCCGTGGCCGTGCCCGGCGATGATGCTCGCCATGGCGGTCCCGTGGCGGGCCCAGGCGCGGTCGCCGGGGCCGGCGCCCATGCCGATCAGGTCGGTGCCGGCGAGGACCTGCCCGGACAGGTCGGGGTGGGACTCGTCGACACCGGTGTCGAGGACGGCGACGGTCACGCCGTCGCCCCGCGTGGTGCCCCAGGCCTCCTCGGCGCGCAGGGCCAGGAGTCCCCACTGGCGGTCGCGGATGGTGTCGGCGGCGGCCGGGACGGCGGTGGCGGTGGCGAGCAGGGCGGTGGCGGCGAGTACGGCTGCGCCGCGGAGAGTGCGGGTGCGGATGCGGGTGCCAGTGCGGGCGGGGCCGGGGGCGGGGGCGGGAGTCATCGTGCGGCCTTCGGCGCGGGCGGGGTGGCTGTGGCGGGGGCGGTGCCTGGGGCGGGCGGTGCGGCGAGGGCGGCCAGGCCGTCCCCGAGGCGGGCGGCGAGCGCCTTGGCCTCGTGGCCGAGGCCCGCCTGGGCGGCGGCTCCCGTGGCGTCCTTCTTGACGAGGTCCTCGGCGGGGCGGGGGGCGTCCTGCGGGCGGCCGTCGGCGAAGGCGGAGACGGCGTAGACGACGACGGGGGCCTCGGTGCGTACGGAGGTGGCCCAGGCGGCCCGCTGGTTGTCGGCGAACCCGTAGGCGGGCGGGGCGGTGAGCCGGCCGTCGAGCGAGCGCATCGTGGGCTCGTCGGCAGGGGTGAAGACCATGCCGACGGCGATCAGGGAGCTGCGCGTGGCGTCGGTGTAGGTGGCGCGTAGAACGCGGGTGCAGCCGGTGGGGGCCAGCAGTGCCTGCCAGTCGGCCGCGAGGGCGGCCGGGCAGTCGGCGTCGGGGGCGAGCGCGATGCGGGTCCATGTGCGGTCGGCGCCGCCGGGGCCGGCCGAGGGGCCGTCGAGGACGGGCGGGAGGAGGCTGTCCGCGGGGGCGGCGCGCCACAGCGAGCCGGCCTTGCGGTAAGCGGCGTCGGCGGGCAAGGGGCGGTTCGCGGCGCGGTGTTCGGCCCAGGTGGTGACGGCGGCTCCGCCGACGAGGCCGCCGCCGAGGACGAGGCAGAGGGTCGCGGCCGCGACACGGGCGGGGCGGCGACGCGGCGGGGCGTGTGCGGGCTGGGGCGGCGGGGACCAGGGGTCGGGCTCGCCCGGGATCGTGGTCCGCGGTGTCGTCGTGGTCATCCGGCGGCTCCGCCCCCCGTTCCGTACGGCTGCCTGCCCGTACTCTACGGGGTTCGCGGGTGCCGCCTGGCTGGGCGGGTCGGGCGGAGTCCGGGGTCCGGCGGGGGCGGGGGTCCGCGGGGGCGGTGCCGGGCCCGGCGGGCCGGGCGGCGGTGGAACACGGGGCCGGCGGGGGGCGGTGCCTGGCCGGGGGCTCGGCCGGGCGGGGGTGGAACACGGGGCCGGCAGGGGGTACCGGGCTGGTGCCCGGCCGGGGGGCTCGGCCGGGGCTCGGCCGGTCGGGGGTGGAACACGGGGCCGGCCCCGGGGCCGGGTCGGGGTGTCGTCCGGGACTGCATGATTTATGGCGCCTGGGGCGGACCGGCCCGTACAGGCGCCTACCGCGCCACAAATCACGTTTTACGTCCCGGCCAACACCCCGCCCCGTCCCCACCCCCGTCCAGCAGGTCCAGCCCGACCGACCACCCCCTCCAGCCCCACCGGCCTCCCCCTCAGCCACGCCGGCTCCCACTTCAGCCACGCCGGCCTCCCCTTTTCCAGTCTCGCCGGCGATTGAGGCGCGGGGTCCGGGGCGGAGTCCCGGGGTTGGGCCGGGGCCTACCCACCGGTAGAGACCTCTGGCAAGCTGCCGCCCATGAACTCCGCCGCCGCCGACCGCGCCCGGTACGACCGGGCGACCGCGCACCTGGACGCGCCGCTGGCCATCGTGGATCTCGAGGCCTTCGACGCCAACGCCGACGATCTCGTGCGCCGGGCCGGCGGCAAGCCGGTCCGGGTCGCCAGCAAGTCGGTCCGGTGCCGGGCCCTGCTCGAACGGGTACTGGCCCGGCCCGGGTTCGCCGGGGTCATGTCGTACACGCTCGCCGAGTCGCTCTGGCTGGCCCGCTCCGGGTTCGAGGACGTGCTGCTCGCCTATCCGTCCGCGGACCGGGCCGGTTTCGGCGAGCTGGCGAACGACGCCAAGCTGGCCGCCGCCGTGACCGTGATGGTGGACGATCCCGCGCAGCTGGAGCTGATCGACGGGGCCCGCGACGGCGGCGGCGAGGAGATCCGGGTCTGCCTGGAGCTGGACACCGCCCTGCGGCTGCTCGGCGGCCGGATCCGCGTGGGGGCGCGCCGCTCGCCACTGCGCGAGCCCGGGCAACTGGCCGCGCTGGCCCGTACGGTCGCCGGGCGGCCCGGATTCCGGGTGGTGGGGCTGATGGCGTACGAGGGGCACGTCGCCGGGGTCGGGGACGCGCTGGCGGGGCGCCCGCTGCGGTCGCGGGCCATCCGGCTCATGCAGGGCGCGGCGCGCAGGGAGCTGGTGGCGCGGCGGGCCGAGGTGGCGGCGGCGGTGCGGGCCGTCGTGCCGGACCTTGAGTTCGTCAACGGCGGCGGTACGGGCAGCGTGCAGCAGACCGCGGCTGAGGACGCGGTGACGGAGATCGCCGCCGGGTCGGGGCTGTACGTGCCGCGGCTCTTCGACAACTACACCTCGTTCAGCGGGTGTCCGGCGGCACTGTTCGCGCAGCCGGTGGTGCGCCGCCCCGGGGTGGGGGTGGTGACGGTGCTCGGCGGCGGCTATCCGGCCTCGGGGGCGGCCGGCCCGGACCGGCTGCCGGTTCCCCACCTGCCGCAGGGGCTGCGCTACGACCCCCAGGAGGGTGCGGGTGAGGTGCAGACGCCGCTCCTGGGGAGCCCGGCCGACGACCTGCTGATCGGCGACCGGGTGTGGTTCCGCCATGCGAAGGCGGGCGAGCTGTGCGAACGCTTCGACACCTTGCACCTCGTCGAGGGCGATCGGGTCACGCAGAGCGTCCCCACCTACCGGGGCGAGGGCCGCACCTTCCTGTGACGGTCTGCGGGAACACGGTGTCCGCCTGGTCCGGGACGACGCCGGTGTCGACGCGGCGGACCGGTCCGGTGGTGCCGTCGCTGCTGTCGTAGGCCCGGCACATCAGTTCGTTCTTGTTCCGGTTGAGGACGAGCCGCAGGGCGGTCGCGTCCCGCAGGAACGAGATGTCGGTGTCGGAGTCGCCCGCCGCGGACACCTGGCGGCGGGCGGCCGGCTGGAGCGGAGGCGGGTGGTGTACGCCCCGGCGCGGGCCGTGGTGTTGCGGATGCCGATGGCGTGGTCCGCGTCGATGCCGACGCCCTCGGCCCAGACCTCGACGACCGGCTGCGGGGAGGCCGAGCTGATCCAGACGTCGAAGCCGGCTCTCCGGAGGCCCTCGCTCAGGCGGCGGAGCCGCGGATCTCGCAGGCGGACCAGCCCTGCATCAGCTGGGGCAGCCGGGCGTGTCCGGGTTCCATGGTGCGGCGGTCCGGCCGGCGAAGGCGGCGGCTCCGGTGCGGTCGCGGCGGTGCCGTAGACCGCGTGGATCTCGTCCGCGCAGCCGGCGCCGGCGGGGGTCCCGGTGGGCAACCGGGCGCCGGGGCGGGTGAGGGCGTCGCAGGCGTCGGCGACTGGCCTGGCGCGCGGGACCGGTAGGGGTTGCAGCGGCCGTACCGGTCGATGAGCTGCTGGAGGCGCCGAGTGGTGTTGCGCGGAAACACGGGTGAACGCTGCTTGGCGGTGAAGGCGTCACGGGCGGTTGGAGCACGACAGCCGGGCGTCGTGCGACGCCCGGCTGTCGGGTGGGGGGAGGCTGCGGGGGCTACAGCGGGGTGACGTACGCGCCCGAGATGCCGCCGTCGACGAGGAAGTCGGTGGCGTTGATGAAGGACGAGTCGTCGCTGGCGAGGAAGGCGACGGCGGCGGCGATCTCGGTGGGCTCGGCGAACCGGCCCAGCGGGATGTGCACGAGCCGGCGGGCGGCGCGCTCGGGGTCCTTGGCGAACAGCTCCTGGAGCAGCGGGGTGTTGACGGGCCCGGGGCACAGGGCGTTGACGCGGATGCCCTCGCGGGCGAACTGCACGCCGAGCTCGCGCGACATCGCGAGGACGCCGCCCTTGGAGGCGGTGTAGGAGATCTGGGAGGTGGCGGCGCCCATGATGGCGACGAAGGAGGCGGTGTTGATGATCGAGCCGCGGCCCTGGCGCTGCATGTAGGGCAGTGCGGCCTTGCAGCAGAGGTAGACGGACGTGAGGTTGACGTCCTGGACGCGGCGCCAGGCGTCGAGCTCGGTGGTGAGGATGGAGTCGTCGTCCGGGGGCGAGATGCCGGCGTTGTTGAAGGCGATGTCGACGGAGCCGTAGGTGTCGAAGGCGGTCTTGAAGAGGGCGTCGACGTCTTCCTTGTCGGTGACGTCGACCTTGACGAAGAGGCCTCCGACCTCCTCGGCGGCGGCCTTGCCGGCCGTTTCGTCGATGTCCGCGCAGACGACGTCGGCGCCTTCGGAGGCCAGTCGGCGGGCGGTGGCGAGGCCGATGCCGCTGCCGGCTCCCGTGATGACGGCGGTGCGGCCGACGAGGCGGCGGCAAATGATCTCGGTGGGCTCTACGGACATGTGGTTCAGGCCTCCGTGCTGATGAAGACGTTCTTGGTCTCGGTGAAAGCGGTGAGGGCGTCGGGTCCGAGCTCGCGGCCGAGTCCGGACTGCTTGTAGCCGCCGAAGGGGGTCCAGTAGCGGACGCTGCTGTGGGAGTTGACGGACAGGTTGCCGGCGGCGACGGCGCGCGAGACGCGCAGCGCGCGCCCGATGTCGCGGGTCCAGAGGGAGCCGGAGAGGCCGTATTCGGTGGCGTTGGCGAGGCGTACGGCGTCCTCCTCGTCCTCGAAGGGCAGGACGACGGCGACGGGGCCGAAGACCTCCTCGGTGGCGACGGGCGCGGTGGGGGCGACGTCGGTGACGAGGGTCGGCGGGTACCAGAAGCCGGGGCCCTCGGGGGCGGTGCCGCGGACGGCGGTCAGGTCGTCGGGGACGAAGGACCGTACGCGGTCCAGCTGGGCCCGTGAGATCAGCGGGCCCATCTGCGTCTTCTCGTCGAGCGGGTCACCCACGGCGACGGCCTCGATGCCGGGGGCCACGAGGTCGAGGAAGCGGTCGTAGGCGGAGCGCTGTACGAGGATGCGGGTGCGGGCGCAGCAGTCCTGGCCGCTGTTGTCGAGGAAGGCCATGGGGGCGGCGGCCGCGGCGGCTTCCAGGTCCGCGTCGGCGAAGACGATGTTGGGGCTCTTGCCGCCGAGTTCGAGGGTGACGCGCTTCACCCGGCCGGCGCACTTGGCCATGATCTGCTTGCCGACGCGCGTGGAGCCGGTGAAGACGATCTTCGCGACGCCGGGGTGTTCGACGAGCGCGTCGCCCGCGGTGTCGCCGTGGCCGGGGAGCACCTGGAAGAGGTGTTCGGGGATCCCGGCTTCGAGGGCGAGTTCGGCGAGGCGCAGAGCGGTAAGAGGGGTGGTCTCGGCGGGCTTGAGGATGACGGCGTTGCCGGCGGCGAGCGCCGGGGCCAGGCCCCAGGCGGCGATCGGCATGGGGAAGTTCCAGGGGGCGATCACGCCGATGACGCCGAGGGGTTCGAGGAAGGTGACGTCGATGCCGCCGGCGACGGGGATCTGGCGGCCGGAGAGCCGTTCCACTCCCCCGGCGGCGAAGTCGAGGAGGTCGCGTACGTTGCCGGCTTCCCAGCGGGCGTTGCCGATGGTGTGCCCGGCTTCGCGGACTTCCAGCCGGGCCAGTTCCTCGATGTTCGCGTCGACGACCGCGGCGAAGCGGCGCAGCAGGCGGGCCCGGTCGGCGGGGGCAGCCGCCGACCAGGCGCGCTGGGCGGCGGCTGCCCGGGCGACGGCGGCGCCGACGTCGTCCCGTGTGGCGGCCGGGACGACGGCGACGAGTTCCTCGGTGGCCGGATTCAGTACTTCCAGCGCGTCGGACACGTGGTGCCTCACAGTTTCGGTTCGATGGCGAGCGTGAGCGTGGCTACAGGCGTTCGAAGGAGCGGCGCAGCTCCCAGTCGGTCACCGCGGAGTCGTAGGCGTCGAGTTCCACGCGGGCCATGTTGCGGTAGTGGGCGACGACCTCGGGGCCGAAGGCGGCCTTGGCGATCTCGCTGTTCTCCCAGAGGTCGGCGGCCTCGCGCAGGGTGGCGGGTACGTGTGCGTAGTCGCCGGTGTAGGCGTTGCCGGTGCACATCGGCGGCAGCTCCAGGCGGTTCTCGATGCCGTAGAGCCCGGCCGCGACCAGGCCGGCGACGGCGAGGTAGGGGTTGACGTCGCCGCCGGGGAGGCGGTTCTCGAAGCGCATGGAGCGGCCGTGGCCGACGACGCGCAGGGCGCAGGTGCGGTTGTCGAGGCCCCAGGCGACGGCGGTCGGTGCGAAGGATCCCGGCCGGAAACGCTTGTACGAGTTGATGTTCGGGGCGTAGAGAAGGGAGAAGTCGCGCAGCGCGGCGAGCTGGCCGGCCAGGAAGTGGCGCATCACGGGGGACATGCCGTGTTCCTCGTGGCCCTCTCCGGCCATCGCGTTGCGTCCGTCGGCGTCGGTGAGCGAGAGGTGGATGTGACAGGAGTTGCCCTCCCGCTCGTCGTACTTGGCCATGAAGGTGAGCGAGACGCCTTCCTGGGAGGCGATCTCCTTGGCGCCGGTCTTGTAGACGGAGTGCTGGTCGCAGGTGGTGAGCGCCTCGTCGTAGCGGAAGGCGATCTCGTGCTGGCCGAGGTTGCACTCGCCCTTGGCCGACTCGACGGTCAGGCCGGCGGCCTGCATCTCGTTGCGGATCCGGCGCAGCAGGGGTTCGATGCGGCCGGTCCCGAGGACGGAGTAGTCGATGTTGTACTGGTTGGCGGGGGTCAGGCCGCGGTAGTTGGCGTTCCAGGCCTGTTCGTAGGTGTCCTGGAAGACCATGAACTCCAGCTCGGTGCCGACCATCGCGGTGTATCCGTGCTCGGCGAGGCGTTCCAGCTGGCGGCGCAGGATCTGGCGGGGTGCGGCCACGACGGGCGTGCCGTCGTTCCAGGCCAGGTCGGCGAGGATGAAGGCGCTGCCGGGGTTCCAAGGGATGCGGCGCAGGGTGGCGGGGTCGGGGTGCATGGCGAAGTCGCCGTAGCCCCGCTCCCACGAGGACATCTCGTAGCCGTCGACGGTGTTCATGTCGGTGTCGACGGCCAGGAGGTAGTTGCAGCCCTCGGTGCCGTGCTCGAGGACTTCGTCCAGGAAGAACTGTGCGGCGAACCGCTTGCCCTGGAGCCGCCCCTGCATGTCGGGGAAGGCCAGGACGACTGTGTCGATCTCACCGCTGGCGACGAGGATGCGGAGCTCCTCGGGCGCGAGCGGCGGCTTGCGGTCTACCACGGGATTCTCTCCTTCGGTGAGCCGAGGAGGCCTAAGGTATTGAATAGAACCATTGCTTGGGAAGGGGAGGAGTCGAGATGACCGATACGGCGAGCGAAGGCGACGCCGCCCGGCGCCTGAACCCGGTGCTGCGCCAGGTGCGGGCGGGCAACGGGTTCGAGGAGGCGCTGGAGCAGATCCTCCAAGTGGTCCGCCTGGGGCTGGTCCCCGGCGGCGAGAGGCTCCCGCCCGAGCGCGAGCTCGCGGAGCGGATGGGGATCAGCCGGGTCACCCTGCGCGAGGTCCTGAAGGTACTGCAGGACCAGGGCCTGGTGGAGGCGCGGCGCGGCCGGTACGGCGGAACGTTCGTGCTGCCCCGCCCCGACACCCCGGCCGGCGGCACGGAGGAGGAGCTGCGCAGACGGGTGGCGGGCGTCGACATCGAGGACGCCCTGCGCTTCCGCGAGGTCCTGGAGGTGGGGGCGGCCGGGCTGTGCGCCTCCCAGGGGCTGACCGAGGAGGGCACCGAACGGCTGCTCGCCGCGCTCGGGGCCACCCACGACGCCCCGCTCGCCGACTACCGCCGCCAGGACACCCTCTTCCACCTCACGCTGTGCGAGCTCGCCGGGTCCGCCACCCTGACGGCCCAGTACGCCGCCGTCCGGGCCACCGTCAACGACCTGCTCGACTGCATCCCGCTGCTGGTGCGCAACCTGGAGCACTCGCAGCAGCAGCACAGCACGCTGGTCGAGGCGGTGCTGGAACGGGACGCGGCCGGGGCGCGGGAGACCATGCGCGAGCACTGCTGCGGCACGGCGGCGCTGCTGCGGGGGTTCCTCGCCTGAGGTGGACGGGACGAGGGGGGAAAGGGGTGTCCGAGAGGCTTTCGTAACGTCTGTTTTACGCAGAGGTCTTGCGCGCTCCGCTCCACTGCGGCAAAGGTACGCCCCACAACCATTGCCCTGAGGCAGGAGCGCACGATGGCCGACGACATCGAGGCACGGCTGACAGCCGTCCCCGCACCCACCACGTCACCCGCCGGCGGCGACGGCCCGGACGACTACCTGGAGCGCCGCACACTGCGCCGCGGCAGCGCCGGCTGGCTGCTCCTGACCGGGCTCGGAGTCGCCTACGTCGTCTCCGGTGACTTCTCCGGCTGGAACGTCGGCCTCGACAAGGGCGGCTTCGGCGGCCTCGCCATCGCCACCGTCCTCATGGGCGCCATGTACGCCTGCCTGGTGTTCTCCCTCGCGGAGCTGTCCACCGTCCTGCCGACCGCGGGCGGCGGGTACGGCTTCGCCCGCCGGGCGCTGGGCCCCTGGGGCGGCTTCCTCACCGGCACCGCCATCCTCATCGAGTACATCCTCGCCCCGGCGGCGATCGTCATCTTCATCGGCGACTACGTCGAGTCCCTCGGCCTCTTCGGCCTCACCTCCAGCTGGCCCGTCTACCTCGGCTGTTTCGTGGTCTTCATCGGCGTGCACCTGTGGGGCGTCGGCGAGGCGCTCCGCTTCAGCCTCGTCGTGACCGCAGTCGCCGTCGCCGCGCTGCTGATCTTCGCGGTGGGCGCCTTCACGGAGTTCAGCGCCGACGGCCTGAACGACATCCCGGTCGACACGAGCGCCTTCGGCTCCAACTCCTGGCTGCCGTTGGGCGTGCTCGGCATCTGGGCCGCGTTCCCCTTCGGCATGTGGTTCTTCCTCGGCGTGGAGGGCGTACCGCTGGCGGCCGAGGAGGCGAAGGACCCGGTCCGCTCCATGCCGAAGGCCCTGTCCATCAGCATGGGCATCCTCGCCCTGCTGGCCCTGATCACTTTCTTCGCGGCGACCGGCGCGCAGGGCGCCGACGCCGTCAAGTCGGCCGGCAACCCCCTCGTCGTCGCCCTGGAGGGGGACGGCGGCCCGACCGCGCTGAGCCGATTCGTGAACTACGCGGGCCTGGCGGGCCTGGTGGCCTCCTTCTTCTCGCTGATCTACGCGGGCTCGCGCCAGCTCTTCGCCCTCTCGCGCGCCGGCTACCTGCCCCGCTTCCTCTCGCTCACCTCGAAGCGCAAGGCCCCGTACCTGGGCCTGATCATCCCCGGCGCGATCGGTTTCGCCCTGGCCGCGGCCACCGGCAACGGCGCCCGCATGCTCAACATCGCCGTCTTCGGCGCCACCATCTCCTACGCCCTGATGGCGCTCTCGCACATCGTGCTGCGCCGCCGGGAGCCGCAGCTGGAGCGCCCCTACCGCACCCCGGGCGGGGTCCTGACCTCCTCGGTGGCCTTCGTACTCGCCCTGTCGGCCCTGGTCGCCACCTTCCTCGTGGACAAGGACGCGGCGTTCATCGCCCTGGCCGTGTACGCCGTCGCCCTGGCCTACTTCGCGCTCTACAGTCGCCGCCACCTCGTGGCGTCGGCCCCCGAGGAGGAGTTCGCGGCCCTCGCGGAAGCCGAGGCGGAACTGGCCCGCGACTGAAACCCTGTCACCGTCCGCCCCCGCCCCCTTCCGGAGGTATCGAACGTGCCCAGGCCGCTCATCGGCATCACCACCTACGTCGAGGAATCCACCCGTTACGGGGTGTGGGACCTCCCGACATCGCTCGTACCGACCGGGTACCACCAACTCGTCCAGGCGGCGGGCGGCGCGGCCGTGCTGCTTCCCCCGGACGAGCCCGGATCGGCGGCGGAGGTGCTGAGCCGGGTGGACGGCCTGGTCGTCGCGGGCGGCCCGGACGTGGACCCGGTTTACTACGGAGCCGCGCGCGACCCCCGTACGGGCGCCCCCGCGACGGTCCGCGACCAGTGGGAGCTGGCCCTGATCAACGCCGCCCTGGAGGCGGACGTGCCCGTGCTCGGCATCTGCCGCGGGATGCAGGCCCTGAACGTGGCCCTGGGCGGCACCCTGATCCAGCACATCGACGGCCACGTCGACACCCCGGGCGTCATGTCCCGGCACCCGGTCCGCCCGGTCCCGGGCACCCGGTACGCGGACCTCGTCCCCGAGGAGGCGCAGGTGCCGACCTACCACCACCAGGCGGTCGAGCGCCTGGGCCGCGGCCTGGTCGTCTCGGCGCACGCGCTCGACGGAACGGTGGAGGCCATCGAGCTGCCCGACCCCGCGCGCTGGGTGCTGGGCCTGCAGTGGCACCCGGAGCAGGACGAGGACACCCGGGTGATGGCGTCCCTGATCGAGGCCGCCGCCGTCCGCAGCGCGGTACCGGTGGCCTGACCGACCGCCGGCCGCGGGACTCCGGTGCCTTCCCCAGCGCCGGGGCCCGCGGCCGGCCCCCGCACCCCGCTCGCGCCCCGCGCCGGGCGCGGCCGCCACGAATGGCCCTCCGGCCGACGGGCGGGCACGCTGGACGGGTGAGCACCGACGCGCACCGCACGGCGAAGGGACCGGTGGCCCGGTTCCTGGACAACCCGGTCGTGGGCATGGCGCCGTGGATCATCTTCTCGCTACTGGTCGGCCCCGGACGGTTCGAACTGGCCGTCGGACTGGCCCTGGCCGCGGCGGTCGCCCTGATCGCGGTGGGCCACCTGGTCAACCGCGGCAGCTCCTGGAAGCTGCTGGAACTGGCCGACGTGGTCTTCTTCGCGTCGATGGCCGTCATCGGAGCCCTGGTCGACGAAGGGACCCTGCGCTGGCTGGAGACGTACGCGGGCGAAGTGGCCAACATCGCGCTGGCGGTGATCGCCTTCGGCTCGATGGCCGTGCGGATGCCGTTCACCCTCCAGTACGCCCGCGAGCAGGTCGACCCGTCCCTCTGGCACACCCGCGGCTTCCTGCGCACCAACTACATGATCACGGGGGCGTGGGGCATCGCCTTCCTGGTGGCCGCCGCCGCGGGCGCGTACGGGGACCTGGTCCTGCACAACCCGAGCAACCTCTGGACCGGCTGGATCATCCAGATCCTGGCGATCGTCGCCGCGGTGAAGTTCACCGTCTGGTACCCGGACGTCGCCCGCGCCCGGGCGGTCCGCGAAGCCGCCGGACTGCCTCCCGAGCCCACACGGTGGGCGGGCTTCCTGGTGCCGCTGGCGGGCCTGCTCGTACCGATCGGCATCGCGGTCCTGATCTTCGACACCATGTGGTGGCTGGGAATCGCCCTGATCGTCCTGGGCTCGCTCCTGACGAAGCGCCTGCAGTCGCGCTCCCAGGCCCCGGGCTGACACCCGCCGGGCCTGTGGCGGCGGCCCGGCGGGCGCGATACGTGCCGGAGCCACCTTTCTTCCGGGTCTACCCATAGCCCCCCGTGCCCCAGCGAATCGCCCCTCCTCGCCCTAACGGACGTACGCCCTCCGCCCCGGCTGTCCGGCCGGTCGGCCACGCCGAACAGATCCTCACCGTGCGCCCCCTGCCGGGAGGTCAGGGGGCTTCCTGTCGAGCAGGCCGGATCCAGGAGCGCAGTCCGGCGTCATAGGGCATCCCCAGCCCGCAGGGCCGAGGGGAAGGATCGCAAGGCGGATGAAGGAGGCTGCGCGGAGCGTCGTCGAGCGAGGACAACGCGGCGAGGCGCGGCGCAGGGCGCGCCGCCGGCCCGGCCTGACCCGGGGCACTCCTCAGGGGGTGCCCCGGGTCAGGGACAGCAGGTCCCGGGCGGGGCCGGCCGGGCGGGCGCCCGCCGGCCAGACGGCCCGCAAGGCCCGGCCGAGTTCCGCGCCCGACACCGGCACCTCCACCAGCCGGCGCGCCGCCAGCTCGTCCACCACCGCCAGCTCCGACAGCACGCACGGCCCCGCACCGCCCAGCGCGGCCGCCTTCACCGCCGTCGTCGACGCCAGCTCCAGCAGCGGCGCGGCCAGACCGCCGTGCCCGGCGAGCGCGGCGTCCAGTACCTGCCGGGTACCCGATCCCCGCTCGCGCAGGATCAGCGGGGTCGCCGCCAGTTCCGCCGCCTCCACGCCCCGCGTGCGCCGCGCCCACCGATGGACGGGCGCCACCGCCACGACGAGGCGGTCCTGCGCGATCACCGCCGAGTCCAGTCCCTCCGGCACCGTCAGGCCCTCCACGAAGCCGAGGTCGGCCTCGTGCGCGAGGACCCGCTGCACGACCACCGCGGAATTGCCCGCGTGCAGCGACACCGCCGTGTCGGGCCGCTGGCCGCGCAGCGCGATCAGCCACCCCGGCAGGAGGTACTCCGCGATGGTCATGCTGGCGGCCACCCGCAGCCGCGAGTCCCGCCGCCCCCGCAGTGCCTGCGCCCCCGCGTCGAGGGCCTCCGCCGCCTCCACCACCCGCCGGGCCCAGTCGGTGACCAGTGCGCCTTCGGCCGTCAGCGTCGACCCCCGCGGGGAACGGTCCACCAGCGCCACACCGAGCCGGGTCTCCATCGCGCGGATCCGGCTGCTCGCCGCGGGCTGGGTGATCCCCAGCCGCCGGGCGGCGCCGCTGAGGCTCCCGACGCGGGCCACCTCCAGCAGCAGTTCCAGCGCGCCCAGGTCCGGTACGCGGTGCGCCAGCGGAACCCACTTCTCATCACCCATAACATCAGTTTATGGCCTTATAGAAAGGTGATCCCTGCCGTTCGTCCCGCCCCGGCATGACGCTGGACCCATGGCCACCACCCTCGTGCGACCCCGCACCCTCTCCGAACCCGCGCCCACCGCCCACAAGGCACCGGCGCTGCGACACCTCGGCCCGAACTGGTACGCCTCCGTCATGGGCACCGCGATCGTCGCCAACGCCGGCGCGGCCCTTCCGTACCAGCTCCCCGGCCAGCGCGTGGCCTGCCAGCTCGTCTGGGCGCTGTCCGCCGCCGCCCTCGCCGCCCTGCTCACCGCGCGCGCCGGGCACTGGCTCCACCACCGCGACCAGGCCCGCGCCCACCTCCTCGACCCCGCCGTCGCCCCCTTCTACGGGTGCCTCTCGATGGCGTTGCTGGCCGTGGGCGGCGGCACCCTCATCGTCGGCAAGGACCTGATCGGGACCGGCGCCGCCGTGGCCGTGGACGCCGTGCTCTTCACCGCGGGCACCGCGATAGGCCTGGTCGCGGCAGTGACCGTGCCCTACCTGATGGTGGTGCGCCACAAGGTCGAGCCGAAGCAGGCCACCCCCGTCTGGCTGCTGCCCCTCGTCGCCCCCATGGTCTCGGCGGCCCTCGGCCCGCTGCTGATACCCCACCTGTCGCCCGGTCAGCCCCGCGAGGCCATGCTGCTCGCCTGCTACGCCATGTTCGGCATCAGCCTGCTCGCCACCCTGCTGATGCTGCCCCTGATCTTCGGCCGGCTGATCGTGGGCGGCCCCCTCCCCCTGGCCCTCACCCCGACCCTGTTCCTGGTCCTCGGCCCCCTGGGACAGTCGACCACCGCCGTGAACCAGCTCGCCGACATGGCCCCCCAGGCCATCGGCGCCCCCTACGCCGGCGCGCTCGGCGCCTTCGCGGTCGTCTACGGAGTGCCCGTGATGGGATTCGCCCTGCTGTGGCTGGCCCTCGCCGTGTGCATGCTGGTCCGGGCGGCCCGGGCCGGCATGGGCTTCGCGATGACCTGGTGGGCGCTGACCTTCCCCGTCGGCACCTGTGTCACCGGCGCCGCAGGCCTGGCCCGCCACACCGGGCTCAACGCGCTCGGCTGGCTCGCCGCGGCCCTCTTCCTCGCCCTGCTGACCGCTTGGCTCCTCGCCGCCGCCCACACCCTGCGGGGCCTGTTCTCAGGCCGCCTGCTCGCCGGCTAGTACGTCCACTTGCCGACCTCGAGCTCGTAGGTGACCGAGAGCGAGAAGGATCCCGCCGTACCGTCAATGGTCAGGGTGCCTGTGCCTCCGGGGACGGGCCCCAGCCGGACCCACAGCCCGCAACCGTACGTATTGACCGTCTCCGCCGTCTGCGTCACCGGGTTGCCTTCGACCCCCTTGATCCGGATGGCGGTGGGCTCCATGCGCTCCACCGCCACGTCGCTGCTGCCGATCACGACCTTGCCTTCCGCTTCGGCCATCTTCGCCGCGCACTCGGCCTTCGTACCGGTGAAGTTGACCACCGGGAAGACCACGGGCCGTGCCACCGGGATCGCGCAGCGGCGCCCGGCCTTGCCGCCGAAGGTGCCCGCGAGGAACCAGGCGTCGGCAGGCTGGTTCTCGGCGCAGAAGCGGCCGTCCGGGTCGGACACCGGGTTGGTGGCGGCCGGACTGGAGGCGGCCCAGCTCCACCAGCGGCTCTGGATCTCGGCGGTGCTGAGCTCGGCGATCCCGCGCGGCGGGCGCCGGGGGTCGTCCTCGGCCTGCCCGGCCGAACACCCTCCGACGAGCAGGGCCGTCACCGCGAGCAGCATGAATGATCTTCCAGTACGCATCCGCGCATGCTAGTTCGCATCGTCAGGCGGACCGACCCAAGGACCGAAATCCGACCACGGCGCCCTTCCTTCGGCGGGGCGGGCGGGTACATCGCCCTGCGGACCGGCCCGCTCACCGGGATCCGGGTGCGGCGCCCTTCCTTCGGCGGGGCGGGCGGGTTCGGATCGTCCTGCGGACCGGTCCGCGGGCCCGGATCCGGGCGCGGTGCCCTTCCTTCGGCGGGGCGGGCGGGTTCGGATCGTCCTGCGGACCGGTTCGCGGGCCCGGATCCGGGCGCGGTGGGGGCGGGTCCGCGGGGCCGGGCAGGGGTGTCTCCTCGGCTCGGCGCGTGCGAGCGATCGCGGCAGTACCCGGTGGTTGCGCGCTCGTCCTGCGGGGACACCCCTCCCCGCCCCCGCTCCCCACGCGTCGGGCCCGCTCCGGGAACCATCCGGCCAGTCCGGGGCCGGTTCCCGGGGCGGGATCCGGGCACGGTGGGGGCCGGTCCGCGGGGCCGGGCAGGGGTGTCTCCTCGGCTCGGCGCCTGCGAGCCATCGCGGCTGTGCTCGGTGGTTGCGCGCTCGTCCTGCGGGGACACCCCTCCCCGTCCCCGCTCCCCACGCATCGGGTCCCGCTCCGGGAACCGTCCAGTCGGTCGGGGGTGTTTTCGGGGCACTGTCGGAGCCCTGCCGTGGGGTGGGGACACGGCGGAGTGTCCCCGCAGGACGAGGCGCGACCTTGCCCGCCTGGCCGCGACATGCCCGCGGGCGCCGAGCCGAGGAGACGCTCCGGCGGGGCACCGCCCCACACCACCAAGCCCCGCCGGCGATTGAGGCGCGGGGTCCGGGGCAGCGCCCCAGCACCACCGGCCAGCCCCAGCCGAACCGCAGGGCCCGGGCGGCAGCCACCGGCGGACCGGCGAGGATCAGCCCGCGGAGCGCAGCGCCTGCGCCAACACCCCCGGCGCCTCCGCCAGCGAAGGCCCGTACCAGGTCAAGTGCCGTCCGCTGACCAGGGCCGCCGGCAGGCCGGGGAAGGCCTCCGGCCCGTCGCCCGCCGCGAAGGCGTACGGCTCGTCCGGCAGCACCACCAGATCGCAGCCAGCCGCGGCCAGCTCCTCCACCGCGATCCTCGGATACCGCTCCGCGTGGCCGGCGTAGACGTTCCGGACGCCGAGCCGGCCCAGCAGGTCACCCGCGAAGGTGTGCCGGCCCAGCACCATCCACGGCCGCCGCCACACCGGTACGAAGGCCGTGAGCTCTCCCACCCGCTCCGCCCGGGCCCACGCGGCCTCCGCGTCCGCCAGCCACGCCGGCCTCGCCAGTCCCAGCGCGCCCACCAGTACCCGGTCCAGTTCCCGCAGCGCCTGCGGCAGGTCCCGGACCTCGGTGACGAGCACCTCCAGTCCCGCCGCGCGCAGCGCGGCCAGGTCCGGTGCCCGGTTCTCCTCCTCGTTGGCGATCACCAGGTCGGGCCGGAGTTCCGCGATCCTGCGCACGTCGGGGTTCTTCGTCCCCCCGATCCGCTCCGCCGCCCCGAGATCGCCGGGGTGCGTGCACCAGTCGGTGACCCCGACCAGCAGCCCCGGCGCGCTCACGGCCACCGCCTCGGTCAGCGACGGCACCAGCGACACGACCCGCCGCCGCACCCTTTCAGCGCCCCGGCGACGGCGGCTCGGACGTCGCGTGGATGTGGTCGCCGACGGCGACCACCAGGATCCGGGTGTCCTCGGAGACGGCCCGCCACCGGTGGCGCACGCCCCCGGACAGGAACAGCGCGTCCCCGCTCTCCAGCCGGTACGCCCGTCCCTCGGCCTCCACCTGGCAGGCGCCCTCGACCACGTACATCAGCTCGTCGTTGCGGTGCTGGTACTCGCGCCCGGCGTCCTGGTCCCCGGTGAACTCCAGTGCGTGCAGCTGGTGGTGTCCGCGGACGAGGGGCCGTACGCCCGGCACCGGGGTCAGCGCCGACTCGTCGCCGGCCCGCACGAGGTCCACCGTGCGCGCGGTGTCGGAGGCGGCCAGCAGCTCGACGGCCGTAGTCTCCAGGGCGTCCGCGACGCGCTCCAGGGACCGCATGCTGGGCCGGGCCCGCTCGTTCTCTATCTGACTCAGGAAGGGCACCGACAGACCGCTTCGCGCCGACACGGCGGCCAGCGTCAGGTGGAGCGCGCGGCGGCGCTTGCGCACGGCCACACCCACCCGCAGCGGTTCCTTGCCGTCCTTGTCCTTGCGCTTGTCGTCCACGTCGTTCAGCTTGCCGCTCAGACCGTCCGTGCCGTCCCTGTCGTTCATGTCGGGGCTGCCCTCCCCATGTCCGTCGCACATCGGTGTGCTGTAAGCACCTTACGCAGCAACCGCCTCCGGTTTCGCCCGCACCGACCTTCCCGTATCCGCCCGCTCACCGTCAGTGGCGCTCCGGGGGCGTTCGGGCGCGCGCCGGGGCGCCCCGGCGACCGGAAACGCCCCCGCGGACCGTTGCGGCATCATCGTCTCCGTGACGACACGACGCCTGATGCTCCTGGACACCGCCTCCCTCTACTACCGCGCCTACTTCGGCGTGCCGGACTCCGTGAAGGCTCCCGACGGCACCCCGGTCAACGCCGTGCGCGGGCTCCTCGACTTCATCGGCCGGCTCGTCCAGGACCACCGGCCGGACGACCTGGTGGCCTGCATGGACGCCGACTGGCGGCCGCACTGGCGGGTGGAGCTGATCCCCTCGTACAAGGCCCACCGGGTCGCGGTCGAGACCGAGACGGGTCCCGACGTGGAGGAGACCCCGGACACGCTCGCCCCACAGGTGCCGATCATCGAGGCCGCCCTGGACGCGTTCGGCATCGCCCGGGTCGGCGTCGCCGGCTACGAGGCGGACGACGTGATCGGGACGCTCACCGCCCGTGCGACGGGGCCGGTCGACATCGTCACCGGTGACCGGGACCTCTACCAGCTCGTGGACGACGCCCGGCAGCGGCGGGTGCTGTACCCCCTCAAGGGCGTGGGCACGCTCCAGGTCACGGACGAGGCGTGGCTGCGGGCGAAGTACGGGGTGGACGGCCCCGGTTACGCAGACCTCGCCCTGCTGCGGGGCGACCCCAGCGACGGCCTGCCGGGCGTCCCCGGGATCGGTGAGAAGACGGCGGCGAAGCTGCTCGACGCCTACGGCGACCTGGCCGGGATCATCGCGGCGGTCGACGACCCGAAGTCGAAACTGACGCCCACCCAGCGCAAGCGGCTGGACGAGTCGCGGCCGTATCTGGCGGTGGCTCCGAAGGTGGTCAAGGTGGCCTCCGACGTGCCGCTTCCGCGGTTCGACGCGGCTCTTCCGGCGGTCCCGGCCCAGCCCGAGCTGGTCGACGCACTAGCCCATCGGTGGGGATTGGGAGGCGCTGTCTCCCGTCTGAGCGGCGCCCTGCACCCCTGAGGTGCTAACTTAGGTAAGGCTAAGTTTCATGGGAGTCAGGGGATACCGTGGCAGAAGGACGCGGCCGCACTGTCGGCACCGCCGTTGTCGTACGCACCGAGCGGCTCTCGCCGCACATGGTGCGGCTCGTGCTGGGTGGTGAGGGCCTGGCGGACTTCGGCGCGGGCGAGTACACCGACCATTACGTGAAGCTCCTTTTCGCTCCCGAGGGTGTCACTTACCCCGCCCCGTGGGACCTGGAACGCATCCGCGGCGACTTTCCGCGGGCGCAGTGGCCGCGCCAGCGCGCCTACACCGTGCGCAACTGGGACGTGCTGCACCGGGAGCTGACCCTGGACTTCGTCGTCCACGGCGACGAGGGCCTGGCCGGCCCGTGGGCGGCCCGGGCCCAGCCGGGCGACCTCGTACGGTTCCTCGGCCCGGGCGGCGCCTACGCCCCGGACCCGGCGGCGGGCTGGCACCTCCTGGTGGGTGACGAGAGCGCGCTGCCGGCGATCGCCGCTGCGATGGAGCGGATGCCGGCGGGCGCGGAGGTCCACGCCATCGTGGAGATCGACGGCCCGGCCGACGAGCTGAAGGTCGCCACCCCGGACGGCGTCGTACCGGTCTGGCTGCACCGCGGCGACCGCCCGGTCGGCGAGGCCCTCGTGGAGGCGGTCCAGGCCCTGGAGTTCCCCTCGACGGACGTCCACGCCTTCGTCCACGGCGAGGCCGGCTTCGTCAAGGACCTGCGCCGCCACCTCCGCCTGGAGCGCGGCATCGCCCGGGAACGCCTGTCGATCTCGGGCTACTGGCGCCTGGGCGAGACGGACGAGGGCTGGCGCGCGATCAAGCGCGACTGGAACGCGTCGGTGGAGGCCGAACAGGAACACCGCGCCGCCGCCTGACCCCTCCGGGGCGGTCGGCGGTCATGGGGCCCCGTTCCCGCCGGGCTCGCCCCGGCCCTTGCCCCACAGGCGCCATGGGCCCGGGCCTGCCCCGCCCGTCCGGCCCTCCGGGTCCAACCCAGCCCCGCCGACGTTCGGAGCGCGGGCGCCAAGGGGCGGCGCCCCCACCCAGCCCAGCCCCGCCGACGTTCGGAGCGCGGGGGCCGGGAGGCGGCGCCCCCGCCCTACCCCAGCCCCGCCGACGTTCGAGGCGCGCGGGCCCGGGGGCGGCGCCCCCGCAGAGACGGCGCCCCCGCCCCGTGACGTCCGCGCCCACGGGGCCGGGGCAGCGCACCACCCGCGCTCCAGGCGCGCCGGCCCGGCGGGGCCGGCACCCTCGGAGGTGGCGCGCCGCGCGCCGCGAGGCGTACGGCGGGACAATGTCCCCATGCGTACGCTCCGCGCCCTCGGGGCGGCAGCGGCCGCGGCCCTCCTCACCGCCTCGGCGGCGACGGCCGCACCGAGCCCGCCCCCACCCCCGCAGCCCCAACTCACGGACGCCGCCGTCGACAAGGCCGTCGCCCGGCTCGACGGCACGGTCACGGACATGATGCGCCGCACCGGCGTTCCCGGCGTCGCGGTGGCCGTCGTCCACGACGACGAGGTGGTCCACCTCAAGGGCTTCGGCGTCCGCCGCACCGGCGAGCCCGCCAAAGTCGGCCCCGACACCGTCTTCCAGATCGCCTCCGTCTCCAAGCCCGTCTCCTCCACCGTCATCGCCGGCGCCTTCACCACCCCCGACGAGTGGGACCGTCACGTCACCCTCCCCGGCTTCGCCTTCAAGGACCCCTGGGTCACCGACCACGTCACGACCGCCGACCTGTTCTCCCACCGCAGCGGCCTGCCCGACCACGCCGGCGACCTCCTAGAAGACCTCGGCTACGACCAGTCGTACATCCTCGACCACCTGCGCCTGGAGCCCCTCACGCCCTTCCGCGCGAGCTACGCCTACACCAACTTCGGCCTGACGGCCGCTGCCGAGGCCGTCGCCCGCGCCAAGGGCACGAGCTGGCAGAAGCTCGCCGACGACACCCTCTTCAAGCCCGCGGGCATGGCGCACACCAGCACCGAGTTCTCCGCCTACGTCAACGCCCCTAACCACGCGGCCACCCACGTCAAGAATTCGGACGGCACCTGGAGCCCCCGCTACGTCCGCGACCCGGACGCCCAGGCCCCCGCCGGCGGCGTCAGTTCCACCGCCCGCGACATGTCCCGCTGGCTGCGGCTCCAGCTGGCCGACGGCACCCTCGACGGCAAGCGGATCATCCCCGCCGCCACGCTCGCCCGCACGCACGTTCCCGAGATCGTCTCGCAGCCGCCCACCTCCCCCTCCGGCCGCGCCGGCTTCTACGGCCTCGGCTGGAACGTGTCCTACGACGACGCGGGCCGGCTGCGCCTGAGCCACTCCGGCGCCTTCGAACTCGGTACCAACGCCAACGTCACGATGCTCCCCCTGGAGAAGCTCGGCATCGTCGTCCTCACCAACGGCGCCCCCGTCGGCCTGGCCGACGCCGTCGCCCTCGATTTCTTCGACGTCGCCCAGCACGGCAAGGCCACGACCGACTGGCTGCCCCTGCTCGCGTCCGTCTACGCGAAGGAGGTCGACAACGCCCGGTCCCCCACCGACTACGCCCACCCGCCCGCCTCCGCCAAGCCCGCCAAGGACAGCGCCGCGTACACCGGCACCTACGACAACCCGTACTACGGCAAGGCGACCGTGACGGCCGACGACAAGGGCGCGCTGACCCTCGCCCTCGGGCCGAAGCCGCTGCGCTTCCCGCTGACCCACTACGACGGCGACACCTTCAGCTTCGAGACCACCGGCGAGATGGCGGCCGGCCGCACCGGGGTGACCTTCGCCGACGGCACGGTCCGCGTCGAGTCCCTCGATGCGAACCACCTGGGCACCTTCACCGAGCAGTAGCCGCATAGCCTGTTCCCCGATGAGACGCAGATCCCCGGCACCCCCCTCGCCCCTCCCCCAGCGGGCCGGCATCGACCCGGTCCGGCTCCGGCTGCCACCCGACCCGGACGGGACGTGGCCGGACCTCGGCAGCTACCTCGCCGCCCGCTACGCCGGCACCCGCGGCGAGGAGTCCATGGCGCGCCTGCTGGCCGCGGGCCGGGTCCTCGGCCCCGGCGGGCGGGTGCTGCACGCCGGGGACCCGTACGAACCGGGCACCCACCTGTGGTTCCACCGGGACATGGACCCGGAACCGCGGGTGCCGTTCCCGGTGCGCGTGGTCCACCGGGACGCGCACCTGCTGGTCGTGGACAAGCCGCACTTCCTGGCGACCACTCCGCGCGGCAGCCACATCACCGAGACCGCCCTGGCCCGGCTGCGCGAGGAGCTGGACCTGCCCGGGCTCAGCCCGGCGCACCGCCTCGACCGGCTCACCGCCGGCCTGGTGATGTTCAGTGTCCGGCCCGAGGACCGGGGCGCCTACCAGCTCCTCTTCCAGCGGCGCGAGGTGCACAAGGAGTACGAGGCGCTCGCCGCCCGCGACCCGGCGCTCACCTTCCCGCGCACGGTCCGCAGCCGGATCGAGAAGGTCCGCGGGGTGATCGCCGCGACCGAGGTCCCCGGCCCACCCAACGCCGAGACCCTGGTCGAGCTCGTCGGCGTCCGCGGCGGCCTGGGCCGCTACCGGCTGACCCCGCACACCGGCCGTACCCACCAGCTGCGGGTGCACATGAGCGGCCTGGGCCTGCCCATCCTGGGCGATCCGGTGTACCCGGAGGTCACCGACCCGGCCCCGGACGACTACCGGCGGCCGCTGCAACTCCTCGCCCGCGTACTGGCCTTCACCGACCCGGTCACCGGCGCGGCGCACCGCTTCGAGAGCGCCCGCACCCTCCAGGCCTGGCGCGACCGTCCCGGCTGGGAGACCGGCCCCCGGGCGGACACCCCGCCCACGCCAGCGCCCTGACACAACTCGGCCGCCGCGCGGAGGAGTTCCCCGCACGGCGGCCGATCACTGCATGTGTGCCGTCTAGCCGACGGAGCTGTAGGCCACCACGCCGCGAAGCAGCGCGTCCACGGCCTTGCGGGCGTTCTTCGCCACCGTGCTGCCGCTGTCGCCGGAGGCCGAGGGGGCCGCCGCCGCGACCTGGCCGAGCACGTCGATGACCTGCTTGCACCAGCGCACGAAGTCACCGGCCGGCATCTCCGCCTCGCGCAGCACCTCGTCCAGGCTCTTGTCGGAGGCCCACTGGTACGCCGCCCACGCGAAGCCCAGGTCCGGCTCGCGCTGGCCCACGCCCTCCGCCTGGTTGATGCGGTGCTCCTCCTCCAGGGCGTCGAGCCGGCCCCAGATGCGGACCATCTCGCCGAGCGCCACCTTCGCCGCGCCGCCCGGGACCTTCGGCGCGACCGCGTCGTCGGACTGCCGGGCCTCGAAGACCAACGCCGAGACACAGGCGGCCAGTTCCGCCGGGTTCAACCCCTCCCAGATCCCGGCGCGCAGGCATTCGGACGCCAGCAGGTCGAGCTCCCCGTACAGCCGGGCGAGCCGCTTGCCGTGCACGGTGACCTCGTCCTCGAGCAGGTAGTCCAGCTCGGTCAGCAGGGCGTGGATCCGGTCGAAGGTGCGGGCGATCGTGTTCGTCCGGCCCTCGATCCGCCGCTCCAGCTGCTGGGTGTCCCGCCGGAGCCGGTGGTACCGCTCCGCCCAGCGGGCGTGGTCCTCGCGCTCGTCGCAGCCGTGGCAGGGGTGCGCCCGCAGCTCGGCGCGCAGCCTGGCGATCTCGCGGTCGTCGGCGGCCGCGGCCCGGCCGCGGGAGCGCCGCTCCGGCGCGATGTGCCCGGCCTTGCTCCGCAGCTGGGAGGCCAGGTCGCGACGGGACTGCGGCGAGCGCGCGTTGAAGGACTTGGGGATCCGCATCCGGTCCAGCGCCTCGACCGGGACGGGGAAGTCGATCGCGGCGAGTCGCTTGACCTGCCGCTCGGCGGTGAGCACCAGCGGCCGCGGGCCCTCCGCGTACTCGTACCCGCGGTGCCCGTGGACCCGTCCGGCCGGCACGCCCGGGTCGAGGACCAGCGCCAGCCCGGCGAACTTGCCCGTCGGCACGTGGATGATGTCGCCCGGCTTGAGCTTCTCCAGCGAACTGGCCGCCTGCACCCGCCGCTGGGCGGCGCCCTGCTTGGCCAGCTCCGTCTCACGGTCCTTCAGGTCGCGGCGCAGCTGCGCGTACTCCTCGAAGTTCCCCAGGTGGCAGGTCATGCCCTCCCGGTAGCCCTCCAGGCCCTCCTCGTTGCGCTGCACCTGCCGGGAGATCCCGACGACCGAGCGGTCGGCCTGGAACTGCGCGAAGGAGGTCTCCAGCAGCTCGCGCGAGCGGTGCCGCCCGAACTGGCTGACCAGGTTGACGGCCATGTTGTACGAGGGCTTGAAGCTGGAACGCAGCGGATACGTACGGGTGCCCGCGAGCCCGGCGAGGCCGGCCGGGTCCATGCCCCGCTGCCAGAGCACGACCGCGTGGCCCTCGACGTCGATGCCGCGCCGTCCGGCCCGGCCGGTCAGCTGGGTGTACTCACCGGGGGTGATGTCGGCGTGCTGCTCGCCGTTCCACTTGACGAGCTTCTCCAGGATCACCGTGCGCGCGGGCATGTTGATGCCCAGTGCCAGGGTCTCCGTGGCGAAGACGGCCTTGACCAGGCCGCGGACGAACAGCTCCTCCACGACCTCCTTGAAGGTGGGCAGCATGCCCGCGTGGTGCGCGGCGATGCCCCGCTCCAGCCCTTCGAGCCATTCGTAGTACCCGAGGACGTGCAGGTCCTCGGTGGGGATGGAGGCGGTCCGCGCTTCGACGATCTCGCGGACCCTGATCCGCGCGGATTCGTCGTTGAGCCGCAGGCCCGCGAACAGGCACTGCTGGACCGCGGCCTCGCAGCCGGCCCGGCTGAAGATGAAGTTGATGGCGGGCAGCAGCCCGTCGTTGTCGAGGCGGGCGATGACCTCGGGGCGGGACGGGGTCCAGATCCGGCCGCGGGAGCGCCGCTCGCGCTCGCGGTCGGCCTCGCGGACCATCTTGCCGCGCCGCCGGTCCTTCGGGCTGTAGGTGCGGCTGTTCTCCTCGCGCGCCATGCGCAGCAGGTCGGGATTGACCTCCCGGCGCGCGGAGCCGCGGCCGCCGTGGTCGGACTCCTCCTCGAAGAGGTCGTAGATCCGGCGGCCGGCCAGGACGTGCTGCCACAGCGGTACGGGCCGCTCCTCGGAGACGATCACCTCGGTGTCGCCGCGCACGGTGTCCAGCCAGTCGCCGAACTCCTCGGCGTTGGACACGGTGGCCGACAGGGAGACCAGGGTCACCGACTCGGGGAGGTGGATGATCACTTCCTCCCAGACGGCTCCGCGGAACCGGTCGGAGAGGTAGTGGACCTCGTCCATCACGACGTAGCCGAGGCCGCGCAGCGACTGGGAGCCCGCGTAGAGCATGTTGCGGAGCACCTCGGTGGTCATCACGACCACCGGCGCCTCGGAGTTGACGCTGTTGTCACCCGTCAGCAGGCCCACCTTGTCGGCGCCGTAGCGCTTGACGAGGTCGGCATACTTCTGGTTCGAGAGCGCCTTGATCGGCGTCGTGTAGAAGCACTTGCGGCCCTGTGCGAGGGCCAGGTGCACGGCGAACTCGCCGACAATGGTCTTGCCCGAGCCGGTCGGAGCGGCGACGAGGACGCCCTTGCCGGCCTCCAGCGCCTTGCATGCCTCCACCTGGTAGGGATCCAGGTCGAAGTCGTACATCTCCCGGAAGGGGGCCAGGGCGGTGGCCTCTTCGGCGGCGCGGATCCGGGCAGCGGCGTACCGCTCGGCGGGTGAGAGTTCTTCGGTCATCTTGCTGTCGAGCCTACCCGCCGGGTCTGACAACAGTCGCGATCATTTATGTGAGGAGCCGGACCGCTCCGGGCACGCACTCGGCGGTCACCGGGAGGGGCCCCAGCGGCTCCCCGTCGGCGTACGCGGTCAGGCCGGGCGCCTCCAGGGTGATCTTCCGGGCCCGGTGGACGCTCACCTTCGGGTGGGAGATGTGGCCGCCCCGGTAGACCTGCGGGAACACCTTCAGCAGGGTGGCCCGGCTGCAGTCGCCGACGACCGTGACGTCGAAGAGGCCGTCGTCGGGGACCGCGCCGGGGCAGATGCGCATGCCGCCGCCGTAGGAGGAGCCGTTGCCGACGGCCACCAGCGTGGCCCCGGTCTCGATCACCGGGCCGTCGTCGAGGGTGATGCGGTACGGGAAGGGCCGGAAGGCGGCCAGTTCCGCGATCATGGCGAGGTCGTACTTGAAGCGGCCCGCCGGCAGCCGCATCCGGTTGCCCCGGTCGTTGACCCTCGAGTCGAAGCCCGAGCACAGCACGGTGCCGTACCAGGTGCCGCCCACGCGCCCCAGGTCGATCTCCCGGGTCCGGGCCTCCTTGAGCGCCTCGGCGGCCGTCCGCCCCGCCCGCGCGGGATCCCGTACGGGCAGTCCCGTGGCCCGCGCGAAGTCGTTGCCGGTGCCCACGGCGACCACACCGAGCGGCACCCGGGTGCCCGCGACCGCCTGGAGCGCCAGGGAGACCATCCCGTCGCCGCCGACCGCGACGACGGCGCCGGCGCCTTCGCGGACCGCGGCCGTCAGCCGGGCCAGCGCGTCCGGCGCGTCGGTGCCCACCAGGGTCCGTACCGAGAATCCTGCGTCCCGCAGAGCGGAAGCGGCCGGCTGCGCGGCGTGCGCGCCCCGGCCGCGCCCCGCGGTGGGATTGACGAAAAGGGTGACCTCGTAGCTCACCCACGGGAATGTACCGGAGCCCTTCCCCGGACCCCGGTGACCCCCGTGGGGCACCTCCCGGCCGTGGCCGGGGGCATACCTGTCAGGTGGCGTCGTCGTACCCGTTGATCCGCTGTCGTCCGCCGTCGGCCTGTTCGGGCAGGGCGGCGGCCGGGGCGGGCACCGCGTCGATCGCGCCGATCGGCGCCGGGGTGAGGTCGAGCTCCGAGGCCTCGTCGTCGCTCAGCCCCGCGTCGGGGTCGTTGCGCCGACGGCGGCGGTCGTTGAGGAGGCAGATGCCGACGGCCGCGAAGTAGAGGGCCACGATGGGCAGGGCCAGCGCGAGCATGGTCGGCGGGTCACCGGTGGGCGTGGCGAAAGCGGCGAAGACGGTGATGCCGAGGACCATGCCCCGCCACCAGCCGGCGAGCCGCTTTCCGGTGAGCACGCCGGTGAAGTTCAGCAGGATCAGCAGCAGCGGCAGCTCGAAGGCCAGGCCGAAGACGATCACCATGCGGGTGACCAGGTCGAGGTAGTCGTCGACGGGCAGCAGGTTGCGCGCGTGGTCGGGGGTGAACTCGAGCATGATCGTCGCGGTCTGCGGGAGGATCTTGTACGCGAGCACGGCGCCGGCCATGAACAGGGGCGCGCCGACCGCGACGAAGCTGCGCGCGTACTTCTTCTCGTGGCTGTGCAGCCCGGGCGCGGCGAACGCCCACAACTGGTAGAGCCACACCGGAGCGGAGAGCACCACACCGGCCATCAGCGAGACCTTCAGGGCGATCGAGAACGCCGAGATCAGGCCGTTCACGGTCATGTCGGCGCAGGGGCGCCCGTTGCGCTGGGTCACCACCCCGTTGGTGCAGCCGACGGAGTCCAACATCGGCTTCAACAGGAAGTTGATGATGTCCCGGTAGAAGAAGGCCGCGACGATCGTGATGACGAGGATCGCCAGCACCGACTTCAGCAGGCGGTTACGCAGTTCACGCAGGTGCTCGACGAGAGGCATGCGCCCTTCGGCGTCCTTTGCCTGTCGTTCTTGTTTCCCCTGCTTGCGGGCAGACTTGAGCAACCCACGTCCCTTGTCTCGTTGCAGATGACTGGCGTGAAGGGCGTCCGTCAGCCCTGGGCGGTGCGGTTCGGCTCGCTGACCGGCCGGGAGCTGGTGACGTCACCGGGCGCGGCCTGGATGGTGCGCGGGGCGACCGGCTGCTGCGCGGACTGGTCGGCCGGGGCGGCGGCCGCGTCGTCGGCTTCGCCGTCCTTCTTCATGGCCTTGGCCTCGCTCTTGAGGATGCGGGCCGACTTGCCGAGGGAGCGGGCCATGTCGGGGAGCTTCTTGGCGCCGAAGAGCAGGATGATGACTCCGACGATGACGAGGATTTCCCAACCCCTGAGGTTGCCCATGAAGTCTTCCTTTTCTCCGAGGTTTGCAGCGCACCGGTACGGGCGCCTGGGACTGTCTCTACCGAGGATCGTAACCCCCGGGGGTTAACGCCCGGCAATCCCCCGACGTATCCCGTCTTGCGTCCTGGCCGGTTGTCAATCCCCCGGTCACACGCCTGTCGCGTTCGTTACGGCCGCGCGTCGTGGCCCGCCCGGGCCAGACCCGCCGCCTCCCGCTCCAGATCGGCCGACGCGGAGGCGATCCGGCGGCTGGCCAGCGCGACCTCTGCGGAGAGCCGGCGCACCTCCACGTACACGCGCACGGCCAGCACGGCGAGCACGGACACTCCGAGGAAGCCCAGGGCAATTGCGAACATCGGCCACAGCATGGGCCGAGCCTAGGCCACCGGGCGCCTCAGATGCTGCGCAGGGTGCTCACGCCGCCACCGGTCAGCAGCTCCACGATGCGGTCCCCGGCCGGTTTGCGGACGGCGGCACCGCATTGAGGACACGTGAAGGAGTAGAAGGTGGCCCTGCGGCTGCCGCCGATGGCCAGCCGCAGGGCTCCCGCGTCCAGCTCGAAGCGGGCGCGGCACTCGGGACAGGAGGCCTTGAAGGCGACGGGCCCGGACGTTGGCGACATCGACCGCGCTCCCCTCAGACCTGTTCCCCGTACCCCGCGAGGGCCTCCCGGGCGGCGCTGCGCGCGCTGTCCGCCAGCTCGGCGGGGGCGGTGATCCGCCCCTCTCGGCCCAGCCGCAGCGCGAGGCGGCGCAGCGAGCCCGGGTCCGGGGTGCGCAGCGTGATCCGCAGGCCGCCGTCCGCGAGCTCCTCGGCGCTGTCGTGCGGGTAGTACTCGGCGACCCAGCGTCCGCCCGGTCCGACCTCGACCACGACCTCGGGGTCCTCGGCGGACGGCTGGACGAGGCCCACCGACAGGTCGCGCGGCTCGATGGCGGGCGGCTCCGCCCGCTCGTCCAGCAGCCGGATCTCGGCGACCCGGTCGAGGCGGAAGGTGCGCCGGGCCTCGGAGAGGTGGCACCAGCCCTCCATGTAGGTGTGTCCCACCGCGAAGAGCCGGATCGGGTCGACCTCGCGCTCGGTGAGCTCGTCACGGGCCGGCGAGTAGTAGCGCAGCCACAGCCGCCGGCGTTCCGCGATGGCCCGGTCGACATCCGCGAAGACCCCGCCCTCGGACTCGAAGGTCACCGAGAGCCGGGAGCTGGCCCCGGCCGCCTCGCCCGCGGCCGCCTCCAGCTTCGCGGTCGCCCGCAGCAGGGCGTCCCGGTCGCTCTCGCGCAGCCCCGGCAGGGTCGCCACCGCACGCGCGGCGACCAGCAGCGCGGTCGCCTCGTCGGCGGCGAGCCGCAGCGGCTCGGCGGTGGACTCCCCCGAGGCGTCGGGATTGCGCCACCAGATGCGCTCCCCGTCGGTGTCGATGTCGAGCAGGTCCCCGCCCCGGAAGCTGGTCCCGCACATGGGCAGCACGTCGAGGTCCGAGATCAGCTCGTCCTCGGTGATGCCGAAGGCGCGCGCGACGTCGGCGACGTGCGCACCCGGGCGCTCGCGCAGGTACGTCACCAGGGACAGCATCCGGCGGGTCTGGTCGATGGCGTTGGCAGCCATGCTGGTACGTCTCCCCCTCAGGGCACGTCTGTGGATGTCGCGGTTCGAAAAAGGGTGCGGCGGCGGACGGGCGCCGCACGGGCGGCGGTTCCGGGAAGCCCGTCAGGCCCCGGCGACGGCCCGCAGCCGGTCCACCACGTCCGCCCGCAGATCTGCCGGCCCGACCACGACGACGTCGGGCCCGAACTCCACCAGCCAGGCGTCGAGCCCGTGCCCGTAGGGGATCTCCAGCTCGTCCCAGCCGTCCGTGCCCTCGCGCACCGCCGAGGCCTTGGCCCGCAGCGGGTAGCCCGCCCCGGCCCGCAGCCGGATCAGCGCGGAGCGGTCCGCGCTCTCCCCGGCCCAGCTCGCCACGGTCTCCCGCACGGTCACCACGTCCGGCACCTCCGCGGTGTACTTCGCCGCGCGCGAGCGGACCTTCCCGGTGATCCGGGAGAGGCGGAACACCCGCTCCGCCCCGCGCTCACGGTCGTAGCCGGCCAGGTACCAGTGACCGCGCCAGCACTCCAGCGCCCACGGCTCCACCTGGCGGGTCTCGGGCCGGGCAGCGGTCGACTTGCGGTAGTCGAAGACCACCGGCCGGCGGTCGCGGCACGCCAGCATCAGCGGCTCGAAGGCCGCCTCGTGGACCGGGATGCGCGGCTCGATGGCACTGTGCTGGCCCTCGTACGGGTTACCGGCCTCGGGCATCCCGCCCGCCCGCAGCTTCTGCAGGGCGCCGCTGGCGGCCCCCGCGAGACGGGCCTGCTGCCAGACCTTGGCGGCCAGGCCCAGGGCGGCGGCCTCCTCGGCGTCCAGGGAGACCGGGGGCAGCCGGTTGCTGTCCCGGCGGGCCATGTAGCCCGTCTCCCCCTCCAGGTTCTCCACCGTCTCGATGACCAGACCGAGTTCGCGCAGGTCGTCCTTGTCCCGCTCGAACATCCGGTTGAAGGACTCGTCGTTGCCGGCTTCCATGTAGGCCTCGATGGAACCGCGCAACTCGCGCTTGCTCAGCGGCCGGCGGGTCCCCAGCAGACACAGCGCCAGATTCATCAGCCGCTCGGCCTTGGCAATCGCCATCGACGCCCAACCCCCGTTCTCGACACACACCCGTGACCGCTGACCGTACCGCCCCGGCGGTCGCGGACAAAAGCGAGGGCCCCCGCCTCACGGCGGGGGCCCGGCAACTGCTCACGGATGTTCCGCTCAGCCGACCTTGACCAGGTCGCAGACGAAGATCAGCGTCTCGCCCGGGGCGATCGCACCGCCCGCACCACGGTCGCCGTACGCCAGGTGGGCCGGGATGACCAGCTTGCGGCGGCCGCCGACCTTCATGCCCTGGACACCGCGGTCCCAGCCGCTGATTACCTGACCGACACCGAGCTTGAACTGGAGCGCGGAACCGCGGTTCCAGGAGGCGTCGAACTCCTCGCCGGTGGAGAAGGCCACGCCCACGTAGTGGACGGCGACCATGTCGCCGGCCTTGGCCTCGGCACCGTCACCCAGCCAGATGTCCTCGATCACGAGGTCCTTGGGGGCCTCGCCCTCGGGGAAGTCGATCTCGGGCTTTTCGAGCTTGTCGCTCACGGAACTGCTCCTCAAACTATGGGACAACCGGGACAGTCTTACATCACCGCGAGGATGTCGAGGCTGAAGACCAGCGTCGAGTTCGCCGGGATGGTCCCCTGCTCCTTGTCGCCGAAGCCCATGTCCGGCGGGATCACCAGCAGGATGCGGCTGCCGACCTTCTTGCCGACGATGCCCTCCTTGAGGCCCTTCACCTGCAGCTGCTCCAGCGGCCAGGTCACCGACTGGTCGGAGGTGTAGGTGCTCTCGAAGGTCTTGTCGTCCTTCCAGGTCTTGCCGTGGAACTTGACGACGACGCTGTTCTTGTCCGTCACGGCCGGGCCGTCGCCCTCCAGGACGTAGTTCGACACGAGCTTCGCCGGCGGGGTGACGTCCTTCGGGACGGCCACGGAGACTTCCTTGCCGTCCGTGTTCGTACCGACCTTCGGCAGGTCCTTGTTGTCCTGGGCCACTTCCTTGCCCGTGGCCGAGACCGGGACCGTGGCACCCTTGACGATGTCCACGACGAACACCAGCGTGGCGTTCCCCTTGATCTTCGGGGGCGACCCCTGCGCTCCGTAACCGAGGTCCGGCGGGATCACCAGCTCGACGCGGCTGCCGACCTTCTGGCCCTCGAGGCCCTGGTCCCAGCCCTTAATGACGGCGCCGGCGCCGATCGTCACGTCGAACGGCTGGCCCTTGCCGAAGCTCTGGTCGAACGGCTCGGTACCGTCCCACACCTGGCCGTAGTAGTTGACCTGGGCGATGTCGCCCTTCTTCAGCACCTGCCCGGTGCCCTCCTTGACGGTCACCACCTTCAGCTCCTTGGGCGGCTCGCCCTTCCCCTTCGACAGGGTGGGCGTCTCCCCGAACTCGGCGCCCTTCGTGATCGCGGGCGCTCCGTTCTTCATCTGGGCGGAGTCGGAGCCGCTGTCGTCGCCACACGCCGCTGTCGACAGCAGCAGAAGGGGTACGACAAGCAGGCCGGCAAGTCGGCGCACGTGTTCCTCAGATCTCAGACGGCAAGGCGGTCGCCCGCCACTCTAAGCCGTGCGCAGGGCCCCGTACGAGAGACGTACGGGGCCCTGGCGAGATGGGGGACGTCACCCCGCCCGCTCACATACCGGCGATGAGCTTCTCCACACGGTCGTCCACCGACCGGAACGGGTCCTTGCACAGCACCGTCCGCTGCGCCTGGTCATTGAGCTTCAGGTGCACCCAGTCGACCGTGAAGTCCCGCCGCTGCTCCTGCGCACGGCGGATGAAGTCGCCGCGCAGCCGCGCCCTCGTCGTCTGCGGGGGCACCGACTTGCCCTCGAAGATCTTGAGGTCGTTGCAGATCCGCGCCGCCTGCCCCTTGCGCTCCAGCAGGTAGTACAGCCCGCGCCGGCGATGGATGTCGTGGTAGGCGAGGTCTATCTGGGCGACCCGCGGATTCGACATGGTCATGTTGTGCTTGCCCCGGTACCGCTCGATCAGCTGGTACTTCATGACCCAGTCGATCTCGGTGCCGATCCGGTCCAGGTCCTCCGCCTCGACCGCGTCCAGCGTGCGGCCCCACAGCTCCAGGACCTGGTCCACCACGCCGGTACGGATGCCCCGGCGCTCGGCGAAGTCCACCGCCTTGTCGTAGTACTCCCGCTGGATCTCCAGCGCGGAGGCCTCCCGGCCGGACGCCAGGCGCACCTTGCGCTGGCCCGTGATGTCGTGGCTGACCTCGCGGATCGCCCGGATCGGATTCTCCAGGGTCAGGTCCCGCATCACCGTGCCCGCCTCGATCATGCGCAGCACCAGGTCGGTCGCCCCGACCTTCAGCAGCATGGTCGTCTCGGACATGTTCGAGTCGCCCACGATCACGTGGAGGCGGCGGTACCGCTCCGCGTCCGCGTGCGGCTCGTCGCGCGTGTTGATGATCGGCCGGGAACGCGTCGTCGCGGAGCTGACGCCCTCCCAGATGTGCTCGGCCCGCTGGCTCACGCAGTAGACCGCGCCCCGAGGGGTCTGCAGCACCTTGCCGGCACCGCAGATCAGCTGCCGCGTGACGAGGAACGGAATGAGGATGTCCGCCAGGCGGGAGAATTCCCCGTGCCGGGCCACCAGGTAGTTCTCGTGGCAGCCGTACGAGTTGCCCGCCGAGTCGGTGTTGTTCTTGAAGAGATAGACGTCGCCCGCGATTCCTTCCTCGTGCAGGCGGCGTTCGGCGTCGACGAGCAGTCCTTCGAGAATGCGCTCGCCTGCTTTGTCGTGCGTGACCAACTCGGTCACGTTGTCGCATTCGGGAGTTGCATATTCCGGATGCGAACCCACGTCGAGGTACAGGCGGGCGCCGTTCCGCAGGAAGACATTGCTGCTGCGGCCCCATGACACGACACGGCGGAAGAGGTAGCGCGCCACTTCGTCAGGAGACAGTCGGCGCTGTCCCCTGAACGTGCACGTGACGCCGTACTCGTTCTCCAGCCCGAAAATGCGGCGGTCCATGACTGAACATTACGCCTTCTGCCCTCTTCTGAAACCGGGTTCGCAGCCGCCGTTTCGATCAGTTCCCCCGAGGAGGTCGCCGAACGGCGGGCGGGAGCCCCGCGAACCCACGGGCGCGCCGCACCGACGCGCCCGCCCGTCACTGCGCCGACCGGGCCTGCGCAGCCACCTCACCAGAGCCGTCCGGCACTCCCCGGGCCGAACCCGCCACCGCACGGCTGCGCCCCGCAGTTGACAGCGCCCCCTGAGTCACCATCAGCACCAGCAGCGCCGAACCGCCCGCGGCACACGCCACGCCGAAGCCCCACGCCGTGCCCCCCAGCTCCACCGCCGGTCCCGCCGCCGCCGTGCCGATCGCCGCCCCCACCCCGAAGAAGGTGACCAGCCACGAGAACGCCTCCGTCACCGTGCCCGCCGGCGCGTGCCGGTCCACCACGATGAACGCACACGCCAGGGCCGGCGCCAGGAACACACCCGACACCGCCGCCAGGGCGGTCATCGCCACCGGCCCCGGAGTCAGCAGCAACGGCAGGTAGCAGACCGCGAGCAGCGCCACCAGCAGCCGCAGCCGCCGCTCGGGCGCACCCACCCACTGCCGCGCACCGTAGAACACACCGCCGATCAGCGCGCCCAGACCCAGCGCCGCCATCAGCCAGCCGTACACCGCCTGGCCCCCGTGGCCGTCGGCGTACGCCACACCGGCCACCGTGATCGAACCCAGCGCCATACCCACGAAGAAGAACGAGCCCAGCAGCGCCAGCAGCCCGCGCGAGCGCAGCGCGCCCAACCAGTGCGCATCCCGCGGCTCCGAGCGCCACGCCCGCGACGGCTCGCTGACCACCACCGACAGCGCGCCCAGCACCCCGATCGCGTTCAGTGCCAGCAGCGCCCCGGCCGGCGACCACACCGCGACGAACAGCGTCACCAGCAGGGGACCGACGGTGAACATGATCTCCTGGGCCACGGCGTCCATCGCGTACGCCGCGTGCACCCTCTCCTCACGGCCCCCCAGCACGCTCGGCCACAGGGCTCGCAGCCCGCCCTCCAGCGGGGGCGTGAAGAGCCCGCCGACCACCACGGCGGAGTACGCCGCGACCACCGAGCCGGTGCCCGCCAGCGCCAGCCACACCATTCCCAGCGCGGACAGCAGCGCGGCCGGCAACTGCACCCGCGGCTGGCCGAACAGGTCCACGGCCCGCCCGAGCAGGGGCTGACCCACCGCGTTCGCCAGCCCGTACACGGCGGCCAGCGCCCCCGCCAGGCTGTAGCTGCCGCCCTCCGCACGCGTGAACAGCACGATCGCGATCGGCGCGGTGGCGTTCGGCAGCCTGCCGATCAGCGTGCCCGCCAACAGCCTCGCGGCGTGCCGGGTCCCCAGCAGCTCCGCGTATCCCGCGGCCATGACTGCCCCCTTCTGCCCGGACCCAGCCGGGGTAATACGTATAACTTGACGCGTCATACGTACCATGGCCCCAGTCCACGGGTCCACCCCGCGGACCACGAAACCACCCCTGACCTCGCACTACAGGAGCACCGTGTGACGAGACCCACCAGCCGGGACGTGGCCACCGCCGCCGGGGTCTCCCAGGCCACCGTCTCCCTCGTCCTCGGCGACAAATGGCCCGGCCGCGTCTCCGAACGCACCGCCGCCCTCGTCCGCGAGACCGCCACCCGGCTCGGCTACCGCCCCAACCTCGCCGCCCGCAACCTCCGCCTCGGCTCCACCCGCACCGCCCTCCTCGTCGTCCCCGCCCTCACCAACGAGTTCTTCGCCCGCGTCTACACCGGCGCCGCCCGCGTCGCCGCCGAACACGGCTTCGGCGTGGTCCTCTACCCCTCCCCCGACGGCACCGGCCCTGCCCGCGACCCCTTCGCCTCCGCCCGCGCCGCCCTCGACGGAGTCATCGCCTCCTCCATGGCCGCCCACGCCCTCCACGCCATCGGCGGCGACACCCTCCCCCTCGTCATGCTCGACAGCGACCCCCGCGCCGGAGCCGCCGCCGCCCACGTCAACCTCGCCATGGCCGACGGCATGCGCCAGATCACCGAACACCTCCTCGCCCTCGGCCACCGGCGCCTCCTCCACCTCGCCTCCGCCGTCGACTCCTGGACCTTCGACACCCGCGCAGAGGCCCTCACGACCCTCCTGGGCCCCGGCACCGAGCTGCGCACCGTACGGTCCCCCCTCACCGTCGACGGCGCCCGTACGGCCATGGAGGCCTCCCTCGCGGCCCCCGAGGGCCGACCCACCGCCATCGTCTGCGACGACGACATCCTCGCCGCCGGCGCCTGCAAGGCCGCCCGCCGCCTCGGCCTGCGCGTCCCCGAGGACCTCTCCGTCACCGGCTTCGACGACCTCGCCCTCGCCACCGCCGTCGAACCGGAACTCACCACCGTCCACCTCCCCGCCGAACGCGTCGGCGAACAGGGCATGACCGCCCTCCTCGCCGTCCTCGAAGGCACCCCCTGGACCGCCCCCGACATCCCCGTCACCCTCGTCCCCCGCGACTCCACGGGCCCCGCCCCCACCCCGTAGCGCGCCGCGACCTCCGCCCGGACACGACGAAGCCCCGGCCACCCCCTGCGGGGCGACCGGGGCCGCATACACGTCCTGCCCGGCGTCCTACTCGACGTCCTACTCGGCGTCGTCCTCCGGCGCCTCGTCGTTCGACACCGCGTCCGCCTGCGCCGCTGCCGGCACGTCCGCCTCCAGCAGCCGCGACAGCTGCCGGCCCCGAATCCGCTTGAACTTGCGCTGCTGCGAGCGCGTCCGGTCCAGCACCGCCACCTCCAGCCGCTCGGCCGGAATCGCCTTGTCGGCACCGTTGGCCTGGCTGGACAACGCCGCCACCGCCAGCTTCAGCGCCTCCGACAGCGTCATCCCGTCCTGGTGGCGCTGGTCCAGGTAGGTGCTGATCTGCTCGGCGTTGCCGCCGACCGCGACCGAGCCGTGCTCGTCCACGATCGACCCGTCGTGCGGCAGCCGGTAGATCTGGTCACCGGCGGCCGTCGCACCGACCTCCGCCACCACCAGCTCCACCTCGTACGGCTTCTCACCGGCCGAGGAGAAGATGGTGCCGAGGGTCTGCGCATACACGTTGGCCAGCCCACGCGCCGTCACATCGTCACGGTCGTAGGTGTATCCGCGCAGATCCGCGTACCGCACACCGCCGATCCGCAGGTTCTCGTACTCGTTGTACTTGCCGGCGGCCGCGAAGCCGATCCGGTCGTAGATCTCGCTGAACTTGTGCAGCGCGCGGGACGGGTTCTCACCGACGAACACGATGCCGTCGGCGTACTGCAGCACGACAAGGCTGCGACCGCGGGCGATGCCCTTCCGGGCGTATTCCGCCCGGTCGGCCATGGCCTGCTGGGGTGACACATAGAACGGAGTCGACACCGGCTTTCCGTCCCTTTCTTCTGGGTTCCTACGAAGCGACGGATGGTCAGAGCAGGGCGGCGCGCGGGCCGTCGGGCTGCTCCAGCCGACGGTTGGTGACCGTACGGGCGAGCTCCTGCGACTCGTCGTCGGTCAGCCTGCGGAACCCCTCGTCCGTGATGACGGTGACGATCGGGTAGATGTGGCGGTACAGGTCCGGCCCGCCGGTCGCCGAGTCGTCGTCGGCGGCGTCGTACAGCGCCTGGACGACCAGGGTGGTGGCCTGCTCCTCCGTCAGATCGGGGCGGAAGAGCTTCTTCATGGAGCCCCGCGCGAAGATCGAGCCGGAGCCGGTCGCCGCGTAGCCGTGCTCCTCGGAGCGACCGCCCGTGACGTCGTAGGAGAAGATCCGCCCCTTCTCCTTCGCCTCGTCGTAGCCCGCGAACAGGGGCACGACGGCCAAACCCTGCATGGCCATCCCCAGATTGCTCCGGATCATGGTGGAGAGCCGGTTGGCCTTGCCCTCCAGGGAGAGCGTCGTCCCCTCCACCTTCTCGAAGTGCTCCAGCTCCAGCTGGAACAGCTTGACCATCTCCACGGCCAGGCCGGCCGTACCGGCGATGCCGACGGCGGAGTACTCGTCCGCCGGGAACACCTTCTCGATGTCCCGCTGCGCGATCATGTTCCCCATGGTCGCCCGCCGGTCACCCGCGAGCACGACCCCGCCGGGGAAGGTGGCGGCCACGATGGTCGTCCCGTGCGGCGCCTCGACGACACCTTCCGGCAGCTTGCGGTTCCCGGGCAGCATCTCGGGCGAGTGCGCGCCCAGGAAGTCCATGAAGGACGAAGACCCCGGCGTCAGGAAGGCTGCCGGTAGACGCCCTGTGCCACGATTGTTGGCTTCCACGCGTGTCCCTCCAGGTATGAGATGGCCCGACGCAGAGTGTCGGGATCGTCTCCCAACTTGCCGATGGCCGAATTGCAGTTGAAGCACAGTACGCCTCGGACCTTACCCGTCTCGTGGCAGTGATCCACATGCACGGCCGGAGCCTTTAGGCAGATACAGCAAAGCCCACCCTGAGCTGAGATCATTTCGTCACGTTGAACCTCTGTGATGCCATAGGCGCGCATGAGGTGGCCCGCCCGGCCTTCGACGGCACGACACGCCTTGCATCGCGTCGACAGCCCGTCCGAGGCCGTCTTGTTCCGGTCCCATTCCGCGTGAGGCTTGATCTCCCCACACCGACGGCAATACTTGTGCCCCGCTGGGGCTTCGACGCGGGGACGTACGTTCTTCCCCTTGGCCTTCTGGCGCTGCTGGTGGTACTCGGCTGCGCACGGCCTGCAGTAGCACTGCAGGCCGTCACGCATGGCCTTGGTCGAAGCGAAATCCGCGAGCGGCTTGAGTAAACCGCACCGTGGACACTGCTTCCCCGCCCCCGCCACTCACCCTCCCCTAGCGATCCAACCTTCGATTCGAAGGTGAAATCACTCGCCACCCTTCTGAACGAAGGAGCGCACGAAGTCCTCCGCGTTTTCCTCGAGCACATCATCGATTTCGTCGAGTACGGAGTCGACGTCGTCGGAGAGCTTTTCCTGGCGCTCCTTGAGGTCGGTCGATTCCTCGACCGCCGCCTCCTCGACCTCCTCGGTCGAGCGCGTCGCCTTCTGCTGTCCGCCGCCGGTGTCCTTGGTCGCCATGTCTACCTCACCCCGCTCGGTTCGCACGCTCATGTCGAGAGACCCCGGGATTCGGGATCTCTCAAGATCAGACCCTACGTCGGACCCTATAGGGAGGGTCCGACATTCGTCCCGGCACTTTCACAACGTCCGGTTCTCCTCATGATTCCCGGACCGATCGCATTTCAGGCCCGCTCACTGCCCCGAAAGCACCCGGACCAGGTCCTCCGCCGTGCGACAGCGGTCCAGGAGCTCCTTGACGTGGTTGCGGGTCCCCCGCAGGGGTTCCAGCGTCGGGACGCGCTGCAGCGAGTCCCGGCCCGGGAGGTCGAAGATCACCGAGTCCCAGGAGGCCGCCGCCACGTCGTCCGCGTACTGCTCCAGGCAGCGCCCGCGGAAGTAGGCCCGCGTGTCCTCCGGAGGCTTGCTCTGAGCCCGCTCGACCGCGGTCTCCTCCACCAGCCGCTTCATCTTGCCGCGGGCCACCAGGCGGTTGTACAAGCCCTTCTCGGGCCGTACGTCCGCGTACTGGAGGTCCACCAGGTGCAGTCGCGCCGCGTCCCAGTCCAGCCCGTCCCGGCGCCGGTAGCCCTCCAGGATCTCCCGCTTGGCGATCCAGTCCAGCTCACCGGACAGGCTCATAGGGTCGCTCTCCAGCCGGCCCAGCACGTCCTCCCAGCGGGCCAGCACGTCCTTGGTCTGCTCGTCGGCGTCGGTCCCGAAACGCTCGTCCACGTACTTGCGGGCCAGCTCGAAGTACTCCATCTGGAGTTGCACCGCGGTGAGTGTCCGGCCGCTGCGCAGCGTGATGAGGTGCCCCAGGTCCGGGTCGTGGGAGACCTGGTGGAGGGTGCGTACGGGCTGGTCGACGGCGAGGTCGACGCTGATGAACTGGTCCTCGATCATGGACAGGACCAGGGCCGTCGTGCCGAGTTTGAGGTAGGTGGAGACCTCGGAGAGGTTGGCGTCTCCGATGATCACGTGGAGCCGGCGGTACTTCTCGGCGTCGGAGTGCGGCTCGTCGCGGGTGTTGATGATGGGCCGCTTCAGGGTGGTCTCCAGGCCGACCTCGACCTCGAAGTAGTCCGCGCGCTGGCTGATCTGGAAGCCGTGCTCGCGGCCGTCCTGGCCGATGCCCACGCGTCCCGCTCCGGTCACGACCTGTCGCGAGACGAAGAAGGGGGTCAGGTGGCGCACGATCTCCGAGAAGGGGGTTTCCCGCTTCATCAGGTAGTTCTCGTGCGTGCCGTAGGAGGCGCCCTTGTTGTCGGTGTTGTTCTTGTAGAGGTGGATGGGCTGGGCCCCGGGCAGCTGGGCGGCCCGTACGGCGGCCTCGGCCATGATCCGTTCGCCGGCCTTGTCCCAGAGCACGGCGTCCAGCGGGTTCGTGATCTCCGGGGAGCTGTATTCGGGGTGTGCGTGGTCGACGTAGAGCCGTGCGCCGTTCGTCAGGATGACGTTGGCGAGGCCGATGTCCTCGTCGGTCAGCTGGCTGCTGTCGGCGGCCTCGCGGGCGAGGTCGAAGCCGCGGGCGTCCCGCAGCGGGTTCTCCTCCTCGAAGTCCCAGCGGGCGCGTCGCGCCCGGTGCATCGCCGCCGCGTAGGCGTTGACGATCTGGGACGAGGTGAGCATGGCATTGGCGTTCGGGTGACCGGGGACGGAGATCCCGTACTCCGTCTCGATCCCCATTACTCGCCGTACGGTCATGCGGCCCTCCTTGCCCGGCGGCGCCCCCCTCCGGGGGCGGCGCTCAAGTACCGCTGGTGCTCCGGTGCGTGTGACTGTGCGGTGCCCGTCCCCGCACTGCGCGACCGGCGGTACGGAAGAGCCTAGAACCACTGCGCGCTCGTGGGGAGATCATTTCCGTCATTGAATCTGCCCTGTCACCGGCTGGAATACGGCCGGTCAATCGGTCGGGTAAAGCAGTCGGCTGCGGATGCCCGGGGAGGGCATCCGCAGCCGCTCCGGTTCAGAGGTACTGACCGGTGTTCGCCACCGTGTCGATGGAGCGTCCGGTGTCCGCGCCTTGCTTTCCGGTGACGAGAGTGCGGATGAATACGATCCGCTCGCCCTTCTTGCCGGAGATTCGGGCCCAGTCGTCCGGGTTGGTGGTGTTGGGCAGGTCCTCGTTCTCCTTGAACTCGTCCACGCAGGCCTGGAGGAGGTGGGAGACCCGCAGGCCCTTCTGGTTGTGTTCGAGGAAGGCCTTGATGGCCATCTTCTTGGCCCGGTCGACGATGTTCTGGATCATCGCGCCCGAGTTGAAGTCCTTGAAGTACAGGACTTCCTTGTCGCCGTTGGCGTACGTGACCTCGAGGAAGCGGTTCTCCTCGGTTTCGGCGTACATCTGCTCGACGACGGTCTGGATCATGCTGTGGACGGTGCCGGCCGTGGAGCCCTGGTGTTCGGACAGGTCGTCCGTGTGCAGGGGCAGCGAGGCCTTGAGGTACTTCGCGAAGATGTCCTTCGCGGCCTCGGCGTCCGGACGCTCGATCTTGATCTTCACATCGAGGCGGCCGGGGCGCAGGATGGCCGGGTCGATCATGTCCTCGCGGTTGGAGGCGCCGATGACGATGACGTTCTCCAGGCCCTCCACGCCGTCGATCTCGGCGAGGAGCTGCGGGACGATGGTGTTCTCGACGTCGGAGCTGACTCCGGATCCGCGGGTGCGGAAGAGGGATTCCATCTCGTCGAAGAAGACGATGACTGGGGTGCCCTCGCTGGCCTTTTCGCGGGCCCGCTGGAAGACCAGGCGGATGTGCCGCTCGGTCTCGCCGACGTACTTGTTGAGGAGCTCGGGGCCCTTGATGTTCAGGAAGTACGACTTCCCCTGGGCCTGTCCGGTCACCTCGGCGACCTTCTTGGCAAGGGAGTTGGCGACGGCCTTGGCGATGAGCGTCTTGCCGCAGCCGGGCGGGCCGTAGAGCAGGATGCCCTTCGGGGGCCGCAGTTCGTGTTCCTTGAACAGGTCGGGGTAGAGGTAGGGGAGCTCGACCGCGTCGCGGATCAGCTCGATCTGGTCGCCCAGGCCGCCGATCTTGTCGTAGTCGATGTCGGGGACCTCTTCGAGGACCAGGTCCTCGACCTCGCTCTTGGGGACGACCTCGTAGACGTAGCCGGAGCGGGGTTCGAGCAGGAGGGCGTCGCCGGGACGGATGGTGATGTCCAGGAGCGGCTCGGCGAGCCTCACCACCCGCTCCTCGTCGGTGTGCCCGACGACCAGGGCGCGCTCGCCGTCCTCGAGGATCTCCTTGAGGGTGACGATGTCCCCGGCCCGCTCGTAGGCCATGGCCTCGACCACGTTGAGGGCCTCGTTGAGCATGACCTCCTGGCCGCGCCGGAGGTCTTCCGGGTCGACGCTGGGGCTGACGTTCACGCGGAGCTTTCGGCCTCCGGTGAAGATGTCGACGGTGCCGTCCTCGTTCGCCTGGAGGAAGACACCGAAGCCTGCCGGCGGCTGTGCGAGCCGGTCGACTTCTTCCTTGAGGGCCACGATCTGGTCCCGGGCCTCACGGAGGGTATTCGCCAGTCGTTCGTTCTGCGCGGAGACGCCGGCCAGATTTGTCTGGAGCTCGACGATCCGCTCTTCGAGAATCCTCGTGTGTCGCGGAGAGTCGGCGAGCTTGCGTCGCAGGACGGCGATTTCCTGCTCGAGATAGGCAACCTGGCCGGCGGGGTCCTCGGACCCTCGCGCGGGCCGGATGCCGCGGTTGATGTCGTCGTCGTGGGCTGCCACGGTCCTCACCTCCTCCAAGGGGAGCTGGACGCTTCCTGACCCTACCTGGGCTGGTGGTGATTGAAACCCCTAGATCACAAAGACGATAGAGGTGTGTCCGATCTTCACCCTTGCGTACTCCCTCACGCCAAGGAAATACCCACCCATCAAACTCGGGAAGCCGCCGGTTGTAAGGTCGAAGTGTTCAACACCCGTCAGGGCCCGTGCGACTTGCTGCGGGTTGTGACCGGGATGGATCACTCACCGCAGGGAACGGCAGGAGATATGACCGTGCAGCAGGAGGCTCCGACGGGCGGCGCCGGTGGGGCGGGCGAGCCGCTTGAGGTCTGGATCGACCAGGACCTCTGCACCGGGGACGGCATCTGCGCGCAGTACGCGCCCGAGGTGTTCGAGCTGGACATCGATGGTCTGGCGTACGTGAAGAGCGCGGACGACGAGCTGCTGCAGGAGGTGGGGGCGACCGCTCCGGTGCCGCTGCCGCTGCTGCGGGACGTGGTGGACTCGGCGAAGGAATGCCCGGGCGACTGCATTCACGTAAGGCGCGTTTCGGACGGTGTGGAGGTCTTCGGTCCGGACGCGGAGTGACGTTTCAAACACTCCTGGCGGCTGAGTCCGTCAGCTCCTGGCGGAATTTTCCGTCGCCCCAGCGCCACTTGGCAAGCTGCTTCTTGTCGGGGCAGCAGCGGGGGACCTCGGGTCCGGAGTAGCCGAGGAGGGTCGCGGTGACGGTGCGGTCGCGCACGGTGAGTTCCGTGGCGGTCCGGCGCTGCGGGGTGTCCAGGAGGGTGGCCACGACGCGGGGGCGGGAGCCTTCGGCGGGGTCCTGGGTGAGTACGTAGATGGCGTGCGGCGGGGTGCCGGAGCCCGCGTCGCAGCGGACGGCCGCCACGGTCTCGGGGCGGCCGTCGCCGTCGAGGTCGCCCTGGGCGGTGGCGGTGACGGCCCGGGGTGCGCCCTTGCAGTCGAGGGGGTAGGTGGCGGCCGCGGCGTCGGGGGCGGTGGCTCCGGGACCTTGCGCGGCGGGTTCCCCGGCGGCGGTGGTGGCGGTGGCGTCGGCGGGGGTGCCGGTGGCCGGCTGTACGAGTCCCGCCGCGGCGATGACGGCGGCCAGGGCGGTGGCCGTGGCGAGCCAGTGGAGGGGCCTGGTCCGGGTGTGGGCCGGGGTGTGGGGCGTTGCCAGCGTGGCGGGGGTGTGCAGCACGCGGGGTGTCTCCTGTGCGAAGGGTGACGGGGAGCCAGCATCGTGCCACACGTCACACGGGGGTGGAACGGCAGGGTCCGGAGTCGGTGCGCAGACAACCGAAAGGCGCTGCGGCGCAGTTCCCCGGTGGTGGGGGGAACTGCGCCGCAGCGCCGTCGTGTTGGGTCGGCGGAGGGTCCTTGGGGGCCGTTACGCGGAGCGGTCGCTGCCGGGGCCCTCGTAGTCCTCGCCGTAGGCGCCCTTGGCGGGGCGGCGGCGGCGCATGGGGGGCTCGACGCCGTCCGCGAGGCGGCGGGCGGTGACGAGGAAGCCGGTGTGGCCGATCATGCGGTGGTCCGGGCGGACGGCGAGGCCTTCGACGTGCCAGTTGCGGATCATCGATTCCCACGGCTGCGGCTCGGCGAAGCAGCCGATCTCGCGGATGGACTCGACGGTCTTGGACAGCTGGGTGGTGGTGGCCACGTAGCAGCAGAGGATGCCGCCGGGGACGAGGGCCTTGGAGACGGCCTCCAGGCATTCCCAGGGGGCGAGCATGTCGAGGATGACGCGGTCGACGTCGGTGTCGGACAGGTTGTCCTGGAGGTCGCCGACGGTGAGCTGCCAGGCCGGGTGGGGGCCGCCGAAGTAGCGTTCCACGTTGGCGGTGGCGATCTCGGCGAAGTCCGCGCGGCGCTCGTAGCTGTGGAGCATGCCCTGGTCGCCGATGGCGCGCAGCAGGAAGCTGCTCAGGGATCCGGAGCCCACACCCGCTTCCACGACGCGGGCGCCGGGGAAGATGTCGGCGAAGGCCAGGATCTGGCCCGCGTCCTTGGGGTAGACCACGGCGGCGCCGCGGGGCATGGACAGGACGTAGTCGGGGAGCAGGGGGCGCAGCGCGAGGTACGCGACGTTCCCCGTGGTACGGACAACACTGCCTTCGGGAGCACCGATCAGCTCGTCGTGGGGGAAGGAACCCTTGTGGGTGTGGAAATTCTTCCCGGCTTCGAGCGTGAACGTGTAGTGGCGGCCCTTGGGGTCGGTGAGCTGAACCTGGTCCCCGACCTTGAAGGGCCCGCGTCGGCGGGCGGCACCGGTCGGTTCGGACATGTGAACAGTGTATTGGCTTCAGGACTGGGGCCGTGCCATGGCCTTCACGAAGGCCTTCTCGACGTCGAGGGTGGACAGGACGCCGTAGATGGCGCCGCCGGGTTCGAGGACGAGGTATTCGGTGGCGGGGGTGGCGCGGAGGTGGTCGAGGAGTTGTTCGCCGGTGAGTTCCGAGGAAACCTTCATGCCGTCGGTGAGGTCCTGGGCGAGGGTGCTGACGGCGACCCAGGGGCGGCGGTGTTCGGGGACGGAGGCGATGGCGCTCTCGCGGACGATGGCGGTGGGGTCTCCGTGGCCGTCGACGACGACGAGGGCGCGGGCTCCGGCTTCGTTGGCGCGGCGGAGGGCTTCGGAGAGGGGGGTGGCGTTCTCGACGGGGATGGCGCGGCGGGTGAGGGTGCGGGCGCGCAGTTCGGGGAGGTGTTCGCGCAGGCGGGCCATGCGGAGGCTGTTGCCGGCGCCGGTCCAGATGATGGCGGCCAGGATGGCGGCGAGGAGGGCGTCCATGACGGTGTCCATGCCGCCGGTCTCTTCGGTGCGGTTGCCGAGGAGTCCGGTGTGGGTGAGGAGGGGCAGGCCGAGGAGGACGGCGACGGCGAGGGCGCGGCCGACCCAGGCGGCGGCGACGGTGCCGGCCATGGGCTTGCCGGTGATGCCCCAGATGACGGCGCGGAGCATGCGGCCGCCGTCGAGGGGGAGGCCGGGGAGCAGGTTGAAGGCCGCGACGAGCAGGTTGGAGATCATGAGGCCGGCGAGGAGGACGCCGGGGACGGTCGCGGGGTCGACGGCTTTCATGCCGAGGTAGAAGGCTCCGGCGAGGAGGAGGGAGAGGAGGGGGCCGACGAAGGCGAGGACGAATTCGCGGCCGGGGGTCTCGGACTCCTTCTCGATCTCGGAGACTCCGCCGAAGAACTGGAGCTGGATGCGGCGGACGGGGAGTTTGAAGCGGAGGGCGGCGACCGTGTGGGCGAGCTCGTGGACGAGGACGGAGGCGTAGAAGGCGACGGCGAAGAAGAGGGAGACGAGGTAGCGGACGGGTCCGAGGTCGGGCAGGACGCGGTCGAGCTGGTCTCCGAAGACCCAGGTGATGAGGGCGGCGACGAGGAACCAGCTGGGTGAGACGTAGACGGGCACGCCGAAGGGGCGGCCCATGAGGAGTCCGCCGCCCGGTCCGGAGCGCCGGTTATCGCGCTCGCCGGTCTGGTCGGTGTCTGCCACGTCTGTCCTTCGTTCGGTGCCGGGGGTTCGCGTGTGGTTCTCGTGGTGTACGGCGCGGTGTGGACAGCGCCTGGTGATGCTCCGATCATGCAGTGCGAGGGGGCTTGGCGTCGATGGTATGCGCGTGCTGTCGGTCGCGGGTCGTAGGGTTTTGTCCATGACGACGAGCCCCGGTGCCGTGCCCGGCGCGGCCCAAGCCGCAAGCCCGAGCGCTGTGGCACCTTCTTCCCTCTCTCCTTCCCGGGCGAGCGATTTCATGCAGTGCCCTTTGCTGTACCGGTTCCGGGTGATCGACAAGCTGCCGGAGAAGCCGAGTGCGGCGGCGACGCGGGGGACGCTGGTGCACGCGGTGCTGGAGCGGCTCTTCGATCATCCCGCGATGGAGCGGACGGCGCCGCGGGCGAAGGAGCTGATTCCGGGGCAGTGGGACCGGTTGCTGGGGTCGCGTCCGGAGCTGGCGGAGCTGTTCCCGGAGGGTGACGAGGGGGCGGGGCTGGCGCGGTGGCTGACGGAGGCGGAGGCGCTGGTCGATCGCTGGTTCACGTTGGAGGACCCGACGCGGCTGGAGCCGGTGGAGCGGGAGTTCTTCGTGGAGACGGAGCTGGAGTCGGGGCTGCGGCTGCGCGGGATCATCGACCGGGTGGACGTGGCGCCGACGGGTGAGGTGCGGATCGTCGACTACAAGACGGGGAAGGCGCCGCGGCCGGAGTACGCGGAGGGTGCGCTGTTCCAGATGAAGTTCTACGCGCTGGTGGTGTGGCGGCTGAAGCAGGTGGTGCCGCGGCGGCTGCAGCTGGTGTATCTGGGCAGTGGGGACGTGCTGACGTACGACCCGGTGGTGGCGGACCTGGAGCGGGTGGAGCGCAAGCTGCTCGCGTTGTGGGAGGCGATCCGGGAGGCGACGGAGACGGGTGAGTGGCGGCCGCGTCCGACGAAGCTGTGCGGCTGGTGTGATCACCAGGCGTCGTGTCCGGAGTTCGGCGGTACTCCCCCGGTGTATCCGCTGCCGGTCGTGCCGCGGCCCGGCGGTGCTTCGGCGGGTAGCTAGGCCTCTTGGGGATCGCGTCGGCCGGTCCGGGCGTTGATTCGCCGCATACCCCCTGGACGGCCAGGGGCCCGGGGCGGGGGCGGATTTCTTGATCGTCGGGTCAGGGCAGAATGGGCGTGTCCGCCGAAGCCGTCCGACGAATACGAGGTATCGCCCGTGGCCATCCGCGTTCTTCTGGTCGACGACCAGCCACTGTTGCGCACCGGTTTCCGGATGATCCTGGAGGCGGAGGAGGAGCTGGCTGTGGTCGGCGAGGCCGGGGACGGCCTGCAGGCGCTGGACCAGGTGCGGGCGCTGCAGCCGGACGTGGTGCTGATGGACATCCGGATGCCGCGGATGGACGGGGTCGAGGCGACGCGGCAGATCACGGGGCCGGGCCGGGACGGTCCGGCGAAGGTGCTGGTGCTGACCACGTTCGATCTTGACGAGTACGTGGTGGAGGCGTTGCGGGCGGGGGCGAGCGGCTTCCTGTTGAAGGACGCGCCGGCGAACGAGCTGGTGCAGGCGATCCGGGTCGTGGCGGCCGGCGAGGCGATGCTCGCGCCGAGCATCACGCGGCGGCTGCTGGACAAGTACGCGGGGCATCTGCCGTCGGGTGAGGAGCGCGTCCCGGACACGCTGGGGACGCTGACCGAGCGCGAGGTGGAGGTGCTGAAGCTGGTGGCGCGGGGGCTGTCGAACGCGGAGATCGCGGCGGACCTGTTCGTGAGCGAGACGACGGTCAAGACGCACGTGGGGCACGTCCTGACGAAGTTGGGGCTGCGTGACCGGGTCCAGGCGGCGGTGTACGCGTACGAGAGCGGTCTGGTGCGGCCCGGGGCGCAGTAGCCGGTGGCCGGCTGTGGCCGCGGGCACAGTGCCCGTGACGGCCGAGGGGCCGCACGCGCGGCGGAACGTCGGTGGACGTCCGCGCCGCTGCGTGCGGCCCCTCGGTGCGTTCGGGGCGCGGCCCGCGTCAGCCCTTGCTGATCTCCCAGAAGCGGAAGACCGTCGAGGCGTCCAGGGACCACTGGAGGCCGTTGACGTTCTGGCGGGTGACGGCGTACTGCTTGCCCTGCCAGAGCGGGAGGAGCGGGAGCTCCTCGGCGACGATGTCCTGGAGGCGGTTGTAGTCGGTGTTGGCCGCGGTGCGGTCGGACTTCGCGGAGGTCGACGGGATGATCGTCCCGGTGATCTCCTTGTTGTCGTAGTTGTTGTTCAGGACGTTGCCCGGGCCGAAGAACGGCTGGGTGAAGTTGTCGGCGTCCGGGTAGTCGGGGACCCAGCCCTTGACGTAGATGCCGTACTTGCCGGCCTGGATGTCCTTCTCGTACTGCTCGTACTCGACGGACTTGACGTCGGCTTCGAAGAGGCCGCTGTCGTTGAGCTGCTTGGCGATGACCTCGAACTGCTGGTCGGTGGAGGGGCCGTAGCGGGACGGGGTCGAGTACAGGGTGACCTTGACCTTGCCGTTGATGTTGGCGGCCTTGAGGACGGCCTTGGCCTTCTCGGGCTGCGGGGTGCCGCCGTAGCGGTCGAAGAACGGCGTGGTGTGGCCGGCGATGCCGGTGGGGACGATGGAGTACAGGGCGGTGGCGGTGCCGGCGTACACGTCCTTGACGAGGGCTTCGCGGTCCACGAGGTAGGCGATGGCCTTGCGGACGGGGAGCTTGCCGACGACGGGGTCGTTCACGTTGAAGACCATGTGCTCGACTTCGGCGCCGGTGCCCTGGACGACGTCGACCTTGTCGTCGCCGGTCTTGGTGGAGGCGAGGGCGGCGATGTCCTTGGCGGCGAGGCCGCGGAAGGCGAAGTCGACGTCTCCGCTTTCGAGGACGGTCTTGAGGCCGGCCTGGTCGCCGTTGAAGAACTTCAGCGTGACGCCGGTGTTCTTGGCCTTGGCCTTGCCCGTGTAGGACTCGTTGACGGAGAAGGTGGCGCTCTTCTCGCTGAAGGAGTCGAGCTTGTAGACGCCGGAGCCGACGGCCTTGTTGTCGGTGCGGAGCTTGTCGGCCGGGTACTCGCGGTGGTCGACGATGGAGCCCGCACCCGAGGCGATCTTGCTCGGGAAGGTGGCGTCGGAGGTCTTCAGGCGGAAGACGACGGTCTGCGCGTCAGGGGCGTCGATGCCGGCGATCGAGGCGAGCATGACGGCGGGGCCGTTCTCGTCGTTGATCTTCAGCGTGCGCTCGAAGGAGTACTTGACGTCCTTCGAGGTGAGCTCGTGCCCGTTGCTGAACTTCAGGTCCTTCTTCAGGGTGCACTTGAAGAGCTTGCTGTCGCCGCCCTCGAAGGCGCAGCTCTGGGCGGCGTCGGGCTCGGGGGTGGTGCCGCCCTTGGGGAAGCTCAGCAGCGACTGGAAGACGTTGTTGAAGAGCAGCCAGGAGCCCGGGTCGTAGCCGGACGCCGGGTCGGTGGACTTCACCTTGTCGGATATGCCCATGACCACGCCCTTGCCGCTGCCGGCATTGGAGCCATCGGTCGAACCGCAACCGCTGAGCAGCGCGGCGGCGGTGGCTGCGCCGAGCGGGGCCGCCAGCCACTGGTTACGTCGATTCACGCGAACGTCCTTCACAGTCGAACTGTTTCGTTGCTCCGGCCCGCGACACCCGCTGCCGGTCTTTGCCTTGCTCAGCCGCTTACGCCGCGGCCGAGCTCCCACAACTGGAGGTCGGAGATGGCGTTGACCGACCACTCCACTCCGGTGATCCCGTCGCGTGCGGCGACGTACTGCTTGCCCTGCCACAGGGGCAGGACGGGTACGTCCTCCGCGACGATGTCCTGCATCTCCGTGACCGCGGGCGCGGCGACGTTACGGTCGACCGCGCGCCGGGACTCGGGGAGGAGCCTGGTGCGCACCGCGCTGTTGGCGTACGGCGTGCCCAGGAAGTTGTCCTGCTCCAGGAACGGGGCGAGGAAGTTGTCGGCGTCCGGGTAGTCGGGGAACCAGCCGAGCCCGTAGGCGGCGTGGTCGCCCTTCTTCTGCGCGGGGCGGAAGTCCGCCCATTCGCTGCCCTGGACGGTGATGTCGAAGAGCTGGGTGGAGTTGAGCTGGGCCTTGAGGGCCTCGAACTCGGCCGCCGTGCCGTCGCCGTAGTGGTCGCTGGTGTAGTGCAGGGTCAGCTTGACCGGGGTCTTGATCCCGGCGTCCTTCAGCAGCGCGGCGGCCTTGGGCGTGTTGGCGTCGCCGTACTTGTTGTAGAAGGAGTTGACGTGGCCGGTCACGGCGGTGGGCACTAGCGAGTAGAGCGGCTGGGCGGACTTGCCGTAGACCTTGGAGATGAGCGCGCTGCGGTCGACGGCGGCGGCGAGGGCCTGGCGGACGGCCTTGTCCTTGACGACGGGCGCGTCGGTGTTGAAGCCGATGTAGCGGATCTCCAGGCCGGGCATGGGGACCAGCTTGACGCCCTTGGGCGGGTTGGCGCTGAGCTCGTTGATCTGGGCGGGCGACAGGGTGCGGGAGACCACGTGGATCTTGCCGTCGGTGAGTGCCTTGCCCATGGCCGGGGAGTCGGGATAGGTGCGCAGCTCGACCTTGTCGTTCTGCAGCTTGAGGTCGCCCTTGTAGTGGGGGTTCTTGCTGAAGACGGCGCGGACGAGGTGGTTGTCCTTGACCTCGGCCTTCATGGTGTAGGGCCCGGAGCCGTCGACTGCGAAGCCTTCGCGGAGCTTCTTGGCGTCGTAGTTCTTCTCGCTGACGATGCCGGCGGCCGGGGTGGAGAGTTTGAAGGGGAAGGTCGCGTCCGGGGTCTTCAGGTGGAAGACGACGGTTTCCTGGCCCTTTACCTCGACGTTGTCGAGGGTGGAGAGGAGCGAGGAGGGGCCGTTCTCGTCCTTGATCGCGAGGACGCGGTCGATGGAGAACTTGACGTCCTTGGCGGTGAGCGGGTCGCCGCTGGCGAACTTCAGACCGGGGCGCAGGGTGCAGCGGTAGCTCTCGTTGCCGGAGTCGGTGAAACGGCAGGCGGAGGCCGCTTCGGGGACGGGCTGGCCGCCGCCGCGCGGGGTGTGCATCAGCGTCTGGACGGTCTGGCGCAGGATGTTCCAGGCGCCGGCGTCGTAGGCGTATGCGGGGTCGAAGGGGGCGGGAGCGAAGTCTGCGGCCTCGAACCGGTCGGTGGTCCCGACGACGATCGCCGCGGATCCTGCTCCTCCGCCGCTCGCGGTGCCGCATGCGGCCAGCGAGGGGGTGAGCAGTCCGGCCGCGGCCGTCAGCACCATGGTCTTGCGGTTCATGCTGGAAGTACTCCCTGTAACCGGCGCTTGCTCAAAGCGGTGTGAAGGGCACTTCGCGGCGGTCGCCCGTTCGGGGCGGAACGATCGGGCCGGTGTTGTGACGATCGGTCCACGCGGTTCCGGCACAGGGGTGTGTGTCCGGGACGGCTGGGTGCGGCGCAGTGCCCGGCTCGACACTAGTGGTCCGGGGCGGGATGGCTGGAACTGGCCGGACTTGGGACGTAATCGCACTGTGATCGGAGCGAACTGCCTGTTCACAGGCAGGGCTGCGCAGATGCGGTCAGGGGCTGATCAATGTGGACACATGGGAAGCCGTGGGGGCCCCTGGACAGGCCCGTCGGGGGTGTGACGCGTGACCAAGGTCACCCTGTGCAACAGCCCCGGAGAGGATGGAATTTCAGCCTCCGGGGCCTACGGCGGAAGATCCTTCCGTCAGAGCGCGGCGCGACAGGGTTCCGTTCGGCACGGAGCGTACTCGGGAGATTCCGGTGCGTGGTGATGCATACCGATGTAGGTCAGTGCATGCCGATGTGTCCGCTTGGGTGGGCGCAGGTCCGGACGGACGCGCGGGCTCAGTTCATGGGGACGATGAGGGAGCGCAGGAACTCCAGGTCGACCTCCTCCAGCGAGCGGACGACCGTGCGCCCGGGGGCCGGTTCGATGACGCCCACGGAAGGGACGGCCACGACCCGGCAGCCGGCGGCCTCGGCGGCCGCCACACCGGTGCTGGTGTCCTCGATGACCGCGCACCGCGAGGGGTGGGCGCCGAGCGTCCGCGCCGCGAGCAGGTACGGGTCGGGGTGCGGCTTGGTACGGGCGACCTCGTCGCCGGCGACCGTCATCGTGAAGCGGTCGCGGCCGAGGGTGAGGAGCACCTGGTCGATGACCCGGCGGTGGGAGGCGGAGACGAGGGCGGTGGGCACGTTGTGCCGGGCCAGCTCGGTCAGCAGCCGCTCGGCGCCGGGCATCAGGGGGACCCGGTCGGCGATGCGGGCCTCGAAGCGCTCGTTGAGCAGGACGCTCAGCTCGGCGATGCCGATGGCGGCGCCGGTCGCCTCGATCAGGAAGCCCGCGCTGCGGGTCATGGGGCCTCCGACGACCACGTGGCGCCAGGCGTCCTCCAGGCGGTGGCCGAGTTCGCGGAAGATCTCCGCCTCGATCTCCCACCAGAAGCCCTCGGTGTCCACCAGGGTGCCGTCCATGTCGAGCAGCACCGCCTGCAGGGCCGAGCCGTCGGCCGTACGGGTGACCGGGGCGGGAACGGTGCTCGTCATGCGCGTACCTCTCTGAAGGGACGAGAAGGCCGGTCACCTCTTCCCGCGGGGCATCCCCGGGGGAACAGGCGACCGGCCTGTATGGGACCGACAAGTCTACGTCGGTGAAGCTCAGCGTGCGTTGAAATACTTCGCTTCGGGGTGGTGAATCACGATGGCGTCCGTCGACTGCTCCGGGTGGAGCTGGAACTCCTCCGAGAGGTGGACGCCGATCCGCTCCGGCTGGAGGAGGCCGGCGATCTTCGCGCGGTCCTCCAGATCGGGGCAGGCGCCGTAGCCGAGGGAGAAGCGGGCACCGCGGTACTTGAGGTCGAACATGTCCTCGACCTTGGCCGGGTCCTCGCCACCGAATCCGAGCTCGGCGCGGACGCGGGCGTGCCAGTACTCGGCCATGGCCTCGGCGAGCTGGACGGAGAGGCCGTGCAGCTCCAGGTACTCGCGGTAGGAGTCGGACTCGAACAGCTTGGCCGTGGCCTCGCCGATCTTCGAGCCGACGGTGACCACCTGGAGGCCGACGACGTCGGTCTCGCCGGACTCCTCGGGGCGGAAGAAGTCCGCGAGGCACAGGCGGCGGCCGCGGCGCTGGCGCGGGAAGGTGAAGCGGGTCCGCTCGTTGCCGTCGTCGTCGAGGATGATCAGGTCGTCGCCCTTGGAGACGCAGGGGAAGTAGCCGTAGACGACGGCCGCCTCCAGCAGGTTCTCGGTGTGCAGCTTGTCCAGCAGGCCGCGCAGGCGCGGGCGGCCCTCGCTCTCGACGAGCTCCTCGTACGTGGCACCGCCCGCGCGGGCCTGCTTGAGGCCCCACTGGCCCTTGAAGAGGGCTCCCTCGTCCAGCCAGGAGGCGTAGTCCTTGAGCGGGATGCCCTTGACCACCCGGGTGCCCCAGAACGGCGGGGTGGGCACCGGGTTGTCGACGGCCACGTCCGAGCGGCCGCCGGACTCCTCCGGCTCCTCCACCTGCAGGGGGGTGTCCCGCTTGGCGACGCGGCGCTGCTTGAGCTCGGGCAGGGCGGCGCCGGGCACGCCGCGCTTGACGGCGATGAGGGCGTCCATGAGGCGCAGGCCCTCGAAGGCGTCGCGGGCGTAGCGGACCTCGCCCTCGTAGATCTCGTGGAGGTCCTGTTCGACGTAGGCGCGGGTGAGGGCGGCGCCGCCGAGGATCACCGGGTAGTCGGCGGCCAGCTTGCGCTGGTTCAGCTCCTCCAGGTTCTCCTTCATGATCACGGTCGACTTCACGAGCAGGCCGGACATGCCGATGACGTCGGCCTTGTGCTCCTGGGCGGCTTCGAGGATCGCGGAGACCGGCTGCTTGATGCCGATGTTGACGACGTTGTAGCCGTTGTTGGTCAGGATGATGTCGACGAGGTTCTTGCCGATGTCGTGGACATCGCCGCGGACCGTGGCGAGGACGATGGTGCCCTTGCCCTCGTCGTCGGTCTTCTCCATGTGCGGTTCGAGGTGGGCCACGGCCGTCTTCATGACCTCGGCGGACTGCAGGACGAAGGGGAGCTGCATCTGGCCGGAGCCGAAGAGCTCGCCGACGACCTTCATGCCCTCCAGGAGGGTGTCGTTGACGATGTCGAGGGCGGGGCGGGTCTGGAGGGCCTCGTCGAGGTCGGCCTCCAGGCCGTTCTTCTCGCCGTCGATGATGCGGCGCTGCAGGCGCTCGTCCAGGGGCAGGGCGAGGAGTTCCTCGGCGCGGCCGGCCTTGAGGGACTTGGTGTTGACGCCCTCGAAGAGGGCCATCAGCTTCTGCAGCGGGTCGTAGTCCTCGGTGCGCCGGTCGTAGATCAGGTCGAGGGCGGTGGTGACCTGCTCCTCGTCGAACCGGGCGATCGGCAGGATCTTGGAGGCGTGCACGATGGCCGAGTCGAGGCCGGCCTTGACGCACTCGTCGAGGAAGACCGAGTTCAGCAGGACGCGGGCGGCCGGGTTCAGGCCGAAGGAGATGTTCGACAGGCCCAGCGTGGTTTGGACGTCGGGGTGGCGGCGCTTGAGTTCGCGGATCGACTCGATCGTGGCGATGCCGTCGCCGCGGGACTCCTCCTGGCCGGTGCAGATGGTGAAGGTCAGCGTGTCGATGAGGATGTCCGACTCACGGATGCCCCAGTTGCCCGTCAGGTCCTCGATGAGGCGTTCGGCGATGGCGACCTTGTGCTCGACGGTGCGGGCCTGGCCCTCCTCGTCGATGGTCAGCGCGATGAGAGCGGCGCCGTGCTCCCGGGCCAGGCGGGTGACCTTGGCGAAGCGGGACTCCGGGCCGTCGCCGTCTTCGTAGTTCACCGAGTTGATGACGGCGCGGCCGCCGAGCTTCTCCAGGCCCGCCTTGATAACGGGAACCTCGGTGGAGTCCAGGACGATCGGTAGGGTGGAGGCGGTGGCGAAGCGTCCGGCCAGCTCCTCCATGTCGGCGACGCCGTCGCGGCCGACGTAGTCCACGCAGAGGTCGAGCATGTGCGCGCCCTCGCGGATCTGGTCGCGGGCCATCTCGACGCAGTCGTCCCAGCGGCCCTCCAGCATGGCTTCGCGGAACTTCTTGGAGCCGTTGGCGTTGGTGCGCTCGCCGATCGCCATGTACGAGGTGTCCTGGCGGAAGGGCACGGTCTGGTAGAGCGAGGCGGCCCCGGGCTCGGGCTGGGGGTCGCGCGGGGCGATCGCCGTGCCGCGGACGCGCTCGACGACCTGGCGCAGGTGCTCGGGGGTGGTGCCGCAGCAGCCGCCGACCAGGGAGAGGCCGTACTCGCGGACGAAGGTCTCCTGTGCGTCGGCGAGCTCGGGGGCGGTCAGCGGGTAGTGCGCGCCCTGCTTGGTCAGGACGGGCAGGCCGGCGTTGGGCATGCAGGAGAGCGGAATGCGGGCGTTGCGCGCGAGGTAGCGCAGGTGCTCGCTCATCTCGGCGGGGCCTGTGGCGCAGTTCAGGCCGATCATGTCGATGCCGAGGGGCTCCAGCGCGGTGAGGGCCGCGCCGATCTCGGATCCCAGCAGCATGGTGCCGGTGGTCTCGACGGTGACGGAGCAGATCAGCGGGACGTTGACGCCGAGCGCCTCCATGGCGCGCCGGGCGCCGATGATGGAGGACTTGGTCTGCAGGAGGTCCTGGGTGGTCTCGACGAGCAGCGCGTCGGCGCCGCCCGCGAGCAGGCCCTCGGCGTTGGTCTGGTAGGCGTCGCGGATCTGCGCGTAGGTGATGTGGCCGAGGGTGGGCAGCTTGGTGCCGGGGCCCATGGAGCCGAGCACCCAGCGCTGCTGCCCGGTGGAGGCGGTGAACGCGTCGGCGGCCTCGCGGGCGATGCGGGCGCCGGACTCGGAGAGTTCGAAGTTGCGTTCGGCGATGTCGTACTCGGCGAGGGCGGCGTAGTTCGCGCCGAAGGTGTTGGTCTCGACGCAGTCCACGCCCACCGAGAAGTACGCCTCGTGCACCGTGCGGACGATGTCGGGGCGGGTGACGTTGAGGACCTCGTTGCAGCCTTCGAGCTGCTGGAAGTCGTCGAGGGTGGGGTCCTGTGCCTGGAGCATCGTTCCCATGGCCCCGTCGGCCACGACCACGCGGGTCGCGAGCGCCTCCCGGAGGGCGTCGGCCCGGGTCTGGGTGTCGGCGGGCGGGTTCGGCAACGAGGCCATGGAGTGCTCCCTGGGATGCGACGGCTGTCGGCTTTGCACCCCCTCTGCGTCAGGGGTGCACGCGGCCAGCGTAACCGCGGGGCACCGGCCCCGGTGCGGGTGTCCCACGTGGCGGACTGCATTCTGTGGCGGGGGCTTGTCCGAGGTGTCCCGGTGGCGGTACGGCGAACAGATCTCCTACGGTGCGCGAGGTCGGCATCGACCGATACTGTTCAGCATTGTCGAACCACGTCAAGATGGTCAGTGATACCGAAGGTCAGCAGGAGGCTGCGCGATGGCACGGAACATCCAGTCGCTCGAACGAGCCGCTGCGATGCTGCGACTCCTGGCGGGCGGCGAGCGCCGGCTGGGGCTCTCGGACGTGGCGTCCTCGCTGGGCCTGGCCAAGGGCACGGCCCACGGCATCCTGCGCACCCTGCAGGCCGAGGGCTTCGTGGAGCAGGATCCGGCCTCCGGGCGCTACCAGCTGGGCGCCGAGCTGCTGCGCCTGGGCAACAGCTATCTGGACGTGCACGAGCTGCGCGCCCGCGCCCTGGTGTGGACGGACGACCTGGCCAGGGCGAGCGGCGAGAGCGTGTACGTGGGCGTGCTGCACCAGAGCGGGGTGCTGATCATGCACCACGTGTTCCGGCCCGACGACAGCCGCCAGGTGCTGGAGGTCGGGGCCATGCAGCCGCTGCACTCGACCGCGCTGGGCAAGGTGCTGTCGGCGTACGACCCGGTCGCGCACTCCCAGGCGATGGAAGTGGAGCGGGACCCCTTCACCCCCCGTACGGTCACGGACGCGGTCGGCTTCGAGGAGATCCTGGGCCTGACCCGGGCGCGCGGCTGGGCCGCGGACGTCGAGGAGACGTGGGAGGGCGTCGCCTCGGTGGCGGCGCCGATCCACGACCGCCGCCGGATGCCGGTGGGCGCGGTGGCGGTCGCGGGCGCCGTGGAGCGGGTCTGCGGCGAGTCCGGGGAGCCCCGCGCGGCCCTCGTCGCCTCGGTACGGGACTGTGCGCGCGCGGTTTCACGCGATCTCGGCGCAGGCCGGTTCTGACCTCCCTTTAACAGGCGCCGGCCATCACCTGGCCCCCTTCTGCCTATTTTTCGCCATAACTCGACCTTGAGATGGCCGGATTTGGCTGATCGCACGTGCTGGTAACGATCCGACACATTGGCCTGCCCGACCCTTGACGCTTTCTTCACCTGGGCGGAAAACTGCCGTTCACCGGTCGGCATTGTCGAACACCTAACGGCAATACGCGCTAGGATGCGGCAAGGCCAAGGACCGGTGCAGCACTCACCGAGTGCGCGGAACCACCGGAGGGACCCGGGTTCCGCCCACCCCTGGACGTACGTAAGGAGTCGCGGGTGTCCAGCTCCGACATCTTCATCGGCGAGACCATCGGTACCGCCCTGCTCACTCTGCTCGGCGGTGGCGTCTGCGCCGCAGTGACACTCAAGAGCTCCAAGGCCCGCAACGCGGGCTGGCTCGCCATCACCTTCGGCTGGGGCTTCGCCGTACTGATCGCGGCCTACGTGTCCGCGCCGCTCTCCGGTGCGCACCTCAACCCGGCCGTCACCGTCGGCCTCGCCGTCAAGACCGGCGAGTGGGGCGACACGCCCGTCTACTTCGCCGGCCAGCTGCTGGGCGCCATGCTCGGCGCGGTGCTGATGTGGGTGACCTACTACGGCCAGTTCCGCGTACACCTCTCCGACCCCGAGCACATCCGCGACGCCAAGCTCGGCCCGGAGGACCCGCACCCGCACGACGTGGCCGGCCCGGTGCTCGGCGTCTTCTCCACGGGCCCCGAGATCCGCAACGTCGTGCAGAACCTCGCGACCGAGATCATCGGCACCGCCGTGCTGATCCTGGCGATCCTCACCCAGGGCCTCCAGGACGGCGGCAAGGGCCTCGGTGTCATCGGTGTCCTGATCACGTCCTTCGTGGTCGTCGGCATCGGCCTCTCGCTGGGCGGCCCGACCGGCTACGCCATCAACCCGGTCCGCGACCTCGGCCCCCGAATAGTCCACGCCCTGCTGCCGCTGCCCAACAAGGGCGGCTCCGACTGGGGATACTCCTGGATCCCGGTGGTCGGCCCGCTCGTCGGTGCCGTGCTCGCCGGCGGTCTTTACAACATCGCGTTCGCCTGATCAGCATCTGCCGCGCTCGTAAGATCCGCACCGCACTCCTGATTCCGCCTACTCACCAGACCTGCCAGGAGCAGCCATCATGACCAGCAGCACCGGCCCCTTCATCGCCGCGATCGACCAGGGCACCACCTCCTCCCGCTGCATCGTCTTCGACCGCGACGGCCGCATCGTCGCCGTCGACCAGAAGGAGCACGAGCAGATCTTCCCGAAGCCGGGCTGGGTGGAGCACGACGCCACCGAGATCTGGACCAACGTCCAGGAGGTCGTCGCCGGCGCCATCGCCAAGGCCGAGATCACCGCCGCGGACGTCAAGGCGATCGGCATCACCAACCAGCGCGAGACCACGCTGATGTGGGACCGCCACACCGGCGAGCCCGTCCACAACGCGCTGGTCTGGCAGGACACCCGCACCGACACCCTGTGCAAGGAGCTCGGCCGCAACGTCGGCCAGGACCGCTTCCGCCGCGAGACCGGCCTGCCGCTGGCGAGCTACTTCGCGGGCCCCAAGGTCCGCTGGCTGCTCGACAACGTCGAGGGCCTGCGCGAGCGCGCCGAGGCCGGCGACATCCTCTTCGGCACCATGGACTCGTGGGTCATCTGGAACCTCACGGGCGGCGCCCAGGGCGGAGCGCACGTCACCGACGTCACCAACGCCTCGCGCACCATGCTCATGAACCTGCACACCCTCGCCTGGGACGAGAAGATCGCGGAGTCGATGGGCGTCCCGCTCAACGTGCTCCCCGAGATCAAGTCCTCCGCCGAGGTCTACGGCCACGTCAAGGACGGCGTGCTCGCCGGCGTCCCGGTCGCCTCGGCGCTCGGTGACCAGCAGGCCGCCCTGTTCGGCCAGACCTGTTTCGCCGAGGGCGAGGCGAAGTCCACGTACGGCACCGGAACGTTCATGCTGATGAACACCGGCGACAAGATCATCAACTCCTACAGCGGCCTGCTGACCACGGTCGGCTACCAGATCGGCGACCAGAAGCCGGTCTACGCCCTGGAGGGCTCCATCGCCGTCACCGGCTCGCTCGTCCAGTGGATGCGCGACCAGATGGGCCTGATCAAGTCCGCGGCCGAGATCGAGACGCTGGCCTCCTCCGTCGAGGACAACGGCGGCGCCTACTTCGTACCGGCCTTCTCCGGCCTGTTCGCCCCGTACTGGCGCTCCGACGCCCGCGGTGTGATCGCCGGCCTCACCCGGTACGTCACCAAGGCGCACATCGCCCGTGCCGTCCTGGAGGCCACCGCCTGGCAGACCCGCGAGATCACCGACGCCATGACCAAGGACTCGGGCGTCGAGCTCGCCGCCCTCAAGGTCGACGGCGGCATGACCTCCAACAACCTGCTGATGCAGACGCTCTCGGACTTCCTGGACGCCCCCGTGGTGCGCCCGATGGTCGCCGAGACCACCTGCCTCGGCGCCGCCTACGCCGCCGGCCTGGCCGTCGGCTTCTGGCCCGACACGGACGCCCTGCGCGCCAACTGGCGCCGCGCGGCGGAGTGGACCCCGCGGATGCCCGCCGAGCAGCGGGACCGCGAGTACAAGAGCTGGCTCAAGGCCGTGGAGCGGTCCATGGGCTGGGTCGACGACGAAGACGGCAGCTGACCGCACCAGCTGAGTCAATCGACGAGGAGCTGAAAGAGATATGAGCACCCTGCAGAGCGTCCCCGCCCTGGGTACGCACCCGACCGCCGGCGCGAACGCGAGCCGTGCCGAGACCCGTGAGCAGCTGGCGAAGGCCACGTACGACCTGCTGGTCATCGGTGGTGGAATCCTGGGCACCTCGGTGGCCTGGCACGCCGCGCAGTCGGGTCTGCGGGTTGCCATGGTGGACGCCGGCGACTTCGCCGGCGCCACCTCCTCGGCTTCCTCCAAGCTCGTCCACGGCGGCCTGCGCTACCTGCAGACCGGCGCGGTCAAGCTGGTCGCGGAGAACCACCACGAGCGGCGGGTGCTGGCCAAGGACGTGGCCCCGCACCTGGTCAACCCGCTCACCTTCTACCTGCCGGTCTACAAGGGCGGTCCGGTGGGTGCGGCCAAGCTGGGCGCGGGCGTCTTCGCCTACTCCGCCCTCTCGGCCTTCGGCGACGGCATGGGCAAGGTCATATCCCCGGCCCGTGCCGCCGCCGACAACCCCGGTCTGAAGACCGACAACCTCAAGGCCGTCGCGGTCTACTACGACCACCAGATGAACGACTCCCGCGTCGCCGTCATGACGGTCCGCGCGGCCGTCGAGTCGGGCGCGGTCGTCCTCAACCACGCCGAGGTCACCGGGCTGCGCAAGACGCACGGCCGGGTCACCGGCGCCGAGCTCAAGGACCGCCTGGACGGCACCGAGTTCGGGATCGACGCCCGCGTCGTGCTCAACGCCACCGGCCCGTGGGTGGACCACCTGCGGCGCATGGAGGACAAGCACTCGATGCCGTCGATCCGCCTCTCCAAGGGCGCGCACATCGTCATGAAGCGCAAGTCGCCGTGGAAGGCCGCCATGGCCACCCCGATCGACAAGTACCGCATCACCTTCGCCCTCCCGTGGGAGGACCAGCTGCTGCTCGGCACCACCGACGAGGTGTACGAGGGCGACCCGGCGGACGTGCGCGCCACCGAGTCCGACATCCAGCAGATCCTGGACGAGGCGGCCTTCTCGGTGAAGGACGCCGACCTCGACCGCTCGCTGATGACGTACGCCTTCGCCGGCCTGCGCGTGCTGCCCGGCGGCCCCGGCGGCGTGGAGAAGGCCAAGCGCGAGACCGTCGTCTCCGAGGGCGCGGGCGGCATGCTGTCGGTCGCCGGCGGCAAGTGGACCACGTACCGCCACATCGGCCGCGTCGTCATGGACAAGCTGGCCAAGCTCCCGGGCAGCCCGCTGACCGAGGACATGGAGCCCGTGAAGTCCCTCGTACGCCGGATCGCGCTGCCGGGTGTCGCCAACCCGAACGCGGTCGCGCACCGGCTGCTGGTGGACCGTGAGCCCGGCTCGCGGATGGACCCGCTGACTGCCCGCCACCTGGCCTCGCACTACGGCTCGCTGGCCTTCGACATCGCGCGCATCGCGAACGAGGACCCGGCGCTGGCCGAGCGCATCCACCCGGACGGTCCGGAGATCTGGGCGCAGGTCGCCTACGCCCGTGACAACGAGTGGGCCGAGACGGTCGACGACGTGCTGCGCCGCCGCACGACGGTGACGATCCGCGGCCTGGACGACGACGCCGTCCGGGCCCGTGTCGAGGAGATGCTGGCACGCAAGGCATAGCTCTCACGCAGGTGGGGAAGAGGGGCGGTTCCGAGGGGAACCGCCCCTCTGTCGTGGGCTGTGGCCGGTGTCCCCTCAAGGCATAGGCTGACCCACGTACGCAAGGAACTTCGGAAGGAGACCTGGGTGATCGAGCTTGAGGGCGTGCCCGAGCTGATCGACCCGGTCATGGTGGCCGCGTTCGAGGGCTGGAACGACGCGGGTGACGCGGCCTCCGGTGCGGTCGCACACCTGGACCGGGAGTGGAAGGGCGAGGTCTTCGCGGCTCTGGACGCCGAGGACTACTACGACTTCCAGGTCAACCGGCCCACGGTGTGGCTGGACAACGGGGTACGGAAGATCACGTGGCCGACGACCCGGCTCTCGGTGGTCCGCATCGGCGGCGCCAAGCCGCGCGACCTGGTGCTGGTGCGCGGGATCGAACCGTCCATGCGGTGGCGGTCGTTCTGCAACGAGATCCTGGGCTTCGCGCACGAGCTGGGCGTGGAGATGGTGGTCATCCTGGGCGCCCTGCTCGGGGACACGCCGCACACCCGGCCGGTGCCGGTGAGCGGGGTCACCTCGGACGCGGACCTGGCGCGGACGATGGACCTGGAGGAGACCAAGTACGAGGGCCCCACGGGCATCGTGGGCATCCTCCAGGAGGCCTGTACGCATGCGGGCGTGCCCGCGGTGTCGCTGTGGGCGGCCGTCCCGCACTACGTGTCGCAGCCGCCGAACCCGAAGGCGACGCTGGCCCTGCTGAACCGGCTGGAGGACCTGATCGACATCAGGATCCCGCTGGGCGAGCTGCCGGAGGACGCGCGGGCGTGGCAGCTGGGCGTGGACCAACTGGCCGCCGAGGACAGCGAGGTGGCGGAGTACGTCCAGACGCTGGAGGAGGCGCGCGACACCGCCGACCTGCCGGAGGCGTCGGGTGACGCGATCGCCCGGGAGTTCGAGCGGTACTTGCGGCGGCGTGACCCTGCGGCGGGCCCGGCGGCGGATCCGGGTGACGGCTCGTACCTGCGGGACACGTCGAGCGGTCTGACGCGTCCGCCGAAGCGGAAGCCGGACCCCGCGGGGGAGGAGGCGCCCGCCGATCCGGCGGAGGAGCAGGGGGACGACACCCCGGAAGCGTGACCCGCGCGGCGCCGCGGCGCAAGCACCCCGGGCTGCGCCCGGCCGGGTGGGGCTCCGCCCCGCACCCCGCGCCTCGAACTCCGGCGGGGCTGGTTCTCCCAGCCCGTCCGGCGTTGCAGAAGGACCGGGTCCAGGAGAGCCCTCGGAGCGGTGGAAGGGCGGGTAGGGGACGGCTCCGCGCCAGCGGCGGCCCGGACCTGCGCGCCCGGACAGGGCGATGCCCCCGGCCCGGGTGGGGCCGGGGGCATCGGCGCCAGGGCCGCGGCGGCTACAGGGCCACGCCCAGCAGGGCGTCCACGGTGCGGGAGACCAGGCCGGGGGCCGACTCGTCGTCGCCGTCGGTGGCGTTCTGGAGCTCCACCCAGCGGTCCACGGCCGCGAGCGCCGCGGGGGCGTCCAGGTCGTTCGCCAGGGCCTCGCGGACCTCTTCGAGGACCGCGTCCGCCGCGATGCCGTCCGGCCGGGAGACCGCCGCGCGCCACCGCTCCAGCCGGGCCGCGGCCTCGTCGAGGACGGCGTCCGTCCACTCCCAGTCGGCCCGGTAGTGGTGCGAGAGCAGGGCCAGGCGGATCGCCGCCGGGTCCACGCCGGCGCGGCGCAGCGCCGAGACGAAGACGAGGTTGCCCTTCGACTTCGACATCTTCTCGCCGTGCAGGGCGACCATGCCGGCGTGGACGTACGCCTTGGCCATCGGGAACTCGCCCGTCAGCGCCTGCGCGTGCGACGCGCCCATCTCGTGGTGCGGGAAGGCGAGGTCGGAGCCGCCGCCCTGGATGTCGAAGCCCATGCCCAGGTGGTCCAGGGCGATCGCGACGCACTCGATGTGCCAGCCCGGCCGGCCGCGGCCCAGCGAGCCGCCGTCCCAGCTCGGCTCGCCCGGGCGAGCCGCCATCCACAGCATCGGGTCCAGCGGGTTCTTCTTCCCCGGGCGCTCGGGGTCGCCGCCCCGCTCCGCCGAGAGCAGGCGCATCGCCTCGGCGTCGAGGCGGGAGACGCCGCCGAAGTGCGGGTCGGACTCCACCGAGAAGTAGACGTCGCCCTCCAGCTCGTACGCGGCGCCCGCGTCCCGCAGCCGCTCGACCAGCGGCACGATGCCGGGTATGGCCTCGACGGCTCCGATGTAGTGCTGCGGCGGCAGCATCCGCAGGGCCGTCATGTCCTCACGGAAGAGCGCGGTCTCGCGCTCGGCCAGCTCGGTCCAGTCGTGGCCGTCGCGCAGCGCCCGCTCCAGGAGCGGGTCGTCGACGTCGGTGACGTTCTGGACGTAGTGGACCTGCCGCTTGGTGTCGAGCCACACGCGCTGTACGAGGTCGAACGCGTTGTAGGTCGCCGCGTGACCGATGTGGGTCGCGTCGTACGGGGTGATGCCGCAGACGTAGATACGGGCGACGGGACCGGGGGCGAGGGTGATCGTCCCCTGGGTCGCGGTGTCGTGGATCTGGAGGTCGCGGCCCTTACCGGGAAGGGCGGGGACCTCAGAAGCGGGCCAGGCATGCATGTGTCGAGCCTAACCGGACGGATGTTCCGGAAACGAACTGGACCTGCACTGTTGTCTTGATCGGCACTCTTGCGGTCTGGCCGGTTCTGTGCGTATGGCCGGTGGCCGGTTCAGACCGGTGGCCAGGGGATCGCCGGCCACTGCCCGGACGGCTGGGGGTGCGTTCCGGTGCGCAGCATGTGCGCCACCCGCTCCCGTGCGGCGGCCAGCTCGGCCGCCGTGATCAGTTCGGCCAGCCGGGTGGCGAGGGGGGCTCCCTCGGCCAGCTCCGCGGCCAGCGCGGTGAGCGCCCGGCGGGCCTCGTGCGTCAGCGGCTCCCCCGCCCAGCCCCACAGCAGGGTGCGCAGCTTGTCCTCGGTGTGGAAGGTCACTCCGTGGTCGATGCCGTAGATCCGTCCGTCGGGAGCGGGCAGCAGGTGCCCGCCCTTGCGGTCACCGTTGTTGATCACGGCGTCGAGGACGGAGAGCCGGCGCAGCCTGGGGTCGTCGGCGTGGACGAGCAGGGCGGTGCGGCCCTCTCCCACCTCGGCGAAGGCCACGGGCTTCCAGCCCTCACCGGCCTCCTCGCCGTCGACGAGGGCGAGGAGCCCGTCCTCCGGGGAGTCGCCCTGCGGCTGCCGGGCTTCGATCCACTGCTGGACCATGCCCTCGCCGTAGGGCCCGTCGCGCAGCACGGTGGCGGGCACCAGGCCCCATCCGGTGGCCTCGGAGACCAGGTAGGCGGCGACCTCCCGCTGGGCGAGGCTGCCGTCGGGGAAGTCCCACAGCGGCCGTTCGCCCTTGACCGGCTTGTAGACGCAGTCGGTGCTCGCGCCGTCGTACGTGACGGTGCACAACAGCACCGCGTTGGACGCCTCCCGGATCCGGCCGACGACGGTCAGCTCGCCCTTGGCGAGCAGTTCCTCCATGTCCCCCTGGCCGGTCACGCCTGGCGCCGGTAGCCGTTCTGGCGCGGGCACACGTGTCCCTCCGGGTCCAGCGGCAGACTGCACAGCGGACACGGCGGGCGGCCGGCGTTGACCACGTCCAGGGCGCGCTTGGCGAAGGCGCGCGCCTGGGCGCCGGTGAGGCGGACCCGCAGCATCGGCGGGCCGTTCTCCTCGTCCTGGAGCAGCCGTTCCTCCGCCTCGGCGAGGTCCTCGTCGGACTCGGCGTCCAGCTCCACCAGGGCCTGGGCCTCGACGATCATCCGCTGTTCCTCGCCGTCCCAGGCCAGGGCCATGGTGCCGACGCGGAACTCCTCCTCGACGGGGACGTCCAGCGGGGCGGTGTCGGCGGCCTCCGCGGGGGCCATGGCCGGGACCGGGGCGTTTCCGCCGGTCCGCCGCACGACCTCGTCCAGCAGCTCGTCCATCCGCTCGGCGAGTGCGGCGACCTGGGTCTTCTCCAGGGAGACGCTGGTGACGCGGGGGCCGGCAGAGGCCTGCAGGAAGAACGTACGGCGTCCCGGCAAGCCGACCGTGCCGGCCACGAAGCGGTCCGGCGGGTCGTAGAGGAACACCTGACGGGGCACGTCCAGTCTCCAAGTCTCGGCGGCGGGGGCCGGTCTGCGCCCTTGTGTGGGCCCGTCCACCCTACTGCGCCCTGCGATCACGCCGCGCCCGCGCCGCCTCCCACGACCGCGTTCCCGGAGTCCTCGGCGTCCTTGTCCGAGGCGACCGGCTCGGGCGCGGCCGGCCGCCGTACGAGCGAGCCGAAGTCCCCGGTGTCGCCCAGCCGGAACACGAACGGCCGGGTCTGCGTGTAGCGGATCGCCGTCACCGAGCAGGGGTCGACGTGGATGCGCTGGAAGAGGTCCAGGTGCATGCCCAGGGCGTCGGCGACAAGGGACTTGATGATGTCGCCGTGCGAGCACATCAGGAAGACGGCGTCGCTGCCGTCCCGCTCCTCGATCCGCGCGTTCCAGTCGCGTACGGCGTCCACGGCGCGCGCCTGCATGGCCCGCATGGACTCGCCGCCGGGGAAGGCGGCCGCCGACGGGTGCTGTTGCACGATCTTCATCAGCGGTTCTTCGGAGAGTTCCGAGAGTTTGCGCCCGGACCAGTCGCCGTAGTGGCACTCGCCGATCCGCTCGTCCGTGTGCAGTTCCAGCTCGGGCCTCGCGGCCAGCAGGGGTGCGAGGGTCTCCCGGCAGCGCTGCAGGGGGCTGGTGACGGCGGCGGCGAGCGGCACGCCCGCGAGCCGTCCGGGGAGCGCGGCGGCCTGCTCGGCGCCGCGCTCGTCGAGGGCCACGCCGGGGGTCCATCCGGCGAGCAGCCCTGCGGTGTTGGCGGTGGACCGCCCGTGTCGTACGAGGATCAGCGTGGCCATGGGGGCCAGCGTAGGCGGTGCGGGAGGGGTGCGGGGGCCTCGGCGGCGGGGGACAATGTTCGGCGTGATTGTCGACTGCGCGATTTATCGGGACGGTCGCCGCGCCAAGGGTCCGGAGGACTTCTCCGACGCCCTGGACGAGGCCCGGGCGAGCGGTGACGCCTTCCTCTGGATCGGCACCTACGAGCCGACGGAGGCGGAGTTCGATCACGTCCGCCGGGAGTTCGGCCTGCACCCGCTGGCAGTGGAGGACGCGCTCAACGCCCACCAGCGCCCCAAGCTGGAGGTGTACGACGACTCGCTGTTCGTCGTGCTGAAGCCGGTGGTCTACGACGAGGCCACGGACACCGTGACCGCGGGCGAGCTGATGGTGTTCATAGGCGATTCGTTCGTCGTCACGGTCCGGCACGGCGAGGGGGCCCCGCTGGCCGCCGTGCGCCACCGGCTGGAGCAGGAGCCGGACGTGCTGCGGCACGGCCCGACGGCGGTGCTGTACGCGGTGTGCGACGCGGTGGTGGACCACTACATCGAGGTGGCGGCCGAACTCCAGTCGGACCTGGAGGAGCTGGAGGCGGAGGTCTTCGCTCCGAACGCCTCGGACACCAAGAACACCGCGGCCCGCATCTACGGCTTCAAGCGGCAGGTGCTGGAGTTCCGGCGGGCGACGAACCCGCTGCTGGCGCCGATGGACCGGCTCGCCTTCGGGCAGGTCCCCTTCGTCCACGAGCACGCCCGGCCGTTCTTCCGCGACGTCGCCGACCACCTGACCAAGGCGAGCGAGTACATCGAGGGCCTGGACCGGCTGCTGTCGGACGCGCTGGCCGCGCACCTCGCCCAGACGGGGCTGCGGCAGAACGACGACGTACGGAAGATCTCGGCCTGGGCGGCGATCGCGGCGGTGCCGACGATGGTCGCGGGGATCTACGGGATGAACTTCGACCACATGCCCGAGCTCCACCGGTGGTGGGGCTATCCGGGGGTGCTCGTGCTCATGGCGGGCACCTGTCTGGGCCTGCACCGGCTGTTCAAGCGCCGGGGCTGGCTCTGAGGCCCCCCGCTACGCGAACTCGGGGGCGGTGGCGGATGCGCCGCCGAGGGCGTTGCGCCGCTCGGGCATCCGCAGGTCGACCATCCGGTGCCAGCCGCTGAAGCGCTCGTACCCGTACGTCGCGCGGATTCCGGCGGCCAGCAGGGCGGCCTTCGGCGCGGGCCAGTGCAGCAGCCGTCCCATGTGGTCCATGACGGCGAGGCTCACGTCGCGGTACACGGCGATCTCGGCGAGGGCGCTCTCGCGCAGTACCCGGTGGATGGTCCGGCCGTGGCCGGCGCGGGCCAGGCGCAGCAGTTCCTCGTGGCAGTAGGCGAGGTGGCTGTCCTCGTCGTTGCTGATCATGTGGATGGCCTTGCCCACCACGGGGTGGTCGCCGAAGTGCTTGACCAGCATGTCCATCTGGTCGGCGGCGCGCTGTTCGGTGACGCGGCTGTGCGCGAGGTAGACGACGACGTCCTCCTCGCTCAGCGACTCCTGGCGGCGCAGCTTGTCGTGGGCGAGGCCGATGCCGCGGCGTTCGAGCAGCATCGTGTAGTCGGTCTCGGGCGGTACGGGGACGGTTTCCAGGCCGCGTTGGCGGAGCAGGGCGTGGAAGATCCGGCCGTGCTTGTCCTCGTCGGCGCCGTGCCGGGTGATCTTGGGCGCGAGGTCGCGCATGCCGTCCGGGACCAGGGCCGCGATACGGGCGTTCTCCCAGCCGCCCTGGGCTTCCCCGCTGGCGGCGATGGAGCAGAACAGCTGGAAGGAGTCGTCGTTGTCGACGATCTCCTGGAACAGGCTGCGGGCAGAGAGCATGCAACGAGTCAAACGCCGGTCCGGGGGCGGGGCAACCGAGAGGTGGCACTACTCGTCCGAATGAACGAACCGCCGGTCGGGCCGGGGTGCGTAACCCCTTGGACGTCCGGCGCGTTGTTGGCTGTGTCGGCCGTGGCGGGGAAGACCCCCCGAGCCCCCACCACGGCCGCAGAGCTTTCAGGCGGCGTCCGGCCCCGCCCGTCCGGCCTCCGGCTCAGGCGAGGCCCGCGAGCTCCATGGCCTCGGTGCCGGCGCGCAGGGCGGCGATCCGCTCGTCCAGGGTGAAACCGGCCGGCGCCAGCGTGAGGGTGGTGACCCCGGCCTCCGCGTAGGCCCGCATCCCGTCGGCGATCCGCTCGACCGGGCCGAGCAGCGTCGTCGAGTCGATCAGCGAGTGCGGGACGGCCTCGGCCGCGCCGTCCTTGTCGCCGGCCAGGTACTTGTCCTGGATCTCGGCGGCTTCCTTCTCGTAGCCCATGCGCTGGGCCAGCTGGTTGTAGAAGTTCTGCTTCCGGCTGCCCATGCCGCCCACGTACAGGGCGGTGTAGGGGCGGAACATGTCGGCGAGGGCCGTCACGTCGTCGCCGAGGGCCAGCGGCACCGTCGGGCAGACGTCGAAGCCGTCCATCGTCAGTCCGGCCTTCTCGCGGCCCGCCCGGATGTGGGCGAGCGCGGTGGCCTCCAGGTGCTCGGCGGCCGGGAAGATCAGCAGGGCGCCGTCGGCGATCTCGCCGGTCTGCTCCAGGTTCTTGGGCCCGATGGCGGCGATGTAGAGCGGGATGTGCTCGCGCTCGGGGTGCACGGTCAGCTTGATCGGCTTGCCCGGGCCGCCCGGCAGCGGAAGGGTCCAGTGCTCGCCCTCGTAGCTCAGCCGCTCGCGGGACATGGCCTTGCGGACGATCTCCACGTACTCACGGGTGCGGGCGAGCGGCTTGTCGAACTTGACGCCGTACCATCCCTCGGAGACCTGGGGGCCGGAGACGCCGAGGCCGAGCCGGAAGCGGCCCTTGGTGAGCGAGTCGAGGGTGGCTGCGGTCATCGCGGTCATGGCGGGCTGCCGGGCGGGGATCTGGAGGATCGCCGAGCCGACGTCGATGCGCTCGGTCTGGGCGGCGACCCAGGCCAGGACGGTCGGGGCGTCCGAGCCGTATGCCTCCGCCGCCCAGCAGACGTCGTAGCCGAGGCGGTCGGCCTCCTGGGCGACGGCGAGGTTGTCGGCGTCCATGCCCGCCCCCCAGTAACCGAGATTGATGCCGAGCCGCATGTTCGTCCCCTTACCGGTGTACCGATCAGTAACGTTGGTGTGCGGGGACTGTAGCGCGCCCGGGTCCTCCACGTCAGCGCCCCAGTAGTCTCAGCGCTCATGGAGCAGAGGCATCTCGGCCGCACCGGACTGCGCGTCTCCCGGATCGGCCTCGGCACCCTCACCTGGGGCCGCGACACCGGCGAGGAAGCCGCCGCCGAACAGGTGAAGGCGTTCTGGGAGGCGGGCGGCACCCTCGTCGACACCGCCGACGTCTACGGCGGCGGTGAGGCGGAGTACCTCCTCGGGCGGCTGGTGGGCGGGCTCGTCCCGCGCCGGGACCTGGTGATCGCGACGAAGGCGGGCAGCGTCCCGGACCCGGACCGGCGCTTCGACGGCTCGCGCGGCCATCTGCTCGCGGCCCTGGACGACTCGCTGGACCGGCTGGGCACCGACCACGTCGACCTGTGGCAAGTCCACGCCTTCGATCCGGCGACGCCGGTGGAGGAGACGCTGCAGGCCCTGGACCTGGCGGTGAGCAGCGGCCGGGCCCGGTACGCGGGGGTGGCGGGCTTCTGCGGCTGGCAGCTGGCGAAGGCGGCCACCTGGCAGCTCGCGGCCCCCGGGGTACGGACCCGGATCGCCTCGACGCAGATGGAGTACTCGCTGCTCCAGCGCGGGGTGGAACGGGAGGTGCTGCCGGCCGCGCTGGACCTGGGGGTCGGTCTACTGCCGTCCTCCCCGCTGGGGCGCGGGGTGCTGACCGGCAAGTACCGGGACGGCACCCCGGCCGACTCGCGGGGCGCCTCGGAGTCCCTGGCCGCGCTGGTGGAGCCGTACCTCGACGACGCGGCGGGCCGGATCGTGGACGCGGTGGTGACGGCGGCCCAGGGCCTGGCCGTGACCCCGCTCCAAGTGGCTCTGGCGTGGATCCGGGACCGGCCGGGTGTGGTCGCGCCGATCGTCGGCGCGCGGACGTCGGCGCAGCTCGCGGCGGCGTTGTCGGTGGAGGCGCTTAGTCTTCCGGAGGAGATCTGCCGGGCGCTGGACGACGTGTCGGCGCCGGAGCACCGCTATCCCGATCAGGACTGGAGCACGCTGTGAGTACGGACCGTCAGGCCGAAGCCGCCACCGCTGCCGCGGAGGCCCTGAGCGGGCCCGACGCCGAGCGGGCCGCGCCGCACGTCGAGGACGGCCGGGCGGCGCAGACCGAGCCGGGCGAGCGCGAGCCCGAGCCCGAGCCCGAGGCAGGCTCCGCCGCACCCCACGGCGAAGCAGACGGGGACGGCCCCACCGATGACGAAGGCCAGGGGTCGAAGCACCCGGCCGGTGACGTGGGTCCGGGGGCAGAGCCCCCCATGACCGCCGCTGACGGTGACTCGGGCGCGGAGCCGGCCGTGGACGCCCCCGCCGGGCACGCGGACCAGGGAGCGGAGCCCCCGGTGGACGCCCCGGCCGGGGACGGGGGTCCGGGGGCGGAGCCACCGGTTTCGGGAAGGGGCGGGGTGGGGGAAAACCCCGCAGGGCCAACCTCCGAGCCCGGGGCGCAGGCTCCCGCGGCAGCCGCCGACACGGCCGGGGCCGAGCCCGCCGCAGGCGGCGGGCTCAGCGAGGCCCAGGCCGAACTGGCCGCGCAGAAGATCGAGCGGGAGCGGATCGCCCGGCGCAAGGCCGAACGCGAAGGACCCGTCGAAGCAGGCGCGAAGCTCAGCGGGAAGGCCGCCGACCTGCTGGCCGCCGTACGGGCGGTGGAGGGCGGCGCGAAGCCCTCCGCCGCCTACTTCGACGACGCACCGGCCGCCCCCCGCAAGGCGGCCCCCGCTCCCCAGGCGCCACGTCCCGCCGCCGCCCCGGCTCCGGCGGCCGCGCCCGTCGCACCCTCCGCCGACGCCGTCGACGGCGTACGGGCCGTCCTGGCCCGCGGCGGCGCGCCCGAGTCGCTGGCGGGACCCGTCGCGGCGGCCCTCGGTGACGGCGCCGCGCAGGAGCTCTCGCAGAACCCGTGGCGCCTGCTGGCGGTCCCCGCCGTGCGTCCGACGCAGGCGGACGGCTTCGCCCGCGCCCTGCTGGGCGCGGGGGCCGGTCCCGGGGACGAGCGCCGCACGGCCGTCCTGGTGGGCTGGCTGCTGGCCCAGGCGGGTCTGAAGGGGCACACCGCGCTGGAGGTTCCGGTCCTGGAGAAGGCCCTGGCCCAGTACGGCGTGCCGGATCCGGCCGAGGCGCTGGAGCAGGCCGTCGCGGAGGCCTCGGTACTGGTCTTCCACGAGCCCCTCGGCCCGCCGGTGGAGGAGGGCGAGGAGCAGCCCGTACGGATCCTAGTGGGCCTGGAGGGCGCCGCGATGGCCGAGGAGAGCCTGGCCGACGGCCTGGCCCGGCTGGCCGGCACCTTCGGCGACCCGGCGGACTGGGAGCAGGCCGCCGCGGCCGCGCCGGACCGGTCCTCCGCCGAGCTGATCCGCGCGGTCGCCGGCCATGGTCTGGTCACTCATACGGGTGGCGAGGCCTCCCGGGCCGAACCGCTCGCACTGGCCGCGGCGGCCCGTGGACTGGGCCTGCGCGTCTGCGTGGCCGCGCACGCCCCCGGCGGCCCGGATGCGGTGACGGTGGCGGAGCTGCTGTCCGGCCAGGAAGGGCCCGGGCGGGACGCGGACGGGCAGTTCGCACTGGACCTGCTGGTCGTGCTGGACGCGCCGCAGCTGGACGTGGAGAGCGCCGCCGCGCTGGTCGAGGGCATGGCGGACGGGACCCGGCTGGTCCTGTCCGGAGACCCCGGAGTGCTCGGCTCCGCGGGCGCGGGCCGAGTGTTCGCCGATGTACTGGCAGCGCGTACCTGCCCCCAGCTGGTCTCCCGCACCCCTGACCCGGGGCCCGTCGGCGAGCTCGTCTCCGGCGTGGGGATCGGGGAGCTGAACCAGGTCGACGCCCCCGGCAAGGAGGTCGTGATCGTCCCGGTGCAGGACGCCGGGGAGGCCGTGCACCGCGCGGTGCAGCTGGTGGCGGAGTCGGTGCCGCGGGCCTTCGGGATCCCGGCGGACAGCGTGCAGGTGATCACCCCGGGGCACGGCGGGTCCGCGGGGACGCGGGCGCTGAACGCCGCGCTCAAGGAGCGGCTCAATCCCGGCCCGGGCCGGTTCGGCGGCTTCGACCCCGGCGACCGGGTGGTCCACGTCCCCTCCCCTGGGCGGGCGCTTCCGGCCCGTGTGGTGTCGGCCGACGCCCAGGGGCTGCACCTGGACCGCGCGGGAGTGCGGATCGTCGTACCGAAGGACCTGGTCGAGTCCCAGGTCCGGCACGGCTGGGCGGTGACGGCGCACCAGGCGGTCGGGGCGCGCTGGCCGGCGGTCGTGGTCGTACTGCCGGGCGACGCGGCGCAAGCCCTGTCGCGGGACTGGGTCTACACGGCGTTCGGGCGGGCCGAGCGGCACCTGTCGGTGGTGCACGGCGTCGACCAGGCACTGCCGCGCGCGGTCGCCGAGGTACTGCCGAAGCCGCGTACGACGCGGCTGGCGGGTCTGCTGAAGGCGCTCGCGGCGGCGGGCGAACAGCCGGAGCAGTAGACGGCCGCGGCCTCCCGCCACGAAGGGCGGGAGGCCGCGGTGCCGGCATGTGTCAGGGGTCGGGGGGCGGGGGTCAGGCGGGAGTAAGGCCCGGCCGGGTGGTTTCGTCCTCCTCCTGGGCGTCGTCGACGTCCTCGGCGTCGTCGAACTCGTCGGCCTCCTCGTCGAAGACGGAGCTGACGTCGAACCGGTGCAGCACGTCCTGCGGGTCGATGTGCCCGAAGGGCGAGCCCAGCCACTCCCCCGGTTCCGCCATGTCCTCCGAGGCGGCGACCCAGAGCGTGGAGTCGCCCTCCTCCAGTCCGAAGTCCTTGTACCGGGAGGCGATCTCGTCGGGCTCGTACTCCCCGAAGAGGACGCCGAGGGCGTCGGCGGTGCCTCCGTCGTGGACGAAGTCGGCGTCCCGGTCGTGTGCGGCGACCCGTTCCGCCTGCGCGATCAGCCGCGCCGGTTCGACGACGGCGTAGTCGCGGCGGATGAGCACGCTGAAGGCGGCCGGTTCGGCGGGACCGGTGTACGGGACGCCGTCCTCGGGCGTCGGGATCTCGAAGGGAGTGACCTCGTCGTAGCGGTCGTAGAGGAGCTCGTCGTATTCCTCGGCGGCGGCGGCGAGTTCGTTGAAGGCGGCGTAGACGTCCGGATCCTCGTCCCCGATCCTGCGCTCGACCGCGGCGAGGTGGCGGTCGAGCGCGGCCTTGACCGCCTCGGCGGCGGCGCGGACCTCGGCAACAGTGGGCAGAGCGGCATCAGACATAGAGCAGACGCTATCCGTAGCAGGGCTCTGCCCGCACAATAGATGCGATGCCGGAATACGAATTTGTCGACGTGTACGTGCCCCGCGGCGTCCCTCGCAAGGAGGCGACCCGCCTGCTGACCGACCATGCCGAGTACGGAAACTGGGAGATCGACCGGCTGAGCCTGCACCGGGACGGCAGCCGCCGCGTGCGGCTGCGCCGCCGGATCATCCGCCAGGTCCGCGCGACCTGGTGAACGCGGGCCCCGGGGGCGGGGCCCGCGTCGTGAGCGACCGTCAGGCGGCGTTCCTGGAACGCCGGTAGAGCACGGTGCCGGCCAGCAGCAGGCCACCCGCGATCGGGAGGCCGGCGGTCAGGACGTCACCGGCGCCGGTGGCGGCGAGGCCGGGGTGCGCCTCGGTGCCGCTTCCCGTGCCGGGGTGCGTGACGGGGGTGACGGAACCGGTACCCGGGTTGGCCGGGTTGCCGGGGGTACCCGGGGTTCCGGGGTTGCCGGGGTTACCCGGAGTGCCGGGGTTACCCGGAGTGCCGGGGTTGCCCGGGGATCCGGGGTTGCCGGGGGTACCCGGGTTACCCGGAGTGCCGGGGTTCCCCGGGGTACCGGGGTTACCCGGAGTGCCCGGGTTCCCGGGGTTGCCGGGGTTGCCGGGCGTGCCGGGGTTCCCGGGCGTGCCAGGGTTCCCGGGGTTGCCCGGGTGGTCGTCGCAGGGTTCATCGTCGCCGGGGTTGCCCGGCTGGCCGGGGTTGCCGGGATGGCCGGGGTTGCCCGGCTGGCCGGGGTTGCCGTGGCCCGAGGCGTTGGCGCAGTGGTTGCCGAAGGCCGGGTTGAGGCCTCCCACCACCGTCACCGTGTTCCCGCAGGCGTTCACCGGCGCGTCCACGGGCGCCTGCACGGTGTTCCCGGACAGCAGGCCCGGAGAGTTCTTCGCATGCCCTGTAGCGGCTGAGTCCGCGTGTGCGTAGCCCCCGCCCAGCGCGAGGACACCCCCCGCGGCAGCCATGGTGATCAGGGTCTTTCTGGTGACCTGTGCCGGTCGTCGCATCTGTACTCGTCCCCTGGTGTGTACGTGTCGGCCGGCGCTCGGAGGCCGGCCGCCCAGACTCCCCCGCCTGGTACGCCGATAAGTGGTTCCGGGCCGGAAAAGCCCGGTGGCCCCGGAGCGCTGGAATGCGCTCCGGGGCCGAAGACTTCAGATGCGTCAGGCGTTGACGCAGGTGTTGCCGAAGGCCGGGTTCAGCAGGCCGACGATGTTCACGGTGTTACCGCAGACGTTGACCGGGATGTGGACCGGGACCTGGACGACGTTGCCGGACAGGACACCGGGGGAGCCGATGGCCGCACCCTGGGCACCCGCGTCGGCGACGGCCAGACCCGCACCCGCGAGAACCAGACCACCGGTAGCAGCCGCAGCGGCGACAACCTTCTTGAGCATTGTTCCTCCTAGTAGGCAAAGTGCGGTCCCAGCCGCGGACCGCACCACCTGTAACGAGGAGGGATCACCAGGGCTACGAGCGTATGAGTGCATTCACTCTTCTCAGTGGAATGCGCACACCTTCTCGAATGTCAGGCGTTGTCGATGAATCGGTCGAGCACCCGCGCCCCGAACTTCAGTCCTTCCACCGGCACCCGCTCGTCCACGCCGTGGAACATCCCGGCGAAGTCCAGCTCCGGCGGCAGCTGCAGCGGCGCGAAGCCGAAGCAGCGGATGCCGAGGTCGTCGAAGGACTTGGCGTCCGTGCCGCCCGAGAGCATGTACGGCACCGCCCGCGCGATCGGGTCCTCCGCCTTCAGGGCGCCCTGCATGGCCTCGACCAGCCGGCCGTCGAAGTCCGTCTCCAGAGCCTTGTCGCCGTGCACGTCCTCGCGCTTCACGCGGGGGCCGAGGACGCGGTCCAGGTCGGCGAAGAACTCGTCCTCGTAACCCGGCAGGAAGCGGCCGTCGACGTGGGCCGTCGCCTGGCCCGGGATGACGTTGACCTTGTAGCCGGCGCCGAGCATCGTCGGGGCGGCCGAGTTGCGCAGGGTCGCGCCGACCATCTTGGCGATGCCGCCGAGCTTGGCGAGCGTGGCGTCCATGTTGTCCGGGTCCAGAGGGGTGCCCAGCGCGTCCGAGAGCTCGTCCAGGAAGGACCGTACGGTCTTGGTCACGCGCACCGGCCACTGGTGGCGGCCGAGCCGGCCCACGGCCTCGCACAGCTCCGTGATGGCGTTGTCGTTGTTGGTCATGGAGCCGTGGCCCGCGGTGCCCTCCACCGTGAGCCGCATCCAGTGCATGCCCTTCTGGGCGGTCTCCACGAGGTAGAGCCGGAGGTTCTCGTTCACGGTGAAGGAGAAACCGCCGACCTCGCCGATGGCCTCGGTGACGCCCTCGAACAGACCCGGGTGCTTGTCGACGAGGTACCGGGCCCCGTAGATGCCGCCCGCCTCCTCGTCGGCGAGGAAGGCCAGCACGATGTCCCGCGGGGGCTTGCGGCCGCTGCGCATCCGGTCGCGGACGACGGCCAGCGTCATCGCGTCCATGTCCTTCATGTCGACGGCGCCGCGGCCCCACAGGCATCCGTCGGCGATCTCGCCCGCGAACGGGTCGTACGTCCAGTCCGCGGCGTTCGCCGGAACCACGTCGGTGTGCCCGTGGATCAGCAGCGCGGGCCGTGAGGGGTCCTCGCCCTCGATCCGCGCCACCGTCGAGGCGCGGCCCTTGTGCGATTCGAAGATCTGCGGCTCCAGCCCGACCTCGGCGAGCTTCTCGGCGACCCACTCCGCCGCCTTGCGCTCCCCGGGGCCCGAGTGGTCCCCGTAGTTGCTGGTGTCGATCCGGATGAGGTCCCGGCAGAGGTCGACGACCTCGTCCTCGCCGGAGACGGTCCTGCCCGCGCTCGACTCGCTCACGCTGCTTCCTCCCACTGATCCACTCAGTACCGAACATTCCCATCCTCGCGCTCCGGGCCGCTCTCCCCAAGGGCGATCCCCGGCCGTCGGGGGGTGTGATCGAGGACCTCCTGCCGTTTGGTAGTGTTTTCCACGTCGCAACGGCCCGCGAGGACGTACGGCAGACACCCGGTCCGGGTGGCGGAATGGCAGACGCGCTAGCTTGAGGTGCTAGTGCCCTTTATCGGGCGTGGGGGTTCAAGTCCCCCCTCGGACACCAACGGAAGGACCCCGCTTCGGCGGGGTCCTTCTTCGTTCCCGGAGGCGGCCGCCCGGCGCCGCCGGGCGCGCGGCGGCGGCCCCGGAATGTTTGGTAGTGTTTCGCTCGTCGCAACGGCCCGCGAGGGACGCGAGACACACACCCGGTCCGGGTGGCGGAATGGCAGACGCGCTAGCTTGAGGTGCTAGTGCCCTTTATCGGGCGTGGGGGTTCAAGTCCCCCCTCGGACACCACGGCAAAGGCCGGTCAGGAGAGATCCTGACCGGCCTTTCGTGCGTCCGGGCACCTTGTCGCACGTGCACGCGGCCCGTCACTCAGGGTGAGGATCGGGTGGGCCGGGACGGTTCGGTGTGGGCTCCGGCGACTTCCGCGCTTCGTGGCTGCGGAACGGTTGGCGGCCGACCGTCGAGAAGTGCCGTGCCCAGCTCGGCGGCGAGCAGTCTGTGGGTCCCGTGCCATGTGGGCGCGGGCGCTGCGAACCGGCGCAGGGCGGCCCGGTCGACGGCGTGCAGGATGCTGTACACCAGGAAGCCCAGCACGAGCACGGTGACGATAAGGCCATAGATCGGCATGTAGGCCGGGTCGAACATGGAGCGCCCCTCGTCGACTTCCCTGGCGTTGATGCCGAAGAAGGCGAAGAGCAGTCCCAGCGTCGCCGTGATGGTCGTGATGAAGGTGACGGCGACCACGGTCCGTACTCGCCGTCGGTCCGCAGCGCGGAGCTCCGTCGATTCGACCGAGGTCAGTTCGGCGGCTGTGGCGTTGCCGAGGCGCTGGAGCGTCTGGCTGACGGCTGCCGCGCGGTCGGTGAGCCCCATGGCCTCGTAGAGGGCCGAGTGGTAGGCGGTGGGGCGTAGCGAAGGGATGAGGGTGGCGAAATCCGCAGGGATCTCGACGCTGTAGCCGAGTTCCAGTTCCAGGTGGCCGTGAGCCGTCGTGATCTTCTCCAGGAGGGCGCGGCGATCACGTGGCGAGGCGTTCCCGTCGGGCCGTGCGCGGAATCGGCGGGCGTACGATTCCGCCAGCACCCGGATCTCCCGTAGGCGGGCGGCCGAGGCGACGGCCTGGATGGCCGACAGGAAGGCCGCGTTCTCCACGTAGTCCTGGTGGCCGGTCAGCAGGCTGACGTAGGGGCCCAGGACTCCGAAGGTGGTCGGGCGCCGGTTGAGCTCGTCGGGCGCGCACAGCGGATCCAGCCCCGGGCGGACGGGAAGGTCGGCCCGGTAGATGATCCGCTGCGCGACATCGGGTGTCGGGACGTCGCTCTCCGAGGGAGAGGCCCGGAGAACGAGCTGGTGTCTCTCGGGCAGCAGCCCCGAGGGGACCGTTCCGATCCGGGCGGCCGCCAGCTGCTCGACATCCTCACCCCCGAAGGTGACCTCGGCGTAGTACAGGTCCTCGAGGAGCGGGATGCACCGCAGGAGCGGAGCGGCGACATCGAGGGTCAGGGCGATCATGATCTGGCCTGACGGTGCCGCGAACTGCCAGAGGGTGGCGGCCGTCGGCGGGTCCTGCCCGGTGGCCCGCCACCGGCGCGCGTCGAAGAGCGAGAGGTCCAGGCGCCCGGTCTGCAGGACGCGGGGCAATTGGTCGGCGTGGCGGTCGTAAGCCGCGGCGAGACGCCCCAGATTCAGCAGCGCGGAGGGGCGCAGGGACGCGACCTCGCTGTCGCCTCCGTCACTCGTGTCGGGGGCGTAGGTCCAGGAGGTGGCGTACACCGTGGTCAGCCTGGTGCCGAGGCGGGAGACGTACGGGTCGAACGGCACCGTGCCCTCTGGTGACGCCGTGGACCCCGCCTCGGACTCAGAGGGCGTGCCAGCGGGCGACATGGTCCCCCTCTCGCAAGGAAGCCATACGGACGGCGAACTCCTCGGCGGCGGCAGCCGAATGGGGGACGTTCTGCATGAGCCACGTCGTCATACCGAGTTCGCGCACGGTGCGCAGCAGCCGGTACTCGTGCCGACGGGTGACGTCCGCTCCGTACAGGGCGCAGAACTCGTCGTACTCGGACGCCGCCAGGCCGAACCGGTCCACGGCCGTCGCGGTCGGGAGCAGGTCCCAGCTGCGCGGACCGAGCGCCACGGCTTCGTAGTCGATCAGCAGCACCCGGTCGCGGTCGCGCAGCAGGTTGCCCCTGTGCGCGTCACCGTGGACGAGACCGACGTCGGGATCAGTGGCGACCAGGTCACGGAACGCGGCTTCGTTGGCATCGCACGCGGCACTGAGGAAGGCGAGGTCCTTCTCGGAGACCGCCGCGTCCGATCCGGCGGTGACGGCGGCGCCTGCCGTGCGGAGCCGGTCGCGCATGACCGGGAACGGGTCAAGGGTCGGCAGCGGGAAGTCGGGGGCGGGCAGTGCGTGCAGGTCGCGCAGGAGCGCGGCGAGATCAACCAGCGCGGGTGGGGGATCCGCGGGTGGTACGTACTCCCAGAAGGTGACCAGTCGGCCGTCCGCGGGTAACGGCTGGGAGAGCTCGTCACGGGGCGGCAGGCCGGGGAAGCGCTGTGCGAGCAGCCATCGGGCAGTGGCCAGCTCCTTCTCGACCTTGTCCCGCACGGTGTCGGAACGGGCGACCCGGTAGACGAGGCCCTGTGCGGGACTGGCGAAGAGGGCGTTCTCGCCCAGACGGAGGAGGCGCAGATCGTGGGGGTGTGGGGCATCTGAGTCCCGGACGGCCTCCAGCACTGCGCGTGTGGCCGCGGCTTCAGTGAACGGGCTTTTACCTGCGGGAAGTTGAGGTCGACTCATAGCCGGTTCAGCTTCACGAGCCCGCGAGGGGGTGTCAAGGGTGCCACTCCCCCTGGCGAGCAGGCCGTGCTACGACGCACTGGACCCCGCGCCGGGGCGGGCGCGGGGTCCGAAACGGTGCTGCGACGCGCCGGGATCAGTCGCGGGATGCGGACAGGGTGGCGACTCGGCCGCGGACCAGGAACCAGCCGCCCACGAGGGCGGCGGCGATGACCGGGACGAGCATGACCGTGGTGCGGCCGACGCCGCCGTCGCTCCACATCAGGACCAGGACCGTGGCGAGGAAGACCAGGGTCACGATCTGGGTGTAGGGGGCCCACGGCAGGCGGTAGGACGGGCGGTCGACCAGGCCGTTCTTCGAACGGTGCCAGAAGAAGAGCGAGCAGAGCATGACCATGCCCCAGGTGCCGAGGATGCCGACGGAGGCGAGGTTGAGGACGATCTCGAAGGCCTCGCCGGGCATCCAGTAGTTCAGGCCGACGCCGGCGACGCCGAAGGCGGCGGTGAACAGGACGCCGCCGTAGGGGACCTTGCCCTTGTTCATGACGCCGGTGAACTTGGGGGCGGAGCCCGACAGGGCCATCGAGCGCAGGATGCGGCCGGTGGAGTACAGGCCCGAGTTCAGCGAAGACAGAGCGGCGGTCAGGACGACCAGGTTCATGATGCCCGCGGTGCCGGGGATGCCCAGCTTGTCGAAGACGGTCACGAACGGGGACTGGTCGGCGGAGTAGGCGGTGTACGGGAGCAGCAGGGCCAGCAGGACGACCGAGCCCACGTAGAAGACGCCGACGCGCCACATGATGGAGTTGATCGCCTTCGGCATGATCTTCTCGGGGTTCTCGGTCTCGCCCGCGGCGACGCCGCACAGCTCGACGGAGGCGTACGCGAAGACGACGCCCTGGACCACCATGAGCATCGGGATCACGCCGGAGGGGAAGAGGCCGCCGTTGTCGGTGATCGTCGCGAGGCCCGGGGTGTGGCCGTCGATCGGGTGGCTGGTGGCGACCAGGTAGATGGCGACCACCATGAAGATCACCAGGGCGCTGACCTTGACGATCGAGAACCAGAACTCCATCTCGCCGAAGTACTTCACCGAGATCAGGTTCGCGGTGAGGACGATGGCGAGGGCGATGAACGCCAGGACCCACTGGGGCACGTCGGTGAACGCGGACCAGTAGTGGGCGAACATGGCGGCGGCCGTGATGTCCGCCACGGTGGTCGTGGACCAGTTCAGGAAGTACAGCCAGCCGGCCGTGTAGGCGCCCTTCTCGCCCATGAACTCACGGGCGTAGGAGACGAAGGCGCCGGATGAGGGCCGGTAGAGGACGAGCTCGCCGAGGGCGCGGACCACGAAGAAGGCGAAGACGCCGCACACCGCGTAGGCGATCGCGAGGGAGGGGCCGGCGCCGGCGAGGCGGCCGCCGGCTCCGAGGAACAGGCCGGTGCCTATCGCCCCGCCGATCGCGATCATGTTGATGTGGCGGGACTTCAGGTCCTTGCTGTAGCCCTCGTCACCAGCGTCGACATGGCGGGAGGACGCCGGGGCGGGTGCCTCGGTCAAGGTGCGGTCACTCATGTATGACTTCGCCTTCGTGGGTGGGACAGGCAGCCCGGGAAGGCGTCGCAGGGGAGCTGGGTGGTGTCCCCTGTGGCGCGTTCCGGGTGTTTTGAACGCCCCAGGAGACCACGGCGCTCCGCCGGCCGCCAAAATCGCCCCTACGCACCGAAGCCCCCGACGACCTTGGAAACGGTCGTCGGGGGCTCTGCAGAGCCTGGAAAGCGAGGTCAGTCGCCGGGTGTGGCCTCGGCCGCCTGGTCGAGGCGGAAGGCCTCGTTGCCGAGGCCTATGCGGGCGTGGACCTCCGGGCGTCGGCGGCGCAGGAGGGCCCCGTACAGCAGTCCGCCGAGGACGGCGGCGCCGATGATGCCCGGCAGGACCCAGCTGAGGGCGGAGCCCTTCTCGGCGCCGACGAGGACCCCGAAGTCCTTGACGGTGTAGGCGGCGATGGCGAGCAGGGCGAGGCCGGAGGCTCCGGCCGCGACGAGCCGCCAGACCTGGGCGCCGGCGGTGCCGCGGCGGACGAAGAAGGCGATCACGGCGAAGGAGGCGGCGGCCATGAGGAGCGTCACACCGAGGGCGCCGACGCTGCCCATCCAGGTGAACAGGTGCAGGACGGGCGCGGTGGGGTCGCCGGCCGGCAGGTCGTCGGTGACGGCGAAGGCGGTGACGACGAGGGCCGCGATGCCCGTCTGGAGCAGCGAGCCGGTGGCGGGGGCGCCGGTGCCGGCGTTGGTGCGGCCGAAGGCGGCGGGGAGCAGGCCCTCGCGGCCCATGGCGAAGGCGTAGCGGGCGACGACGTTGTGGAAGCTGAGCATGGCGGCGAACATGCCGGTCACGAAGAGGACGTGCAGGACGTCGGTGAAGGTGGTGCCGAGGCGGGACTCGGTGAGCTGGAAGAGCAGGCCGGGTCCGGCTTCGCCGGCGGCCCTGACGACTTCGCCGGGGCCGGTGGCGACGGTGAGGGCCCAGGCGCTGAAGGCGAAGAAGAGGGCGACGAAGCCGACCGCGAGGAACATCACGCGGGAGACGACGATGTGCGGCCTGCTGGTCTCCTCGGCGTACACGGGGGACTGCTCGAAGCCGACGAAGGCGGCGATGCAGAAGCACAGGGCGGTGCCGAGACCGGCTCCGCCGAGGGTCTCGGGGTTGAAGGCGTGGAGCGAGAGGCCTTCGGGTCCGGGCTTGGCGAGGGCGGCGGCGTCGAAGACGACGACCAGGGCGCACTCGATCAGGAGGAGGACGCCGAGGACCTTGGCGTTGAGGTCGATCTTGAGCCAGCCGAGCGCGCCGGTGACGGCGACCGCGAGCAGGGCGGGGATCCACCAGGCGAGCTCGGTGTCCAGGTAGGTGGCGAAGAGGCCGGAGATCTCGAAGCCGAGGATGCCGTAGACGCCGACCTGCATGGCGCTGTACGCGACGAGGGCGACGAGCGAGGCGGCCGCGCCGGCGGTGGGGCCGAGGCCGCGGGCGATGTACGCGTAGAAGGCGCCGGCGTTGTGGACGTGGCGGCTCATCTCGGCGTAGCCGACGCTGAACAGAGCGAGGACCAGGCCCAGGATGACGAAGAGCAGGGGCTGGCCGACGACGCCCATCAGGCCGAAGGTCGTGGGCATGACACCCGCGACCACCATCAGGGGGGCGCTCGCGGCGAGTACGGAGAGCAGCAGACCGGCGGTGCCGAGGCGGTCGGCGCGCAGCGCGCGGTCCTGGCCCTTGTAGGTGCGTATCTCGGCCGGGTCCTGGAGCGTGGTGGATCTGCCCGTCGGCATGGCGGCGTCCTTTCGGGGGCGCGGTTCTTTTCGGGGCGGATGGGGGTGGATCGGGGCGGAGCGGGGTGGATCGGGTGGATCGGGGCGGAGCGGGGCGGAGCGGGGGTGGGGCCGTGGGGTCCGGTCCGGGGTCAGGCGGTTCCGAGCGCGACGTTGCGTGCGGCGAGGAAGGCCTTCTGCGGGTCCCGGTCGGGATAGGACCAGGGGGCGCGGGTGGCGTGGCTGCCGATGCGGTGGAAGAGCGCGGCGGCCTCGGCGGGGCGGCCCTCGCAGAGTTTGGCGTGGGCGAGGAAGTTGAGGTCGACCCGGTTGCGGGGGTGGTCGTCGCGCTCCCACTCCAGCCACCAGTCGAAGGCGGAGCGCAGGACCTGGCGGGCGCGGCGGCCCGCCCAGTGGGCGGCGGCCGTCTCGGGGGTGTGGCCGTGCGTGGCGGCGAGCACGCGGTAGCGCTCGGCGTGCGCGACGACGGGGAGCACGGCCAGCGGGGAGTCGGCCGGGGACTCCTCGGCGGCCCAGGCCGCGAAGTCGTAGACCTCGTGGAGCGGGTCCTGGCCGGGGGCGAGGGTGCGTTCGGCCAGCTTGGCCACCATGAGGTGGTGGGCGTGGTGGTGCTCGCGGTGGCGGGCCCGGACCTGGTCGAAGTGTCGGCTGAACTCCTCCTCGGTGCCGAAGGCGCGGGAGAGCAGGAGCAGTCCGAGCCACGGGGTCGGGTCGTCGGGCAGCAGCGCGGCGGCCCGGCGGCAGGCCTCCTCGGCGGCGGCCGGCGTGCCCTTGTGGCGCAGGGCGGTGAAGACGGCGGCGCAGGCGAGCAGGGTGGCGGCGTCGGCGCTGTCCGGTTCGGCGAGCAGCCATTCGCGGGCCCAGGCGGTGGCCGCCGGGGTTTGGGCGAGCACGACGACGCGGTGGCCGCGGCGGTCCCAGTCGTCGCCGGTGCCGACGAGGAGGGAACGCACCCTGGCCCAGCGGCCCTGGGCGAACTGGGAGCGCACGTCGATGAGTTCGGCGTCGCAGAGGGCCGGGTCGAAGAGCTGGGCGTCCCGCTTGCGGGCGCGGCCGAGGGGCGGCGGAGGCGGGGACATCCGCGGGGTTTCCCTCCAGGACGCGGGCGGACGGTGATCGGGGTCGGGGATCAGGGATCGGTGATCAGGGGTCGGCGATCGGTGATCGGCGGTCGGGGCGGGGGGCGGGTCTGCGGCGGCCGCCCGCGCGCAGGGCGCACGCGCGTGGCTCGGCCGCAAGGCCGCGGGATCGTGCCGGTGGTGCTGTGACGGAGCTCCGGTGGGGCTGCGGCAGGACCGCGGTGGAGTTCCGGGGGGTTGCGACGGGACGCCGGGCGCTCGGGCGGATTCGGGCGGAACTCCGGTGAGCACTCCGGTGATCACGCACAGCAAAGCGGTACGCGCAGCTCCGAGTCAAGGTCCAGTCCACTGCGTGGCGGGTTTCAACTGCTCTGGCCACCGTGCCAGTTGGTCGGGCGGCATTCGTTCCGGGCGGCCACGGGCCGCGCCGTAGGGTGGCCGTATGACTGCATATGGCGATCTTCCCCCGTACCTGCTGGGCTTCCCCGGCCCGTTGCGCGACCAGTTGGTCGCGGCCGTGCTGAGCGGGGCGAAGACCAGCACCACCGGCCTGCTCGCGGAGTACGAGGCGGAGCGGGAACCGCTGCCGGAGCCCGGCACGCGGTCCCTGCTGGTCGACTCCGACGAGCGCGGGGTGGCGGTGGTGGAGGTGACGGCCGTGGAGGTGCTGCGGCTCGCCGACGTGGGACTGGGGCACGCCCTCGACGAGGGGGAGGGATACACGTCGGTGGCCGAATGGCGCACGGCACACGAGGAGTTCTGGCACAGCGAGCCGGTGCGCACGGTGATCGGCGACCCGGGCTTCACGGTCGACGACGACACACCCGTCATCGCGGAGCGGTTCCGGGTCACCGAGCGACTGGTCTGACGCCCCCGGCCCGCGAGGGGGCGCCGTGGCCGGGGGCCGAGGGCCGGGCGACGGGCGCCGGGGCCGAGCGGTGGCGCCGAGGGCCGGGCCGAGCGGCGGGCGGCGGGGCCGGTGGCAGCGCGCCGACGGCTGGGCGCCGGGGCCGGGCACCGGGGCCGGGGCCTGGGCCTGGGGCCGGGGCCTGGGGCCGGGGCCGGCGGCAGGGCCGGGCTCAGCCGACCGCCTGGGCCGCGGCCCGGCCCGCCGCGCGGCCCGAGAAGATGCACCCGCCGAGGAAGGTGCCCTCCAGGGCCCGGTAGCCGTGGACCCCGCCGCCGCCGAATCCGGCCGCCTCGCCCGCGGCGTAGACGCCCGGCAGCGGTTCGCCCGTCCCGGTCAGGACCCGGGAGGAGAGGTCGGTCTCCAGGCCGCCGAGGGACTTGCGGGTCAGGATCGAGAGCCGTACGGCGATCAGCGGGCCGGCCCCGGGGTCGAGGATGCGGTGCGGGGCGGTGGTGCGGATCAGCTTGTCGCCCAGGTACCTGCGGGCGCCGTGGATGGCGGTGACCTGGAGGTCCTTGGTGAAGGGGTTGGCGATCTCGCGGTCGCGGGCCACGATCTCGCGCCGGACGGCGGCCTCGTCGAGGAGGTCCTCCTTGGTGACGGCGTTCATGCCGCGCACGAGGGCGGAGAGGTCGCGTTCGACGACGAAGTCGGCGCCGTGGTCCATGAAGGCCCTGACCGGGCCGGGTACGGCCTGGCGGGCCCGGGTGATGACGTCGCGCACCGACTTGCCGGTGAGGTCGGGGTTCTGTTCGGAGCCGGAGAGGGCGAACTCCTTGCCGATGATGCGCTGGTTGAGCACGAACCAGGTGTGGTCGTGGCCGGTCTTCATGATGTGGTCGAGCGTGCCGAGGGTGTCGAAGCCGGGGAAGAGCGGTACGGGCAGCCGCTTGCCCGTGGCGTCCAGCCAGAGCGGGGACGGGCCGGGGAGGATGCGGATGCCGTGCTTGGCCCACATCGGGTCCCAGTTCTGGATGCCCTCGGTGTAGTGCCACATCCGGTCCTTGTTGATGTGGCTGGCGCCCGCCGCCTCCGCGATGCCCAGCATCAGGCCGTCGACGTGTGCGGGGACCCCGGAGAGCATCCGCCGCGGCGGGGTGCCGAGCCGGGCGGGCCACTGCGCGCGCACGAGGTCGTGGTTGCCGCCGATGCCGCCGCTGGTGACGATCACGGCCTGGGCCCGCAGGGAGAAGGACCCGGTGGCCTCGCGGCCGCTGGCGATGCCCCGTACAGCGTCGGAGGGCTCCAGGATCTCGCCGGTCACGGTGTCCACGGCGCCGGCGGTGGCGGACAGTCCGGTCACCCGGTGGCGGAACGCCAGGCGGACCAGGCCGCGGGCCACGCCTTCCCGGACCCGCCGCTCGAAGGGCTCCACCAGGCCGGGGCCGGTCCCCCAGGTGATGTGGAAGCGGGGGACGGAGTTCCCGTGTCCGTTGGCGTCGTAGCCGCCGCGCTCCGCCCAGCCGACGACGGGGAAGAAGCGGACGCCCTGCCGGTGCAGCCAGGGGCGCTTCTCACCGGCCGCGAAGTCGACGTAGGCCTCGGCCCAGCGGCGCGGCCAGGCGTCCTCCTCGCGGTCGAACCCGGCGGTGCCCAGCCAGTCCTGGAGGGCGAGGGCGTGGCTGTCCTTGATCCGCATCCGGCGCTGCTCGGGCGAGTCCACGAAGAACAGGCCGCCGAAGGACCAGTGCGCCTGGCCGCCGATGGACTGTTCCGGCTCCTGGTCGAGCAGGATGACCTTGCGGCCCGCGTCGACGAGCTCGGCGGTGGCCACGAGGCCCGCGAGCCCGGCTCCGATCACGATCACGTCTGCGTCGTACGTCATGCGGATACCCGTCCTCCGTCGATGGTGGGGCAGATCCTTTGCTACGGAGCGGTAACCAGTCAACAGCGGTGATTGGATGAACCTGTGAGTGCCGCTGATGAAGTACTGGACGTGGTGGACCGGGAGGACCGGGTCACCGGTCAGGCCCCGCGGGGCGAGGTGTACGCCCGCGGGCTGATCCACCGCTGTGTGTTCGTGCTGGCCACGGACGCGCAGGAGCGGATCTTCGTGCACCGGCGCACCGCTTCGAAGCTCGTCTTCCCCTCGCACTACGACATGTTCGTGGGCGGGGTGCTGGGCGCCGGCGAGAGCTACGGGGAGGCCGCGCTGCGGGAGGCCGAGGAGGAGCTGGGGGTGCGGGGGCTGGCGCAGCCGGAGCCGCTGTTCAAGTTCCTGTACGAGGGCCCGGGCGGGGCCTGGTGGTCGTACGTGCACGAGGTGCGGTGCGACCTGCCGGTGGCCCCGCAGGTCTCGGAGGTGGACTGGCACACCTTCCTCACGCGGGACGAACTGGACCGGCGGGTCGCCGACGGGGAGTGGCCCTGGGTGCCGGACGGGCTGGAGGCCTACCGGCGGCTGTGCGCGCGTCGTGGTTCCCGCCAGTAGATTGACCGGGTGATCGACTTCGTCAAGGACGTACGCCTGTGGTTCGCGCCGTCGCGGCTGAAGGACGAGGGCGAGACCCCCGACTACCGATTCTCGCTGGCCAACGAGCGTACGTTCCTCGCCTGGATCCGGACCGCGCTGGCCCTGGTCGGCGGCGGTTTCGCCGTCGACCAGTTCCTGCCCGACCTGCGGTGGGGGGTGCGGGTCGGAATGGCCTTCGCGCTGCTCGCGGTCGGCGCCGCCTGCGCGCTGCGCGCGGTGAACCACTGGGTGCGCTGCGAGCGGGCGATGCGGCGGCACGAGGACCTGCCGCTGTCGCGGTTCCCGGTGGTGCTGAGCCTGGGCGTGGGGCTGGTCGCGGTGGCGATGGTGGTGGTCGTGCTGCTGGGCTGGACGTCGGGGCGGTGAACGTGCCGGGCACGGACCGCGACGCCGGGCTGCAGCCCGAGCGGACCCGGCTCGCCTGGCGGCGTACGACGCTGGCGTCCTCGGTGGTGGCGGTGCTGGCGCTGCGGCAGGCGCTGCGCGGGTCCGGCTCGTCGACGGAGGTGGCCGGGGCGGCGGTGATCGTGCTGATCTGGCTGGTGTTCCTGTGGGTGGCGCACCGCAGGATCCGGGCGCTGGCGACGGGCCGGCCGCGGGGGCTGGCGCCCCGGTCGGCGTTGGCCGTGGTGGCGTGCACGGTGGCGCTGGCGGTGTTCGCGATGGCGGTCATCTTCTGAGCGGCTCGCCGGATCATCCCACTTCCCTTCACCGATAGGGACATAACGCGCGATAGCCGACTATTCGCACTAGTCTCGGCGCCATGACGACCCTCCACCACGAACACCCCACGCACCAGCACGCCCACGGCGCGGACTGCGGCCACCAGGCGGTCCCGCACGGCGACCACGTCGACTACGCGCACGACGGCCACCTGCACCGGGAGCACTCGGGGCACTGGGACGAGTGCGAGCCGGCCGGGCACACCGCCCACGAGGGCCACCCCCACGCGCACGGCGCGGACTGCGGGCACGACACGGTCCGGCACGGCGACCACGTCGACTACCTGCACGACGGGCACCGGCACGCCGAGCACGACGGGCACTACGACGACCACTGACCGGGGCCGCCCCTGACCGGCCGGCTCCCGACCGGGCCGCTCCCGACCGTGCCGCTCCCGACCGGGCCACTCCCGACCGGGGCTTCCCCGGCCGCGAGCGGCGACCCGCCCTCCCCCGCCGCGGCGACGGCTGACAGGATGCTGACCGCCTGTCAAAGCGACCCGGGGAGAGCGCAGATGTCCGTCGATGACCCGTACCTGCTCCAGCCCGCGCCGGGGGTGTACGCCTACGTCCAGCCGGACGGCGGCTGGTGCCTGAACAACGCCGGCTTCGTGAGCAACGGCGGCCGGACCCTGCTCGTGGACACCGCCGCCACCGAGCGGCGGGCGCTGGCGCTGCGCGAGGCGGTCGTGGCGGCCGGGGTCCCGCTCCCCCGGACCGTGGTCAACACCCACCACCACGGCGACCACACCTACGGCAACTCCGTCTTCACCCCCGAGGCGTTGATCCTCGGGCACGAGAACGCACGGGCCGAGCAGCTCGCCGCCGGGCACCAGCTGGAGATGATCTGGCCCGCGACGGACTTCGGGGCGATAGACATCACCGCGCCCGACCTCACCTACGGCGACCGGGCGACCGTGCACGTGGGCGCGACCGAGGTGCGGGTGGTCCACCCGGGCGTCGCGCACACCACCGGCGACTCGGTCGTGTGGCTGCCCGCGCAGCGGGTGGTCTTCACCGGGGACCTGGTCTTCGCCGGGGGCACGCCGTTCCTGGCGATGGGCTCGCTGGCCGGCTCCCTGCGGGCGCTGGAGCTGCTGCGGTCACTGGACGCGGAGACCGTCGTACCGGGCCACGGACCGCTGACCGACCCGTCGGCCTACGACTCCACCGAGCGCTACCTGCGGTACGTGTCCGAGCTCGCCCGGGAGGGGCACGCCAAGGGGCTGACCCCGCTGGAGGCGGCCCGGCAGGCCGATCTCGGCGAGTTCTCCGCGTGGCGGGAGAGCGAGCGCCTCGTGGCGAACGTGCACCGGGCGTACGCGGAGCTGGCCGGTGAGCCGGAGGGTGCGCCGCTGGACATACTGGCGGTGCTGAGGGACATGACCGCGATGAACGGCGGTACGCCGATCCTCTGTCACGCATGAGGCCGGCCGGCCGGAAGTGTTCTTTCGGCCCGCCCTCTGGACTACATACCGACTGGTCGGCATGATTGGGTGCGGGGGTGCGCCGACGCACCGCCCGCTCTTCCCCCTCGTCAACTCTCCGCACGGAGGTGCGCACCATGACCTCAGCCCCGGCCGATCCCCGAGGCCTGGACCTGGAGCGGCTGCGCGGTCATCTCGACCGGGCCCGGCCGGGACTCGTGGCCGGTGCGCTGCGCGGCCGGCTGATCGAGGGCGGCCGGTCGAATCTCACGTACGAGATCACCGACGGGTCCGCCCGCTGGGTGGTGCGCCGGCCGCCACTCGGCCACGTGCTGGCCACCGCCCACGACATGCGCCGCGAGCACCGGGTCATCGCGGCGCTGCACGGGACGGCCGTGCCGGTGCCGGAGCCGGTGCTGCTGTGCGAGGACGAGACCGTGCTCGGCGCGCCGTTCTACGTCATGGAGTACGTGGACGGGGTGCCGTACCGCACGGCCGGCGAACTCGCCGCGATCGGCCCGCAGCGCACCCGGCGGGCGGTGCTCGGATTGGTGGACACTCTGGTCGAGCTGCACGCGGTGGACCCGGAGGCGGTGGGCCTGGGCGACTTCGGCCGGCCGGAGGGCTTCCTCGACCGGCAGCTGCGGCGCTGGGGCAAGCAGCTCGCGGCCTCCCGGGGGCGGGAGCTCGCCGGGATCGACGAGCTGCACGGCGCCCTGGGCCGCAGGCTGCCCGACTCCCCCGCGCCGACGGTGGTGCACGGCGACTACCGGCTCGACAACGTGCTGATCGGCGGATCCCCGTCCGGCACCGACACGATCCGGGCGGTGCTGGACTGGGAGATGTCCACGCTCGGGGATCCGCTGACCGACCTCGGGCTGCTGGTGATGTACAGCTCCGATCTGGGTCTGACCGGGTCCCCGGTCAGCACGACGAGCGGGGCTCCCGGCCATCCGTCACCCGCCGAGCTGGTCGAGCGGTACGCCGCCCGGTCAGGCCGGGACACCGGGGCGATCGCCTGGTACACGGCCTTCGCGTGGTTCAAGCTCGCGGTGATCCTCGAGGGCATCCACTACCGCTACACGCTCGGGCAGACCGTCGGGGCGGGCTTCGACCGGATCGGCGAGCTGGTTCCGGTCTTCATCGAGCACGGACTGACCACCCTCCAGGGCCTCCCTCCCTTCGAAAACGGCAAGAAAGGCTGAGGAACGCAGCATGGACTTCGCATTCGACGCCCGGACCGAGGAACTCCGCGAGCGGCTGCTCGCGTTCATGGAGGAGTACGTCTTTCCGGCGGAGCCCCTCGCCGCCGAGCAGCGCGCACGGCTGGCCTCGCCCTGGGACACCCCGGCCGTCTTCGGTGAACTGAAGGCCGAGGCACGCCGCCAGGGCCTGTGGAACCTCTTCCTGCCCGACTCGGAGTACGGCGCGGGCCTGACCAACCTCCAGTACGCCCCGCTGGCGGAGATCACCGGCCGCAGCCCGCACCTGGCGCCCATGGCGACGAACTGCGCGGCCCCGGACACCGGGAACATGGAGCTGCTGTCGCAGTTCGGGAGCGAGGAGCAGAAGAAGCAGTGGCTCCAGCCGCTGCTGAACGGCGAGATCCGCTCGGCGTTCGCCATGACGGAGCCCGACGTGGCGTCCTCGGACGCAACGAACATCGAGACCCGGATCGAGCGGGCCGGTGACGAGTATGTGGTCACGGGCCGCAAGTGGTTCATCTCGGGTGCCATGAACCCGGACTGCGCGATCTTCATCGTGATGGGAAAGACCGACCCGGAGGGCGCCGATCCGCGCCGTCAGCAGTCGATGGTGCTGGTCCCGCGGGACACCCCGGGCGTCGAGGTGCGCCGGGCCATGACGGTGTACGGGTACGAGGACCACGACCACGGCGGCCACGCCGAGGTGGTGTTCGACGGGGCCCGCGTCCCCGCGGCGAACCTGATCGGCGAGGAGGGCGGCGGCTTCGCCATCGCCCAGGCGCGGCTCGGCCCGGGCCGCATCCACCACTGCATGCGCCTGATCGGCATGGCGGAGCGGGCCATCGAGCTGATGTGCCGGCGGGCGGTGGAGCGTACGGCCTTCGGCAAGCCGCTGGCCGCGCAGGGCGTCGTGCAGAACTGGATCGCGGACGCCCGGGTGACGGTGGAGCAGTTGCGGCTGCTGGTGCTGAAGACGGCCTGGCTGATGGACACGGTCGGGAACCGGGGCGCGCACACCGAGATCCAGGCCATCAAGATCGCGACTCCGCGGGCGGTGGTGCGGATCCTGGACGACGCGGTGCAGCTGTACGGCGCGGGCGGGGTGAGCCAGGACTTCCCGCTGGCGGAACTGTGGGCGGCGGCACGGACCCTGCGGCTGGCCGACGGACCGGACGAGGTGCACCAGCGGTCCCTGGCCCGGCGCGAACTGAAGCGCTACATGTAGAGAGGCCCGTCAGGGCGTCGTGGTGCGGCCCGCCGCCGCGATGACCTCGTCCAGCACCTCGCGGGAGCGGATCAGCTCGCCGATCATCCGATCGATCCGCTCCCGCTCCCCGACCAGTTCGGCCACCAGCGCCGGGGTCGCGCGCACCGACGGGCCGCCGTCCTCGTCCCGCGTGCAGGGCAGGATCTGCCCGATCTTCGCGCTGTTCAGGCCGGCCGCGTAGAGCTCCTGGATGCGGATGACCCGGTCGACGGCCCGCTCGGAGAAGTCCCGGTGGCCGCCGGGAGTACGGTCGCAGGCCAGCAGCCCCAGTGCCTCGTAGTAGCGCAGCGAACGCTCGCCCACGCCGGTGCGCGCCGCCAGTTCCCCGATCCGCACGGTCCACCCCAGGTCTTGAATCTGACATCAGTGTCAGGTTTTACGGTACCCGGCATGACGCAGCCACAGCGGGTCACCGCCGCATCCCGACTCTTCTCCTCCGCCCGCCTCGGCGGCCTCGAACTCCCCAGCCGCCTGGTGATGGCCCCGCTGACGCGCAATCGCGCCGGCGCCGACGGCGTACCCGGCGAACTCATGGCCGCCTACTACGCGCAGCGCGCCTCGGCCGGTCTGATCATCGCCGAGGCGGCAACGCCGAACGCCGTCGGCCAGACCTACCCCCACATCCCCGGCATCCACACCCCGGCGCAGATCGCGGGCTGGCGCCGGGTCACCGACGCCGTGCACGGGGCGGGCGGGCGGATGTTCCTCCAGCTCCAGCACGGCGGCCGGGTCGGCCACCCCGACACCAGCGGCCACGTCCCGCTCGCCCCGTCGGCGGTGCGGTTCCCTGAGCCGCTGCACACCCCCGGCGGGCTCCGGGACGCGGTGACGCCCCGGGAGATGACGGACGAGGACGTCAGGGCCACCATCGCCGACTTCGCGGACGCCGCGCGCGGCGCCCTGGAGGCCGGGTTCGCCGGGGTGGAGGTGCACTCCGCCAACGGCCACCTGCTCCACCAGTTCCTCGCAGGGAACACCAACCGCCGCACCGACGGCTGGGGCGGGTCCGTCGAGGGGCGCATCCGCTTCACCGTCGAGGTGGTGCGGGCGGTGATCGAGGCCGTCGGAGCGGAGCGCATCGGCGTCCGGATCTCCCCCGGGCTGGACGTCAACGGCATCGAGGAGGGCGACACGGGGGCGCTCTACCGGGCGCTGATCCCGGCGCTGGCGCAGCTCGGGCCGGTCTACCTGCACCAGGTGTACGCCGATCCGGACCTGCCGCTCTTCGGGGAGATCCGCAGGGCCTGGCCCGGCACGCTGATCGCCAACCCGGCGCTCTCCCGCGAGGAGGTGGCGGCCGACGGGGGCGCGCGGCGCGGCGAACGCCTGCTGGCCGCAGGCGCCGACCTGATCGCGCTGGGCCGCGGCTTCCTCGCCAACCCCGACCTCGTGGAGCGGCTGCGCACGGGCGCTCCGCTCAACGAGGTGCGGCCGGAGTTCCTGATGTACGTCCAGGGGCCGGAGGGCTACACCGACTACCCCTCGCTGGACCCGGCCGCGGTCAGGGCCGCAGGGCCCGCAGCAGCAGGTCCGCAAGGTGGTCGGCGACCTGCTGCGGTGTGAGCGGGCCGTCGGTCCGGTACCAGGTGGACAGGTGGTGCACGGACCCGAAGTGGTAGTCCACCACCAGGTCGGCGGGGGTGGCGGTGGAGAACACGCCGGCCCGCTGCCCCTCCTCGATCAGCGCCCGGAAGCGCTCGTGGTAGCGCCGGCGCTCCGCCCGTACCTGCTTGAACTTCTCCGGGCTGAGCTGGTGCATCGACCGGAAGAAGATCATGGCGTCGTCGAGGTTCTCGATGGTGGTGACGACCACGTCGGCGGCCGCCGCCCGCAGCCGTTCCTCGACGGGGGCGTCGGAGGAGGCCACCGCGTCGAGGCGCTGCTGCTGCAGGCGCAGCATCCGCGCGTACACCTCGTGCAGCAGGTCGTCCTTGGAGCCGAAGTAGTGGTAGAGCGCGCCCTTGGTGACCCCGGCCGCCTCGACGATCTCCTGGACGGACGTGCGGTCGTAGCCGCGCTCGGCGAACAGCCGGGTGGCGACGGCCAGCAGCCGCTGCGGTACCGGGGCCTCGTGCGTGCCTGCGGGTTCCGTGGTCCTGGCCGCCATGGTGCTGACCTTCCTCTTCTCGTTCTGCCTGGTCGCTGCGACCAGCTGTACGACCGTCCGACTGTTTTCAGCCGCGGTCGCGCAGTTCCCGTCGCAGGATCTTGCCACTGGTCGTCTTCGGAAGGACAGGCAGGATCTCGACCCGGCGCGGGTATTTGTACGCGGCGAGGCGCTCGGCGCAGTACGCGGAGAGCTCCTCGGGCCGGGCCGCGGTGCCGGGGCGCAGGCTCACGTACGCCTTGACGCTCTCTCCGCGGTACGGGTCGGGGACGCCGACCACCGCGGCCTCGCGGACGGCGGGGTGGGTGTAGAGCACGTCCTCGACCTCGCGCGGCCAGACCTTGAAGCCGGAGGCGTTGATCATGTCCTTCTTGCGGTCGACCACGTAGAGCCAGCCGTCCGGGTCCATGAAGCCGACGTCCCCCGTGCGCAGTTCGCCGTCCGGGAAGGCCTCGGCGGTCTCGGCGGGCAGGCCCCAGTAGCCGGGCACGACCTGGGGGCCGCGCACGGCGATCTCGCCGGTCCGGCCGATGGGGAGTTCGGCCCCGTCCTCGTCGAGGATGCGGACGACCGTGTCGGCGCCGGGCAGGCCCACGGACAGGGTTCCGGAGGCGGGGTCGACGGGGGCTTCGAGGTGCACGGGCACGGTGGCGCAGGGGGCGGTGCACTCCGTGAGGCCGTAGCCGTTGCGCAGGTAGAAGCCGAAGGCCGCTCGCAGGCGTTCGACGAGCGCGGGCGGGAGCGGGGCGCCGCCGGAGGAGATCACCTGGAAGGAGGCGAAGTGGTCGGGGGTGACGGCGGGGTGGGCGGCGAGGGCCATGAAGGCGGTGGCCGGGCCGACGGTGTAGGCGGGGCGGTGTTCCAGGAAGGCGTCGAGGACGGCGCCGGCGTCGAAGCGGTGGGCGATGACGAGGGTGCCGGCGTTGACGAAGCACGCGGCGAGCTCGCAGACCATGCCGGTGATGTGGAAGAGGGGCGCGAGGGCGAAGTAGCCGGCGCCCTCGGCAATGGGGTGGGAGGTGACCTGCCGTACGGCGTTGTAGGTGAGCGCCCCGTGCGGGTTCATCGCGCCCTTGGGGGTACCGCTGGTGCCGGAGGTGTAGCTGATGAGGGCGGTGTCGGCGGCGGTGGGCTCCGGGCCGTCCGGGGCGCGGTGGCCCCGGCGGGCCACGGACGCGAGGTCGGCGGTGTGCGGGCCGGCGGTGTGCGGGCCGGCGGGACCGGCGGCGGTGTGGTCCGCGGGCCCGGCCTGCTGGTGCGGTACGGAGGGCCGGACCGGGGCGGGGTTCTGGGACCGCGGTGCGAAGAGCCGCGGGTCGTCACGCGTCTGGAAGTCGCGGTCCGAGGCGGTCAGGACGCTCCGCACGGCGCTGCCCCGCACGGCCTCCCTCAGGTACGCCGTCCACGCGCCGTCGTCGCACACGAGTGCGGCGGCCCCGGAGTCGCGCAGGACGTGGCCGACCTCGCCCGCCTTGTACATGGGGTTCAGGGGGACGACGACGGCCCCGGCCTTCCAAACGCCGAGGACGGAGAGCACGAAGTGCGGGGTGTTCTGGAGCATGACCGCGACCCGGTCGCCGCGCCGAACGCCGCGCGCCGCGAGGTGGCCGGCGACGGAGTCGGAGAGCGCGTCGGCCTCGGCGTAGCCGATCCGGCCGTCGAAGTAGGCGAGCGCGGTGCGTTCGGGGGCTCGGGCGGCGGCTTCGCGGAAGGCGTGCAGGACGGTGGGCGGCGGCGCGACGGGCGCCCGCTGGGCCGGGGAGAGCAGGCCGAGCCATGGCTGGGCGGCGTAGGTGGAGGTCACCGGGTCTCCCATGTCTGCTGGAGGTGGTTCATGGCGCTCAGCCAGCGGTCCGGTTCGGTGGCGCGGACCGCGTAGTAGTCGGCGACCTCGGGGTGCGGGAGGATCAAGAAGCGGCCCTTCTCCATGCCGTCGAACAGCGCGTCCGCGACCGCTTCCGGCTCGATCGCGGTCGGTGCGAGGACGAGTTCGCCCGCCGAGCCCGCGGCGGTCAGCATGTCGGTGCGCACTCCTTGCGGGCAGATGGCGTGGACCTGGACACCGCGGTGCCGGTAGGTCAGTGACAGCCATTCGGCGAAGGCGAGCGCACCGTGCTTGGTGACACTGTACGGGGCCGCTCCGATCATGGTCAGCAGACCGGCGGCCGAGACGGTGGACACGAAGCGGCCGCTCCCCCGCTCCAGCCAGTCGGGCAGCAGCAGCCGGGCGGCGCGGACATGGGCCATGACGTTGACGTCCCAGGCCGCTTCCCAGACGGCCTCCTCGGCGCCGGCGTCACCGCCCGAGGCGAGTCCGGCGTTGGCGCAGTAGACGTCGACCGTTCCGCCGAGGGCCTCGCGGGCCTCGGCCACGATCCGGGAGGCGTCGCCCGGCAGCGGGATCGCCCGGGCTCCGATCTCGCCCGCGACCGCGACGGCCCTGGCGGGGTCGAGGTCGTTGACCACGACCGTGGCGCCCTCGGCCGCGAAGCGGTGGGCGAGGGCGGCGCCGATGCCGCCGCCCGCGCCGGTGACGACGACTCGCTGGTCCTGGTACGCGCTCACGGGATCACACCTCTCGTACGGCCGCCGGTTGCGGATCTGGGCAGACTAACCAGTCGGTATGTCGGGGCGGAAGGGGTGCGGTGCTTAGCGTGTCGGGATGACGTTGTCGCGACGCGGGGTGCTGGGGCTTGCGGGGGCCGTGGGATCGATCGGCGCGGTGGGCGCGGGGGGCGCCTTGGGCGCGGCGGGTACCGCCGGAGCTGCCGGGACCGGCGGGACCGCGGGGACTGCCGGGACTGCCGGGACTGCCGGGGTCGGCGCGACACCGGCGGCGGGCCGGGTGCGTACCGGCTTCGAGCGGCTGGCGGCGGACGGGTACGCCGTCCTGGCCGGGCAGAAGGTGGGGGTGGTCACCAACCCCACCGGGATCGCCTCCGACGCCCGCCACCTGGTGGACGTGCTGCACGCGGACGAACGGGTCGACCTCGTCGCGGTGTTCGGGCCCGAGCACGGGTTCCGTGGGACGGCGCAGGCGGGCGACTCCGAGGGGGCCTCGCGGGACCCGGCGACCGGGCTGCCCGTGTACGACACGTACGACAGGAACGGGCAGCGGCTCGCCGACGTGTTCACGGCGGCCGGGATCGACACCGTCGTCTTCGACATCCAGGACGTCGGGGCGCGCTTCTACACGTACATCTGGACGCTCTACGACTGCATGCGCGCGGCCGCCCTCGCCGGCAAGGCGGTGGTGGTCCTGGACCGGCCGAATCCGGTGGGCGGCCGGCGGGCCGCGGGGCCGGTGCTGGAGCGGCCGTACGCGAGCTTCGTGGGCCGGGAGCCGATCGCGCTCGCGCACGGGATGACGGCGGCCGAGCTGGCACGGCTCTTCAACGGCGAGTTCCTGGGCGCCGCGCCGGTCCGGCTGACCACGGTGGCGATGTCCGGATGGCGGCGCGGGTCGTTCTTCGGGGAGACCGGGCTGCCGTGGGTGCCGCCGAGCCCGAACATGCCGACGCCCGACACGGCCCTCGCGTACGCCGGCACCTGCCTGTTCGAGGGGACGAATCTCTCCGAGGGGCGCGGGACGACCACGCCCTTCGAGGTGCTGGGCGCGGAGGGGATCGACCGGCGCTGGGCGGAGGCGGCGAACGGGCTGGGGCTGCCCGGGGTGTGGTTCCGGGAGGCGTACTTCACTCCCACCTTCTCCAAGCACGTGGGGAAGGTGTGCGGCGGGGTCCGGCTGATCGTGCACGACCGGGAGGCCTTCGACCCGGTGCGGGCCGGCATCGGACTGCTGGTCACCGCGCGCCGGGTGTGGAGCGGCTTCGGGTGGCGCGCGGACCACTGGATCGACCGGCTGACCGGCTCGGACCGGGTGCGCACGCTGGTGGACGCCGGCGCCGGGGTGGAGGAGGTCGCGGGCGACTGGGCGGCGGGGCTGGCGCGCTTCGAGGCGGTGCGCGCGCAGTACCTGCTCTACGCCTGAGGCGGTCGCGCCGGGGGGCTGGCCGGGCGGGCGCCGCAGCAGGATGCTGGCCGCACCGGAGGCACGGCGTGAAGGGGGACCTCATGGCGGACGTCGTTGGCGGATTCGGCTCCAGGACGGGGACCGGAAGCGGGAACGGGGTCGGGAACGGGAATGGGGTCGGGAACGGGAAGGGGATCGGGTTCGCGACCGGGTCCGGGATCGGGGTGGGGCCGTACACGGAGCTCACCTTCGACTCCGAAGGGGACGTGGACCGTGCCACGCAGGGGGCGGTGGCCCGGATGGAGGCCACGGACGTGCTCGTCTTCGCGCACGGCTGGAACAGCGACCGGTCCACGGCGGTCCGGCTCTACGACCGGTTCTTCGCACCCTTCCCCGCGCTGGTGGGGCCGGGGGTGCGGCTGGGGTACGTGGGTGTCGTGTGGCCTTCGATGCGGTTTTCCGACGAGCCGATACCCGACTTCGAGGCGCCCGGCGCCCTCGCGGAACCGGGCTACGGCTGCGCCCTCGACTCCCTCACCCGGCAGGCGCTCGAAGGGGTCTGGCCGGGCCGGCGCGCGGAGCTGGACCGGCTTGCCGAGCTGCTGGCGGAGCAGCCGGAGTCGGCGGCCGCCTTCATCGAGTTCGGTGCGCTCGTACGGGAGCTGGCCGGGGTCGACGCGGTGCACGCGCCGGCCGCGCCGGCGGTCCCCGCGATCTTCGCGGACGACGTGCTGGAGGTCTGTCGGGTCCTCTCCCTCGCCCTGGCGAGGGCCGGGGCCCGGGCCGGGGCCGGGGCCGGAACCGGGAGCGTGGCCGGGACCGGGAGCGTGGCCGCCGGCGCCGAGGGGCCCCGGCTCACGGTCGGCGAGGGCCCCTGCGGCCTGTGGGGCGGCGCCAAGGAACTGCTCCGACAGGCGACGTACTACAAGATGAAGAAGCGGGCGGGTGTGGTCGGCGAGCGGGGGCTGGGCCCGGTACTGGCGGAGCTGGCGGCGGGCCGTCCGGCGATGCGGTTCCATCTGATCGGCCACAGCTTCGGGGCGCGGGTGGTGTCCTTCTCGCTGCGCGCGGTGCCGGACGGAGCCCGGTACGTGAAGTCCGTGACCCTGCTCCAGGGAGCCTTCTCCCACTACGCCTTCGCCGACCGGCTGCCGCACGACAAGGACCGCGGCGGGGCCCTGCGCGGCCTCGACCGTAGGGTCGACGGGCCGGTGGTGGCCTGCCACTCCCCGCACGACTCCGCCCTCAAGGACTTCTACCCGCTGGCGTCCCGCATGGCAGGTGATTCGGCCGGTCTGCTCGGCTTCGACGAACGGTGGGGCGCGATCGGGCACGACGGGGTCCGGGCGGTGCCGGGAGCGCCGCGGCTGAGCCTGGACACCGCCCTGCGCGACGGGGTGCCCGCGGCCGGTTGCGTCAGCGTGGACGCGGGCTCCGTGGTGCGGCGCGGCGGCGCCCCCTCGGGGGCGCACAGCGACATCTGCCACGAGGAACTGGCCCGGGTGGTGGTGTCCGCGGGGCGCATGGGGCGCTGAGTTCCGGCCATGTGCCACCGGCACGCCTCGTCCGCCCCCGCATGCGCCCGCACCCGAGCGGGCATGTTGGGCACATCGGCGGAGGTGATGGTGTGATGGCGGGATTCCGGAGTCTGGCCTATCAGGTGCGCGACGCGCGCAATGACCGGGCTCTGCGGCGCCACTCGCTGCGCCGCTGCCTGGAACGGTTCGCGCCCTACGGGCACCGGGCCACGTGGTGGCACCTGTGCGACCGGCACGGGATCGGCCCCGAGGACCGGGGGGCCGACCCGCTGCGGCTGGTCGCCGCGCTGGAGGAGCTGGAGGACGCGCGGACGGTCTGGCTGGAGTACGAGCGCCAGTTCGCGGAACGGCGCCGGCGGGAGAAGCACCACGGGCTGCGCCGGCCGGAGTGGGCGTGGGGCGGCAGCGGGGACGCGGTGGTGCGCTGCGCAGACCCGGGGGTACGGCCGGAGGGGGCGCTGGGCGAGGTGCTGCGGCGGCTGGTCCGGGCGCTGGAGTCGGAGCCGGGGACGGCGTGCCCGGTCTGCGGGGACACCGAGCTGCGGTGGCCGGAGGTGGCTCCGGTGGGCCCGTGGGCGGGGGCGCTGGCGTGGGACGGGCCGGTGTGCGCGGGCTGCGGGATCGTGGTGCCGAGACCGGCGCTGGCGGACTTCCCCTCGGCGGGCGCGGCGTGAGCGTTGCGGGCCTGTTGGCGGTGGTCTCGCTGAACGGTTCGCGCAGTGCGGCCGACGGGCCGGCCGTGCCCGTGTCGCCGGAGGATCTTGCTCAGTCGGCGGTGCGGGCCGTCGCCGCCGGGGCGGGTGGGGTGCTGGTGCACCCGCGGACCCCGTGCGGGCGGGAGAGCCTCTCGTCCCGGGTGGTCGGGCCGGTGCTGGAGGTGCTGCGGGGCGCGGGGGTGGGCGTGCCGCTGACGGTGCCGGCGAGCATCGGGGCCGAGCCGGATCCGGCGGAGCGGCTGGCGCGGGTCCGGGCGTGGACGGTACTGCCGGACCGGGCGGTGGTGCGCTTCGCGGAGCCGGGGGCGGCCGAGCTCGCGCGGGCCCTGCTGGAGCGGGGCGTCGCGGTGGACGCGGTGGTCGCGCTCGGGGGCGCGGCCGGGCCGCAGGCGCTGGAGCGGCTGCGGGCCTGGCTGGTACGGGAGCAGGGGCGCGGACTCGGCGGGGGCCCGGGCGGCGTCGGCCGGGTCCGGGTGGCGGCGGAGGTCGCCGAGGAGCCGCCGGACGTACGGGTGGCCGGGGCAGGGCCGGCCCTGCCGGCCGGTCTGCGCGGGCTGGCGCCGGAGGCGGTACTGCTGTTCGGGTGCGACGGGGCCTCCTGGCCGGCGCTACGCCTGGCTGGCCGGTGCGGCACGGCCGCGCGGACCGGCGTGGGGGACGTGCTGCACCTGCCGGACGGCCGGCCGGCGCGCTCGAACGCCGAACTGGTCACGGCGGCCGGGGAACTGCTGCTGCGGCAGGGGTGAGGCCGGCGGGCGGGTCAGAGGCGCGAGCCGGTGAGCCGTTCGCCGAAGACGTCGTCGGGGTTGGACAGGGCGCAGGTCTCCATCGAGAGGCAGCCGCAGCCGATGCAGTCCGTCAAGTGGTCGCGCAGCCGGGCGAGCCGGCTGATCCGTTCGTCGAGCTCGGTGCGCCAGGCCTCGGACAGGCGGGCCCAGTCCTCCCGGTTGGGGGTGCGCTCCTCGGGGAGCCGGGCCAGTGCCTCACGGATGCTGGCGAGCGGGATGCCCACCCGCTGGGCCGCGCGTACGAAGGCCACCCGGCGCAGCGCGTCACGGGTGTAGCGGCGCTGGTTGCCGGCCGTGCGGCGGCTGTTGATCAGGCCCTTGGCCTCGTAGAAGTGGAGCGCTGACACTGCGGCGCCACTACGGGCGGACAGCTGGCCGACGGTGAGCTCGTGGACCTTCTCGGGAATCTGCGGCACCCGGCCGAGGGTAGCCGGAGGTCCGTTGACATACACATACGGTCCCAGCATGCTGAGCAAGCGCTTATTCGTCCGTGAGTCAGTGGTCCGCGAGAGACAGGAACAGGCATGGCCGAGCCGAGGGTCTTCACGTCCGCCGAGGAACTGCACGCCGGGATCGGCGAACCGCTCGGTCCGAGCGGGTGGCTGGAGGTGGACCAGAAGCGGATCGACCTCTTCGCGGACGCCACCGGCGACCACCAGTGGATCCACGTGGACCCGGAGCGCGCCGCGACGGGCCCCTTCGGCTCCACCATCGCGCACGGCTACCTGACCCTGTCGCTGCTGCCCAGCCTGGTGCCGCAGGTCATGCGGGTCGAGGGCATGCGGATGGGCCTCAACTACGGGACGAACAAGGTCCGTTTCCCGGCGACGGTGCCGGTCGGTTCGCGGCTGCGCGCCACCGCCGTGATCACGGAGGTCGCGGAGGCGGGTGGCGGCGTACAGGTCACGGCCACGGTGACGGTGGAACGCGAGGGCGGCGAGAAGCCGGTGTGCGTGGCGGAGTCGGTGTCCCGCTACTACTTCTGAGGGCGCGGCCGCGCCCCCACCATGCGCAGTACGAGGTCGGCGTAGAGCGCGCCGACCTCGTCGGGCGTGCGCTGTCCGGCCGCGCTGAACCAGCGGGCCACGTCGATGCACAGCGACAGGACGGCGAGGGTGGTGCCCGGCACGTCGGGGACGTCGAACTCCCCCGCCGCGACCCCGTCGGCGAGGATGCGGCGGACGGCGGCGTCGCTCTGCCGGCGCAGCGCCACGATCTCGGAGCGGTGCTCCGGGGCGAGGGCGTCGAGCTCGTACTGGACCACGCGCGCGGTGGTGTGGTGCGCGGCGTGCCACCGTACGAAGGACCGCACGGCGGCGTCGAGGCGCTCGGCGGCGCAGCCGGGGCCGTCGGCGGCGTTGGTGAGGATGTCGAGGGCCTTGTCGTGCCCGATGCGGCTGATCCGGTGGAGCAGCTCTTCCTTGGTTTTGTAGTGGATGTAGAGCGCGGCCGGGCTCATGCCGGCGCGGCCCGCGATGTCGCGGGTGGTGGTGGCGTGGTAGCCGCGCTCGGCGAAGGCGTCGACGGCGGCGACGAGCAGCCGCCGTGCGGCGTCCGGGGTGACCTCGGACCACGGTCGGTAGCCCTCGGCCGTGTCCTCCGCGCTGTCCATCGCCCACTCACCTCTTCACTATTCGGGAGTGAACACCCTACAGGGCGGGTGAGCAAGCGCTTAGCGTTCTCGGGCCGGTCGCTTCGGCCAGGGGGCTACTTCGGCGCGAACGGATCGTACTCGGCCATGATCTTCTCCATTCTGGCCTGATCCACTCGGCTGACGATCTGCGTGACCTCCTGGCGGTCGCGGATCACCTTGGCGAGGGTGAAGGCGGAGGTGGTGAGGTAGAGGACCGCGATCCCGAGGAAGGCGCGGACCCAGCCGTCGGCGTCCAGGCGGTAGATCCCCACGGCCACGGCGATGAGGGCGATGGCGAAGGAGGCGACGGCCTGTCCGTAGTACGCCCCCGTGCTCTGCTGCTTGACCGGTGTCTCGTTCATGCGTCGAGCATCGGGCCGCGGCGGGGCGGAGCGCATGCGCACGCGTACTCATACGGGTACTCAACCCGTGGGGCGCCGGGCACCGGGGCGCCGGGCACCGGGGTGCCGGGCACCGGGGCGCTCTAGAAGGCCGAAACCCCGGTGAGGGCACGGCCGATGAGGAGTTTCTGGATCTGGCTGGTGCCCTCGTACAGGGTCGCCACGCGGGCGTCGCGCAGCAGCTTCCCGGTCGGGTACTCGTCGATGTATCCGTAGCCGCCGTGCACCTGGAGGGCGTTGCCGGCGGCGCGCACTGCGGCCTCGGAGGCGAAGAGCTTGGCGGTGGAGGACTCGGTGGCGAAGGGCCGCCCGCGGTCAATGAGGTCCGCGACGCGCCAGGTCAGCATCCGGGCCGCGTCCACGTCGACCGAGATGTCGGCGATGAGTTCCTGGACCAGCTGGTGGTGGGCGATGGGCTTGCCGAACTGCTCGCGGTGGGCGGCGTACGAGACGGCCGCGTCCAGGGCGGCCTGTGCGATCCCGACGCAGCCGGCAGCGACCGACATGCGGCCCTTGGCGAGCGCGGACATCGCCACCGAGAAGCCCTTGCCCTCCGGGCCGAGCATCGCGGAGGCGGGCACGCGGACCCCGTCGAGGGCGAGTTCGGCGGTGGCCTGGCCGCGCAGGCCGAGCTTGCCGTGGACCTCGCGGCGCGTCAGGCCGGGGGCGTCGGCGGGGACGAGGAAGGCGGAGATCCCGCGGTGGGCCGGTTCGCCCGGTTCCTCGCCGGTGCGGGCGAAGAGCAGCACGACGTCGGCCCAGGTGCCGTTGCTGATGAACATCTTGTTCCCGTGGAGGACGTACGAGTCCCCCTCGCGCACGGCGCGGGTGGTGAGGTTCGCGGCGTCGGAGCCGGTGCCGGGCTCGGTCAGCCCGAAGCAGCCGAGCGCGTCGCCGGAGCACAGGCGCGGCAGCCAGGCGCGCTTGTGCTCCTCGGTCCCCCAGGCGGCGATCGTCTTCGCGACCAGGCCGAGGGAGACCGAGACGATCCCGCGCACGGCGGAGTCGGCGCGGCCGAGCTCCTCGGTGACCAGGACGTAGGCGAGGTGGTCGCCGCCGGAACCGCCGTACTCCTCGGGGACGGTCAGGCCGAGGAAACCGAGCGCGCCCAGCTTCTTCACCACGGCCCGGTCCACGCTCTCGGCGCGGTCCCACTCGGCGGCGTACGGGACGATCTCGCGCTCGGCGAACTCGCGGGCGAGCCGGCGTACTGCGCTCTGCTCCTCGCTCAGCTCAAGATTCACCGGAACCTCCTCTGGCGGGTGGTGCGTGGCGTGGGCGGGTGGTGTGTGGCGGGGGCGGCCGGCGCTGATTTAACTAGCACCGGTAGTTTTTCAGGGGCAGGCCCTACTATGTGGCGCATGGCCAGACCGCGCAAGCCCCTTCTCAGCCGGGACCGGATCGTCGAGGCGGCCGGGGCGCTCGTCGACGCGGAGGGGCTGGAAGCGGTGTCGACCCGGCGGCTGGCGGCCGCGCTCGGCGTCAGCGGGCCCTCGCTCTACAACCACTTCCGCACCAAGGACGAGATCCTGGACGCGGTGGCGGACGCGGTGAGCTCGCGAGTCGACTTGTCGATGTTCGACGGCGGGCAGGACTGGCGGGCGGCCCTGCACGCGTGGGCGCACTCGTACCGGGACGCCCTCGCGGACCATCCCAACATCGTGCCCGTGCTGGCCCGCGGTCCCGGGCGACGCCCGGCCGGGCTCCGGCTGGCGGACGCGGTGTTCGGCGCGATGACGCAGGCCGGGTGGCCGGCGGCGCAGGCGACCCGGATCGGTGCGCTGATGCGGTACTTCATCCTGGGCTCGGCGGTGGCTTCCTTCGCCCGGGGTTTCGTCGACGACCGAGCGGCGTACGACCCGGCGGACTACCCGCACCTGGGCCAGGCCCACCTGCTGGCGGAGCGGCAGCGCGAGGTGGACGAGGGCGCGTTCGAGACGGGCCTGGAGGCGCTGCTGGACGGCCTGGCCCTGCAGTACGAAGCTCTGACGCACGCGAACCGGGGCGCCTGAGCCGGCCGGGCCGGCCTGCCGGCGCGGCCGGCTCATCCGGCCCCAGGCCGGCATGACCCGGCCCGAGCCCGGCATGACCCGGCCGATCCTGCATGATCCGGCCCGAGCGTCAGGACTCCCCTAGAAGATGACGAGGGAGCGGCCGCCCTTGCCTGCCAGCATGGCGTCGAACGCGGCCGGGATGCCGTCGAGGGTGATGCGGTCGGTGACGAGGGCGCCCAGGTCGAGGCGGCCCGTGCGGACGTGTTCGGCGATCACCGGCAGGTCGCGGGCGGGGTCGCTGTTGCCGTAGACGCAGCCGGTGAGGGTGCGGGCGAAGTGGAAGATCTCCAGGGCGTGGAAGGTGACCTGCTGCTCCTTGCCGCCGATGCCGACGACCGTGGTGCGGCCGCCGCGGCGGGTCGACTCCCAGGCGCCGCGGATGGTGTCTGCGCGGCCCACGCACTCGACGGCGACGTCCGCGCCGTGCCCGCCGGTCAGCGCACGGATCTGCCGGGCGGTGGTGTCCGATGCGAGCACGAAATCGGTGGCCCCGGCCGCGCGCGCCAGTTCCTCCTTGGCCGGCGAGACGTCGACGGCGACGACCGGACCCGCCTGCGCGATCCGGGCGGCCTGGAGCGCGGCCAGGCCGACCCCGCCGACTCCGAAGACGGCCACCGACTCGCCCGGGCGGACCTGGGCGCTGTGGTGGACGGCCCCGTAGCCGGTGAGGACGGCGCAGCCGAGCAGGGCGGCCTCGGTGAGCGGGATCCCGGCGGGTGCGGGCAGCACGCAGTTGGCCGCGACGACGGTCTCCTCGGCGAAGGCGGCCACGTTCAGCCCGGGGTGCAGTGCCGTGCCCTGCGTGTCGTGTGCGTAGACGTCACCGACCCCGGCGAGCGCCGTCGCGCAGAGCCAGACCTCGCCGATGGTGCAGTGGTGGCACTTCCCGCAGGACGGGGCCCAGTTGAGCACCACGCCGTCGCCGGGGGCGACGTGGGTGACGCCTTCACCGACGGCGAGGACCGTGCCGGCGCCCTCGTGGCCGAGGACGGCGGGCACGGGGACCCGCATGGTGCCGTTGGTGAGGGAGAGGTCCGAGTGGCAGACGCCGGCCGCGGCCAGCCTGACGCGGACCTGCCCGGGGCCGGGATCGGGCAGCACGATCTCCCTTATCTCCAGCGGTGCTCCGACGGCGGGCAGGATGGCGGCGCGGACCATGGGCGTCGTCTCGACTTTCCGGTGCTGGGGCGGCTTCGGCGTGTTCGTCTGGTTCGGCGTGTTCGGCGTCTTCAGAACTGCAGGGACTTTGTCTGGAGGTACTCCGCCAGGCCGTGGGGGCCCAGCTCGCGGCCGACGCCCGACTGCTTGTGGCCGCCGAAGGGCGCGAGGATGTTGTAGCGGCCGCCGTTGATGTCCACCTGCCCGGTGTCCATGCGGCGCGCGAAGGCCGCGGCCGTCTCCTCGTCCGCGGCCCAGACGGCGCCGCCCAGGCCGTAGACGGTGCCGTTGGCGATGCGCAGGGCCTCCTCCTCGTCCTCGTACGCGAGGATCGACAGCACCGGGCCGAAGATCTCCTCCTGCGCGATGGCCATGTCGGGGGTCACGTCGGCGAACACGGTCGGCGCGACGAAGTACCCGTGCTCGTACGGCGCGTCCGGCCCGCCGGCGACCAGGCGCGCGCCCTCCTCCACACCCTTGGCGATGAAGCCGCGGACGCGCTCGTGCTGCTTGGCGTTGACGACGGGGCCGACGCGGGTGCCCGCCGTGCGGGGGTCGCCGATGGGGTGGTCGGCGACGGCGGCGACCGCCAGCGCGACGGCCTCCTCGTACTGGTCCCGGTGGACGAGCATCCGGGTGAGCGCGTTGCAGCTCTGGCCGGTGTTGTTCATGACGTGGCCGACGCCCGCTGCGACGGCCTTGGGCAGGTCGGCTCCGGGCAGGATGACGTTCGCCGACTTGCCGCCCAGTTCGAGGGCGACGCGCTTGACGGCCGCGCCGGCGGTGGCTCCGACCTGCTTGCCGACGGCGGTCGAGCCGGTGAAGGAGACGAAGTCGACTCCCTCGTGGGCGGCCAGGGCCTGGCCCGCGACCGGGCCGGTGCCGGTCACCAGGTTGAAGACCCCGGCCGGGATCCCCGCCTCGTGCACGGCTTCGGCGAAAAGCTGTGCGGTCAGCGGGGTGTCCTCCGCCGGCTTGAGGACGAGGGTGCAGCCGGCGGCGAGAGCGGGTGCCACCTTTGCAACGACTTGGTAGAGCGGGTAGTTCCAGGGCGTGATGGCCCCGACCACACCGACCGGCTCCATCAGGACGGTGGAGTTCCCGATCCGCTCCTCGAAGGCGTACGAGGCGGCGAGTTCGATGTAGGAGGAGACGACGGCGATGGACGAGCCGACGTGGACCGCCTTGGCGAAGCCGAGCGGGGCGCCGAGCTCGGCGGTGACGGTCTGCGTCAACTCGCCCTTGCGGGCCTGCAGCGCGTCGCGGAGTGCGCCGATCAGGGCGGCCCGCTCGGCCGGCGGCGTGGCCGCCCAGCCGGGCAGGGCCGCACGGGCGGCGCGTACGGCCGCGTCCACGTCCTCTTCGTTGCCGGCCGGGACCTGGGCGATGACCTCTCCGTCGGCGGGGTTGACGACCTCGATCCGGCCGGTTCCGACGGCGGGCCGCCATGCGCCGTCGATGTACATCCCGTCCTGGGCCTTCATGGCATTCCTCCCGAGTACCGCACGTGCGCGTGGATCCGACCTCCCCGCCACCCTACAAACTAGCGGCGGTAGTTTTTGTCGGCCAGGGGCTGTCGGAATCAGATGATGCCGAAAAGCATCCCTGCCACGAGGACGACGAGCGAGGTGAGGGCCGCCCACTTCACGGTGAAGCGGGTGTGGTCGCCGAACTCGACCCTGGCCATGCCCACGAGGACGTACACGGCCGGAACCAGCGGGCTCGACATGTGCAGCGCCTGGCCGACGAGGGAGGCGCGGGCGATCTCGAGCGGGGAGACCCCGTGGGCGGCGCCGGCCTCGGCCAGGACGGGCAGGACCCCGAAGTAGAAGCCGTCGTTGGACATGAAGTAGGTGAGCGGCAGGCTGAGCAGGCCGGTCACCAGTGCCATGTGCGGGCCCATGCCCTCGGGGATGGCGCCGACCAGCCAGTCGGCCATGTGCTTGACCATGCCCGTACCGGTGAGGACCCCGGTGAACACGGCGGCGGCGAAGACCATGCCGGCGACGTTGAGGACGTTGTCGGCGTGGGCGGCGATCCGGGCCCTCTGGTCGGGCATGTGCGGGAAGTTGACCGTGAGGGCGAGGGCGGCGCCGAGCAGGAACAGCACCGGGATGGGCAGCAACTCAGTGATCATCGCGGCGAGGAGGGCGACGGTGAGGCCGGCGTTGAACCAGTAGAGGCGGGGCCGCAGCGTGGGCCGGTGGGGGTCGAGGCCCTGGAACCCGTCCTCGGGGGCGACGCCGGGGCCCGCGGCAGGAGTGGAGGTGGAAGTCGAGGGCGCAGCGGGCGCCGGCCCGTCGGCCGCCCCCGCCGCGGCGGAACCGGCGGAACCGGCGGAAACCGACTGGGCGCCGCTCCCGGCGGCGGCCCCGACCAGCTCCTCTTCGACGTCCTCGGTGTCCTCGACGTCCTCGACGTCCCCGGGGGCTGTCCGGCCGGGCAGCGTCAGCATTCCGACGCGACGGCGTTCCCGCAGGCCGAGGAAGTACGCCAGGGCGAACACGAAGAGCAGACCCACCGCGAGGGCCGGGATCATCGGGACGAAGATGTCGGCGGCGTCGAGTTTGAGGGCGGTCGCGGCGCGGGCCGTGGGGCCGCCCCAGGGCAGGGTGTTCATCACGCCGTTGGCCGTGGCCGCGACGCCCGTCATGACCACCAGGCTGAGGCCGAGCCGCTTGTAGAGCGGGTACATGGCGGAGACGGTGATCATGAAGGTGGTCGATCCGTCGCCGTCGAGCGAGACGATCGCGGCGAGGACGGCCGTGCCGACCACGACGCGCACCGGGTCGGCCTTGCAGAAGCGCAGAATGCCCCGGACGATCGGGTCGAAGAGGCCGACGTCGATCATCAGGCCGAAGTAGACGATGGCGAACATCAGCATGGCGGCGGTCGGTGCGAGCTTGCCGACGCCTTCGATGACGTAGTCGCCGAGGTGTGCGCCCTTTCCGGCGAACACGCAGAACAGTGCGGGGATGAGGACGAGCGCCGCGATGGGCGACATTTTCTTCATCATGATCAGGACCAGGAAGGTCGCGATCATGGCGAAGCCGAGGAAGGTCAGCATGGGGGGAAGGTAGGTGCCGCCTCCTTTCGCCAACAAGACGTCGACGCGTGAGCAATACGAGCAAAACCCCAGCTCAGGGCAAGGGTGTCAGCTCGACGGGGAAGGCGTTGAGCACGGCAGTGCCGGAGAGCCGGTCGAGCCGGGTGCCGTCGAGGAGCTGGTTGACGTTGGCTCCGGGCGCCGCGGACGCCACGCCGAGGCGGGCGCCGGCGCGGTCGTGGCCCCAGCCGTGCGGGAGGCTGACCACTCCTGTGCGGACGGCGTCGGTCACCTCGACGGGTACCTCCAGGCTTCCGCCGTCGGCGGCGATCCTGGCCCGCCCCCCGTCGGTGAGACCCAGCCGGGCCGCGTCCCGCGGATGGACGTGGAGGGTGCAGCGGTTGGAACCTCCGGTGAGGGCCGGGACGTTGTGCAACCAGCTGTTGTTGGACCGCAGGTGGCGGCGGCCCACGAGCACCAGGGCGGCGGGACGGTCGGCGAGCGTCGCGCGCAGCGCGGGGAGCTCGGCCGCGATCGGATCCGGGAGCAGCTCGATCCTGCCGCTGCGCGTCCTCAGCACCTGCGGGAGCCGGGGCCGCAGCGGGCCCAGGTCGATGCCGTGCGGCGCCTTCAGCAAGTCTTCCAGGCCCAGCTCGTACGGTCCCAGACGCAGCATCAGGTCCAACCTCCGCTCCGGACCGGTGCCACCCGTCAACCGGAGCGCCTGCGCGGCCGGGTCGGCGCCGTGCAGCGGCGAGTGCGCGTCGGTGACGGCCCGGGCGAGGGTGTCGTCGATGACGCGCTCGTCGACGGCCTCCGGCGGGGCACCGTGCAGACCTGACACGGCGAGGATCAGGCGCGCGTGGATCTCGCACTCGTCCATCCGCCCCTCCTCCAAGGGGATGGCGGGCGGCGAGTAGCGGGCCTGGTTGCGTACGGCGAAGGCGTTGAACGCGAAGTCGAAGTGCGCGCTCTGCGCGGGCGGCGGCGGGGGCAGCACGACGTGGGCGTGACGGGAGGTCTCGTTCAGGTACGGGTCGACCGAGACCATGAAGTCGAGGCCGGCCAGCGCCCGGTCGAGGCGGTCGCCGTCGGGTGCGGAGAGGACGGGGTTGGCGGCGATGGCGATCAGGGTGCGGATCCGCCCCTCCCCCGGCGTTTCGATCTCCTCGGCCAGTGCTGCGATGGGCAGTTCGCTCTTGGCCTCGGGGTGGCCGCTGACCCGGCTGTGCCAGCGGCCCACCGTGAAGCCCTTGCCGGGACCGGCCGGCCGGGGCGTGCGGTCGGTGGCGGAGAGCGGGAAGAGGGCTCCGCCGGGCCGGTCGAGGTTGCCGGTGAGGATGTTCAGTACGTCGACGAGCCAGCTGGCGAGCGTGCCGTGCTCGACGGTGCAGCTGCCGATCCGCCCGTAGACGGCGGCGGTGGGCGCGGCGGCGAGCTCGCGGGCGAGGCTGCGGATCTCGTCGGCCGTGAGGTCGCAGGCGGGTGCGACGGCCTCAGGAGTGAAACTCGCGAGGGCGGCGCCGAGTTCCCCGAGTCCTTCGACGTGTTCCTCCAGGCCGCCGGGGGCGGCGAGCCGCTCGGCGAGCAGGGTGTGCGCGAGGGCGGCGAGCAGGAGCACGTCACTGCCGGGGCGCGGTGCGAGGTGCAGGTCGGCGAGGGCGGCCGTGCGGGTGCGGCGCGGATCGACGACGACGAGGGTGCCGCCGCGGGCGCGCAGGGCTTTGAGCCGGCCGGGGAAGTCGGGGGCCGTGCAGAGGGAGCCGTTGGACTCGACCGGGTTGGCACCCAGGAGCAGCAGGAAGTCCGTCCGGTCGAGGTCGGGGACCGGGATGGCCAGGGGGTCGCCGAAGAGGAATCCACTGGAGACGTGTTTGGGCATCTGGTCGAGCGTGCTGGCGGTGAAGAGGTTGCGGGTGCCGAGGGCCTTGAGGAGGAGCGGCGGGTAGAGGGCGCCGGCCATGGTGTGCACGTTCGGGTTGCCGAGGACCACGCCGACGGACTGGGGCCCGTACTCCCGGACCAGGTCGGGTACGGCGGCGGCGATGGCGTCGTAGGCCTCCTCCCATGTGGCCTCTTGGAGCCGGCCGTCACGGCGGACGAGGGGGGTGCGCAGGCGGTCGGGGTCGGCGTCGATCTGCCCGAAGGCGGCGCCCTTGGGGCAGATGAAGCCGCGGCTGAAGACGTCGTCGCGGTCTCCGCGGGCGCCCGTGACCGTGGTGCCTTCAATGGTGAGGGTGAGGCCGCAAGTGGCTTCGCAGAAGGGGCAGACGCGCAGGGCGGTGCGGGGCATGGGCCCTCCAGGGCGGCGGCAGGCGGCGGGACGGGCTTGCGGGGAGCACCGAGCATACCGACCGGTAGGCACGGTGGCGAGGGCGTGCGCGGCGGCGGCACGAGGGGAAGGCGGGGGCCGGCGCCCGGAAGGAGGCGGTGGGCCCGGGAGCGGGTGCGGAAGCGCGGGCTCAGTCGAGTACGCGGGCCAGGTACGCGTGCATCATCGCGCGGGTCTCGGCGACGATGCCGGGGTCCCCGGCCGGGTCGGTGCGGAAGGCCAGTTGGATCAGCGCGTCGGTCGCCTCGACGGCGACGAGGACCGCGCGCTCCAGCGAGGCGTCGGGGGTCAGGCCGAGATGCGCGGAGAGCAGTTCGGTCAGCCGGGCGGCGACCTGGTGGTTGGGGTCGCCTTCGGGGTCGTCGGCCGGCGGCGCGGGCACGCCGAAGTCGACGAGCGCGAAACCGGGCACGCCGCGCTTCATCGCCAGGTACTCATCCAGTACGGCGTCCACCACCGGCCGCCAGTGGGTGGCGGGGAGGCCGGCGAGGCGGTCCGCGATGCCTTCGGCGTAACGGTCCAGGTTGCGGTGGGCGAGGGCGATGGCCATGGCCCGCTTGTTGCCGAAGAAGCGGTAGACGGAGCCGATCGGCACTCCGGCACGCTGGGCGACGGCGCGGGTGCTGAGGTTCTCGTACCCGGTCTCGTCGAGCAGTTCGGCGCAGGCGTCGAGGATCCGGGCGAGGCGGTCGGCGCTGCGCTGCTGGATCGGCGCACGGCGCAGGGAGTGGGCGGGAGGCACGGGGTCCATCATGCCGCTCCTCGCTTCCGGGGCGGGCGGGGGCCTCAGTTCAGCAGGAGGCTGAGGCCACCGATCGTGTAGGTGATCATCAGCGTGAGCAGCGGCAGCTGTCCGGCCACCGCTTTCGCGGGCGGGAAGAGGCGTACGGAACGGTCGTGGGCGGCGACCACACCGAGGACGTGGCCGGTGACGACGGCGATGACCTGGAGGGCGGCGAGGCCGCCGGAGCCCAGCGGTGGAGCGGGTTCTGGGGCGTTGTCAGTGCCGAGTGCCATGCTTACCGTGCGTGGTCCTTCGACTACCAGGAGGGAGAAGTAGTGGGCGATGAGATAGCCGAGGGCGATCGGCACGAGTGAGTGCGCGAAGGCGGTCAGCGGGCCGGGGTGCGGGCCGCTGACGAGGCGGGTGGCCGCGGCGCACAAGCAGTAGAGGGCGGCGACGAGGGCGATGGAGCCGAGCAGTCCGAGTGTGGCCGTGGGGGTGCGGCCGAGGGGGGAGGTCTGAAGGGTGTTGATCCAGGAGGGGTTGTCGGAAAAGCCGTCGTATGCGGTGGACCCGAGCAGGACGCAGACGGTGGCGACGAGTCCGGGCCGCTCGGGCGTCGCGTCGAGTCCGTGGAAGGGGTTGCGCAGGGCGAGGCGGCCGTCACCGCGGCGGCCGAGGGGGGAGAGGCGGGCGAGGAGGGCGGAGTACGCCTCGAAGGCGTCGCCGTCGGTGAACCAGCTCTCGCCGTAGCGGGCGGCGAGCAGCATGTGGGCGGTGGTGTAGGTGGCGAGCGCGATCAGGAGGGTGGTGGTGGATGCGGGCTCAGGTGCGACGAGTTCGAGCCAGGTGAAGGCGAAGAGCCCGGCGGCAGCGGGCCACAGCCCGAGCCGGGCGGGGAGGGGGTGGTGGCCGGTACCGGGGCGGCGCAGGGCCCTGGAGAGCAGGCGGTGCAGGGCGCGCAGCGGGTTGAGCAGGCGCCAGACGGGGCCGAGGAGGAGGGAGGCGGGCACGAGTCCGACCCAGAGGAGGACGTAGACGGCTCCGGGAGCGGGGTTGCGCGCGGGGTCGTCGGGACCGAGGAGGAGGTGGAGCAGGACGAAGAGCGCGGCGGCGAGTCCCAGCCCGCGCAGGGTGGTTCGGGTGGCCGGCGCGTCGGCCACCCGCTGGAGGGCGCCGGGCAGGGCGAGGCCCGAGTGCTCTCCGCGGAAGCGGGATGTGGACCAGAGCAGGCCGAGCGCGAGGAAGGAGACGAACAACGCGGCGAAGGCCCCGGCGAAGGCGTAGAAGGGAGAGATCGGCAGATCGTGCTGGGAGCCGATGCCGTGCGCGAGCGCGGTGAGCGGTTCGGCCGGGTGTAGGACCACGCCCTGGCCGTGGCCCGTCGCCGGGGAGGTCCCCGGCCCGAGCGGGCCCGCGCTCACCATCGGACCGCCGGCCGGCGCATGCCGCCGTCGGCGGGCCGGCCGTGCCCGCCGTGCCCGGGCCGCCCGGACGGCCCGCCGACGGGGCGCGCGGACCGCCGTGGGGACCGGAGCCCGGCCCGGCGGCCCGACGCCGCGCGCTCGGCGATGGGCGGTATCCCGGCCGGCACCCGTAGCCGCAGCTGCAGCTGCGGTGGGGCTGGCGTGGGGGCCGGGGGCTCGGCGGGCTCGGCGGGGTCGGGACGGGGGTGGCGGGCGGTCATCGGACGAGGAGTTGGGTCAGGACAAGGTCGGACTCGTGGGTCTCGACCTCGAAGAGGCCCGTGCGGTCGGCTGTCAGGATCAGGGTGGCCTCCTGGTCTGCGGGCAGGGCGAGTTCCTTGTCGTAGCCGTGGACGTGCAGGGTGTCCGCGCGGTCGCTGGTGACGCGCAGGGCGACGCGTTCGCCGCGCCGCAGCTCGGTGCGGGCCGGGGCGGGGCTGACCTTGCCGTCCCGGACCGTGATGGTGACCGTGCGGTCCGCCTGCGCCTGGCCCGGCGTCGGTGACTGCGTGGGCGGGGAGCCGCCGTGGCTGTGGCCTCCGGACCGGCCCGGTGCGGGGGCGGTGAGCTGTGACGTGCCCTCGACGGCCTTGCCGGACACCGCCCAGGCGGTGTGGTCGTCCGCGTAGAGGCGGACGGTCAGGGTGTGCGCGCCTTCGGGGACCTGCGCTGCGGGCAGGTGGAACCAGGGGCCGTACAGCCGGGCGACCTTGCGTCCGTCGAGTTCCAGGTGGGCGTGGCCGGCGCCCGGGAGGGCGGCACCGCCGGTGCTGTCGGGTGTGAAGCGGAAGTTCTTCACGCTCAGTTGGAGGTTCCATCCGTCCTCGGAGTCCGGGCGGACGGCCAGCTGGACTTCCGGGGCGCCCTCGGCCGGGACCTCGCGGAGTTTGTGGTCGGCCGCGTCGGCGGCGGGGAGCAGGGTGCCGACGCTGCCGGAGGCCTGCTCGTGGCTGGTGCCGGGCTTGTGGTGGGTGGTGGCCCGCCCGCCGCAGCCCGTCGCCGCGCCGCCCGCGAGGAGCAGGGCGAGGGTGAGCAGGGCCGCGCGGCGGGCGGTTCGGCGGTACGCCGCCCCGCGGGCCGCGCGGGGCGGCGTACCGCAGACGTCGCACGGGATCCGGTGGTGGGGCCGGTCGGTCACGTCTGCCCTCCGGTGGCCTTGGGCGCCTGCGGGTCCGGAGCCCTGTCGGCCGGGACGGGCGGGTCGTCCCCCTCGCGGGTGGCGGCCTCGCGGGTGGCGGCGTCCGGGCCGGAGGTCGCGCCCGAGCTGGGGGCCGCGTCCGGGCGGGGGGTGGCGGCCGGGCCGGAGGTCGCGGCCGGGCCGGAGGTCGCGCCCAAGCTGGGGGCCGCGCCCGGGCCGGAGGCCGGGGCCGGGCCGGAGGTCGGGGCCGGGCCGGAGGTCGCGGCCGGGCCGGAGGTCGCGGCCGGGCCGGAGGTCGGGGCCGGGCCGGAGGTCGCGGCCGGGCCGGAGGTCGGGGCCGGGCCGGAGGTCGGGGCCGGGCGGGCCGAGGCCACGACTGCCCACAGGATCCAGACCACGGCCACCAGGGACCGCACCCAGGCGGGGCTCAGGGGGGTCCACGGGATCATGAGGACGGCCTTGTCGAAGGCGTCCAGCAGGGTGAGTCCGGCCAGCAGCAGGGTCAGGCGGGCCAGCCAGGGGCGGGTGGGGCGCAGCACCAGGCCGGCGCCCGCCCACCACAGGCCGAGCATCAGCAGGGCGAGCGCCGGGACGAAGGTGGCGGTCAGGGGCATGGTGGAGCCGGCCACGTCCAGGGCCAGGCCCGCCAGCCCTGCCAGTGTGGCGGCCGTGCCCAGGCGGGAGCCGCGCAGGCGGCGCCACCACAGGACGCCGCCGACCAGGAGCAGCACGGCGGCCACGGCCAGGGCGAGCTGGGTCTCGACCCGTTCCGGTCCGCGCGCGCCGTACCAGTCGCAGCCGGCCGGGAGTTTGCGCGCCTGGACGTTGTAGTCGGCGCAGACGAGGAGCTGGACCAGCTTGACCGGCTCGCCGACCAGGCGGGCCGACGCACCCGAGACGGCGCCCCGTCGTTCGCCGCACCGCGGGACCGCGCCCGGGGTGGAGCCGTCGGGGCCGTCCTGCCAGCAGTTGCCGCTGCCCTGGCCGTCCCACCACACGTCCATGCCGTTGGGGCGGGAGGCGCCGGACCTGTCCTTGCCGAGCACGTTGCCGGCGTACCGGTTGTGGTGGGAGGTGTCGGTCTGCTTCGACCATGCGTCCTCGCCGCGGATGAAGGCGGGGACGGCACTGAGGAAGAAGCCGGCGCGCTCGTGCCCGTAGACCCAGTTGTCCTCGTAGAGGTTCCAGTTGCCGCCCGCGGTGATGATGCCGGTGCCCGGCGGCATGGAGATCTGCGGGCAGACGACGCCGCGCTCGTAGCCCCGCTCGATCGGAGGCTTGGCGCAGGTTCCGTCGGCGACGTGGCGGTAGTAGTCCTGGTTGTTGTCGTGGATCAGGTTCCGCTGGAACTTGGCGTGGTTCTGCGGGAGTCCGGGGTGTCCGGGGAAGGCGCTGTCCATCGAAGCGCCGCCCATGTTGTGGTCGAACTCGTTGTCGTGCACCCACACCGAGTCGCCGGCGGTGCCTGAGTAGCCCACCATGTTGTGGTGGCTGCGGCAGCCGGTGATCTCGATGGAGTAGCGGGGGACGTCGTAGCCGCGGCCGTCGTTGATGTCGGACGCGCTGCCGGGGTAGATGCCCGAGTCGCCGTTCCCGTAGGACTCGCAGTTCTTGTAGAGCCCGTGGTCGCTGGCGAAGGTCAGGAAGCCGTACTCGTCGTTCCAGCGGGTCAGCACGTCGTCGATGACGAAGCCGTCGGCGGCGAGGACGTACAGCGAGTTGAAGGTGGTGCGCTGGGCGGTGAAGTTGCGGAAGTAGACGCCGTCGGACTTGTCGGCGCGGATGGCGTTCAGCTTCTGGTACTTGGCGTCGATCACCACGTCGAGCCGGGACGCACCGGTGCCCTCGATCTGCAGGTCCTTCTTGCCGAGGACGGCGACGAGGTTCTGGTTGTGCCGGCACTGCGCCTGCTGCTCGTACGACAGGATCTGGTAGCCGAGTGCGGAGTCGGGTGCCTCGAGCGCGGCGCACTCCCCCGTCGGTGTGGGCAGCGAGGGCTCCTCCTCGTAGAGGCCCGGGAGGATCGCGATGTTCATCCCGGGGCGGTCGACGGCGTCGACGGCTTCCTGGATGTGGCGGAACCCGCTCTTCTCGCACCGCTCGTACAGGGCGAGGTTGCGGGTCCTGAGCTCCTCGGGGAAGGCGGATATCCGGCGTTCGAAGGCCGGCCGGTCCGTCTTGCAGACGATGAGGTCGGGGTCGGCCTTGCGGTACTCCGGGACGGATCCGGAGCCGTCCGGGAAGGTGACCGGGCGCTCTTCGTGTGCGCGGGCCTCGGGCGCGGCGGCGAAGAGTGACAGGAGGGCGAGGAGGGCGGCCAGGAGCGCCGCCGGCACGGCAGGGAACCTGCGGGTCCACGACATGCGCGTGAGAGTAGAGCAATGTTCATCTTTTGTGAGCCCCCCGGGAGCGAATCCGCATCCCCTCCCGGCCGCCCCACGCCCCTTCCTCCCGGATCCAGCCGTTTCCTCCCTCTCCACCCGGGCCTTCCGCCGCCGCGCCACCCCCGGACGCCCGAAGGACGCCGTTGACGCGCGGGCCGCGGAATCCTACTGTCGACCATAGGATTCCTTCGACGGAGCGGAGCAGCACATGAGCGAGCAGGCCGACAGCGCGCACGCCGGCAGCGAGCAGGCCAGGAAGACGGCCGAGGCACTGGAATACCTCACCGGCTTCGGCAACGAACACAGCTCCGAGGCCGTCCCCGGCGCCCTGCCGCTCGGCCGGAACTCGCCCCAGCGCGCACCCCTCGGTCTCTACGCCGAGCAGCTCAGCGGCAGCGCCTTCACCGAACCCCGCAGCCACAACCGCCGCTCCTGGCTCTACCGGATCCGCCCCTCGGCCGCGCACCCGCCCTTCACCCGGATCGACAACGGAACCCTGCGCAGCGCGCCCTTCACCGAGGCGCCCGCGGACCCCAACCGGCTGCGCTGGAACCCGCTGCCCGATCCGGCCCCCGGCACCGACTTCCTCGCCGGCCTGTGGACCCTCGGCGGCAACGGCGACGCGACCCAGCGCACCGGCATGGCCGTCCACCTCTACGCCGCCAACGCGTCCATGACCGACAGGGTGTTCAGCGACTCCGACGGCGAGCTGCTGATCGTCCCCGAGCGCGGCGGCCTGCTCCTGCGCACCGAGCTGGGCCTGCTCACCGCCCGTCCGGGCGAGGTGGCGCTCGTTCCGCGCGGCGTCCGCTTCCGCGTCGAGCTGCTGGACGCCGACGCCCGCGGCTACGTCTGCGAGAACTACGGCCAGCCCTTCGTCCTGCCCGACCTGGGCCCGATCGGCGCCAACGGCCTCGCCGCGGCCCGGGACTTCCGCGCCCCCGTGGCCGCCTACGAGGACGTCGAGCGCCCCACCGAAGTGATCAACAAGTTCTGCGGCAACCTCTGGTCGGCCACCTACGGCCACTCGCCGCTCGACGTGGTCGCCTGGTACGGCACGCACGTCCCGTACGTCTACGACCTGCGCCGCTTCAACGTCCTGGGCACGATCAGCTACGACCACCCGGACCCGTCGATCTTCACCGTCCTGACCTCGCCCTCGGACACCCCGGGGCTGGCGGGCGTGGACTTCGTGGTCTTCGCGCCGCGCTGGCTGGTCGGCGAGGACACCTTCCGTCCGCCGTACTTCCACCGCAACGTGATGAGCGAGTACATGGGCCTCATCGAGGGCGCCTACGACGCGAAGGCGGAGGGCTTCGTCCCCGGCGGCGGCTCGCTCCACAACATGATGTCCGCGCACGGCCCCGACCACGAGACCTTCGACAAGGCCAGCGCCGCCGACCTGAAGCCGCAGAAGATCGACGACGGTCTGGCCTTCATGTTCGAGACCCGCTGGCCGATCACCGCGACCGCCCAGGCGGCCGGCGCGGACCACCTCCAGCGTGGTTACGACGACGTGTGGCAGGGTCTGCAGCGCCACTTCCGCGCCTGACCCGCACTGCATACCCTGCATGCGCCGCACGTCAGCACCGTCCAGCCGTTCGGAGATCCACCCGTGACCGCCTTCGCCCCCGACTCGCTGGTACTGAACCGGAAGCTGCCGCTCTGGTATCAGGTCTCGCAGTCACTGCGCGCCTCGATACTGGGGCGGACCCCGGACGCCTCGCTGCGCCTGCCCACCGAGGAGCAGCTCGCCGAGCACTACGGGGTGAGCGTGCTGACCATGCGGCAGGCGCTCAAGGAGCTGGAGGGCGAGGGCCTGATCAGCCGGCACCGGCGGCGCGGCACCTTCATCGAGCCGGGCGCGCTGCGCAGCACCCCGGTCCGGCTGCTGGGCTCGGTCGACGCGATCGTGGCCCAGCAGTCGGGCGACAGCACGACCGTCCTCGGCCACGGGCGCACACCCGTGGCCGGGGAGCTGCTGGAGCACTTCCCCGGCACGCCCGAGGTGGTCACGTACCGGCGTCTGCGGCGCGACCGCGAGAGCGGCGAGCCGACCAACTGGGCGGAGAACGCGGTCCTGCCGGAGTTCGCCGAGGCCGTCGACCTCGCCGACCTGGAACGCTGGCCGATGACGAAGGTGCTGCGGGACGTCGTGGGGGTGCGCATCAGCCGGATCACGGACACCGTGGAGGCCCGGCTCGCGGACCCGGAGACGGCCGAACTGCTCCAGGTCCCGCTGCTCAGCCCGATCCTGCACTACACGGGCGTGACCTACGACGAGGACGGCCGGGTGGTGGACGTGGCGCGCATCCGCTACCGGGGCGACCGGTTCTCCTTCACGGTGACGGTCGACGCGCACTGACCGCTGACCGCTGACCGCGCTGACCGCCGTACTGCCCGCGCCGGCCGGCCGCGTCACCCCGTCGTTTCACTTCTTCTCGTCGTCGCCGGTCCGCTCGCCCTCGGCCTGAGAGGGCGTGGTCCGCGTCGTCTGCGGGTGGAGCTGCTTGCGCTGGGTCTCGTCCATGTCCTCGTCGAGGCGTTCGCCCTCGGCCTGGGACGGAGTCGAGTATTCGTCGTACTGGCTCATGACCGTCTCCTCGGTCGATACCGTACGTATCCATATATAAGCAGCGTAGCTCTTCGGCCTGGGCGCAGCCCGGGCATCGGAGCCCGTCGCTACCATCGGCGGCGTGAGCGCTGACACACCGCAGCCGGACCCGCTGCTGGACGATCTGATGCCCTGGGCCGTGGGCGGCCTGCGCCTGGGCCGGGACTGGGTGGCCGCGCCCGATCCGGCGGCCCTGCGCACCCGCTGGTCCGTCCTGGCCGGCGCCGAAGGGGCCGAGCGGGACCGGCTGTTCCGCCCGAGCCGCAGCCGCACGCCCACCGCCCCGGCGGCCGCCCTGCCCGGGCAGCGCTCGGCGGGGACGGCACGTTTCGCCGACGCTCCCGGCCCCTGCCCCGACCCGGTACGGGTACTGCGCGAGCCCTTCGACGAGCAGTGGCTCCTGCCCGACCAGCGGCTGATCGACACCGCCCGCCCGGAGCTGTGGCGGGTCCTCGACGAGCACCAGCTGTTCCTCGTGGAGTCCCCGGAGCCGCTGGTCACCGCGCACCTCCCGGCCGGCCGGCTCGGCCGGATCCGCCCCCTGCACCGGCGCCCGGGCGGCGGCGAGCCGAATCTCGCCCCCGGTCTGCTGCCGCTGCTGGGCGAGCGCCACGGCGGCCGGGTGACCCCGCAGGACGTCCTGTGCTGGATCCTGGCGGCCGCCCGGCCCGGGCCGCGGGGGTACGAGGTCCCGCTCGCCGCCGATTCAGGGCGCTGGCGGGCCGGGCTGGAGCTGGGGCACCGGTTGCTCACCGTCCAGCTGCGCGGGGCGCGCGGCGGGGAGGCGCCGCGGCTGCCCGGCGGACGCCGCCCGTACGTCCGCTCCGCGGTCGGGGGGTGGCCGGGCGGGATCACGTACGACGCGGAGACCGAGACGCTGGCGCTGGGGAGCGGAACGGTCTCCCCGGTGCCGACCGGGGCGTGGGAGTACGAGGTGCAGGGCGTGCGCGTGCTGGAGAGCTGGTTCGCCGCGCGTACGGCGCACCGCGGTCCGGAGGCGGACGGCCTGGCGGCGCTGGGCCCCGCCGAGTGGCCGCAGAGCTGGACCTCGGAGCTGCTCGCGCTGGTGACCACGCTGGCCCTGCTGGCCGAACTGGCCCCGGAGCGGGCCGCGTTCGAGCCCGGCCCGAGCCTGTCGGCCGCGGAGCTGCGCGCGGCCGGGGTGCTGCCGCCGCCGGCGTGGAGCCGGCGCCCCGCTTCGGTTCTGGACCACCAGGAGGAGGGCCCGGGCGGCCAGTTCGCCCTGCTCTGACCGGCCGGACCCCGGGCCGCCGGCCCCGGCCCCGGCCGCCGACCCCGGCCGGACACCCCCTACGCCCCCCAGGCGCCCAGCAGCCGGGACACCGAGCGGTCGAAGACCGCGGCCATGTCCAGGCCGGCGCCGGGGACCGGGCCGGTACCCGAGACGGCCGCCGCCAGCCGCGGGTACTCGCCCGAGGCGAGGCGGGAGCCGAGCCAGGCCGTCCGTACGCCCTGCTCCTCGTCCTCGCTCCAGGGCAGCGCGCGGGCCCGCTCGGCCAGGGCCAGCTCCCCGGCCACGTACGTGGCGACGGTGCCGTTGACGGCGGCCACGAGTTCCAGCTTCTCGGCGTCGGGCACGTCCAGCGGCGCCAGGCACTCCAGGCTGTGCTCCAGGTAGCGCAGGGCGTTCGGGCTGAAGCCGTACACGGGGCTCAGCAGGCGCGGCAGCCACGGGTGGCGGTGCATCAGCGCCCGTGTCTGGCGGGCGAGGGCCAGCAGGTCGGCCCGCCAGTCGCCGGTCGGCGCGGTGAACTCGTACTCCCCGCTGACCGCGTCGACCATCAGCTCGTAGAGCTCCTCCTTGCGCGGCACGTAGTTGTAGAGGGACATGGTCCCCGCGCCGATCCCGGCGGCGACGCGCCGCATGGACACGGCCTCGATCCCCTCGGCATCGGCGATCCGCACCGCCTCGGCCGCGATCGACTCGCGGCTGTGCGCGGGCCTGGGGCCGCGGCCGGCCCGCTGGGGGCGGGACCAGATCACTTCGGGTTCAGCGGGTCGCCCGCCGGCTGTCATCGCTCAGATCACCTCGTCGTCTCGACACCATCTTAGTTACGTACGCCGTACGTAATGAGGTACGGTGGCGCGCATGACTACTACGTACGCCGTACTTAGTGAGGGTCTGGAGAAGACCTACGGCCGGATCCATGCCCTGCGCGGGCTCGACCTCGCCGTTCCCGAGGGCTCGGTCTGCGGACTCCTCGGCCCCAACGGTGCGGGCAAGACCACCGCCGTCCGGATCCTGACCACCCTCACCGAGCCCACCGCCGGCCGCGCCCTCGTCGCCGGCCACGACGTCACCCGCGACCCGGCGGCGGTCCGCCGGGCCATCGGCGTGACCGGCCAGTACGCCTCCGTGGACGGGGACCTGACGGGCCGGGAGAACCTGCGGCTGTTCGCGCGGCTCGCCGGACTGCGCGGCTCGCAGGCCCGCTCCCGCGCCGACGGGCTGATGGAGCGCTTCGGGCTCGGCGAGGCCGCCGACCGGGTGGCCTCCACCTGGTCCGGCGGCATGCGGCGGCGTCTGGACCTGGCCGCCGGGCTCGTCACCCGCCCCCGGGTGCTCTTCCTCGACGAGCCCACCACCGGCCTGGACCCGGCCGCCCGCGAGCACATCTGGACCGCGGTCCGCGCCCTCGCCGAGGAGGGCACCACGGTGCTGCTCACCACCCAGTACCTGGAGGAGGCAGACCGGCTGGCCGACGACGTCGTGGTCGTCTCCGAGGGCCGGGTCCTCGCCGGCGGCACCCCGGCCCGCCTCAAGGCCCTGATCGGGTCCCGCGCCGAGGTCGCCGTCACCGCGCGGGAGGAACTCGCCGGCGCCGCCGCCGTACTCGACCGGCTCACCGGTGCCCGGCCCGTGCTCGACGAGGAACGGCTGACGGTCGGCGTGACCGTCGTCGACGGCGGGATCACCCTGCCGCGGATCATCCGCGAACTCGACACCGCCGGCGTCCCGGTCACCGACGCGCGGCTGCGCCCGCCCACCCTCGACGAGGTGTTCCTCCGCGTCACGCGGGCCGGGACCGCCCGCCCGGAACAGGAGTCCGCCGCATGAGCACCCTGCTGTACGACGGCGCCGCCGTCCTCACCCGCCAGCTCCAGAAGGCCCGCCACGCACCGGCGCTCCTGATCCTCACCCAGACCATGCCGATCACGATGCTGCTCTTCTTCGGCTACGTCTTCGGCAGCGCGCTCGCCATGCCCGGCGCCGAGTACCGGGAGTTCCTGGTACCGGGCCTGCTCGCCGCCACGGCCGCGAACGGCCTGATGGCCGGCATGTTCACGGCCGCGCAGGACGCCCACCGCGGGGTGACGGACCGCTTCCGCACCCTGCCGATGAGCCGGACCGCCGTCCCGCTCGGGCAGACCGCCGCCGACCTGCTCACCACCGGCGTGTCGATGGTGCCGCTGATGCTGGTGGGAGTGGCGATGGGCTGGCGGATCGAGAACGGCCTGCCCGGCGCGCTCGGCGCCCTGGGCGTGCTGCTGCTGTTCCGCTTCGCCACCGCCTGGGTGGGCACGTACCTCGGTCTGCTCAGCCGCAGCGAGGAGGCGGCAGGGCAGCTGGGCGGCGCCACCTTCGTCCTGCCGATGCTGTCCAGCGCCTACCTGCCGACGGCGGGCCTGCCCGGATGGCTGCGCACGGCCGCCGAGTGGAACCCGATCAGCTCCGTCGCCACCGCCGTGCGCGAACTGTGCGGGAACGCCGGGGCGCAGGCCGGGTCGGGTGCCGCCTGGCCCGTCGCCCATCCGGTGGCCGGGGCGCTGCTGTGGTCGGTGGTGCTCCTCGTGGTGTTCGTGCCGCCGGCCACGCGGAGGTTCGGGCGCGGCGGAGCCTGACGCGGGTCCTCATAGGCGATCAACGGCGCATATCGCCCTCCGAGTGGTGACAGACCCCCGCCCACCCGGTAGGCAGGGCCTCATGACCACCGAACCGCTGCCCCTGGACGGCATCACCGTCGTCGCCGTCGAACAGGCCGTCTCGGCCCCCTTCGCCACCCGCCAGCTCGCCGACCTCGGCGCCAGGGTGATCAAGGTCGAGCGTCCGGACGGCGGCGACTTCGCCCGCGGCTACGACACCGCCGCGCACGGTCTCGCCTCGCATTTCGTGTGGGCCAACCGGGGAAAGGAGTCGATCGCGCTCGACCTGAAGGACCCGCGCGGCCGTGAGGTGCTGCACGGCCTGCTGGCCGGCGCGGACGTGTTCGTGCAGAACCTCGCGCAGGGGGCCGCCGCCCGCCTCGGACTCGACTCGGCCGCGCTGTGCGCCCGCTACCCGCGGCTGGTCGCCGTGGACGTGTCCGGCTACGGCGCGGCGGGCCCGTACGCCCACAAGCGGGCCTACGACATGCTCGTGCAGTGCGAGGCGGGGCTGGTGTCGGTGACGGGCACCCCGGAGCAGCCCGTCAAGGCGGGGATCCCGGCGGCCGACATCGCGGCGGCCATGTACGCCTTCTCGGGGGTACTGGCCGCGCTGCTGCGCCGCGCAGTCACCGGGCGCGGTGGCAGGGTGGAGGTGTCCATGCTGGACGCGCTCGCCGAGTGGATGGGGCATCCGCTGCACCACACGATGCACGGCGGGGAGCAGCCCGTGCGCACCGGTCTGGCGCATGCGGTGATCGCCCCGTACGACGCCTACACGACGGCGGACGGGAACCGGGTGCTGCTGTCGGTGCAGAACGACCGCGAGTGGCGGCGGCTGGCACAACAGGTGCTGCTACGGCCCGAGTTGGCCGAGGATCCGGCGTACGCGACGAACACGGCGCGCACCGGGAACAGGGAGAGGACCGACGCGGTCGTGGCGGAGGCGCTGGGCCGGCTGAACGCGGACGAGGCGATCGGACGCCTGGAGGCCGCGGGCATCGCCTGCGCACGGCTGAACTCGGTGGCCCAACTGGCCGGGCATCCGCAGCTCGCGGCCCGGGACCGGTGGCGCGAGGTGGGATCGCCGGTGGGCCCGCTGCGGGCCCTGCTGCCGCCGATCGGGCTGCCGGACGGCGCGGCACCGCACATGGGTGCGGTGCCCGCGCTGGGTGAGCACACCGACGACCTCTTGCACGCCCTGGGGATGGCGGGCGCACGGATCTCGGAACTGCGCCGGGACGGTGTGATCGCGTAGGGCCGGGTGGCCGGAGGCCGGGAAAGGCGAACGGCCGCGGGTGCGGGGTCTGTTACGAGCGGCGGCTGCCGAAGAGCGTGCGACGCAGACGGCGCAGCGGCGCGAAGAGCGAGACGCGCGCGCTCCGGCTCCGCAGACGGTGCGTGTGGTCGCGGGAGGTGAGCTCGCGCATCAGCAGCGTCGCCTCCGCGGCCTCCCGGTGCGGGACGGCGGGTCCGCCCAGCACGGCGAGGTGGCGGTCGAGGCGCGAGCTGGTCGCACTGCTGCCGCAGTTGATGGCAGGCACGCGGGGCGGCCTGCTGCGCATTGCTATCTGTTCCATGATCTCTCCCCACCCGTACGAGGGCACCCGGCCCGGGCAGGTTAACCCTATCGCCCCCGCGTCGCGCGCGGGTATCCCGGTGGTGTGAATTACCCCTGTGGCGACGGGGAGTTGACGATTACTCAGCGGAGTCGACAGTTACTCTCCGCACAGGAACGGGCACGAAAATCACGCTCCGGAAGAGCTCGGCGCGAGTCTCGTCACGACAGGGGCCGCGCGACGCACACTGCGCTAACTTGGAGTGACTGATCGATGACACATGGGCGCACAGAAGCATTCGGGGGGCTCGCGTGAGTGAGGAAGCCAACTCCGAACGTGTCGTCTCGGGCCGCTACCGGTTGCTGGAGCAGATCGGCCGCGGCGGGATGGGCGTGGTGTGGCGGGCCCGGGACGAGGTGCTGGCCCGCGACGTGGCCGTCAAGGAGGTGCGCGCACCGGCCGGGCTGGACACCGCCGAACTGCAGCGTATGTACCGGCGGCTGGAGCGGGAGGCGTGGGCCGCCGCCAGGGTCTCGCACCGCGGGGCCGTCACGGTGTACGACGTGGCCTCCGAGGACGGCCGGCCCTGGATCGTGATGGAGCTCGTGCGCGGGCTGTCGCTGGCGGACGTTCTGGAGGCCGAGGGGCCGATGGCCCCGCAGCGCGCCGCACACATCGGCGAGCAGGTCCTGGCCGCACTGCGGTCCGCCCACGACTCGGGGGTGCTGCACCGGGACGTGAAACCGGCGAACGTGCTGATCGCCAACGACGGCCGGGTCGTGCTCAGCGACTTCGGGATCGCGAGCCTGGAGGGCTCCTCGGCCGTCACCATGACGGGCGAAGTGGTGGGCTCCCCCGAATTCGTGGCGCCGGAACGGGCGTTGGGGCGTGAACCGGGCCCCGGATCGGACCTGTGGTCGCTCGGCGTCATGCTCTACGCCTGCGTCGAGGGGGTCACGCCGTTCCGGCGGGCCACCCCGCTGGACACGCTGCGGGCCGTGGCGGACGAGGAGCCGCCCCCGGCGCGCCGGGCCGGTCCGCTGGAGCCCGTACTGGAGGGGCTGCTGCGCAAGGACCCCGCGGAGCGCCTGGACGCGGCGGAGGCGGCCCGGATCCTGCGGGTGGTGGGCGCGGGCGGTGCCGTGCGGGCGTCCGCCGGGCCGGTGTCGGGACCGGACGCGCCGATGCCCTCGGCCCGCCAGGGGCACGAACCGCGGGGCGGCGCCGGGCCGTACGGGCCGCAGGCGCCACCGACCCCCGTACGCGGGCCGGTGACGGCGGGCGGCCCGGTGCCCTCGGCCGGGCCCGGGGAGGGCCGGGGCGCGGCCGGGCCGGTGCTCGCCGTCGGGATCGCGCTGCTGCTGCTCGCCCTGGCCGCGTTGGGCTGGGTCCTGCTCAAGGACCTCGGGGACGCGGACGGGCGCGGTGGGAGCGGGGGCGCGCCGACGGGCCCGGCGGCCACGGCACCGGCCGCCACCACGGCTCCCGCGTCCGGCGCGCCGACCTCCGCGTCCGCGTCGCCCTCGGCTCCGGCCTCGCCCGGCGCGGGCGGGCACGTCTCGGTGTACGTCGACGCGGTGCGCACCAGGTACACCGGGAGCTGTCCGCCGCCCGTCGGGAGCGCACCGTCCTTCACCGCGACCGTCGAGGTGGAGAGCGTCCCCGTGGCGCTGGAGTACCGCTGGGCCACGCGGAGCGGGCGGACCTCCGGGCCCGGTTGGCAGTCCGTGACGTACGAGGCGGCCGGGCCGAAGAGCCGGCGGCTGGAGCACACCGAGCTGACGCACGTGCCCGGCACGGCCTTCGAGGACGCGGTCAGGCTGGAGGTGCGGGGAACGGCGGAGGTCGCCACCGAGTGGGTGGCGACCTCCGTGACGTGCGAGGAGGCGACCCCGACGGGCGGGGCCTCCTCCCCCGGCGCGAGCCCGTCACCGGAGCCGCCGGAGCCGCCGAGTTCGCCGGGGCCGCCGGGGTCGCCGGGGTCGCCGGGGCCGCCGGGGCCGCCGGCGGCCGGTCCGGCGGCGACCCCGGAGGACGGCGGGCCGGATCAGGCCGCGTTGGTGAGGACGGGCAGGTAGCCGCCGGACTGTCCGGAGGCGGTCGGGTGGTAGGACTCGGCGATGTTCAGCCAGTTGACGCTGTGCAGCCACGGGCTGCCGGAGCAGATCTCGTGGCCCGTGAAGGCGCCGGCGACGGAGGCGAAGGTGAAACCGTGGTCCGCGGCGCGTTTGGCGATGGCGGCGTTGAGGTGGTCGGCGGCGCCGTTGATGGCGGCGCGCTCACCCTCGGTCAGGCCGGTGGTGCAGGCGCCGTTCAGCTTGTAGAAGCGGGGATAGCCGAGGACGACGACGCGGGCGGCGGGTGCCCGGCTGTCGATGGCGTCGTAGACCTGGTCGAGCCGGCCGGGGAGGGTGGAGTCCACGTAGGCCTTGGCCTGGTTCACACGGTTGACGCAGGTGGATTCGGACTGGAGCACACAGGTCGTCATGACGTCGGAGAATCCGGCGTCGTTGCCGCCGATGGTGATGCTGACCAGGTCGGTCCCGGAGTTGAGGGGACCGAGCTGGCCCGAGAGCACATCACCCGTACGGGCGCCGGAGCAGGCGGTGAAGGCGAAGGTCTGGGGGGAGTGGGCCGCGGCCCAGAGGGCGGGGTAGGCGCGGGTGGTGCGCTTGCAGTTGCCGCTCGCGCCGTCGTAGTTGCCGGCACCGAGTCCGGACGAGTACGAGTCGCCGAGGGCGACGTAGCCGAAGTCGGCCTGGGCGGCGGCCGCCTGGCCGGCGCCGAACAGCGCGGCGCTCGCGGCGAGTAAGAGGGAGGAGGTCAGGGCAGCGAAGCGCGACATTCTCATGCTCATGTGTGCGGCTCCTTGTGGGGGTTACTCCTGAGTTGTTGGTACAAGCAGCCGGGGGTTGTCGGAAGTGTCCATGCCAAGAATGTTCGGAGTGGAGTTGCGGCCCGAATCTTCACGCCCCCCTGCGTTTGGAGGGGGAACTTGGCACCCGATCCGGCGAAACACGGGTGCACGAGGGCACCTCGTGCCGGATCATGGGCGCCATGCCAGCCAACCCGCATGACGCGCTGCCGATCCGGCTCAACGTCGACGACAGCGATTCACCGTCGGACGTCGTCGACGCGCTGTTCCTCGGCCGGTTCGCCTCGGGCGAGCAGCCCTACTCGCACAGCGTGTCGATCGAGCGGGTCAAGGTGGAGGCGACCCTCCTGCCGCCGGAGGCCACGGTGTTGCGCTCGGCGCGCGACAGCGACCGCAGCGCCACCCTCGCCGAGGGCGAGGGCTGGACGATGCTCGTCTCCCGGTGGAGCCGGGGCGCGGACGTCACCGTGACGGCCGTCAGCGACGAGCTCGCCGCCGGCGTGCTCGGCCGGGCCACCGAGGGCGTGCAGGACGAGCCGGAACCGCAGCCCGAGAACGTCACGATGGGCTTCTGGTACGTCTCCCCGCGCCGCGGCCCGTACCGGACGACCCGCCAGATCGCCGCGGGAACCTGGGCGGAGGTACGGCCCAACTACACCGCGCCGGTCGCCGCGGCCATGGACCGGCTGATGAAGGTGACCCCGGACGACATCGCGGGCCGGCTGCTCCTGCTGCACGGCCCGCCGGGCACGGGCAAGACCTCTGCCCTGCGCACGCTGGCCCGGTCCTGGCGGGACTGGTGCCAGGTGGACTGCGTCCTGGACCCGGAGCGGCTGTTCAACGACGTCGGCTACCTGATGGACATCGCGATCGGCGAGGACGAGGGCACGGCGAAGGGCCGCTGGCGGCTCCTGCTGCTGGAGGACTGCGACGAGCTGATCCGCGGCGAGGCCCGGCACACGGCGGGCCAGGCGCTGTCGCGGCTGCTGAACCTGACGGACGGCCTGCTGGGGCAGGGCCGCAACGTCCTGGTCGGCGTGACGACCAACGAGGACCTGGAACGGCTCCACCCGGCGGTGGTCCGCCCCGGGCGCTGCCTGGCCCGTATCGAGGTCGGCCGGCTGACCCACGGGGAGGCGGTGGACTGGCTGGGCACCGAGGAGGGCGTCCCGCGCGAGGGCGCCACCCTGGCGGAGCTCTTCGCCCTACGCCGCGGCACGGGCCCGGCGGCGGTCCTGCCACCGCAGTCCCACTCGGAGGCGGGGCTCTACCTCTAGGTCGTGTCGCCAAAGGGGCAGGCTCCCCGGACCGATCGAGGCGCGGGGCCGGGGGCGGAGCCCCCGCAGGCCGGGCCTCGGCAGGCCGGGCCTCGGCGAGCCGGGCAGGTTTCCGCCGGACCGCGGGCCCGCCGGGGCGGGGCGGCAGGCGGCTACTTCGCGGCGAACCGGGCCCGGAGGGCGGCGGTGGCGGAGGCGATCGCCTCCGCCTCCGTCAGCCCCAGCCGGTGCGCCCGCTCCGCGAACGCCTGCGCGGCCGACGCGGCCTCACGCGCCGCGCCCTCCCCCGCCGCCGCGACGAAGGTCCCGTTGCGGCCGCGCGTCTCGATCACCCCGTCGGCCTCCAGCGCACGGTAGGCCTTCGCGACGGTGTTGGCGGCCAGCCCCAGTTCCTCCGCCAGCCCCCGTACCGTCGGCAGTTTGAAGCCGGCCGGCAGCTTCCCCGACCGGGCCCGGGCGGCGATCTGCGCGCGCAGCTGTTCGTACGGGGCGGCCGACCCGGCCGAGCCGTCGATGGCGATCTTCAGGTTCGTCGAGCTCACGGGGGTGATTGTCCACCATCGCCGGTTAATTGGGAGGCGCCGGGCGCGCGTGCGCCCGTAGCGTCTGCCGCATGACTGTTCTGATCCGCGATCTCCGTCCGGGTGACCTCCGTGACGTGGAGTCGGTGGTACGGGTACGCCGCGCGGCCCTGCCGTTCCTGATCACCAGTGCCGTGGACGTGGCCTTCGAGCTCTCCGGCGCCCACCCCGCCCGGCACCACCGGGTCCTCGTCGCCGAGACCCAGGACGGCGAGGTCGTCGGCAGCGCCCAGGTCGGCATCGCACACGACAGCCCCCGGCCGGGCCAGGGATACGTCAACGCGTACGTCGACCCCGCCCGCCGCGGCCTCGGCGCCGGCCGGCTCCTGCTGGGCGCGGCCGAGGAGCACCTGGCCGCCCGGGGCGCGGTGGACTCGTACGCCTGGGTGCTCGACGAGCCCGCGCACCGCGCCTTCGCCGAGCGGCACGGCTACCGGCCCGGCCGCTCGGCGCACTTCCTGCGCCTGGACCTGACGGCGGCCGCGCTGCCCGCGCTCCCGGACGCCCTTCCGGCCGGGGTGGAGCTGCGGCCCGCGACGGCCTTCGCCGCGGACCCGCGTCCGCTCTTCGCGATCGACGCTGAGTCGACGGCCGACGAACCGGGTGACGTGCCGGCCGATCTCGACGACTACGAGGACTGGCTGGCCCACATCTGGCACAACCCCTCCCTCGACAAGGAGCTGACGACCGTCGCCCTGGTCGACGGGCGGGCGGTGGCCTTCAGCGCAGCCCGGACCGACGGCGCCACCCGCTACGGCTCGGCGATGACCGGCACGCTGCGCGCCTTCCGGGGGCGCGGCCTGGCCAAACTCGCCAAGAACACCTCCCTGCACCGGGCCCGCGCGGCCGGGTACACCGAGGCGTTCACCGGCAACGACAGCGGCAACGAACCGATGCTCGCCATCAACCGGTGGTTCGGGTACGAGATCTGCGCGACCGAGACGCACTACACCAGGGAGCTGGGGAACCGGTGGCCGAGCAACTGACCGTCGTCCTGACCAAGGCCGGCCGGACCAAGATCCGCTATCCGGCGACGCAGGTCGCCGACGACGGCGACCGCATCTGCGTACGGGCACCCTGGGCGGCCGAGGGCGTACGGGACTTCGGCTTCGTCCGCTTCGAGCCGGGCGACGTGTTCGTCGAGCACTTCTGGCGGACCCGCTGGTACGCGGTCAAGGAGGTGCGCACGGGCGACGGCGCCCTGAAGGGCTGGTACTGCGACGTGACACGCCCGGCCCTGGTGCGGAGCGGGGAGATCCTCGTGGAGGACCTGGACCTCGATCTGTGGGTCTCGGCGGACGGGACGTACGTACTTCGGCTGGACGAGGACGAGTTCGCCGAGAGCGGCCTCGCGACGAGCGACCCGGAGGCGGCCGCCCAGGCCGTCCGCGCCCTGGACGCCCTGGACGACCAGGCCCGCTCCGAGCATGGCCTGGCCGCCCTCCTGCGGTAGAACGGCGTTTTCCCTGCGGGCCGGGTGCGGTTCCTGATGCCGCTCTTTCGCCTTCCTTAAGCGGACCCTAAGGATCCTCTCCTGGGGGGTGCCGGCGGCGAAAAGGCGTGGTCCGGGGGCTAGCTTGGCGGGGCCAGGACAGGAAGGGCCGGTCGTGGCGCCGCCGGGGGGCGGCGCCGCCGAGCCCCGATCCGCCGGCGCACCCCTGCCTTTGCCCGAAGGAGACCCACTCATGTCCGCACGCCGCCGCACCGTGACGCCGATCCGTATCGCCGCCGCCGGTCTCGCCCCGCTCGCGCTGGCCGCGTACGCCGCCGTTCCCGCGGCCGCCCACGGCTCGATGACGGACCCGGTCAGCAGGGTCGCGGCGTGCTACGCGGAGGGACCGGAGTCACCGAAGTCGGCGGCGTGCAAGGCTGCGGTCGCGTCGAGCGGGACACAGGCGTTCTACGACTGGAACGCCGTCAACATCGCCAACGCGGCCGGCAACCACCGGGCGCTGATCCCGAACGGCCAGCTGTGCTCGGCCGGCAACGACAAGTACCGGGGACTGGACCTGGCCCGCGCCGACTGGCCGGCCAGCCCCCTGTCCGCCGGCCCGCACACCTTCCGCTACAAGGGCACGGCCCCGCACAAGGGCTCCTTCGAGCTGTACGTGACGAAGGACGGCTACGACCCGGCGAAGCCGCTGAAGTGGTCCGACCTGGAGCCCGCGCCGTTCGCGAAGGCCACCGACCCGGGCATGCAGAACGGCGACTACGTCTTCTCCGGGACCGTCCCCGACAAGTCCGGCCGCCACCTGATCTACAGCATCTGGCAGCGCTCCGACAGTCCGGAGGCCTTCTACACCTGCTCGGACGTGGTCTTCGGCAAGGACAACGGCGGCAATGGGGGCAACGGAGGCAATGGCGGTACGGGCGCCTCGCCGAGCACCAGGCCCAGCACCGGTGGTGGGAACGGCAACGGCAACGGGTCCAAGCCGTCCGACAAACCTTCCGCCCCGACCGACCAGCAGATCGCCGACGGCGCCGGCAAGTCCTCGGTGGAGCACCACGGCCACGGCGACAACGACCCGAAGACGAACGGCGCGGCCGGAGCCCCGCTCGCCTCCCCGTCCTCGCCGTCCTCCGCGGACTCGTCGGACTCCGCGGGCTCGGCGGGCTCGGCGGGCTCGGCGGGCTCGGGCACCCCGGCCGGCGGCAACCTGGCGGAGACCGGTGGCAACAGTGCCACCCCGTCCATCGCCATCACCGGGGCCGGCGCACTGGCCATCGGCGCGGCCGTGCTGTTCGCGATGGCCCGCCGCCGTGCGACGGCGACGGGCCGGCACGGTCGCTAGCCGGTAGGAACCTTCACACCGGGCGGACCGCCCGCGCCCCGGGTCAGTCGAAGACCGAGGCGCAGGTGGTCCGTTCGGCATGGGCCGGGTCGAGGGCGTTGACCGCCTCGTGCCAGGCGATCCGGTCGGTGAGCCCGATGGTGACGTGCTCCGAGAGGTCCAGGAAGCACAGGTCCTGGAGCACGACGTTGCGGACGTTCGGCCCCTCCAGGAAGCCGCTCCGGTAGGGGGTCACCACCTCGTCGTACTTGGTGGCGATCACCGTGTACTTCACCCCGGGCACGGTGTCGCCGCCTTCGTTGAGCTTCTGCAGGAAGGCGGAGCCGGCGATCTGGTCGGCGAGGCCGGGGGTCGCGCTGCTGATCAGGTCCTCGGCTCCGGGGAAGTACGGCAGGAGCTTGGTGAAGCCGAGCAGGGTCGTGCCGTGGTTGTCGGGGGCGAGCCCGACCAGCGCGTTCACCTTGGACGCGCCGCCGAGGAACTTCAGGTAGTAGCGCGGCATCATGCCGCCCTGCGAGTGCCCGACGATGTCGGTCTTGGACGCGCCGGTGGAGGCGAGCACCTTGTCGACGAAGACGTCGAGCTGTTCGGCGGACTTGTCGATGGGGCCGAGCCCGTTGAAGAGGGGCACGCCGGGCAGCTGGCCGTAGTCGAGCGAGTAGACGCAGTACCCGCGGTGCACGAGGTACGGGGCGAAGCCCAGCCAGTTGTCCCAGGAGTTGCCGAAGGTGCCGTGGACGAGGACGACGGGGCGCGGGTGCGCGGCGGACGGCTTGCAGGACCAGTCGTTCCAGCCGCTGCTGGGGGCGGATGCGGCCTGCGCTGCGCCGGTGGGGGCCACGAGTGCGGCGGCGGTGAGGGTGAGGACGGCCAGCGGGCGGAGCAGGCGTCTCCAGGGCAGCATCGTGTGATCTCCTTGCGGTCGACTCAAGGGGATGAGCGTGGGGGTTCGTCCCGTGATCCGGATCACAAGGGGGCTGCTGCCGCTAAATTACGTGTGAGTAGCAACACAGGGAAGTTACGCGTCGGTAAAAACTCGCGTGTCGTCCGATCGACCGTCAGGCGGCCAGCGTGCCACGGGCGATGACGTGCGGACCGAAGCGCGTACGGACCCGGTCGGTGACCGCTTCCAGGCGGCGGGCCTTCTCGTCCTCGGGGTCGAAACTGAGCTGCCGTACGGCCCGTTCGGCCGGGATCAGCTCCTCGGCCCGCAGGGACAGCGCACGGACCCGGGCCCGCTGCAGACCGAGGCCCTCGTACAGGGCGTAGGCCGTGGCGGTCAGGGCCGCGGAGTGCGCCGTGGGTTCGGCCAGGGTGCGGGTCCTGGTGAGCGTGGTGCGGTCGGCGCAGCGGACGGTGAGCGAGAGGACCCGGCACACCTGCCCGTCCTGTTGTGTACGAAGCTTCGCACCGAGCTCCTCCGTCAGCGAGAGCAGCGCCCGCCGGTGCCGTACGGGATCCAGCTCGTCCCGGTCGAAGAGCCGCTCGGCGGCGATGGCGCGGGCGGCCGCGCCCGGCCGGACGGGGGTCCGGTCGATCCCGAGGGCGCGCTCGTGCACCTCGCGGCCGAGCCGGGCGCCGAGGATCCGCCGCAGGGCGGCGGGCGGGGCGGCGGCGACCCGGCCGACGGAATCGAGGCCGTAGGAGCACAGGGTGCGGGCGGCCTTGGGCCCGACCCCGTCGAGCGCGGTGACGGGCTTGTCCGCCATGAATTGCCGTACGGCGGCGGGGTCTTCGGGGAGCACCAGGGTTTCCCCGGGCCCGGCCTCGCGGGCCGCCGCCCGGGCCAGCATGGGGTTGCCGGCCACGCCGACGGCGGCGTCCACGCCGTAGAGGGCGAGGGCCCGGACCCGGATCACCGCGGCGAGCCGGCGGGCGTCGCAGCCGAAGTAGCGCAGCGCGCCCCGGACATCGGCGACGGCGGCGTCGGGCGGCAGGGCCTGCACGGCAGGGGTGATCCCGCCGAGCAGAGCGAGCACCCCGGCGTACTCCCGCGCCCCGAGCGGCCCTCCGCCGGCGGGGTGCAGTCGCAGGCACATCACGGCCTTCCCGGTGGCGCTCATCCCGCGCTCCCCGGGCTGGAGTGCCACAGCTTGCGGCCGGTCGCGGGGCCGGTGCCGGGCGGCTGGAGGTCGGCCCAGGGGTTCATCTCGTACCCCGTGGACATGCGGATCGTGCGCCCGGGGGCCTTCGCCGCCGGCTCCCCGTCGCCCCCGCCCTCCCCTACGGCGACAAGTTCGCCGTCCTGCCCGCCGACCGGTTCGCCGGCCGGCTCGGCGAGGCGGGCCGCGACCGCGTCCAGGCCGCCCGCCGCCCGCAGTTCCACCAGCTCGGCCAGGTTCCACGCCGCCGCCCCGACCACGCTCAGGCTCTGCGGGCCCCTCCGCTGCACGACACCTCGTACCAGCAGCAGGAAGGAGTGGAAGACGGTGTGCGCGCACCGCTCGTGACTGTCCTCGAAGAAGGCCAGGTCGATCAGGCCCGTACCGTCGTCCAGCGTCGTGAAGACGACCCGCTTCCCGGACCGGATCGGCGGGGTCTGGGTGGCCGCCTTGGCCCCCGCGACCAGTACGGTCCGCCCGTGCTCGGTCTCCCGCAGCCGGCGCGCCGGGATCACTCCCAGCTCGGCCAGGAAGGCGTGGTGGTCGCCCATCAGGTGCCGCGAGGCGTCCATGCCGAGGACGCCCAGCTCGGCGCTGAGCCGTTCCGCGTCGCTCAGGTCGGGCAGCCCGACGGACGCCGTGGACCGGCCTCCCTCCAGCGGGAGTTGGGCACCGCGCGCACCCGCCGCGCGCTGCGCGCCGTGCAGTTCCGTCAAGTGCAGCAGCAGGTCGCGCCGGTTCGCGCCGAACGAGTCCAAGGCCCCCACTTGGGCGAGCCGTTCGGCGACCGGCCGTCCCGGACGGGCCCGGTCCCAGAAGTCGCGCAGGGAGGCGTAGGGCTGTCCGGACTCGATCCGGGCCGCTTCGGCCCCGCTGATGCCGTGGACGTCGGTGAGCCCCAGCCGCAGCCCCCACACCCCACCGGCATCGGACACCAGTTCGATGCGATGGGCGACCGCCGACCGGTTCACGTCCAGCGGCAGCACCGGCACGCCCCGCCGCCGCGCGTCCGCCAGCAGCAGCCGCTTCGGGTACATCCCCGGATCGTGGGTGAGCAGCCCGGCGTAGAAGGCCGCCGGGTGGTGCGCCTTCAGCCACGCCGACTGGTAGGTGGGCACGGCGAAGGCCACCGCGTGCGCCTTGCAGAAACCGTACGAGCCGAAGGCCTCCACGATCTCCCAGGTACGGGCGATCACCTCCACCGGATAGCCGCGTTCGGCCGCCCTCGCCGCGAACCAGACCTTGATCCGCGCCTGCGACGGCGGGTCGGACAGCCCGCGCCGCACGCGGTCCGCCTCGTCCCGCCCGCAGCCGGTCATGACGTCCACGATCTCGATGATCTGCTCGTGGAAGACCACCACCCCGTACGTCTCGCGCAGCGCGTCGGCCAGGTCCGGGTGGGGGAAGCGCACCGGCGCCCGCCCGTGCCGGGCCTCGATGAAGGGCCGCACCATGTCGGCGGCCACCGGCCCCGGGCGGAAGAGGGAGATGTCGACGACCAGGTCGTGGAAGGTGGCCGGCTGCAGCCGCCCCACCAGGTCCCGCTGGCCCGGCGACTCGATCTGGAAGCAGCCCAGCGTCTCGGCCGAGCGGATCAGCTCGTACGTGGCCCGGTCGCCCGGCGGCACCTGCGCCGGGTCGTCCAGGTCGAGCTCCCGCCCCGTGCCGCGCCGGATCTCCGCGACCGCGTGCGCCATCGCGGACTGCATCCGTACGCCGAGCACGTCCAGCTTGAGCAGTCCGAGCTCCTCCACGTCGTCCTTGTCGAACTGGGACATGGGGAAGCCCTCGCCGCTGGTGGGGACCACGGGCGTACGGGCGAGCAGCGAGGCGTCGGAGAGCAGCACCCCGCACGGGTGCATGGCGACCCCGCGCGGCAGTGCGTCCAGCGATTCGACGAGCTCCCACAGCCTTCCGTAGGACTCCCCGCGCACGTCGCGCAGTTCGGGGAGCTCCTGCAGCGCGGCGCGGGCGTCGCGGGCCCGGATGTGCGGGAAGGCCTTGGCGAGCCGGTCGGTGACGGCCGGGTCCATGGAGAGGGCGGCGCCGACGTCCCGGATGGCGTGGCGGACCCGGTAGGTCTCGGGCATGGAGACGGTGGCGACGCGGTCGGCGCCGAACCGGTCGATGATCCGCCGGTAGACCTCCAGCCGGCGGGCGGACTCCACGTCGATGTCGATGTCGGGCAGGACGCGCCGGCGCTTGGACAGGAAGCGCTCCATCAGCAGGCCGTGCTCGACGGGGTCGGCGTGCGCGATCCCGAGCAGGTGGTTGACGAGGGAGCCGGCGCCGGAGCCTCGGGCCGCCACCCGGATGCCCATCTTCCGTACGTCGTCCACCACCTGGGCGACCGTCAGGAAGTACGAGGCGAAGCCGTGGTGGGCGATGATGTCGAGCTCGTGGTGCATCCGCTCCCAGTAGGCGGGGTCGCCCGCGTAGCCGCGCAGCACCATGCCGGCGGAGGCCCGGGAGGCGAGGACCCGCTGGGCGCTGCGGTGGGCGGCGCCGACGAGCCGGGCCTCGGGGAAGTGCACGGAGCCCATGCCGAGGTCGTCCTCGGGGTCCACGCAGCAGGCCTCGGCGGTCTGCCGGGTCTGCGCGAGCAGGCGTCGGGCGTCGGCGGGGCCGAGGCCGGCCGCCCGGGCGATCAGGTCGGCGGCCTCGGCCATGGCGGCGGGGGCCTTGAGCCAGCGCTCGCCGGTGTCGAGGGGGCCCCGGCGGTCGATGGGGACCAGACGGCGTGCGGCGTCGAGGATGTCGGCGACCGGGCCCTGGCCGGGGTCGGCGTAGCGGACGGCGTTCGTGAGCACGGCCGGGACGCCCTGCTCGGCGGCGAAGCCGACGGTACGGGCGGCCAGCCGCAGCGAGCCGGGGCCGGTGCCGGTGCGGCCGTGGTGGACGGCCTCCAGGCGCAGGGAGTCGCCGTAGATCTCCCGCCAGGGCGCGAGCAGCCGGGCGGCCCGGTCGGGACGGCCCGCCGCGAGCGCCCGCCCCACCTCGGAGCCGGGGCCCAGGAGGACGAAGACGCCTTCCCCGCGCAGGGCGTCCCAGGGGACGAGCGGGACCTCGGCGGCCGTCGCGTGGGCGGCGGTGACCATCCGGCACAGCTCGGCCCAGCCGGCGGCCCCGTCCCGGGCCAGGAAGACGGCCCGCGCGGCGGACTCGTCCAGGAAGGCCCCGCCCTTGACGGGGGTGCGCCGCCGGTACGAGGCCTCGCCCGGACCGCCGCCCGCGGCGGACGCGGTCGAGCCCCCCGGCCCGGCCGAGCCCGCCGCGGGGGACCCGGCGGGCGACACCGCCATGTCCACGCCGAACAGCGGCCGGATGCCCGCCTGTGCCGCCGCCTTCGCGAACCGGACCGCGCCCGCGAGGGTGTCGCGGTCGGTCAGGGCGAGGGCGTCCATGCCCCGCTCGGCGGCACGCTCCGCCAGCCGTTCCGGGTGCGATCCTCCGTAGCGCACGGAGAACCCCGAAACGGTGTGCAGATGCGTAAAACCAGGCACCCGCGGCCTCCTGCTTCGCTCGTAGAACACCACCCCCGCTCTCCACCATAGAGCAATTCGAATATCCGTGCGAAACACTTGTTCGATCGACCGAGGTCCCCCGTCCGGCCCGCCCCTGCTGCGGCCAGCACGCCGAGCGTGTCGTCCTACGGACCGGTTCGCGGGGCGGGATCCGGGCACGGTGGGGGCCGGTCCGCGGGCCGGGCAGGGGTGTCTCCTCGGCTCGGCGCGTACGGGGTGTCGCGGTTGTGCCCGGTGGTTGCGCGCTCGTCCTGCGGGGACACCCCTCCCCGCCCCCGCTCCCCACGCGTCGGGCCCGCTCCGGGAACCGCCGAGTCGGCCGGGGCGTTTTCGGGCACTGTCGGAGCCCTGCCATGGGGCGGGGACACGGCGGAGTGTCCCCGCAGGACGAGGCGCGACCACCGGGTACCACCGCGACATGCCCGCGGGCGCCGAGCCGAGGAGACACT